>NZ_AOGX02000015.1 GCF_000332475.2 Leptospira yanagawae serovar Saopaulo str. Sao Paulo = ATCC 700523
ATCCTTTTGGAATTTAGAAAGTTCATTCTTTAGTTCATTCAAATCTCTACAGAAGCTCAATTGCAAACATTCAGATCTTAACTTACCATTGAAGCTTTCAACGAATGCATTCTGAGTTGGTTTACCAAGGTCAATATAGGATATACCGATATTATTCTTTGATAACCAATTGATAAAAACTCTAGAAGTGAATTCAGGACCATTGTCAGTTACAAACGATTTTGGAAGCGCAGGCAATGATTCTAAGAATCGAATTAATCTTTCAGAAGAAATGGAATAGTCTGCTGATAAAACAACATTTTCTCTTGTGCAAAGATCTACACCAGATAGAATTCTTGCCTTCCGACCATCTATTGTTCGCTCATGAAGAAAATCTATTGCCCAGACCTCATTCGGTTGAGTTGGAATTGGAATAGGTGTACTATCAGCTAATTTCCGTTTCTTCCTTGGTTTTGTCCTTATTTTTAAGCCTTCTCGCGAGTATAATCTGTATACTTTTTTATGATTGATTCTCCATCCAGCTTTACGCATGAATTTATAAATCATTCGATATCCTGCTCGCTTGCGTTTGAAGGCAAGTCTTCGGATTTCATTTACAACTATCTCATCTTCATTTTTCGGATTGAAGTAGTATGTAGACTTCGGAAAATCTAAGAGCTTCAGGCTTCGCCTTTTTGAAATACCTTCCTCGTTTAACAGATCGATCGCTCTTAATTTACTCGGTCTGTCTAAAACTTTTTTCCGAGTACGTTTTTAATTGCCTGTATTTCTAGAGCCATGTTTGCCACAATTTTCTTCAATTCTGAATTCTCTCGTTCAAGTTCTTTCATTTTTTGGATGTCACTTAATTCAAGACCTCCATATTGATTACGCCATCTATACAAAGTTTGCTCTGTAAAACCATATTTTCTTGATAATTCTTTGATCGTAACTCCAGATTCTGCTTCTTTTAGAATTTGGAATATCTTAGGTTCTTCTACTCTTTTCTTCGCCATGCTTTACTCCTATTTATCGGAGGAAAACTAACTTATCAAGTGGTCCAATTTTTGGGGGGCAGGTCATATGTCACAAGCTTCTATGAATGAAAATCGTTTTGTCCTCTCCGATTACTATGAAAAACAACTAAAAGATATTATCTTTCAAGGAGAGTTTCGAGCTGAAATATTTGCGACCAAGTTTCGGTTCTTTTTTCTTGGTATGATCTTAATATTTGCTACCTTAGGATTGCTTGCTGGGCGCCCAATAATAGAGTTCTATTACCAGATATCTGCGCTTTTCATTCTAGTTGCATACAATATTTTCGTACTTTATTCATTACGTAAATCCGGAAAACATCTCAAGATATTTAAGTTTCTTTCTTCCTTTTTAGAAATATCACTTTTAACTTTTGTTGTCGGTTATACAGCCCATGCACAAAAAAATCCCAGCTTAGTGTATGCGGCTCCGATGATCTATGTGTTTTTTATCCTGATTGCCTTAGCCTCTATACGTAATAGCTCAGAGACTATTGTTTTTGCGATTGCTGTATTAGTAGTCGAATATGCTTCCTTAGCAATATTTTTTTATCCAGAGATGAACGACTTAAACAAAAGACTAATTGGGTTATCAGATTATCTAAAACCAAATTTCTTAGAGGAAAATAGTTACTTTTTTATTGTAAGTGCAGTTCCTATGGGAATTTTCTTAATACTTTCTTATATGATCATGACAGGTGGTTTGATTTTATATGCAATTCGAAACACTTCTCGAACGACAAAAGAACAAGCAGATTTAATCTTTAACACAGAAAAACAAGCAATTTTAGAAGAGAACATGCATCTTGGAATGGAATTAGAAGTCGCTAGGCAAATACAAGCGATGGTTCTACCGAAAAAAGCTGAATTAAACAAAATCAAAGTATTAGAAATATCTGCCCGAATGGATGCTGCAAATAAAGTTGGAGGAGATTACTATGACGTAATTCACCACGAAGATGGAACAGTTTACATTGGAATCGGAGACGTCACAGACCATGGACTAGCGTCAGGTGTTGTGATGCTCATGACACAATCTGCCTTCATCACAACATTACGTTCGAAGGTGATTTCCTTACGTGAATCCCTTCGTTCGATCAACTCCATTTTATTTTCCAACATCCATGTAAGGATGAATGACATCCGGAATTTAACACTTTCTCTCTTTTCTTATAAAAATGGAGTGTTTACCACTGCTGGCCAACACGAAACCATCATGGTGTACCGCCATGCCTCTAGAAAAACAGAAATCATTGATACAGTCGACAATGGTATGTTAGTTGGTCTTACCGAATCAATTGATGAATTCATCCACGAAAAACCTATTCCATTGCAACCCAAAGACATCATCTTACTTTATACAGATGGTGCCACAGAAGCAGAAAATCCCAAACGAGAACAGTTTGGCTCTCATAGGCTGATCGAATCTTTGGAACGTCATGCTGACCTTCCCACCACTGATGAAATATTATCTGCCATTTTCCAAGACATCTATGTCTTTATCGATGGTATGGATGTGTATGATGACATTACCATTATGATCATGAGGAAACGTGGTTAGGGTTTTTTATGGACAATGAAAAGGTATTGGAAGAGGAAAGAGCCAAATACGCTGAATTGGAAGTCCTTTACCAAAACATCATTGACCACTCTACCGAAATTGAGAACGAACTCTTAGAAAATAACAAAAAGATCCAAATGTATTTGGATCGAATGCGACGCTATCTCTCCCCACAGTTGTATGAAATGATCACTGGTGCGGAAGTAGAAACTTCTATCTCCCACCAAAGGCGTAAACTCACAATCTTTTTTTCAGACATTGTTGGTTTTACGACGATCACAGATTCCATAGAACCTGAAATCCTTTCCGATTGTCTCAACCAGTATTTGGATGTCATGTCAAGTATTGCGATCAAATACGGTGGAACCATCGACAAATTCATTGGTGATGCCATTATGATTTTTTTTGGGGCACCAAGTTTTGAAAACGACAAAGCTCATGCCTTAAACTGTGTAAAGATGGCAATTGAAATGCGAGACAGTTTACCTGCGTTAGCTGAATATTGGAGAAAGTCAGGTATCAATCACAACCTAACTTGTCGAATAGGAATCAACACTGGTTATGTGACAGTTGGAAACTTTGGAACCAATGAACGAATGGATTACACGATCATCGGTGGCCCTGTGAATGTGGCTTCAAGGTTGGAAACTGTCGCAAACGCTGGAGAAATTCTCATATCCAACGCAACCAAATCCTTGGTAGACGAATATGTAAATACAGTTCCCAAAGGGGAAATCCTTGTCAAAGGGGTACACACTCCCATCGAAACATTCCAAGTGATTGGAGTAAAGAATGACCAAGAGAAAAAGGAAAATCCATTTCTGAAATTTGATGGAGATGGTTTCCTTTTAAAACCCCTCCACTTCGACAAACTTAGCACAAACCCCGAAGAACGCCGATTAATGCAAAATGCATTAGAAAAAGCGCTTGCGGCATTGAAGTAGTTTCGCTACATTCTTTAGTTGAACTACGAATATGCGAAAATACGGCAATCTAACACACACAGCTTTCTCAGAACAAAAGCCAGAATCCATCATCGAAATCCATTTGAAACCTTTGGATTTGATGCGGTACTGGCGCCGTATTGGAATATTATCAGATTTTATTGGTTATTTTTATGGGTTTTCTTTTTTACCCGATGTTCCAAGCGATTCAATGGACATGAAAAATTCAGAGATCGTAAATTCGATCTCCACAGTATTCAACGAACTTTTAGAAAATGCCGCAAAATATTCTTATGACAAAAAAGCCGATATCGAAATATCACTCATCCACCGCGGCCAATCGTTTGAAATGTTAGTGAGAAACAAAACAAATGAATCCAATGTTTCAGCTTATGAAGCGAGTCTAAAAGAAATATTTTCTGCCAAAGATTTGGAAAAACTTTACTTTGATAAAATTGAATCCAATGACCCAAACTCGAATCGATCAGGAATTGGTTTGATTATGGTGTTAAAGGATTACCCTGTGGAGATGGAAGTAACGTTAGAAACAGAAGGTGAACACACCATTATCACTAGTCGCATCATCTATTTTACAGACGTGTCCCTTCGATCATAATCTCTAAGATTTGTAATACTTCTTTTTGAAAGGATTCTTTTTCTCCTTCAGAGGATTGTATGGATTTCCATTTGCGTTCATTCAGTACGGCAAAACCATGCACCCCACTCCAAAAACTCATCATAAGTGTTGCCGTAGGCACCGATTTTTTTAAAACCAATTGGTTTTGTCCATATTCTACAATCCGAAACATTCCCATATAAGCATCGTTTCCGTATTCCCTTAATTCATCCGAGATAGGATCACCTGAAACATAAATTTCTCCACCAAACATAAGTTCGGTTCTTCTTGGATTTTTGAGTAATAAGTAAATGTATTCTTCACCCGCTTTTCGGATTTTTTCCAATGGGTCTTCAGAATGTTCCCAAGCACGTTTCATGGCACCTGCCAATTCTCGAAAGCCTTCTGCCACGAGTGCTTGGAGGAGGTCCATTTTTTTTGGGAAATGCCGGTAGGGAGCTGTGTGGCTCACACCGAGGTCCTTTGCAATGTCCCTAAGACTCAAAGAAGAAACCCCAGTTTTCTCCAGTACATGACGTGAGTGTTCTAAAACATCCTCTCGCAGATTCCCGTGGTGGTAACTAGAGGGTTCCACTAGGTCTTTGGGTTTGCCGGATGTGGATTTTGATGATTGGTCCGATGGTTTTTTACTGGGGCTTAGGATTTTGGGGACTGATTGTTTTTTGGATGGTTTCATAAAATGTTTACAATGTATACTTTTTATGTTGACAGAGTATACTTATTTGTTTACGCTGTCAACATTATGAAATACGCCGACTTCAAAAAACAACCACTTTTTTGGAATGGAATCGCGATGGCAGTACTCACGATATCCATGATTCCCTTAGTTTTTCTAGATACAAGAACCCTTTTAGGAGTGAATCTCTGGATCAAACCGATTAAGTTCACCATTTCTTTGGGTGTGTATTCCCTATCCACTGTGTGGATTTTGGAACGGTTTTTAGCAGATTGGCGGTTCAATCGGAAAACACAAATCGCACTCACCATCACCTCTGTGATTGAAATTGTTCTTATCACATACCAAGCGGCAAAGGGTGAAGCTAGCCATTTTAATGTCTCTACTACTTGGAACCAAATTGTGTTTTCCGTCATGGGAACGAGTATCTCCATTTTTTGGTTATTCCACTTAGGAATGATTTTCCCAATTTTAAAAGAAAAAGGAATCTCACAATCTGCACGAGAAAGTTTACTTTGGGGACTATCGATCGCAGGGTTTGGAATGATCATCGGATTTTTTATGACACAACCTCGTCCCGAACAATTGGAACTAATGAAACAAGGGATATTCCAAACAAGTGGATCTCACTCCTTTGGAACTGGAGACCCAGGACCAGGCATTACATTTTTTGGATGGAGTACTGTGATTGGGGATATGAGAGTTCCTCATTTTTTTGGAATGCATGTGATGCAGGTATTTTTTGTGATCGCAGCATCTCTCTTCCATAAAAAAGAAACAAAGGAACAAGTTTTATTATTACGTTTTATGGGTGTGTTACTTTTTTCACTCATCATCGTGATGGTGATCCAAACTCTTTTGGGACAATCCATATTTTCGTTCCAACCATTATTTACGGGAGTTTACGGACTTCATCTCCTACTCCTTTTGTCTTTAGCTTTACGCCTTTTCTTTTTTCCTAAATTTTCGAATACAAAGGTAACTATATGAATCCATCTCTCGTTTTTACAATTGCCAATTCACTCACACTTGTTGCTTGGCTAGTTTTGCTTCTTTCACCAAATCAAAATAAGGTGATTCCCTATTTAAGGATTTTGGTCTCCGGATTATTCCTAGGTGGACTGTACATCCTTTCCTTATCGATTGGATTTGGAAATGCAGAAGGAAATTTTTCCAGTTTACAATCTGTTCGATCTTTGTTTCAGAATGATGAATTTTTGTTAGCTGGTTGGGTGCACTACCTTTCCTTTGATTTGTTTTTGGGAACTTGGGAAGCAGAAGATGGAAAAACAAACGGAATCCATAGATTGGTATTGGTTCCAATCCATGGACTTACGTTTTATTATGGGCCTGTTGGACTTGTTTTGTATTTTATCGTCCGAAGTTTTAAAACTAAACGTATTGGTTTTTAACCACCGTACACATCTAAGAGAGAAAGGACCCTTTGGTACCGGTTCTTTTTCTCTTCATCTGCTTCTAAATCTGCAATTTCTAAATTTTCGAAAGCCAAGTCTCGGCCTGTTTTATCATCCAATGTTTTCGCATTTGCCTTTGCACCCGACTCCAATAACAAAGCCAAAACTGAGGAATTTCCAAATTTACAGGCTTCGTGTAAAGCAGTACTTCCATTTTGGTCACCTATGTGGATGTCGACACCTGCTTGGATGAGTCGTTTTGCCAAACTCGGTTCCCCAAATACAGAACACCAATGCAGAGGTGACATTCCATTAATGGATTGTAAGTTTACCTTAGCTCCACGTCGGATCAGTTCATCCATCAAATTGGTTTTTTCTTGTAAACGTAGGATATTGTCTTGGCATAATTTAAAAATAGCAGTTTCGCCATTTGCATCTACGATATTGGGATCAGCACCTCTTTCCAATAATCGCATACAAGATTTGTACTTGGAGCGAACAAATGCTTCTTGTAAAAGAGTGAAACCTAATGGGTTACGGATCGAATCTTTGATGATATAATCCAATGATCCTACAGAACGAACAAAGGAATCCAAAAGATACACATCATCATCTTCTAACCAATCTAAGGTTTTGTCATCGTTTTTAGTTTCTAATTGACTCCCTAAATGTTTTTGGTATTCCTCTGGAAATTTTGTTTTAAGAAGAGGAATGAAAATGGGTTCTTTTTCAGAATGGCATACAACATCATGGATGATATGCCAATGATCAGAGTTTGGTGTTAATTGATTTGAAATTAGAAATATAAAACTTTCATTGAGTTTTCGTTGCGTGAGTTGGAAGATCGCTTGGATATTCCCTTCTTTAAAATGGACTTCCGAAACAGTGGTTTGGTTTTCGGGCCAGTGGTACATAACAAGCGATAAAAGTTCTGCTTTTTCTTTTTCGCTGAGAGTTGGAAAATGTTTTTGTAAGGACAAAATATTTCCAGACAAAACATAAATTTTTGCCGCTAAAAAACTGGTGATGAAATCAGGTAATTCTTTGTTTGCCACTCCATATTCATCAAATTGAATTTTATAGATATGTGTCGCAGTAAAACTACCATGTAAAAATGTATTCCACTCGTCCGAAATCGCAAGATACAATTTTCCATTCACCAACACATGATCATAGTCAGTAACAGTCAAAGATAAACGAACCGGTGCTTTATTCACATTATGATTGATGATGATACTCAAATTTTTGGAAGGTTGATCAGCAGTTACATCGTAATCAAAATTTTTTAGCCTAACAATTTCAGGAAGTCCTGAAATTGAAATGCGAACATCGTGATCGTTTCCTTCTTCATCTTTCAAAAAAACGAGTTCTTCATTGGACCATTCCGAAATAAAATTAGATGTATAACGTCCAAAAATTTGACCTTGTAAGTTGTGATTGGGTATTTGGCCAAGAAAATTTAGATCAAATAACACGAGTGAGTCGGATCTTTCTCCCGTTTTGATCTTTCGAAAATCGAAATGATTCCAAATGGAACATTTTTTACATCGGTACTTTCCTTTTTTGCCCTCCAGTTTGGATGAGGAGATGGAATGACCACTGAGACAGTTGGAGCAGGATAAAATCGTTTTCATATTTCGCTTGTTCCGATATAGAATCTAAGAGACTTTACCATGATCAATCGAAAATTAAAACCTTCAGGTAGGGATTCATGGGACAAAATCAATATTTACTGATCGGAGGTTCGGGGGAAGCAGGCCAAAGTGCCATCTCTACCATCAGGTCATTCGACCCCAATTCCTATATCATCTCTACCACTACGACAAAAGAACCAGTGTCGAATTCTGACCTAACTTTATTTGGCAAACGTGCGGACAATGGACTCACAGATGCCATCATCGAAGATGTAACGAAAGAGGGTCGCTCACTGATTTTCCAAGCCCTGATTTACACACCAGCTCTCGGTGAAGTGGGATTCCCCATTGAAGAAAGTACAAATTGATGAAACACTTGGAATTTGTTTAGATCCTATTCTCAGTTTGGAAAAACGATTACAACCAAAACTCACTGTCGCCTATTCAGCGTTTGGGTGCTTGGCGATTGGACTTGGGAAGAATCAGAACTACCCCATTTGCCAAACTGGTTCCAACAATTTTAGTTGATTAAAAAAGAAGGGAAACTAAATGTAGACCGATCGGTATACGGAGGGTCAAATGCAACGACTTGTGTTTCGCAAAAAAGGAATTTTGGAATGGGAAGGAATTGATACACCCACCATCACAGGTGGAAACCAAGCTTTAGTGGAACCGATTGCAATCGCTCGTTGTGATTTGGATTTACCCATCGTACGCGGAGAAACTCTTTTCCGAGCCCCCTTCCCCGTAGGACACGAGTTTGTCGGTAGGATCAAAGGTATATCAGAGGATTTGGAGGGAAAATTCAAAATCGGAACCATGGTTGCCATTCCTTTTCAAATTTCTTGTGGAACCTGTCCATCTTGTTTGTCCCACCATACAAATTCTTGTGAAACTGTCCCATACACTTCAGCATATGGTATGCCTCCTGGATCCCATGCTTTTGGTGGTGCCATTTCTGAATTGTTACTCGTACCATACGCAAAACAAATGTTATTTGAATTGGATCCAAATATCAATCCGGTAGGCATTGCCAGTTTTAGTGATAATATTGCAGAAGCTTGGAAACTCGCTGGTCGGTTCCTATCTAGAAAAAAAGATCCAAAAACATTAGTGGTTGGTGGCAATGCAGGGAGCATTGGACTGTACACGGCACTTTACCTCCACCAAACAAAAAAAGCGGAAGTTATGTATGTTGATACAAATAGAGAAAGGATTGATTTAGCATCTTCCCTCGGTATCCCAGTCACTCATCTTACCACTTTTCCCAAACCAAACGAACGGTATGATTTGGTATGTGACGCCTCTGCCACAAAAGAAGGTTGGGACTTTGCTACACGGTCACTGGGAAAAAATGCAATTCTCAGTTCTGCCTCCATTTTTTGGACCAATCGATTGGAAATTCCCTATTTGGAAATGTACAACCAAGGAGCAGAAATCCAAATAGGCCGCGTGGAATCCATTGATTCGATGAATGCACTTTACCCCGAAATCCAATCGGGTGCCTTCACTCCAGAGTCCATTGTGACGAAAACCGTTTCCTTTGCAGAAGCAAAAGAGGCATGGTTGGAAGAGTCTATCAAACTAGTGGTAACTCGTTAATTTAAGGATATGGAATCCAAACGATCGATCAACTTTTGATTAGGACTCTGGAACCATCTTATATCGGAATTGGAAATAGGAGTGGTGTCAAAAAAAGTTTTTGATTTATGTTTGGATTGAAAATTTGTTTTTTTTCAATCAAGATTTGATCCAATGAGATGAGGATTGAAACCTATTTTGAAAAAACTTTTCGATAGAAATCGCAAAACAAAACTTACGTCTCAAAAGAAATGGAATTTCTTTTTCCTTTTGGTAATGAGTTGCTTGTCTTTTGTAACCCTTCCCTTTATCCCACTATTTGCAGATACGATCCAAAAAAGGTTCATACCACCTAACGGATATTTGAGAGTGGATTATCCAAAAGATAGTTTTGCCAGTTACTTACAAAACTTTCCTTTAAAACCAGAGGGTAGCCCAGTCCTTTTGTACAATGGAAACCAGAAACAAAACCAAGTCCATGTCGCAGTTCTTCATTTTCCCTTACTGAAGAGAGACCTGATCCAATGTGCAGATGCCGTCATGAAACTCCGCGCTGAATATTTTTATGCACAAAAAAAATATGATCAGATCCTTTTTAAAATCAGCAATGGAATGGAAGTTCCTTTCCATCGATTTGCCAAAGGCGATCGAGTGGTAGTAAAAGGGAATAAAACAAGTTGGAAACTAAACCAATCCAAAAAAGGAACAAACCGGGATGTTTTTGAGGAATACTTACAATTTATTTATAGTTATGCGGGAACCATTTCTCTCAAATCAGAACTTATCAAAAAATCACTCACACAATTGGAGCCTGGTGATGTTTGGATTGAAGCAGGATCTCCCGGTCATGTGGTGATGGTTGTGGACAAAGCGATTGGAAAGGATGGACAGATGGTATTCCTTTTGGCCCAAAGTTATATGCCGTCACAGGAAATGCACATTCTAAAATCGGAAGGTGAGTTTTCCCCTTGGTTTACTCTCCCTAAAGGAAACAATTTCCAAACCCCAGAATGGGAATTCCCAGCCAAAGAATTTTATGGATTTTTAAAATGATGTATTGGTACATTGTACATATTTTTTTGACAAACAGTTTGTTTGCCAGACAGTATAGGTCAAAGGTCTTTCACGCTATCGAATCCAAGAGGAAATCTTTTCTAAGAACAAACCGACATGGAATCGATCACATTGATCTTTATAACTTCATTCTCAATACAATTGATTTCAAAGTAAGAACAACTGATGGCACCATTTAAAAAAATAGCAATTTATTGTGGATCTTCTTCTGGGAAGGATCCCTCAATTGAAAAAGAAGCCTACCGTTTAGGCGAAACTCTCGCGACACATTCCATAGGGATTGTATATGGAGGGGCCAGTGTGGGACTGATGGGGGCTGTCGCAAACGGGTGTTTGTCGAAACATGGGAAAGTAATCGGTGTGATTCCCAACTTTCTCAAACGAAAAGAAATCGAACACATTGGACTCACCGAACTCATCCAAGTAGAATCCATGCACGAAAGAAAACGTATCATGTTTGATCTTTCCGATGCATTTTTGGTTTTGCCTGGTGGGTTTGGAACCATGGAAGAGTTTTTTGAAGTGGTGACCTGGTCCCAATTGGGATTACACAACAAACCAATTGTGATTTTGAATTGGAATGGGTTCTATGACCCTCTTGTCAAAATGTTCCAAACCATGGTAGAACAAGGATTCTTAAAAAAAGAAAATTTGGATCTTGTGCTTGTTTTAGAGAAAACAGAAGACCTATTCATACAATTACAAAACTATTCTCCGTCTAAGACCGAGAAATGGTTGTCGAATGATGCCATCTAATCAAGATTCACTGGCAAGGAAGGAACAATCAGGATTATGCTCCGTTGGCTTTTTACATTTCAATTTCCTAAATCACTTTCTTTTGCCTTAGGGCTTACCCTCTCTATTAGTTTCTTCCCAGTACTTGTTGCAAACCCCGACCTATTGGAAAGTGATACTTACTATTACGACACCGTTGGCCAAAACCTAAACCGACCACCACAGAGGCCTCATCCAAACCTTCATGTACCGGCTGTGCCCGTCAAACACGGTGTCACGGTCTTTTCCAATATTCCAACTGATAAAACTGCTTACCCATACCTCCAAACAACGATTAACTTCGTAGAAGCCCATTTTGCCTTCAAAGCCTTTTTATCAGATGGAACAGAAGTATCCTACTCCACAAGAGGGGAACATGTTCGTTACTCCAAATGTAATGGAGAAATTTGTATCATCGTTTCTCAAAAAAATGTGTTAGGTGTGAGTAATACAAGCACAGAATGGGAAAAAGGCCATATCTTTGGTGAAGAACGATACGAAGTGGCAATGGGACACAGGGCCGCTCTAGTCGCAAGTGATCGCAAACTCTACCTTTACAATGGTTATACGAATCATTGGGATACCATCAGCCTTGAACAAGAAATCCTTCGTGGTTTTGCCAACCTCTATGATAAAGTAGCAATCATCACTTCGCGCCGTATCTTAGTGGTTGACCTTCCTTCCGAAGGCCAATTCGAACAAAATTTACTCCTCCGCGGTATATACCAATTCGAAATGCGAGATGGGTTCATCAATTTTTACTCAAGTGATAAACTTTGGATGTTTCGCCACCAAACAGAGGCTTTCGAAGAAGTGGATTTAACGGATTAGCCCTTTGATCACCTTAGTGTGGTGCAACTCGAATCTGTTAGTGGATCTATAACACCAGAAATATAACCAAAACTTATACTTAAATCCCTTCCAAAGAAATGATTCCTAAAAATGATATTTTCTTTCCGATCGTTTTTGGCCATGGATATAGCCATCCTAGTTCATGGTTTTGGACTTTTGAAATCAACATTTAGTCAATTTTTTTCCATTTTGGTTTTTATCATCTGCATTTAAAAACCCAATTCTTTGGGAAAAATTAATTTTTGATTGAAACAAATCGAAGGATTGATATTTATTTCGTAAATTTTTTCGAAAAACTTTCATTCGATTCACATTCGATAAGGGGAATGCAATGGTCCAAAAAAAAAAGCTTCTACTCCATCATTACGATTCTTACGTTAGCCTGTCTGTTTGGTTGTGTAACTTGGTCTTCAGGAAATCCAGGAGTTTCAAAATTAACTCACCCCGCTCCCGATAAAACATATGAAAAATTAAATTATTCTTATTCTTCAAATAATCCTTAACCGGAAGTAGTGAAAAACGCAAGGAATCGAATTGAAGAAAAAATGAAATCGTCTGGAATCTTTCAAACTGTGGAAAATCGACCACTATTGAGTAATACGGAGAAAGCTACTTACTTCCTACCAACTTTTAGATGAACTCGTAGAGGATTTTTTCCACGCAGAGGAATGGAAAAAATAAAAGAGCGTAGTCCGATCCAGCAAAACAACTAGTCAATTGTTTTGTTAGTTGTTTTGCTTTTCTCATATTGAACAAAGTAACCTACATTCTGTTATAATAAAGCATACACTTTTACTGGTTTTTCTTTGCCTTTTACATGGGTTTCTCCAAGCAGTTCCACAGTAGTAGGTTCTAAAGCAGAAGCGACAGAGTCGGAAAGAATCACATCACGGCCGTATTCTTTGGTTAATTGTTCTAATCGGCTAGCCAAGTTGACAACATCTCCAATGACTGTGTATTCCTTCCGATCCCGAGAACCTACAGTTCCGGTGACAACTTCCCCACTGTGGATTCCCATTCCGATTTTAATCGCGGGAATTTCTTTGCGTTCCACCAAACTTTGAATGCACTTACGAATTTCTTTTGCCGCTTTGGCACAGGATTGTATGTCGGTCCCATTGGAAATAGGGGCACCAAATACTGCCATAAAACCATCTCCAAGAAATTTATTTACAATTCCCCCGTTTTGGTTGATGCATATGATCACATCTTGGAAAAGTCGATTTAAAAATTGGATTAAGTCTGTCGGTTTTTGAGTCTCTGCAAATTTTGTAAAATCACGTATATCAAAGAATAAAATACAAACGTGTTTTTCTTCTCCATTCCAATCATCTCTTTGGTGTAATAATGTATTCACTACCTCTGGTGACACATGTTGCCCAAACAAAACTCGAATTTGGTTTTTTTCTGATTCTGCCGCCAAACTATTGATAAAACTAGTTCGAATTTGTCTCGAAACAAAAGCCGATAAAAAACCTCCCACTAAAAAAATATTCGCCTTACCAAAGTAAATCGGGAACGAATACAATAATGGATCCACTGCTCCTTGTTTTGTATTTTGTAAAAAATAATAAACAATTCCTAAATATTCTGCCCAAGAGACAAATCCTATAAAAATAGCCAAACCAATATCCAAACGCAACGTAGCTAAAATGATGAAGAAAAAATAAGCAAGCTCAGGAGGAGAGTTGAGTGCTAAGATTGGTACTTCCAGATTGATTCCCAAATATAACAAAAGTCCGGAGGGAATGCTACTTTCTACAAGTGCACCTAAATAACGAATCATGACTGGCGGAAATCTACCATCACGTAAGTTGGAGTCTAAAATTTTTAAGAGTATATATGCATATAAGGTATTAAAAAGAAAATACGCTGGAGGAACCCATATAGGGAATGGCTGAACATTTTTACTCAAAAGATCATCTCGGATAAAGAGCACTTGGAAAAGTAAGGCTACGGCTCCAGAGAGGAAAAGCCAAAATAGTGCTTTGGCACGTTTGCGTTCTGATTTTAAGATTTCAAATAAAAGAACTCTACTCGATTCCATGGTCTTAATTTCTGAACTGAGTATGAGTTGGAAATAAAAAATTAATACGTTCGTAACTTGTATAGGAATTGGAAATTTTTATTTCCCAACTGAATCCAAAGGAAATGAATCTCGTAGTTTCCAAGTTATGTTAGAATTTCTTCGGAATCGACAGGATTTATGAAAATCTAACTCGATCCTACTCCTTTGCTTCTTGTATGATCGCAGAACTTTGCTAATGCTTTGGTTCAAATGACAAAAAGAAATCTGCAAAGAGATGGTACCATGAATCTAAAATCGTCTTTGCAATCTCCGTACTTTGCGGAGTCTTTTCGGAGCTAGCCATAAACCTTGCGATTGGACAACCAAAGTATGCCTTTTGCCTCACTTATCTTTTTAACATAGAAATCCAAAATGAAGGATTCCATTCCCGAGTACAAGGCCATACGAGGCCAAATGCTCAAATCCTATAGTTTGGAAACCGATCAAAGTTTCTTTGGAGGAATTTATTTCTGGAAGAATGAACAATCCGCAAAGGATTGGTTCAATCCAAGTTGGTTTGCAAGAGTGAACAAGAAATATGGGGAAACAGAAGTTCCGATTCTACCTTTAGCTTGGATGCCAAAAGAGAATGAATTTCTCATTGCACGAGAATCTGCAAACTATGCAAAAGTTTTTCAAATCAAACTCAGTGAGAGTCCGAAAACGAGTAAGGAATGGGAAGAACTTATAAAATCATTCCAATCACAAACCGGTTTTTTGACTGCTTTTTCCACAAAACAAGGAACAGGTGAAACTCTCTTCTTTAGATTTTGGAAGGATAAACCAGAAGAAAAGGAAAGTGAGATCCAACAAAAGTTAACTAAGGGATCCATTTTGGGATTATGTGAGCTTCCCATACAATTGAATAATCTGTGATGAAGAAGTAATAATTTGATTTTGTCAAAATAATCAATTTACTTGAGTCTTGAAAATTCAAATAGGGTCTCACAATTACCAAAATAGTTCTTTGGAAAGAAGAGATAACTCGACTATTTATGCTTCGGAACATCACTATGTGGAATTTCTAAGTAGGAAACCATTCGAATGGTCCGATTTCAAAAAAATGAAACCAAACTTCCGCAAACACAATAAAGAAAAAAAAACATTGGGATTGAAAATGACATGATAGTATATAAATCAAATTTATCGAATAAAGAAAAACCCCCATGCCTGGAATAAAATACCCATAAATATTGATTCAAGCAAGTAGATTGTTAAAGACATTCTTCCAACCTTAGATAAATAACGAAACATGAGTAAATTCGGATATACTGAAAAATATCGTTGGATTAAAAATATATAAATAAAACTAAGTAACGGAGCCGTAACTCCAAACAATCCCATTAAAATCGCCTTTGAGAATCCAAAAACATTATATAAACTCAATGCCAATGCTGAAGTGATAGTGATGATGAATGATACAACAATCAACCAAGATGGGATTTGAGAAAATGGATTCTCAGATTGGAAAAAATTTTTTCTCCCTAATAAAAATCCAAGACAAAACATTGCAATTGAACTTGGCCAATTAAAAAGTAAAATAAATCCAAAAACCATAGAGGCAGAATTCATTCGCGAAACTACACTATCCAAAAAATTCAATTCGTTCACTTTTTTGAGAGAATTTATTTGGTTTTGTATTTCCAGTCCGGTGGGCTTATAATCACCCAAAAAATAGTAGGTTATCATGGTGCAAATCATTGCAATTGTCATCATAAATATCAAAGATTTGTCACTTGATTTGCGAAGGAAAAATAATAATAGTCCTATACAAGCATACGAAAATAGAATGTCTCCATTAAAAAACAAAACATTGTGAATTAACCCAATCAATGCTAAGCCGAATAACCTTCTCAAAAATATATTGGGATTGGTCCCAACTTTTCCCACCAATTGAATTGCAAATCCATAACCAAATAAAAATGCAAATATAGGAAAAAAGCGACCGTCACAAAACACGTAGTAAAGAAAAAAAGCAGTATTGTGTAAGAGACTCGTATTTGGATTAAATTGGTCAGAAACAAGAAAATCAGAAATTCCAAAAATTGGTAAGTGCACAAGTAAGAGGCCAAATAGAGAAAATCCCCGAAGGACATCCAAAATTTTTACGCGATTCATACCGTACACCTCTCATATGGATGTTCTCTGTCATCAGGTAGGCTTAACACGAGGAGCACTATACCACCATTTTGGCAACAAAGAGGGTCTTTTGGAGGCAGTGATCCTACAATTAGATGAGGAACTCGGAAAGGTCATATTGGAAGAATGGAATTCTCACTCGGACGAGTGGAAAGGTCTCCTATCCTGTTGCGAACTTTCATTGAAAATGGCTATGGATCCTGTAATAAAAAAAATCTATCATACCGAAGGTAGATTTGTTTTAGGGGAAAGAGTTCGAGAGATTGATGCAAAGAGTTCCATCCGCCCAATGGCCGCCGTCATCGAAAATTTGATTCGAGAAGGAAAACTAAAGAAAGTGGACCCTGAAACTTTAGCTCGACAGATCAATGCTCTCCTTATGGAGTCTGCGATTTTTATCTCTGAAAGCGAAAATCCAAAATTGACCTATTCATTGGCGATCGAATCCTTTCGAGTCATTATGGAGGGTCTCCGGACAAGATGATGTAAAATTTTTGACCAAACCTATTTTTTTTCCAAATCTCCTCAAAACTTGTCCAGATTTAAAAAACCCATTTGTCCTAAAGGAAATCAAACAAGGAGGATTCTTATGAAAAAGAATCTTATATTTACAATCATCACTTTCCTAATCATAGCGGTTTTGGAAACCATCGTCAACCAACTGCTCCTAAAAGAGACATACACTAGTTTATCACAAGTTTGGCGAACACCAAATGAGTTGGGAACCTATGCTCCGATTTTTTTAGGAATCTATTTGGTGTTTAGCATTGCTTATGTTTTTCTTTTCACTCGAGCTTACAAAGGCGAGGGAGTTTTAAGTGGAATTTGGATCGGTCTTGCCATAGGTGGAATCGCAAAATTTTGGTATGGCTATACAAACTTGATTGTACTTCCGATCCCACACGAATTGGGTTTTCTTTGGTTTTTGTATGGGACCCTAGAGACGATGATTTTAGGTGGAATTTCCGCTTTGTATTTAGACGGTCAGTCATCTGAAAAAAAACATTCTAAAAAAACGTAACGAGTGAAAGGAAAAATACGATGAAAGAGTTCTTATTATTATTTCGTAACCAAACAGCTGAAAATGGTTATCTACTATCGCCAGAAGAAATGGCAAAAGAGATGCCCAATTGGAGAGAGTGGATTGGTGAAGTGATTCAATCAGGAAAGTTTGTTTCTACACAACCATTGGAATATGAAGGTGTTGTCATTCGCCCAGGAAGTGTAACCGATGGACCTTATGTAGAGATGAAAGAAATTTTGGCAGGGTATTTAATTTGTAAGGCAGAATCGATTGAGGAGGCAATTGCCATTGGAAAAAAATGCCCTATACTAAACTATCCGATGGGAAGTTTGGAAGTGAGACAAATCACTCCTTTCCAACCATAACATATTGAAAATAACAAAATGTAAACTAGATGAATCACGTGAATGTTACGATTCATCTAGTTTTATATCTGCAATTCAAAATTCTAAACTTTAAGGACTGCAAAATGATCCAAAGGTTTGGTTTATGAACAAAAAATACTAGAGGCTATCCAAATTCATAACCATTCAATCAATATTAGGTTGTATTCTTATGAAACCTTAGTATGTCTATGGGCTGAACCACACCTTTAACAAAAACTGATTCTTCTAATATAGACTCTCCCAAAGAAAGTGAAACATTCGCTTTCTGAATTCCTATTTTTAATAATATATCATTTGAATGATGGCGTCGATTAAATTCCGCAATGACCTCAAGGATGAGCCGAGAAGCAACAAAGGCATCATTTGCATTCAAAAAAACAGCCATAATGGCATCTCCGATAGTTTTCACAAAGTAACCATTGTATTCCTTGATTACTTTTGCAATTTTTTCAAAATGAGATTGAACAAGAGAAAATGCTTTTATATCTCCAATCCTTTCGTAAAGAGCTGTTGAACCCTTTAGGTCTGAGAAAAAAAATGTGAGGTCTCGAATTTTAAGAGCATCTGGTCCAATCACAGCTTCCGTTTGAAAGAGTTGGTTGTATGTCTTATTTGTGATCAATTGTTTCCCCGTTAAAAATGGATCAAACTCAAGTTGAAATTCGGACGTCAAAAAATCTTGACCCATTTGGAAAAAAGCCAGAGGAAGATTTGATTGAGAAGCATTTTCAAAGTAAATTGTGTTTTCGCCAGATTTTAAAACTGCATTCTCTGGCCCTCGAATTTGTTTGCCGTCAAACGATATAGTAAGCTCAGATGCAGTAACTTTTTCTTCTTCGTTTGTACTATAGTAAAACTCTGATCATAACATTAGATTGTTGACGATTACATATCCTGGTTTTGTTTGAAATTTGACGATTTGTTTTGAATTTTCTTTTACATCGACTAACGAAAGTTCTAATGATTTAAGCCAATCTGTAAGAAGCAGTCGGCTCCCTGGAAAATGACCTTCTCTTGAAAAATGATATTTATAATAAAAATCTTCTAAACTTAACTCATTCGGATTATGGAATTTAATCTTTCGTACAGTTGGATGAATGGTAAAGTCGACCAATATGTAATCATCTAAATATGATTCATATTCGCATCGGCAAAAAGTACAATAAAAATGCGAATGGAAATCTTTGAGTTTACGAAAGTCTTCGATCGAATCCCCACACCTGGAGCAGATCAACCTCCAATTTAAAATCAGGATACTTTCTCTAGAGCAATGAAGGAAAAAGTCAATACAGTCTGAGGTACTATATTGCCATTTGCTAGCAATTGTATATGGGTTCATGCGATAGAGTGAATCGTCATCATCATATTCGACCAAATGTTTAAACTTTAGAACAAGCCCATTAGGCCATTCCCTTTTTTCATTTACAACTTTTAGTTTTTCTTCCAATCCATTCATTTTTAGTTTTCCTAAACTCCAAATTGTTTAAAAGTCGTACAACAACCAAAACCCAATCCTAAATTAAAAAATAGAATATCCGAATTCAATCAGTCTAAGTCCAAGTTTACACAATTGCAACTATCCTTTCTTAGACCATTGGGACAAAAAGTTGGTTACAAACTTCGATTTGCTTTCAATCACTTCTCAATACTAACTTTGGTAATGTTGTTTTTGACTTAGGAAGCATAGCGGATTTTATGTAGGGTAAAACCATCGATTTTCCGAAGCAAAAATAGAAAATTTTATATTCAGTTTCTTATTTTTATCTAGCAAAGAAAACAAACAAGTGAGTTGTATACCAATAGGAAATTTGAATTCGTTTTGCGAAAATTCCAAAATAATAATACTCGAAACTCACTTCCCAAAGGTAAAAGTCAATGTTTGATCTCTCTTTTTTAGAACCGGAAAGGAAAACCTTAAAAACCAAACGGTCCGGCGATACAATTTTGGAAACCGCCATCGCACATAACTTCCCTCTCTATCATTTATGTGGAGGAAATGCACGTTGCACAACCTGTCGCGTTTTTGTTTCTGATGGGTTATCTTCTCTCAGTGAAAGGAATGATAGGGAAAAAACAATTGCCGATCGGAAAGGTTGGCCTAAAGAAATTCGATTGTCATGCCAAACAGAAATCTTTGGTAATGTCGAAGTCCAAAGGATCATTCGAGATGAAGAAGATCTTAAAAACATAACTTCCGAAAGAAAAAATTCGAAAACTGGCGAGGAGTGTTATGCGGCAATTTTATTTTTAGACATAAAAGGTTTCACTTCTTTTACAGAGTCAAGTTTAGCTTATGATGTTGTATTTGTTCTCAATCGATTTTTCCAAGAGATGAGTGATCCAATTCTTAACAATGGTGGATTTATCGATAAATTTATTGGGGATGGTATCCTTGCGTATTTCTTTTTAGACAAAACAAAATTACAAACATCACAACTTACTTTGGAAGATGCAAAAAAACAAATGTTTGTCCAGGCATTACGAGCTTGTTTTCGTATTTTTGATCAACTAAAAAAATTCAATGTTTATGTTAAGGAACGTTTCCACCATGAATTTGACATTCGGTTGGGATTACATGCAGGTCAAGTGATCTACGGTGATATAGGTCATTCCGATCATAAATCACAAACAGTTCTCGGAGATACAGTAAACGTGGCTTCGCGATTAGAAGCTCTGAATAAAAAAACTGGGACAAGATTTTTAATCTCTGACGAGATTTACCAATACGTCTCTGACAAAATTCAAATTCAAAAAAAGATTCTTACAAAACTCAGAGGAAAAACGGAAAGAATGGCCGTTTACTCCGTGTTAGGCTTTAAGGAGAAAGATCAAATTTTAGAATTACAACGATCACTAGAACTGGCATTACAACTGAATCCGAATTTAGCTCGGGATTTTTACATTCACTTTCTCGAAACCAAACCAGAGTTCCAAAAATTTTTCCAAAATACAGATATGGAAACACAAGCCAAAAAGTTACTGGCTATGTTTGGAAAAACGATTGAGAGATTAGGAAATTTGAACCAGATCCAAATTGAACTCCAAAATTTAGGAAAAATGCATGAAGAAATGGGCATTCCAGTGACTGATTTTGGAGCAATTGCACCAAGCCTACTTTATGCGTTAGAAAAAAGTTTAGGGGATCAATGGAATGCAGAATGGAAGTCGATTTGGGAGACGGCTCTTGGATCGTTAGTTCGGTTGATGGGAATGAAATAAAAGGAATGCCTTCATCATTTCGTAGTGATCAAATCACTAAAAAGCATTCCTTATCCAACATTCACTCAGTAACAATCGATCATTCAACTTGAATCGAAATCTTTGGTAAAAAGTATCCAAATACCTTTCCATTGGATGGATCAATTTGATTGGGGTCTGATGCGGTGGTAGGCCAAGCACTTCGGAAGATACCATTCGCTACAGACCAATTGTCATCGATTTCATACTCGGAAGATACCCCTGGACCTTTATAGTCGGCCATTAACTTCGGCGATGTGATCGGAGTGTAAATGGAATTCCCATTGGATGAATGAAATAACAAGGAATTGTTTTTATCGACAACGATTTTCATTCGATTTCGTGTCGTATTCCCTGGAATCTTTAATACAAGGAGTCTCTCATTGTTCCATGAATTGGAACTGTATTCGGGCATTAAATTGCCATGGAGTACTGCTAAATTGCTTCCCGGAGGAACGGCATCACCAGGAAGTCCACTCAACTCATTGAGATTTGTATCCCATGTTCCTTGCGGAACACCAAGTGCCAAGTCACCATTTTGGATCCTAACATAGGAAGATGAAATTTTGTATGCGCTAGGTATTGCAGAACCCGTGTCTGCATTAACATTTAACAATGGTTGTAGACTCATCCCACAGAACACTGCTTGGTGGATGTTGATGATCCTTGGCTCATCAGGATAGAGCGTTTGGCAAGGAGTTTTCATACTTAAAATGGTTTCGTTACTACCTAAATAGGGCATATCGAAATTTGTAACGGTTGCATTCCGATAATAATCCTCAGAAGTATTGATGTTCCCACCATTATTTGAACTCAATGCCCTTACCCTCATCTCAACCAAACGTTGCATAGGTGAACTGATATAATTACTATCATACTCAATTTTGAAATCAAAGATGATGAGACCCAATCGATCATAACTTCCGTCTTTCCAAGTTGGATCAATTGAGAAAGTTTTTAATGGTTGGCCTAATCTTTGGACTCCATATAGGGATTGGAAGATATCCCACTGTCCAAATTGGAAGGGAACTTTAAATTTTGCATCACTTCCATAGGCTTCGGCACCCATATCCAAAAGGATTTTATCAGCATTGGATACTGTTTCCTGACCATAAGGAACACCACCAAACTCAGGTGATTTCCATACTAAAAATCCCGCAATATTCATTGAAAAATCGGCAATCGGGACTGACTTGAGTTCGAAGTTGGGGTTATTGAATTCTGCAGGCAAAACAATAACAGAGTTCGCATTCCTTACAAGAGAATTGGAATTTAAATTTTCGCCTAACTGAAATTCTATCTTGGATTGAAACAATTGTGAGAGTAAAAACAGGTTCAATACATCATCATTTTTTGACTTAGGAGCAAATAAATTACAATGAAGTAGTGAGAATATGAGTAAACCTTTCGCAAGTTTTGAACTTAGTTTAATGCCTGTTTTTTGATAGAATCCCTTCATCTTCAAATCTCCATTTTCAAATCTGTTTTCGTTTAGTTGCAGATCGTACGTGAATGTTAGATGATTCAATGGAAAAAAGAGAGCTGGGAAAAAAATTTTTTAAAATACCGCTCAAATCGTTCAAAATTTCGCTAAAAAACATTTTGACAGGTTGAAAGTTTTTGAACATAGTTCAAAGATATTCAATATTAGTTTTTTTGTATGGTCGGAAAATAGAGATGGAAACTTGTTCCTTTATCAACTTCACTCTCTACTTCAATTTTTCCCCCTAAGGATTCGATTTGGTATTTTGTTAGAAAAAGACCCATGCCCTTCCCTTCGATATTGGGATGGAACCTTGAATTCATTTTAAACATTTTATTTCGATATTTTTCCAAATCGATTCCAATTCCATTATCGGAGATTGTCAGTATGATAAACTCTTCGGACAGTTTCGCTTCGATTCGGATATGCCCAATACTTTTCTGAGATAAATATTTAAATGCATTGGATAAGACATTATTAACGATACTTTCGAAATAAACCGGTATCGTATAAAGGAATAAATCGTTTGGTATGATGACATCAACTTTAGTATGATTCGATTTATCAGATACATATAACAAAAGTTGGTTTTGAATTTCTTGTTGAAGGTGAATTTCTTTTTTTACAAGCGAATGGGAATCCTTTTCAATTGTAAGCAATTCATTTAAGTTTTTCATCATATGATCCAACTGTTGCGCAGAAGATTCGATCATTTGAACCAAAGTTTGATCACCAGGATCATCTTTCAGTAAATTACATAAACTTAATATATTTGCAATGGGTGCTCGAAGGTTGTGAGATGTAATATAAGTATATTCTCTTAACCTTTCATTCTGTCTATTTGTGACTTGAACGAGCGTTTCAAGTTCTTTATTTTTCGCGACACGATCTGATATGTTGCGATTGTAAATGACAATTCCATCTGTAGTTGGCAAAACGATGTGATGGAAATAACCTGGTGTGTAGTATCCGTCTGGAATTGTATACTCTTGTTCAAGTGGTTGTTTTGTCAGAAATACATGTTTATACTGCTCAAAAAACCCGTTTTCTAAATTAATAGGATATAATTCACATATTCTTTTTCCAATCAGTTCTTCCTTTGGGACTCCTAAGTTTTTTACACCTTTATCATTCATTTCGTTGAAAGCGAAATCAATTATCGTTCCATGATCGTCTTTCACTACAGATAAAAAATAAATTGATTCAAGAGAAGCTTCTAAAGATGCTTTGAATCGTTCATTACTTTCTTTGAGTTTTGTTTCAACTTCCTTTTCAATCGTAATATTTTTTGATGCTCCAATCAATCTGGATAATTTACCAAACTCATCATACAATGGTTTGCTATAATCTCGTATCCAAACATACTCCCCACTTTTTGACAAAACCCGGTATTCCGAAACACCAACCTTGCCTTGGAGAATTTCAGATACTCGATTTCCAACAAGATCCAGATCATCGGGATGGATGATTTTGATCCAACCTCCGATTTTTCCAATTTCCTCAACAGTATACCCAACAATTTTTGATAAATTCCCTGAACTCCAATCGGCAATGATTTCACCTTCTATGATATTTGCAGTATAGATATAATCCGAAGTGATCTCAGCGATTAATTTTAATTTTCCTAAAATGTCTTCAGAATCGGTGATGTCTCTTGCTACAGCGACAAGTTCATTTATATTTCCATATTGATCACGAATCGGAGTTTTGACGGTATTAAAATAACGAACCAATCCATCTTTTCCCAAATGAGGTTCTTTTTCGATTTTTACTTGTTTGCCTTCTTTGAAGACAAAAGAATCGATTTTGTGATACTCTTCGATGAATTCTTGTTTGTTTTCTGGAATATCATAAGTACCAATTAAATCTGATTTTTTTTGACCAAGGTAATCTGCACAGGCTTGGTTCACATAGGTCATTTTGAAATTAGAATCTTTACAGATAATAAAATCAGAGATTGAGTCAAGTATCTGCGAATAATAATTTTCTGTTTCGCGGATCGTATCCGATGTACGTTTGCGGTTTGAACTTTCAAAAAAGTTAAATAAAATGAATTGAATTTCGTTTGAAGTCGATTTCGAAATACTGAATTGGGCTACACCATGCCAAATTGATTTGTTTTTTTTTACCGCTTCAAATTCCCCAAAATAAAAACCAGTTTTGATCAGAGAATCGATACCATTTTTTTCATTTTCAGATGGGATCCAAAACTCATTTGCATTTCTTCCTTCCACCTCTTCTTTCGATGCATAACCCCAAAGGCGTAGAAACGCTTTGTTCACAAAAACGATCTTACCTTTTGGATCTGAAATCGCAATGGCACTAATGGATTCTTCCACTGCTTTTTCAATAATCGATTTTATATCCATCTACCAGTCCTTTTCTTATCGTTCGCTCTTAAATCGTAAATCAATTTGACTTGAGTGACAGCCGATGTTTTGTCTTTGAGAATCTGTCTCCCATTGCAGATAAAATACAAGTATTGCACACTAAAATTTGCCAGTGTGCCAAAACGAAGGAGAAGGTTCCGTTTGGAATCGCAAATCAGAGAGAAACATTAAGGTATTTGTTAACAAAAAAATACTTGGGCAATTTGATTCACTCAGTAAATTCGATGAAAAACATTGAATTGTCAAATCCAAATGAAAACTAAATTGCGTATTTCAATTATTTATTTCTCAGTTTCTTTGGTCTTTTTTTGTTCCCCTAAACTTTCCAATGGTTGTGACCCTGAATCTGATTCCTATCTGCGAACCACACTACTACGATTTATTATAAATGATTCTTCTCCTTCTTGTTGGCCAGGATTTAACAAAAACTTCTCATTGTGGGGAGTCCACGGCTCATCTGCAACAGTGTTTTCCATCTTTGCTGATGCGGAACGAATTCTTGTTGGTGGCCAATTCAATTATGTAGGACCGAATGTAGGAAATGTAGCCGTTTTAAATCCTTCTACAGGAATGCATATCGATCCGTCCGAGTGTGCTTATACGGACGTTTCAGGCATCGCGAATATCGCTATTTCTGACGGAGAAGGAGGATTCTATGTTGGTGGATCGTTTGCTACCGTTCAAGGACAAGTCAAAAACAGAATCGCTCACTTCCTTCCCAATTGCAAACTGGATTTAAATTTTAATGCACCCTCTCCCGATACCGCCTCACAAATTGTTGAAGCAATGGAATTGGATGGAGATTTCCTCTACATTGGTGGTAATTTTACGACTCTTGGTGGAACAGGTCGAATTGGGATTGCTCGGTTGAATGCAAAAACAGGTGCCTTAGATTCCACTTGGAACCCTAGCATTACCGGGGGAAGCCAATCAGTTTTTGTCATCAAAAAGAATGAAAACTTTCTCTACATTGGTGGTAGATTCACGAATGTAAATGGAACCAATATAAACTCCATCGCAAGGTTTTCACTGTCAACTGGTGCCATGGATACAACATGGGTTCCTGTCAACGTAAATGGTGATTCTGTGCGTGATATGACCTTTGGTACACTGAGTACGGGAACGAATGTCATTTTGACCGTTGGAGTTTTTGGATCCTTTTTGATCAAAGCAGCCGATTTAACCACAGGTGGTGCTCCCGTGGGATGGCCCTTATCGCTTACAGGTGGTAATGCGAATACGATCAATTTTCACAAGGGCAAAATATTGGTTGGAGGCGCATTCAATCAAGTATCAGGAACCACTACAGGTAATTTTGCTATTTTGAACAACAGTGGGGCAATCATTTCTGGTTTTACAAACTTCAATGTTAACAATGAAATCACTTCATCTATCGTCATCGGTGATCAAGTATTCATTTTTGGAAAATTCACATCTGTGTTAGGTGCCGAAAGAAATTATGGGGCCGGGGTTGACCTAAATTCTTTTACTTTGAATGAGTTTAATCCAAATTTTAGTAAAGATGCAAGTATTGGTAATTGCAAAGCCACTGTAACGACAAACAATCGGCTTATTGTTCCAGGAGATTTTACATCTGTCAATGGAGTGACTAGGAATCATATTGCCGAGATCAGTCGGATCACGGGAAAAGCAACAGATTGGAATCCTAATCTGGATTTTCCTGTAATCAAAATCAAATCTTTTGGGGAAAAAATTTATATTGCAGGGAGTTTCACCAATTTCTTTGGTGAGGCAAAAACACAAGGATTTGTATCGTTAAACAAAAAGGATCTTAGCCTGACTTCTGAAAGATTTGATATCACAGCAAATCCATATATTGAAGACATTCACATAACAGAATCCAAAGTTTATGTGGGAGGAAGTTTTGACTTTGCACAAGGATACACACGTTATAGTATGGCGGCTTTCTTTCGAGATTCTGGATCAGTTGATACTTCATGGAGTGCTACAATTGCCGGTGGTTCGGTGAGTAGTATCATCGAAAAAGACGGATTTCTTTATGTCGGTGGTGGGTTTACAAATATAGGAGGATTTACGGTAAACAATCTCCATCGCATTCGATCTTCCGACGGGCAAAATCCTTCTGCTTTTTTTCCAACTGCCCCAGACAATTCCATATCAGCATTAGCTTTTTATAATAATAATTTATACCTTGGGGGAACATTTTCCAACCTTGGAACCTATTTTGCGCGTTATGATCTTTCGGGACCAACGGTAAACGCAACTCCATTCAACTTTTCTGCAACAGTTCAGAATATCCTAATTTTGGAAAATGGAATCGCACTCACACAAGGTACGTTTACAAATGTTTCTGGTGTTACACGCCAGAGGCTTGCTGTTCTTGATTTGCCAAATGGAACACTTACTAGTTTTGATCCACTCCGCACTGGAGATGTAAATGGATTTTTTAGAGGAGAAAAAGAAATTATCATCTTTGGTAGCCTAGCACAAGTGAATCGTCATGTACGCGGAGGATTTGAGATTTTTTCTACTTCTCTTTTTGGCCTTTAATTGGGTACAATTTCCTAAGAGAAAATAGACTCATTCATATCTATAGGTAATGTTTCAAAAATCTAGAAGAATCGTGAATCCATGAGGAATCAAGCCATGCAAACCATACCAGAAAATGAAATCCCTCGATTGCTCCAATTAGCAGAATTAAACTTAGATTATGTTTCCCTAAAAGAGGAATTTAATGGACTCGCAGAGCTAGCGGCAAGGATCACAGGTACACCGATTTCTCATATCAATCTGATCGATGCATTACACCAGTGGACCATTGGCGATTTTGGTTTCCCTTCCACACTTACTCCAAGAGACGAAACGGTTTGCCAATATACCATCTTAAACAATTCACATTTAGAAGTGAAAGACTTACGGTCGGATCTAAGGTTCAAAGAGAAAGGCTTTGTCACCCAAGGTCCTTACTTGCGATACTATTATGGAATTCCCATTCATTTAAAAGGATTAAACATAGGTTCCATCTGTGTTATCGATACAGAGGAAAATTCTATTTCCTCGGACAAAATCAAACTTTTAGAAATCATCGCCGAAGAGGTAACCCAGCGGATCAAACTGAAAAACACCATCCATCTCATCACTGAAAGGAATCTCAAATTATGGAAACAATATAAAATTTTAGCTCATGATATCCGAGGACCCATCGGTGGCATATCTGGATTGGCGGAAATCATCCTCGAAGAAAAGGAAAATTTGGACATGGCAGAATATGTTTCCAACATGAAAATGATGAAGGAAAGTAGTGATTCTGTTTTGAATTTGGTAAATGATCTTATGAGTGAATTTACCGATGAAGGTGCCTTTCGTTATGAGACCACAATACAAGAATTTTGCGAACAATTGTTAAGTCTCTTCCATGCGCAAGCGCAAGCAAAACAAATCGTCATCAATGTAAACATTCATCCCAACTTAAACAAAACAAAAATTCCGAAAAACAAATTCCTTCAAATCATTGGCAACCTAGTTTCGAATTCCATTAAGTTTTCGCCGATGAAAAGTGAAATACAGATTCATTTTGAAATCATGAATTCCGAAAAACAAACAGTTATCATTCGGATCAAAGACTTTGGAATCGGAATGACAGCGGAACAAATCAACGAAGTATTATCAGATAAAGTAAATTCAACCATCGGGACAGCGGGCGAGGTTGGAAACGGATTCGGGATCCAATTTGTTAAATTACTTGTAGATGAATTGAAGGGAAGATTTACAGTGAATTCGGAAGTAGGAAAGGGAAGTGAGTTTGTCATCCAACTTCCGATTGTAAATCCGTAAACCATTAACGCCTCGAATCTGTTAGGGGATGGTCATTTCTTGTAAGAACGACCGCGTGACCCGCTACAATCTTTTCAAAAAGCGGGATTCTTAAGATCGAACGCATAAGGAAAGATTTTCCTTTTTAATATTGTAACTGAGATTCAAGTGTTTCCCCCACTCCCTTATCGTCTAACCAACAATGTTCCCAGAAAAACCAATTTGGATCTGGAAAGGAAATCCTGAATTTGTCCTTTTACAGCTCATTGGCCTTATCTTATTTTTTTATTATGCCTTTCGGATCAGTGCCTACTTCACCCACCGTTTTGAACTCATCCAGATGCATAGAAAACGACTCGACCGCTTGGCGTTCAAAGCGGGTTGCAACCAAACAGAACGTTCGCTACTCCAAACCTTTTACAACCAACTGGACAGACGCCACCGTGTCCTACTAGCCCACAACCATGCCAAAGAGTACTTACGAGCCCACCTCTTACAATTTGTTTCCCATCTGGACAAAGAGGAAGATAGGACCTTTCTTTCCCTTGTCGCTAAGTTTTTAGGAACAGCAAGGGACAAATCCCCTGCCTTCGGCATCCGCGAGTTTGTCCTCGTCCATTGGGGAAGGGACTCCTACTTGGCACAAGTCGTCGATCCCGGTGTTGCAGAGGTTAGAATCAGGTTCAGTCCAACGAAACGAAACGGCGGGACTCTAAGCCAAACAAAAGTCACAGTGTTTCGGGAACCAAAAGGGTTTCGGTCCATCCAAGGCAGTGTGGAAATGGAGTCTGCCTCCACATTTTATTTCCGCCCACACGAGAAACCAGAGGCTAGTGAATGAAAAATGGACCAAATCCGATTCTCGCTTGAAATATTCTTTCCACGAAAATTAATGTGACATAAGTCCATGAAGTGGAATCGTATCAATCAAAATGACGAATTGTTTTCCCTACTTTTCGTATTCCTGTTTTCCTTTACTTCCCTAATTTGGAATGGCAACTTCATGGTAAGAGGGATTGCCAGCTTTCAGGGTGTAGGCGACTTTTTTTCCGGTTCCTTTGATTCCTTTGGATCCCTCATCAAAAGTAGTTATAACAAACTGGAATCCTTCGAACGAGTCAGAGAAGAACGTGACTCTTGTTTGAATGTGATGGAAGAATACCGCCAGCTCTCCAAAGATGTGGAGCGCCTCAAAGCAGAAAACGCAATCCTCCGCCAAGAGTTAAACTTCCCACTCCGCACCGAATACCCATCGGTTCGCGCGGAAGTACTCAGTGTTCGTTTGAATGCGATTTACAGAACCATCATCATCAACAAAGGTTCTGAATCGGGTATTAAACCTTATATGCCAGTCGTAGCACGCGCGTTAGACGAAAAAGGTAAATTCACAGAGGCACTTGTCGGAAAAATCATCGCTGTCTCCAAAGGTTCAGCTGTCATCCAACCCATCATCAATTCCAACTTTTCCATGGGAGTCTCCATCCCAGGCACAAATTTATGGGCGTCTCTCAATGGGAACAGTGGCCGTGGAACAGACGTTTTGTTAGATTACATTGATTCCGGAATCGTAATCGATCCAAAAGCCATCGGAAATTTTCCAATGGGACCGAATCCACCTCCCACTTCAGCAAACACAATGTTTACAGAAGGGTTTAGTAAAATTGGAAAAGCGGTGTTTAGTTCTGGTGGATCGGGAGTTTTCCCTCCAGGGATTCCCGTTGGAACCATTATCGAAGAAGGACCAAGGAATGGTTCTTTTAAAACAGCCATCTTACGCCCGTTTGTTGAGTTTGATAACCTTTTACACGTCATTGTCTTAAAAAAACTTCCGGAGAAATGGCGTGAAGAGTGGCCTGCGGAAAAAACAATCCAAATCGAAGGCCCATACTTTGGAGAGATAGATTTTCCAAAAGAAAAAGATTATAATAAAAAAGAGAAAGAGAAAAAACAAGGAACACAGGGATTTGGTGGACCAAGTACGTTTGGAACTCCAAACACAGGACGAACCAACCCTTCTACGAATCCTAGTTCTCCATCAGAGCCGTCTCCCGCTCCTTCCCCATCTCCTCAGACCATGGAAAGTCCAAAAGAGGTGAACCCATGATTTTAGATAAGGTATTTATCGTCATAGGCCTGTTACTCGCTCATTTCCTAAATGGTTCCAATGTGTTTGAACTAGGAAATGCAGTAAGACCAGATTTTATGGTGATCTTTGTTGCGTTTTTTGCACTCCGTAAAGGACCAATGTATGGACTTTGGTTAGGATTTTTTGGTGGCCTTCTCACTGACACTGCACTCGGTGGTGAAATTGGTGGAGACAATCTTGTTTATTACAAAATTGGCCTACATTCCTTTTCCTATGCAATTGTAGGTTACATCGTTGGGAAAGGGTTACGAAGTTCTTATACAGAAAACTATATCTCCATCACAATTTACATTTTGGGACTTACCTTTGTTTCGAGACTCATCACCTATTTGCTGTTTTTGATGTTCTTTCATTCCAACCATAGTTACTCGTTTTTGTATGTTTCACTTTACAATGCTTTCCTTGGTCCTGCTCTTTTCTTTTTGTTTTCATGGGCGTATCGATTGGATGGAGATGAGGTGCGGCAATGAGCCAGTCGGCTTCTGAGTTTCGTTTAGAAGCAAGTTTCCGGAAACGTTTGTACTTCTTTACGGGAATGATTGTATTTACGTTAACTGCTTACATTTTACAATTATTCAACTTACAAATTGTACAAGGGAGTGAAAACTCTCTCAAAGCCGAACGATTTGTCCGCCGTAGTGAATCCATACCTGCTGACCGTGGGAATATTTTTGATCGTAACTTTTTAACTCCAGAAACAAGCCAACCACTCGTTTCCAACTCCGCTTCCCTGGATGTGATCCTCAATACAAGTTTACTGAAAAACGATGCCAAAAAAGTAAAAGAATTCATTTATAAATTCTGCGAAGCACTTTCCATACCCATTGTTTATTACGAAAAAGAATTACAAGAATCACGCCTTATTAAAAAAATTCGATCAAGAGAACCGTTTGTTTTACTCGAAGGGATCTCAAGGGAACAACAAGAACGTATTTTAGTATTAGACAATATCAATCGTTATGTGTATCTTGTGTCCTCACCTGCTCGTGTTTATCATATGGGGCCAGCACTCTCGCATGTGACAGGTTATGTGGGAAAACCAACAACAAGTGACTTACAAGAAAAAGAAATCAAAACCTACCAATTGATTGGAAAAGGTGGAATCGAATCATTATACGATACAACCCTTCGCGGACAAGACGGTTTTCGCATCCAAAAACGAAACACAGAAGGAAATATCGAAGAAGAACGTGTCATCGAACATTCTGTCCCTGGCAATAACTTAATCCTCACCATTGATCGAGATATGCAAATTGCCGCTTACAAAGCCCTAAAGGGTGTTAGGGGAACGGTCCTTGCCATCAAAGCAACCACTGGGGAAGTGTTAGCAATGGCATCAAACCCAGCGTATGATCCCAATATATTGTCAGGGAAAAATAAACTCGAAAGATCCAATCACTTCACCAGAGTCACAAACAATGGTGGGTTTTTAAATTTAGCAATCCAATCTAGGTTCCCACCAGCATCCACTTTCAAAACCCTGGTTGGACTTGCGGCCATGGAAAGTGAACACAAAATCAATTATGATCCCAAACAAACGTTTTCATGCCCTGCCAGTTTTACTTTAAAATCAACCTTTAAAGGTGTACCGGACCAAGTATTTTATAACTGGGATAAAAAAAATCACGGCGAACTAAACTTAGCGCAAGCCTTGGAAAAATCCAACTCAGTTTATTTTTATCAATTGGGATATAAATTGGGTGCAGAACCAATCCTCGCCTATTCAAGGTTATTCGGCTTAGACAAAAAAACAGGGATTGATTTACCAGGAGAGGCTACTGGATTTATCCCAAGTTCCGATTGGAAAAAACGAACTTATGGAAACAAATGGTTTGATGGAGATACGGTAAACTTATCCATCGGACAAGGTTTTATTTCTGTCACACCAATAGAGATGGCATTGTTTTATATGGCAGTTGTGAATAATGGAAAAATTTACAAACCGTACGTTGTGTCCGAAATCAGAAGCCCACTTGATAACTCCCTTATCCAAAAAACAGAACCAACCATTTTACGTGATATTCCTCTCAAAAAATCGACCGTAGAAGCTTTAAAAGAAGGATTGTATTTGGTTGGATATTCAGGAACAGCATCTGGAGTTTTGAATTCTCCAAACTTACCAGAAATTGCTGGTAAAACGGGAACTGCGCAAACTCGAAGGAGAGGTGCATCCTCTTCCAATCACGCTTGGTTTATTGGTTATGCACCAGTAAACGCACCTGTCGAAAAACAAATATTAGTTGCTGCCTTCGTAGAATATGGTGTAGGTGGTGCGGCATCCGCGGCTCCTGCAGCAAGAGAAGTGTTTAAGGCAGCGTTCCCACCAGGTTCTTTCCCAAGAACGGATAGATCCCGTGCGAAAACCATGGAAGAAGAAGCACCAGTCGAACAAGAGGCATTTTAATGGCTGATCGTAATACAGAAAAACTCGATTATTTTTTAATCTTTTCCGTTGTACTTGTAGCAATGGCTGGTGTTCTCACACTTTATACACAAGAGGCAAACACGGCAGATGCACTGGGACGCTGGTACAAACAATTTTCGTTTGTATTTGTTGGTCTGATAGCAATGTGGTTTATGTCGAGGATCAATTACCAGTTGATTGGTTCGTATGCTCTCTTTATTTATTTATTTTCCATTTTCCTTCTTGTGATCACCCTCATCCCAGGCATTGGATACCTTCCCTCTGGTCGAGGAGCAAGGTCATGGTTAAAACTTGGTCCCATCACCTTACAGGCATCAGAGTTTTCAAAACTTGCGACAGTGATTTTGTTAGGTCAATACCTTGTCATGAAAGAAAAGGAAATGCACAAAATTACGGTTCTAATCATACCATTTATCATATGTTTGGTGCCAATGCTTTTCATCATCTTACAACCTGATTTTGGAACAGCAGTTTCTTTTTTACCAATGTTATTTACAATGTTGTACTTAGGTGGGGCAGATATATTACACGTCGGATCCCTTCTCACCTTTGGTGGGATCTCCCTTATGGTACCGATGTACCTAGCTTATTCACAACTCACTCTCATCCAACCGCTCATCGATTTACTTCGTAAAGATAACAAAACCGAACTTGTATCACTTGTGAACCAACTCCAAGGTAAAATTTGGCTCATTTTAGATGGGAAAAAAGTATCAGGACTCACACTGCCTGGGATCGAAAATCCAAAAAACCTACAGATGATCCGCGAAGCCGCAGAAATAGTAAAAGATGAATATGCAAGTTTGGGTTATAAAATTTTATCCAACGAAGCCTTTATGTTTGGTTTGGGTGGCACACTAACACTCATTAGTCTTGTCATGATTTTCATTCGGATCGCACGTGGTTCTCGCCATCTTAGAAATTATTATATCACGATCGGGATACTGGGACTCTCTGTTCTTTCTGCGATTGCGGTTCACAAATCCATTCCGTTCCGTGAAAACCAAGTCATCCGTCTTACAGCTTTTTTAAACCCCGACCAATTCAAACAAGGGGCTGGTTACCAACTCCGCGCTTCCAAACCTGCCGTTGGTTCGGGAAAGGTTTTTGGAAAAGGACTTTTCCATGGGGAAATGACAGAAGGCAGAATCCCTCATGTTCCCGAATCGGGAACAGACTTTATCTTTGCTTCATGGGCAGAACAAACTGGATTTTTTGGAAGTGTATTGTTATTGTTCTTTTTGATGTCCATCCCACTCCGTGGACTACAAATTAGTTTTGAGAGTAAGGATAGGTTTGGATCACTACTTGCAGCAGGGATTGTTGCCATGATTTTTTTCCACATTGCCATCAATGTGGGCATTGTGATTGGACTCCTCCCAGTAACTGGTGTTCCACTCACATTTATGAGTTATGGTGGATCCCATTTGGTGATGGCGATGACAGCTGTTGGTATCATTTTATCGATCAAAAAGCGTAAGTTTGCCAACTAACAAAGAACATGAAACCTACCAAAAAAATTCTGGATGCAGATAAGTTTTTCGAAACAAAGGTAAAGTTAGAAGAAGAACTCATTCGCCTGGAAGGGCTAGAGCGGGAGGTAAACGAACAAATTGCGAAGTTGGTAGGATTGTCTGAAAAACTCATCCATACTTCTGAATCAAATGAATCCCCTTATTTTTTACAACGTAGCAAACGATTAAATGCCGAAATTATAAAATTTAAAATCCGAAACGAATACAAACAAAAGGAATTTGATTCCATTTACCACATCTTAAACAAAATCAAATCAGAAGATAAAATTGAATTTTTAGATTCAGCCTTAAAAAACAGAATCACAAAAATTGCCAATCGATTGGTCGATAAAAAACAAATTCAAAAAAATATAAATTCGAAAAACACAACCCCTTCTTTCACTGAACGCGTGATGAACGCATCCATTCTGACAAAAACAAATCCTAACAAACCATCTACAGGAAAACTCGTTTTTATTTGTTATGTGTTAGAAGGTGTTAACTTTTTGTTACCAAAAAAATCCTATCGCATCCTCCGTAACATCCCTGCTTTTAAAAAACAAATTAGGATCAAAGACAAATTGATTTCTATGTTCCCAGGTCCTGGTTTTGTCCTAATGGAAGAAGGTGAATCCAAAAACAAACATGTGATTCTTATGAAAAATGCAGAGAAAAAGGAATGTGGTTTTTATTTTGATGAATTAAAAGAGGACTGGGCCATTTCCAAATCTTCACTCGATGCCATCTTAGAACCTGAAAACAGTCACAATTCCATCCTCGGTAAAATCAAACGCAAAGGAAAACTCTACCACATCATCAAACTATAACCATCATCGTGCGCCTCATCGCTAGTCCATCGTCGTGCGCCGCAGTGAGTTCATCCAAGTGCCCCCTACCGACCTTATCCAAGTGCGTCGCACTGAGTTCATCGAAGTGACGAACTAAAATTGTAAAATTTGCAAACTCGTTTCTTTGTCTATTGAGAGTTGGGCTTTTAAGGTTTCGATTCCGTCAAACTTTTGTTCCTCTCGGATTTTTTTCACCATTTCCAATTCGATTTCTTTGCCATATAAATTTTCATCAAAATCAAAGATGTTTACTTCCACATGCAAACCTAACCCATCAAAGGTGGGATTGTATCCAATGTTTACCATACCTTTGTGGTCTTTGCCATCAAATTTGGCAAAACAAGCATATACGCCAACCGATGGAAGGAGTTTGTCACTCGGAACTTTTAGATTGGCTGTTGGGAATCCAATGGTGCGGCCACGTTTGGCACCTTCTACCACTATGCCAGTGATATGATAGTTACGGCCGAGAAGGATTTTGGCTTCCTCCATTTCCCCTTTGTCGAGAAAACCTCGGATTAAGGAGGATGAAATTTTACTGTCTTTTTTTAAAACAGCTTCCCGGAGTTCTACCGTATAACCATACTTAGTTTTATTGGAATTGAGAAGTTCAAAATCTCCGCGTCGTTCTGCTCCAAAAAAATGATTGTAACCAATAACGATGTGTTTGGCATGTAGAGTTTTGATCATGATGTTTTCCAAAAAGTCTTCTGCAGACATTTTGGAAAGCTCCAGGGTAAACTCTAAAACAATTAGATAATCTATCCCGAAGCCACGGATGAGTTCTTCCTTTTCTTTTTCGGAGGAAAGGTATTTGAAATTTGGTTTTTTGCCAAGAACGACAGAAGGGTTAGGATAGTAGGTGACTACAACAGAAGGAATTCCAAGTTCTTTGGCTTTTTCGACCGTGCGTAATAGTAGTGTTTGGTGGCCTACATGGATTCCATCAAAATTTCCAAGTGTCAGCGATGAGCCGTTTCGGAATTCATTTTGGATCGATTCTAAAGAACGAATAATTTTCAAAGGGGGACTTGTCTCGTAATCCGATACTTGGAATAGGTGTTACCATTGAAACTACGAACCCTTCTCATTACGGCAATCTTTTTATCAACCCTTGGTGCACTCCCTGCAGATGATTCCAAAATTCCCAAACAAGAATTTGGACTCGAAGAAGGATTACTCCCAGAAGACATCTCCACCTTTCCAGAACTCAAAACATGGGCCATTTACCAATCGTATGAACTAGAACCGGATTCCCCCCACTTGGGTTTAGAAGATTCCATCTGCCGAATGGTGCCGGAATCTGGCCTTCGGTTTTTACTCGATAAACCAAGCAATACGAAATCCACAGTTTATTTGTATTTGGATTTAACCAAGTATAGACCACTCAAAGGATCCAAGTTCAAACCGAGAAAATTGCAAATCCTTGTGAATGGAAAACCCAAACGTTCCATTCTCACCGAAAGGAACCAAGGGTTCCAAAACCCAGTGGAAATCCCACTGGAACCTTCCGAATACCCAGATGGAAAGATTTATGTGGAGTTATTGCCCAGCCAAAACTCAGTGGGACGTTTTTGGGGGATATGGGATGCGTTTGTCGTGGAAAATCGTTTGGACGAGAAAGAGTGATTATACCGCGTATTTTTCGCGGTATTCGTCTTCCCCAATGGTTTGGAAGTAACTGGTGAGCCCTGCCACTTTGAAAACCTTCTCAATTGCTGGTTTCATATTGGCTATGGAGAACTTACCTTGCAATTCTTGGACATAATTCAGCTGTTTGATGAGCATTCCAATCCCAGAAGAGTCAATGTAGTTGAGTTTTTCTAAATTGATGATCACGTGAAGGTTAGCAGCTGGTTGGCTTGGGATATTCGTTTCTAAGAAGTTTTTAAAATCCAAGGAAGTATAGATGTCCAAACTTCCAGAAATGCTGATCACAAAGGCGTCTGCATTCTTTTTCAGATTTATTTCCATGGGAGACCTACCGCAAGCCTCCTGTTTTTACGTTTTTTATTCAACCTTATTTTTAACAAATTAATGATTTCATTTCAAAAGTCGAAAATAGATATAGAGTCTACTATCTGGGAGTTCGTATGCGCACCTCGTTTGTCTTAATTTTTACCTTCTTATTCACCGTTGGTCTTTTTGCCGCGGATGAAAAAAATGAACCTGTGAGCCAAGCCGATGGCCACAAACTGAATCCAGATGGAAGCATTGCTCTCATTCCCTATAACGCAAAACAACAGCAGAAAATCGAACGGATTGGCAAGGAAGTGGATGATTACCATGCCATGATCAACGAAAAGGTGAAATTCCTAAGTTTTGAGAAAAAAATCAAAGACAGTCGTTATGGCCAAGTATCAAGTGCGCGTGAGATTCACCTCCCTTATGAGCCTAGTTATGTGATGCACAGCCGATTTGTGATGAAACTAAAAGGTGGTGGCGGTGCTGAAGGTGGCGGATTTTCTCTGGATGAACTTTCCTTTTGGTCTCGTAAGTCCTTAACAGAAAAAGGAAAAGACCCTGTCACTACATACCGTGAGTTAAAAAATAGCACAGCTGGTGGAGTGAAGGGACTCGTACTTTCTGTTCGCACAGTAACAAATGCGGATGACAACACTCTCACGTATGAATTGGAAAAAATCCAAAGCCCGTGGGAAAGAATCCGATTGGCAACTGCTTACCGCGATCGACTCCGTGAAGTTGCAAGAACCATTGACCGATACATCCAAGCAAAAGGAAAATTAGAAGCAAAAATGGTTTCTGAATCTGTTTTGGAAGTTTCTGTGAGTGGAGATTTCGAAGAACCATAACATGAATTAGGTGGAATTTGGGAACAGAATGCCACCGCAAAACACAAACCTTTACGAAGTATTAGAAATTCCCTTTGGTGCTACGACGGAAGAAATCAAAACTTCTTTCCGTCGTCTTGCAAAAATTTACCACCCCGATATCCCAGAAACAGGTTCCTATTCCAAATTCCAAAGTTTGCATTTTGCTTACCAAACTCTGACTGGCCTTACAAGAAAACAGTATGATGAAGAATTTAAAAAAAATTATGCAAAGGCATTTTTAAAACGAAAACTCGAAGAACACCCCATCGTTTTACCTGTATCCAGAGTCCGATTTACAACAGGGATCATGGACCTTGCCAAACGTGGGCTGATGCGAAAAGGATTTCGAAACAAGGACCGAAGGAAAGTCACAGGAATCGATTATGATTTGGTGATCGATCTTAAAGAATCAGAAATCATCCGGCCTGTGATTGCAGTGATCCCACTTACCGTTCGCATCGTATGTCGGGATTGTATGGGGGGAGACCCACACTGCCCTGCTTGCAATGGGCGAGGGAGTTATAAAGGATACCGCAAATTGAATGTAGAATTTCCTGTATCATCCCTTGTCCCTTCCAAGGTATTTGAGTTTGATCTTTCCAAATTCCGCCCCGATTCCTTCACCCATTTTAAGAAAAAATTCCTTCGGGTCAAACTTCTCGTTCATAAAAATATCCCTTTACGGACAAAGACCGCCGTCTAAAACGGAAACGAATGGAGAGGATTCCAAAAGTCTTATTTGTTACCCCGATTTATAAAGAAAAGATATGGGGTGGCAGAAAATTGGAAACCCAATTGGGACGAACGATCCCAGAAGGCCTGATTGGTGAATCTTGGGAAGTATCCGTTTACGACAGCGACATTTCTCTCCTCGAAAACCCTGAGTTTAACAAACTTCCACTCACAGACCTCATCCAAAAAGCACCAAACGAAGTATTGGGAAAACCATTTGCGAATGCTAGTTTGCCCCTTCTTGTCAAAGTCATTGATGCCAAAGAAAAACTATCAGTGCAAGTCCATCCCGATGATGCATATGCTCTAAAGTATGATCCCAAATCCAAAGGGAAAAAAGAATGTTGGTACGTTTTGTCCGCAGATCCTGGAGCGGAACTTGTCGTAGGTTTCGAGATAGAGACGAGTCGAAAAGAATATGAATCTCTCGTAAAACAAAATTTAGGTGAGTCAGTCTTAAAAAAATGGCCTGTGAAACCTGGAGATGTTTTCCTCCTCAACCCAGGTACGATACACGCAATCGGTGGTGGGGTGGTACTGCTCGAAGTGCAACAATCCTCCGATTCCACGTACCGTGTTTATGATTATGGTAGGATTGGTGATGATGGAAAACCAAGGGAACTCCACTTAGAAAAGGCATTGTCTGTTTTGAAATTTGAAAAAACAAACGGTGAGGAAAAATTACAAAAAGTACTGCTTGGCCATCATCCCTTTTCCCGTTATCTTTTCACATCAAATGATAAGTTTAGGTTAGAGTCTTGGGAATTTAACCAAGCACAAAACTTCACCTTTTCTTCGTTATGTGAACCAACATGTTTTGGAATCTTTTTTACTATTTCTGGTTCGTTGTACATTCCAGAATTGAATCGAACCGTTTGTGAGGGAGAAACGTTTTTTGTAACAGCAGCAGGATTCCAGGAAACCTTTACTGCGACCGCATCCCCTGGTACCAAACTCGCATTTATGTCCGCTGGAACCGATCAAGTCCAATTCCCATCACAAACCTAAGTGACATTTCGGTAAAAACTCACGAAACTGAATGAATTAGAATCGTTTGGTAACGCCTTTTTCGCCTAACGCATGTATATTTTTTCTAGTCTATTGACTGTCTGAATTTCCAATTACAAAAAAACAAAGCATACGTTTAGAAAAAGATTAACCTGGCAAAGGAATCCGATCCGTTTCACCAGGCACTTTTGGAAATTCATCCTTTGCCCATCTTACCTTTGCTTGATCAATCAAAGTTTGGTCAGTAGATACAAAGTTCCAATACAAATGTCGTTTTTCTTTGAGTGGTTCGCCACCAAGTAACATCAAACGGCTGTTTTGTTTGGCTTTGAATGTTACTTTGGTTCCTTTTTCAAAGAGAATCATGGATCCCATGGTATATGACTCACCATTGGATTCAATGGCACCTCGGGATACATAAAGACCAGCTTCTTCCTCCGAACCGAGATTCCATTCGATAGGATTTGATTCCATTTTTAGATCAATGTCTGCATAAAATAAGGGAGAATGAACGATTGCTTTGGATTCTAGTTCTAAAAATTTGCCACCTAATAAACGCAATGTGACGCCATTCCCTTTCCAAACGGGAATTTCGGATTCGGAAAGATGTTGGAAACTTGGCTCCATTTGTTCCTTTTCTTTTGGTAAGGCAATCCAAGTTTGGATGCCTTCTAACACCTCGTATTTAGGATCAAACTTAGAGCGTTCACTGTGTACGATTCCGTTTCCTGCAACCATCCAATTGGTTTCGTTGGGACGAATGTCCATTTCCACTCCTAGGCTATCACGGTGGGTGATCACCCCATCATACAAAAATGTGATGGTCGCAAGTCCAATGTGAGGGTGGGCACGGACAACAAGTTCTTCACCCGTGACTACAGGAACAGGTCCAAAATGATCAAAAAAAACGAAAGGTCCGACAGATCGTTTCTCTAACGCTGGTAATACGCGACGGATGATGAAGTTGTCACCTAAGTCTTTGGAATGTCCGAGGAGTGATTTTGTCATTTCGTTTTAGACTTCTTTGGTTTTGGTTTGGTTGGTTTCTTTTTTGCAGAATCCTTCGAATTCGTTTTCAACTTACCTTTGGAAGTTTTAATGAATTTATCTTTGGATTTGGTTTTTGTTTGAGACTTGGCACTTAAATTCCGATTCGTTTCAGAAGCTAACTTTGGTTTGGATTTTGTATTGGAATTTTGTCTCGATTCTAATTTGGAATTTCCAGTTGATTCTTCCACCTTTCCTACAAAAAGTCCAATGGCTTCCTTCCCTTTTGTCCAATGGGCTTTGTCCCTTGCATTGAAATAAAGGATAAAGATTTTTTCTGCTTCTGAATACTTCACATCACAGGCATAGACATGGCTTGCCTTCCATCCCCTGCCTGTTGGCCCAAGAATGGGTGTCTGGTTGATCCGATCAAAATGGATCCCATCTTCACTCTGTAAAAATAGAATCGCAGAACAAGATTCCTTTCGCACGGGATTCCAAAAAATTCCATTTTGAAATCCTAAGTACCTTCCTTTCCATGGGATGACTTTGATGGAACCCGCACCTAAATTACAAAATGGATCCATTTCATTGGGTGCGATAATCGGCTCTGAAAAATAGGAAAACGGGCCGAGGGGATTACTTGATTCTGCAACGGTAATGTATTTGGGTTCACAAAATCCACAATCAGGGACCATCACAAGCGAAGAAGAAAAGTACATTCTGTACTTATTTCCAAATTTCAAAAGGCAAGGATTACTTACAGATTCACCATAGTTTGGATCTTTGTGAAAGGGAAATTTTGGAATGATAACCGTTTTTGGCTTTGACCAATGATTGAGATCTTTACTCGTTTTTACTTCAATCCTTGATTTCCATTTGCGGTAGGGAAACCAGGACATCAGCACATGGAAAAATTTGTATTTCTCATAATACAAATAATAAGTCCCATCTTCAAAATAGATAAAGGGTCGCATTGCATTTCGTACGATGGACTTTCTTTTTTTCCAATGGATTCCATCTTCCGATACATACTCTAAGACACCAAAGATGTTATGCGCAAATAAATGCCAAAGTCCATCGGGACAAACCTCAGGAAATAAAAAACTGGGATCCGCCAAGATGGGAGATGGGAATCCAGGTTTGAGGATGGGATCGTCTTGGTAGAGTTGCCAATAGATGTTTTGTTTGTTCAAATGAAATGAGTTTCCTTATTTTTCCAAAACAGATTTTAGATTAGAAAGTCCTTCTTCAAAATCGTTCCCAATCATTTCTTCAAAGTTCATAAAAAGTAACATTAAATTAAATGGATAGGGCATTGATCCATCAAATCCCCAAATGACTTTGGATTTTTTGGGATCAAGAGAAGATACTTTCATATAACTTCTTTCTGTACCTTCAAATGGTTCATAGAATCTCAGTTCGGTTTGCATTTCCAACGCATCAGCATTGATCATCTTGATTTCTTGTTCGCCGACACCCACATCTTTCACTTGGCTTTCCCAACGTGAGATAAATCCAACCGTCCCATCCTCACCAGTGAAGATTTTTTTCATGTTGGGATCACGTTTGGCCCAAACACTGTACTGGTCTTGGTTTTTTAAAAGCCGTATGTAGGCGAAAACCTCAGTAGCCGATTTTCCAATATCAATGGACCTTTCCACTTGGTAGGTTGAAGGTAAAAAAATTGCCAACACAAGTGGGATGGCAATGATACCGATGATTCCGATTGCGATTTTTTTGCCGAGATTCATAACTCGTAAATTTGAATCAAAATTTGATCTTCGTCAATTGATTTACCCTCTTGGCCTTAAATTCCAACTAAAAATCAGGAGGAAAATCGCGATGAGTGTGGAAACCAAAATAGCTCCAAGTGCAACGTCCCATGAATAATGGGTGGATAAAAGAGCAAGGCCTTTGCCTTGGGCAGTCCGGCCAAGGGAACCAAAAAGGCCAATAAATCCAGCCGCCGTTCCTACTGCTTTTTTTGATGTAAAGTCCATACCCGCGACACCTAACAACATAACAGGTGGATAGATGAAGAGTCCAATCATTCCAAATAAAACATAGTCAATCCAAATATTGCCAGGAGGATTGATCATAATGCCCACAAAAGCAAAAAAGATTGGAACGATACAAAGTAAACTTACCATTCCACGACGTCCTCCCAACCGATCGGAAACCCATCCCATCAGTAACGTTGAACCAATCCCACCAAATTCCAAAATCAAAGTGGAATAACCTCCGCCGAGTAAGTCAGCACCTTTGGTTTCTTTTAAATATGTTGGGCCCCAATCGATTAAACTATAACGAATGATGTAAACAAAAAAATTGATAATCGCAAATAACCAAATGTATTTATTCAATAAAACCTGTTCAACAATCAGCTGTTTGGTTGTAAGTTCCTTTTCGTGATCTTCCTTCTCTTCTGGTGGATAATCATTACGATATACTTCGATCGGTGGAAGGCCGACAGATTGTGGTGTGTCTACGAGTCGAATGTATACAAGATAACTTTCTATGAGGGCAATAAAACCTGGAATAAAAAATGCGTATTCCCATCCATACTTGGCAGCAGAGTGTGATGCGACCACACCAACTAGGCCTCCTCCAATATTATGTGCAATATTCCAAAATGCAAACGTAGTACCCCTCTCTCCAACAGAGTACCAATGTCCAAGAGAACGACCACTAGGTGGCCAACCCATGCCTTGCACTAAACCATTGGCTCCCCATAAAAACAGATGTACCCAATAATGATTCGCAAATCCAAAAGAAAAATTCAAAATGGCTGTTAGGAAGAGTCCTACTGCCATAAATTTTTTTGGATTGGATCGGTCTGATAATGCACCCATAAAAAATTTTCCAATTCCATAGGTGATAGCAGTTACTGCCAAAATATCACCGATCTCTGATTTGGAATAAGACAATGCTTCTCCTATTTCTTTTGAAACAGGAGAAAAGTTATTACGTGTGAGATAGTAGACCGTATAACCGATGAAAGTTGATTCGAGTACTCGGAACCTATATTTTGGATAAAGAGTTTGAATTTCTTTTTCCGATTTTTGTGGGATGGCAGGTGCAGGAGAAAACCACTGCCTTATGGACTTGTACATAAACTTGGAAATTGCTATCTAACAGGAAGGAGTCAAGTGTAATCTTATGGAAACAGAAATTCGGAATGGTTTTATCGATACGATTGGGAATACCCCACTCATTCGCATTCGTTCTTTAAGTGAAGAGACTGGTTGTGAAATTTTAGGAAAAGCTGAATTTTTAAACCCAGGTGGATCTGTTAAAGATCGTGCTGCCCTCTACATCATTGAGGATGCCGAAAAAAAAGGCCTGTTAAAAAAAGGTGGCACCGTTGTCGAAGGAACTGCCGGGAATACCGGGATTGGCCTCACCCATATCTGTAATGCAAAAGGTTACAAAACCATCATCGTCATTCCAGAAACCCAATCGAAAGAAAAGATAGAAATGTTACGAACGTTAGGCGCAGAAGTCATCTTAGTTCCAGCCGTTCCTTATTCCGATCCAGGTAATTATGTAAGAGTCTCTGAACGAATTGCAAAAGAAACACCAAACTCCCTTTGGGCCAATCAATTTGATAACCTTGCTAACAGGAATGCTCACTTCGAAACCACGGGTCCTGAAATTTGGAAACAGACCCAAGGGAAAATCGATGTTTGGACCACTTCCATTGGTACTGGTGGAACGTATGCGGGCACCGCCCTTTATCTCAAATCAAAAAATCCGAACACTCAGTGCATTGTCGCTGATCCGTACGGATCGGGAGTGTACTCCTTCGTCAAAACTGGGAAAATCACCATCGAAGGTTCCTCCATCACGGAAGGGATCGGGCAAGGCCGCATCACCAAAAATATGGAAGCTATGCCAGCTGATGATGCCATTCGCATCCATGACAAAGAAGCCCTTGCCATTTTACAAAAAGTTTTAAAGGAAGATGGACTCTTTATGGGAGGTAGTGTGGGGATCAATTTAGCAGCCGCCACCCAAATTGCCAAACAATTGGGACCTGGTCATACCATAGTCACCGTGTTATGTGACACCGGAACCAAGTACCAATCTAAAATTTACAATCCCGAATTTTTACAATCCAAAGGACTTATGTAAATCGGTAATGAGACAAAATCTTGACCACACACCGACTAGCCCGTGCCATACGGTTGGTGTGTAACAGTTTGTATCGAAAGGAGATTTTTTCCTTTTGGTATTTGCACATTGTTTGCAATTTCTTTCCCACTTCTAATTTAGATTGTATCTCAATTGGAGTGGTAGTTCTTACAGGGAACTGTGATTTCTCACAGAATACCGTTTCTAAATTCTCTTAAAAAATAATGATTTTCTCTGGACGAAATCGATTCTCAGCTGTTATACTTCGATAGATATGGTAATGGAGAAATATTTTTTTTGGTCTAAAGGTCGGACTTCCTTCCTTCAAAAACTTTTCCTCTCCTTATTCCTCCTCCCTATTTTTGGCTGTTCGTTTCCAAGTATCAATCGCTCTTTTTTAGAGACTTTCACTACATTTCGTTTTTTGCAGGCGAACACCCTCGCTTATACTGTGAGCTTTCGTGTTTCAGGACTTCTCGGAACTGGACTCCAAATGGAAAACAATGGCGAAGTCCTGGAAGTGACTAACGACGGCACTTATACGTTCACAAAAAAAATAGGCTCAGGTGCCACTTATAACGTAACTGTCAAAACCCCTCCATCTTCCCCGATCCAAAATTGTATCGTTTCCTCCGGCCAAGGGACGGTTCTCAGCGGAAACATCGAAGGAATCCAAGTGGTTTGTGGGAACGCATTGTACCTTATCAGTGGGACAGTGACTGGACTTACGGGCAATGGACTCCAATTACAAAATGTGACAGGTGCGGGGACCGACACCATCAACGTCAATAGTGCCAGTTTTTCTTTTCCACCACTGCCTGCTGGTGAGACTTATAACTTTAGTATCACAAGCCAACCCACAAACCCAAGCCAAACTTGTTCCATCACCTCACCTGGTGTTACTTCAGGAACCATGACCACAACACCCATTGCAGTCACCATCAATTGTACTACGAATTCCTATGTTGTGAGTGCACAAGTGATTGGAATTTTAGGAACTCTAACAGTTGGAAACGAACTCAAACTAACATTAGATGGCTCCAATACAATTGATGTCACAGCCGATGGAACCTTTCCGTTTCCAGGAACCTATTTGAGTGGTGGGACTTTTTCCGTTTCCATTGATAACGCAGGTGGAGTCATCACAACAGGAGTTTGTACTCTGGTTTCGAGTTCAGTAACTGTTGGCAATGGTAATACGACTTTCGCCGTGAATTGCTCGAATGCATTTCTCGTGGGAGGATCTGTTTCGAGCCCTGGTGGAACCACAACAAGTGTGATAGGTGGAGCAGTCTCTCTGGATTTGGTTCACACGGGAGGAACACCTGCCTTCGTCACACAATCTTTATCGGTTAACCCTGGTGTTGGCACATTTACCTTTGGCTCCACCATTCCAGGTGGAGTGGATTATGAAATCGTAGTGTCGGCAAATCCACCTAACCAAGTCTGTACGATTACAACTGGAGCCACCCATTCAGGTATCGTTGCGAATATGTCGAATGCAGTTCTAAATTGCAGTTTGACTTTACCAAGTGTTTCACCCGTTTCTGGTTCTACATTCAATGACGATGGAACGGTTACCCTCTCCAGTTTGATCCCTGGTTCCGAATACCGTTACACTTTAGGGAATGGTGGCCAAGCCGATCCTACCTGCGCAACAGGAACGATGACAACAAGTACAGTTTCCATTACCGACAATTCCCAAGCAGTCATTAAGGCCATTCATTGTAAAGTTGGTTGGGTTCCTTCACAAGTGGTCACGTCTTCCTATTCTTTAAAAGTGGCGACACCTACACCTAGTTTGGCGGCAGGTGCATTTTTAAATTCAGGGCAAACAGTGAGTTTTAGTACAACCACAACAGGAAGTACTTGGGTTTGTCATACAAATGCCGTGGCAGTACCTGCTGATCCCGATTGCGGAATGGCTGCAAGCACCTGTAATACGGGTGTGTTAGGCAATTATGTATTTCCTACACCGGGTGTTTCTGAAAACGTAAAAGTAAGAATGTGTAAAGTGGGTTTTGCACAAAGTGACATTCTTAGCGTTAACTACCAACCCAATGTATATACAGTGGGTGGAACCATTAATTTACTGACAACTCCCTTTGGAGCTGGAACCTTTGTCTTACAAAATAATGGTGGTGATGATTTAACAATCGCTAGTAACGGAACTTTCACCTTTAACACGGCACTTCCCACGGGAACAAACTATACAGTTTCGGTTCTCTCTTCGCCTCAAAATCCATGGCAAACATGTAATGTCACATCACCAACTGGCACGGTTACAAATGCCGCTGTCACAAATGTATCTATCAATTGTTCCGTTAATCAATACAATATGAGTGGAAATGTGAGTAGTTCCGTTAATTTACCTACGGGATTAACCATTACTAACGGTATCGATTCCATTAACGTTCCGTCAGGTGCCACTTCCACTCCGATTGCATTTGCGACACCACTTGCCAGTGGAACTGGTTATGAAATCCAAATCACACAAGAACCACCAGGATTTGTTTGTGCGGTTCAATCCGATGTAACCGGTACGATGTTAGGTGCCAATATCACTAATGTTGCTGTTAATTGTATCGCTGGGTATCGTTATGGAAATGCCATTGGCCCACAAAAACAAGCACCTGTTCAAATCCATTACTACCGTGGTGAAATCACGACGGCAGCAGGACAAGTCACCAGTGGAGCAAGTGATGGCCTTGCAGGCACTGCTTCTTTCAATGATATCAGTGGGATCACTTTCGATGGAGCAAAGGGTTATATAGTCGATTCAGGAAATCATAAAATCCGTGTGTTCAATCCAATGACCAATTCGGTTTCGTCTCTTGTGGGAACGGGAGCAGCTGGTAATACGGCTGGCTCAGGTGTGAGCGGTAGTTTCAATTTACCAAAAGGAATCACAACTGACGGAACCTATTTATATGTGACTGAAACATTGGGAAACCGGATCAAACGTGTTCTCATTAGTACAGGTTATGCGGAAACATTTGCCGGAGATGATACGGTACTTTCTCCAGCAAATGCTTTGGCTGATGCAACAGACCCACTTGCCGCAAGATTTGCTTCACCTGCCGGAATTGTGATCGATGATGGCAAACTTTATATTGCTGATCGGAATAACTCTGCCATCCGAGTCATGAAAATCAGTTCAAGGGAAGTGACTACCCTTGTGAGTGGTGGGGATATTAATTTCCCGGAAGGAATCACGGTAATTGGTGATTACCTCTACACCACTAACTTGGGAACGCATAACATTACAAAAACACACAAAGTAACTGGTGCCACAACAATCCTTTGTGGGAGTTCAGCATTTGGTTATGTTGATGCATCGGGTTCGTCGGCCGCGTTTGACTCGCCAAATGGAATCACATCGGATGGTATCTTTTTGTATGTAGCTGATTTTGGAAACAACCGGATCCGCAGGGTGCATCGCGACACCGGAGAAGTGATCACCGTAGCAGGATCAGGAAACACAGGTTTAACGAACGACACGGGAGCTGCCGCAAATATCCAATCACCAAAATACATCACAAACGTTGGAGATGTGATCGTGTTTGGAACCGTCCATACTTTACGGACAATGAAATCCAATAAGTTTTCCGCCTTTTATCCGTTAAATGGTTCTACTTCCAATTTTTTAGGTAACCAAACCATCACTGCCATTGGAAGTCCAACCTTCGGTAGTGGTAGGTTCGGAGAAACAAATGGTGCCGCAGTTGTTTCGACTGGAAACGCAGGTACTGCACCTTCACCCGGTTCCTCTGTGACTAAAATCACGTTTTCCACTTGGTTCCTTTGGGATGGGACAAATCCTGGATCCGCAAAAGTCATCTTTTACCATGGAGACTTTACGAGTAATGGACATGGTCTTTTTATCGACGGCAATGACCAATTGTCAGTTTACCGCGGCGGTTTCACTCCATACTCCACTCATACAACCATCATTCCAAACCAATGGACCCATGTTGCCCTAACAATCGATAGCAACGATGTGTACAAAGTGTACATGAATGGAAATTTGGTTTTACAAAGAACGATGCCAACAATCGCAATTTCGGGTGATTTGACTGTAGGTGTTTCTTCCTCGGGGACCTTATTTTTTCCAGGAAAAATAGCTGACTTACGATTCTACGAACGCGAGTTAAACGAAGCGGAAGTGAATGACCTAGCAAAAAATGCGGATAGTGCCCTTGTTGGCAATTCCTATGCATCAAGGCCGATCCAATTGATGGTGCAGTATTCTTTTACGGGAGATACAACATCCACAGGTGCCATTGGCGGAAACTTAACCTCGTACGGATCCAATGTTTTCACAACAGGAATCGGTAGGCAGGCGAATACGGGAAGGCGAATGCGATTGGGGGGGTATTTGCAGGATCCAACTCTCAACGCATTGCCTCTCGGAAACCATCCAAGGAGTGTCTGTGTTTGGGTGAACCCGGAACGTTACCCAGTCAATATCAATGAAAATGCAGCGATTTTGTCCTATGGCAATCCATCATTTTCAAATCAAGCCTTCATACTTGGAATGTTCAAAGATGCCGGTGGCAACCAAAGACTTCGGTTTGGTGGCATAAATGGTTCTGAAATTTATATCTTCTATACACTCCCCCTCAATCGTTGGACTCACCTCTGTGGAACCTTTGATGGAAACTTTGGCTGGTTGTATGCAGACGGCGTAGAGATTGCAGGTCCGACTGATTTTAGTGCTGTGAATACAACGATTGGCTCAGGTTTATTCGTAGGAAGGATCGACTCAACTCCCTCTCAAACTTTCAATGGCAAACTCGATGAAATCAAATTTTATTCCAAGGCACTCACTGCAAAAGAAGTGAGAATCCTCTCCGCGCAAATCCCTGATGGTCTTGTGGCTCGTTTTGATTTTAATAAGGACTTCCAAGATGTGAGTGGGTTTGGCAATCCGACAAGTAATATGGGTGCCTCTTTAGTGGTTGATAAATATGGCCAATCCATCTCGGCCTTAAATACAAATGGTTCCACTTACTTAAATGTCATCACTACCACATCATCCTTACCTAAAAAATTCCAACCGCGAACCGTTTGTGTCCAATACAAATCGGGTGCCATCAATCCTGGAACCATGCTGAGCATAGGTCCAAACTCAGCCGACCGCATGATCGCGTTAGGTGCAGGGCTTACCAATTCAAAATACTTTTTTTCAGGTTATTTGAACGAAGTTGAGGAATTTTATTATAACCAACAGAACATTTGGCATTACCTTTGTGGTGTCTACGAAGGGCCAGCTGGCGGTTATGGAGCAACCATCTACCACAATGGTGTGAAACTCATCACACAAACCAAAAGCACTTGGGATGCCGATCCAAGTGTTTTTACCATCGGTATTCGATCTGATTTAACCAATGGATTCAATGGTCAATTGGATGAAGTCCTAGTATACAATAGAGCACTCACCATGGATGAAATCCAAGCGATCTCAGGATATGATCCAAGGCAAGTGGGATCATGGAATTCCAATCCAGCGACAAGTTCCTTGAAACTCCACCTAAGTGCTGATAGTTTTTCCAATCTTACAAATTATACACCAGTTACAAATTGGCAAGACCGAAGTGGGAATGGTGCTTCCTTTGTAGCAGGAAATCCTCCTTTATACCTTAATGGTGGGATTGGTGGAAAACCAGCTGTTAACTTTGATGCTGGTAGTTCCCAGTATCTATACCGACTGAGTGCCCCGGGAATCCCTTCCAATAGTTCGACAATGTTTTTTGTCCTAACTAGAAGTACTTTAACCAACGGACCCATCTTCGAATCAAATGGTGGTGTAACTTATTATTTTGATAGTAATATCTTTCGTATGGGAAAAATATCGGAAGGCATCATTGGATCTAGCTCCACTAACTTTAACCTCACATACTTTCCATACATGACTGCGTTTGAGCAATTGAGTGGAGTGAATTTTTCCTTTTACTCAAGTGGTCTAAGCCAAACGATTGCAACGGATCCAGGTAAAACCTTTACACCAAGTGATCTTTATTTAGGATCAGATGCAGGTGCGGCCAATTTCTTTTCAGGAAATATAGGAGAAGTCATTTATTTTAACAACACACTTCCTGTATCCGGTCGCACGATTGTCTTTTGTTATCTGTCCCAAAAGTACAATCTTGACTTAACCGGGGTACCCATCTATTGCGATTAACAGTATTTAGTTTAAAACCGATGTTTTCATTTTCTTTCCTAACCTCTGTTAAACAATGTCTCTTTGTTTTCACCATGTGTTTTCTCTATTTCCAATGTAATGCGGAAGATGAATCCACAAAAAAAGAACCTCCGCCACCGAAAGCCATCACCGTACCATTCCCAGAAGCCATGTACGTCCAAAATGGATGCATTTCTTGCCATGGACCAGAAGGAAATGGACGGGGGACACGGACTCATTTGTTAAAGGATGCAAGGATTCCGAATTTTCAAGACATAACGACTTATGTGAATGGTTCTTCCAAAGAAGCGATCGCCAAAAGTATCAAAAATGGAATTCCTGGCAGCTATATGAAAGCATATTCGCATATGCGTAAAAATGAAATTGATGCCTTGGCAGAATACATTCAAAAAATGCAACGAAACAATAGATAATAAGAAGTGATCATCATAGATAATCTTTGGTGATTTCGAATATCTCAATCAAAAATCAATAAGATTCGATACTAACGACCGAGATTGATTAAGTTGGAATACATCTCACAGGAACTCAAAACCCCCAATTCACATGCATCATCCAATTCCTCTAAAGCTATGGTGATCTGATCAATTTGTTTAGTTTTCAATCGCGATTGGGCACTCATTTCTAATTCTTTTGCCTTTTTCATTTGATCACCAATAGAAGAAAACTTCCAAGGTGAAATTCTTTTTTCATACTTTAAAGAACCTAAAAACACTTTGATGTCCCTTTCGATTTGTGGATAAACTGATTCCAAACAAGTTATTATGATTGTGATTCCAAATGTATCATTCGTTGTTGTGATATAATGTTGGATGACGGTGTCTTCTTTGTCCTTAAAACTGCCAACCATTCCTAAAAACTGAAATACTTCCTGTTCTGGTTCTGAGTTTAATCTTTGAAGATTGTAATACTCTTTAATGTTTGTGACTAAAATGTATTTTTTTGATTCTACATGGAATAGAATGGGATTTAAGTTTTGTTTGGTGTCAGATTCCTTAAAAAGGATGACCAAAGCAGGAATGATGTCACGTCCAAACCCATCTTTTAAACCGTTTGTGCGAAAGTGATCAAATTTTGTAGTCTGACCATTGGACCTTCGATTGGTAAGATACCACGAGGAAGGTAACCGAAACGAAAGACAATGGGTTTGCAAACAAGTTTTCCAAGTTTCCTCTTCTGCCACTAAGGGTGTCGAAATGGTTGAAATAAAAAGCAGCAGAAGCAGTGGAATCTTTAAAAATTTCATTCCAATAATTCTTTTCTATTTTTAAAAAAATCAAGTGCATTTGGATTCGCGAGAGCATTTTTATTTTTCACCTCCAAACCAGCTACTGTTTGTTTTACGGCAATTTCTACTTTTTTTCCATTCACTGTGTATGGAATTTCAGGAACCGTAAGAACAATCGATGGTACATGTCTTGGAGAAGTTTCATTTTTAATCTGTTCTTTGATTTTTTTGATTAGTCCATTATCTAAATTTAATCCTTCAGCCAACACCACAAAAAGAACAACCCTCACATCATCTTTATACTCTTGCCCAATAATGACGGAGTCTTTGATCTCAGGAATTTTGGCCACAACAGAATAAATATCAGCAGTTCCAATCCGAACACCACCGGGATTCAATGTGGCATCCGATCTTCCATAAATGATCACACCATTTTCATTTGTAATGGAAGCAAAATCACCGTGGCACCAGATTCCATCATATGTTTCAAAATAAGCAGACTTATATTTAGAACCAGTTTCATCATTCCAGAAAAAAAGTGGCATAGATGGAAACGGAGTGGGACAAACCAACTCTCCTTTTTCCCCAACTACAGATTTACCCATATCGTCAAACACTTGGACATCCATTCCAAGTCCCTTACATTGAATTTGACCAGCATACACTGGTAAGTTGGGATTTCCCAATGCAAAACAACCATTTAAGTCGGTGCCACCCGAAATGGATGAAAGTTGCACATCTTCTTTGATGTTTTTATACACGTATTCAAAACCAGAGACCGTTAGAGGGGATCCCGTTGAAAGGATAACTTTTAGATTGGGTAACTTGTATTTTTCTTTGATTGAAAAATTCTCTTCTTCTAATACAGATAGGTATTTGGCACTTGTACCAAACACTTGTATGGATTCCTTTTCAACCATGTTCCAAAGAGTCTCTTGATTCGGATAAAATGGGTTTCCATCAAACTGATATAAGGTTGCCCCAAGAGCCAATACGGATTGTGACCAGTTCCACATCATCCAACCACAAGTTGTGTAATAAAAAAGTTTTTCACCTTTCGAAAGATTGCAATGTAAGGATAATTCTTTTGTATGATTGAGTAAAACACCTCCTCCCTGAACGATGCATTTAGGAAGACCAGTTGTCCCCGATGAAAACATAATGTAGACTGGATCTGAAAAAGAAATGGATGTGTAGGAAATTTGATCTTCCTCACCAACAGAAGGTAATGATTGGTAACGAAATGGATATTTGATATTTCCAAAATCTGTTATCGGTTGGGTAAATTCATATAATATCGTTTCCTTAAATTGAGGTGTATTACCCAAGGACAAGGTTACTTCTTCTAGTTTATCAATGATTGAAATTTTTTTTCCTTTGAAAAAATAAGCATCCACAGATATCAAAACTTTTGGGTAAACTTGTTCAAATCGATCCAAAATACCCCTTACACCAAAATCTGGTGAGGCACTTGCCCAGATGGCACCAATTGATGTGGTTGCTAACATTCCAATTGTGGATATAGGTGCATTGGGAACCAAACCAACCACTCGGTCTCCCTTCGTAACACCTAACGAAAGCAGGTGGTTTCGTAATTTTATCACTTCTTTTTTTAATTTATGGTAGGTATACCGTTCAATAGTTCCATCTTCTCCGTAAAAGACAATGGCTTCTTGATTTGGATTTCCCTTCTCTAATAGATTTTCTGCAAAGTTGTAAAGGGCATTGGGAAACCATTTTGATTTTGAAAATTCCTTATGGCCTTCCAAGGTTTTGGAGGGATTTTGGTGCAAAATAAAACCAGAATAAGAGAGCCATTCCATCCAAAAGGTTTCAAACTCGGAAACAGAATACGAATGAAAGGATTGGTAATCAGAAAACGTTTTCCCAATTTTTGATTCCAAATGGGTTTGGAAACGGCTTAGATTTGTAGGAAGTTTTGATGGAGTCCAAAGAGGATTTTGTTTCGCCATGAGAACTGATCTTCTTTACTTCAAATTCCAAGGCAAGAAAGTTACCGTCTTGCTACAAACAAACGAAACGCAGAACTGATTCAAAGAAACTGAGTCTCAAGAATTCAATTGCAATCGATTTTTGATCGCATGGCAAAATCAAACCGACTGTTCGTTAAAGAAGTATCCTAACTTTATAAAAGTTCATCTCCTGATTAGTGATTGCAAATGCTAAAGGGAATCACATAGTTTCATTTAGCATATGAAAACCAAAGGGAATCAAAGTAAATTTGCAAAACAAATGTTATTGTATTCCTTTGTCCTCGTATTCGCATCCCATTTTATCTACCAACGTTTGGTGGACAATGAAATCAATTGTGGTGCCATCGGTGCCCCAGAAAGTGGATGCCCTTATTCATTTTTGGACCACACTTTTGGATTGGAAACAAACCATGATTTAGGTGAAGAAGGTGAACATTCTGAACATGTTTGTATCTCCTGCCCTTGTAATCTCATCGTATCCATCACTTGGGATTTATATCTCACTCACGTTCTCATCCAACTCCATAAATTTTATTATGTAGCTAACGAAATTCAAATTCCTATCCATTTAGGCATCAAGTTCCACTTTAGACCACCCAAAACAATTCTCTCTTAGTTTATCCGCACAGTATTCTAATTGCGATTCACTCATGGGAGGGTTCCATGTTTTTACAAATGTATTTTTACAAACTAAGATGGTTTGTGTATTTGGGGTGTTTCTTTTTTGTTTTTTCAACAAATGGAAATTCGAATGATTCAAATGTACAATGCCAAAATTCAAACTCAATTTTTGATTTGAGTTTATGTATAGTCCAACGCCATCCGGATTATCGTTTAGAAGAAATCAAACTTAGAGAAATTTCTGGAAGGAAAAAAATAGCATCTTATTATTTTCCTTCGAATCCAACATTTTCAGGTTATCTGGCAAACCGAAATGGAGAAACATCTAGCCCTATTTTAGGTTCAAGTTCAAGTTCTTCCAATAATTTTCAAGTAATGGTAAACCAAGAAATTTTTACCAATGGCAAACGAGAAATAGCCATCCAAATTGCTGATGAAGAATTTAAATCTCAAGTTTTTCGTTTAGAGTCCATCAAACGAATTTTGGAATTTGAAGCACTCAAAAAACTAACAAGGTATCGATATCTTCATTTAGAAAAAGAAAATAGTAACAATAGTTTACAACTTGTAAAAGAATTAAAAAAAATTTCCAAAGCTCGTATCAATGAAGGATTGTCCCCTGGAATCGATGAATCATTGTCAGAATCAGAGGAAATCAGAATTTTTAAACTTTGGAACCAAACACACCGGTTATTCGAAAATGCAAAATCTGAATTAGAAGTATTACTTGGATACACGATCGAATTAAACGAAGAATCAACGATTCATTGGAAAATTCCCACAGACCTTCCAAAAGAAAAATCAGAATTGGTAAAAATCGCATACCAATATAGGCCTGAAATCTTTTTAACAGAAAAAGAAATCGAACTGGCTTTGCTACGGCATAATGAAGTTCGCAAACAAAAGATTCCCAATGTTAGTTTGGGAGCTTTTGCACAAAATGATGGATTTAACGAACGTGTCGTCGGTGGTATGTTAACCGTTCCTCTTGTCATTTGGAGAGACTATGAAGGAGAATCAATGATCTCTGCTTCCAAAATTGAAACATCAAAAGAATTAAAAGAGTCAGTTTCTCGAAATGTTAAACAAGAAGTTTTGTTTGCTCTAACAAATTATCTAACTCTCTCGGAAGAAATTCAATTGTATGATGAAAACAAAATGAAAAGAGCGGAGTTTGATTTAAAAAACCTACAAGAAGCCATTCAATTTGGAAAAATCAAAATCATCGATGCGATTAACCACCAAAGAATCCTATTACAAACAAAATTAAATTATCTTAATACAAAATCAGAATATGAAATTTCACAAATCGAACTCATTCGTGTTCTCGGTTTGCCCACTCATTCAATGGAAATACAAAAATGAACCGAAATACTAAAATTTTACTCACATCCATCATCATTATCCTTTCTGCATTTTATTTTTGGTATACACGTAAACCGAAAACCTCTGATTTAGAAAACCAAAGTGCAAAAGACTTGCTTGAAATCAGTTCAGAACAAAGGAATGAAATCACAATTGAAACACAAGTTATGGAACTTAGTCCGATCCATACTCAAATAGAACTCTTAGGTGAAACAGAAGCTGTCCCTGATCAAATCATGGACGTACCTGCAAGAATATCTGGGCGGGTAACATCCGTATATTTTGTGGAGGGAGACAATATATCGAAAGGCCAAAAGTTAGCTACCATTGACTCACCGGAACTTGCAAAACTTAGATCCAATTATCTTGTAGCAAATTCCAAATTCCATGCAGCTGAACAAAACTTAACTAGAATTAGTTCACTTGTAAAAATGAATTTGGCCGCTAAACAAGAGCAAATAGATGCGGAAGCAAATTTACGTGTCATCGAATCAGAAAAAAATTCAGCAGAGGAATCATTACGTGCAAATGGATTGCCAATCAATAATGTTTCATCTGGACAATACATTGTTTATGCACCTAAATCAGGTTTAGCGCTATCTCGAAATGCAATTCCAGGATCTATTATCAATGGCAATCAAATTTTGACAACAATTGCAAATCTAAATGATTTATGGTTCCAAGCAAAGATTTATGAAAATGATTTACAATTTCTATCTGAAGGACTAACTGCAAACGTCCTACTCAACGCATATCCTGATCTCACCTTTCAAGGAAAATTAGAACATATCGGTGAAAAAGTAGACCCCGAATCACGTACAGTACATGCGCGTGTTGTCTTCAAAAACCAAAATCGGAAAGCAAAAATTGGATTATTTGGAAAAGCGATTTTACTGGTCAATGAACGAAAAAGTTTTCAATTGCCGGATCATAGCATTCAATCCTATCAAAACCGTAAATACATCTTTCGCGAAGAAAAAAAGAATCAATACCGTTGGGTAGAAGTGAAAACTGGCATTACCTCCAATCAAAAAACGGAAATATTACAAGGGTTAAAGGAAGGTGATCGAGTTGTTACAAAAGGTGCCTTTGAATTAAAAGCCATTTTATTCAAAGATACTTTTGGAGGGGAATGATATGGAATTTTTAACAAAAATAGTTTATTTTTCCCTTCATAATAGACTTCTCGTTGTAATACTCACAACATTACTTGCATTTGGTGGATTTTATTCTTTAAAAAATTTGAAAGTCGATGCAGTTCCTGATATCACTAATGTCCAGGTCCAAGTCATCACAACTTCCCCTTCACTTTCGACATTAGAAATTGAACAGTACATCACTCTTCCAGTAGAACGCGCCCTCACAGGAATACCCAACTTAATTGAAATTCGTTCCGTATCCCGATATGGATTTTCCCTTGTCACTGCCGTTTTTTCAGATGGTACCGATTTATTACAAAGTAGACAACTTGTAAGCGAAAAACTAAACGAGGCATCCGAAAACATACCTTCAATTTATGGAAAACCGGTAATTGGTCCCATCACTACTGGTTTAGGTGAAGTGTTTCAGTTTACTTTGGAAAGTAACTTTCATAGTCAAATGGAACTCACAACTTATTTGAATTGGGTCATCAATCCAATGTTAAAAACAGTTCCAGGGATTGTAGAAGTTAATAGTTTTGGAGGAAAAACAAAACAATACCAAGTGATTGTGGATTCTTATAAGGCAGCATCTCTAGGAATTTCTTTAGAACAAATTGTAACATCTGTTCAATCGAATAACCTATCGACTGGTAGTGGTTATATTGAAAGATCCAATGAACAATTGATCATTGGAAGTGATGGTCTCTTAAAAACTCTACCAGACTTTGAAAAAATCCAGGTCGGAAAATCGAAGGATGGCTTTCCCGTTTATTTGAGTACAATAGCGAATATTATCGAAGGACCAAAACTTAGAAAAGGGGCCGCAACTTCTTCTGGAAAATCTGAGGTAGTCGGTGCCGTCACACTGATGTTACTCGGTGAAAATTCACTGACTGTTACAAAGTCTGTAAAAGAAAAAATTTCGATGATCGAAAAAACCTTACCGGCAGGAATCAAAATCAAACCCTACTACGATAGGTCCATTATGGTTTCAAACACTCTTAAAACTATTGTTTGGAATTTGTCGGAAGGTGCCATCCTTGTTATCATTATTTTGTTTTTGATGATCGGTGATTTTCGATCGGGATTGGTCATTGCTTCGGTCATACCCTTAGCAATGTTATTTGCGATTTCACTGATGTTTTTACGTGAGTTGCCAGCCAATTTGATGTCGATGGGAGCGATTGACTTTGGATTAATTGTAGATGGAGCTGTCATCCTTATCGAAAATTCTCATCGGAGAATAGGTTTAAAAGTAAAAGAACTCAAACGTAAATTGAATCCAAATGAAAAAATTGACACAATTTTAAATGCGACAATCGAAGTCAGAAAGGCAACGATCTTCGGTGAAATCATCATTGGTATCGTTTACATTCCAATCCTTACCTTAAGTGGAACAGAAGGTAAAATGTTTATTCCAATGGCAACCACTGTCTTATTTGCTTTGATTGGTTCGTTTATATTGACTTTGACAATTATACCGGTGTTGGCTTCATTTTTCTTACATGCAGACGTAAAAGAAGATCATAAAACAGTTTTTTTCCAAAAAATAGAAAACTGGTACATTCCAAAACTAAAGTTTTGTATGGATCATGGATCTGCCATTTTAAAAGGTACGATTATAACATTTGTTATTTCAATCATACTCTTCTTTCAATTAGGTGGTGAGTTTTTACCAAAGTTAGATGAGGGTAATTTATTGATCGAAATCAGTCGTTACCCATCCACAACATTAACTGAATCATTAGCCTCATCCAATAAAATTGAAAAGGCAATATTACAAACAATTCCAGAAATTACAGAAGTTGTTTCTAGAACTGGATCACCAGAACTTGCCATTGAACCAATGGGTGTCGAAAAAACAGATATGTACCTAACGATGAAACCAAGGTCAGAGTGGGAACAGTCGAAATCGGATATTGAAGAAAAATTGGAAGAAATCATACAACGAGTGGCACCACAAGTTGCATTTGGTCTCTCACAACCAATTGAAATGAGAAATAACGAAATCATGGCAGGAATTCGTGCTGATGTTGGAATTAAAATTTTTGGAGATGATTTAGTCCAACTGAAAGCCATCGCGGAGGAAATTTCCTCTAAGATTAAAAGCATTGAAGGTGTCGCTGATCTAAGAATCGAACAGCTGTATGGTTTAGAATATTTACGTATCAAACCAAATCGAGAAAAGTTAGCAAGGTATGATTTAAACATCCAAAAAATCAATCAGACCATCGAATCTCTTTCTTCAGGTGTATATGCAGGTATCGTTTATGAAGGGATGAAACGATTTGAAATTGTTGTGAAAACGGACATTCAATCAAATTCGGAAAAAATTCCAAATGTTCCGGTACATGTGGGAGGGAATCAATTTGCACCATTACATGAATTGGCTGAAATAAAAATTGAAGATGGCCCAGTTCAAATTTACCATCAAAATCAAAATCGATACGCACTCGTTCAATTTAATATTCGTGGAAGTGATATGGTTAGTACAGTGAACCACGTCAAAAAGGTTTTATCAGAAAAAATCAAATTTCCGGAAGGATATTACTTTAGCCTAGGTGGTGAATTTCAAAAATTTGAATCGGCAACAAATACATTGTTAGTTGTTGTACCCATCACACTGTTGATTATATTTTTGATTTTATACTTTGCCTTTAACGAAATCCTTCCAGCGTTTATAATCTTTTTAAATGTTCCTTTCGCTATAACAGGAGGGATAATTTCCTTATTTCTCAGGAATTTACCATTTAGTATTTCGGCGGGAGTTGGTTTCATTGCACTCTTTGGAATTGCTGTCTTAAATGGACTTGTTTTGATCAGTTTTATTAAAACCATGGAAGGTTCTGGAAAAACACTTGTGGAATCAATAAAAGATGCTGCGGTTTCTCGTTTAAGGCCTGTACTGACGACGGCCCTTCTAGCTTCTATTGGTTTTATACCAATGGCGATTAGCACTTCACCAGGTGCGGAAGTCCAACGACCTCTTGCCACCGTTGTGATCGGAGGATTAATCACAGCAAGTGCATTAACCCTCTTTGTTTTACCGATCGTTTATTTAAAGTTTTTTGCGAAAAAGTCCTTCATACTTTCAAAGGAAGCATAATCAGCTTTTTCATTGTAAGCAAGACCAGGTAATCCATGTTTATCGGCACCTGGTCTTGTGAATCCATGAACCGCACCTGGATGAGAAATAAACGTCACGGGAGCCTTCGCTTCTGCAATTGTTTTTATAAAGGTTTCAACAGCAGTTTTTGGGATAAAAGGGTCATCTGCTCCATGGTGAACTAATACATTCGTTTTAATTTTCTTAACACCAGTCACCAAATTTTTACTTCCCAACATCCCATGAAAGGACACAACCCCTCCTTTCAAATCTGCTCCGTCTAATGCGAGTTCAATAACTCCACCACCACCAAAACAATAACCGATAGCACCAATTTTATTTGGATCTACATTTGGATTCGATTTAAGTATCTCAAGAGCTTTGTATATTTTTTTTAATAAAATCTTTGGATCCCCATTGGCACTAGACAATTTACCTGCTTCGACATGGTCTTTTGCTAACACTCCTTTCCCGTAAACATCCATTACAAATGCCACATAACCTAAGTCAGCCAATTGTTTTGCTCTTTGTTTGGGATAATCATTCACTCCCCACCATTCATGGATCACAAGCACTCCCGGACGTTTGCCAGTAATGTTTGAATCCACAGCCAAAAATCCTTCGTATGTTTTGCCATCCATTTTATATTCTAAGGCATTCCCAGTTACCGTTGGTTTGACAGGTTGCTCTGCTGTTGGCAAGGAAGTACATTGAATTAAAAGAAATGATGTGACGACTGCAATGAAATGTTTCATATCTCTCCTCTTCGGACTTTGCAACATAGAAAAGGTTCCAAATATCCGAATCAAACTTTAGAACAAAAAAAACATTCAGAAAATACAAAAAAATTCCGATTCCAAATATTTTTTCAATGATTGGCATTTGATTTGGTTTCTAACTCACTCTTTCCCTCTCAATGGAGAAGGAATCGTTCCAAACCAATCCTTGATTGTCAAAACAAACCCAGCTTTTTCCATCACTTGAACCAAATGTAAATCGTTGGTTTTTGAAAATCTGAACTGCAAATTTCAATCACATACTCCTTTTCATTCAATTATCGGTAGACCGACTAGTTCACAAAAGGAAATCAAAAGTATACCGATCGTTTCACCAAGTTCAAATATTTAATTATTTATAAACTGAATTTTTTTTTGATCGCAAAGGAATATCGAATGTTGTCTTTTTATCCAAAGGAACGAACATGATCCAAAACAATTACTTTCTTACAAACGAAGACTTAAAAGAACATTTTTATGAATTAATCGATTGGAATGAGATCGTTCCTATATACGAAAACAATTATTCAGATGCAAAACTATACGAATCAACTCAAAATACTAAATTAGAAATGGCGCCATCTAACCCAGATGAGGCTACTTCTTATTATGAGGAGATTTTAAAATCCTGTGGAGAAATCAGTGGAATGTATGTTTCACAAGTTGCATCAGTAGTAGATGCCAAAGGATTAAAATTTGAAAATGGAGAAGTTATCCATCCACAAGAGATGGTGGATGTGATCCAAATGTACCATGATGCTGGACTTGGACCCGCTGCGTTTAAAAGGAAGTATGGCGGACTTGGTGTGCCAAGCATCATCAAAGCAATGATTGCAGAACTTATGTATCGATCCGATAGCTCCATTACCATTGCTGTCGGTAGCATGGGACTTGCGGCCATTTTAGAAGTTTGTGCTTCTGAAGAAATGAAAAACGAATGGATTCCAAAATTGATTTCAGGAAATTATACCGTCACTATGGGATTGTCCGAACCAGATTTTGGATCAGACTTACCTAATATCACAACAAAAGCCATTCAAAAAGATGATGGATGGTATTTATCAGGTACAAAACGGTTTCAAACTGTCGCTTGTGGAGTGAATGGAGGACCAGGAATTACCCTCACGTTAGCAAGAACAGGATCTCCTGAAAGTGGAGCCAGAGGTTTATCCTTTTTTATTGTAGAGAACAAAGACTATTCGATCCAAGGAATTGAAAAAAAACTTGGTATCAAAGCTTCCGCAACCTGCGAAACTGTTTTTGAAGATAGCAAAGGTTATTTGGTCGGCAAAGAAGGTTTTGGACTCGTAAAGTATGTGATGGGAATGCTAAACGGTGCTAGGTTAAGTGTTTCCTCACAAGGAACAGGAATTGTGACGGCAGCATACGAAGAGGCCTTAAAGTATGCAAAAGAAAGGTACCAATTCGGAAAACCAATTTATGAAATTCCTGCTGTCAAAAAATTATTAGATCGGATGGAAAGGGAACTTGCTGGTATGCGTTGCCTTATGGTGGAAGCAGCTTACTCCGTTGATAAGTACTATTGGTATGAAGATGGAAGAGAAATCACAGTAGAAGAAAACAAAACTGCAAAGTTTTGGGAAAAAGTAGCAAATACTCTAACCCCTATCTCAAAATATTACAATTCAGAAATGTGTAATGACTTAGTATACGACGGTTTACAAGTATTAGGTGGAGCAGGTTATACAGAGGATTATGATTTGTCCAGGTTGTATCGAGATGCAAGGATCACCAATATCTATGATGGAACCACTCAAATCCAGGTAAATGCCGCAATTGGAGGAATTACTTCCGGTATGAGCCAAACAGGTACATTTCGTGCTTATTTAGATCATTTGACAAAAGGTTCTGAATCAAATCAAAGGCTAACAGAAATTCGTTCTGTTTTTGAATCGATTGTGGATGCATACAAGTCAATTCCAGACCAAAATACAAAAGAATCATTCAGTTTCGAAGTCGTTGAATCTGCCGCAAGATTGGTGGTAGGATTGTTAATGGAAAGAAGCAAAAACAAATCCAAATCAAGAAAAGAACTACGAAGCAAATGGTGTAAAGAATTTCACATTGATAGTTTCGGAATTCTGACTGCAAATCTTATCAAACTAAAATCAGTGTAAAAAAAAAGGGTCTCTGGTATGAGAACCCTAAAAGAAAGGAAAGGGATAAATCTCCTCTATTGCGAGTAGGGGAGATTTAAGTTAGTTCAGGTTATGTGATAGAAACAGTTTTTTCTTCTGGGGACAAACTCACTTGAAAACTTGGTTGTGTTATAACAACTGTAGGTTCTAAAAACTTTTTTCTTTTTCCCATCAGTTTACCAGCTACATGATCAGGAAATGAATACGCGATGATACGTTTCCAAACAGAACCAAATTGTTTCACGAAACTTCCTGTGTTGTAATGTTGGCCATACTTTGCACAAATCTCTTTTAAACGAGGAGCCACTTCACGGTATCGTTTCGCAGGCATATCAGGGAACATATGGTGTTCAATTTGATGGCTTAAGTGACCAGTCATGGTGTAAAACAAATTGTTACCATCAAGGTTCGATGAACCTTTCAGTTGTCTCAAGTACCATTGTGCTTTTGTTTCCCCAACGATTTCATCTGTTGTGAATGATTCTGCATTTTCTGTGAAATGACCACAGAAGATCACTGCATAAGTCCAAAGATTACGAATCAAATTTGCTAACATATTACCCAAAATGATTTTTGGAAAATTGAGACCAGCAAGTGCAGGGAATAAAATATAATCTTTTAACATCTGCATCTCAATTTTTTTGAAGAAAAGAGCTTTATAATCTTTCAAAGTTTTTTTCTTTCTAAGTTTCTTTGGTGTTTCCAAGTATTCTACTCGGTAACCATGGGCGCCAATTCCCCATTGAAAATTGATCGCTAAAAACAAATTTGTAAACGGTTGTGTTAAGTGTACCGGTTTCCATTTTTGTGCTTCTGTCAATCTTGTAAAATTATAACCATAATCATGATCTTTGTTTAAAACATTGGTATAAGTATGGTGCATGTAATTATGATAAAATTTCCATTGGTGAGCATTACAAACGATATCCCATTCAAAGGTTCTAGAATTAAATCTTGGATCATTCATCCAATCATATTGGCCATGTAAAACATTATGCCCAAGTTCCATATTGTTGATGATTTTAGAAATTGATAATAATAATGTTCCGGCTGCAAAAGAAATTGGTTCGAAACTGAAATGAATCAATCCTCTACCTAATACTTCTGTATACCTATACATTTTGTAAATAAATCGGATATGATCTGCATCTTCTTTTCCAACTTTGGCCATTACTTCCTCACGAAGTGCATCTATTTCTTTACCAAATGATTCGATTTCTTCTTTGTTTAATTTTTTACTAATTGTTCTCATTTTCTTATCCTATGATGATTTCTTTTTTCAATAAACTGATACGCGATGCCACCAATCTAAAGTTCTAATTCCAAATTCGACTCAGCTCTTGCTACACAGATTTGGATATTCTCTTCACCTAACTCAGATACCTCTCCATTCGATAAATCGGTGACTGATCCAGTTTGTTTTTTACAAACACATGTATGGCATATTCCCATCCGACATCCACTTTGCGGGTAAATACCTTGTTCTTCGAGTTCCTCTAAAAGAGATTTTTCTCCTTTTACTTGGATCGTTTTGTGACTCAAAGTTAAGAATACATCCACAGTTCCTTCTTTTTTTACGTGATTCACATTTTGATTTGGTAACAAAAAGAGTTCGGATTTAACATTCACACCTTCTAACAAACTCAGTGCTTTGGTTTGCATTGGAGAGGGACCACAAACATAAACTGATGTAGACTTAAGATCTTTGTTGTATTTATCTAAAATTTCTTTAGTTAAAAAACCTGATTCGTATCCTTCTTTTGGAACATCAGAGAAAACATATACAATTTCCAACCATTTCACATTTGATTTTATCTTCTCGAGAGAAGTTTTCAAAATGATATCGTCATAAGAACGAACAAAGTAAAGTAAAGTTACTTTGCCATCATACTTTGATTTTTCTAAGTCTTTGAGTAGGGAATGAATGGGTGTGATACCACTTCCTCCCGCAATGAATAATAACTGCTTAGGAATTTCCTTTGTGAGAATAAAATCACCACTCACATCACCCAATTCTAAAATATCTCCTTTTTTGATATTTTGATTGATGAAGTTGGAAACAAGACCACCTTTCTGGCGTTTAACGGTGATTTGAATGTATTTGTCTGATGGATGTGAAGATAATGAATAAAATCTCGTAATCCTTCGGCCTGCGATTTCAACCGTAACTGGCACATGTTGGCCAGATTTGAAACCTTTCCATAACCAATTGGGTTTTAAAACTATTGATTTGGTATCAGATGTTTCTTCGATCACATCCATCACCTTTGCTTTGGTAGCAGTGACAGAGAATCGTGGGTTGATTTCTCCGAGGAAAAAATTGGCCCAATCTTTGGGTTGGAGGAATTTTAAGAATTCCTTTGGTTCGTTGTAGATAAAAGGAAATGTTTTCATTTTCGCCTCTTTTCGCATTTAAGTGAACAAGTGTTCACGGATTTATCTAATAGTGTTAACTTACGCTGTTCACTATGTCAACCCTAATCTGGGGATTTTTTCCTTGCTTTCCAAAAAAAAGTGAACAATCGTTTACTCAATTCATTCTATGAAACCAGGCAAACGAGACAGCCAGAAGCAGAAAACCCACGCAAACCTGCTTGAAAGCGCCCTGAAGCTGATGGGTGAGGAAAAAGGGCTCGGGGATCTCAGCTTACGAGAAGTGACAGGAAAGGCTGGGATCGTCCCTGCGGCGTTTTACCGCCATTTTAAGTCAATGGAGGAATTAGGCCTCCATTTGGTAGCGGAATGCAGCATTCGGATCCAAATGATCGTAGGAGATGCAAGGGTCAAAGGTGCTTACCGATCCGCATTACAACTGACCATTGGATTTTTTTTCGACTACGTCACAAATAACCGTTCTTTGTTTCGTTTCATTGCCAGAGAACGTACGGGTGGCAATCGAAAGATTCGTGAAGGAATCCGCGAAGCCATGCACTTGATTGCGGTGGAACTTGCAAAGGATATGAGAATGCCAAAATCCATCTCCAAGGTGGATACTTTGTTTGCTTCAGAACTCATTGTTAGCATTTGTTTTCAGATGGCTTCCGATTATTTGGACTTAGAGGAAGATGCCCATCTGGAAATGCGAAAGTTAAAGGTGAAAACGATCAAACAAGTTCGATTGGTTTTTATCGGAACCATACGAGGGAGAAAACATAAACATCGTTAGTTGCTGTAGATCAATCTTTCCCATGGATAGGAAAGGAAATAATGATATTTAATCCTTCCCCTTTTTTCGAAACAGAAGAAAACACACCTTTCAATTGTGAGGTTAAACTTCGGATGAGTTCGTACCCAAAATGATTGCCTTTTTCAATGTTTACAGATTCTGGTAAACCAACTCCATCATCTCCAACAGTCAATTGAATGTGTTCTTTCGTTTTAGTGAGTTGGATGCGTATATCACCACTCGCATCATTTGGATACGCATATTTGAGTGCATTCGTGAGTAATTCATTGACAATCAAACCCAATGGTAATGTTCGTTTGAGATCCAATCGAATGTCTTCTAGTTTGACATCAAATTTGATTTTTGTTGGATTTAAAACAAAGATATCATGTAAACTGTAAACCAAATCTTCAATGTACTTTCGTAAATCAACTGATTCCAAATCTTCGGATTGGTATAGGTTTTCATAAACTTTAGACATTGACATGATCCGAGACTGAGCATTTAAAAAGGATTGTTTTGCCAGTTCATTTTCGACCTTAAAGGATTCGAGGTTGAGAAGTCCAGATATGATGGCTAATGTATTTTTAACGCGATGTTGCAATTCTTTTAAGAGTATATCTTTTTCTTCTAATGATTTGGCAAGTCGCCCTTCGATATCCAAAATTTTAGTAACGTCTAAATTGATCCAAAGGACAAATCGTTCGCCTGATATGTCCATCGCTTGGCTAAACACTAATACTTCATACTGTTTTCCATCCGCATGAGTGACAGACATCCTTTCACCAGCCAATCTGCCATTTTGTTCGTATAAGGCATTGAGTCTTTGGATTTGTTCTGGATTACTCCATGCTTTAAACTCATCCGTTCTTCGACCGATCACCTTTTCTTTTTCAAATTGAAAAATTGTTTCCATGGCTGGGTTGATATCTAAATACGTTCCATCTTTGATGGTGGAAATTGCCATTGCAATTGGGCTAAGTTGGAAAACTTTTGCATACAAACTTTCACTGTCTTTGGGTGGAACCAATACAGGAGTTTCGGGATTCTCTCGAAATACAATGACAATCCCACTTAAATTTTTATTTGCATCTAATATTGGTGAGACGGTCTCTGTTACATTGATTTCACGGCCGTTTCTAGAAATGATCATCAAATCGTTTCTACGTTTTGTTTCGATGAGTCCTTCTGAATTGTTTAAGAATGGATATGTGATTCGCATTCGCGACTCAGCTTGTATGAGGTATAAAAAGGAAGTAATTTCTTTCCCAATGACTTCCATTTTTTGATAACCTAACAAATCTAAGGCTTTTTGGTTGATATCGCGGATTTGACCTTCGGGTGTTAATACAATGACTGCATCACCCATTGCCTCAAATGTGATTCTTAGTTCTTTTTCACGGAAAGATAAACTCTGTTCGACTTGGTGGAGTTTAAGTGCTGATTTAATCATACACTCAACAATATCAGGACTTGAAATTTTAGGAACGAAACCGTAGTGTTTTAAATCAGCTACTCGATTCAAAATTTTTTGATCAGAATAACCACTCACAAACAAAATTGGTATTTCTTTGATATCTAATATTTTTTTGGCAAGTTGGATTCCATCTAACTCATCGGATAAATTGATATCCATTAAAATTAAATCGGCTCTTTCCCCTGATGTGACAAAATCAATTGCATCATAGGAATTGGAAACATGTTGTACGGAGTATCCTTTTAGCTTTAGAAACTCTGCTTGGGAAACAGCCAATATGGCTTCATCCTCTACAAGTAGGATATGACCTAAACTATGTTTGATTTCTGTTGCTGGCATACCGACTTCTACCAAAATTTAAGAATGGGGATCGAAAAGGCAATCCATTCTGTAATTCATTTTTTTTGAAAAAAATAATTATCTATGCAATAAAAATAAAATCAAGGCAAAATAGCAGCTAAACGTAGAGTTAGGTGGTATTGAATCAATACCATTGAAACAGATTTCGAAACCTAACACATAGAAACATTTTACAATTGGATGACAATGAGTAAATCTAACTACAAATGATCTGTGCGAGAAGAGAATAACCGCTGTGATATGGAAGGAAAATTCACATCGCAAAAAGAACGTTTTTTCTAACAGGTGTTCTATATCATAATCCGATGAAATCTGTTCTGTTTTGAAAAACGAACAGGTAAGGAGAGAACGAAGGATCCAGGATTCGAATCCGTTCTTTTACAGAATTAGGACTCTAATGTTTAAACGTTCTCAGGTTCAAAAAAAGCGAGATTCTCTGGACCTTCATGGATGACAATACGTCGGATTTTGCCTTCAGAAGCCTTGACATCGTCTTTTAATCCAAAATAAAACCACCTAGCAACATTTTCGGACGTCGGGTTGATGCCTTTAAAGTCGGGATGGTCATTGATGAGGATGTGGTCAATGGAATGAACAAGTTCCAATAATTTGTTCCTAGCTGTCAAAAAGTCATAGGAGATTCCATCTGGGCGGATGTTCGTTTTTCCTTCTAAAAACACCTCCACTTTCCAGGAATGGCCGTGGATGGGTTCGTCCGTTCCATCAGCAAAATACTGGTAGAGGAAATGTGCGGATTCAAACCGACCTTCAATGCGGACATAAAATTTCCCGTTTTCTTGGGTAAACATTCCATTGACGAATAGAGCATCGTCCAATATTTGTATAGTAATTTCCTCTAAGGGGACTCTAGAAGATGACTGAATCAACAAAACCACGCTTTTTTAAAGAAATGACCGTAGGCGAAGCAATTGCCATCCATCCGGAAGCGGGGCTTGTTTTCTCAAGTTACCACTTAGGTGGGTGTTCCCACTGCTCGATCAATGAAGTGGAAACCATTGAACAAGTATGTATGGGATATGGAGTGGAAGTAGACACTCTCATCGACTCATTAAACAATTTATTCGCTGAAGAATAATTCCAATCCTGATCCATTGGGTCGATCCTTCGGCCCAATTGGTTTTTACCAAAACCAATTGGTAACACCTGGATTCCCTTTGCTTTGCAAGTCAACGGTTCCTTTCACATCCAAACTCCCATTCAATTACCGATCCCGACTCAAACTTAGAAACCATTGGACCATTTAACATACAATATACCTGGTTTATTATTCCCTGCGATTTCACTCTTGATGTTGGGTTTTACCAATCGCTTTTTTGGATTGGCTAGTTTATCGAGGCAACTTCTTGCAGAGTATGAAACTTCTAAATCGGAAGTTCTCGTGAAACAAATTCATAATTTGCGATTCCGGATTTCTCTCATCTTGTATTCGCAAAGTGCTGGGATCTTAAGTTTAATCCTTTGCACCTGTTCTCTAGGAATGATTCCTTTTTATAACTTGGTTGCTTGGATATTCTTTTCGATCTCTTTATTGTTTATGGTGGTCTCTCTTATTTTGGCGCTGATTGAAATCCATCTGTCAGTCAATGCATTGGATATAGAAAGAAAATCCATTTTAGGATCCTCTACCCAAATCAAATCGTAATGACTATTTTCCCAAAATGAGAACCTGAGCGTAAGTATTGGATGGCTTCCACTGCGTTTTCTAACGGAAAAACTTTGTCTACAACTGGTTTTAATCCAGATTGTTCGATCGCCTGATTCATTTCGATAAATGCTTTCCTACCACCCACAACAAGGCCTTGGATTTTTAAATTGTTCATGACAGCCGGTAATAAATTGAGTTCTCCTGAACGACCCGCTAAGATTCCGATTAGATGGATCACACCAAACGGACGACAGGCGGCAATGGATTGCTCCAAAGTCCCGGCTCCACCCACTTCAATGATATGATCAGCTCCTACTTTATCTGTGATCCGTCGAACTTCTTTTCCCCAATCTTTGGTTTCTTTATAATTGATTAAAAAATCTGCACCTAAGTTTTTCCCTCTCTCTAATTTTTCATCACTTGAAGATGTGAGGATCACCTTGGCCCCCATTAGTTTTGCAAATTGTAAGGCAAATATTGAAACTCCACCTGTTCCCTGTACAACGACAAATTCACCTGGTTTTAATTGGCTAAATTGGAATAGTCCCGACCATGCAGTGAGTGCTGCACAAGGTAAGGTAGCGGCTTCTTCGTATGTCAAATGTTTTGGCATTTTGACTAACCCCGTTTCCGGAACGATGGCCAATTCGCGAAGTGTTCCTGGAAGTGGGCCACCTATGGTGTGGCGAATTTCCGAATGAGTTGCTTCTTTTGCGATCCATTTTGGCGCAAAGGTGAGGAGTACCTTGTCACCCACTTGCCATTCGGTGACTGACGAACCAATTTGGATCACTTCTCCTCCTCCATCACTACAAGGAACCAGTGGTAAAGGAAACTTAGGGTTGTATTTCCCTTCCACAACCAGTGAGTCTCTATAATTCAAAGAGGCAGCCCGTAACCTTACAAGAACTTCTGTAGGTCCCACTTCTTTTGGGTCTGGGACCTCAATCACGTTTAAATTTTCAAGTCCAAATTGTTTTATCTCAGCTTGTCTCATCAGTCAAATGATCCTTAAAAGAAGTTCGTTAAAAAAATAAATTCAAAATCTTATTATTAGAAAAAGGAAAAAGAAGCAAAAAAAGTTCATACAAGAATAAGCTAAGTTAAACTTATCGATTTGAAATACAATTGTTCGCTCGCTATCTCTCTATCTAACAATTTCTACTTACTCAATTCAATTTCACCTTTCTCATTGAGTGGGAAAAATGGATTATAAGCAATTTCAAATATATGTCCATCTAAATCTTTAAAGTAAGCACTATATCCACCCCAAAATACTTTTTGTGGTTCTTTTAAAATAATTGCACCTAACTTACGTACATCGTTAATAATTCTATCAACTTCAGTTTCACTTTCTACGTTCTGAGCCAATGTGATTCCTGAATATTCTTGTCTTTTTTGAAAAGGAATTCCAATATCATCGGCTAAATCTTTTTCACCGAATAATGCGAAAACCAATGCTCCAAGTTGAAAGAAGGCAACTTTGTCGTTACTCTCTAACGATTTTTTCCAACCAAGCCCAGTTTCATAAAAATGGACTGCCTTTTCTAAATCAGTAACTCCTAGAGTGATCAAATTGATTCTTGGAAACATGATTGGCCTTCCTATGCGAAAATATGAACTTTTGGAAATGAAATTTTTTGGATCTTACGAATTGGATTCACAAAACGAAGGTTGTGTGGTAGATGGAGCCATTGGGTGGCGGGTGGTTAACCCCACCCAGTTCGATATGGGCGGGGACATGTACTCTAAATACAGGCTAAACGAAAAAATTATTTCTTTCCTAAACCTGTCGTTTTTGCACCAACTAGGATTGACATGTTTCCTGATGGGTGTTTGTTTTCTCGCATCAATTGGTGGCACTCACCAGTTTGTTCGAAACGATATGTTTCTGCCAAAACTGGATCCACTTTTTTATCAATCACCAATTGGTTGAGATCACGGCAATTGTCGTCGTTTGCGAAGTGTGAACCTTGCAGACGTTTTTGTCTCATCCAAAGGTAACGTAAATCACCAGTTGCATTGAAACCAGTAGTTCCCGCGCAAATCACAACCATACCACCAGTTTCACAAACAAAAACAGAAGTTGGAAGTGTAGTTTCCCCTGGGTGTTCAAAAACGATTTGTGGGTTTTTGCCTTTGCCAGCGATGTCCCAAATTGCTTTTCCAAACTCACGTGCTTGTTTTGTCCACTCAACGAAAGCTTCTGGTTTGTTGATATCAGAAGTGAGTGCACCCCAGTGTTTGAACTTGTTACGGTTGATCACACCTGCAGCACCTAAGTTTTTACAGAATTCAATTTTATCATCAGAAGATACAACAGCGATTGGAATTCCACCCGCTGCTTTTACAATTTGGATTGCCATGGCACCGAGTCCACCTGCTCCACCCCAAATGAGGACAACATCACCAGGTTTCACATCATTTGGTTTCCAATGGTGTAACATTCTGTAAGCGGTTGCCGCAACTAACATATATGCAGCGGATGCTTCCCATGTTAAGTGTTGAGGGCGAGGCAGACATTGGTGGTCTTGTACTTTGCAAAATTGTGCAAAGGAACCCCAATTGGATTCATATCCCCAAATGATTTGTGATGGCGCATACATTGGGTCTTTTCCAGAAAGAACCCATGGATCTTTTGGATCCCACATGGCACAATGGACAACTACTTCATCACCCACTTTTACATTTTTAACTTCTGAACCAACTTTGTACACAATACCAGAAGCATCAGAGCCACCGATGTGAAACTTTTCTGGTTCACCTTTTTTATTACGCGCAGCAATAACATCAACAGGGTAACCTAAAGCCGCCCAAACGTTGTTATAGTTTACCCCAGCAGCCATAGTGGCCACGAGAACTTCGTTCGGACCGATCTCCGGAACATCAATGACTTCTGATTGGAAAGAAGTTTTCGGTTCGCCGTAACGTTCCGGGCGAATGACCTGTGCGTGCATTTTTTTGGGCACGACTCCAATAGGAGGTAGTTCCCCTACTGGTACGATTTCTACGTTGCTCATAGATTACCTTTTACGATTAAGATTTATACAGTTTCTTAGAACGTTTTAAAAAAGGCATGAAATGTCAATCGCTTCCCCACTCCATTGAGAAGGCAAAAGTCCAAGCTGACTGGTACAATCTATACTCACGATCACGCTGTAACGGATAACGATATGCTAAACTCATATTGTATTTCTCAGAAAAATTCCAAGAAAAGCCCGCACTCGCCTCCGTAAAATACGATGGATTCGCTTTGTCCTTTTCTTTCGAATAATCGACTCCGTTATATGGATTTCGATACAAAACTCCTGTAAAAAGTGAAATTTCGGGCATCAAATAATACGTCACATAGGCGGAGATTAGAGTCGTTTTTTTGAATTCATATTCTGGTTCAGGCGGTGTAGCAGATGGTTTACGAAAATAATACGGAATCCCATCATTATCTTGTAAATTATTCGGCTGTGGCCTTGAGAGCGGATTTAAGCCGCCAATTTTTGTTACAAACGACCATTTCTCATACAAGTACCCAAGTTTGATAAAACCAGAACCCGTATAATAATTCCCTCCGGTGAACCGATCCGTATCAGGACCACTCGGGAAACCAACCGCGCCTTCGATCACAAAAAAGTAAGGTTTGTCCAAATCGAAAAATGGTTGGTATTTAAATCCAAGATAGGTTTTTCCAATGCGAGCTGCATCTTCCCTCCCTCGTTGTTGGTAATAATTCCATGGAACAGAAGCATTCAATGCAAACCGACCATCAAAAAAATTCAATTCTGCAAACGCAGTGGTTGTGAAGAGGTGGCTATTCTCTCGTGTTGATTGGTAATAATCCTGCGTCACCACCAAATAATTGGCTGGTTTTTCCCGTTTGCCAGTAAATGGGTCCACAAATCTTGCGGTTGCATTGGGACTATCCGACGAACCTGTGTGATGCGAATGTAAAGAATAATTTGGTAAGATAACTAACAGGAAAAAACTGAAGGAAAAGATTCTTTGCAAAGACTTTCCACAAAACATTCGTTTCATCGTTCGACTCCCGGGAAACATCCAGGGAAACTGAAGGTGATATCCTCAGCTTGTAGGTTTTGTTGGAGGATTGTATACAAGTCAACATTCGAAACTTTGGAAATAACGACTGGATCCGTTTTTCCACTCAATGTTGTTAAAAAACTAACCGGTGATCCTGAAACTGTTCTGTCTTGGAATAGGGATGCCAGAGAAAAAAGAATTTCAATATTCCCACTGCGACCATTCTTGATTGGAATTTTACATTTGGGTGTAATGGCTTTGGATCCTTGTGGCAATAGAATCGTAACAGTTTTAGTCGTAAATCCAGTCACATTCATTTGGATGTAAATCTCTTCCCAGCTAATATTTGCAAGAGCAACAACACCTAAAGGCATATTGGATACCCTTGTATTGGGATACAAAAAACTTGCACCAGTTCTATTTGCACTATTGAATTGGGTGATATTGGAAATAGTCCCACCTGTTAAAAAAGTATAGGACTTACCATACAAATCATCTGAAGGTAAATCAAGTGGGATTGTATACGGAGTATGGGTTTTGGCAAAAGCAGCACTCCTCTCGGAACTTGAAGTCGATATGCCAAATATTTGATTTGGTGGGTTGATCCGGTACGTTCCTGTCTCCCAATTGGTATAGGTGCTCGTTTGGACAGCAATATTAAATGTATTAACACCACTCGTTAGAGTAAACTGATCGATGTTATTATCCGCTTGGTCATCATAACTTCGTAAATTCGTACCAACGGCAATGGTTTGGTTGTTATTGAAGAAAATTAGATTTTGTAAGATGACCAATTTTTCTTCTTCCCGATCACCAACAGAACCAAATGTACATTGAGAGACTAGACCCAAACACAATATCAGGGCCATATGATTTTTTATGTTAGGTGCTTTCAAAATGGACTCGCAAATTTTGGATTCGTCAAAAACTCTTCATCTGTCAAGGACAGAAGGAAATTCACCAAATCATCTCTCTGGGAATCACTGATACCAAATGCACGAATCAAAGTAGCATCTTTGGCAGAATGGTTTTGCCCGCCGCTGCGATAATGGTTTATTACTTTGGTTAATGCATCCCTTGCACAATCTGTTTTTGTTTTCCCAATTGTGATATTGGGATTATTGGCATTATCACACATAAAACTTCCATCATGCATGTAAGGATATGTGACACCAACGTTTCGTAGAGATGGAGCGCGAAATTTTCCTGTATCCGAAGCAATCCCCGTTAAATCATATAACCCTCGTTTGTTACTAGGGACTCCATCATAATACGCATCATCATGGATCCCATTGCTGTGATAAAAAAACTCTTCTTGGGATCCACCATGAAACGAAGTGTCCGTAAAATTAAATCCACCGTGACAATGGAAACACTCAGCCACTTCACCATTAAAAATTTCCATCCCTTTTATTTCAGACTCAGTTAAAGCAGATTCATTTTTCCGGAAGGCATATTGGTCATACTTTGAATTCCCTGAAATCAACGAGCGTTGGAAACTTGCGATGGCAAATCGAACATTCTGTTCATTCACTGCTGCATCGGCATTTCCAAAAGCATTCGTAAACAGTGTTTGGTAAATTGATTTGGATTTTAGTTTATCTAAGAAGGCATTCGAAGACAAACCAAGTTCAATTGGGCTTTCTCCAAACATCGGAGCACGAGCCTGGATTTCCAAACTTGACATCTTAGGATTACTCCAAGTTAATCTAGGAAGGTATGCTACATTGGATAAATGTTGAGAATTTCTTGGATGTGAAACATTGGTAATACCTTTTGGAAAATCTTTTCCATCTGCGAATGCGAGAGATTGGATATGACAACTTCCGCAAGACATGGTTTCATCACCAGAAAGTACTTTCTCATTGAATAGATGCCTTCCCAACTCAACTTTTGCTCTGGACATTGGATTTTCAGGTGGTACTTTCGGAACGGGAAATCCAGGTGGCAAGTCCCAAACCCAGTCGGATGCATTTGCCAAGATTCCAAGGGCAGCTAACAGCAGATTATCATTTGATTCATCTTTCTGGAATGGCAAAAGTATACAATTAGAGAAAATACTGATTGCTAAAATTAATATTGAAAATTTCGACTTTATCATATGATTCCTATTTATTTTGAGTTGGTATATTTCTAATACCATCTCTCTTTATCACACTTACCTTAAGCTAAAGAATCTTTGCGTAATAGAACTATCCATCGCACCATTTGAAATATTCATTCCAAATGCTTGTACCAAACTATCGCAAGGTGCACCTGTCCCTGGCATACACATACCCATAGCGCCGTATGTATGACCAGTTAACAATTTATCTACATCCAACGAGATCTTTTGATTACTTACGTTTACTTGACCACTTAGGAGAATTATAGCACGAAATTTTTTGGAACAATTTCCATAATTTGGAGCACCAGAACAAGTTGTAGAACCGAGGTGTAAACTTGTCCAATCTGTTCCATTATAAGAAAATTCTATGTTCGCATGTTTATATCCGCCAGTCCAAGACCAATACATACTACCAATATTTAAAGGTGAACTTTGGTTTGTACTGTTTAAATGGTTTAAAGCCGCAGGCACTCCCACTGTAAACTGAATTCCAGTATAACTTCCAATGGGTACAGATCCATTTACTTTTATATTAGTTTCAGTTGTCCGGTATGTTTCCAAATCAACCAAAGAAACACCATTGGCTTGCCAAACGTTATCTGTAGATAAAGAAACATCAGCCGTTGAACCATCTGCTCGAACAAATTTCACTTCTGATATGTACAATCGGAAGTCTCTAAATTGCACACTACGAGAATCTGACAAAGTGTTTGTTCCAGATGTAATCTTCTGACCATTCACCAATGCTTCAAATTCTAAATTCACAGATTGTGGTAAAGCAAGCGCTAATAACGCTAATGTTTGATTATCACTTGGTTCAGAAATGATATCACAAGAGACAAACCCAAAAAGGAAAACCGAAACAATGGAAATTTTAATTAAATGCAATAATTTCATAAATACCTAATATTCTAATATAACTTTTATTTTTTTTGCGACAAAACTATGTGAATCCCAAGTCGCCAAGGAAAATGTTGGAATATATATTCCTAAGTGATACGTGGTGGTCTTAGTAAAGTAGGTAGGTTTCCATCCTCAAGAGTGGAAGGAGACTCATAAATTTTATAAAAATACAAAATGGGAACTGCAATGCCAAATGTCAAATTTGGTTGGTCCATGGTTTGGTGGTGAGTCCGAAGGGACATTGCGTCCTTTTTTTTCTTTTTGCAAGAACAGAGGTGGGCTTCTCCATCTTTTGCGTCATGGCAACTTGGTTTTAGTGCCAACTCTTTTGTATGAGCATGATTCTTTTCTTCAGATGAGGTGATTTTTATATTTTGGCTCTCTGAAAACAATTGGTCTTCGGAGTTTGTGTGCTTTTCTTTTTTGGATCCGTGGTTACACTTACAAATTTTGGAATTGGTTTCCAGGCAATACCCAAGTAACCCACTGCCCAAAAAGAAAAATTGGGTCGTTAGCACTAAGGTCAAAAGTCCTGCTATCCACCGAAAGGAGACCATCTACCCCAATCTTTTGCCCTCAGACCAAAAATCGAGACAATTTTAGGACAAATTGAGTGTTCCCCCTCCCGCCCTTTGAAAATATGGTCTTGGAACCAAATGCTTCCAAGCTAGAGGCCCTTACAATGAAACGTACAGAACTGGAACGCAGAGAACGTGAGCTGCGAAAGGCAGAAAAGAAGAAAATCCAAACTGGTGAAAAGGAATCCATGAGTGTGGGTGATTACATTGATGCCCTTTTTGGAATGTTTCGCTACGATACAGACGAAATCTTCAATGCATCTGATGATGAAAACATTTTGGAACTGCTTGAAAATATGAAGATGGAACACCCAGAAAAACAATGGGACGTGATCATTCGCAAGGCAGTGAACAAAACCAAAGTGGAACAAAAAGAAAAAGCATACGACGCTCTTCGCAATTTAGCGGGAATTACAGTCGCCACCACATAATTCCTTTTTTTCCCATACAAACAGATTTACAAAGGAAGGTTCACGTTTTATACTAGTGGCCTTCCTGTATGAAACAGACCCTTACCATCATACTTTTATGTCTCTTTCATACCACATTAGGAGCGGAAGAGAAACTCTGCCCGAACGTCCAGACATTTCCCATTTCAACCAACCAAGGAAAACCATTTGATGTATCAAAGGAACTCGCTTTCCTTGCAGTTGACGAACCGATCAACACAATTTCAGAAATTCTCACTCAATTCAAAACCAACCCAGTCTCATTCGCGAATGGTGTGATCCCAAATTTTGGGAATACAACAAAACAATATTGGTTCTGTTTCGAATTACACAATGATCTAAACCACAACAAACGTACGATCACATTCATTAAATACCCCCTTCTAGATGAAGTGCAATTTTACGCATTACGCGAGTCAGGCGAAATCAAACAAAATATCCAAGGGAGACGTTACCCGTTTCAAAATCGTGACAAAGACTACCGAGGTTTTAGTTTTGCTACCGAACTTCTACCTAGTGAAACAGTAACGTATTTTGTCGGAATCAAAACAGATAGTTCTGTTTCAGTACCACTTATGGTAGCGGAGGAAAAACATTTTGATTCCTATGAATCGTTGGATACTCTTATGCAAGGGATGTTTTTTGGCATCGTAGGTGTGATGAGTTTATACAATTTATTTGTCTACTTTATGGTGAAAGACAAAGCATATCTGTTTTATGTGAATTATCTAATCCTTGCTTCCATCCTATTCCAACTTTCACTCCAAGGTCTGTTGCCTGTCTTATTTTTCCCCGACTCACCCGAGTTAGTTTATAATGCTCATAATTTTTTGTATTTTTTATTTTTAATTTCTTGTTTTCCCATGAGCATCACTTTTATGAATTTAAAGGAAAATGCACCTCTCTTGTACAAAGGGTTTATGGGACTTTCCATCATTCCGATGCTTTGTTTGGCCCTTTTACCTTTTGTACCTTACCGGCCATTAAACCAATTTGGAGATTCTCTTTCTTCCTTTCTGGCATTTTATGCCCTTTTTGTTTCCTATTATGTTTCCTTTGTGAAAAAATTTCCACCGGCAAGGTTTTACTTTTTCGGATACTTTATGCTCATCGTAGGTGGTCTCACGACTGTACTAAAGTACATGGGATTTTTCCCAGTGAATGTTTTTACGGAAAATGCCTTCCAAGCTGCAATGGCATTAGAAGTTCTGCTGATGGCATTTGGACTTGGTGACCGGATCTCTGTGGTCCAAAAAGAAAAAGAAAGGATCCAACTCAAAGCCGAAATCAACAAACAAAAGTTAATTGCGTATGGAAAAGAGCTAAAACTTGCCCAAAAACTCCAAGAATCAACCTTACCCCAAATCCTTCCCAAATTCCCTGGCCTAGCAATCAAAACTGGTTATTTTCCAGCATCTTTGGTAGGTGGAGATTTTTACGATTTAACTGTTTATGGAAAACAACAAATCTGTGGCCTCATTGCCGACGTTACTGGCCATGGTGTCCCTGCGGCCATTGAAGCGGCGATGTTAAAAATTGCCTATATGCAAACCTTGGCTTTTGCGAATAAACCAGGAAAGGTGTTAGAAAACATCAACCAAGCACTCGCAGGGAACTACAAAAATCAATTTTTAACAGCCAGTGCCATTTTTATCGATTTAGAACAAAAAGTATTAAAAGTGGCCAATGCGGGACATCCCGCCTTATACAAGTTTAATGATCTTTCAAAATCCATTGATGTAATCCGACCAAAAGGAAAACTGATCGGTTATTCCAAAGAAGGACAGTATTCAGAAGAGGTTCATACCATTCGGAAAGGTGATAAGTTATTATTATTCACCGATGGGATTTGGGACCTTTGGGAAAATGGGGACTCCGGAGAAGAGGCTCTCCTCAATTGGTTATTGGAACGAAAAGCAGAATCCGTCGAATCTTTGTATGGTGGGATAGATGAACACATTCGTCTGCGAAACAAAGAAGGCCCCGCAGACGATGATATAACGTTTATTCTATTCGAAATATCCTAAATATTTTTCTCAAATCAATACGGACTATACGTCCGCATAAATGGCTGCATTCAACAACCTTGAGATATTATCTAAGTTTCTGGAAATATCACGGTAAAGAAGAGCCGGCAACAGATTCTCTTTTTTCTGGTACTTTTTCTTTTTCACTTTTGATTCATTCTTTTTGATGGAACGAATCATTTGAAACCTATACTCACGGCTCTGGTTACGAACTTGTGGGTTTCCAAGGATATCAAAGGTTTCACTTTGTTCCAAGTTCACAAGTAGAATATCGTAATGGTGTTTGAGTAAATCCATTTGGTCTTTCACAGAATTGGAAAAGTTTTTATCAAAGGAAATTTTTTGTCTGTGGGACTTACGAATTTTTCTCGCGATAGATGCAAAATTGTCTCCCATCTCTTCCACAGCCTTTACCCTTTCCATAATCCCTAACACATCTTTTGCGTAGTTACCGGTGATTCCAGATTCTTGTACTTGGTTCAGATAGGTTAGAACTTCTGTTCGTACTTGGTCAAGTTCCTCTTCTTTTTTCAGGACTTGTCCTATCCTTGCCGCATCATACGGTTGCAGTAAAATTTGTTCTGTGAGTCTTAAAAAATCATACGTATCTCTGATGATTTTTTTTGTGAACTCTACAAGTTCTACCATTGCAAGTTCTGTGGTTTTCACAGTGCCTGCTTGTAACAAACGGATGCTATCTTTGTCTTTTCCTGTTTTCGAGGCGAGACCGTCAACAATCGTACTCACCACTTTGGAGATTGTATTCACAAACCAAATGAGAACGAGAGTGTTCGTCACATTAAACATTGTGTGGAATAAAGAAATATGAAACCTTGTAGATTCCTTATCTGTCAATGGATCCCCTGGAATCAAATCATCCACAATCCCTGTGAATACTTTAAAAAAGAGGAGTGCCCAAACCACACCAAACACATTAAACAATGTATGGGCAAGGGCAGCTTTCTTCGCATTACGATTTCCTGGAATGGCGGCTAAATTGGCAGTGATTGTAGTTCCAATGTTTTCACCAAGGATCATTCCATACGCTGCATCAATTGGGATATAACCTGAGAAGGCAAGTGTGATGGTGATCGTCGTTGATGCGGAAGAAGATTGGATCACAATGGTTAACAAAGCTCCAATCAAAACAAACAACAAGATGGAGTTAAAACCCATGTTTGTGTATTGTTGCAAAAAGAGAAAACTCTCTGGGTCTTTGGCGCTATCAGGTACGGAGGTTTTGAGATAATCCAATCCCAAAAACAAAAATCCAAATCCGATGAGGAAACTTCCCCAACCAGATCGACTTTCTTTTCGTGAGAAATGGAGGATGACCCCAAGAGCGATGGCTGGTAAGGCAAACGAAGCAATGTTGAATTTGAATCCTAAAAAGGAAACAATCCATGCCGTGATCGTGGTTCCAATGTTTGCTCCCATAATCACACCGATGGCTTGCGCAAGGGAGATGAGTCCCGCATTGACAAACCCAACAACAAGGACGGTGGTTGCCGAACTGGATTGGATGGTTGAAGTAATGAATAATCCGCTGAACACAGCAGACACACGATTTCGTGTCATGGACGAAAGAAAGGAACGAAGCCTATCTCCTGCCACACGTTGTAAGGACTCACTGAGTAATTTCATCCCATAGATGAAAATCCCGAGCCCACCTAAAACTTGAATGAGTAACGGCCAATTCATAGATATTGATATTTCCAGGGTTCAATTTCTTTAATTACAATATGGTACCAACCTTTTATTCGGTTGCAGTATTTTTTTCCGTATGTAGAGTGTAATGAATATGTCAAAAACCATCAGCAAAGGAATGGTTGTAGGATTTTCCTATCACCTAAAGAACGCCCAGGGAGAGACTCTGGACCAATCAGACGAACCGCTATTATACCTCCATGGCTGGCAAAATATCATCCCTGGACTGGAAAAAGAACTGGAAGGTTTAGTGAACGGAGATTCCAAAAATGTCACAGTACCACCTGAAGAAGGTTATGGGACATATAACGAAGCCCTCATTTTCCAAGTTCCCAAAACAGAACTCCCTGCCGAAGCGGAACTCGAAGTGGGAATGGAATTCCAAACCGACACACCAGAAGGTAGAATGATTCTATACCTCCAAGAAGTTCGAGACGCGGATGTTATTTTGAACGGCAATCACCCGTTAGCTGGCGAAACCCTACATTTTGATGTTACCATCAAATCGATTCGCGAAGCAACCGATGAAGAAAAACAACATGGACACGTACATGGTCCAGGTGGACACCACCACCATTAAAACGAAATCTTTCGTTATTTTCCCTCTGGGTCTTCTTTCAGATTGCTTTTTTTAGAAAGGGTAATTACACTGACAGAAGATTCAGAGTATTGTTGATTTTCACCGCCGAAGTAGTCCTTTCAAGCTTGCACGCTGGTAGCTTTCCCAAGTTTTTCCCTGCATTTTTCTGGAGTTCTTACCCAAAATCCCTTTTAGGGTCCCGACGATTGTAAATCTAGAATTCCCGAGTCAACTTTAACAAACAGGACAAAAACTATGTCAGTAAACATTTACGTTGGCAACCTCTCTTACGATATGACTGAAGGTAAACTCAGTGAGCTTTTCGGAGCACACGGAGCAGTAACTTCTGCAAAAATCATCACTGACCAGTACTCTGGTCGTTCTAAAGGTTTCGGATTCATCGAAATGAAAGATGGAAAAGAAGCTGATAACGCGATTAAAGATCTTAACGGAAAAAATGTACTCAACCGTGAGATGAAAGTAAACATCGCAAAACCTAAAACAAACAACTGGAGATAATCCAAGTTTGTTAAAAGACCGTCGCTTAACTCTGTTTAAGTGGCGGTTTTTTTTTGCCTTCCATTATTTTTATTTCGTTTTTTGATTCAACTCTCTTCAAATTCTCTAAACCAAATCGATGTTTATAAAATTTTAAATTGAAAGGATTTATAGATATATCCTTCTCAATCAATTTGCCAGTTTCTTTTCAATGATGACCTCATTTTTCGTATCCAAACACCTTGACATTTAATCGATCAGCATTTAGTATTACGAGAGGAGTATCGATATGGGAAAAGTAACAGTCTCTCCAAAATTTCAGGTAGTGATTCCTAAAGAGGTTCGCGAGCAAATCGGTGTGAAAGTAGGTATGAAACTCGAAATCATCACTTTTGGCAATCGAATGGAGCTCATTCCGATTGAACCCATCAAAAAATTGAGAGGATCATTGTCAGGAATCAATTCAAAAATTGATCGAGAAGGAGATCGATTTTGAATGTCGTAGATTCATCAGGATGGTTAGAATATTTCAGCGGAACTAACCGTGCGAATCTTTTTGCGGAAGCGATTGAAAAAACAGAAAACTTAATTGTACCAAGTTTATCTTTATTTGAAATCTTTAAAAAAGTCTATAAAGAAAAAGGAGAAGATTTTGCGTTAAAAATTGTAGCTCATATGCAACAAGGCAAAGTCATAAACCTAGACCCAAGAATTTCAATCTACGCAGCAAAGATCAGCGTTGAAAAGTCAATTCCAATGGCAGACAGCATCATTTATGCAACTGCTCAATTGAACAACGCAATTCTCTGGACACAAGATAATGATTTCCGTGGATTACAGGGAGTGAAGTTTTTCGAAAAATAAAAAAATCATATTTCCAGTACTTGTTATTGGAATCCCATCAATTGTTCCACGATCATCGTCTCTTTATAAACATCCTACCCTAATTCATTACAAAACCACTTTAAACTTTGCTTTCATCTTTTCAATTTGTTCCTCTGGAATTTGATGAACGTTTTTTCCTCCATGTCTGTTTTCTACCGTGATCACAAAACATAGATATCCGAATGTTTTCGCCAAATCTTCGTAAGGTTTCATTTCCCAATCTAATGTAAACGTGTTATCGACAATGACAAAGGGAATTCCTTTTTCTAAAGCATCTTTTGTTTTGGATTCACATTCTTTGTATGCCAAGTGGTTTTTGGTGTAATCAAACTGATACTCTCCCTTTTCATTTTCAAAATAGGAATCGATAGAAAAGATTGGTGCGCCATTGGAATTTGAAATTTGTTTGGCAAAAGTGGTTTTTCCTGAGCCAGGGATCCCTCGTAGTAGAAGCAGGGTTTTGGATGGGGATTCACTGAGGAAAAGAGACTCCATAACTTCCAAAGAATTATCTTAGCACTGGGAATTCCTAGTTTTTTTCTTGGGAAAGGTTAGAGAAAACTCTCGCAAGGAAAACGAAGTTTTGAAAGAATTGTGAGAGTTACAAGGAGTCATTTGTGTCATACGAAGCTTATAAATTAATCCATATATTCGGAATGTATCTTTTATTTTTTTCTTTGGGTGGCGTAACCCTTTATTCAATCAATGGAGGGAAAAAATCGGATAACAAATTCAAAACCTATGTTGCCATCTTTCATGGAGTTGGGTTGGTTTTGTTACTTGTTGCAGGATTTGGACTGATGAAGTTCCGTGATATCTCTCACTCTGCGCTTCCGGTTTGGATTATCGCAAAGATTCTCATCTGGCTTGCGTTTGGTGGACTTCTCACTCTCGCGTATAAAAATCAAAAAGCAGCAAAGATCCTTTGGTTTGTATTCCCACTTTTAGGACTCCTTGCAGCTTATTTGGCTTTTTACCAACCAAGTTAAGGTACCAAATTATTTTTGATTAAATTTAACTCGCTCAATCGAGTTCTTTTTTCTTCTGAATCATAATGTTTGTCACTAAATTCAGATAAAGAATATACTTTTGTCTCGATTGGGCCGGTATATAATGGAATTACCTTTTTTTTAGGTCGATCATCATGAATTGATTTTAATATTCGATCTACTTCATTTGGAGATTTTAATAACAAGTCTTCTTGTATTACATCAGTATTCAACTCTCCTCTCAGGAAAGTTATTTTGTAAGGGCCAGACTCTCTTCGTTTCACAATCGCTTTTCCAAAAAACATCAAAGTAACATTCTGTTTTCCTTGTTCCAATTTCTGATTTTTTCTAGCATAAGCAATTGGTTCATCCTGATTGGTTAATAGATTTGCCTCAATTGTATATCTTCCTTTTTCGATTACGTTGATTTCAAAATCGATGAAAAGTGATCCATCTTTTGTATAATCATCAAATTTACCAGTAAATTTTGCAGGAGCTACTGGTGATGAAAAAAAATGATGTGTTAAGGAATAAAGATAATTCTTTTTGTCAGATAATATTTGAAACTTTGTCGTGACCTGCCCCCCAAAAATTGGACCACTTGATAAGTTAGTTTTCCTCCGATAAATAGGAGTAAAGCATGGCGAAGAAAAGAGTAGAAGAACCTAAGATATTCCAAATTCTAAAAGAAGCAGAATCTGGAGTTACGATCAAAGAATTATCAAGAAAATATGGTTTTACAGAGCAAACTTTGTATAGATGGCGTAATCAATATGGAGGTCTTGAATTAAGTGACATCCAAAAAATGAAAGAACTTGAACGAGAGAATTCAGAATTGAAGAAAATTGTGGCAAACATGGCTCTAGAAATACAGGCAATTAAAAACGTACTCGGAAAAAAGTTTTAGACAGACCGAGTAAATTAAGAGCGATCGATCTGTTAAACGAGGAAGGTATTTCAAAAAGGCGAAGCCTGAAGCTCTTAGATTTTCCGAAGTCTACATACTACTTCAATCCGAAAAATGAAGATGAGATAGTTGTAAATGAAATCCGAAGACTTGCCTTCAAACGCAAGCGAGCAGGATATCGAATGATTTATAAATTCATGCGTAAAGCTGGATGGAGAATCAATCATAAAAAAGTATACAGATTATACTCGCGAGAAGGCTTAAAAATAAGGACAAAACCAAGGAAGAAACGGAAATTAGCTGATAGTACACCTATTCCAATTCCAACTCAACCGAATGAGGTCTGGGCAATAGATTTTCTTCATGAGCGAACAATAGATGGTCGGAAGGCAAGAATTCTATCTGGTGTAGATCTTTGCACAAGAGAAAATGTTGTTTTATCAGCAGACTATTCCATTTCTTCTGAAAGATTAATTCGATTCTTAGAATCATTGCCTGCGCTTCCAAAATCGTTTGTAACTGACAATGGTCCTGAATTCACTTCTAGAGTTTTTATCAATTGGTTATCAAAGAATAATATCGGTATATCCTATATTGACCTTGGTAAACCAACTCAGAATGCATTCGTTGAAAGCTTCAATGGTAAGTTAAGATCTGAATGTTTGCAATTGAGCTTCTGTAGAGATTTGAATGAACTAAAGAATGAACTTTCTAAATTCCAAAAGGATTACAATGAAGAACGTCTCCATTCCTCTTTAAATTATTTGACTCCTTTAGAGTTCAAAGCGAAGTATGGAAATTGAGTTATGAGGATTTTACTAACTTAAGATTTGGTCCAACAAACGGGGGCAGGTCACTGATTGCTATTAAAATTGGAAATAGGAAACTTCCCTTCAAATTTATATCCTAATTTACTTTGCTCAATTTTTAATTCAATTTTACAATTCAAACCAACTGGAGATTGTTTGTTTACTACGATTAGAGTTTTGTCTGTCTTCCAAGCGACACAACTTTGCCCTTTCGGAAAAGAAATTTCTTCACCTGAAACCGAATTGATAAATCCCAAAAAAAGAATCGTATAAATCAGAATGTTTCTCATTTGCATAACCTCATAAAAATTTGATTTTTTCTTCTGCATAATTCCATAAATTGTTACGATTTTTTTCAGATAAAATCCATGGATCACCATCAAAAAATTTCTGATCTTTATAAAATCGATGATTTCCTTTTTTTGGAGATTCCCTTTGAATGACATTCCACAATTCATTCGAAACTTCCTTGGCAGTTTTCGTTTTAAAAGTAAAAAAAGGTGCAATTAAATATTCAAAAAAGTTTGGAATTTCTCTTCGGATATTCGTTTTTACAATGCCTGGTCCTATTCCAATGGTTGAAAGATGGTAACGTTTCGCAACTTCCACTACCCATAAATCATTGGCCAGTTGAGCCTGACCGTGACCAGCCATTCCCATTCGTACATCATTTTCTTCATGGTTCGCAAAGTTTACCTTCAAATAATTTGGTATTTTTTCTGAGGAAGCTGCAATGTTCACCATAACTGAATCATTTTTACATCGATTTCAAAATTCTTTACAGAACTTATCTTCTAATTATAAAAATCTATCGGGATTGATCCTCGATGCGGAAATGAGTCCGATCCAAACAAAAAATGAATATTCTACGTTCGTTTGTTCGCTATTCACCGGAATAAAAAATTTCAAATCCCATTGGATGTTTTCAATCGCAATTTTCCCTCCGAATCACCCTGACCAAAACAATTATTACGACTTACAAAGATTATTTACTTGTTCCGATCATTGGATTTTAATGTTATACGATGAACATAACCCCAGAACAAAAGAAGGGCCAGTATCTTCCTCAGATTGGATCACTTACAATTTAAAAACAATCGAAACTGAATTGATCCAATTCAATCAAACAAAATCGATTCATTCTAAATCGGTTTCAAACGACAAAAATTTGATTCCACCAGAAAATGATTCCAATCCCAACACATCCAAACAAAATTTTATCTCAATCACTTCCATTCGTAAAAAAATTTATTTAGGTCTGCCATTATATGGTTATGCAAAATCGAAATCTGGAAAATTTGGAAAGGTAAAACCAATTCAAAATTGGATGCATTTACCTGAAATTCAAAATGCAAAAACCGACTATGTCAAATTCAATCATATGGATGAAGTTATTTATTTACCTACCGCTTATTTTTTACGAAAATGGGAACAAAACAGCATCGAACTTGGATATTCTGGTGTTGCGTATTGGAGAAAAGAATTTGGGACTCAGTATTTAGATCCTTAATCAAATATTAAAATCATTTCATATCAAAAACAATCCTTGACGTCCAACTGAATCAATGGTACTTTTTTCCTTCTAAGGAACGCCCCTATGAAGAAATCTTTGATTCGATTCGAATGTATATTCACTTATTTTCTGGTTCTTTCATTTTGTATTTGGAATTGTTCCACAGGAAAGGATGGTAAATCAATCGCAAACAAAAACTCAAATATTGGTTATATCACTGCCAAATCTGGTCTTTTTTTGCGAGAAAACCCAGGAAAAAAATTTCCAAAAGTAACACTCGTTCCTCATGGTGAGAAAGTAAATATATTAGAATATGCAAACACAACCGATTTTATAGATGGCATCGAAGCAAAATGGGTAAAAGCCAAATATAAAAATTTGGAAGGATGGATGTTTAGTGGTTATTTATCTGATACTCCTTTCGCTCATAGCGTGTCCTCATCAATTGCCGATATAACATATTTTCAAGATGATACGTATGATATTGATACTGAACTAAAATCTCGTTGCCCAATTCAAAACGACATCCTTTGCATTCTCAACACTGCCATTTCCTATTCCAATTCAAATTACTATAAAAAATCAATCGCTGCCAATTCGAAAGCTCTCGCGTTAGATCCCAAAAATTATATCGGACTCAATAATCGAGGTTTTGGGTATTTAGTCATAAAGGAATTGGATAAAAGTTTGGATGATTTGAATCTATCCATCGAATATAGGCCGACGTATAATGCGTATTATTTGCGATCGCGTATCCATTTAGAAAGAAAACAATATGAGAAAGTAAGTGCCGACTTAAATCAGGCTTTACAATTGAATGCACAAGATTGTATTTCCTATTCCCTTTTAGGATGGAATTATTTATTATTGGAAAAATGGGAACTCGCAAAATCAACTCTTATGAAATCCATTGATTGCGATCCTAGTGACTCATATTCTTATGCCAACCTTGCCAATTATTATTGGAAAGCAAAACGAGATAAAAAAAATGCATTAGCTTTCATTGAAAAATCATTACAACATGGTTATACAGATTATGCCAGCTTTTATAAAGTGGATTCTGATGGAAAATTTTTAAAAGGACTTAGCCAAACAGACGAGTTCAATCAACTAATTGATAGGTATCGAAAGAAAAAATGAATAAGAACTTACTTTTAACATTCGAAATCAAAGACACTAAGGAAAGGACTCATTCATTTTCACCAGAAGATTCTTCAGAAGTTTCCTCTTCTAATGATGCACTTTCACTTAGACTACAATTGATAAATGGATCCAATTCATCCTCAGTGATGGAATCATCGATCACTCGCTGCAATTCACCAACAAAATCAACTCTTCTCATTTCACAAACGTACTGTTTCCCGCCACTCACCGAGAGATCAAAGTAGACTGCTTCTTCTGGCATTCCAAAACTCGACTCTCCCATTCGGTATTTCGCAGAACATTCTTCTTCTCCTACCTTACAGGAAAAGACAGAAAATCCTTCCCCAATGATTTTTAATTCTGTATTAAAATCTTTTTCCTTAACTTGGAAAAGATAAGGGCTTACAAGCTCATGGAGATTTTTTTTATAAAAACGAATGTCAAACTCATCATCGCTTAATGAAGTACGATGTACCCAACCAATCTTTTCATTAAATTTAACCTTTACATATCCAGTATTTTGAGTGAGTGGGTGTGTATTTTCTAATACATCTAACGGTATGTTTTCAGGTATGTTCATCAGAATTTTTGCACTGCTATTTGGTTCGTTATAAAGTTGGATTGGATTTTGGCTAAGTGTTCGTAAAGTTTTGCTTGTATCTAAATCAAACCGACTTATCAGAATTTCTTTTCCTTTCCAAATCACTTGGTAATAAAAAACATTCTCTGCTATTTTGACTTCTTTGATTTTTCCATTTTCGTTGAGAGGTATTGTGATTAGGTCCAAAGCTTTTGGACCAGAGTTCTTGCTGACTGATAAATCCAATTCACGAGCCAACAAAATCGAACCGAGTGCAACAAATGTCGTCAAACATTTGAATTTTTTTGGACATTGGTTGGATTCAGAATTGGAAACGAATGTTCCATTCAATAATAAAATGGAAATTAAAAAAATAGCGATTTTTTGAAATGGATTCATTTGTTTAAAATCTTCCCTCACGATGGAACTTTTTCTTCGCAGACATTGAATGTGTATCTTTCTCTATCTAATCCAGAAGAGCAAACGTATGGATTTTCGATATTAGGATTCGATTTTCAAGTTTTATGAAAAGCATTTGATTGCTTCTCGGTGTAACAATCGAATCTTATTTCGATCGTTACACCTATCATGCGTTTGGAACGAATGTTAATTCAACATTTGGAAAAAGTCATTCCCTTTATCATCAACGACAATGAACGCCGGGAAATTTTCCACGTCGATGGACCAAACCGCTTCCATTCCAAGTTCTGGAAAATCCAATACTTCTACCTTTTTGATGTTTTCCTTAGCTAGTAATGCAGCTGGGCCACCGATGGATCCGAGATAAAACCCACCATTTTTTTTGCAACTATCGGTCACAACCTTGGAACGATTGCCTTTCGCAAGAGTGATCATCGAAAATCCCTTCTCTTGGAAAACAGGAACATAACTATCCATTCGACCAGCAGTGGTCGGTCCAAACGAACCTGATGGCATACCTTCAGGAGTTTTCGCAGGGCCTGCATAATACACTGGATGGTTTTTAAAATAATCGGGAAGGGGTTCTCCTTTGTCCAATTTTTCTTTGAGTTTGGCATGGGCAATATCACGTGCGACCACCAAACGACCGCTAAGCATCACTCGAGTTTTTACCGGATATTTGGTCAGCACTTTCAAAATTTCTGGCATCGGTTGGTTTAGATCAATGTGAACCGATTCAGTATTCGAATCCACTTCATCTATCGTTGGTAAAAATTTGGCTGGATCGTATTCGAGTTTTTCTAAAAAGATTCCATCTTTTGTAATCTTCGCTTTGATGTTACGGTCGGCACTGCAACTAACACCTAGACCAACAGGGCAAGAAGCTCCATGACGTGGAAGGCGAATCACTTTAAAGTCATGTGCCAAATACTTTCCACCAAACTGTGCGCCTATCCCTGATTTTTGAGCCGCTAATAACATTTTTGCTTCGAGCTCTGTATCTCGGAATGCGGAACCAAACTTATCTCCTTTTGTTGGTAAATGGTCCAAATATCCAGCTGACGCTAGTTTTACGGTTTTTAAATTGGATTCCGCTGACGTTCCACCGATGACAACTGCGATATGGTAAGGAGGACATGCTGCTGTTCCCAAATTGGCTACTTTGTCTGCGATAAACTTTTCAAGAGAAGTAGGATTGAGAAGTGCTTTTGTTTCTTGGAAGAGATAAGTTTTGTTTGCTGACCCACCACCTTTCGCCAAAAAAAGAAAACTATATTTATCACCAGGTGTGGAATAGATATCAATTTGAGCGGGTAAGTTGGATCCAGAGTTAACCTCTTCATACATAGTCAAAGGAACGACTTGTGAATAACGTAAATTTCTATTCACATAAGTATTATAAATTCCTTTGGAAAGTGCTTCAGAGTCATCTCCGCCTGTAATGACATACTCACCTTTTTTTGCCATGACAATGCCTGTTCCTGTGTCTTGGCAGGATGGCAATTGTTTGTCAGCAGCGATCACTGCATTTTTTAGTAATGCCATTGCCACAAAACGATCATTTGGTGTTGATTCAGGATCGTCTAAAATTTTTCGTACCTTTTCCAAGTGAGCCGTTCGTAGGTAAAAGGAAACATCCTCCATCGCTTTTTCTGCAAGGAAGGTGAGGCCTTCTGGTTCCACTTTCAATATTTCTTTATCGCCAAAGGGGACTGTGCTGACATAATCTTTTGTCAAAAGTTTGTATTCGGTAGTGTCTTGTGTGAGTGGGAAGGGATCGGCGTAAAAGAATTCTGGCATAGAAACCTCTAATTTGTACTTCTAATCTCTTGGGAATCCTTCTTTCGTAAATGAATTTTTCACGACAATAGGACGGGATTGTGTTTTGCTGATTCCAAATGGAACCAAATGTTTTCAATCAAATTGCAAATCAATATGATACAGAGGATAGAATCCAACTTGCTCGGCGCATATTAGAAACATTATACCCAACTCTGTCACTTGGCCAAAAGAAAACCTTACTTGATTTCGGATGTGGGACAGGACTACTCGGAATCCCTCTCACTGCACATTACAATGAAGTGATCTTTGTTGATGACTCATCTGTGATGTTAGAAGTGTTGCAATCCAAAATCAAAACAAATGGGATTCTAAATGCAAAAACAATGGCCGTAAGTGATTTGTCTGGATCAAAGGTTCTGCCAGTGGATGAGATCCTTTTGTCACTCGTACTATTGCATATTCCCGATACAGAAAAAATCCTAAGGTTTCTGTATGGTTTACTCAAACCAGGTGGAAAACTATTTCTTGTGGACTTTGATAAAAACGAAAGAGTTTCCCACCCAAAAGTTCACAATGGTTTTAATCAGAAAAACTTACAGGAATTAATGATAAAAATTGGATTCCGAAACGTTTCGTCTTCCACCGTTTTGGAAGAGAAAAAAGTATTTATGAATGAGGACGCATCGTTCTTTCTTTTAGTAGCTGAAAAATAACAAATTGATAAAATTCGTCTAATGAATCTTATGCGAATCTATGAGCTTCAGAAGGATTGAAGCAAGGCAGATATTGTTTACTATTTAAAGCCAGATAATCCTTTTGCATCTGTGTCCGCATTCCATAATAGTGATTTTAAATCTTCTGGAATCGGCATGGGAGCAAAAATAGGTACAGTTGCACTGCCAGTATTTCCCACTGGGATCCGATTGAATAGACTCCCAATCCAACCAAAACTCATTCGCACAAATTGTCCTAAAATTTCATTGAAATCGAACTTTCTGATTCCAAAAACAAACATCCGGAAATGGACACCCGTATGTGAAACTGGATGGTATTGTCCAATGATATGGGCTCGCTCCAAATGATGCCATGCCAACGAATCGTTATTATGTGCTAGAGCTTCTTTGTATTTTTTTAGTTCGTTTTGATAAGCAAACTTTAGATCATTTGGCATTTTTAAATTTAGTTTCATGATGGTTCCTATCTCGTTTCTTGGATTCCTAATATTTCAAAATTCAAATTATTGTAGACGGATCATCATGAATATTCTAGCAATTTTTCAAAGTTTTAAATAAGAAATTCCGAAGTATGTTTCACCTAACGGGATCTAACATTTGAAAATTTCGAATCCATTCTTCTGATACAATTGGATCATCATAAAAATGTTCATTGTCTTTTCCGAATCGTTTTTCATATTCTTGTATTTTGTAGCTATCATGATGACAATGAACTGCCGCATAACATTGAATATCTTTATTGGAAGTAATTTTTAAACCATTGGCCTCCTCAAATAAATCCAAATAACCGATCCTCCAACCATATTCACTCAAAAGAAGTGGCATCACATTTCGGTATGCTTTGTGCGCACTGACAGAACTTGGATTCAATTCAAAAAAGTTGACAAATATTTTAAATTTGATCCCCTCCGGTAGCGCTTGTAACACTTGGGTCAGATCCTTTTCCCATGCGATTGCATCTGCTTCTGTAATGGCGCCTGATAACCTTGTGGTGATTAAATTTGAGTCCTTTTCCCATTTTGTATAAAATTCAACTTGCATATGACTTAGACTCAATTGGGACAGATTCCAAATCAAACTTAGTATTTTCAGATTGCCTTATGATGAAAATAAATGAATCCCCAATCGACCGAGGACCAATTGGAATAAATAAAACAAAACAAATGTAAGAATGATACTGACAAAAAGTGCCAACCAAAAACCAATCAGTGGATTCAGTTTTGGGAAAATCAAAAACATCGGCAATGTTGGCAAAACAAACCAAAACGTATAATACGCATGGTTTGAAATCTTTTGATCCGATGCATTTTCAACTTTTAACCAAATGAGTGTTAGGATAGTGATCAACGGAAGGGAAGCAATAAGACTTCCCAATCGGTCATTTCGTTTTGCCACTTCCGAAATAAGCACAACAAGAGCTGCTGTGATTAGGTATTTAAAAATCAAATATACCAAGGGATTCATTTTCAAATTTATCATCCATTTTAAAATCACAAAAAGATTTCATACACAAAATCAGATCTCTTTATTTTATTTTTAAATCTGAGAGGAATTTTGTAACAGATTCTTTCAGCAAACTGACACCAGGCTCCTCGTAAGGAAAGTGACCTGCTCCGACAAGTAAGACGAATTCTTTCGTTGCTGGAATTTTATCAAAAAACCGTTTACTCAAATGAGTTGGTGTCCATGGATCGATACTTGGATGAGCAAGTAAAACAGGACAGACTCGAAAAGTTTCTGGTTCGATTTTAGGTTTGTAATTGAGGAATGTATTTAAAAAACCCAGACTTACTTTAGAACCACCTGCATAAGGATCATTGGAAAATACTTTCGAAAAGTTCGGATCATTTGTAATGAATTCCATTTTGCTAAACCACTTGATTGGGAAATACATCCTATTTGTGGCAAAGGAAAAAAACGAATTTAGTGGCATTCCAATGCGACTCAAAAACCAATTGGATGAAATTGCATCTCGTACATCTGATTCTCTCGGATCAACTAACGTGGTCGCTATAAGGCCATCCACTTCTCCGTTTTCGGAAGCTGTATGATAGGCAAGCATTCCTCCTATACTAAGTCCAAATAGAATGATTTTTTGATTTGGATTTTTTTCTTTTTGGATCAAATCGTTCAATACGAAAACCCAATCCTGATAAGGAACAAAAGCTTTGTCAGATGGGATTTTCGTGAGGCCAAATCCAGGGAGGTCAGGTGCCAACCATTCACATCCTAAATGTTCCAAACCGATAGCCAAAGTACCTAGGATACGACCGTTCCCTCCTCCTCCATGAATTAATAAAATTTTACACTTAGCATCTTTTTTCGGATACCGATCCAAATGAATCTGATATCCTTGCGACTCAAAATATTCTTCAGTTGGTAAATTGTATTTTCTAAATCTTAGATCATCTGGAAGGAAATGTTGGTATCTATGCCAATAGGAGATCTCCGCATAACTTTTAGGTTTTTCCAAGGAAGAGGAACAGGTGATCAAAGTAAATCCAAGTCCAAATACGTTTAAAAGGTTGATGAATTTCATAGACGTAAACTGAAATATGTATCTGTGAATGTCGAAACTTTATTCACCATTTCAAGGAGATAATATTTTACAGATGTATAATAAAAAAGACAAAATTTCGGAATCCTACGAAAAATTAATTCGCACCTTCCACGAAATTTTCTTAGTCACTCCATACGAAAAAATCAGTATAGAAAACATTGCAAAACGAGCAGGTATGACGCGTGTTAATTTTTATCATTATTTTGTTGATAAAGAGGATATTCTATATCGAACTTATATTGATTTCTATAGAAAAATGGAATCAGAATCACCTACGGTAGATCCAAAAACTTTACTAGCCAATGGACGTTCATTGACTTACTATGCATTAGAAAACACGAAAGCCAATATTCAATTTTACAAAATGTTATTTCAAAATTCAATTCCGGCATCCGTTACCTATCGAATTTTAGATTTTATCACAGAAGAATCGTATCGAACACACGAACCATTAAGAAAACTTTATAAAGAGAAATTCCCACCTTACCAATTTGTGAATCAATACTTAGCAGGAGCCTTTTGGAACTTAATTCGTAACTTAGTTTTATCTGGGATCGACTTTGATTCAGAATTGGTCTCCGATTTTTTTACAAAATTATCAACTCAAGGTTTACCATCATTTTTAGATGTTGGAAGCCAAAAACAAAATTAAGAGTATCATCCTTTTTATTCTTTGACGAAAACGATGTCAATTTTTGAACATCATACATCTGCAAGGTGTCATCTTTTAAATTTTGATAGAATTCTATTTTCCTTTTTTACTTTTTTCTTTTGACTTCTTCAAATTCTTTTCATATAGATCGATCCACTCTTTTGGACCCATTCTGGAAACAAGTTCCTCGATTTGACCTGCCCCCATTTTCAGTACCAATGGATAAGTTAGTTTTCTCTAAACATTTCAACCATAAGATCGCTTAAACTCTGAAGGAGTCAAGTAATTCAATGAAGAGTGAAGACGCTCGTCGTTGTATTCCTTTTGGAAAATTCGCAAAGCATCGGTTAACTCTCTTTGATTTTTAAAGTAGTGTAGATTCAAACACTCATCTCTAAGTTTACCATTGAAACTTTCTATAAATGCATTTTGTGTTGGTTTTCCTTTTTCAATAAAGTGAATTTCTATCCCCTTATCTTCTGCCCATTTCTGGAAGTCTTTGGATGTAAATTCTGTTCCATTATCCAAAACAAATGCTCTTGGAAGTCTTTCGAGGGTGTTTAAATATCTGATCAACTTTTCTGACGAAAAAGTAAACTCTGCCTGAAGTATGGTATTCTCTCTTGTTAAATGATCAATACCTGTTAAAATTCTTTGCTTTCTTCCATCAATCGTCCGTTCGAAAACAAAGTCCATTGACCAAACTTCGTTTGAATTCTTAGGCAATGGTAGTTGCTGTGATGATGCATTTCTTTTCTTTCGCTTCGGTTTTGTCCTTATTTTAAGCCCTTCTAAGCAATATAGTCGATATACTTTCTTATGATTGATTGTCCTACCCGACCTTCTTAACCTTCGGTAAATTCGTCGATAGCCTTCCCGTTTCCATCGAAAAGCAAGTCTTCGAATTTCGTTCATTGTCTCTTCATCAATAGCTTTCGGCTGATAATAATAACTTGATTTAGGAAGAAGAACAACATCTAGGCTTCTGTTTAGAGAAAGTCCCTCTTCAACTAGCAGATCAACTGCTCTCTCCTTCGTTGATCTGCTCAAAACTTTTTTCCCAAAACATTCTTAATTGCTTGGATTTCGAGAGCCATGTCAGCTACCAATCTTTTGAGATTTGAATTTTCCTGCTCGAGTGCCTTCATCTTCTTGATTTCGCTAAGCTCCATTCCTCCATACTTGTTACGCCAGCGATAAAATGTTTGTTCAGTGATTCCGTATTTTCGTGAAAGTTCCTTGATTGGAATACCTGTTTCTGCTTCCTTTAATATCCGAAAAATCTCGCTTTCTTCTATCTTCTTTCTTGCCATAATGCTCTCTCCTTAATATCGGAGAAAACTAACTTAAATATCGGTGCAGTTTTTGGGGAGCAGGTCAGATTAGTTTCCATGGAATGTCTTCTATTTTCTTGAATCGAATGCAACTTTTCCCCATATCCAATTTTGTTTTACAATGTTTTGGGTATTCCGTTTGGAACCATTGGAGTAATTTTGGATCGGAATAAATTCCCATATGATAGAGGGCAAGGCCATTCTTTTGGGAAGCAATATGGAGGAAAGGAAGTGCAAGTTCAGGTGTTACATGATAACCGGCAGGGTACATTTTTTTTGGAACCACATAACCAATCATATTGTATTGAAATGTTTCTTCAAAACCTTTGGGGAGATTTTTTTTAACAAAGTTCCGAAGTTTGGAAAATGATTCTCTTAGATCGTCTGGTAAGGATTGGATGTATTCATCGACTGTGTTTGGCATGGTCTGACAATCTAATTGTTCCAAATTTAATATTTCTGTACCTAAATACTTGAATGCTTATTGTCTTTAATTCTACTTATTAAAACGGATCTGTAGATTGAGATCAATATGGAATTGACCGATTTCCTCATAAATGTTACCAAATTTATGACGGGTAGAACTTGGAGTTTCCAATCGAGTGTTATAAAATATATAATCTTCAAATTGAGAATTATCATAAATATGGTAACAGATTATATCTCCATCCTTTTTTACAATGAGGTATCCACCAGTAGCCTCATACTTACCATCCCAGACTTTTCCAGGAGTAAATCCTAAAGCCACATCAGTTAAAAATCGTTTTAGTTTTTGGCCATAAAAATCTTGACCCAAAGATAAAACGAAGTTTTCAGAATTTAGTTCTCATAAATCTTCTGCAAGTTCTGAAATTTTGGCTTTTTGTGAACTATAATAAGAATAAACAAGTTTTCCCAATATTGTAGGTAGACTCGAATCTATATAAACTAGATTATTTAGAAACAGTGAACTTTTTACTTTTACAAAGGATACATCTACATTTAACTCTTTTAGTATTTGAAATTTATTATAAAAACGTTCTGCAGAATCAATTTTTTTAATGTCATTCTTTATTAATCTATGAAGAGCATATTTAAAATTTGTTCCATCTTTCTTGAATTTGAATAAAGTTGATTTTGCACCTACCTAATATTTAGCACTCAATCCTAGCAGATGAGATGGGCTAGATAATATTACCTACATCCTACAGTTTGAAAATGTTTTTGGAATGCCAATCTAAAAAGTCTTTAGAAGGAAGAAATCTGTCAGGCAAAATGATAGATTGATTATCATATTTTAAAAATAAATCGGGCACAGCATGATCTTTTGTGAAATCTTCAAAATATTTGGAAACTTTTATTTTATAATCTGGAGTAACAGTCATAAAACCTCTATCAAAGGCTCTATCATGAATTGAATTTAAGCATAAACCATTATGTGGATTCAAACGATTGAATTCATCTGTTTTCCAAGGCTTTATATGACTTGCTACCAAAAAATCGGGAACAGATAAGCCTGTCATACAACACCTTATATTGTAAGATGAAAGAATTGTTGAACGGAAAAAATTTTGATTTACCCTTTGCTTTACTAATGATTCTTTTTCTTTGCCAATAGGAAATTCAATTACAACATCTTCAAAAAGTTCTTCTATTTTTTTATTTTGGAATTGAGCAATCAATAACTCGCTTTCATAAGCTAACTTTTCCCAATTCCCATGAAATTCATTCCAAACGATTTCATCTAGTTTACTTCCGTTTCCTAAGCCAACGATTCCTTGTTTTTTTAATTCTGGGTCAAGTCTTCCAAAGTTTCCTACTTTCATATTAAGCGCGGAAGGACTTCTGCCAATTATGTTCGCATATTTGACAATTGTGGGATTCGTTTTGCTACTACTTTTAAAAGGTATTTTACAATAGACATTGAAAGCAATAATCGTTTCTTCTTTTGTCCAATTATTGCTTCTCGTCATTATAGAATTCTATTACTCCCAAATTATCTACAGAATAGTTAATCAAAAGATCATCTAATAATTCTTTCGTTATATCTGAACTTCCCAGTAAAATTGATTTGAATATTTCTATTCGATCGTCTGGCGTTAATTGATTTAATTCATCTATATTGCGAAAAAATTCCATAAAATCTTCTCTTGATATTTTTTTCCCTATATTCATTTTCATGTAGCCAGATGCATTTTATTTAAATCTAATTCGGATGAAAAATCATTTGCAGGATTTAGAGATATATTTAAAAGAGATTCTCGGTTCATCAAAATTTTTTTACAATTATTCTTTATAAAATCAAAAATAAAAATGCGCCCATGATTTTAAGTTATACCGTAGTGCATATAATATGCGTTAAAACAGCTTTATTATGATTTAAAGTTTCCAATGGCAACACCTTTGCAAAAGAGTTATCAATATCGAAAAGGTAATTGTTTGTATTATTTTTCACAAAAACTGGTCAAATTGAATTATGTCTGCTTCGTCACTTTTCGTCAATCTTGTAAATTGAAGTAAAATATCAAAATTTCCGAATAAATTATTCCTGATTCCATATTCGCATAACCAATACGAGGCGCCAAACTCCTCCCGGATTTGATCAAAACCTTTTGGAGATACTCACATGCCATAAAAAAACCCACCTAATGGTGGGCTTTTATTAGAGAAAGGTCTCTAGGTAAGAAAATCGAATTTCTTATTTAGAAACAACTTGGAAAGTCACTCGACGGTTGATCGCGTCTTTTTCATCAAAACCAGAAATTGGTTTAGACGAACCAGCAGCTTTTGTCACGATTCTTTCCGCAGGGATCCCTTGTTTTACGAGAGCATCTTTCATGGCATCAGAACGGATTTGTGAGTAGTAACCGTTTCCTTTTTTAGCACCTTCTGCTTCTTCTGGACCAGATGCATCCGCATGGCCAGTGATTTCTAATGCATAACCTTCAGGAAGTTTTGCAAGAGCGTCTTTGATATAAGCAACATTGTCTTTTGCCCAAGTTTTGAAATCTTCTGCTTGGATGTCTGCTTGTTTGTAGCTAAATCCTCTGCGACGAACGCCATCTGGGTAACGGTAGTCTTTGAGTGCTACGTTGATTTCATCCAAAAGAGCTCCGTTGAGATCTCTGGAAGAAACTGCAGTTGTGTTGTCCGTAGTTGTGGACGTTTCTTTTGGAGTTTCTTTTTCTTCAGAAGACGAACAATTCGTTAATGAAATAGAAAGACCTACGAGGAGGATGAGGCTTAAAAAAAATCCTTTTTTCATCAGTTGACCTACCTTAATGTTTCCATAGTTTAGTTCTTTTCATTAGATAACAACCGAAAATGCAAATATTTGTAACCGTTTCCGAAGATTATGACCAAAGTCGTTTAGACGTTTTCCTAAAAGATAACGCTGGCGACGATCTTAGCCGTTCCACCGTTCAAAAATGGATCGATTCTGGCTTTGTGACAAACAAAACAAAGGACCAAGTCGTGCATAAAAACGGCTATAAGGTGGCCTTAGGAGAAGAGTATGTGGTGGATGTCATCGCAAGACCTGCTTCTCGATTGGAACCAATCCCAATGGATATCCCTGTTTTGTATGATGAAGATGAATTTATGGTCATCCATAAAAAAGCGGGGATCGCTTGTCACAGTGGTCCCGGTGACGACTCCCCATCACTTGTCAACGGACTCCTCCACCAATTTAAGAACCTTTCGGGGACGGGTGGTGAACGCCGTCCAGGAATTGTGCATCGTTTGGACAAACCCACGGAAGGGGTTCTCATCATTGCCAAAACGGACAGAGCCCATGCCGCCTTATCCAAACTCTTCCAGGATAGGCTTGTTGACAAAACCTACTATGCCTGGGTTTTGCAAGCGCCTGTGGAAGCAGAGGGAACCATCAGTATGCCGATTGGCCGTCACCCTGTAGAACGAGTGAAGATGTGTGTCAGAGAAGATGGACGTATGGCCATCACCCATTACAAAACAGAAAAAATTGTCCAAACCCAAACGGGACGTAAGTTTAGTTTGATGAAACTTGGTCTTGAAACGGGTCGTACCCACCAAATCCGTGTTCACATGGCAAAAGTAGGATGCCCTGTGGTTGGGGACAGTTTGTATTCAAGGTCTGCAAAAGATTACACTCAGTATGGACTATTACTCTTTGCTAAAAAATTAGATTTCCCTCATCCTTTCGTACCTGACAAACGGATTGTGGTGGAACTTGAGTTTCCAGAGCGATTTAAGATCTTTGAACGAAAATGCCCTAGTTACTAAAGGATCTAGGAATGGAAAATGGAATCGGCATCCTATGTTCAGTTTGGAAATGAATCACCAATCAAAACCTAAGACAACTGATTCCCAATGGATCGTTTGACATCGTGAAACGATTCCGATTCTTAAAACCCTTATTTTTCCTTTCGGTGATTTTTGTCAGCTTCCATCTGTTATATGATGTGATCTACGAAAATCATTTAGGAGAAGTTACGGATAGTGACGTGTTGTATCCCTATCTATTTGCTCGGGATTTTTGGACTGGGGGGTTTGCCGGAATCCGAGGTTGGAACCTCCCTCCCTGCACCTACCTCTTTCCTGAAATTGTACTCGCGATTCTTTTATTTCCAGTCATTCCATCTGTATATGGGTTCCATTTGGTATTTGGGTTTTTCTCCTTTGTTTTGCCATTTTTTTTGGCCAGACAATTGGGAATGCCAAAACGATATGCTTATTCCATTTCTCTTGGGTTTTTCGTTTTAGCTGGTCTCCATCCAAACTCCTTTGGGCAGTTTTATTTGCCTGGGTTCCATGCGATGGTCTTTTTCTTTGCGATAGGGACTCTGTACGAATTGGAACATTGGAATCCAAAAAAAGTCAAAGTTTGGTTTCGGTTTCTCATCCTAATGACACTCGTTTGGGTTTCCGAATATTGGTTTTTTGTACAATTTGTCCCCTATTTATTTCTTTATGCCATCATACGTTTGGGATGGAAATCTTTTGGGCCAACTTTCATCTGTTTGGTTGGGTTTTATTTGGCGAAGGCTGTGGCAAAGGGCCTCCGCTTAATGGGGATTGGGACTATGGGAACAGACAATGTTTATCTTTTATCCCAATTGAAAGGTATAGGGCATTTGTTAGTTTCCGATCCAAATTCACTCTGGAAAGGTATTGTCCAATCATTTGAAATCCAAGAATTGTTTTCGCAGTGGATTGATTGGTATTTGGTCATAGGTGTTTTGTTTGGAATTTTATTTGTCTTTCGTAACAACCGTAAGGATTTTTTCTTAGAATTCGTATTCTACCTCTCTCCGTTCATCACACTTGTATTTTTGTATACCATTCAAGTAGAACCAAACATTCGTTATCTGTATTTTTTGCCTTTTGGTATTTTATATTTTTCGTTTCGGATCCTGGAACGAATCCCTTTCCTTCGATGGATTTTTCCCATTGTTTTGGTGATTGGATGTTTTTGGTATTATTTAGGCAAACATACGGAACTCGTTTCCTTAGTGAAAGCTGGAGAAACAAAACGAAACCATCGAATGGAATGCCTCTCGCAGTTTGACCCAAACCTCCCAGGTGCAGCCACGTACTGGCCAATCAAATACAGTTATACATTTTCCGACCAAAATTGGAATCTAGTTCCCTTCACCAAAGACGGTGTGTATTACCCTTGGATTGCAAACAGCTCTTGGGATAAAGATTTCAAAAATCAAACGTTTGATTCCTTCGGATGGGGTGTCACCGAATCCAAAGAAAATTTGGCCGATTGGAAGGATGTGAGGTTGGTTAAGGAATGTGAAGGTTGGTATTTTTTTCAAAGAAATTGACGATTCGAAATACTAAACCCAAGAATTGAATTGATTCTAGTTTTCCTTCAAACAGTTTGGGACAGGTTATGATAGAACTCCTTTCCGATCCATCTCTTTGGCTTGCTCTTTTCACCTTAACTGCTTTGGAAATTGTCCTAGGCATTGACAATATCATTTTTATCTCTATCCTCTCGTCCCGTTTGCCCAAAACCAAACAAAAACAAGCCAGACAAATCGGTTTGTTTTTAGCGATGGGAACTCGCATTTTATTACTTTTTTCCCTTTCTTTTATCATGAAACTCACAACTCCTCTCTTTACAGTTTTGGAACATGCCATCAGTGGCAGGGACCTTATCTTAATTTCTGGAGGACTTTTTCTCATCGCTAAATCCACCACCGAAATCCATCACAAATTGGAAGGCGATTCTTCGTTAAGCGATGACTCCAAAAAACAAATATCCTTCACCCAAGTAATCGTTCAAATTTTGATTCTCGATGTTGTCTTTTCATTGGATTCAGTCATCACCGCTGTAGGGATGACTGACAAATTAGGTGTCATGATCACGGCCGTTGTATTATCCGTTGGATTTATGTTACTCTCAAGTGGAAGTATTTCTGATTTTGTGGACCGCCACCCCACCATTAAAATCCTTGCTCTTAGTTTTTTAATTTTGATCGGTGTTGCTTTGTTAGGCGAAGGACTAGAACTTCATATTCCAAAAGGTTACATTTATTTTGCAATGTGTTTTTCTGTGATCGTAGAATTCCTCAATATGAAACTCCGAACCAAATCTGAAAAACCAATTGCTCTCAGGGGAAAATAAATATGAAACGTAAAGAATTCATCAAACGATCTGCCCTGTCATTCACTGTCGCACAACTTCCATTATTCGGAGAATCAAATGACGATAACACGAGTTCCGATCCATCGGAAAAAACTTCCCCATGGATGGATGCCGAGGATTTAAGTGACTACCAAGCCCTTGTGACCCAACTTCTCTCCAAACCAGATGGATATAAAGTTGAGGGAAACTGGACACTTGGAAAAGTATTGTCCCATTGCGCACAAAGCATCGAGTATTCCTTGAGCGGGTATCCCGAAATGAAGTCTTCCATCTTTCGAGGTTCTATCGGGAAAATTGCTTTTTCAGTTTTTGCTTTCAAAAATAAAATGAATCACGGTTTGGAAGAACCAATTCCTGGCGCAGAAGAGATACCAAACAACACGGATGTGAAACTGGGAGCCAAACGTCTCTTACAAGCCATCGATCGTTTTTCCAAAACAGCAGAATCAAGTTTACGGCCCCACTTTGCTTACGGTGAATTAACAAAAGAAGAGTATGACTTAGCGCATACCCTCCATATCAAAAATCATATGGAACGATTACTGCTCTAAACTGAGTTCAATTTGTTGGCAAAGGTCTTCTGCTTTGTACATTTTTGAAAAATAAGCAGTCACTATGGTTTCCAAACCTTCTTCTTCGAGGAAGGTTTCTCCCCCACTCAATGGAGCATCGGAGCTTATTAAGATGATGGGGATTTTTTGGTTTTGGTTACGCCTTCCTTCCCATTCGTGGATGAGAGAGATTCCATTCATTCCTGGCATATGCAAATCAGTGATGATGAGAGAAGGTGTGATCCTTGCCAAATGGGAAAGTGCCTCTTCACCATTGCCTGCCTCAATTACAATCCACTGATTCCTTCGCATAACTTCTGCTAATTCCGATCGAAAGTTTCCAGAATCATCTACAAGTAATACAGATTTGGTGCTTTTCGACAAAGAAATTTCAAAGGAAGAACCAACACCGAGAACTGACTTAATTCTGAGTTTCCCGAAATGAACTTCTAGGATATTCATACAAAGTTGTAATCCAAGACCTGTCCCACGTTCGCCAGCCGTTCCTGGTGTACTTTTGATATTTTCATCGCCGGTTAATTTGTGGATTTGGTCTTCACTCATACCAAGGCCTCGGTCTCGGATTTCGACAGACAACCATTTTCCTTTAAAAGAAACTCCAACCCAAACTTCTGAATTCAAATGCGAGTATTTGATGGAATTGGTAAGGATATTTTTGAAAACCTCTCCAATCAATGTGCGGTCAGCGATGATTTCTGCTTCGATGGGTGTGTCTTTTTGGATTCGTATTCCTTTGAGTGTCGCGAGTGGTTCGATGGACTCAATGGTTTCATTCAAAAGTTCGTTCACTGAAAATTTTGTTTGGATGAGTTTCGTTCCAATGGCATCAAAGCGACTCACATCTAGAAGTTGTTCCAACATCCGAAGGGATTGGCTCACTCCTGATTTACAAATACCCAAAAATTTCTTTTTTTCCTCTTCTGAGGTTTCATTAAAACTAAACTCGATCACATCTAATATTTGATTTACGCTATTTAGCGGCGAACGTAAGTCATGCGAAATTAAGGAAACGAAATTAGCTTTCCATCGATTGGCTTTTTCCAAATCTGCAGTTCGTGCTTTTACTTTTTTCTCCAACGCCTCTTTGCGTTTGTAGAGTTCTTTTGAGATGGATTCCGAACGTTTGTAAACCCGCACCAAACCAAAAGTAACACCCAAAGTCTGAGGTAAAATAAACAAATACAGGGAAACTAGGCCCATTGGCCGATAACCAAAGTTAGGATTTGATATTAAAAAAACATCAATGATCCCACCAAAAATGGCAAGGACCAAACTGTAAAAATACAATTTGCTGTCCTTTCTTTGTAAATAAAGGGCGAGTGAAACCGAAACCAAACTCACCAAGATAAAAAATCCGGAAAGAGTTTCAAAATAAAAAGTAATTTCTGATAAATGTCTAACTGGAGTGAGAACCGATACCATTAAAAAGGTTAAACAATACAATTTTAAAAAAGAAATAACCTTTTTAAACACACGCATTTGTGCTAAGTTTAAGAGGATGGATGCTCCAAAATACAATACGATCACAATTCCAATCCTTGAAAATCGAAAGAGTGGCATACAAAACACATCGGGAAGTAGATTAAACAAGATCCTTGATTCGATCAGAGTAGAACTTAAAATCAAAATGCCTAAATAGACGTATGACATTCGTAATGCGTTTTTTTCAGAACGATTGATAAAATACACTAACATATGATAGAGGGACAAAATTCCCATAAACAACATGATCATCCAAGACACAGTGTAGTTCACATTCCAAAGAGGAATGATTCGATCCAAATGTCCTAACCGAATGAGTCCATGAATCCCCGCATACTTATGCGAAAAATTGGAGATATGGATGACCAAGTCCAATTCCCCGCTCAAAACCGCTAGTGGAAGGATTTTTGTATGAAAGGAAGGTTGGTGGGTCGCAACGTTGATTCCCAAATTTCCATTTTCAGCAATCAACTTCCCGTTTGCGTACATTTTGTAAGCGCTATGGAGGACTGGCACAAACAACGCATAGGCTTTCGTATTCTTTGTTGGTTTGGGTAATTTAACACGGAGACGGTAGGTCGCATAACCATAACTGGGATAATCTTCACCTGCCTGATTGGCCTGCGAAAACCAAGGTACACCCACTTTGAGATACGTTTTGTTTGGTGGGGACTTCTGGTTTGGGTTTAAAAATTCATTCCAATAGAATTCCCATTGGCCGATCAGAGGAATGGTTTCCTTCGTGAAATCAACGAATTCCGTATCCAAAACACCTTCGTCGGCAAGCAAAGTGGGATAGGAGTCAAACCGACAGGAAAGGGTTCCACCTAAGACCAAAAGAAAAATTAAGGGATAACGACAAAATTTTACTGAGTTACAAAAAGATTTTTGGATAGATGAGAAGGAGACACTGAAAATCATAAGGTTGTGGAATCTGTTAAAATCGCTATCTTAGAAGACCATTCCGTTGTCACTGAAGGAATCATATCTATTCTGAAATCCAATCCTTTCTTTTCTCTTGCCGGAGAATTTCGAACTGCTGCCGATTTGTTTTCCTTCCTCGAATCCAATCCGATCGATGTCCTAGTCCTTGACATTGATTTACCGGATCGGAATGGAATTGATGTGTTACGCGAAATCAAAGAAAAACACCAACCCACAAAGGTCATTATCTTCTCGTTACATGGAAGCCGAGTGTATGTAGAAGACGCTCTCAAATCAAAAGCTGATGGGTATATGCTCAAATCAGACCCCATCTCCAAACTACCAGAAGTCATCCAACTTGTGATGAAGGGTGGATCATTTGTATCTGACGGCGTGAGTAAAGTCCAACTCCCATTCTCTGCATTCCAAATGGAAATTTTAAACTTACTGGTGCAAGGCCTTTCCCAAAATGAAGTGGCAGACCGCATCCAAAAATCCCGTAAAACTGTGGAATACCACCTGAACCAAATGCGGACAAAATTTTCCTGTAAGAACAATAACGAACTCATTTCGAAATACGAAAAAGAAATACAAAAATAGCGATTTCGTGATTTCTAAGGCGGATGTTTCGACTAAACTATTCGTATGAAACATATTTATCTTTTACGGCATGGAAAGTCCGAATGGGACCTACCGTACGAAACCGATTTGGAAAGGACTTTGTCTCGCAGGGGAAAAGAACAATCCAAAGCTTTACGAGAGTATCTCAAAGAAAGCCGGTTTGAATTTGACCAATGTTTGGTTTCCCCTTCCGAACGAACCTTAAAAACCTATTCCTCACTTCGTAAGGAAGTCCTTCGGTTGCCAAAACCTGAGATCCGCGAAAACTTATACGACGCAGACAAAGAAGATTTATTATTTGTATTGCATGGCCTTCCGTCTAGCACTCGTTCCGTTTGCTTGGTCGGTCACAATCGAGGACTCGAAGAATTGGGCTCTTCCCTTGTTTTGGGTGAGAAAGAAAAATCCCTCTTCCAAAAATTCCCAACTGCTTCCTTTCTCGGGCTTAGTTTTTCTGAGGATTCTTGGAAAAATCTTAGTTGGGGAAGTTGCCAATTAGTAGTATTCTGGATCCCTGGGCAAATAGGGAAAGAATGAAACCACTGTATTCAGAAGAGCGCATCCACCACCGTGTCGAAGAATTAGCACGTGAAATCTCTCGGGATTTTTTAAGTAAAGATTTAGTTGTCATTGGGATTCTCAATGGCGGGTTTATCTTTACGGCGGATCTTTGCCGGAGTATCGCCATTCCTCATGAAGTCGATTTTATGGCAGCTTCTTCTTATGGTGACGGGACCAGTTCTGGAGAATTCAAAATTACGAAAGAATTAAAAAAATCTGTGCAAAACAAGTCCGTTTTGCTTGTCGAAGACATAGTGGATACTGGGAAAACTTTGGAATACCTCCTGACCGAAGTCCAAAAACAAAATCCTAAGGAATTAAAAGTGGCGGCTCTTTTTTGGAAAAAACAAAAGGCAAACCCACACATCCTTGTGGATTACCCAGGATTTATCATCGAAGATGATTTTCTTGTCGGGTATGGACTCGATTATAAAGGGAAATTTCGAAATTTACCGTATGTTGCTAAGTTAGAGGGCACGGATTGAATCATTCTATCATCAAACAAAAATTTAACACGCTGACAACTTTCCCCGTTTTAAAACCAGAAATTTCAAAAGTCGCCGAGGATTACGTAAACCATTCAGATGATTGGAAATTACTCCGTGTCAATCCATTGAAATTTGCCACCGAACATAAATTAAGCGAAAACGACTCAGTAGATTTTTTTGTACACGCTGCTAAAGTTGGACTTTTTGATTTTGCTTATAATTTGATTTGTCCGATGTGCGGTGGAATTGTCCACAGCCATCATAAATTGGATGAAATCGAAGGAAAAGAATTCCATTGTGTGTCTTGCAATATCATAGTTCCAACTTTACTTGACGACCAGGTGGAAGTTGCCTTCCAAATCCACCCTTCTCTTCAAAAAAACGAAATTGATCCTTTTGTGGATGTAAATAACTACTTTCGCTATTTTTTCTCCGAAAACTTTGATAAGTCAACCGAACTAAGGGATTGGATCCAATCGACAATCAAAGATTATGCGAAGATAAAACCAGATGATTCCTATCATTTTACCTTTGAGACAAGTTTTGGTGGGTTACAAGGCCATCTCGTACAATTTGTGAGTATCGACCGAAATGCCATGTGCCTATTTTCGGTAGATCCAAGTTTGCCACCTTCCAACCAATCGTATTTAGTCGATTTGATGGAAAGTGGGATGAAACCAGATACAACCTCCATTCCGTTGGGAACACATAAGTTTACGATTCATAACCGTACTCGCTTCCAAGTGGGTCTGAATGTCCTAACGTCAAACCCAAATGAAATAGGTCGGATTGCAAAAGAATATCCGACGATACGCCATTCCTTTTTAACAGCGAAGATGTTGTTAAACAACCAATCGTTCCGTGACCTATTCCGCATCCAAAAACTTTCCCCCGATCTAAACTTAAACGTGAAATCTCTCACAATCATGTTCACTGACCTAAAGGGTTCTACAGAAATGTATGATACAGCTGGGGATATTTTCGCGTACAAATTGGTACAAGAACACTTTCGGATCCTAACAGAGATTGTGCGAAAGTTCAAAGGTGCCATTGTCAAAACCATGGGAGATGCCATCATGGCTACCTTTTCCACTCCAACCGAAGGGTTACTCGCAGCTTTAGAAATGATGGAACGAATTGAATCCATGAACACGCAGTGGAAAGAAGAAGGTTACGAAATTGGATTGAAGGTGGGACTGAACGAAGGGTCCGCATTAGCGGTTGTCAATGATGAACGCCTCGATTATTTTGGACAATCTGTGAACATTGCCGCACGTGTGCAAGGCCTTGCCAAATCGGGAGAGGTCTGGCTCAGTGAAACCGTTTGGAATGCCACAGGATCGGAATCTCTGGTCAAAGAACATGATTACTTTTATCGCAAACAAAAGGCAACCTTGAAGGGAGTGGGAACTCCTGTACCAGTCTTTCAATTGAGTCGAAAAAAACTAAAGGAACCTTCCAAGTGGAAATCATTGTTCACCAAAAGCTAAAATGGAAATTTTTTTACAAGATCGTATTCCTCTTCTCTCTTCCAATTGTGGCCAATGCTTGCAAACCTGAGGGCCTAAACAACCTCTGTGATCTCAAATCAGATGACTTTGTGCCCACTGTGATTTTGCAAACAGCAACCGCCTCTGGATCCTACCATTGTGGATACAAACTAGTAGATGTTCCCCCTTTTGGTTACCGTTATACCCAATTTCGTTTTTATTTAAATTTTCCAGTTTCCATCTTACCTGAATTTGAGACAAATTCAAGTTATGCGATCGAAGGGAATTTACCATCTGGTCTTAGTTTTGATCAGGTAACGGGAGAAATCAAAGGGACTACTCTTTCCGTCACGGCACCAACCAACGTCCGAATCACTCGGAATAGCCCTGGTTTTGCCACCGTGGATCTTACTTTACAAGTGGCAGAACCCTCCGCGACTTTTGTTTACGGCCAGTATGGATCGCTTACTTGTGGTGCGGCTTATAATATTGGAAGTTGTTCAGGAAGTTCCAATCCCAATAACCAAAACTTAAGTTCGCCAACAGGAGTGGTGACTGATTCCGATGGTGGGGTCTACATTGCAGGGGTGAATCGGATCCAATACTTCCCACCTAATACCAATCAATCGACATTTGTATATGGTCAATTTGGAAACTTCAATTGTGATATCGCCAACAACAATCAATCTTGTGGAGGTGGAGGCACATCAGCGGGAAATTTGAGTTCAGTCCGAGGGATCACACTCGACCGAGAGAATGGCTTATATGCCACTGATCTTGGCAACCATAGAATCTTGTACTTTCCTAATTCATCCAATGTACCGGCAAGAATTTACGGTCAAACGAGTTACACAACTGCAATTACTGGTTTATCAGATACGGCGTTCAATGCTCCTCGCGCTGTTGCATTATCACCTGAAGGTGGACTGTATGTTGCCGAAGCTTTCAACATTCGTATCGTTTACTTCCCACCTGGATCCACAACGGCAACAAGGGTGTATGGGCAAGTGGATTTTTCAACTAGTGTTTCCAATACCTCGGAAACGAGATTTACCGGACCGTTTGGAATGGCTGTCGATTCCAAAGGTGGCTTGTATGTTGCCGATTCTCCGAGCCACAGAGTATTGTACTTCCCAGTTGGATCCACAACCGCTACGCGGGTCTATGGCCAATCGAATTTTACAACCAATACCTTATCGATCGCATCGGCCACAGCTTTGAACAATCCTACATGGATTGCCCTCGACCAAAGTGAAAACTTATATGTTTCCGATTCTGGTAACAACCGTGTGGTGGTCTTTCCAAAATCGACACAAACCGCTGGTCATACAGCAGTGGCCGTATTTGGTCAGTACAATAATCTTTCTTGTGCCGTGTCAAACAATGTAGGTGGTTGTACGGGTGGTTCCGTAAACCCTGCCAGTTTGTTTGCACCTTCAAGCATTACGTTCAATCGACAGGGACAATTGTACATCAATGACCAAAACAACCATAGGATCTTGGTGTTTTGAAGGAATCCAACACATCACACCGGTCGGAATTCCGACCAGGTGCGTTTGTAAGTGAATTGGAAGGGTTTGGGTAAGGTTAAGCGATTAAACTGCTAGATAAGACGAGAAAAGACCCACCTACTTTACTGGTTCTGCAGACACTTCTACTTCAGGAAGTGACGATCGCAAATACCCAGATTGCAACACTGCCACCTGCCCTTGTTCACTTGTGAGATAAGTCACAAAGGCATCAATTTTGTCACCCTGGTCTGTTTTATAGATGATAAACAATTCACGTGCTAGTTTGTACTTTCTATCGTACACATTGCGAATGGAAGGAGTCACAAAAGGATCTTTTGCGTTTTTTGCATACTCTAGCGCTTTTAATTTGTCTTTATGGTCCACAAGTGCAGAACCCATACCCATATAACCGATGCTATTTGGATTTTCTTGGATGTATTTTGCCATTTCTGCATTGTCTTTCACAATTTTGGCGTTTGGAGAAAACACATTGGATTTGTAGGTTGTGTATTCCTTTTCTCCCAAATCCCTACGTTTTAAAATATGATTTTGGAAATAGTCTTGTGTTCCGGATTTGTCGTTCCGAATGACAATGGAAATTGGTGCATCCTGTCCCCCAACTTCCTTCCAGTTTTTGATTTTACCAGAAAAAATATCCGATGTTTGGATCAAATGCAATTTGGAAACTGGATTGCTTGGATTGACCACAAGGGCGACACCATCATAGGCCAAACGAACTTTTTCAAGGTTTCCCGTTTTCCTAAGATCATCAAACTCCGCTTGGTTTAGGTCACGTGAAGAAACTGCCATATCAATTTCTCCTTTTCTGAGACGGTCAATGCCGGACTCTGATCCACCGCCTTCTACTGTTACACGAACATCTGCATTCACCTTTTCGTATTCTGTTCCTAAAAATCGCATCATGCTGTTCATGGTCTCGGAACCAGCAACTTTTAGAGTTTGTTTGTCTTTACAGGCGACAAAATTAATTGTAATCAAAATGTAAAAAAGCAGAGAAAGGTTTTTCATCGTAAATCAGGTAAAGCCCAAATTCCATCCTTCGTCAATCGCAAAAACCCATTGTTTTTTCCAAATCCACCCTCAGTTTTTCAGAAAAAACCCCGATCTTTGCAACGTGATGACCCAAACCCGTTTTCTCGCCATTTGTTTTGTAACAATCATCCCTTTTTTGGATTTGGTTGCAGGCCCCGACTTGAAAACCCAATTCCGATGGAAATGGGATTCAAACCAAGTATTGGAGCTAAACGAATACCATGATGTATTCTTTCGGGTGGGGACAAAAACAGTGGAACGGGAAGACAAAAACCGAGTGGTCATGAAAACCAAACAATGTTCGGCTGACTCTTGTTTGGTGAATGCTTGGTTTGATACCTACATGCGTTATGGCAAAACATCGGGGCCATTTTGGAAGGACAAAGAATTTTTATCTGATTTTACACTTTTTCGGAATGGCCGTTACGAAGTACCTAACGAATTTTCCATGCCCAATCTCAGAAGTTTTCCTTCCTTTCCCGAAACTCCAGTTTCTGTCAACGATGTCTGGAAATTGCCTGCTGAAGAGTCTTTTGATTTTACTTCCGAACGAATTCGAGTGAAAGTCACACCGGAATACTCATACCAAGGGATTTTTCCCTGGAAAGAAGGAAACTATTCTGGCAATTGCGAAAAAATTACATATACCTATCCCATTTTTTATTCTAAACCTGATTCTGAAAAAATGGCACCTAACGTACCTTATAAGATTTTTGGCTTTGCATCTGGCACAGTTTTTTTTAATGCAGAACGAGGAGTTCCTGAATTTAAGGAGGTAAAACTTTCTTATACTTTCATTTATCCAAATGGCACAGTCCAAGAAGCAAACTTCCATATCAAGGGAGTGTATTTTTTGCGGAACCAAGTGAATGCGAAAGACAAAGAAACCATCCGTGAAGACATTTTAAATGATTTGATTGTGGGTTATACAAGAGATGGATTGCCCAATGGAAAACGGATTCAACATACATTCCGACCTGAAGCGGGAAATCCGAAGCCAAATCAAGTCGGAGGTCCAGATAACAATCCAAGTCGAATCACTAATCCAACTGGAACTTTAATAACAAACGAAAATCCAGATCCGAATAGAATTCCCATTGGAGACGTTGAGGAAAAGGATAGAGTTGCGGATCAATTGCCGGTGAAAGTGCGCACCACAGAGGATGGAATTGTGTTTTCCTTGGATTCCATTTTGTTTGATTTCAATGATAGCAAATTGAAACCTGATGCTGAATCCGCTGTCGCTAAAATTGCTGAGATATTAAAAAAATACCCTGACCGCGAAATTCGAGTTTCCGGTCATACTGACAATATTGGAAAAAAAGAATACAACCAAAAATTATCCGAAGATCGCGCAAAATCAGTCTTACATTCGTTAGTTGATAATTATAAAATGGATGAAAAACATATTTCTTTTCGAGGGTACGCGGATGAATTTCCTGTTGCACCAAACGATACGGAAACAAACCGTCACAAAAACAGAAGGGTGGAAATTACCTTGGTTCTAGACTAACCAATTTGTAAATCAAGGCCTACTGAGTAAGGTGGAACCAAAGGTTCACTTTCTTTTTTCCCACGTTCCAATAGCTTTTCCATCTCTTTTCGGATGTCACCGAGTAACAAGTGATAACTTTCTTTTTTACTTGTTTTGTACTTTTCAAAATAAGGAGTGAGTGAAATGGAACGAGACGCATATACGTAAGCTTTTTTTGCTCGAACCTCTGATTTCCCGTAAATATGTCTTTCAAAACTACAAATCCATTCCATCAGTCTTTCGGCGGATGGCCATTGGATGAGGTTTTTTGGTTGTGTGATAAGAAAAGCATACGCAGTCTCCACCAATTGTTTAGCCCTGCGGATATTTTGGTCTGTTAGGTGTTTGGGGGTGGATTCCAAGGGAATCCCTGCCTCAATTCGATCCAAGGTATGGAATAAAATTCGGATCTTTTGGATGGCATTATCAGAGTCCTGGAATTTAATTTGTAAGATTTGACCCGCAAGATTGAGTGCAGTATGCCTTGCCCGCCCTAAACGGTAATCAAAATCTTTACCATTGATTGCCGATTTCGGAATGCCAAGTTCGAATTCTGTTTCTTCTAACATCACACGACCAACAGTCAAAAATCGACGAAGGAGTGTCCTTCCGCCAGGGTATAATTTTAACTTAAGTTCTATTCGAGAAAGTGAGGTTTCAATGTCCTTTAAAATTGAATCTCGTGTTCCCGAGATTTTATACTTCACAAAGGTAGGTTGCAAAAACAGTTCTGCATTTGGGTCTTTTTTTCTGGCTTCTTCTAAACCCCAATAAATGAGTTGGGCCGTACTTGGCAAAAACGAGACCAAATTATCGTTTTCTCCCGACATAATCCCCTCAGGGTACATCACCAGTTTCCCATCTCGCTCGGATAAGATCCGTTTGGTGGTGCGTATCATCTTACGATTGGAACTTCCGTGTAAAACAGAAAATGCGCCAACACGTTTGATGAGCTCACCTACAATCCCAAATCCCCAATTAAAGACACTTCGTGATGCCATAAAATGAAACCGAGTACCAATTGTATTGGCAACTTGGTAAGCGATGATGGATTCCAATTCAGTGGGTTGGTTGAAAAGATACACAACTCGTTTGTCTTTTGTTTCCTTCAAACGTTGTTCATCATCTTTTGAGATGACCACTCCATCTAAGTTAAACAGAAGTTTTGTGAGGATGGGAAATCCCAAATCCAATCCCAAAGCAACAGGAAATTCAAAACGAGGAGCAATAAACGTATCTTTCATAGAACTGTGTATTTAGACTAAGAAAAAACCCTTCATAACTACGAGCAATCATTCATGGATGTAACCCCATGTTTCCAATATTTTTTTTACTTCTTTGCCCATCTCTTTTTGCACTTCCGTTTCTCCAGAACCACTAAAGGCACCATCATTGTACACCCAAGGAAGTGGCGATTGGAAAAGTCCATCAGGTTGCCTTTCGGAAACAATTAAGTCCTCTAAATTCGTCATGGACCTTTGGTATTCTAACCCATACTTTCCAAAACGAACAGGGATCGTTTTTCCATTTCGTGTGAATTGGAAATAAGCTCCCAATTCTGGATTTACTGTTTTCAGAATGATTTCTTCCGATTGGTCCAAATTTTGAAGTTTCGATTCATTTGTTTTTTTCGATCCGGTAGGCCCATTTCGTTTTTGAGATTCCTTAGCCACTAAAACTGATTTCGCAGAACCTGATTGTATTTGCACCGATTCTGGCGCTTCCCAGTCATAAACGGATCCTTGCACATTCATTGATAAAAAATCGTGACAAATGGCCTCCTCACAGGGTGGGATCCAAATGCGGATTCCATTCCGTTTTAAAAAATTCTCCCGTCGGAAATCAACCCTTGCGATTTGTAATAAAGTTTCGCCTGCCTTTTCAAGACTAAGGTTGTGTAATTCTTTCGGATCGTTTTTTAGATCATACAATTCTTCCGCCATTGTATGTGGTTCTCCAGATGAAGTTCGCCTAACAGTTGTAAATCCAGGATAACGACGGATGTATTTGTAGGTTTCCGTTCGAACCGATTCCGACATCCGCCCTTCTGTATAAATATAGGTTTCCACTGGGCAAGGATCGGATTTTAAAATGCAGGTTGCATAATCCACTCCTTGGTAAGTTGCATGATTAGGTCTCAAATCCAAAAATCCTAGAATGGTTGGTGCCAAAGATAGTAACGAGGACTGACCTGAAATTCGAATTTGGGTTTTCTCAATTCTAGGTGAATTGAATTGAGAATCGGATACTTTGTTTTCCAATTGGTTTTCTGCTGAGTAGTGTTTGATCTTTGGGTAACGATTTGGCATTGAATTTTTATCTTCGCTAAACAATGATTTGTTTTGTTTATTTACCAAATTATCTGCCAGTGATTTGGGTAGTTTGATAAAATAAGGCACATTGATTTCTTCATCATAATGGGTCTCCCCATGACCAAACCGTGTTTGCATGATAAAATGATAACTATAATCATGTTCTGGGCTAAATAGTTCACCGTGATCCCCGGTCACGATGATCATGGTCTCATCATAAGTTCCAAGTTCTTTTAATTTATTTACCAAACGACCGATCTCACGGTCTGTATAGTGCATTTCACCTAAGTAACGTTGTACGGGCGATTCAAACCGATAAAATTCAGAGTCAGGGACAATCTTTCGTACTGCCAACATATCTTCTTGCGGTGGAGAATAGGAGGCATGTGGTGTGTTCAAATTAAAATGTAAAAAATAAGGAATGTCTTTTTTCTCTGTCACAAACGAAATGGCCTCGTTTGTTAGGACTTCTGTATCCACGATGTCCATCCCCACCTGGAAGGAATTATGAAATCCCAAATCCAATCCCACCGTTGTATAATCCAAAAAGAACACATTGTTCATAATGGTTTGGGTAAAATACCCTGCATCCCGAAAGGTTTTAGCCAAATTATCACGTTTTTTTCCGTAGTACACTTTTCGTTGGTACGGTTTCGTAGAAAACCAAGAATTCCCCAAACCGAGGTTAGACGAATATTCCGAATGAAAAAATGACATCATCGAAGGTTTTGTCCAGTTCCCGTTTGCGAATGGATTTTCAAAGAATACGGATTCTTTCGCAAGTTCATCCATTACAGGTGTAACGGAGTGTTTAAATCCATATGCTCCAAAAAAATCTTTCCTTGCGGAGTCGATGACAATCAGGATCACTGATTTCGGTTTTTTCATATTGGAAAAAGATTCCGACCAATCCGACGGATATAACAATGGTTCGCCGACAAATAGGTAACTATCCTTACTTTCCCAAAGAAGGCGTAAGTCCCCATCTAGGGTGATGGACTCCGTTTTTTTTTGCCATTGTTCTTTGGGTGTGCCAGTAAAGTCCCATACCAAAATTGGTTCCGACCCGGAATACAATTTTAGTTTCCCTGAAACAGAAGACTGAAATTCTTTTTCGCCTAACAGACCCATTAGCGAAGAAAATTGGTATCTGCCTTTCGGAATGGTAAATTGGTATTCTTGTCCTGGTGGGAAAAAAAGTGCATCCAGAGAATGGTTTAAAAATATATCTTTGTTTGTGTTAAAGGTGATCTGGGTATTTTCCCATTTTCGAGAAAGAGGCAGTCCACTTTGCCTACCTGGATTTTTTTTCCAATGGTAAGGCAATGGGTCCTTGGCAATTTTGATTTTGGACCTAGCGTGTTTTAATTCCAAAACCAAATCCACTGGGAAACGGAATTCCGATTTGTTCAAACAGTGAATGAGACAAAAACAAAGGAATAGGGCGAAGGGAAGGATCTTTCGCATTTGGAACCAGTTTGCAAAACAGGTTTCCTAAGAATAGGAAAAGTTGTTTCTTTTTAGGTTTCCATCGTCCATCCTTGACATCTATGAGTAATTGGGAACAAGCCTACTCCCGCGTGGAGTCTACCTTTCAAAACAAAGATGGTGGTAAAATTTATTACCAAATCTACCGACCAAAGTCAGGTGTCAAACGAGTGCTCGTTGTCCACCATGGGATTGGGGAACACGGTGGTCGTTACAATTTTTTATTGGAAGCGATGGCAGAACGTAATTATGCAATTTACCTCATCGACTGCAGAGGCCATGGTAAGTCCGATGGACGTCGTGGTGTCATCACTCATTTTTCTGATTTTTTTGCTGACCTAAAACAACTGATTGATATCGCCAAACAAAATGAAGGTGTTAGCAAAGTCACTTTGCTTGGTCACTCCATGGGTGCTGCCATCACGTTCTTATACACTGCCACTGACAACTACCAAAATGATTTGGATGCGTATATCTGCAGTGCCCTTCCAATCAAAGTGAAAACTGATATCGTGATGGACATTAAAAAAGCTGCGGGCGGTTTTTTAGCAAAAGCGCTCCCCACTCTCACAATCCCAACTGGTCTTAATGTGAATCTCATTTCTCGTGACAAATCAGTGGTTGATGCTTACGTAAAAGACCCACTTGTTCATGGAAATGTATGTGCCTACCTAGGCGATTACCTTCTTAACTGTCATACACTTGCATTGGAATCTGCCGAAAAAATCAAAGTTCCAATTTATATGTTTCACGGAAAAGAAGACCAAATTGCTCTTCCAGAAGGGACAAACGAAGCTTTTGAACGCGTAGCGTCCAAAGACAAAACCAAAAGACTTTTTGATGATTTATACCATGAAACCATGAACGAACTTCCTAAAGACAGAGCAATCGTCTTAAAAGAGTTAGTTGCTTGGATCGACAAACACTAAGGAGAAAATGCCAATGGCAATAACAAAAGATATAGTTGGAAAAAAACTAGATCGTTTTGATTTCACAGTGGAACGAGGAAAAATCAAAGAATTTTGCCTCGCCATCAACGAAAAAAACCCAATCTATTTTGACGTAGAAGAAGCAAAAAAAGCAGGATACTCAGATGTTCCTGCTCCACCAACTTTCCCTACGGTCATCATGTTTTGGGGATACCCAAAGATTTGGAATGATATGGCCGAACTTGGGATCGACCTTTCCAAAATCCTTCACTTAAAAGAAGAATACACGTACCATAAAATCCTATATCCGGGCAAAGTGTACGCTCAATCTGAAATTTCTGACGTTAAAGTGGGAAGAGCAGAAATTGTAACTTTCAAAACCACCATTTACGACGAAAAAGATGATCCGATCCTCTCTGCAGAGATGGCGATTTTCATTCGTAAGGATTAATTCCAAGGAGGCAAACAATGGCAAAAATTCAATTTGATAAAGTAGAAGTTGGTCAAACTCTTCCTCCGCTAGACGTCCCAGTGATCGAACATGCAAATTTAGTTCGTTATGCGGGGGCATCTGGAGATTTTAACCCCATTCACAATGATCCTGATTTCGCGAGAAAAGCAGGTTTAGATGGAACAATCTCTCACGGTATGTATGTGATGGCACAAGTAGGAAGGCTTTGTACTTCTTGGGCAGACCAAAAAGACATTGCATACTTTGGTGTAACTTTCAAAGCGATGACAAAACTTGGCGAAAAACTAACAGTTGTTGGAACCATCAAAAAGAAATTTGAAAAAGATGGTAAAAAAACTGTGACTGTTCTCGTTGAGGCTAAAAACGAAGCTGGCGAAGTAAAAGCTGGTGGTGATTTAGTTGTGAACGCAGTTTAAAAATTTTGAATCTCAAATAAGAATCAGAAAATTTAATTTACGTCTCAAAAGGCATCTGACGAAAGTTGGGTGCCTTTTTTATTGCCAAAGTTGGAACAAACATACAGAATTGGCACTTTCTACGTTGAGGTGAAAGGAATATTATGCAAACTTCGGACCAAATGAAATCTCAAATCCAATCTTTACTTTCCAATCACCCTGAAATCAGTGTCGATGTTCTATTTTTGTATGTGCCTGAATTGAATATCCTCAACCAGTTCCTCCAAGACGATGAAACCATCCAAGGGTATACCATTGGCCTTTTGGAAACGAAACAACAAAAGCATACCGCTGGAAAATGGTTACTGGTTCTCACGAACAAACAGATCCACTTGCTCCGTAATCCAATGTTAGGAAACCCAACGCATATCCCAATTGAATTTGCAAAATTACAAAACACGTCAACAAAACTTGGTTGGTTTTTTGGACAAATCCATTTGGAAACAGAAGAAGAAACGTTTCGGTTGATCCAAATTGGAAAAAAAGATTACCAATTCTTTTTGCCAAGTTTCCAACCGCATTTAAAATAATCCAAATCTTTGCGTAGCCGATTTGGGAATATAAATCGATTAAAAATTATGAAACGTTCGCATAACGACTGCAATAGATTTGCTTCAAATCGATTCTTGGCGCCTCGAATTGATCGTTGATTCGAAATCGATTCCAAATCGACCGCGCTTTACGCTCCAATCTTTCGTTTCACGAAAGGATTTCCGCTACAATCGCTGGCGCAGGGATTTTTTTTGCAAAAACAGGCTTGCTATCTCTACTAAATTATCTTCAATTTCTCTAGATGCACCTAACTTCGCACCAAAGGAAAATTCTTGCACTAGATCTTACCAGAAAACGTGCATCAGGTGATCCAAACAGGCTTGGACAAGCCATGCTTGGAGCGCAAGTAGATTTAAATCCTCATCAATTAGACGCCGCACTTTTTGCCTTAGATTCGCCACTTTCAAAAGGAGCCATCTTAGCTGATGAAGTTGGTCTAGGAAAAACAATTGAAGCTGGTTTGGTTCTTAGCCAGTTTCTTTCAGAAGGAAAATCAAAAATCCTAATCATTTGTCCTGCAAACTTGAGGAAACAATGGGGTGGAGAATTACATGAAAAATTTCACTTAAAATCCGTAATTTTAGAAAGTAAAAACTTTCAATTGGAACAAAAAGCTGGAAATCAAAATCCGTTCCAATCCGATCAAATAAAAATCATTTCTTATCAATTTGCAAAATCAAAAGCATATGAAATTTCGCAAGTCCAATGGGACTTGGTTGTCATTGACGAAGCACATAGACTTCGCAATGTTTATAAAGAATCCAATATCATCTCAAATACCATCAAAGAATCATTAATTGGTCGGTTTAAACTCCTACTGACTGCAACTCCTTTACAGAATTCATTGAGTGAACTTTTCGGATTGGTAAGCATCATTGATGAACAAATCTTCGGCGATTTTGAAAGTTTTTCAGGACAGTTTTTACGAATCCAATCAGAAGACCAACTGCAACTATTAAAAAATAGAATCAGTGGCATTTGCAAACGAACACTTCGCAAACAAGTATTGGAATATATAAAATATACAAAACGTATCTCGATCACAAAAGAATTTGTTCCGAGCCAGGATGAAGACAAACTTCATGAATGGATCAGTGCCTATTTACAACGAGATAAATTAGCGGCTCTTCCAAAAAGCCAACGCAAACTCATGACACTCATTCTACGAAAACTTTTGGCATCTTCCACTTATGCCATTGCCGGAACCTTGCAGGCCCTAGTAGACCGTTTGGAAAGAAAGATTGGAAATGCTGATAACGGAATTGATGAAGAAATAGCTGAAATCCTGGCTGAAGACTTCGAAGAATATGAAGAGATCAAAGATGAGTGGCAAAGTTACCAAAACCAAAAAAGTAATCCAGATTCTCCGTCCAATATTGAATCGATAGAAGATTTAAAATTAGAAGTAAAAGAGCTGAAAGAATTTTTGACTCTTGCCAATAGCATCCAAGCCAATAGCAAAGCAGAAGTACTTCTCGCTGGGCTTGGTCAGGCTTTTTCCGAAATGGAACGATTAGGTGGGGCAGAGAAAGCAGTCATCTTCACAGAATCCAGACGAACTCAAAACTATCTATTTGATATACTATCAAGTAATGGTTATGCGAATCAAATTCTACTTTTCAATGGTTCGAATAATGATGAAACTTCTAAAGAGATTTACCAATCTTGGGTAATCAAATACAAAGATACAGAAAAAATATCTGGGTCAAAGTCTGCCGATATGCGGGCGGCGCTTGTTGAAGAGTTTCGAGAAAGGAGGCAAATTCTCATCGCGACGGAAGCGGCCGCAGAAGGAATCAATTTGCAATTTTGCTCAATTGTTGTGAATTATGACCTCCCCTGGAACCCACAACGAATTGAACAAAGGATTGGTAGGTGCCATCGGTATGGCCAAAATTTTGATGTAGTTGTCGTAAATTTCCTAAATAAAAAAAATCTAGCTGATGTTCGCGTTTATGAACTGTTAAGCGAAAAATTTCAATTGTTTAGTGGGGTATTTGGGGCAAGTGATGAAATTTTAGGAAATGTCGAGTCTGGCGTGGACTTTGAAAGGCGTATTGCAGAAATTTTCCAAGATTGTCGAACCAAAGAAGAAATCCAAGAAGCCTTTGACCTGCTCCAATCCGAATTACAATCTGATATTAACGAAAGGCTTAAAGAAACACGAGAAAAACTTTTAACCAATTTTGATGAAATCGTCCAAGAAAAGTTGAAAATTCGAATGGAAGAAAGTGAAATTTTGTTTGATCGCCAAACAAAACTACTTTGGCTTTTAACTAGGGATGCCATTCAAAAGTATGGAAAGGTGAATGATGCAGATTATAGTTTTCGGCTTGATTCTCATCCATATTCTACTGCTTCCATACCACTTGGTCATTATCGGATGGGGAAGTCGTTATTCCAGGAAAATCACTACCACATAAATCATCCACTTGCGAAAACTATAATCGACGTTGCAATCAAAGAACAACCATCATCCGAGGGAATCTTAACTTTTACTCTGAGTGAGGATCGCATAGATCAAAGTTATGCGAATTTTAGAAACAAAAGAGGATTCGTATTTGCAAGTCTATGGATTTTAGATAGTTTTGAAAGAGAAGAAATTCTATTGGTAACTATCGTATGGGAGGATGGAACCAGTTTAGATAATGACCTTGCCATCCGACTTTTTTCGAGAACATGTAAGTGGCAAAAAAATTCTGACACATTCGAAGGTTTCGAAAATCTAAAAGCAAAATTAGAAGAAATCCATTCTTCAAAAAAAAGCCAAATCTTAGAATCACGCGACCTAAGAAACCAAGAACTCTTTAGCAAAGAATATGAAAAATTGGATGCATGGGCAGATGACAGGCGTTTGAGCTTGCAAAAAGAGTTAAAAGCCTTTGATGACGAAATCAAAATAAAGAAAAAATTAGCAAAAGAGTCTGGAAACATCACAGATCGTTTAAAGCTCGAACGGGAACGGAAAGAGATTGAACGAAAGCGTGACGAAGCCTGGCGAAATTTTGAAATCGCACGGCGATCCATCGATGAAGAAAAAGATAAATTTTTAAATGATATGGAAAAGAAGGCTCATTTGCAGTCTGAGGAGCAGATTCTCTTTTCATTAGGAATTCAAATTGTATAACGTATGAAAGTGGAAATTTTCACTTGCAAATTACAAAATTTTTGAGGAAACTTACATCAGCATACCTGCCAGGCCTATCCACGGAAGCCCAAATAGGCAGGTCTTTTTCCCTTATAGCTATAATAGAAGTTAGAAAATGATTACTACCGAATCAAAAGATTTTCGTTCGATGATACCTATTATTACGGAACGATGGATCCAAGAAACGAATCCGATTCGTATTTATTTATTTGGTTCTTCCACTCAAGTAAAAGAGTCTTCTACTGTTCCAAACGATTTAGATTTTTTACTGGTTTATGATACTATTCCAAACAATCGAGACCTTCGCATTAGATTGCATTCTTTGATTGCTGATTTAGGAGTTCCTGTTGACTGTTTTGTTGTAGAAAACAGCAAAATCAAAAACGAAATTTTCTCTGCAAATGACATAGTTGGTTCTGCTTTAAACACTGGTATCTTGATTTATGAATCCAAATGATTATAGGGTTTGGTTACAATTTGCGGAGGAAGATTTAGATTCGGCCCAACTCATCACAGAAAAATCAAATCACTACAGACAAGCATGTTTTTTAATCCAGCAGAGTGTCGAAAAATCAATTAAAGCGTGTTATGTGAAAACAAATCAACAATTCTTAAAGACACATGACCTCAATGCTCTACGCGATCAATTAAACTACAATTTCCTTTGGAAAAAAGTTTATCCCAACCTTTCACAATTTATTGTCTATGCAGTTGAGGCTCGTTATCCAGGTGATTGGGAAGAAATTGATTTCGAAGAGGCAAACAGTTTACTTTTAGTTGCTAAAAAAATTTTAGAATCCATAAAAAAAGAATTAAGCGCAGATCTCACCCCATGACAACAGCACCCAAACTCCCTCTCACCTCTCACAACCTAAACGAGGACAAACTCCGCATCCTAAAAGAACACTTCCCTGAAGTCTTCACCGAAGGCAACTGTATCGATTGGGACAAACTGCGCCTAACACTCGGCGAAACCCTCGAATCCGAAGACTCCAAAGAACGCTTTGGCCTAAACTGGCCAGGCAAACGAAACTGCTTCAAAGCCATACAGGCACCAACAACCGCCACCCTCCTCCCCGACCGAGGGGCTTCCGTTGACTTTGACACCACAGAAAACCTCTACATCGAAGGGGACAACCTCGAGGTTTTAAAACTCCTGCAAAAGTCCTATCTGGGCAAGGTCAAAATGATCTACATCGATCCGCCTTACAATACGGGGAATGACTTTGTCTACCCCGACGACTACACCGAATCCTTAAAAACCTATTTGGAATTCACGGGCCAAGTGGACGCTGGGGGACGCAAGTTTTCCAATAACACGGAAACGACGGGCCGGTTCCATTCCAAATGGCTAAACATGATGTACCCAAGGCTCTTTCTCGCACGAAACCTTCTCCGCGAAGATGGGGTCATCTTTATTTCCATTGATGATGGTGAAGTCGCCCACTTACGGAAAGTATGCGATGAGATCTTCGGGGAAGAGAACTCGCGCGGGATGATTACTCGGAATACAGGTACACCCACTGGACAAGGAAACAAAATTCTCGTGAATACCATTGACTATATCCTTGTATATTCAAAATCCGATTACTCTAATTTCTCCGGACTAGAATTCAATGAGGACGATGAAAGTATATATGATCAGGAAGATGAAAAAGGACGATTTCTTATTAGAAGCCTTCGTAAAACAGGTGGGGAAGATAGGAAAGAAGATCGTCCAAGTATGTATTACCCGATATTAGCACCAGATGGCACGGAAATATATCCAATCGGTCCTGGAGGTTATGAAAGTCGCTGGCGCTGCGGACGAGGAAGATTTTTACAATTATCAAAAGATGGACTAATACTTTGGAAAAAGAGTAATGATGAAAAAAATGAATGGAAGCCACACCAAAAATTCTATCTCGAGGGACGAACCAAGCAACCTTCGAATTTATGGAATGACATAGAAGGAAACAAAAAAGCTTCCATTGATATAAAAAATATTTTCAATGGAAAAATATTTGATTTTCCGAAACCGGTTGAACTGATATCCCGTTGTATAGATATCAGCGGAGTAAACTCTCCCTCCGACATCATTCTCGATTTCTTCTCCGGCTCTGCCACCACCGCGCACGCCGTACTGGCGTTAAATGCCGAAGATGGGAGGAATCGCAAATTCATCTGTGTCCAACTCCCCGAACCCACTCGCACCAAAAAAGCGGATGGAACCTGGGAGGAATCGGAAGCCTACAAAGCCGGGTTTTCCACCATTGCCGAAATTGGAAAGGAACGCATCCGTCGGGTGATCGCCAAACTGAAAGAGGAAGGCTCTGCGAACAAGGGAAAGGCGACGGGTGGCAAAAAAACTGTCAAAATCCAAGCCTTTCAGGCAAATGAAGAAGCACCGTCCCTCGGCTTCGAGCGAACGGATGACCAACTAACGCATAACGGGGGGGGTACCGAACCGCCGCTTAAGTCGCAAGACCTCGGCTTTCGTGTTTTTAAACTCGCCCCAAGTAACTTTCCTGTCTGGAATGGGAATCTGGAAAAGTCCAAAGAAGCCCTAGAAGAGGTGCTCTTTGCCACTCCGGAATTTCCCACAAACGACCCTGTTCACGGAACAGAAGAAGCCATTCTCTTTGAAGTCCTTCTCAAATCGGGCCTAAGCCTGGCCCTAGCCAATCCTTCCATCCGCACCGAAACGATTGCGGGAAAAATTGTCTACATTGCCGAGGAAACCGCCTACTATGTGTTAGGCAATTCTCACACAGCCGAAGTGTTTGATGAAATCATGAAACGAAATCCATCGCAAGTTGTGGTGCGAGAATCGGGATTTGGAGGGAATGATGTACTAAAGGCAAATGTCCATGCCCAATTCAAACAGATGAAAGATGTCCGATTTTTGGTGGTCTAAGCATGAAAATCCACTTTGAACACCTAACATTTCAAGAAGAAGCCACCCACGCCGCCTTATCCTTGTTTGAAGGGATGGAAACTTCCCCTTCGGGGATTTCCTTTGCGCTTTCGGGCGAGAAAGGTTCTCTCTTTCAAAATGAACTGGGTTTTGGGAATGCCCTACCTTTGGACGCAGATACCCTCTATGAAAACTTGGGGAAGGTGCAGGACAAATACTCGCTCGAGGCAACCACACGGGACGCCTTCGATGCAAGCGGACTTCGGTTTACCATTGAGATGGAAACAGGTACAGGAAAGACCTATGTGTATCTCAATACCATTCTTTCCCTCCACAAAACCTATGGATGGTCAAAGTTCATCATCATCGTACCTTCCATTGCGATTAAGGAAGGGGTGCTCAAAACCTTAGAGATGACAGCCGACCACTTTCGGGAAAAATTTGGAACTCCCCTCGTCAAAGGAAGCACCTATTCGCTATACCAAGGTTCAGCGCCGAGTGCCCTCCGCCATTTTGCCACCACCAACCAATTGCAAATCCTTGTGATAAACATCCAAGCCTTCAATAAAGACAATGCCGTTATTCTTCGAGATGATATAGATAATTTAAATGGCTATCGGCCCATTGACTTTATCCGCGCGGCAAATCCCATCCTCATCATCGACGAACCACAGTCAGTTGACAATACCGAAACCGCAAAAAATGCAATTGCAGAACTAAACCCCCTCTTCCAGCTCCGGTATTCGGCCACTCCCAAAACCAAACACAATCCCATCTTTCGTCTTGGGCCAGTCGAAGCCTTCCAAAGAAAACTTGTCAAACGCATCCAAATCCGCTCCCTCGAAGTCACAGGCACAGAAAATGCGCCATATATCAAATTAGAATCCACCCAAGGAAAACCAGGGAGTAGTTTTACCGCCAAACTCACAGTCAATGTCCAATCCAAAGGGAAAATCTCTAAGAAAACCATCACCGTCAAAAAAGACGATGATCTGGCTCTCAAAACCGAAAACTCGCATTACGAAAGCTATGTGGTTGATACCATCAGCATCGAACCAGGGAATGAATTCCTCCGTTTTACAAATGGAACCACTCTCTTTGTGGGAAAAGAAATTGGGTCTCTCGACCAAGTGGTACAAGACGAACGGATCAAAGAAACCATCAAAGCCCATTTAGAAAAGGAATTGCAACTGAAGAGGATGGGTGTGGACGCAAAAGTCCTAACCCTATTCTTTTTAGATCGTGTCTCCAACTACCGCATTTACAATGCTGATGGCACAACGAGTCTCGGCAAGTATGGGCAAGTTTTTGAAGCCGCTTACGAGGAACTCACCAAACAACAGGTGTTTCGCGAACTACAAAGTCCAGCTGTAGATTCCGTCCACAATGGTTACTTTTCCGGTGACAAAAAGAAAAAAGGAAATACCGAGACCATCGAATGGAAGGACACGAAAGGAGACAGTGCGAAAGACGATGATACTTACAATCTTATCATGCGAGACAAAGAAAAACTCCTCGACCCAAAGGAACCACTCCGTTTTATCTTTTCCCACTCCGCTCTGAGAGAAGGTTGGGACAATCCAAACGTATTCCAAATTTGTACCCTCCTCGAAACTCGCTCTGAGTTCACCAAACGCCAGCAAATTGGGCGAGGACTCCGCCTCCCTGTCGATGCAAAAGGAAACCGTATCCAAAACGAAACCATAAACCAACTCTCTGTCATCGTAAACGAAAGTTATGCGAATTTTGTCAGTGGCCTACAAAAGGAATACAAAGAGGAATCAGGAATTGAATTTGGAAAGATCAGCTCACACCAATTTTTGGAACTCATTTCTGGGATCGTGCCAGAATCAACAAACCCGAAGGAGAAGAGAAAACAAGCAGAAGGACTTTTTGACGTTCTAAAAAAGCTTGGTTATCTCAATGACAAGGGTTCGTTTACAACCAAACTAGAGGATGCGTTTTTACGCCCTTCGGACTTTGTCTTGGAAGGTGATTTCGTCGGTCGAGAAGAGGTTATCTTGGAATGGTTAAAGGGACTCAACATACAAACCTTTGTCAAAACCAAACAGGAACCTACCAAAATCCAAAAAAATGAAGCTCTTTGGAACCACCCTGAGTTTTGGAAATTGTGGGACATCATCAAACAAAAAACCATCTACAAGTTCCAATTCGATTCAAATTCGATTAAGAAAGAAGCCATCGCGCGCATCAAAGAAATCCAGTGTGAACCTATGAAGGTGGTCACTGCCGTTGCCCAAAGTACATTCGGCCAAGGGGGAATCTCCGCGAAAGAAATTCGAGACAAGGAAACAAGAGAGGTTGTGAGTCCCTTTCCTCTACCCGATCCTTTGGAATACCTACAAAAGGAAACCGACCTAACTCGTGAGACCTTAAAACAAATTCTTAAGGAATCCAATTCGCTTGGTGAATTTATCAAAAACCCACAAAACTACTTAGAGCGAGCCTCTCAACATATCAAAGAAGTGATCCGAGAAATTGGAATCAAAAATGGATTGGAATATGTACCCCTTCCCAATACGTATTGGGAGCAGTGGAATACAACAGAACCAATCTTTGTGACTTACAAAGAAGTCACATCAGAAACTGTAGATACCAAATTACACGGGCTATACGAAAAAATGGAAACGGATAGTGATACTGAGAAACGGTTTGCGCAGGAACAAGAACGATCCGATACTGTCCAAGTTTTCACAAAATTACCACGCCGGTTTACCGTTCCCACACCCGTTGGAAATTACAACCCCGACTGGGCGATTGTCTTAAAAGAAGAACATTCCGGAAAAGAAAACTTCCTCTATTTTGTAAAAGAAACAAAAGGTTACTCCACTTTTGAAGAAATTAGATCCGAAGAGGAAAAACAGAAAATCAAATCCGCAAAAAAACATTTCGAAGTGGTCTTTGACTCGTACAAAAAAAGAATGCTCGCGGAAAACAAAAAGGAATCTGAGCTACCCAATTTTGAGTTCCGAGTGGTCTTAGGAACGGGAAAATCGGATAATCAGTTTCAGGATATTGAGTCGTGAAAATAAAATACCTATTCCAGTTTCAACTTACTAGTCTTTCCACTTTCTTTCACTTCGACCCATCTTTTTTTGGCATCAACCGTAAGGATCGCATCATATTGGACAGGCACTACCAATTTCCCTTTTTTGTTGATGAGTCCATACAAACCACCCACAATTCGTTTGTGTTCCCCCTCTGGTTTCAACTCACACCCGTTACATACGATCGCATGTCCATTTTCAAATGGGTACACAAAATCATAATTGGCAACAATTACCTTTTGGCAACGTTCGTTATGAAATCCCATTTTGCCATTTTCCACAAATCTTGCGAGCTTCTCAGAAAGGTAGTCAGGGCCATTATCATATAAAAAACTTTCGAGTAATACATTGTTTTTTTGATCAATGCAAACCCATTTGTTGTTCCATACAACGAAGGCAACTCCAGCTTTTGTAAAATCCAATGTTTGATCGTATTGCGGTTGAATGATCACTTTTCCTTTTTTGTCTTTAAATCCATACAATCCATTTTCTTCAAAAGAAGTAAGCGCTTTGGACTCTGCGAAAATTGATCCCGAGACAACAAGGGATAGAAAAAGTAACATTCGTATTTTCATATTTGTTTCCTTAAGGCATCATCTTCTAGTTCTTCAAACGGAATGTCCAATACTTCATACCCTGCACAATCTAAAAAATCAAAATGCCACCACTCCGTTTTGTTGACGCGAAATCCAAATCGGCTCATCCCGGCGATGAGTTTGTCTCTGTTTTGTTTGGTCACTGGATCTGATATGGGAGAATTCGCCCAAGCTGCCTTCTCAAAGGAATCATATTCGGTTGGCATTAGTAATTCTTGTTTCGTTTTTGAATCTACTAAGGTCAAATCGATCGCACAACCTCTGTTATGCCTTGATCCGGTTTTGGGAGATGCTACATATCGAGTGTCCTTAATCAATTCATAAAACGTAACAGTGGCATGATACGGCCTGTACGCATCGTAAATCTGAATGGCATACCCTTGTTTTAAAAATTCCATTTGGGCTTTGCGGAGGGCTTCTGCGACTCGTTTTCTAGCATATGCCTTACCAGTTGTGTATATCTTCTTACCAGTGAAGTTGTTCACCGTGGCATAACGAATCTCCAATACAATGTTGGGAATTGATTCTAAGTTTACCAAACCACGATTTGGATCTTTTGCAATGGATTCCTGGTAAGCCTTTTTTTCAAAAACGATGAGTTTCGTTTCCTCACTGTGTATTGAAAAACTGAGGAATGTTAGAAAGATAAAATGGATAAAGAAACTTTTTATAAACATTTGTGTGCAGATAAAGATTCTATTATAAAATAAATTGAATCGAATTTCAGATTTTTTATACATACCACGACCTTCCATCTTTCCTACTTACTTTCACTTATTTTATTCCAAATATGATTGCAAAATGGATACAACTGGGCAAATCACTGTGGGGGATCATTTTTCCTTTGATCTGATTCCAATAACGGTTCATACATCATCCAAGCGGTATTTTCTGTAACCAATTGGTCATCCACTATTTCATTTGTGGATTTCAAGAAAATCTTTCGACGAATGGTATTTCGTCTCGTGTAACCACCATAAGGTTCAGCATGAAATGCATGGTACGATTCGTATACGGAATAGGTATATGGAATGTCTCGATCTGTCCTCCATTCTCCATTTAAATTGTCGTTTTCGATCCAAACATGCAACACAAACGGTTGTTTGGTTGTATTTTGAATTTGTAGGTCAATATAATTATAGGATAAAGTTGCACCTGATCCAAAGGGAAGTGTGCGGTTCGAATCAGGAAAGATATCAAAACTATGACGCCATCTTTCTTTTACTGTGAGTGGTGTGTGGAGTGTCATCCAATAGATTAAATTTGCCATTTGGCAAAGACCTCCACCTGTCCTTTCCACAAACCCACCATTCTTCAACTGCATCCCAGGTAAATACCCTTTCCGTTTTGTAGGTTTCCCGACTAAGTACCAAAAAGAAAAAATTTGGTTAGGTTCCAAAATAATTCCATTTATCTTTTGTAAGGCGATTGATAAATTGACTTTTTTATTTTCTTGGAGGTACATAGGAACATCTTTCAGTTTTCGATAGATGGGAGAATGGTGTGAAACAATCGAAATCGGAAATTCTTTCTCTAAAAGATTCGATTCCACAATTTTTTTAGCAAAGAACTTTTGTTCGCATAACCAAACAAAGTTTCTTTTCCATTGGAAATACAATTTACCAAAGAAGAGCCGAAGTTCACTCCTTTGGACTTTTTTTGGAAAGTATCCAGGATTGTGTTTTCGAAACTTAAATTCCATATTTTTGTTTTCTCTGGATGAATCCTGGCCGTTTACGATATGGATTTTTCCAAGACTTGGCAATCGATAAAAGTTTCGAATTTTTTGCTTCTAACCACTTTCGGTAAGATTGCCATTCATCCTCCAATACAAGTTGGTATTCACCCATTGGTTCGATAGTAGAAAAAATTGGATTTCCATTCTCCTTACTTGCCCGAAGGTTTTCCATTCGGATGCCATAAACAAGTCGGTACACTTGTGTTCCTTTCGGAAGTTCCGAAATGGCTTTCTCGTCTGGTTCCCAAGACATACAATCCTTTCTAAATTGAAAATGATAGTATTCGCAAAAACCATGGTGTGCCACAAGCAGACCGTTATTAGAAACGGTTGCGGCTTTTTCGCCAGGAAGCCACATAACTTCATAAGGGTAACGAAATAAATTGGGAGATTGGACCAAAACAAAGATCCACAAACCAAAACTAACAAACGTAATCAAAATTTGTTTGGAATTGAAGTTGGAAAATATCTCTGCCACAAGTAGGAAAGAGATTAAAATTCGAAATTGAATATCGGCAAAATGAAAAATGGGTAATACTAAAGCCATTCCAGCAAAAGCAAGGCTACGACGAATGGGTAGTTGACGATCCATTACGTTTTTTCCAAAAATCAAAATGCACCAATCCCACAAAATCCCTAAACCCATCATTCCATATGCAGCAAAGATTGGAAAGGTTGCACCATCTATCACAAAACGGTCGTTATCATCTTTTGGAACCAAAAAAGGTAAGATGATTAAAATCAAAAATATGTGCAAATCAAACTTTCTCGGAATTTTATAAAGACACCATAATCCTAATCCCAAAATCCCAACCATGGCATGAAACCAAGTTGTGAGTAATAGAAGAACTGCAACGATCAACCATTTGCCATGTTTCCATTTAAATCGATCCGATAAAAAGAAACCATAAGTCAAAAGGAGAAATCCAACCGCCCAAGCTTGTTTTGGATAAAGAAAACCCAAAACAAAAACCATGACACTTGGTAATAAATTCCAAGATTCATGTGATGATATTAGAATGAACCTAGCAAAATATAGGCAAAATAACAACCAAATGACTGTTAGAAGTTGAAATACAAATAAACTTTCATCAGTGGTTCCTAAAAACCGAAAGACGAGAGCCACAATGTGAAAAACAGGGGAACGATCTGGAGAATGTAATTCTCCAGATTCTAAAAGAGAAATCGCTTGGACACCATACCAATAGATGTCCTTGCCGAATAATGAATCAAACAATCGAATTAATTAGAAATTTGGACTTTTTTGCCCACCATTTGGATTCCATTCCCAACTTTTTTAACAGTTAGTGTATCACTAAAGATCAAAGTTGATTTTTCTTCTGTTTTTTCGGAATAAGGGCTATTAGAATCTAAACTTTGAGTCACAACTTTGTGATCACGGCCAAAAATTTTTATTTTAGCTTCAGTTGCATTCGCTTCTAAAAAGACCCAATTTCCATCTAACACACGTTTTTCCTTAAGATCATCTTGCCAGATCACAAAAGATCCATTGGACCGAAACACATAATCCATTCTTCCTTCAGGGATATCTGCAAAGTAAGCCTTGTTCACAACTCCAGATAAAATCGTATTTTTGGATTTTTTCAAAATTTCATCTTTGAATTCTTTTGCATTTTGGTCGATCACTGTGTACCGTTTTCCTTTTTCTCCGAGCAGAATGATTTCAGCAATCACAGTGTCTTTCCATGTTTTTCCAGTTCTCACTTTTTGAATTGTAAATGTGAACGTTTTGCCAGAAAGTATTTTTGGAAACACAATCCTTTGTCCACCTTGTTTGTCCGCTACTGGAATCGTAAAGGAATCAGAACCATTCGAAACGAGTAATTCTGTAACAGAACCATTTTTATGGAAAAGTGCATCTAACCGTTGGTAACCATTAAAAATTTCTATACCTGCTAAATCAATTTTGTCTTCCAATTGTACCTGAATAGACTCACCTACCCCATCGGTTTTTACACCTTCTACCCATGCAAAATCAATACTTCCATCAAACAGTCCATAGGCGGGATAGTTAGGAAGTGTACTACTAGCAGTCACCTGTCCCTCTATTGGTTCTGGATACACTACATCTAATTTTTTACCATTTTTGAAAAAGGAAACTGTTTTGATTCCATTGGCAGCATCTGGTAAAAGATAAATGACATGGACTCCATTGGATTTAATTTTGAGTGGAGTATCCTTTGAGCAGTCAAAATTAGTTGCATAACTTCCATCTTTATAAAAAGCTACGTAACCTTTTTTCTCTTGGCATTCAATGGAAATTTCGTTGAAGTAAGCACGACCATCTGTTTTTCCAATTTGATTCCACTTGGCTCCATTGGAAAAGAAAATGGTGATCCCATCTAAACTTGTTTCAGGTTTCCAATGTTTGCCAGGGATAAAGACATTGATTGGCATTGTTCCATCTGCGGATGAAGCAGCTTGGATCCTTTCGATCACAATTGATGTTTCAATTGAACTTTGATTGGAGAATAGTAAAAAAAATGACAAAAGAGCAAAGATTGTTTTTTTCAAGAAGGTTCACCTCAGAGAAACAAAGAATCCAATACTCTTTTGGACGGTTCAAGTAAAAAATGAAGGGTTAAATGAAACTTCCAAAAACTTTTTTAAACTCTTCACTTCGCATAGCACCGGAAATACGATGAATCTCTTTCCCATTTTTAAATAAAATAAAAGTTGGGATTCCAGAAATTCCATATTTGCCTGCAATTTCTTGTTTTTCATCGGTATTCACTTTAATAATGGAAACCTTTCCCTTCCAATCCTTGGCAAGTTTCTCCAGTTCAGGTGCTACCATTTTACAAGGACCACACCAGGGAGCCCAAAAATCCACCAAAATGGGTTTATCATGAGTTTGGAGTAAGGATTCAAAACTTTTTGGGTATACGTCAGACATATTTGCCCTCCTATCCATTAGACTATATACCCACCAGGGTATATAGAAAAAACTAAAAATTCGCACAAAAAATAATTTTTAATCCTTTTTTTTCATTCGGACAATCAAACTCGTAACGGAAATGGGAAACCTATGACTCAATTGCAAAACCAAAGGGATGAGTGGTCACAAATCAGCGAAATTTTCCAAAGCAAAGGCAAACTTGTAAAACTAAGGAAAAAGGAATTTTATGCAAAACAGGGTGAAGCTTTCGATAGCATTGGTTATGTGAAAAAAGGCGCTTTTAAATTAGTGTATCAGAATGAGAAAAAACAATGGATAAAATCCTTTCTCTTTGAAGGATCATTTTTGGGAAGTATCCCCAGTATTTTCCAAAAAAAACCAAGTACCTATTCTATCATTTCAATGGAAACTTCGGAAGTAATCGTATTACCAATAAAAGTTTTGAACCAAATCTTTGAAGTCGAATCTTCTTACCAAAAATTTCTCATCCAATTCCTAACTACTTTGTATTTAAAAAAAGAAAAACGTGTTTCCGATTTTTTGCTTTTGGATGCTCGTCACCGTTACCAAGAATTTATAAAAGAATATTACCCTCATATTTCAAGAAATTCCCAAATAGACCAAGCTGCCTATTTGGGAATCACAAATGTGGCACTTAGTCGGTTAATGAAACATTCATTTGTAAATAATCCTCTACCGCTTCCCAATACAATTCGCTAAATTCAGTTCCAGAAAATGGATTTTGAGACGTGATTAAATTTCTGTCACGGATCGCATAACTTCGACCAGGTAAAAAAGAAGATTTGTATTCCATACCTAAATCTTTTAGAGATCCTGAAATGTTTCTTACTTTTGGTGTTCCCTTCATGACAAAAGTTTCAATAAACCACTCTTCAATTTTTGTTACTGAATTCACTTTGTATCCTTTAAAAATAAATTTTTCATTTTCACCTTCTAAGTGTAAGGTTGTTAACAAAGCAGGTGCATGGCATACAAGTCCGATTGGTTTTTGTTTTTGGTGAAAAATTTTTAGTAATTGAGGTATTTTTTCATCGTACAACAAATCGGTCATAAGCCCTTGCCCGCCAGGGACAAGAATTCCCACAAATGATTGGTGGTCTCCCATCGCTTTTTCTAAGCTGATTGGTTTTGAGTAAGTTGGAAATGAAGATAACAATCGGATCGCTTCTTCTTTCTCAGCTTCGGATTTCCAATATTTTTCCTTTGTGCTTTCCGGATCAATGGTTACCTTTTTTCCAAAAGGAGTGGCAAACACAATTTCGTATCCTTTTTCACTTAAAGTTTTGACAGGGAAATAGAGTTCATTTAAGAAAACACCTGTTGGATGTTTTTTCTCACCATCTAATAAAATGGTATCGGAAGCACTCATCACAACAAGAATTTTTGTTTTTGCCTTTGGATTCGCGATAAGACCAAAGGCGAAGGGAGTTATGAAACAAAAGGTTAACAGGCTGAACCTTATCTTTCTCCATCCTCGAAATTCGTTTTGTTTGCGATCCTCGTACTTTTTTGACTGCGAATGGCTTTCACCATTCGTTTCACTTAATTTACCCATCCTATTCACTCCTCATCAATTGAATTCCAAAGCCAACCAATCTGATGATTGGCCCTAAAGATAGAGTGAAGATAAGGTAGGAATACTTTTAACCTAGGTTAAAAAATTAAAATAAATCAATGGTTTCAAACCCTTGCATCAATTGAACTTGGATTTGGTCCTTTGCAGTTCTTTTTAACAATGCATTCATATTTGCATCAAAATCATCTCCAAGTTTCAAATTTGGTTCCAACGGTTTGTCCAGTGGTTTGAAAAAATTATCCCAGTGGATGGGAATGATGAATTTTGGATTCAATTTTTGAATGGTTTCATCAAAAAATTCTTCCTGGAATTGTTTAGGTTGTAAAGACAATTGAGCAATTCCCAAAAACAAAACATCTGCTTTGATTTTGTCATAAGCTCCCTTTACAAAATTAGTACTACTTTTGATCACAATTTTATTTTTACCATGTTGGATATAAAAATCAAATGTTCCCCCTTCAATGTAAGCAAAGGCCTTTACGGGTTGGATGAGTGGAGATGTGATGTTTGGAAAATCTGGATCTGTTGCATTCGTTTTTCCTAAGATACGAAAGGGAGGAGTGTGTTTGGACTCCAATACTGTGATGACAAACTTTCCCAGTTTGATTGGTTTTCCTATTTGAAACTCTTCCATATTTGCCATATCTAAACCAGCACCGAGACCCACATTGATTGTTGAATTTGAACCAAATAACTTTGCATTGGTGAGTTTGGCAACAAAGGGTGAATCCATGGCATGGTCATAATGCGAATGACAAACGAAAATACCTTTCAATCGATTGATTTTTGCTTTTTCTAAAACAGAAGCTAATATGATGGGATCTGATTCAATTTTTGAAAAAGCAGTTTTCCATAATGATGGTCTTGTAAAAAATCCATCGGTTAATACTTGTGTCTCGCCATCATCTAACAAAATCGAAGTCGTACCTAAGAAGGTAACTCTAACCTTTCCTTTTTGGATGAGAGAATTTGGATTTTCATGAGGAAAATATGATTCAAATTCTCTTAGATCACCAGAAGGGCGTAAAACACATTGTAAATTCGCCAATACCAGGATTCCTAATAGAAAACATTGAAGCAAAGTCTGTAGGTATTTATTTTTAAAATAAGGAATCATAGTATCTCCAAAGTATTTCTGAAACGTCTCTCAACTTCACAGAAGGATAAAAATCAAATCACATTCCTTATGTAAAAGACACCTCTTAAGGAATGCACAAAACTCTAGTCGAAATTTATTTCATGTCTAACTATTTTTAATGGCGCCTAATCCGGCTCTACGCTGCAATCTTTGCTTCGCAAAGGATTTCCGCTGCGATCCGGGGCGTTGGTGATTTGTTCATGATTATTTGTATGTTTTCGATGCATCTTTGAATCCTTGCGAGAGGGATTTGGAGGACTTGGTCCCGATTTGCCATAGAGTGGTAAATCGGGACGGGAGCGAACGCGGACTCCGGAAAAGCCCGGCCCATCGGGACTCGCCCAATAAAAGGAAACAAATTGTATTTTCGTTTTTTTATCCGAATGGAAATGTTCACACTGCAGATTGGAATTGAGTCTAAAATTTGAAATGAAATTCATTAATGAAAATTTGCCCGTTGTTGTCACTGGAGGTTCTGGATACATTGCATCCTGGATCGTGAAGTACCTGTTAGAAGATGGTAAAAAAGTTAGGACAACAGTTCGAAGCCTTAAAGATACTTCGAAAATCCAACATCTCTTGGACTTAAAAGAAAAGTTCAATGACAAATTAACTTTATTTGAAGCAGACCTTATGATCGAGGGAAGTTTTGATAAAAGTATAGAAGGTGCTGAACTTGTCATTCATACCGCTTCTCCTTTTTTTGTGGCAGGCATTAAAGATGCAAAAAAACAATTAATCGAACCAGCATTACAAGGAACAAAAAATGTTCTCGAATCATGCAATCGCATATCATCCGTTAAACGGGTTGTTTTAACTTCTAGTGTAGCCGCAATTCATGGGGACAATATTGATTCCTTGAATGTCCCGAACCAAACTTTTACAGAAGAACATTGGAATACCACAAGTAACCTGACACACCAACCTTATGCTTATTCCAAAACACTCGCTGAGAAGGAAGCATGGGAAATTCAAAAAAAACAATCACGTTGGGATTTGGTTGTCATCAATCCTTCTTTTGTGATGGGTCCATCACTTTCCAAACGTTTGGATGGTACAAGTGTGGAGTTTATGAAGAATATGTTGAAAGGAATTTTCCGAACTGGTGTTCCTGATACAAAAATGGGATTTGTTGATGTTAGAGATGTTGCAAAGGCACATATCTTAGCAGGGTTTACACCAAATGCAAAAGGAAGGCACATCACCTCGGCGGAAGTTTTACCGATGTTAGGTTTTGCGAAATTGATTAAAGAAAACTTTGGAAATAAATATGCTGTGCCTACTGGTGTTCTGCCCAATCCTCTCGTGTATTTGATCGGTCCATTTTTTGGATTATCATGGGGGTATACAAACAAAAATATTGGCCAACCATTAAACTTAAACAATGAGTATAGCAAAACCGATTTGTCACTCACCTATCGCCCGTTAAAAGAAACGATTATCGATCATGTCAACCAAATGGAGAGTTCAGGATTATTATAATATTGAATTCATTCAAAAGGAATGGAGATGAGTGAAACTGCGAAGTTTTTTTAAAATTTTTCGGTAAGATTGAATTCCCAAAAGACAAGCGTTCGGTTTTATGGTAGGAGTTCGGGCAGGAATTTTCTCCCACAAGCCCACCTCCACCACCCAATTAGGGTGGGGGCCGGTACAAGCCAAATGAGACATAATATGCAATCGCTGGAATCCAATCCGTTTTTAGAACCTGATTACTTGCGGTTAGGAAATCCCAAACAACAAGAGTTGTGGCAGGATTTAGAAAAATGGAAAATTCTAAAGAACTTAATTGGTTTTAAACCCACTCTCGCCGGTACAATTCCAATCAATATTGATACAGAAACAAGTGATGTGGATATTTTAGTAAAATACAATGTGCCTTCTCATTTACAAAAAATTTGTTATGCAAAGTTTCGAAATTTTGCGAATTATTCTTTTTCCGAAAAAACAATTTCTCTTCGAGTAACCTTGTTGTGTCGATTTTCCACTCCCAAATTCCAATATGAAATCTTTGGACAATCGTTGGAACCAACAGAACAATACGCTTGGATCCATATGATGGTAGAAAATCGCTTTTTAACATTAGCAAATGAAAATTTTCGTGAGACCATCCGTGCTTTGAAACGAAATGGAATCAAAACCGAACATGCTTTTTGCCAGACACTCGCACTCAAAGGGGATCCCTTCAAAACGCTTTTGCAATGGAATCAAAAATCGGATGATGAATACAAAGAATTATTATCCAAAAATGGTTTTTGAAACGATTTTACTTCGTGATTCTATGGATGAATTGAGTGGATTCCTTTCACCTTACTTGATGCATTCTATCGCAAGGTAAAGGATTCGAATTTTTGGTTACATTGTTCCAAATTGGCGAAAGGTTAAATTGATCCGAGGTTGTTTGACTTTAAGTGCTTTGGGTAAGGAATGAAGCCAATGGTGTTGGATTTCACCTTGCATGAGAAGTAGGCTTCCTGGTTCTAAAGACAATTCTATCACTGTGTTCTTTTTTTTGTGTTTGAATCGAAAGATTCTTTCTGCACCTAAACTCACAGAGGCAATGCTCGAGTTTTTTTTAAGAGACGTTTCATCATCACTATGCCATGCCATCCCTTCCGAACCATCATGGTATAAGTTTAATAAACACGAATTATAAATTTCCTTTGTTTCCTGTTCCACTTCCTCTTTTAAATTCAATAATTCTTTTGACCAAGCTAAGGCAGTTTTCGTAGTCCCAGAATACCGATACGAAAAACCTTTGTCTGCATACCAAGCTACACTCCGTTTGGTCGTGATGTGTTTGCCATAGAGTATGGCTTCATCTTGTTTCCATTCAATCGTATGCAGAAAGGTTTCAAAATAGATCCTATTCTTCTCTAAATCTAAAAAATGTGGAAAGTAAGTAAGTCTCCCATCGAAGGGCAAAAGATTTGTTTCCGGAGTTTGATGGAATAATGTCATTGTTTCGAATTTCAAGTGATCGAGTTTCCAGATTCAACTCTTTAGACCTTCTAGGAAACCTAGACTACCCATTTCAGAAAACCTAAGAAATTCATCTCTTTTTGTCTAAAATTTTGGTTGGATTCCCTTCGATCCCAAAGAATCTATACGATAGTATGACCCCTACGCGAACAATACAAGCTTTCGTCGATGCCAAAAAAGAGAACTCCACACCCTCAGAAGAAGTTTGGAATGCCTTAAAAGGATACCGCCAATGGAACGAACCAGAACTGATTGGACTTCGGAATGCCTCTGGGTTTTATCCAGAAATTTATTTTGAACCTGGTATGGACGAAACCATTTCAAGACTGCTTGCGAAGTTTAAAGAGAAAGTGGTACCACACAAATTTTAATGAATCCCATCACGCCCAAAGTTTTATACCAAGAAGCAAATCCATATGGCTCCTTCACTGCATTTTTAGAAGATGATGGAAGGACCATTTACTTATATTTACAATCACATAACAACCCTGAGTGGCCAATGAAAACACTTTGGGTTCGTAATACTATTGATGCACCTGACTCGAGAACAGATGAGGACTTTGATTTGGGTCTTGCTCCTGTACTCACCAAATCGGAAGTTACCGATCCAAAAGCGCAAAGCACCCTCACAGAAGACCAAATTCATTTTATTTGGTCAGAAGAAGGTGATGCCGTTGCGTTGTTTGTGGAAGAAGAACTGCAAGCTTACCTTCCATCATGGTCTGGCATCAAAGGCATACATGGGTATTCTAAGTTTGCAAAAGAAGAAGCTCCCACTGCATCCCCACTCGGTGATCCCGAAAATGGAGTGATAGCAGAACGTGTGAAGGGCAATCGAAAGTTTTGGGAGTCGGTTGCCGAAAAAGACCATTGGAAAAAAGCACAATCACTTCGATTGGAATTTTTAGAATCCAAACTTGGCAAACACCAAACCTATTGGTCAGCCGATGGAGGAAAGTATCCTTCCCTCGGGATTGCATCCTTTTTACCCAAAGAATTTCCAGGGATCAAAATTTTTTCAACGATTGGGATGAGTGTACAAAACCAACCAAGCATTGAACTGTATCATAAAGAATATGAAAACTTTTCACGAATCGAACTCGTGTTTGCAATCCAGTTATTAAAAGATGCACCTGATAAATCAGAAATATGGATCCAACATGTTTTAGGTGAGATGGTAAAATTCCCTTGGAACACAGGGATTTGGTTTGGTCACTCTCATACCATCCAAAATCCACGAAAGGACCCTGATCAATTGTATTTGGATTTCAATTGGTTTGTCCTTCGAAACATCACTGACGAACTCGACCAAGGTTCCACTGAAGGATTACCAAAACTGAACGGTCTTATCACTGAAAATGGGAAACGAGCTAACTTTCTATTTTTAACACCGATCTCAACAGAGGAACGAATTTGTTTTATGAGAGAAGGTTCACAAAAGTTTTGGGATACATGGAAAAAAGAAGGTTATCGTTTTTTTCATGATTCAGAACGGCGAATGTTAGAATTCTAGTTCTACTTTTCAAAAAAAATCCGAATCAAACTCTAAATTCTGACCGTTACTCAATATGATATGGCAGAGACGTATACAAAGTACTTCAATTTAGGGTTTGAACCCTTTTCTTTAGAAAGAATCATCGAAGAAAGACAAGATTCCACAGGATTTTTCCTCTCTACCGTATTCCAGAAGCGGTTTTCGGAAGAAGTGAATCTAAAACGCCATGAAGACCAAAAATTATGGATCCAATCGAAGAATCTTCGCTACGTTGTCCTTGATGGAATCCAAAAAATTTCAGACGAAAATGGAAGATTAGAACCTACCAACATCCTATACTTACTCGTTTTTTTTGATTTTAACTCCATCACAGAGTATGGATTCGAAGAGGTGTGCAATGTTCTCATCAAACGATATGATTTGCCTTCGCTGATTTTAAAAATGCCAGAGAATGACCATTTAGAAATTTGGGGAAGAGATCATGCGAGAAAAAGTTATAAGAACGTGATCCATCCTAACATCGAATCACTCATGAAAGCACTCTTTGATTCCATCAACAAGAAGGATCATTTTCAGTTTATAGGCATTGAAAGGGCAAATTCAGAGAGAAAATCAGGTTTTCTCATGACAAGAAGGGGTTTTACAAGGGCAATTGCGTAATTTTTTCCGAATTGAACCTCTATAAATGAAAAAACCCGCAGGTTTTGCGGGTTCACACAATCTTACTTCGATAGTTTCGAAGGAAGAATCGAATCTAAGTTATTTCTTAGATTTTTTCTTTGCAGCTTTTTTCTTAGCAGCTTTTTTCTTAGCGGCTTTCTTTTTAGCAACCATTGTGATCGTCCTTATCTTTTGATTTCAAAACACGGCTGTCCTTGGCAAACAGAGAGTGAATTGATACGACATAATTAAATCATATCATTTTAAATGTAAAGAAATTTTATTTTTTGCATGAATTTTTATTCAAAATAAAAAAACAGACTAATACTCATTCTACGGAACATTGATAACAATCTTACCGATTGATTGTCCACTTTGCATTGTACGGAGTGCATCATGCATTGAATCGAATGAAAATTCATGTCCAATCGTTTGTTTTGGTAAAGATAACATCATTAATTCCGAAAAATGTTTTCTCAATTCATCAATTTCATTCCACAACCATATTAAATTGAATCCCAATACTGATTTATTGTCTGAAATCATCGATAACGGATCAATTTTTGGTCTTGTAAGGTATGAATAGACAATTGAAAACCAATTTCGGAATGATTGAGAAGGTGTGAAGTTAGCACTTCCATAGGTAACAAGCCTTCCCATTGGTGCTAATAATTCATAACTGTCGTGAAAATAACGACCACCTAAACATTCTAAAACGATTTTTAATGGCGCTCCTAATAAAATTTTACGCATCTCTTCTTTAAAATTTGGTGATCGAGTGAGAAAATAATCATAACCAACCTCTTTTAAGATCGAAAACTTACGAGAATCACCTACAAGACCGATGGCAATTGCTTTTTTTTTCTGAATGATGTGACCAGCCATGATACCAACACCACCAGCAGCACTATGCACAAGCACATGATCCCCTGCTTTCACTTGTCCAAGTGGGATGAGTGCATAGTATGCTGTGAGAGCTTGCACTGCAAAGGATGCACCGTCTTGCATGGTCCAATCCTTTGGTAATAGGAAGATAGTTTTTTCCGAAATGTTGAGATGAGTTGCATACGCACCAAATCTCGTAACACCAAAAACAAGGTCACCAACCTCAAAATCCTTCACATTTGCGCCTATTTTTACGATTTTCCCTGAAAATTCTAAACCAGGTATGAAACTTCCCTTAGGAGTAGCTGAATACAAACCATAAACAGAAAATACATCTGCAAAATTTAAACCTATGGCTCCCACTTCGATCGTAACCTCATCGTTCTCTGGAGGACGTAACATTTCTTTTTTTCGGTGTAGTTGGTCGATGGATCCTGGTTTATCGATTCGGTAGACTTCTCTTTGCATATTGAGTTAAAAAAAATTCAATTCCAGTACCATGAAACCATTTTTCTATGGTAGAAGAGTCTACATAAGAGAACACCGTGGAACTAAAACAAACACCCCTACACTCAATTCATAAAGAAATGGGAGCCAAGATGGTTCCTTTTGGCGGATGGGACATGCCTGTCCAGTATACTGGAATCATCCAAGAACATTTGGCAACACGATCGAACGCAGGTCTTTTCGATGTATCCCATATGGGTGAAATTTTTGTCACTGGTGATGCCAAAGAAGTTTTGGAATTTTTAGAATCAGTCACATGCAACATCATTTCTTCCATGAAAGATGGCCAAGTGCAATACAATGCAGTTGTAAACGAAGTTGGTGGGCTTGTCGATGATATCACTGTTTATAAATTTAATGATTCAAAGTATATGATTTGTTCCAATGCATCCAATTATGAAGCAGTGACCAAACATTTACTTAAATTTGTGAAAGGAAACGTTACTGTTGTTGATGATAGCAAAAATTGGCACCAAATTGCATTACAAGGTCCAAAAGCCGATGCAATCTTCTCAAAATACTTAGGAAAAGATTTATCAAATTTATTGTATTACCATTTCACTGAAATGAACTGGAAAGGTGAAAACATCATAGTGTCTCGCACTGGTTATACGGGTGAAGATGGATTTGAAATTTATACTTCAAACTCAATTGGTGTCAGTTTATGGAAAGAGTTACTCGAAATCGGAAAGGATTTTGGACTGGTTCCCGTTGGCCTCGGGGCACGCGACACACTTCGTTTGGAAGCAAAATACCCTCTCTATGGACATGAATTGAATGCAGAATGGACTCCTGTGGAATCGGGAATCAATTTTATTGTGAAGGAAAAACCAAAACCGTATCTAGGGTATGAACGCATCATTGCGGACAAAAAAAATGGACCAAAACAAAAAATCGTTGGGATCCGCTTGATGGAACCCGGGGTTCTCCGAGAAAATTTTCCCATTTTTGCAGCAGATGGGAAAGAAATTGGCAAATCAACCTCAGGAACCCACTCTCCCAGCCGGAAAGAATCCCTAGGACTTGCCATCCTTCAGAGCGAATTCGCAAAAAACCAAACGGAAGTATTTGTGGAGATTCGTGGCCAGAAGAAATTGGCTAAAGTAGAGACTGGTGCCTTCATCCAAGGCAGTGTCCGAAACAATCGCTAAACCAAAGATGTAAGGAAAAAACCATGGCAGACACACAAGCAAAAGACGGATATTATTATACCGAAAAACATGAGTGGGTGAAGGTAGACGGTGATGTGGCACTCATCGGAATCACTGACTTCGCACAAAATGCATTAGGTGACATTGTCTTCATCGACCTTCCAAAACCAGGAAAACAAATCAAAGCAAAGGATAGCCTTGGAACCATTGAATCTGTGAAAGCAGCAGAAGACTTGTATTCTCCAATTTCTGGCGAAGTTGTAGAGACCAATGCTTCTCTCGGATCCAACCCACAGTCTGTGAATGCAGAACCATTTGATACTTGGATGGTAAAACTAAAAAACATCCAAACTTCTGAGTTAAGTGGATTATTGTCCGCAGCACGATACAAAGAATACGTTTCGAAATTAGACTAATAGGAGTTATTTGCAAGTGAGTTCCGTTCAATCTACATCACCCATCCATTCCCCATACGAAGAGACACTTGAACCAAGTGATACCTTCCTTCGCCGTCATGTTGGTGTGACAGAAACCACAGTTTCTGAAATGCTTGCTACGATTGGGTATAAGGAATTGGACGATCTCATCAATGATGCAGTACCAGAAAACATTCGGTTGCGGAAGGAACTCAATTTACCAAAACCAATTGGTGAATATGCACTCCAAAAAGAATTAAAAAAAATCGTTTCTAAAAACAAAATTTATAGATCGTATTTAGGTCTTGGTTACTATTCTTGTATCACTCCACCTGTGATCCAAAGAAACATTCTGGAAAATCCAGGTTGGTATACTGCTTACACTCCTTACCAAGCAGAAATTGCACAAGGACGTATGGAAGCACTCATCAACTTCCAAACGATGATTACGGATCTTACGGGAATGGAAATTGCAAATGCTTCCCTTCTTGATGAAGGAACAGCAGCAGCGGAAGCAATGAATATGTTGTTTTCATTGAAAGATGATGCACAAGGAAAATCATTTTTTGTATCCCAATCCGTTCACCCGCAAACCTTAGATGTGATCCGCACACGTGCAATTCCGCTAGGAATTAATATTGTTGTAGGCTCTTTCAAAAAGATGGTTCCTTCCAATGATTTTTTTGGAGCGATTGTCCAATACCCATCCACTGATGGAACCATTTATGATTTTAGCGAATTCATTGAAAGTCTGCATAAAGTTGGTGCCAAGACGGTTGTTGCTGCTGATTTACTTGCACTCACCATTTTAAAATCTCCTGGTGAAATGAATGCAGATGTGGTTGTAGGAACCACACAACGGTTTGGTTTGCCACTCGGATTTGGTGGACCACATGCTGGTTACTTTGCAACCAAAGAAGAATACAAACGCAATATGCCAGGCCGTCTCATTGGAGTTTCCAAAGATTCACAAGGGAAACCTGGTTACCGCCTAAGCTTGCAAACACGGGAACAACACATTCGCCGTGACAAAGCAACATCTAACATTTGTACAGCGCAAGTATTACTTGCCGTATTATCATCAATGTATGCCGTTTACCATGGACCAAAAGGACTCAAACAAATTGCCTCTCGTGTCCACCGAATGACAACCATACTTGCCACAGGACTCGAAAAGTTAGGATACAAAATCATTTCCAATCCATACTTTGATACCATTCGGGTTGAGTTATCCAAAATATCCTCTGCTGAAATCATCCATTATGCAGAAGAAAGAGAAATCAATATCAGACAAGTTTCTGGTCACGTGATCAGTATCTCTTTAGATGAAACAACCAACTTAAAAGACATCAAAGATTTATTAGAAGTATTTAATGAAAACAAGGCACTTCACTTCCCGTTAGAAGATCTAACGACAAAAGAAGAGTGGAAAATTCCAGAACTACTTGAGAGAAAATCGAATTACCTCACTCACCCTGTGTTTAATAGTTTTCACACAGAAACAGAGATGTTACGATACATTCGAAGACTGGAAGCAAAAGATTTATCGTTAACCACATCCATGATTGCATTAGGATCATGCACGATGAAACTCAATGCATCAACTGAGATGTATCCAGTCACATGGCCAGAACTTTCTAATATCCATCCTTTTGTTCCAGAAAACCAAACAGAAGGATACAGAACACTTTTTAGCCAATTGGAAAAATGGTTATGTGAAATCACTGGATTTGCTGAGGTATCACTCCAACCTAACGCAGGTTCACAAGGTGAATATGCGGGACTACTCGCCATTCGAAATTACCACCAAAGTCGAAATGATATGCACAGAGACATTTGTCTCATTCCAATTTCTGCTCATGGTACAAACCCGGCATCTGCCGTGATGGCAGGTTTCAAAGTGGTTCCAGTGAATTGTGATATCAATGGAAATATCGACGTAGATGACTTAAAGAAAAAGGCCATAGAATACAAAGACAAGTTAGGTGCCTTAATGGTGACCTATCCTTCCACACATGGTGTCTTTGAAGCATCCATCAAAGAAATTTGCCAAACCATACATGACAACGGTGGCCAAGTGTATATGGATGGTGCCAATATGAATGCGCAAGTTGGTCTAACACGACCAGGTGATATTGGTGCAGATGTATGCCATTTGAACTTACACAAAACATTTTGTATCCCTCATGGTGGTGGTGGACCAGGTGTTGGTCCCATTGGAGTTGCCGAACACTTAGCTCCATTCCTTCCAGGCCATAGCCTTGTAGAAAATGGATCCAACAATAGCCAGTGGGCTGTGTCAGCTGCCCCATGGGGATCTGCATCAATCATTGTGATCTCTTGGGCATACATTGCGATGTTAGGTTTTGAAGGTCTGCGATATGCAACCAAAATTGCCATCCTCAACGCAAACTACATTGCCAAAAAACTAGAGAGTGCTTTTCCCGTGTTATACAAAGGGAATAAAGGTCTTGTTGCTCACGAATGTATCCTTGATATGCGTGGATTCAAAAAAACAAGTGGAATCGAAGTAGAAGATATCGCCAAACGACTCATCGACTATGGTTTCCACTCACCTACAATGTCATTCCCAGTCCCTGGAACACTCATGGTTGAACCTACGGAGTCCGAATCCAAAGAAGAATTGGATCGTTTCATAGACTCCATGTTATCCATAGCAGGTGAAATCAAAGACATTGAATCCGGTGTACTTTCCAAAGAGGATAACCCTCTTAAGAACTCACCCCACACAGCAGACATGGTGATCAGTGATGCGTGGAACCATTCGTATCCAAGAGAACGTGCGGCTTACCCTCTCTCTTGGTTACGAACTCGTAAATTCTGGCCTAGTGTGGGTCGTGTCGACAATGTATATGGTGACAGAAATCTAGTTTGTTCTTGTATTCCGATGGAAAACTACGTCGTTTCCTAAGGGCAATCTAATTTATGTTTTACGAAAAACATATCTTTGTTTGTGAAAATCAAAGGGCACCCGGCGAACGGGTGTCTTGCGGGAACCAAGGTTCGATTGAACTTCTTAAACTATTAAAACAAAAAGCGGCTAAAGCAGGAATAGAATACAAATTCCGAGTCCAAAAATCTGGTTGTTTGGATCGTTGTGAACTTGGACCCATCCAAGTTTCCTATCCCGAAGGGAAATGGTTTGCAATGAAAACAGAAGCGGATGTCGATACCATTTTAGAATTCTATCTAAAAACCAACCAACCCGAAAATTACGAACATCTGATTGTTTCAGATGACAAAGGTCTCTAATAACGCGAACAGAATGCACTCCTAATATGAACTTTTGTTAGGAATTTTTTTTAAGTTTTAGGGAATGGATCGTCAACCAATTGGATTTGTGATAGGTTGGCGTCAATGGGTGGCGGGTGGATAACCCCACCCATTGTCAGGGCGGGGAGATAATTTCCGCAAAATCCTCAAAAAATCCCACTTGACCAAATCCCCTACTCCACTCCAATTCCTCCACCTATGAAAAAAATTTCCCGTATCCTCTTTATCTTTTTCGTAACACTATTCCTCCTCCTCACGGTAGTTGTCTCTGCAGTATACCTAATCAGTAATCGTCGCATGGGGAAAACATTCACTGTGAGCCAAACCCCAATTCCAAAATTCAATTCAACCCAAGACCTTTTGGAAGGAAAACGCCTTTACCAATCTCGTGGTTGTGCGGATTGCCATGACGTCGATGGAAGTGGTCGAACATTCATCAATGACCCAGCCATTGGCACACTTTCTGGTGCTAACCTAACGGCTGGTATTGGAGGAATACTCCAAGAAAGGAGTGATGAAGAATTGGCGATCGCGATACGCCATGGAGTTGGCAAAAATGGACGTGCCCTCATCTTTATGCCATCAACAGATTTCCAAGGGATGACAAATGAAGATGTTGGGAAATTAATCTCCTACCTTCGTTCAACACCTGCTGTGAACAAAGAACAAGGGGAAATCAAACCAGGCCCATTGGGTAGATTTTTATTTTTAATAGGAGAAATTCCAATTCTTGTATCAGCAGAACAAATTGATCATGATGTGAAACATCTAGAAAATTTGAAACCAACTGTATCCTTAGAATACGGGAAGTATGTAGCAGCAACCTGCACAGGATGCCATGGGTTGCAATTGATCGGTGGACCCATCCAAGGTGCTCCTCCAGAATGGCCACCTGCACAAAACATCACGAAGGTGGGACTAAACCATTATTCTGAGAGCAGTTTTATCAAAGCCATCAGAACAGGCAAACGTCCCGATGGATCTGAAATGAAGTTCCCTATGCCTTGGCAAAGTTTGGCAAAACTAACGGACACAGAACTCAAAGCACTTTGGATGTACTTACAATCCATTTAAAAAATGGTTTGTTCCGTGCCCAATCAGGAAACAACGTATCTAATTTTCTTTTTCGAAACTCAGTTCCACTCCATTTTCGATCTCTTTGATGGATTGGAACTGAACGATTGAATTCCCTTCCAACGCATTAGAAAGTTCTAAACTAAATCCTTTTGTTTTGATCATTTTACTTCCTGGTGTCCAAGAACCTGAGAATTGCTTTACTTCTTTATCATTTAACTTTAATTTTGCGATAAAGTCTTGTCCATTACCGGAAATTTCCATTTGTAAATTTTGGGGACCCAGTTTAGGATTCCAATACATCGAAGACCACTTACCAGTAAATTGAGTAGGCAACTCTTCCAAAGACATCGCTCTCTTTTTTACCATCTGTTTCGGTTCATTCCAAAATACAGATACAAAATTAGAATCCTTAGATTCAGATCCAAACTCTGATTTAGAACGTACCGAATATAAATACAAATCTCCTGATTTACCAGGGAATGGTTCTGTAAAATTTGTTTTTTTGCCTTCTACACTCGAAACAAATTCCAACTTTCCAGGTTTTCCATTTTGAATGGGTTTTCGGTAAATGTAATATTCAAAACTATCCTTCACAACATCCCATTTTAATGACACTTGTTTGTCCTTTCCCACTGGATTGGAGATTAACTGTTTCGGAGCAGCCAAAGTAACTCCTCCTGCACGTTTTGTAAGGCCAGGATCTGTTTTCCCAAATGCAACTTCACTCGGCTCCGCATAACCCATGTCATTTGCTGCTATCACAGTATAAATATATGATTTTCCATTTTGAATGGTTGTATCCGCGTCGGTATACGAAGTTCCGGAAACTTCAAATTGGCCTGAAGGTTCTGCATTTTCATCAAAGCGAAATAAAAAATAATTTTTCGCGCCAGGGGCCGCTTTCCAACTCAATAGAATTTTATTCGCATAATCTCCATTGGTTGCTGAGAGTTGGCTCACTTGGTTTGGTAACAAATTTTGATTGGCTACTTCTACTGCAATTGAATCACTCCAATCAGTGGTAAGTTTCGAACTGAGCACTGCACTTACTTTGTAATAATTCACTTCACCTGATTTTGGAGATGTATCCACAAAATCAGTGGATTTCGTACTTCCAATGGTTTTCCATTTAAAAGATGAGTCTGCTTTCGCAATGGAATAGTTTGCCGCTCCATCTATTTCAGACCATGTCAATTGCACACTTGTTGCATTGCCTGTTGAAAAAACTATTCCCGATAAACCGACAACTTGTGTGACATTTCCATCGTTTGTTGACTCGGATGAGGTAAAACCTTCCACTTCTAAAGAAGCCACTGATACTTCATCGGATCCAATTGCTAAAATTCGATATGAATAACTTGAATTAGGCGATACTGCCAAGTCGGTAAAACTTGGTTTATCAGAATATGCTAAGTCAAAAAAATCAGATTCTTCCTTTCTTTGAATTAAATATGCTACGACAGATTCTTGGTGATTCCATGTGAGTAAAATTTTATTATTAAAATCACCTTTGGATACTTTAATTTCAGTTGGAGGGAGAAGTGGTTTTTTAGTTGGACTTACATTGACTGTCGGTGTTTGCGTGTTTTGTGGTGCTGGTTCATCAATGATGGCATAGGTTTCTTGGCCTACTTTTGCAAGGATAGAATACGAAACCCAACCAAAACCTTTGTCACCCCAATTGGTTCCCCAAGAATTTTGTAATTTAAATGCACCTTTTTTGCCTGATTTGGATTTTTTGTTATCGTCATAACCTACAATTGTCATGGCATGCCCACCATAACTTTGCCCACCATTCGCATCGTAAACCGCATCTCCTTTTAACTTATAGAATGCGTCATCAATAATCATTCCCACCATCACAACATTTTTGCCAGCTAATACACGTTTTATCTCATCTGGATTTTTAAAATTCAATCGAGAAAACGATTTAATTTTATACTTCAACGCTTCTCTTTTTGAATCTGCGGATGGTTGAGATAAATAATCTTTATCCGTGTAAGGCATGGAACTCCAAGGTGCCACTCCATTTGATTTTAAAAATTCCATCGTTTTGTAATAATACAATCCCTTGTCTTCACCACCATTCTGTTGGTTGTAAATAAATGCTGGCGAAAAAACATAATTCCCTTTGCCACCAGCAAAGGGAGGATCATAGGATGTACTTTGGCCGTTATTTTTCAAAAGATATGATTTGATCGCATAACCAGTTGCCCACGCCACACAACTATTTTGTCTACCTTGGTTCCCAACCGGTGGCATTTGCGAAGATAAATCGATTGATGATGGTAAGTCCTCAAAAGAATTAAAATCTCGTTTGAGAGGGATTGTATCTTGGACTTCTTTTGGGCTTGGGATATAACCACAAGAAAAGGTACCAGGTTTACAACCCGGCGAACGTACGCTACTTGGATCAAATTCTTCAGCAACAATTGTATTGAATGTGAACAATACAAATCCTATTATGATTGTTTTGAGTTTGAGATTCATGGTTTCATCCTTTCTATAGATTCAATGATTGCTTTTTTATGTACCCATTCTGGTTGATTGATTTCTTCTAATTTATAATAAAACTTTGATTTGGTGGAACTGTACCGAAAATTCACGAAGTTATAACTAATTCCGGTAATTTGTTCTTTCGGAATTTCTTCATAGGGCAATTGGTGGATACCTTTTTTGAAAAGATCATTCATCCATTTTTGGTACAACTTGTCTGGAATTTCTTTTGTTTCTTCCAAAACCAATTTTCCATTTTTGATTATCTTTCGAGATAGAAAAATTTTTTTTACATCCGTAAAGAGATGAAACTTTTTTGCATAACGAAATTCTGGTGCCACTGCTCCAGAACTTTCTTCCCAGGTTAATTCCATCGGTTTCCAATTCCCTTTATGGTTTTTATAATTTCTCTTGAAGTTAGAAAGTTGATTCGAATCCGTTTTTTCATTTCGATTTTTGGATACTGGTTTCGAACTCAGCTTTGTATTTGTTTTTTTGGTTTGGGATGCTTCAGTATTTTTCTTTGATGCGGAAGTTACAGACGGATTTTTTGATTCCACTGTTGTTGGATTTGCCACCACTTCTCCTCCGAATGAAAACCATAAGGACAAAGTTAGAAATATCTTTACAAAGAATACCAAAGTGGATCGATTCCATCTTGTTTTAAAAAGAAAACAAGACATTTTTTCAAGGGAAAACGGTGTTCGAGTCTATCGATTTGAATATGTTTGCAAAAAGGGAATTGGAATGGTTTTAACTACTTCCAATCTCTGATTTCAACCATTTTTTCTCACCAATAGACCTCTTCATATTTTCAATGAGCGCAACAGTGATATTGGTATTGAGTTTCACCATGTCCGGGTCTTCGGCCACAAGGATCATTTCATCAATAAGATAATCTATTAAGTTCTCAATCGATTTCCTTCCAGAAGGATCTGTTGCCATCGCAACTGTTGCTTGGGACAAAGCTGTGTAAATGGTCAAACTTATTTGTTTGGTGAGATTTGCCTGCATTTCTTTTGGAAGTAAAGAAATAGGTTTCATATTGGCCGACACTCGTTCTGAAACTTCAGTCACTAAGTTTTGGATCAACGCTTGTAAGTTAGGATTTTGAGCAGACTTCGCTATGTTTTTGATCGCTACCTTTTTTAACTCGGTACGATTTTGGTCAATGGCATTCACCAATTGGTCAAGTGAATTGCCAGATTTTACTTCATTCTGCATTTCTGTTAAAATTTGGATCGTAACAATATCAGAAATTTCTTCTTTGATGATATTGGAATAATACCGAAGAGTTTTACTGATCAAATCATTCCCTAAAATTTTGGTGAATTGATTGGTTTGTAACATTAAATATATTTTATAAACACGAACCAAACGAAAGAATCGAAATTCAACAATTGGGATAAGGCCTAACACATCGTACCAATGGTAAATCGGATATAAAAACCATGCAATGTAGGTTTTATTTTTGATAGCGAGTAACCAACTCAAAACAAATTCTGCCAAAAAGAAAAATAAAAAAGGAGCATCTAACAACAAATAGTTGTTTACTGGACTTCCATCAGAAGCGATAGAACGGTAATAATTGAGTGAAAAATATTCTCGAAAATTTTGATTAAAAAAATCAATTTTTTGTTCTAAAGACCTGTTTTGGTCTCTCCAAAACCATGCAAAGGCTACAACAGTAGAAGGAATACGATCACGACCTAAGATTGGATCAAGTTCCTGTCTTAATTTTAAATCTCGCGCTTTTGTTTTATAGGGTTGGTATTCGTTTTTTATTCCTGATTGGATATCCAATAAAAATTGCGTTTGTCCAGACATTGCAAAGGGATTGGTTTCAACAATCTCTAACATCCGTTTGTCCATTTTTTGAATGATGGAGGAAATTTCTTTTGCTTCGTTTGTTTCAATACTCAACCGATTGATAAAAGCATACTTTTCAGAAAGTTCTCCAAGTGTTGTGATTTCATCTGTTTCTTCCATCACACTGAAAAAATCATTCAATTGTGCGAGTATCTCTTCTACTTTTTTCCTTCTGGATTGAACATCCTCAATTTGAAGTGCCAATTCAAAATTGACATAAAGTGAATCAAATTTCTCGTTTGCTACTTGGGTTTTGAGAGTTGTTAGTATTTTATAAATTTCTTCTCTCGTATTTTTTCTTTGTGATTCACGAAACTCATCATCTCGCAATTGTGTGAGGTATTTGAGGTCATCCACCAAATCAGTGTAAGCTGTTGTAGTCCTATGTGGTTCTATTCCTAATATAGGTTTGTCATATAATGTGAGGATCTCTGGAAATTTGTGAAAGTAAAAAGGCCTCATGCTCAAATAACTCAAATCAAAAATGATGAGAGCCAAGTTTCCTAGGACAACAAACACCATGGTGATGTCCCATAATAGTGGAATTCCCAACTTGTGTTTTTTGATCAAATCCCAGGAAATCATAGTTTTACCAAGGGTAGACTTCCTCTACCCCATCCTTTTTACATATTGCGGCGGTACTGGCCTCCCACTTCATACAAGGCATGGGAGATCTGCCCTAAAGACGCCACTTTCACTGTTTCCAGTAACTCTTGAAAGATATTTTCTTTGGCACGTGCCACTTGTTTTAATTTTGTGATCGCAGCTTCGGTTTTGGAAACATTTGCTTTTTGGAATGCCTTAAGATTGCCAATTTGTTGCCTTTTCTCCTCATCTGTTGAACGAATCACTTCTGAAGGAATGACTGTCGGCGAACCATTGCGATTGAGGAAGGTATTCACACCAATGATCGGATACTCTCCTGTATGCTTTAAGGTTTCATAATGGAGAGATTCTTCTTGGATTTTATTCCTTTGGTACATCCGTTCCATGGCACCGAGCACACCACCACGTTCTGTCAAACGGTTGAATTCGGTTAGGATTGCTTCTTCAACCAAATTTGTTAGTTCTTCGATGATGAAAGCCCCTTGCAAGGGGTTTTCATTTTTTGCAAGACCTAACTCGCGATTGATGATGAGTTGGATGGCAACAGCGCGGCGCACTGATTCTTCTGTAGGAGTTGTGATTGCTTCATCATAGGCATTTGTATGAAGGGAATTACAGTTGTCATAAATGGCATATAATGCCTGCAATGTGGTTCGAATATCATTGAAGTCAATCTCCTGGGAGTGAAGTGACCTTCCCGAAGTTTGGATGTGGTATTTCAACATCTGTGATCGTTCATTGGCACGGTATTTGAATTTCATCGCTTTTGCCCAAATCCGACGAGCCACACGTCCTATGACCGAATACTCTGGATCAATTCCATTCGAAAAGAAGAACGATAAGTTTGGAGCAAACTCATTGATATCCATCCCACGGCTGAGATAGTATTCAACATAAGTAAATCCATTGGCTAATGTAAATGCCACTTGTGTGATTGGGTTTGCACCTGCTTCCGCTATGTGATAACCACTAATCGAAACAGAATAAAAATTACGAACTTGGTTTTGGATGAAATGGTGTTGGATATCACCCATCATCTTTAAAGCAAATTCAGTGGAGAAGATACAAGTATTTTGTGCTTGGTCTTCTTTTAAAATGTCCGCCTGTACTGTCCCTCTCACTTGGGACAAAGCTTCTTTTTTTAATTTTTCATAGGTTTCTTTGGGAAGGACATCGTCTCCTGTCACGCCAAGTAACAATAACCCTAAACCGTCATTTGACTCTGGCAATGCACCATCAAACTTTGGAATGGCGACACTTCTAGAATCATAAATTTGTTTGATTTTGGATTTGATTTCTTCGGTTTTCCCTTCAGATCGAATGTACTTTTCACAAGCTTGGTCGATGGCTGCATTGAGAAAAAAAGCAAGCACCATAGGGGCTGGGCCATTGATTGTCATAGAAACGGAAGTTGTTGGATCACAAAGATCAAAACCGGAATACAGTTTTTTTGCATCATCTAACGTTGCAACATTGACACCTGAATTTCCAATTTTACCATAAATATCAGGCCGGATGTCAGGGTCTTCTCCGTACAAAGTAACTGAGTCAAATGCGGTTGACAGACGTTTGGCGGGCATTCCTGAACTTAAGTAATGAAACCTTCGATTGGTCCTTTCAGGGCCACCTTCTCCCGCAAACATACGAGTTGGGTCTTCTCCACTTCGTTTGTAAGGGTATACACCTGCTGTATAAGGAAAAAATCCTGGGAAATTTTCTTGGTAAGACCATTCCAAAATATCTCCCCAATCGACAAATCGAGGAGTCGCAATTTTTGGAATTTTTAGATGGCTAAGGGATACGGTATAATTATCAACTTTGATCTCTTTCCCACGAACAAAATAGGAATATTGGTCTTTACGAAACGATTCAATGGTTTCAGACCAAGATTCAATGATCTTTTTCGAATCAACAGACAAAGAATTCCATACCAATTGGTATTCCGATTCTAGATCAGTGACAACCTTTCCTTTTTTAGAAAGTTGAGAAATAGCACCTTTCAGTTGATAGGCGGTCCTTGCTAATTCTGCTTCTTGTTTGATCCAATCTGCATTTCGATTGATTTCTTCTTTGATTTCTGTTAGGTAACGAACCCGGTCAGGAGGAAGGACAACTGATGCTTCTCTACCATTTTGATTTTTTTGGTATTTTGATTTCCAATCCAGTTTTGACTTTTGGATCACAACACCAATGAGGTGTGCATACAATTCGTCCGTACCTGCATCTTGGAATTGGGAAGCAATGGTTCCAAATACCGGCATGGCATCAATCGGATCATTGAATAAATTGCGGGACCTTTGGTATTGTTTTTTGACATCACGTAACGCATCAAGTGCTCCCCGTTTGTCAAATTTATTGATCGCAATCACATCGGCATAATCGATCATATCAATTTTTTCTAATTGGGTAGCAGCACCATACTCAGGTGTCATCACATACAACGAAACATCTGCGACTTCTGTGATTTCAGAATCACTTTGTCCAATTCCCGCTGTTTCTACGATGATCAAATCATATCCAGCTGATTTTAAAATTTGGATGGCACCTTTCACACTACGATTGAGTGCAATATTTGCTTCTCTCGTGGCAAAGGAACGCATGTACACCCTTTCATTAAAAATGGAATTCATACGAATTCGGTCACCGAGAAGTGCCCCACCCGTTTTACGTTTGGAAGGATCCACAGATAAAATTGCAATTGTTTGGTTTGGAAAATCATCCAGATACCTACGGACTAGTTCATCGGTTAACGAAGATTTACCGGCACCACCTGTTCCTGTAATTCCAAGGACTGGGATAGTTTTTTTAGGAGTGGGAAAATCAAAATTGATTGAATAATTTGTTTTTTCCTGTAAAAGCGAAAATTCCATCTGTGTGATGGCTTGTCCCAATGCTAAATAGTTTTTCTTTTGGATATGTGACGCCAAATCTCCGTTAAATGACAGTGGCGTAGGGAAATCAGATTGTTTGACAACATCGTTGATCATCCCTTGTAAACCTAAGGTTCGACCTTCATCGGGGGAATAAATATGAGCAACACCATAATTGTGTAAACCTTGGATCTCTGAAGGTAAAATTGTCCCGCCTCCACCACCAAACACACGTATGTGGCTAGCACCTTCTTTTTTAAGCAGATCAATCATGTATTGGAAGTATTCTACGTGACCACCTTGGTAACTAGTGATGGCGATCCCTTGGACGTCCTCTTGGATGGCACATTGGACAATCTCTTGCACACTACGATTATGACCTAAATGGATCACCTCTACCCCACTTTGTTGTAAGATCCTTCGCATGATGTTGATGGAAGCATCGTGACCGTCAAAAAGGGAAGCCGCCGTGACAAAGCGGATTTTGTTTTGCGGGGTGTATGTCAAAATTTCGGTGCTCATAGAGAACAACGTTCTATAATCACGGGTAGGGATTCAATATGAAAATGTGACGAGAATGACATAACTTGTCAAATCATGCCATAGATTCAAAAAAAGGTCTAGCCTAAAGGATGGATTCTGCCTCTTTCATCAGCTCTCGGACACGATTTTCCAACATTTCTGTCAGTTCTTTTGCAGCTTTTTTCTCAGGTCCCGTAGGAAATTCTGAAGGTAGGATGGGTTTCCCGATTTGGTACCTGATTTTGGTTTTGAATGCATCACCCGTGAGAAAGGCTTTGGGTTTGGACATATTGGTCGCACCGACGATCCCTGATGGGATGATGGGAACACCAGCTCGGATCGCAAGTTTAGCTGCCATGGCGCGGAAAGGTTGCAATTCCCCCGTTTCGGAGCGAGACCCTTCTGGATAAATGGAAAGTAATTCTCCGTCCTTCATTAGGTCGACCATATAGGTTTCCAATTTTTCGTAATATTCCATCGCTGCCCGTTTGTCCATCTCTGATTCTTTGGCTGCATTGCGGATGATGGGCATACTCCCCCAATTGATCAGGTTTTTTTTCACCACGCTTCCAAGAGAGTTTAACAGGATTTCGATGACCGGTTTTGTGAGGCTTAACGGTGGGTATTGGAAAGGAGAGTTTTTATGGTTTAAAATGGCAATGATCTCTTCTTGTGGGTGAAAGAGTTCATATTTGCCCAAATAGACAATTTTCCGATCGGCAAAGGCACCTTGCACAGGAATGTCCAAATAATCTGTGTGATTGGAAATGATGAGAGCCCCACCCGATTCTGGGATATTCTCCGATCCAGCCACTTTGACATCGTAAATGAGCTCCAAAAGGTTACGAAGGATGGTTTTTGGCACTTCCCGAGGGATTATGAACAAACTTTCGAGGATATCAGCTGGATTTTGGTTAGGTTCCATAGAAACATCACATATTTCAAAATAAAACTTTATGAAATCAAGTTCGATTTTCATCTTAGATGGAAAATCCTATGAACGAACTTTTGATCGCAAATGCCTCCTTTTGGTTCTCTTCTGGCCCACTTGAATCCTTACATTTCTTAGATCCATCCCTTGGGGGAATCTTATATGTGATTTCTACCATCTGCCATTATTTGGGTGGGAGTAGTTTTTTCCTCGGTCTTATCTCTTTCGTTTATATTTATTACCGCCCAAAACTAGCATTTGAACTATCCTTGGGTTTACTCACTTCAGGGATCGCTGTATCCTTATGCAAATTTTACTTCGAAAGTCCAAGACCATTTCCATATCCAGAGGCTTTTGATGAAAAAGCTTTCGGTTTGCCTTCCGGACATGTTTATTCAGCTGTTGTCGTTTGGGGTCTGTTAGCTTACCGAATTCCCAAACTATGGTTTCGCATTGTTTCGGTCCTTATCATTGCACTCATGCCATTTTCGAGAATGTATCTCAAAGTACATTATTTAGGAGATGTCACTGTTGGATTCGGCTTAGGAATTATACATCTAATCATTGTTTTATTGTTATTAAATCAATTTTATCCACCAATGAAAGAAAAACCATTTTTCCAAACAATACAATACCGTACATTAGGTTTGTTGGGAATTGTTGTAACACTTTTTCCTATTACCTTAGATTCGCCATTTTTATCGGAAGAACACCACCATAGTTTATCAGGAGTACTAATGGCAAGTGGAGCATTAGGTGGATTTTGGCTTGGAATTTTATTTTACCCAAGGCTCAGTAAAAAAGAATTTTTGAACTGGAGTATGCCAAACTTCAGTCTGCAATTTGGTTCAGATTCTTTTGGGATATTTTGGAAAACCTTTTTCGTACGACTCCTTGTCTTAGGAGCAATCATTTTACTCCTTTATGTTGTACCAGGAATTTTGATTAAAAAATCCATTTGGAAAGATGATTTATTTTTGAGATACATCCGTTATTTAGTGGTGGGATTTGCCTTAGTTTGTATCGTTCCTCTTGTCTTACAAAAGATACAAAAAGGAAAGTTTTTGCAAAACTAGTACATGCAAAAAATCAAAAAAATCTTCCAAATTCTAAAAGTGGAACTCATGAAAGAAGGAGTTTTAAAAAACTCTTTCTTTGTCAGCAGTTCTAAAGCGATATCCGCTATTACCAATTTAGTATTTATGATTTATTCCGTAAATTTGCTTAGCAAAGCAGAGAATGGAAAACTCCAATACTTCTTGGGATTTTTACCTGTTGTACTTGCGGTTGCCGAATTTGGATTGCCAAATGCCCTCATTAAATACATCTCCCCTTTGGCGGAAAAAAAAGAAAATCCTGGAGCAATCTTAAATGCTTCCCTTCGTATTAAGTTTTATTCTTTTTTATTTTTATCACTGATCACCATCATTGCCTATTTTACGAGTGATGAAAATTATTTAGTCCTTTTATTATTATTATTTGGTGGGATCATCATTTCCTTTATATCTTATTTTGAAAGCCTATTTGTATCGTATAGAAAGTACAAATCCTTATCTTTATGGAATCCTCTTCCTAATATAGTTCGTTTGTCATTACTCATTTATTTTTCCGAAACGAATGCGCATCCATTAACTTATATGGATATCTTGGCCATATTTTGTATTGCGCCAATTTTTGTTTTGTTTCTCTTTTTTCTTTTTTTTGGTAAGGAAGAAATATCGTTTTCCGCAGAAGCTTCTGAAATCCGCTCCAATGAAAAAAAATTATTACTCTTCAATTTATGGGCATTTGCTGCTTCGATCTGTGCAATTTTATCAGATCGACTAGAAATATTTTTTTTAAACCAGTTTCATCCCCCTGAAATTGTTGCAGATTACGGAACCGCCTTACAGTTGTTTAGTGGATTTATCATCATCCTGGCTACATTTAATTCAATCATCTATCCAAAATTGGCACGACTTGCAGAAACTGAAGAATTCCCAAGTGTTCTCAAAAAATCCGTTTTTCTCGGTGGTATGATTGCGATTGCTTTATCACCAGGAATTTTATTAGCAGAGCCCATCTTGACTTTGTTATTCGGAATGAAATACACAAACTCAATTTCCGTGTTTAAAATACTGTATCCAAACTTTTTATTACAGTTAGTGTTTGCACCTTTAGGAACAGCATTATTTGCTTTGGGTTTACCAAGGTTATTGGCAGGACTTGCATTATTACGTTTGATTTTTGGAGCTATATTTGACTATTGGATCATTCCTGATTTTGGTGCGAATGGAGCTGCAGTATCTTTATTTTTAGGTCAAATTGTATCCTGGTTATTACTGATTGGATACTTTATGGCTTATTTTCGGAAATAACATACTCATATACTTTTTTGTAATTTTGAATGAGATTTTCCCATTCATTGGGACTTAAGTTAGACTTATAAATTTTTTCATAAGCTTCTTTGACCGTTTTCCCTTCCGCCAAATATTCTTTAAATTTCAATAGTACTATTTTGAATTGGATTGAGTCATTTTTAACATCATACTCACGATTGATTTTTACACCTGATGATATTTCGAATTCTCTGATAAAAATTTCAGATAAAGCTAATATTCCATAACCTTTTGGAGATTCAGGTTGAAAGTTTGTTCTAGTTTTTGCCCAAGTTAAAAAAAAGAGGGAAGGCACAGGGGGATATTCACCTAACATTGATTTATCCGGGAATAACAATTTTTGAGAGTTTCTCACAATCACTCTTGCAAATTCTTTTTTCCTTCGAAGGGATAAGTTTGAAGTTTCCATATGGAGCAAATACGAAACAATTACTTCTTCTTCTTTGCTATGGTCAGTTTTTTCAAAAAATCGACTTAGGTCATAGGAAAAACGAGTGTCAGCTTCTCGGTAAGAAAAAATAACAAGTAGAAGAGGGAAAATGAGAAGAAATCCGTGTCGATATTTCAAAAGTATTTTCTTCATCCCTTTTAGTATCGGGATAGTTTCTCTCCACTTTCTGTCTTTTTTTCCGAACCTTTTTGCTCAAACGTATTCTGATGCTGTTCGTGACGACGACAGAGCAAACCGTGATTTCGGACGAGTGATTCCCAAAGAGAGAAATCCTCGTTTACAAAAGGACAATTCTCTCAACGGATTTGGAAGTGAAACTTCCTTCATTACGGGTGGTCGATTCCAATCTCAAAAAGGTGGGATCGATTCGGAAAAAGCAAATCGATACCATTCAGAAGGTATGGTCACAACACCTACTCTTTTTTCCTACCAAACAACAAGTGGAAGTGTTGGACTCTTTTTGGCTCCTCGTGTCGTTTTGTCCGAAAGTCGTGTGACAAATAAAGAAGTGCGAACGGTTTATGATTCAGAAGTTTCCTTATTGTGGAATCAGGAATTTGCCAAAATCCAATTCGCAATGGAGGTTGGCCGAGGTTATAATAGGTTAGATCGTTATGGTTTTATATTTGTGGGCATGGCAAATTTTGTATCCATGTCCCTCTTCACAAATTCCGGTTTTCGCATAACAGGCATTCGTTTAAATGCAAAACCTGAATTGGAAAATTGGTTTGGTCCACCATGGACTGGGTATCGGAGAGAATTGTACGGTGGAAGGATTTCTTCCGAGAATATCCTATTTTGGAATGAGTTTCGACTCTTTCATTTTGTGTATGAAGACCCAAATCACAATACAAATTTTGTCATTGGCTCTGGGCAAAGGGTCTCAGGACGTTATTCTTACAGTGGAATTGAATTTTCATCCAAACCATTTTTTGAAACTTGGGGATTGGATTTCGCACTCATCCGACTTTTGGGTGAATCGAAGTCGTCCAGTTCACCTTGGTCCGAAACCAAAATCGCAACAAATTCCCATTTGGCATTTTTCTCAATACATTCACAATATGAGAAATTAAGTTTTGCCTTAGCAGGGTTTGTCACGAAAAAAGATGAAAAGGATCGACTTGATTCAAATAGCAATGGTTATGCGTCTAGTTTTGCAGAACCTAGAGTTTTAGGAGGATATTCTTCCTTTTTATTATACCAATCTTTGGACTTTGTACACCCACCGCTCTTTCGTGAACGCGCATTAACTCAAAATCCCAATTTTGAAAACAAGGGAATGCAAATGTTTGGAATCCAATTGGGATGGGATTGGAATTCATGGTTTCGCAGTGATTTGTTTTTGAACCGGGCTGATTCCATTTTAGGCAAAGGGACCGAAGCCATTCTTAAATTCAGTCTCTCAGCAAAAGAATATGGAAATCTGGTATCACAATTCAGTGTATCCTATACTGAGATGGATCCTCGCACACAAAAAGTTCTAGTAACTGAACCATTTACCGAACAAGAACCTAACAAAGAATATATGAGAGTTTATGTTTCGTTAGGAATTCAGTTTTGATGGTTTTGGCCAGCGATTCGATTCCATGTTTTAAAAAATCGAACTTCATTCCCCTTTTCATTATACACAATCGAATCAATATTCATTTTTGCTAAAAATATCCCTCGTCCGCTAACTAAATTGGCACTTGGATTTTCGATTGGATTGGGAATTTGGCTGACTGCAAATCCATTTCCTTCATCACGGATGACGACAGTCACTCCTACATCATCCATTAGTAATTCAACAAACACAGATGAATTGGTATCAGCACACCTTTCATCAACAAATTTAAAATAGTCCTGATTGGCCTCTAAACATTCCTGTTTTTCAGCATAACTCACCCCAGCGACTCCATGTTCGATTGCATTTGCTAAAAGTTCATACAGAACAATTTTGATAGAAATTAAATCTTCAGGAGTGGCATGAGGAGAATTTAATATTTGTCTGGTTAAAAATGCAATGTACGAAGTTAGTTTTTTGATTTTTGGTTTTAATTTGATTTTGCAATCACCACTGAATTGGGTGATTTCTCCACTGTTATAAAGTAAAGTGAGATCGATGTCAGCATTTTCAAATTTTTTGATCCGTGAACGGAGTGCTTCCATTCGGAATGGTTTCAAAAAAAAGTCAACCGCTCCCATACGAAACACATCGATCGCAATTTGGATATCACTATCTCCCGTGATCACGAGAAATGGAGTTTGATTTCCATCTGCCCTTAATTTCTGGATAAATTGAATCCCATTTAATTTTGGTAAGCTGATATCTGATATGATTAAATCAAATGTATTTTGGTTGGAAATGGCAAGTGCCTCCATCCCATCAGAGGCAAGTGTGACATTAAATTCGTCTTTGAAGTATTCCCAAAACAATTCGCGGATTGTTTCTTCGTCGTCTACAAAAAGGATTTTCATATGATAAGGACTTAGAGAAGAAGTATCCCTAAGCGTTAACAATTGTAAATCTCTTTTTAAAAATTACTCTTCAAGGTTGTACGAACGCCCTAGTTTGTATGTGGATTGTAATTCTTGTTGGAGATCTAAAATCTCCTTTTTTGTAAAAAATGCAATTTTACCACCTGACAACTCAAAGGCAAAATAACTGTTTTGTTCCGATTGCAAAAGAGTTTTTAATTGGCTTAGGGAACTGATGCGAGTTCCATTTACCTTCTCTAAAACCAAATCCTGAAAGTCTTGGTATCCTAGGTTACCTTCTAGGGGGAAAACACGACTAAGGATCACGATTTTTTCCCTAACCGGGTGGACTTTTTTCTGGTAATAATCAGAGAGATACACCAATTTTTTTTCTGATTTCACTCGGTATTCCGACCCAAATTCTTTGAGGTAGGCATTGGATAATTCAGTAAAGAAAAATCCACCTACAATCAAATACAATGGCCTACGGTTTTTGGCTTCTTCTGGAATTAAAAAATCATTTGAATCATATGCGCGTAAATCATAGGAAACAGCTAAGTTCTGAAAATTACGATAGAGTTTGAGTTGGACAGTTTCACCTAACTCACGCAAACGACCATCTGACTTTCTCAAAACCAAATCAAAAATTTTATCAGCTCGATCCCAATCATCCACTTTAGTCAAAGAAAAAGAATTGATCATGGTGACCAAATCTCCAGGGAACAAATTATAAGCAGGACCAACACCTGGAATCACTTCAGTGATGAGAAGTGGATTCGGAAACGATTTAGAATAATATTCTTTTTCGGAAGGTGTTAGATTAACATCAAATAAAAAACCTGGATGGGGGAATGACTTCCCACCTGATCGCAAAAACAATTCTACATAGTCTGTTGGAATTAAAAAATCAGAGATAGTGATTCCGCATAACAATTGGTTTTTGAAGAAAAAATCTGCTTCTTCCGTTTTTTTCTGATCCAAAAGAAACACTTTGATTGGAGTTTTGGAAAATGGTAAATACACATATTTGGATTTTCCGCTAGGGCAAAGTTTGGTTGTTTGTTTTAAATCTAAACCAACAGATTTTGGTAGTTTATTCATTCCAGAAGATTCTAATAATAAAAAACCTGTTTCTCCGTCGTAAGCCTTAATCGAAAGTTTCGGAACAGAATAATCAAAGGATTCAAATTCCGCATACACAGGATTTTGTTTGGAGAGGGTAACACCAAAAAAAATTCCCTTACCTAAATGGATGAGATTGAGCTTTCTAGTAAATGGTTCACCGACAAGCCACGGGTTTTGGTGGCTAATCTTTTGAAATGTAACTCTCGATTCTATGACACGTTTGTCTTCAAACTCTTCTGCATTCAAAAAAGTATATGTGCATAGGAAAAAAGTAACAAAGATAATTGTTTTAAAGTTCTTCATAATTGGCACCATATCTTTTTTTCACTCTTTGGTTCATTTGGTATGTGGATTCTGGTCGAAGGACAATTGGCAAATCCATTCCCCGAAATTTGATGACAATCATTCCACGTTTGTTTTCCTTCCAAATTGACTTAAACTCATTTAAATCTTTTGGAACACGACTGTTAATGGATTCTACAACTTTGTATTTGTATTTTTTGTACTTTGAAGTTTCTGGATCATTAAAGGTATAACTAAGGACTATATCTCTTGTTGTGTAACGATAGAGAAGGTCTTGGATAAAATAACTATAATGGTATTGTAATGAGCTGTCCAAATCGCCATCTTCCGAATGGAAAAATGACCTTGTGATCGGCTGGAACACAAACCCTGCTTGTAAAAAATAATCATCGGATCCATCGCGATAAAGTTCCAATGCATAGTTTTTTTGTAAGTTCACCTCTGCTTGGTTTTCTTTCCCGGCACGAAAATATGTGATCGTAACTTTTGAATTCAATTGTTTGTCTTCAATCCAATCGATGATAAATTCTTTTTTATTTGCCAATGTCATTTCACCATCATTGGAAATACGAATCCCATCAAATGCAGTTACAAAATCTTTTTCCTTTAGAACTTTTGAAAACGTCGAAGAAGGATAAATCCGATTCACAAAAATCCCGGTTTCACCTGAAGGCACCTTCATCGCTTGTTTTAAACTTTTAGGATTTCCGTTTTGGAACGTAAAACCGATGTTTGGAAATCCATCATACTTTCCATCATTGATATCTTCTAAAAAATGCCGAATGATATCATTTGAAATCAAATAGGCGATACCTTGTTCCAAAGTACTAATCTGAAACACAAGCCCTACTACTTTTCCATTTTGAACCGCTGGACCACCTGAATTACCAGGTTGGATATTGGCAGAAATTTTTAATACATTACGATAATCTAACCCAGAATAGGTGTATCTGTTTTTTTCAAATCGTAAAATAGATCCTTTTTCTACAGACAAACTATCATTCCCATTGGGAAACCCAAGTAACAAAACATCGGAACCTAAATTAGGAATCCCTTCCAAAAATGATAAAGAAGTAGTTTGCTCCGAAAAATCGGGATCGTTTACTTGCAGTAAAGCCAGATCACAATCATAACCTATATATTTAACATCTGCTAGGTATTCTTTTTTGGTGAAACTACTCTTTACTAAAATTCGTTTTGCATCCCGAACCACATGAGCATTGGTCAATATGGTTTGGTTGGGTAATACAAGACCTGAACCAAATCCAGTATAAAGATTTTTTTTCATCCACGGTTGTGTTTTGTTTTCTGTGTTAAATCCCTCATTTCGTATGAGAACAACAGAACGAAAAATAGAATCCACAGCCGGTTCTACTTCTCCTTGCGAAAAAATGGAATCACTCCAAAACAATACAATTAGAAAAGCTAGTATAAGTTTATTCATAATATAGAATTACTTTCTCCCAAATGATTTGAGTTTCTGAAATTTTTTTTAAGAGAGCCTTACCTAACACTCTGTCGCCTGGCAAAGGATTTTTCCAAATCGTATTAGAAACGATAAGTTCTCCATTACTTGTTGATGGGACTCGCATCAATCGATACACTGAATCTTTAACGCATGTGATGCGAAAAACATAAGAAACAGTTTGGTCCCAATAAAAACTTTGATCCTTTTCTACGAATTCCAAAGGACAAGATGGATCAAAAAAAACTTCTAAATTGGAAGGAACTTCTTTTCTCCTTTTAGGATTTTCAGCAATGGATTGGAAATAAAACAAATTAGGATTTTGAATGGTTTTTGTTTGGATGGCTGATTTTCGATTCTGATTCCCAGATTGGATTTCCTTTTTTTGAGGGTAATCCAAATCAGTATCATCGGTATTTTGTTTAATTTCAATTTTCTCTTTTGAATCAGAAAACAATTTACCTGTTTGTATCTCAATGTATTGTTTTTTTCCGATTCGCTGAACAGACTTTAAACGAAATTCATTTTGGTTTAAATGATTTCTATTTTGGGATAAAAATTCGATGAAACTTGGTTCATTCGTTTCTTGGCAACTGAGACGGTAGTATGTGACTGTGGATATTTTGGAAGCAAGTTCGAGTTCACAAGTTCCATCACTCATCACATATCTGGAGCTGTTTCGTATCTTTTTTTGGAATCCTCGAGAAATCTTACCTTGTTTCCATTGGGAAACCTCGTCTTTCAATGAAGACAAAGACTGATCCAATGGAATTTTGTCAGCGAATAGATTGGCCAACGAAAATAGAATGAAAATCACAGTTGAGATGATAGAAAGATGCCAATTCATGGATTACCGACTGTCTTAAGTATCGGCTTCCTTACCCCTTAGAATCAACTCACGAACAATTGATTTCTCTTCTCATTATGTCCCAACCCAGCTTTGAATTTTTTTTTTGGTTTTCAGACTTTCAAAAATTCGAGGGGGGGAAAAGTAATGTAAGAAATAGGAGAATACTTTTTTGAACTGGAACTTTCTTAAAACCGAAATAGAACCTGGTGACTTCCTCATCGATTGTCGTTCCCAATCAGCATATGAAGAAGAAACATTAGAAGGTGCTTATTACTATCCATTCATCAAAAAAGCATTCGGCTCTGACCCAGAATCCCAAAAAAAATTGTACGGCCCGATGGCGGCAGTGATACAAGAGTTTCAAAAATCCAAAAAAACACGAATCATCGTTTTTGATGAAGGGATGGGGATGTTTTCCACGAGGATGGTCTATTTACTCCGTGGAATGGGGATCAAAGATGCTTATGTTCTTGGTCAGAAATGGCCAGTAGAAGGAAAAAAGGCCAAGGGGGAACTCAAAATCGAACCTCCAATTGCAGACAAAGCAAAACCAATTGAAGGTGTTGTCGACAAAGCCTTTATGGAACGTAATTTAACCAAACTCCAAATCTTTGATGCAAGGACCATGGACGAATACGAAGGTCGTCTGCCTCGCCTCACCGCACCCGAAGAAGGAACCCTCTGCGGTCGTTTGCCTGGAGCTTTCCTTTGGGACTGGAGGAATTTGTATGATGGTGAGGCCAATCTCATCGAACGTTCCCTTTTCAAAAAACGCCTGAATGGATTTCCTTTTATGCCAGAAAGACCGACTGTGATCTATGATTACAATGGTGCCCGTTCTTGTTTATTGGCTTTGATGTTACGAGAAGCTGGATACATAGATGTCACTACCTACCAAGGTTCCTGGTTTGAATGGAGAAAATCCAACTTACCAAAACAAGCAGTGGCCGTATTTGGTGCCAAACAAGGGGCAGCGGCTGGAGCTCCACGAGTGGGTGGAGTGGATCGCAAGAAAGTCTAAAAAAAGATTTACGAATCCTAAGACCATCGGTTCACTAAGCTCTCGCTCTTGGAGGATCCGATGGTTTTTCGTTTTTTATCCCTTTGTTCTTTGTTTTTATTTTTAGAATGTGCCTCACATGTTCTTTCCCCACTCCCCATTTCTGAAGAAACCTTCTCCGTCACAAAACAAATCCAATGGATCCAAACTCCAATCGAGTTTAAACTAAAGAACACCTCCTTTGATCGGAATTTCATTGAACTTTCGTTAAACGAACCTTTCCTTACGGTTTCCGAGGTGGAAACTGTTTCCAAATACAGAATGGCCTCGTTTAAGTTTGAAGAATCAACGAAACGCACTTGTTCCAATCAAACCGTTGATTCCATCAAAAAAGAAATTGGTAAAATCATCATCCAAGGCAAATTAACTGGTAAAAATTGTGAAAGTAATTACCAGGTTACGTTCTCCGCAAAATCCGATACAGAAATTGAATTCAAAATCACAGTCGCAGATGAAACACTAAACCGAATCCAACTCATCTATGGATCACACCCTGAGGAAAAGTTTTTTGGTCTTGGGGAACAATTCACCTATGATGAATTCAAAGGGAAAAAACCATTTTTTTTCACCGAAGAACAGGGCATTGGACGAGGTGACCAACCCATTACTGCAGGCGCCAATTTACTTGCTGGCGCAGGAGGGAATGCTTACACTACGTACGCTCCGATCCCCCACTACATTACATCAGAAAATCGATCTGTCTTTTTTGAAAACAGCGGTTATGCGAAGTTTGACTTCAGTGACTCCAAAAAAACAAAAATAGAGTTTTGGGACTTCCAATCAGAAAAATCCATCACCGGTACTCTTTGGTTAGGAAGTTCAGCTAAATCTCTCATTCAAACCTATACAAAAAAAACAGGCCGATTCCCAAAACTACCAGATTGGGCCTACGGAACTTGGCTTGGTGTTCAAGGGGGTTCTGAAAAAGTTACAACCATTGTCAAACAAGCAAAAGATGCTGGTAACCCAGTCACTGCCCTTTGGATCCAAGATTGGTGTGGCAGAAGAGTCACCAACTTTGGCGACCAACTCAAATGGCGTTGGTATGCGGATGAAACATTATACCCTGATTTTAAAAAATTTGTAAAATCAATGAACGATCAAAACGTACAGGTGTTAGGTTATATCAATTCATTTTTGGCTGATACCGATCCAAAAAAACCCGGTGATGATTTTACAAACCCACTGTTAACAGAAGCAAAATCAAAAGGATACCTTGTTAAGAACGGAAAAGGAGAAGATTACCTCATCCAAACTGTAGGTTTTCCAGCTTACCTCATTGATCTCACAAACCCAGCGGCCGTGAAATGGACAAAGGATCTTATCAAAAAGAATTTAATTGGAATGGGTCTTTCGGGATGGATGGCTGATTTTGGAGAATGGCTTCCGTATGATGCAAAACTCCATTCTGGTGTGGATGCAAAGATTTACCACAACCGTTATCCAGTGGATTGGGCAAGGATCAACAGGGAAGCAATCAAAGAAGCAGGAATGGAAGGAAAAATCGTTTTCTTCACAAGAGCTGGTTACAGTTATTCCAACGCCTATTCCACTCTATTTTGGGAAGGAGACCAAATGGTAAGTTTTGGAACAAATGATGGCCTTCCTTCTTCCATCGTTGGTCTCACAACATCGGGTATCAGTGGTTATGCGTTAAACCACAGTGACATTGGTGGTTACACAACAATTTCCAACCCATTAAAAAACTACCACCGCACCAAGGAATTATTACTGCGTTGGGCGGAGACCTCAGCCTTTACTCCAGTGTTCCGAACCCATGAAGGCAACAGACCTTTGAAAAACTGGCAAGTGTACACTTATACAAAACCTGATGGAACCAAATCTCTTGGAGATGAAGATACAGTGCAATTATTTGCAAAAATTGCAAGGATCCATTTTGCCTTAAAACCATATATCCAAAGTTTGGTGGAAGAAGCTTCCCTAACAGGTCTTCCTGTCGTCAGACATAATGCCATCGTGGAACCAGATGACAAAACTCTACTCAATTACAAATACCAATTTTTCCTTGGGGATGACCTACTCGTCGCACCAGTTGTAGAGTCCAATGAAATTGTTAAGGATGTGTATCTCCCTCGTGGCAAATGGACTCATTTTTGGACAGGTACAACATATGAAGGAAATCATAAGATCCAAGTATCAGCACCAATTGGGAAACCACCAGCTTTCATTCGTGTTGGAGGAAAATCAGAAATGTTGATTCGTTCTTCCTTAGAAAGCATTCGGAACAAAAATTAAGGAATCTCAAAATGAAATTTGCTCTGATCGGAGACATCCACGGGTATTGGAACCAAAAAGACATCGAGTATTTTAATGAGTCCGATTATGATATTTTATTTTTCACGGGTGACCTTCGAGGGAATCCTAAAATGGGTAAGGTATCCTTTCAGGGCCTCACCAAACGCGCGTATATGATTCCAGGGAATTGGGATGGGACTAGCCTCACATCTGTCATAGGGGAGATCATCCATTCAAACCTTCTCATCCAATCTGGCCAATGGGGCCAAGGTAGGAGGTTACGCAAACTTTCAGAACGAGTCAAACCCATCACCATCCTTGGTTACAGTTCGGTTGTTTTGTCACAAGAATTGGATGTATCACTGGTTGTTGGGCGCCCCCATGCCATGGGTGGAGGACTTAGTTTTTTGCCTCATATGAAAAAAACGTATCTAGTTTCCAATATGGAAACCTCAATTGAAAAATACAAACGACTCATTGATGGAACCAAAGAAAAAAACATCATCTTCTTGTCGCATAACGGGCCTTTTGGGCTCGGTAGTGCCAAAAATTCCATTTATGGTGCCGAGTTTAAAAAAGAAGGTGGGGATTGGGGAGATGTCGATCTTACTGAGGCGATTTCCTATGCCAAATCCATTGGGAAAAAAGTTCCACTTGTTCTCTCGGGTCACATGCACCATTCCATTAGCAAAACAAAAGAACGAGAAACCCATGAATACACAGGTGGGACGTTTTACGTGAATGGTGCGAAGGTACCAAGGATCAGAGAAGGAAAACACTTCCACACGAAGATTGAATGGTCTGGTGGCTCCGCTACTGTCATCCCTTTGTGGGTATAATGAAGTTCAAACAAACAGATTGATACTTAAGGTTCCATGTCAAATGAGGTTCAATCATTTTCCAAATTGAGTTTAAGGCAGTAACAAAGTCTCAATTTCTATTTTACCAGTAAGGATTTTATGAACAGGGCAAGCATTGGCGACTGAATACAATCTGTCCCTTTCTTCAGGTTTCAAATTCCCTTTTAGTTCGACTTCTCGTATGAATTTATGATCATCTGGAGTCCGTTTATCAATTGTTACCTTCACGGATACGGAATCCAAAGCATATCCTTTTCTGTCTGCATACATCCTAACAGTAATCGAAGTACAGGCACCCAATGAAGAAGCAAGTAATTCTGTTGGCATCGGACCCAAATCCGTTCCTTCTTTATCCGCTGGTTCATCGGCGATCCATTGGTGTTTGCCTTTTGTGATTTTCGTTTCGTATTTTGTTTTCTCAGTGGTGACAATGACTTTGTCTTCGAATACTGCTGTCATTTGGAATCTCCCTTATTGATACGTTCGGCTTCTCGTATCGCTTTATCCCGATTTTGTAACATAGCTTCTTCGACTTGCAATCGCATTTTTTCAAATTCCACTTCGTTCAATTCCCGAGGGATATAAATTGGTTCACCATATGACACAACAAACGTAGTAAAGGGTTTGGGAACTCTATGTTTGTCCCAAGCTCTTTCCAAAATCCACTGTCTACTACATTCATAATGAAACGGAACAATGGGAACTTGTGTGACTTGGGCAGCCGCAATGATCCCTGGTTGTACGATAAATGCTGGCCCTCTTGGACCGTCAGGTGTGAAGGCTGCAGGCAGACCTTTTTTTAAATGTTGGATCACAGCTTTTAGTGCTTTGGATCCACCTTTGGAACTACTTCCACGAATGCTTGTATTACCAAATCGATGGACAACTTCGTTGATATAATCTCCGTCTTTTGATTCTGATATTAAAACAGCGACTTTTTTCTTTCGGTGTAAGTATGGGGAATACAAAACATTTGTATGCCAAATGGAATAGATGTATGGTTTTTTGTTTTTAAATAATTCTTCGTATTGTTCGTTTTTGAGGATACGAAATGAAGATGTGAGACCAATGAGCCGCTGGAACCAAACAACGATTAAAGGTAAAAGCCAAACTAATATTTTACGTTTCAAAAGATGGACTTACTCCCTGGAGGTTGTCTCCAGAGAATTTTGGATTCAGAGAAAGATCAAGTTAAGTTTTCTTTTTGAATAGGTCTCCCAACTTACCTAAATCTTCAGGTTTGATATTTGTACCAGCCGCCTTTTTGTTCTCTTCTTGGATTTCTTTGTATACTTCTGCTCGATGAACAGAAACATTTTTAGGAGCTTTGACACCAATCTTTACTTGATCCCCTTTAATATCAACAATGACAATTTCAATATCATCACCGATCATAATGGATTGGTTACTCCTCCTTGCTAAAACTAACACGAGTTAAACCTTTTCGGAAGACATTTCTTCCATGGACTCAATGATATTTTTACGGATAGGATGATTTTCATCGCGGGAAATACATTGTTTTCCTTTTCCCTCTTTTCCATTGAGAATGATAGGACCTTGTAAATTGGCTGTCATCCCTTTTGGATTATCATGAGGAATGGTAACAATTAGGAAAATAATTCCTTCCTTCCAACTTGAAAGCCCAATGTCCTGCAATTCTTCATCACCAATTGCAGGTTTGTAATGATTCATAAACAGTTCAGGTTGTATCACAATGAATGCAAGACCTGATTCTTTTGTGGACTGTAACCACTTAAATGGACTTTCTGCACTTTCTTCAATCAATGCATATTCATCAAATTCTTCAAATCCAAGTAACCCTTGTGGGAATTTTAGAATTTGTTTTGAATCCACTTGGATGGTTCCGAAAGGTTTTGTATGAATCGTTACCGACATTCTAGTTCCTGTTGTTTCTAATCTTTCTAATGTGCCTGTCATTCTGACCTAACTACCTAAGGAAATCCATCAATGTTGGTTTGATGATTTTCGATCCGACATTGAGCGCATAACTATGGATTGTCTCTAACCACTTCATATTCATGATGGTTTCTGGAAAATCGATCCCTTCATTTTTAGCGAGTAGTTCCGTCATATACATTTTATCGTAAGAAACTCGTTCTTCGTGTTGTTCCAAACGATTCATACGAGCACCAATGGTAGATCGATGGCGTAAAATGTTTTCCAATGCCAAATCCAAATCACCTAAATCACGTCCACCAATTCGTTCTTGGTCTTTTTGGATCAGGTCATTTCGGAGTTGAATGAGAACATCAAATACAGAGAGCCCTGTTACAGTAGCAGATTTGGAAAAATTGTTTGGTGGTTCACTTGCACTTGGTTCAATGAGTCCGATATCTCGCAATACAGTTCCGCCATCTACGTCTTCCAACCAAATTTGATGTGGTGCCGTGGATGAAATCGAGATGTTATCTTGCGCAAGTTTACTTGCTTTTACTTCAAGAGGTGCATTGTTGATTTTATCAATCACATCATCAATGGTATCCCCAACAGAGATATGGATTTCTACACCATCTATTTTAAACTTTTGATCAGAAGTGGCTTGGTAGGCAGAGTTATCCACTTTGGAAGTCACACTGACGTTCGTACCCCAAAATACTTTATTACCAGGAATGGTGATTGGGATGTATTCCCCTTTTTCAATTTCACGGAGTTGTTCCCCGATATCACCTCGGTATTCCACTCCCACATATTGGTTTTTGAGTTCTAAGCCTTGTAGTCCTTTGATTTTTGATTCGATTGGCTCAAAAGGAGGTCTTTCAATCACATGGCCACCAAACAAGGGTTGCCCTGTCGCATCACGAGCGTTTGCAAGGTCAACGATTGCTCTTAAATGTTGGTCGATCTCTTTTCCAATCGCAACTTCGAGTTCAAATCCTTTGTCACCTTGGTAAATACCATTCCCCGCTTGGACGGTCAAAACACGTACACGTTGGAAAATTTCACCCATCTTATCGAGAACACCATCAACCTGTTGGAGCCTTTGGTATCCGTCCCCAATGTTTTCTTCGTATTGGGAAAGTTCGTTCAGGCGTGATCGAAAGTACATTTGGTTTGTGGCTGCACCAGGATCGTCCGATGGTTTTCGGATTTTTAATCCGGTACCCAATTGGGTTTGGGTTTCGTCCATTGCTACTTGGTGGCGGTTTAGGTTCCGCACCAAGGAATTGTTTTGCATCATGTTAGTGATTCTGATCATGATTATACACCTAACCTATTGATGATGGTATCTAACATTTCATTGAGTGTCGAAATCATCCGAGCGGACGCATTGTACGATTGTTGGAACTGAACCATATTGGCCATCTCCTCATCTAAGTTTACACCCATTACGGATTGGCGCATATTTTCCAACTCAACCATGAGTTCATTTTGCGTCGTATATTCTTGTTTTGCTTCCCGAGCCTCAGTTCCAAGCCTTGAAATCAGTGAATTGTAAAAATCATCCGTTGTTTTCGAATAATCAAACATCACTGGTTTTTCACGAAGGGCGGCTGCGATGAGGAGCGCATTGGATCCATCCTTTTGGCCGTTAGGTGAATTGTAATCACCAGATCCGTTTACATCTTTACCACGCGCGGCAGCAATGTTGGCTGGGTTATTCCTTACATCATCTGACATTTTAAAGAATGATGATGGGTGATACATCGGAGTGAGAGTGATGTCTTGTGCATTGGATTGGAATTTATTGATTTCACCAATCTTACGATAATCGAATGATCCTGATACTCCAGAAGCTGTTAAAATTCCAGTGAGACCCACAAGGAGTTCTCCAGAATCTTCTAAGTGGCGGATCATAAAATTTTCTTTTTTATCATTTGGATTTGTTGTTGCTTTTAGCGCCAACTGGTTGTCATGCGACATGTAAGCAACAACACCTGTTTCCGATCGATTGATCCGTTTGATGACTGCATTTAGTGTGTCATCTTTGGAATAAGGTACTAAAATTTCCGTTTCCCCACCAGGACTTGCTTTTAAAAAACGCATGGTTCCTGAAATTCCAATAGGACGATCCGGATCAAGGGAGGTACGACCTGTCACACGAAAGACTGCGGTTTTATCGTTTAGTCCGTCACCATCTGTGTCAATTTCCCCAAAGGTATTTGTGGCAAGGGCTCTTTGTTCAAAGAAGTTCACATTGGTTTTGCCATTGAGGCCAAATCCATCTTTGTGGATTTCATTGATGACATCCATTGCATTGATGGCGAGAGCATCTACCGCATTGATTTTTTCAACGAGGATCCGGTCTCTGATTTCATACAAAGCTTGGATACTGCCTTGGCGTAGGAGAACGGTATCGCCAGTATTTGACCATTTTAAATCGAGTAAACCATCATTGTTTGGATTTCCAACCAAATCAATTTTGTGAACCTTTTGTCCTTGGATGAGGATTTGTTGGCCAATAAAAACCATGAGTTCATCATCATCACTTCGGCCAATGGTAATGTCTGCCATTCCAGCCAGTTCTTGTAAAAGTTCATCTCTTCTATCCAAAAGGTCATTTGGATTATCACCTAATGCTTGTGACTTGGTAATTTTTTCATTGAGAGATTTGATATTTTCTGCAACAGTATTGAGATGGTTGACCTTCGCTTCAATCTCACGATTGGATTGGTCACGTAAAAGGGAAAGTTTTCTGTAAACATCCTCCATCCTTGAACCAAGTGCTTCTGCTTTTTCCTGAACCACAGCGCGGTGGGCTGTTTCTTCCGGGTAGTTTGATAGGTCTTCCCAAGAAGACCAAAACTGGTCCATCATGGAACGAAGTGTGGTTCCAGTTGGTTCATTAAAAACGGTTTCTACTTGGTACAAATAATCATTTTTTTTACCCCAATACTCTTTTAGAGATGAGGAATCAATGATTCGGTCATCGATGAAGTTATCACGAACTCTTTCAATTTCAGAGATTTTGACACCTTGTCCAATTTGGCCAGGTACTTCTGCACGATTAAATGCTGGATCATATATTGGATCCATACTATTCATGACAACTCTTTGACGCGCATAATGTTTGTTATCCGCATTGGAAATATTATGACCTGTGGTTTGGATCGCTTGTTGGTGGACCGAAAGTCCTCGTTTTCCGATTTCTATACCTTGGAATGTTGATCCCATACGATTCTCCTAGGCAGTCGCGTTCAAAATGATCGCGCCTTTTTGGCTCTGCCCACGCCTTGTTGGTTGTTTGTGTGATGTATACACTTTCTCACGAGATAACTCTTGTAATGAGTCTACGGTTGCTTGTAAAAATTCCTTTCTGGTCTTAAGAAGTTTTTCGTTTGTGATGATGGCATCTTTTAAGTCAGAAACGACTTTCTTCAATTCCAATGCAAAGGTTTTGAGTTTAAAATTGGACTCACGGTCCATATGATTTAGAAAATGAGTGAGGGTGATGGAAGATTCGTCTTTTTGGAATTTTTCCTTTTCATAAACGTCTTCAATGGTTTTCATCCGAATTCGTTCGAGTTCAGAGGCTTCGACCATAATATGATAACTTTCTTTGACAAGGGACTCTAACGTTTTGCCGTCCGCAACATGGATGGCCGCTCTTTTTTTGCCTTCCAATTCCAAAAGGCGCTTGTAACAGTCTATTTCTGTAGTAAATAAACTTCTAAGTGATTCAACCCAATCCAACATGCGAATTCCTTTTCCCTTATGGGTAGGATCGACGGATTCCCAAACTAGCTTAGGAAAATTTATAAAAATTTACTATTTTCAGGTCTATGTCTCGAAACTCACCTTGTAATAAAATTTGTATGATGGACCCCGAATCCGGGCTTTGTGCTGGCTGTTTCCGTACCATCGAAGAGATCGGGAATTGGTCCCGAATGACCGAAGGGGAGAGGGAAAAGGTTTGGGGTGAGCTCCCGCTACGAAAGGCGGGAAACTCTTCCAAGGATTCGGTTATTTAGAACCTTTATCAATTTTATTACGGTGTTCTTCACAGAGTCTATAAAGTTGATCTGTAGATGGATTTTTCTTTGTGACTTTTTTTCCGCATACAATGCACATACCTTGTGCCCTTCTACGTTTGTATAACAATTGAACTCTTTCGGCACCTGATAAATTGTATTTACTGATTTGAAGTCGAACTCCTTTTACCAAATAACTTCCGATAGCAGACTCCTCTCCTTTTTTTAATTCGGAAAAAATCTTGTTCAGCTCATCCGGTTTAATCGATTTAGGTTTCATACAATCTCCTGCTTTCCTGCTAAATTTAACTCTCTGTTAGATTCTAAATGTTAATGCACATTAGTTTCTACCCACTAACGTGCAACTCTATTTTAAAATCATATCTGAATTCTCGAATATAGATTCAAAAACTAGGGACAAACTCTAATATTTGGTATGATTTTTGAGTTGGCAAACTGAAAAGATCGACTATCGTTTAGTGAAAGGAACCAAACCATGGAAAAGAAATACAAAACTCTCAAAGATTTTTTCCCATTTTACTTAGAAGAACACAGTCATCCCATCAATCGTGCCTTACATTTTATAGGCTCAAGCCTTGCACTTGGTTGTATCTTGGGGTTCATTGCTACGGGCAAATTTTATATTTTGGGTTTGGCACTTGTTAGTGGGTATTTTTTCGCTTGGATCGGTCATTTTTTCATCGAAAAGAATCGTCCAGCTACCTTTACTTACCCGATTTATTCCTTTATTTCCGATTGGATCATGTACTTTAAAATGTTAACGGGAAGAATTGATGTTGAATTTGCCAAAATTAAGTCAAAACAAAATTAAGATGAATCTAGTTCTCAAATTGATTCTGACTCTTGTTTTGGTTTCGAATTGCAGGCCAAGTACGATTACAAAAGAAGAGATCACTTCCTTACGCGACAAGAACCAAGAAAACATTTCACAGTTTTCGCAAATGATCTTACCAAAAATTTTAGGAAGTGAGTTCAAACGTTTTGAAATCGGTTTGGATAAGGACAATCAGAACGAAGTTCACATCACCTATGGAAGTAACTCAGCACTCACATTCAATGATGCAACGGAATACCGTAAGGTAAGTTTGGAATACCAAAGTTTGGTATTGTTGCGAATTGGGTATGCACTAGGTTTACATCACTTCCATCGCCTTTCACTCAGTTTATCGAAACCTTTCTTCATCCAAGGGGAGAAGAATCCTGAAACAGAAATCCAAGAAGCAGAAATCTTAAGAACCACAATTAGCCAATTGGAGTTGGTAAAATTTTTTGAGGACCATCCCAATTACGATCCATACAAAGCTCCAATGATTGGGGAAAAAGAATGGGAATCAATCACAGGAGAGGTCCAAAAACTTTGGAAAGTGGAATTGGATGAAATTAATCGTGTGAAGGTGGAATGACCCACGCGGTTTGTTCTGCCACTGCTCGTTCCAATCGATCCAAATAAGACAATTTTGGAATTTCATAAGCACCCAGTTGCCAGGTCACATGATTGAGTTGTTGGGTGTCAAAAAGGACAAAATTTGATTCCCGTAGTTTTGCAAATAAATGATAAAGGGCTATTTTTCCTGCATCTGATGCAAACGAAAACATACTTTCACCTGCAAAAAACTTTCCAATCGCCACTCCATACACTCCTCCCACAAGTACGTTCTCCGAATTCCATACTTCTACGGAATGGGCCCAACCTTGTTTGTGAAGTTCCTTATACCCTTCAATGAAACCAGGTGTGATCCAAGTATTGTCTTTTTCTCGATAGGCACATGCCTGCATGACTATGGGGAAGGCTTCATTGAAGCTGACTCGAAATCGATTTTGTTTTACCTTTCGTAAAACGGTTTTAGAAAAATGTACACGATTCAAATCAAAAATTGCACGAGGGTCAAGGCAATACCATCGAATCGGATCCTCTGACCATGGGAAAATTCCGTGAGTGTATGCATATAACAGACGCTCAACGGAAAAGTCACCACCTACGGCGACCAAATCTTCCCTCCACTCTCGTGGGTTTTTAAAAAATTGTGCAAAACTCCTTTTTGTCAAGGTTCCAAAACTTCCTTTGGATAATCATAAACGATTTTTACTTTTAAACTTTTTCCATTTTCATCATTGATATTGGAAAGACCTTCAAATTGTAAGATACGACGCGTTTCTACATCATACACAAGTAAAAATGGTTTCACCACTTGTTTCAAAACAAAGTTATCAATTTCCAAACGTAAATAGAGTGCCTGTCTTCCCTTCCATTCACCATCTTTGATTTTTAAAACAGCAAACTTATAATCATCTAACTGGACCGGGGCAATAAAATGAAATGAAAGCCTTGAACCATTTGCTAATTCATCCCAATGGTTCCGAACAAAATAATCAAATCCACCATCGAGTACGGCTGGTGATTTTGGTGTGTAGGTCTTTTCAGAAATCGGATCTTCTTTTTTCCTTTTGAAAAAGAGACGGACGGATTTTCCCTTTACGTCAGCACCTTCCGTATATCCATCCCTTTCATCTACGGTTTTGAAAGTGGGAACTTCTGGATTTTGATCAAACTCAATGTGTTTGGATCCAAACACTTTCCCATTTGCATCCTTGTATTGGATTTCGGAATGGGTATGCTTTCCATTATTATAATATTCTTTATGGTTATCTGAATAAACGTATTTTCCGGTGGATAGGTCGTACGCTTTGCCAAAATACTGGTACTTTGGTTTTTCTGCCAGAAGTGGCAAAAATGATGGAAAAACTATGGCGAAAATTAGGATTTTACGTATCATATTCTTTAGACCATGAAAAAATACAGACTGACCGACCAACGGACACTTTTAGGGATCGTTTCCAAACTCACCACCACTGTTTTGCAGGACCGAGACACCAAACAAAAGATCACTTTGAACAATCCCGTTGCCGTCAACGATATCTTAAAATCAGTCCATATCACCATTGAGGCCACAGAACCATTGGTTTCCAAACCCAAATCTTTAGTCTGTGTTTTGAAAGAAAATCGAGTGGAACTCCGGGTGAAACCGGTTAATCCCTACCAAGATGATTTACTCCAAGTTTATGAAATTTTAATCGAACCATTAGAACGCTCTGCCAAACGAGCTGCCATTGAGGACATATCTGCTTATGAAGTACAAATGGCACAGACAGCTGATTTGGGAACCGTCATTTCCATTTATGGAAAAACATCGATCATCAACCAAGCTTTGAACCAATGGCAGGTTCATCTGGAACAAGTTTTAACTAATTTTGGATACTTCATTAAAAAGGTACAAATTGGGTTTTATTATGCCGCGGACACCCAACTGATGGAAGCTTTGGCGACTTCAAAGGCTCCGTATTACGTACGTGATGCGAATCGCAGAATTTTTTATACAGACAGAGGATTTTATAGTCCTAAAAAACTAAGTGAGATGTACGTTCGATCTTACCTAGATTCTCTATTAATCAATAATACAAAATCGACTTTGATATTTCCATTTTTTTCCAACGGTAAAGTATTACTTGGTTATTTTGAAATCATAAGCAATTTACCTGACCTAGGAAATGCGTCTCTCCAGTCCGATATTGAAGGCCCAGAAGGCATAGGACCGTTATTATCATTTTTGGACCAAAAAGCGGAGGAATTTGTTTTCCAACTTGAATTTGCCTATGCAAAAGATTGGGAAACCGTGATTCGCACAACACCCGTTAGGGATATTAGCCAAGATGGTCGGGGTATCGGGATAACCTTACCCAAAGGAACAAATCTGGATGGAAGGCCCATAGGATCTCCTGTATCTTTCCAACTAAAAATCAATTCCTCTCCCTATACTTTTTTTGGAAGTTTACGGAGTCTAAAAAAAGGAGAGAATGATACCACACATATTGGTTTACAAATTTTCCAATGTGATAAAACAGAAGGGATGTCACTCCTTAGCACTTATGCATCAAATTTAATTGGAGAAGCTGTTTCATGACACCCGAGCAGTATGAAACGATCATAACCATTTTAACAGAAATCCAAAACCAAGGAGGTTCGGATCCTTATCGATTGGCTCTGTATTTGGTTCCTCACATCGGAATCATCTTCGGAACCACATTTTTGTTTTTTTTGTTTCAGTGGTGGCATAAACAAAAAATGGCCCTCATCCAATCTGGGCAATACAAACCTTGGAGTTTTGACATCAGATTGTATTCATTTTTCCTTGGTCTTTTGTTGACATTCACTGGATTTGCCTTATCGTTTGTATTTATACTCGTCTTAGGTCGTTCTATGGCGATGTTAGGAGGGTTAATCCCATTCGCAATTGGACTCGGTCTCTTGACCTTTTACAAACAACACAGGTAACAGAGACCAAACGGAAATGTAACGATGAGGACTGGAATTCCATCCAGTTGGTCTTACGTGGAGATATGTCTCAATTTGAAGTACTGATGAAACGGTACGAAGGAATGGTGTACTCACAAGCTCGGAAAGCATTTTTATCGAAAGAAGAAGCAGAAGATTTCACACAAGAAGTATTTCTGAAAGCCTATGAGTCATTAAGTCAATTCCGTGGTGAGGCACAATTTTCTACTTGGTTATACCAAATTGCAAAATTTCGCTTAACAAAAGTTAATAAAAAGAAGTCCCATATCCTAACAGATTGGTCAGAAGATGTGGCAACTGTTCCCGACAATTCCAAACCTACCACTGTAGAAATTTTAGATAAAGAAGAAACTCATCATATTTTACATTGCCTCATTGCAAAACTTCCTAAGTCCTACCAACTACCTATTCGCTTACATTACTTTGAAAACAAACCTTTGAAAGAGATAGCAAACGATCTCAATATCAAACTAGGTACCATCAAAAGTCATATCTCTAGAGGAAAAGAACTAATACGAAAATGGTGGTCACATGAAATCGAAGGATAAAAACAATGTATATCCCGATTTATTTGGCGATATTGATCCCTTCCTGAAACATTCGGAAGCTCCTTCGATCATACGTATCCGAGTCATGGGACAAATTTTACCTTTAAAATTTTTGTTTTCTTCCTTATTTATATCGTTCTTACTTTTGCTCATCCCATTTGGGACAATGTTATTTTCTATCATACAAGATACCAACTCAGTGTATTTGTTACCTCTTCTCATCAGTTCCAGTTTATTTTTTTGTTTTTATTCCCTTGTCCTTGGCTTTTTACTCCTCAACACAAGAATTCCTTTTCTGAATGCATGGAAAGAGAAACTTGGATTTGAAGAGGTTTGATCATTCGTGAAAGTCGTATTCGTTTCTTTTCTTTTACTTTTTGTTTCTTCCATTTCTGCTGAGGTTTTACCTTCCGCAGAAGAATTTTTGAATATGGATTTGGATAAATCCATTCGGTTGGTAGAATCCTTATCCAAAGAAGATTCAAAATCGTTAGTATCAGAACTGCGCGTGGAAATGAAAAAATCCTACCCCAAAGCAGATCATTTTTACTTTCTCATTTCCCATTTGGAAGAAATCCAAGCCATCGAAAAAGAACAAGCAAGACTCAAATCATTACTTTGGGTGTATGCACTTGCCTTTGTTTTGTTCACTGGATTTTTAGGTTTGATTTTACTCCGCCAAAGGAAAGCAATCCGAGATATCAACCAAATGCTTGGTCATTAAAAAGGAATCGATTTTTTGTCATGGTTTTGTATTCTTTTTGTAACGAACCCATGTTAACTTGAAATATATTCATGAAAATATTGATTGTAGATGACGAAGAAGACATTGCGGGCCTGATCCAATTCCACTTGGAAGAGGAAGGTTTCCAAACCGAAGTTTGCCATAATGGCATGGAAGTTCTACCTCGTTTAGAAAAAAACCTACCTGACGGAATTATATTAGATTTGATGTTACCTGGCATTGGTGGTATGGACCTATGCAAACGGATTAAAGAAAAATACCCCCAAATACCTATCCTTATGGTCACGGCAAAAACAGGGGAAACTGATGTGGTTTTAGGGCTTGAGTTAGGCGCTGATGATTACATTCGTAAACCATTTAATATTAGAGAACTTGTTGCACGTGTGCGAACTGTTACACGAAGAACCACTGATCCCAATCAAGAAGTCCAAGGCACAATCACAACTGGAAAAATCCAAATCAATCCAACAGCACACAAAGTCTTTGTAGAAGGAACTGAAATTGATTTAACATTAATTGAGTTTAAATTATTACAGTTGTTTGCTGGTAATCCTGGTGTTGCATTTTCACGGGACAAATTATTAGATCGAATTTGGGGCAAAGATGTATTTGTCACAGACCGCACAGTGGATGTTAATATCAAACGCCTAAGGGACAAACTGCTCTCAGAAAAAGAACGACTCGAAACCATTCGCGGAGTCGGTTATCGATTCCGCGATGCGTAGTTTTTTCTCCACTCTACTTCTTCTTAACTGGGGTTTGTTACTTGTTTTACTCACCCTTGCACTCGGTGTATTTTATATTTACGACCAAGTGGTCCCAGCAGTACGCCCCCTTATTTTATTTGGTTTTGTCCTCATCGCTATTTTTGGTACCTTCTATATTTCCACGAACATTGCCATGCGGATCACAGATCCCCTAGCCACTGTCGAAAAAAAAACCAAAGAAATCAATGCGGGTGATTTTGGTGTTGAATTATCTTCGCCTGAGATTCGTGAGTTGGCCACCCTTGCCTCTTCCATCAATGAAATGGCAAGACGATTAAAAGTTCAATTTTTAGATTTAACTGTCGAAAAAGAAAAATTCAATTATTTACTTCAAAATTTAAAAGAAGGTGTTTTTGCAATTGATCGTAATCATAAGTTTTTATTTTTAAACCGAAATATTTCAGACACTCTTATCGAACAAAATTCCCAATTCAAAGAGTTCGCACCTTCTATAAAAAACAAAGAATTATTAAATTTTATAACCGACAAAATCAAATCTGGGAAAGAGGGTAAAACCGAATTCCAAGACGGTATTCATTTTTATACAGCTAGACTTTATCCGATTAAATCCGATGCAATGATTCAACTTTATATTGGTGTGATTTCTGATATTACAGAAGACCGTCAAAACCAAATGATTCGGGAACAATTTTTTCAAAACGCTTCCCATGAATTGAAAACTCCTATTACATCAATCAAAGGTTATGCGGAAACTCTTGAATATAAATTGAAACTGGCTCCCGATTCAAATGAACGAAAGTTTTTAGATGCCATCTTACGAAATACAGAAAGGCTCATTCGAATTGTTGAAGATATGTTGACCGTCTCTCGTTTAGAAAGCCACAAAACAGTTTTGAATCTGACAGATGTGTCCTTATCGGAACTCGTAAAAAATGTTTCTGAATCCCTTGGGGTGATCTATTCCCAAAAAAAACAGAATTTGGTTTTAGACATTCCCACTAATTTGAAAGTGAAGGCAGATCGTTTGCTTTTGGAAGATTTATTAGTTAATTTGATTTCCAATGCATCTGCTTACAGTCCGGAAGGTTCTAGTGTAATTGTAAGGGCGAGTTCTTTAGATGAAAATCATTTGATCCAAGTCATTGACCAAGGGATTGGCATTTCAGCTGAAGATGCAGAACGAATCTTTGAACGTTTTTTTAGAGTGGATACAAATCGATCCAGAAAGGAAGGAGGAACGGGTCTTGGTCTTTCCATTGTGAAACACATTGCAAGGCTCCATTCTGGTGAGGTTTCTGTATCTCCCAATCCTAAGGGTGGGTCCATTTTCTCCTTTGTTTTTCCTAAAAAATAGATTCTCGTAAGAGAAGTCCCCGGATAAAATATTGGTATCCGGTAGGTAATTATGAAGTACCCTTTGGGATTTTACTCCTTTGGCAAAAACATTGGTATCAAAGATACAAGTTTAGATTTTGCAGTGATTTATTCCGATGTTCGTTGCCACGCTGCGGCTGTATTCACACGGAATAATTTTCCAGGAGCTCCTATTTATGTTGGCCGAGACCACATCCAAGATGGATACCTCCAAGCCATCGTCATCAATTCCAAAAATTCAAATGTAGCAACGGGTGAAAAGGGAATCCAAGATTCTTACCAAATTTGTGAAACATTGGCAAAATCTTTACAAATCAAAAAAGAAGATATCCTACCATCTTCCACTGGAGTGATTGGAGTTCCACTTCCCATTGAAAAAATCTTAAATGCCTGTTTGACTGCGAAAGAAAACTTAAAACCTGGAAATTTAGATGAAGTGGCTGAGGCCATCATGACAACAGATACAAAGAAAAAAATTTCTTACCGCACGATCAATCACAACGGAAATGAAGGTGTGATGTATGGAATTGCCAAGGGTGCGGGAATGATCGAACCGAATATGGCAACGATGTTGTCTTATATCTTATGTGATTATCTACCTGAATCGAAAGACCTAAAAGGAATTCTCAAAAGAGTCGTTGATCAAACTTATAATTGTATCACTATTGATTCCGATACTTCTACAAGTGATACAGTTGTTTTAATGTGCTCGGGAAAACTGGGAACAATTCCAGATGATTTATTCGCATCCAATTTAAAAGAGATTGCAACAGAACTTTCAAAAAAAATTGCAAGGGACGGTGAAGGAGCAAGTAAATTAATCGAACTCACCGTAAAACACGGTCGAGACGACAACCAAGTGACAAAAATTGGTAAATCGATTCTCAATTCACCACTTGTGAAAACCGCTATTTATGGTGGGGATCCTAATTGGGGACGATTTATCATGGCCATCGGCAAAGTATTTGATGAACCTATTCCCTATGACAAACTTGAAATTCAATTAGGTGGAATTTCGGTAAAAGGTGCAGATTCAGAAACAAAATCAAAGTTAGCCGAATATCTTAAATCCAATGAAGAAATTTTCATTCATGTCGAATTAAATACAGGAAAGTTTGAAAAAACGTTTTGGAGTTGTGATTTTACAGAAGGTTACATTCAGGAAAATGCTTACTACACAACATGATTTCGAATAAATTAAAAAATACGATTAAATTCTTTTTGCCGTCGAGTTACCAACTCAAACTCTCGGTAACCAATTTATTCACTCGTACTGTTTTTATTTTATTTGTTTATATATCTTATTTTATTATTTTATTTCAGATTCCGGAATCAATGTCTTACCGTTTGGAACTTGCACTATTACTCACGTGTGCGTTTTCATTGATTTTATACTTACCATTGATTGAGCGGCTTACACGACTCATACGAACAAAGTTTTTGTCCGAATACCTGACAGAAGATGCTGAATCCTATCGCCAGGCAATCAAACGATTTAACTTTGATGCTTTAATTAAAAATGTATTTCCCGATATGGTGAAAATTACAGGAAGCCAATCAGGGACCATGGCTGTCCTTACACAGAATGGAACGTTTGCCTTTCACTCTTATTTTAGAGGGAGACAAAAAAAGCTAAGCCCCACCAAAGACATTGTCGTCAGGACTAGTTTTCAATCATTTTTACTCGCAAATCGAAATGGGGCATCCGTTGCGAATACGTTCTCAAACGAAAACATCAATAATGACTTTATGGAACTTCATGCCAATTACATTTATCCATTTATCTTTCGTGAAAAACTATTTGGTTTTATAGCGGTTTCTAATATTCCAAATTCAGATGCAAGCCACAGTTTATCTTTGTTAGCCGGTCAATCTGCCCTTACTATACATAATCATATTCTCTCTTACCACATTTCAGAAAACAAAAAATACCAAAAAGAAGCTGAGTATGCGGTACGAGTTCAAAACTTATTGGAAACAGGAACCATTCCAAAATTAATTGGATGGGAAATCACTCCCTTTAAACGCACGAATCGGAATTTAATCGAATTTTTCCAAGTGGAAGATGGAAGTTGGTTTTTTGTCATCCTAAATGCAGGTAAATCATACCAACACATTGGAATCATCCTTTCTTATATTTTAGGAGTTGTATATTCACAATCCAGACTAAAATTATTGAAGGGATTTTCTGATATCAAATCATTAATCCAAACCACCTTTCAGAAGTTAGATTGGAAAGAAAACTACGAGATGATCATTGGAAAAATTGGTTATTCCGAGTTGTATATCATCCAAGAAGGAAAACAATTTAAAATCTTACGAAATTCTGAGGAAGTTGTCGCAAGTATGGGTTGGAAAAATATGATCAGCATGGACAAAGGTCCTATCATCATCCAACAGCGCGGTGAACCCGTTTTAAAATTTAATTTTATCGAGACGGAACTCAAATGAGAGAACTTGCGATCACAATCCTCTCATCATTACTGTTCTTTTTGCTCTTATTTTTTTCTTTTTTAGGAGTCCAAAACAGTTCCAAACGACTTCCATTTTATTATTACCCATCAGGACTTATCGTTAATATTGGAGAAGAAAATCGAAACCATTGGGGAAACGTGATCGAATCTTCTGATTTGGAAAACTTTGAATCGATTCAGGATTTATCCAAAATAGATTCTTATCATTTAAAAATTAGAAGTTCAGATGGTGGGATTTATGAAGAAGATTTTAAACTAAAAATCGTTCGCAAAACGGATGTTTTAGGAGTATTTTTTTCTGATTTATTTTTAGCCTTTTTTAGTTTAGCGATTGCAGTATATTTTTATTACTCAACTCGAGATGCATTAATATTCGGATTTTTTCTCAATTTTGGACTCATTATCCTTTCCAATGTATTTGTTTTAGCATTTAAAAACTCTATTTTTTTATTCATCCTCACTTTGTATTTAGGAAGTTTTCTTCAATACCATTTAATATATCGCCTCCGAGGGAAAGAAATCAACTCAAAGTGGTTGTTACCACAGGTCTTGATATCCTTCATTATGGCAATGATCGCTTCTCAAGAAAAATACGATATGGTCTTAATCGAGCGAATTGCAATTGTTGCGCACGCGATCACTGTTTTATTCGGTTCTATCAATATCATCGCCAATATATTTGAACTGATTCGATCCAAACCACAAGATGAAGCTCTTCTCAAACGAGTTGTATTAGTAATTTCGATTATTCTTTATGTGGCACTTCCAATCAGCATTCTGTTTTTTGATGGATATCCTTGGTTTTATGTCCATCGATCACTTTTTATCATCACCTATTTACTATTTATTTTAAGTTTTTTTTATGGAACCTATCGTTATACCTTTGTTCCTTCGTTTGTTATCTTCACTCCAAGTCTTGTAACATTAATCTTAGTTGGTATCATTTTAGGAACTTACATTGGATTGATTTTTTTATTGGATTTTGTTTTCCCCATTCGTTATTTAAAGGACAGATGGGTATTTAATTTTATCTTTTTGTTTTTAGTAACTGCGTATTTGATTCCACTCAAATTAAAAGTAAAGGAATTGTTTGATTACTGGTTCTTTGAAAAAAATCCAAAACTCAGTGCAGGTATTAACAAAATCACAGCCTTGTTGTCTTCCCCCCTTTCGATGAGAAAAACCATCCTCACGATCAATAATACTGTAAAATATACTGTCAATGTTTCCAACCTCATCATACTGATACCAGGAGATCAATTTGCCAACACGGACTTAAGAAATATCAATTTTATGAGAATCTCTCCTCAATCCGAAATTTGGAATTACTTCAAAAGTACAGATCGAGTGACAGTAACCTCTCATTTGGAATATGGAATTGGTTTACGAGAAACACTCTATAATTTTCTCAAAGGATTACAAATCCAATTAGCATTCCCAGCTTATGATTCATCGTCTAACAAAAAAAATATCCAAGCAATGATCTTAATTGGAGAAAAATTAGATAAAAAATATTTTTCCATCGGCGAATTAAAGTTTATCAATGAAGTTGTAAAAATTTCAGGTATGTTGCTTGAAAACTATAGTTTACTCGAAGATGAAATTCAGAAACGTAAAATCGTTCGTGATATCCAAACAGCTTCTATTGTCGACAATACTCTACGGTTAATTTTACCGAGTGAAATCAAAGGAATTGATTACGGATATATCTCTAAACCAGCCGTTGGAATTTCTGGTGACTATTTAGATATCATACCAATATCAAATACAAAAATGATTGTATTGTTAGGTGACGTTGCTGGCCACGGATTAGGTACTGGTTTTTTAGTGAGTGCGATTAAAGGTATTGTAAGAGAACAACTCCGAAATGGAACTTCACTGGAAGGATTATTCAGAGAAATCAATTCCTTCTTTCGTGCAAGATACAAAGGAAATGAATTTATGACATTACTCGGTGGGATTTTTGATTCCACAGAAAACGTATTCAAATATGTGAATGCAGGCCACCTTTCTCTTATTGAAATGCGCACAGATGGCCAAATCAAATTGCATTCAAAAACACAAAGGGTTCTTGGGATTTTAGAAACAGATTACCATGTTCAAGAACTTAAATTGTTACCCGGTACGAAATTGTTTCTATATTCAGATGGGATCACGGAAGCCTTTAGCGAACGCGATGAAATTTTTGGGGAAGAAACCCTCATTGACTTTTTGCATTACAATGCTCATAAATCGGTAAAGGAACTTCCCGCTCTCCTAGACCAGAGAATGACCCAGTTTCGTGGTAACCGCGAACAATCTGACGATATTACATTTATTGGTCTTTCTTTTAGCCCAAACTAGCCGATACTTAAATCGATGATGGCAGAAAAACCGGTTAAGTTTGTCATTTTTTTATCTCTCATATTGAGTTTAGTGGCGTTTTGGGACCACCAATTCACATCATATCTGAAAGAATTTGTGGTTCTCATCCATGAGATTTGCCATGCTACGGCCGCCCTCTTTAGCGGTGGAGTTGTAAAAGGCATAACCTTACATGGCAATGAAGGTGGTGAAACCATTGCAGTCCCTGCATCGTTTCGAGGTTCCTTTATTCTCGTAGTGTCCGCAGGTTATATCGGTTCTTCCCTTGTAGGTGCTATGTTATTACGTTTGGGATTCCAAGGCCGTCATGCTCGCCAAACAATGATTTTATTTGGACTGTTCTTGATTTCTGTCAGTGTATTGTATTCGAAATTAGGTGATTTGGCTTATTTTACAGGAATCTTTTGGGGTGTTGGAATTCTCGTTGTCGGTATGTTAGGCGAAACGGCTTCAATTTTATCCCTTGTTTTTTTGGGTACAAGTATATCCCTTTATTCCCTGTATGACTTATCCGACTTTGCAGACCGATTGACAGAAACGGATGCTGGGATCTTAGCATTTTGGATGGCAGGACTTGGACCAGAGGACTTACAAAACGAAGAAATCCCAACTGTGGTTCTCATTTTGGGTTACCTCATCGCAACACTTTGGTCCCTCCTTAGCATCGGGATCATATTTATGTCCCTCAGAACCTCTCTTTCCCATGAAGAACACCAAGAACCACAGGAATCCATGGAACAGTTTGAACGATTTCCAGGTGAATTGTCTCCTGAGGCCAAACTTTGGTTAGAAAAACGGGGAGTTGACCCAGAAAGTGGGATCGTACTGCCTCCCAATTTCTTTTTAGAACCACCTTCCAAAGACAACCAAGGTTAATCCTTTACGCAAATTTTCATTTGCGTAGGACACCGACTTCACAAATATAGAATCTCAATGGCAAAAAGAATTCTCATTACCGGTGGAGCCGGCTTCATCGGGTCCCATTTGGCAGAAAGATTGTTAAATGCGGGAAATAAAATCATTGTTTTAGACAATTTCCACACAGGGCGAAAGGAAAATCTAACCCACCTACTCTCAAATCCCAATTTTGAACTCATCCGTCATGACATTACCGATCCAATCAAACTAGAAGTGGATCAAATTTACAATATGGCATGCCCTGCATCCCCCGTTCATTACCAAAGTAACCCTATTAAAACCATCAAAACAAATGTATTAGGGATGATGAATATGTTGGGTCTCGCAAAACGTGTGAAGGCTCGGATTTTACAGGCCAGTACATCAGAAGTATATGGAAACCCTTTGGAGCACCCTCAAAACGAATCGTATTGGGGGAACGTGAATACCATCGGAATTCGAAGTTGTTATGATGAAGGGAAACGAGTCGCTGAAACCTTATGTTTTGATTACCATCGACAACATGGCGTCGATATTCGAGTGATTAGAATTTTTAACACCTATGGCCCAAGGATGATTCCTGATGATGGTCGTGTAGTCAGCAATTTTATTGTCCAAGCATTACGTGGTGAAGACATTACCATTTATGGAGATGGAAGCCAAACACGGTCATTTTGTTTTGTGGATGATCTCGTAAAAGGCATTATCGATATGATGAATGTCGAAAACTTTGTTGGACCTGTGAATTTAGGTAATGATGGCGAATTTACTGTTAAAGAATTAGCAGAACTTGTGATCAAAGAAACAAAGAGTAAATCAAAAATTATTTACCTTCCACTTCCTCAAGATGATCCAACCAGAAGAAAACCAAATCTTAGTTTGGCGAAAGAAAAATTGAATTATGCAACCACTGTTCCACTTGTGGAAGGTGTAAAAAAGACAATCGAATATTTTAGCAAAAGAGTATAAAATGAAAATAGGTGTAATCAAAGAACCATCGTTTGAAAATCGTGTTGCGATCACTCCAGATGTGATTGATCCTCTAAAAAAATTAGGATTCAGTGTGTCAGTTGAATCCACTGCTGGGGATAATGCATTTTTCTCTGACCAAGATTATAAAGACGCTGGAGCTTCTGTAGAATCCAGAGATTCTATTTTGTCAGGTTCTGACATCGTTGTATCCATTCATGCTCTGGATGAAACTAGTGCAAAAAAAATTGGAAAAGACAAACTATACATTGCAACTCTTTCTCCTTTGGCATTCCCCAAAAAAGTAAAAGAAATTGCGACTGCATCATTCAAAATCTTTTCAATGGATACAATCCCAAGGATCACACGTGCTCAATCTATGGACGTACTCAGTAGCCAGGCAACAGTTTCTGGATACAAAGCAGTATTACTTGCGGCCTCTAATTACAGTCGATTTTTTCCAATGTTGACAACAGCCGCTGGAACCATAACACCTGCTAGAGTTTTGATTTTGGGAGCTGGAGTTGCTGGATTACAAGCAATTGCAACCTCACGTAGATTAGGTGCTGTAGTAGACGTTTTTGATACTCGACCTGAAGTGAAAGAACAGTGTATGTCACTCGGTGCAAAATTTGTGGAAGTAGAAGGTGCTGCTGATGCATCTAATACGGGTGGTTATGCAGTTGAACAATCAGAAGATTACCAAAGACGCCAAAAAGAAGCAATTGCTAAGTATGCTGAGAAAGCTGATATTATCATCACTACAGCTCTTATCCCAGGAAGAAAAGCCCCAGTTCTCATTACTAATGAGATGGTGGATAAAATGAGACAAGGGTCTGTAATCGTTGACCTTGCGGCTGTTAATGGTGGAAATTGTGAGTTAACAGAAAATGACAAAACCATTGTTTACAAAGGGATCACCATCATCGGAAACTCAAATCTACAAAGTACTCAACCAATGGATGCAAGTAAAATGTATGCAAAAAACATTGTAAACTTTCTCAAATTGTTTGTGAACAAAGAAAAACAATTTAGCATCAACTTAGAAGATGAAATCATCAATGCTTGTATGATCGCAGAAAATGGTTCCATTCGCCACAAACCAACACTCGCTCTTTTAGGAGAGTGATCCAATCAAAAAGGCCAGATTTTATCTGGCCTTTTTTTTCAACTGATCCTAACGATCCATCCAACAATTGTTCTCTCAACTTTCCAACTAAGAACTAAAAAAATCAGAAAATTTGTAATCTACGCAATTGGGCAAAAGACAAACTTTTAAAAAATTCAATTTTAACTGTTTGTATTAGGATGAACTTCTGGAGCAGGTTGAGTTCGCCACCTTCTATGAACCCAAAAGTATTGTTCTGGAAATAATTTCACTTCTTCTTCAAGTGTTTTTGTCCAAAGTTCTGTATAATGGCGGATGACTTCATCTTTTGTCGGATACAATTTTTTATCTAGAAATCCAAGGTCTTTCACTCGAACAATGACCTTTCCCTCTTTTCCAGCTAACACAGAATAATAGAGCATTTTGGCACCAGTAAGATATGCCATAAGTGCTGGGCCAACAAAAGTAGACGCTTGCCTGTTCATAAAGGGAACAAATATGCCCGCCTTACCAGCATTTTGGTCAGCACCAAATCCAATCCAATACCCTTGTTTGAGAAGTTTGATCACTTGTGTTGATTCTTGTACAGGAACTAAAACAACTCCATTTTTGGAACGCATTCGTTTCAAAAGAGAATCTACGAAGGGATTTCTTACTTTTTTGTAAATGCCGCCACCTTTCATTCGAATTCCTAAAAATTGAACTAAAATCTCCCAGGTTCCAAAATGGCCGGAGATAAGGATGACTCCCACACCTTGTTTTTTCGTTTCTTCTTCAATTTTTAAACTGTCTTCATCAACTTCGAGATATTTGTCCAACCAAGCACGCGTCATACGTGGAGCCCAAAGTGTATGAGCCAGTAAAATTCCCAAATGTTGGTAATGTGCTTTGACTAAATCTAATATTTGATTTTCAGAATAATTTGGAAATGCAAATGAAATGTTTTCTGCTGCAACCTTTCTATGTTTTTTATCAAACTTATAAATTAAATTTGTTAAAAACACTCCGTATGACAAACACCACTTGTATGGTAAAATTTTAAAGGGGGAATAAAATAGATAAACGATGATAAAAGAAAAAAAATAACCAATGTATTTCATAAACTTAATAAGATTGGCCATAAAAAATAATGAACCGCAACAGCTACAAGCCCAATACTAAACCCAATCATCCATCCTCCCACAATATCACTAACGAAGTGATGTAAGGTAATCAACCTACCAACACCTGCAAACAAACTAAAGAAAAAGAAATATGGTGTTTCTCCAAACGCAAATACAAGAATTGTTGCCACGACAATTGAGTTAGCACTATGAGCAGAAGGAAAAGAATGTTTCATATCTGGATTGGAATCCACTTTCCCCATGACACTAACTAAAGGACGTTTTCTAGCAAAATATTTTTTTAAAACTAAAACCAATCGATCAGTCATATAAGTGAATACCAAAACAAATGGCAAACTTAGATAAACTGGTTTATACAAATCACTGATAAACATCAAAGGTAGCAAAACCAAAGCAAACATCTCACCCCGATTGATTCGAGACAAAACCCAACTCAAATTTTTATGATGTAAATGTTTTTTTATCCAGGTGGATAATTTTAGATCAAACGAACCAATCCAATTCATTTCGAAAGCTCTTCTTTAATCTTTTGAAGTGCTTCCGAGAAACTAAATGTAAACTGGTTTCTTGATGCCATATCCTTTAATGTTACAGATCCCGATTTGATTTCGTCTTCTCCTCGAAGTAATATCCATCGGTATCCTTTCTTTTCTGCATAAGAAAGTTGTTTTCCCATTTTTTGAGAAACTAAGGAAACTTCGACATTGATTTTCTCTTTGCGTAACTCTTTTGCAAAATTATGATTCTCAGCAAAAGAAGAATCGTCGAGGAGTGGGATATAAACAGTTGCATCATTGGCAAAACTAGGTAACAAATTGTGGGCAGTTAAAAAATTTTGTAATGTTACATCCCCTAATCCAAACCCTATCCCTGTTAATTCTTCATTCGAAAAAAGTCCAATTAAGTTATCATACCTTCCACCGCCATACAGTGAACGTTTGTTTTGTGGAGAAGTATCAAAAATTTCAAAGATAAACCCTGTGTAATAATCAAATCCCCTTACGACAGAAGGATCAAAATGAACAATATCAGCGAGTCCAATCGTTTTGATATCCTCAAACAAACCGGAAATGGCTTTCAATGTGTCATCTTTGATTCCAGGAATTTGTTTGAGAGAATCAACTGAGGAATTCAAAAACAAATCAATTTTAGAAACAGCCGTTGGATCGTTAGGTATGGTTTTTGAAACTAAGGTTATATATTCTTCTTGGGTGATTTTGTTTTTTTTGTCTAAAATTTTTGAAACTTCATGTGCTTGGTTTGGACTCACCTTAAGTCCATCTAACAAAAACTCATCGAGAAGAGACCGATGGGAAATCGTTACCTTAAAACTGCTTTTTGGTGCTCCAAAAGCAAACAGGATGTCGCAGGCTAAGGATAAAATTTCTAACTCGGCACGACTGCTAGTAACGCCAAACATATCCACGTTCAATTGCCAATGTTCCCGCAATCGACCATGACCTGGTTGTTCATATCTCCATAAATTTGGAATGGAAAACCAGCGAATGGGCCTTGGTAATTCTCTTAATTTTTTGGCCACCATACGGGCAACCGTAGGTGTCATCTCCGGGCGAATCGCCACTTCGCGATCACCTTTATCGATAAAGTTGTAAATTTGTTTACCAACGATTTCTTCGCCAGTTTTTGCACGGTATAAATCCAGAGATTCAACCATAGGACCATCGTACTCTTCGTACCCATAAGACCGTACAACATCTTTCATAACTGAAAATAAATAATTCCGAAGGCGCATATCCTCGGGATAAAAATCTCTCGTGCCTTTATAATTCTCTGTGGTTAACTTTTGTTCTTTCAATGATGGCTCCTATTGAACCGAGTGGATTAATTAAAAAAATCAATGAGACTGTGGTAGATCTCTTTGGCTTTTTTATCACCACTCACGCCAGTGATCCTTCCTCCCAATCGATAAAAATCATTTACTTCCTCCAAATGGCGTAATTCAACGGCCATCCGAATTGGAGCTTGTAATTTAAAATTTATATCCAAAGTAAAAGTTGGTTTCACTTTTAGTGCTTTGATAATTTCCATATCGTTCACTTCCAAGGCGACTCCACCTCGGGAAACGTTTAAAACGTTTTGTTTGATATCAAGAATATGGGTATTAGAATCCATAATTCTTTCTTGAAACGTACGTTCAACCTCTTTAAACAGATCCAAAACTTCACTTGGAATTCTTGTTCGTTCTGTTTCCAATGAAAGATATGCAAAAAAATGCATTTCTTTCATCTGAATGAAAAGTGGGTAATAGATAAATGACCCAATTTTTTTCTTTTTGTATTCTAAAACTTTGTCATCGAGCAAAAATTCATCTTCAAATGTTTTTTTGGGATCAAATACTTCATCTGAGTTGAATGACTCAAAGGATTCCGTATCCAAAATAAAGATTGGTTTTTTGTGCTCTTTCATCATATCGATTTCATCACTATGGATAGAGGAAGATAAAAAAACTACTTTTGATTGAGGATAATTTTTTAAAACAGTCCTTTGGATATCAGACAAGATCACTTGAGAACTAACGCCTGTTAGCTTTGAAAAATCAATATTTGTTTTTGCAATCAAAAAGTTAGAAGCAACAACATTCCCTCTGACTTTTTCATTTCTTGGATCTTGGCGAGTCGTGTAGGTTTGCCTACGATCGATCACTTTACCGAGTAACAAATTATCTTTTTGGTTTTGCAGTTCGTAATCAAGTTCTACATGGAAACTAGGAGTGGCTTGGATTGTAAAAATTGTTTCGATCATTTCAGGCATTGTTTCCAATTCCCAAATATGAGCTCCATCAGGGCGTTCACCCTTAAACTTCACCTTCACAGCGGAATCATAACCTTTAAGAAACAATCCATTCCCAGCCATCATTTGTTTGAAAAACTCAGGTAGAACACGTACTGCTTCCAAAGGAACATAATCGCGTTCTTGGTCGAAATGGATTTTGACTCGATTGATCATATTAGTCTATCTTCTTAAAATTCACACGTCTATTGCGAGATCGCCCTTCTTCTGTTTCATTGTCCGCAATGGGTTGAGAATAATGATAGGCTTGCACCTTCATTCGTTCTTTAGGAACTCCCTTCAGACGTAAGTATTGGTATACAGAAAGTGCTCTATCTTCACTCAGATTGATGTTATATTCCTTATTCCCTATATTATCAGTGTGCCCACCAATTTCAACTTTTTCATTTTTATGTTGGATGAGGAAGTCTGCGAAAAGATCTAATTTTCTCTTATCTTCATCACTCAATGTTCGTTCGTTGAACGGGAAATAAATAATTGTATTGTACAAATCATCAAAATCTTTTATGTTCCGAAGGTACAAAACTGTTTCTTTCCCTGACATCTCGGAAATTTTTTCTTTGGAAAACAAAAAGGTTTCTTCTTTGAATCCTTTGGCACGAGCAAGGATTTCAAAGTCCATGTTTGGTGTAGGATCCAAATCAAAATGACCATCCACAGCTGCAATTGATTTCCCTTTTCTTGTGAGGTCATCAAAGTAAAAGCAAATCGCATTTGGAATCACTAGGTCCGTTTTTTTATCTTTCACCACAAAACGAATTCCCTGGATGGTTTTATCAGGACGGTTTTCTTTGATGGGCCGAATTGGCTGTAAGATGATCTGTGAATACTGCTCTTTGTCTTTACCCACATTTCCCCGAAGGTCAAGGAGTAATTCGGTAGGATGAAATCCTGGAGAGGAAACTTCTACTCGGTACAATTTCCCAGTACGGATTGTGGTGCGAAAATTTTCGGCGTCTTCTGTAGAAAGATCTGCACCAATTCGTTTGGAAGTGATCACCTGGATTGGCTTAGTATCATCATAGATTTTTAATGTAGAATCTAAACCAATCATAATGGCTTCTGATCCATCCAAAACCAAACCTCGGAAAACAAATTCATAGGTTCGTCTTAAGTCTTCAGGCACCATGGTACGATAGATATCAAATTGGCCTTCGCCACCTGGGCGATTTGATGCAAAGTAAAACCATAAGTCGTCAAAAGTAACCGAAATCCCTTCGTTATCACTTTCTTCCCACAAACTATAAGTTGAATAATCAGATGGAGTATCAAAAGGAAATCCTGTTGATTCGCCTGACAGCGGTTGGTTGGTATTAAATGGATTCCCAAGTAATTTTGGTGTTTCAAATTGACCGCTGGCTTCGTTCAATTCACTATAATAAAAACTAAACTTTCTGTTTTTATCTCCGCGATTGGAGCTAAAATACAACCGAAGTCCATCCCAATGAAAATTCGGACTAATCTCATCTTCCGCCGTATTGATCACGGGTCCAAGGGAAATTGGTTTTTGCCAAACACCGTCCCTACATTTGATTTTTGGTTTGTCTGGGTTTTTTTCCGTTTCCTTTGTTGTTGGTTCTCTTTTGGATATCCATAAATCAAACCCACCTAGACCTCCAGGTCTGTTTGAAGAAAACACAATTGAACACCCGTCAGGCGAAACTGCAGGCATTTTATCTTCGAAGTTAGAATTGATTTCGTTTAAATGGGTAGGAACTGCCCAAAGCCCTGTTCTTTGGTTGATTTTTGTATAATAGAGGTTTAAGCCGTCATACCCTTCTCTGTTTTTCTTTGTATCCTTTTGGGACTTATCTCGAACGGAGGTAAAGTAGAGTTCGTATGGTTTTTCTTCTTCGTCAAAGAGAATGGAGAACATCCCTTCAAAATTGGTAGTATTGAGTTCTCGGAAATTTTTCGGAGCTGACCACACTGGCAATTTCATTCGGTCAGGAAAACTTAAGTTTTCCGAAATCCAAATGTCCATTCCCCCTTCACCGCCTGGGCGATTTGACTGGAAAACAAGATACCTTCCTGTCGGCGAAATGATGGGATTGTATTCCACATTTTGGGTGTTGAGCGGTGGATAAAACCTTACATCCTTCACCTTCGGAAGTGGCTGGCCAAGGAGTGGAAACACCGAAATGAGTAGGGAAATCAGGAATTTTTTCATCTGCCGTCTCTCCTATGTATCGGCTGAACGGAATTTTCTGCCAAGGGAAAATTTGGCTTTAAGAGGAAGGCTCCCAAGGAATCCTCTAAAACATGGCTGAAATCTTTGGAATCTTAAACATAACCACCGACTCATTTAGTGACGGGGGTAAGTATTTAAACCCAGACAATGCAATTTCCAAAGGAATCGAACTTTTGCAGGAAGGGGCTGATTGGTTGGATATCTCAGGCCAATCGTCAAACATCGAAGCAAAATTTGTCACCGAAGAAGAAGAGTGGAACAGGGTGGAACCAGTCATCCGTTACTTTGTCCCCAAAGGGATTCGCATCAGTTTGGATAGCTTTCGGCCAAATGTCCAAAAAAAAGCGATTGAGGCAGGTGTTCGGTGTTTGAATGATATTACTGGTTTTACATATGAAGGGGACCGTGAGTTTCTAAAGTCGTATGCTAAAAAATACCCAGAGCTGAAATTTATCATCATGCATTCGCATAACAGAAACATTGCGAAAGTAAAATCAAATTTGTCTCCAGAAAAAGTAATTAAAAAAATCCAAATGTTTTTTCGAGATAGGCGAAACGAATTATGTTCGTTCGGAATCAAAGAATCCGCAATTGGTTACGACCCAGGTATGGGATTTTTTTTAAGTGAAGATCCGATGGTATCATTTCGTGTTTTGCAAGACATTGAGATTTTAAAATTGGAATTCCCACAACTGATGGTGAGTGTTTCTCGCAAATCCTTTTTAGGAAATGTATTGGGGAATTTACCAATTGATGAGCGTGAGTTTGCAACCTTAGCATGCGAACTACATTTATTAAAAAATAAAATCCCATACATTCGGACGCATAACGTGCTTAAGCTGAGACAAGCAGAAAAAATTTGGAATTTATGCCAAGATAGTGAATGAAGATTTTATTTAAAAAAACAAAACAAATCCTATCGAATCCAAAACTTATTTATGAAAAACTTGGATCTGCGAATTAACTTCTTCCTGAACGGACGGCTTTTCGCACATCCTTTCCTTCTTTCGATAAGGTAGGAAAAAACACAGATTCAGGAACAGAATATCCTTTTTCTTTTGCCTTTCTGTAATATGGCAATAAAGTTTCCCATTTTGGGTGGTCTTTTAAGACAAGGAGTGTATCCCTCCATAGTTCTAAAAAATGGATTTCTGTTTTTTCATTGGCTGAAGCAGATTCGGCCCACTTTAGTGCCACTTCATACCGACCCAATTCATAATTCCCTTTTAAAAAGTAATAATGGTACTCCTTATTCTTTTTGGCTGAGATTTCGAGTGACTTTGCATAATCCAATAAACTATACCAATTCCCTTTGTGAACTTGGATATCACTCATCCCATACAATGCATTTTCATGAAACGGAACGGCCTCTAAAATTTGATTGAAATACCCTTCCGCATAAACAAAATTCCCGGTTTGCAAATAATAATAAGCCAGTTCTTCATAAGCATAAAGTTCCCAACCTTTCACCCTTGAAAGTGCATCGAGTAAAATCACTTTTTCTTCGTAGCGAAGCCTTTGGTCTAATTCTTTTAAAATGGATTGGTAGGTCACCGAACTTCGTGAAGGGGATTCTTTTGCTACCTTTTGTTTAAAGGTTTCATATTCTTCTAAAAGATAATAAAATCGTATTCGATTCAGGTGGACTGCCACCTCATTGGGATTCGATAAAATACAAGTTTCCCAAGTCGCAGAAGCAACATCCAATTGAATTGATTTTGTCAAACGAATGGCTTCTTCATTGCACTGCTTTGCGGTTGGATTACTGGTTTCTAAGAATAAAGTATCGGATTCAATGGAATCTTGTTTTGCAATTGGATACCGACAAGTACCCAAAAAAAATAATAATACCAAAAATGAACAATAAGATCTAAATTGTCTCAAGCTAAGAAGTTCCGTCAGAATCTGATTTTTCCTTCATCTTTTGAGCAAATACTAAATATTGCATCGCTTTTTCTGGGTTTCCGTTGAAAAGATATAACAAACTTAGGTCTAGTGCCTCTTGTGGGTCTGGAGGGGAAAACTCATCGGGATTCTCTTTAGAAAGTTCTAATTTGGTTTTGAATTCCTTTAATTTCTTTTTTGCCTTTGATTGGATTCTTTCCAAACTTTCTTTTGCGATCGCATCTTCTTCTTGCCATGAAGATTGTAAGGTCTCATTAAAATGAGTGAAACCCACATCTTCCTTCACCATAGCCGTTAAAAGATTGGCAGATGCTTTGTAATTTCCTTGTTTGGCAAGGATTTCGGATTGGATGATTTTTAACTGAGCATTTCCTGGGTACAAAATCAAATAACGCTCAATCATTTTTAAACTTTCTGGAAAACGATTCCTTTCGTAATAAAACATCGCAAGCCCTCCTAAAGCTGATTTATGGTTTGGTTCAATTTTGATCACATTATTCAAATACACTTCAGTTTTCTCATCATTTCCCAATTTTTGGTATGCCTGGGCTAAAAGCAAATGAGCTGAAATAAACTTCTTCTCAAACGATAACGTTTGTTTGAGAAAGCTAATCGCTTTTTCGGTTTCATTGTGTTTATAGAGAGATACTGCTAAATTATAACAATTTTTTACATTGGCATGTAACTTGTATGCTTTGGAAAAAAGTGGAATGGCTTCTGCATGTTTTCCCTGTTTGGCGTAAATCACACCTAAGTTCTGTAATGCCAGGTGGTAATCAGGATTTTTTTCTAACAATACTTTGTATTGGCTTTCGGCACGATCCCACTCACCATTACGCTCCAAACGCACTGCTTCATTGAAAAGAGCCAATATTTCCTGTGCCATACACAGGGATTATCGTTTCAGAATCGAATCTCCCCTAAAGAATTTTTATCAGGAGAATGGAAAAACCTTCCGAAAGGTACACACAAGAGTCCAGAGGAAGGGGAAAAATATGCAAAGGCTCATATTCATCACCATTGTATTGTGGTTCGTGTCCTGCACATCCGCAGATGCCACGCGCAGGGATTATAGTGCTTCTGGTGATCCAGAAGATATTTTCTTCGAACGTTCACAAAAATCGAAATCATCCGGGTCGAACGACCCAGTAGCAAGGTCCATTATGGACGATTTGGATTCAAAATCCAAACCCAATGTAGCAGTAGCTCCAGTGGAATTACCAACCAAAAAACCAACCACTCAGTTTGATGAAGTGGGGCTTTCTTCTTGGTATGGTCAAAAATTCCAAGGACGTCCGACAGCAAGTGGGGAACCATTTGATCGCATGAAGATGACAGGCGCTCATAGAACTCTACCAATTGGAACGGTTGTCAAAATCCAAAACTTAGAAAACCAAAAAGAAGCTGTTGTTCGCATCAATGATCGTGGGCCATTTGTGGATGAAAGGATTGTGGATGTTTCTGAAAAAACTGCTGAAATCTTAGAATTCAAAGACAAAGGGATTACCAAGGTTGGGATCAAGGTATTAAAAAAAGGGGAAGAGGAACTGGCAGATGATTTAGATGATGCCGACCTTTTGGACGATACTCCAGCAAAACCTGAAAAATTGATTCCTGTGAAACCGGGTGTGGCAAAACCAATCGCTGCCGGAAAAGGATTCACTGTGCAAGTGGGTGTCTTCCAAGAAAAAGAAAGAGCGATCAAATACCAAGAAACCATCAAATCGGAGTACAACCAAAACGTATTTGTGACTCCTAGAGATGGAAAATACGTCGTACAAGTTGGTGATTTTTCAGACCGTGCCAAGGCCGAATCACTCAAGTCTAAGTTAAAATACGACGGGATTGATTGTTTTATCGCAACCCGTTAGCCATTTCCCCTTTGCTCCGAGCAAAAAAGTACAGTTCTGATTTGCTCGGGGTGAGTGGAAAATGGATTGATTTCACATTTTCCCCTGTTACGATTTCGTATTAAATTCACATCTAGAAGACCCTATGGAAAGCACCTTATCCGTTGACCACATACTAACAAATTATTATACATTCGGTAGTTTAATTGTCACTGTCCTCCTTGCGGTCTTGTCGACATTCTTTTTCTCACTCAAAGACAAAACTGTCGCAACCAAACACATGGCGTTAGCATGTCTGTTTTTAGCTCTTTTTCAATTAGGTTATCTACTCGGAGCCTTTTATTACCATCCCATTGCCTCTTACCATCGTTGGATGACTGGCGGGATCATTATCTTTGGAATCATTCACTTTGGACAATACTTCTTTCGTTTTCCAGACAACCGAGATGCAAAAGCTGCAAACATCATACAAGCAGTATCGTATGCGATCGCTGTAGTAGTTGTACTTTGGTTTTTGGTTAGTGTTTCACAAGGTGAGCGGAAATACCACTTCACTGCACACCACTGGGATTTTAATTCAGAAGGAGCAAGTCGCATCCTAAGTTTATTCATCGCAGGGTATTCTTTTATCAATTTTATCGCCTTACCTTGTTATCGACTTTTGAATGTAGAAAAAGACAAACGTAGCACACTCTTTGTCATTATGATTGCGGGTTTGATTGCGGCTGTTGTTCCGAATTTAACAAATGTGATGAGTCGCGATGGTGCAATGGAACGATCTACTTATTTAACGGCCATCGTATTAGCATTTACGTTTTCATTTTTCATCATCACGATTACCTTCATCAATAATAGTATCGAACGTACAACATTTATGGTGAAGATCGTAGGAATTTCGTTTGTAACTATCCTACTCATCATGCAAGCGTTTTCGTATTTAGTGGACCAAGAAAAAGAACTTTCCTTCGATAATACGGCGATACAAAAAGCACTCCGGGTAGCGGAAGGTGGGGAAAGGTCAAAAGACATTGTTTTTGTAATCGAATACGATTCTAACGGACAAAATTTAAAAAAAGCATACCTTCCTTCCAATGTCACTTTGGACTTACCATTAGTGCAAGCCGACTTATACAATACTGCATTTTATGATGAAGTGATATCTGTTGGTGAAGACGATTACAGAAGTTCCATTAAAGCACTGTTAGGCAAAACACCCTATTATTTTGAAGGTTACAAAAATGCAATTTTGAACTTTTTAGAAGAAAATGGGGATTTAGAAGGTAAAGAACTCAAAGCAGAAGTCTCCAAACTCATCGAAAAGTTAAACAAACGAACGTTTATCAATACCAACAAATTAGCTGATATTGATCCTGATGTTTTCTGTGAAGAAGGTGTTAAATACATCGAAAAAGTTAAGAATGTCGATACCTTCCGCGATTCCATTTTGAAACATGTGAACGAATGTAAGTGGGATGGAAAGGAAATCTCTGGTCGTGACTTAAAAGTGGAAATGTTAAAGTATTTCCGTTATTTCAAACCAGATTTAACTCGCCACTATCGTAAAGACTTAGACGGGCTTTCGCATTACGTTGCCTATATGACGTACGATGCAAAAAAGAAAATCAATCGAGAAGTAGGATTTAATTATCGCGATTATAGAAACTACATGCACAAATCGGCAAAACTAGAGTTAGTGATTCTTGCCATTGTGATGATCGTGCTTTTAGTTATCTTTCCATTATTCTTTCGATCGGCTCTTGTCAATCCACTTTATGCATTACTTGCAGGGGTAGAAAAAGTAAACCAAGGGAATTTAGAAGTTGAAGTTCCGATTAAGGTAAACGATGAAATCGGATATTTGGCAGAGTCGTTTAATGGGATGGTTTCCTCGATTCGCGATGCAAGACGAGAACTTCAAGATTATGCAGAAAACCTTGAAGAAAAGGTAAAAGAAAGAACCAAAGAACTACAAGAAAAGATGGATGAAATCCACCGCTTGAAAGTACAACAAGATGGTGATTATTTCTTAACATCCTTACTCGCCAAACCATTGTGCTTCAATGCAAATAAATCAGAAAATATTCGATGTGATTTTTTTGTTCACCAAAAGAAAACCTTTGAGTTTAGAAATAAAACAGGAGATCTTGGCGGAGATATTTGTATCACTGGAAACCTAAAGTTAGGAAAACCTGACGACTTCCGACGTTACACAATGGTGATGAACGGAGATGCGATGGGAAAATCCATGCAAGGTGCTGGTGGATCTCTCGTTATGGGAGTTGTGATGAACTCAATAATGGCTCGTTCTGCTGGTAACAAACGAATATTAAACCGTACACCAGAAGAATGGCTAACAGATGTTTATGAAGAGGTTAACGCTGTCTTCAAATCTTTTAGTGGAACCATGGTGATCTCAGCTACAGTGATGCTCATTGATGATGAAACAGGAAAAATTTGGTATTTCAATGCCGAACACCCTTACAGCATTTTATACCGTGATGGCAAAGCTAGTTTTATCGAAAGTGAATTGAAACTGAGAAAACTTGGACTTGATTCTGAATATCCATTTGAAGTGCAAACCTTCCAGTTGCTGCCTGGGGACCAACTCATTCTAGGATCAGACGGTCGGGATGATATTGATTTAACTCCTGATGAAGATGTTCGAACCATCAACGAAGATGAAACATTGGTATTACGTTTTGTGGAAGAGTCCGATGGCGATATCTACGAAGTGGAAAGACTTGTGAAAAATGCTGGAGATATCACAGACGATATCTCTATGTTAAGTGTTGTCTTCAAAAGTGAAAAAACTCCAATCCATCACACAAACAAAAGATGATTTATCCCACCAACCGATTGATTACTTTTTTGATACTCCGGGTGATGATTGGGATGAAGCTCTCACAACAGCCGGTGCTTTTGAAGAAGGAAAAGCCCTCTACCAAAATGGTGAAATCGAACGTGCCATTACCGTGATGAAAAAAGCATTCCTTGCCGATCCGTACAACCAGAAACTCAATAAATTCCTTGGACTCGTCAGTTACAAAGGAAAAGAATATGATATCGCTGCCAAAGTTCTCACTGAATTTTTAAAAGAGAACGAAGGCTCAGGTGAGTATTGGTATTACCTTGCTATGTCTGAGAAAAAACTTGGGAATTATGAACGAGCATTGAAAGCCGCACAAGAAGCTCTCAAACACGAACCTGAAAATTTCCAAAATTTAATCAATTTGGCAGATGTAAGCCGGTTGTTAGGAAATGTGGACAGAGCACTCACTTATGTGACCAGAGCCCAATCCATTGATCCTACAAACAAAAACGTGGTCAAACTTTCAAAATTATTAGAAAAAGCAACTAGCCTCAATTGATTGAGGCTTACTTTATTTTTAAAAAAAGCAGCTTGCCAGAGATAACAAAATCTGTCAAAGTTAGCGAATCCATTTTTTAGAATAAGGATCTGTATGAATTTAAGAATTGTATTCAGTGTATGGGCATTAGTACTCCTCTCTAGTACTACATTACTCGCGCAAGATGCCGATGTGGCTATAGGAAGATACCTTCCACCAGAAAAAGATTCCGTCATCGAAATCTTCAAGTGTGGAGACAAATACTGTGGAAAAACAGTTTGTATCAAAGACAACGCATACCCAGAAAAAGACAAAGACAAAGGAATTCCGGGTACACCTTATTTGGACCACAATAACGAAGATCCAAAACTCAGAACTCGTCCTAATTTAGGAATGGTTTTCATCACTGGTTTTGATTATGTTGGGGAAGGTGTTTATAAAAACGGTCGAATTTACAACCCACGTGATGGAAAAACATACTGTGGAAAATTCACTGCGTTGGAAGGTGGAAACAGATTGGATCTCAAAGGAACACTTTGTTCCATTACCTTCATTGGAAAAACCAATAGCTGGGTAAAACTTGGTTCTACAAACGTAGATGACCCTCGCTGGGATTGCACATTTAAATCTAAAAAATAATTGAATTGATATAACACCTGCCGTCCTGATCGGCTGGCAGGGAATGTTTGTTAGTTGACCGTAATCTTACTTTTTTTCAAAATCTTTATACAATAAGGAAGGTTGGATTCCTTGGTTCGCTTGGTATTTACCAGATTTGTATTCGCTAATCTCACCCTCTACTGTATGGTAAAAGATTTGGCAAATTTGGACTCCTGAATACACACGAAGTGGATGAGTGACTTGGATTTCTAATGTCCAAAATCCTTTAAACCCAACATCACCAAACCCTGCAGTTATATGAACAAACATTCCTAGTCGACCAATGGAAGATCGACCTTCTAACATAGGCACTAAATTATGAGTTTCGGTAAATTCAATTGTTCTACCGAGATATAACTTTCCAGGTTCTAAGAGTAAACCTTCTTCAGGAATTTTAAGTGTTTCTACTGGATTTGGTTTTTTCATATCCAAGGGAAATTCCGAATAAACCATAAGATCTTCGTGTAAACGTAAGTTATAGGAATTGGGATTTAAAAGTGTTTCATCATAAGGTTCAATCTTAATATCAGAACCCAATCGTTTCAAAATTTCTTTACCAGTTAAAATCAAAGTTCATTCTCCCTTAAAATGTGGTTTTCTTTTTTCAGCAAATGCTTGTAAGGCTTCCAATCGATCTTTCGTTGTCAGCGTTTCAGAATAACACAATTGTTCCCACTTGAGTGCCGATTCCATTGACAATTGGAATCCTTGGCGAATCGCTTTTTTAGCAGCAGAAACCGCTATAGGTGCAGATTCCGATATCTCACTTGCTAAGGCAAGAGAAGATTGTTTTAACTGCAAAGGATCCACTACTTTGGAAACAAGTTCTCGGCGAAGTGCTTCCTCGCTACTTAGTTTTTTTCCCGCAAATATCCATTCCATTGCGGTGGCTTCTCCCACAATTCTTGCAAGTCTTTGTGTTCCCCCTGCCCCAGGAATGATACCTAATTTTGTTTCAGTAAGACCCATAATAGCCGTTTCACTCGCATAACGAATGTCACATGAAATCGCCAATTCCAATCCACCACCAAAGGCATAACCATTGATGGCTGCAATCGTTGGAATCGATAATCCTGCCAATTTGTTAAAACAATTGTTTATATTTCGTAAAAACTCCCTTACTTGGGGTTCGGACATGGATTTTCTTTCTTTTAAATCCGCCCCAGAGCAAAAGGCATCACCAACTCCTATAATGACAAGTGCCCTGTATTTTCCTGTTTTCACTTGGTCAATGCAATCCGATAATTCCTGCAAAAATTGAATGGAGATTGCGTTTTTTGCTTCTGGACGGTTAAGCTCAATGAATGCTACATAATTGTCTATCGTTTGGAGGGAGACAGAGTTCATAGAATTTCCTTGGGAACAAAAAATAGAAATGAATCTAGGAAAAAATATCCGATAATGGAAAAGGTAGTCATGAGAAGGATTTTATACACAATCGGATTCTCACTAGTGTTTGGAAACAGTTTTTCCTGTGTGAAGTCTTCATCAGAAGATCCCCTTGCGGCCCTTCTCACCTCTCCACCAATCATCACCTCAGTGACTCCCCAAATCGGTACACCTGCCCAAAATAACGCCAATGCTACCTATTCAGCAACGGAAGTGATCATCAAAGGGGAAAATTTTGGCGTGGATCCGGTGGTTAGGTTCAATGACATCGTAGCCACAATCACAGCAAACTTGGGCACTGAACTTTATACAAAAGTGCCAGACGGAGCCTTTTCAGGTTTTGTCACCGTGTCTAATTCAGGTGGATCCTGTTTACCCAATTCAAAAACAGGTGTGAACTGTGATGGTACAGAATTTTTCGTCGATTGTTATGCGGTAACAAATAAACAATATGGTCCAGAAATTGAATTAAAACAAGGCCAAGGAATTTCCGTTGAATATGATGGAAATGAAACCAAAGCATTTCGAACCGATACATTATTAAGCGAACGGAATCTAACAGTTGGTTGTGATAGTGTTGTGACGGTTCGTGTTTTTAACAGGTCTTGCCAAGCCACTGATTACGTATTGCAAAACAACCCGATCATTCCATTTCCAGCGGGAGTCGCGACACAATTTTACATCACCGCCGAATCGGTCACTTGTAGTTTTGTACTTTAAAACGATTTGTTTTTCACAAAACGTTTAAAAACAATCAGATTGGCCGCTCCCATCCATTCATTCATGTTTTCTCTAAAAATCGTTTCTCGTGGTTTCGATGCTTTGATTTCAGGATCAAGTGCATCATAATTTTGAATTGCCAATTTAGATATTTCTTTGTATTTTTCTTCAATTAACTCAGTTATTTTTTTAAGAAGTGCTAAATTGTTTTTTTCTTCCCCAACATTGGGTAAAATCACTTCATTCCAATAATCGATCACATGTTTTTTTACATACTCACCTGGTATGACACGAATTACTTTTTTGCCATCGTTTCCTCTTGCATGTACATAACCGGTATTCACTTCCATTAGAAATTTTTTTGCAATCATAAAAAAATGAGAGGGGCCAAGATGAAATAAAAACACATACTTAAATTGTGTGGGTAACATCATATTCATCAAAATGATGTTTTCGCAAAACGTAAAAAATTGTTTTAAAAAATTTTGGTATTCTAATTCAAAATCATCCCCAGACTTACTTTTTTTTTCTATACTCGTCATTGATCGGATTAACTCCGATCGCAAAACTTGTTCATCTGCTCCGAGATGGGAATCCAAACTGATTGCATTTTTAAATAATGCTTTTTCTGCCTGGTACTTATCTATTTCATATCGGAAAAAATAGTGTTGGTCAGAGTTCCAAGTATATTTTCCATACGCTTGGATGTAGTTCAATTCCCCACTTGATTTTACTTTTTCTTTGATTGATTTCCAATTATCTTTGGATTTTTCCTTATGATTTTTTATTACCTCTTCCGCTTGGTATTCAATTCCCGTATCCTCTGGTTCTAATTCTTTTGGTTTATCATAAAGGGCTTCTTCAAATACAGCAGATAATCGATAAGTTCCTTTATCGCGATACTTTGGTTTGGTGGGTTTAAATTCATTTAATGAATTCGGATTATCAATTTGCAAAATAAAACTCATTCGTTTGAGTAATATTTCCAATGAGTTTAGTTTTTCTAACGCTGGTAATATGCGATAATTTAACAATCCATTCTTTTGAAATTCCAAATCAGTGAATTGATTGTTTAAAACTGAGGTTTTTAATTTTTCCCAACCTTCTTTAGTTTCGATATAAAAATACCTTAACATTTCATAAATCAAATGGAATTGGATAAAATCATCACGATTATGATCTTCAATAAACCTGGAGAAATAGCGTGAATAGTCCTTTCTCACTTGGGCATATAAATGTTTTTCATCTAAATTAAAGATGATTTCTTTTATTTTTTTTTGTGATTTGTCAAGTTCTTGGTCGAGAGTTTTGCGAAAGGATAAAATTTCCCGTTTGTTTGCCTCCGTAAGTCCTGTGCTTAGGAATTGCAAAAAACTCCCAACGATATTTTGGAAATTATTTAGAAAGTAAACATACCCTTTTTTGAAATCAGAAATGGATTGAATTTCGGGCTCACCCTCTTGGATCTCTAATGACATACCAAGAGGATGTTACGAAGAAAAGATTAAAAAAGCAACAGGATTTAGTTCGAGTAAAAAATCTCGATAAGATTTTGACTTGGGTCAGCAAAGGTAAGACTTTCCCCAGAATCAGTTCCTTCTGGTCCTTTGATGATTTTTACATTTTTTTCTTCCAATTCGCTGATCGCTTCTGTGAAATCATCCACATCCATCACAAAACTTAAGATCGGAAGAGATCGATCTGCGACCTCAGCCTTTACTAAACGAATCCGGAATGCATCGAGAGAAAGAATTGCCTCAGTAGCCTTCTTTGTCTCCACTTCGAAGTCAAAAATGTCCCTGTAAAAATCGATAGAGGTGTCGAGTTGGGAGACGGGGATACTGACGTGGCCAATGCCTTCTACAATAATCATAATGGAATTACACCTTCGTGAACTTTTCTGTCATCATGCTTGAAAAAGCGGCTTTGTCGAGAAAAAAGCAATTTCCTTCCAACAAACTCGCCTGTAAAATTTGAATTCCAATTCCAAGTAAGGTAAAAAAAATCAATTTATGAAAGTATTTCGGATTTCACTCCTCGTTTTCGCCTTTTTTGCCCTTTCCTGTAAGGAAGCGATGGTTCCGTTTGAGCCTAATCATGAAAAAATGGTGGAATCGCTGCTCTTAGAGAACCAATCCATCTTAGAAGTTTTCTTAAACGAAAATCCAAAACCAGATTGGAAAGATTTTTCAAATGTTGTACAAACGCTCATCACAAGTAACCACCCAAAACTGAAATCCTGGGGAGAAGCGATCAAGGTTCAAATCCCAAATTCTGAAACCGATTTAGATACAAGTTATGAAAAAATTTCTAAAATCCAAGAAATATTGATTCAAATAAAAGCCGAAGTACCGAACCAATCGAAGTACAACCGATTTTATTGTCCAATGGTCGATAAATCATGGTTAATGACTGGAAAAGAAGTAAAAAATCCATACGCTCCCGAAATGAGAGATTGTGGAGAATTAATGCAATAATTCATGCCAAAATGTTTTTTAGGAACTTCACTATATGAAGCCTGCCCACCAAGTTGCAGGCATTCATTCGCTAAACAAGATGTAGACGAAGATTGTATTGCAAAAAGCAAACTAGAAGCATTTTTAGAAGACAGAGTAACCTTTAAAATTGGTTTCTCCGCTTTTTCACAAATCCCTGCTAAAAATTTAGAAAAATTCCTTTGGTATGGAAAAGACAATTTGGAACTCATCACTTACTTTTTGTACATTGGTGAACCAACTCTTGTCAGAGAAATTATTGAATCATTTTCCAATCATACATTAAGTTATTTATTCAAAGTTGATTTTGAAAACTATATGAACCTTCGCGATTCTATCAAACGCGAAAAATCGATCAAACATATGTTTGATATAAGAAGTTTTAAATATTGGACCTTTGTTAGTTATTTACGAATTTGTGATTTGATCCAATATTTTGTGCGGTATTTAAAAGAACCAGAATATGCATGTCAGTTTTTAATTATATTACCATCGGAAGTGGTTTCTAATTTAAACAAATACACTGGCCTGGATTTTGAAGAAGAAAAATCACTTTATACTGCTCTTGGCGATTCCATTTATGAACTTCCTTTACAATCTCCCAAAATCTACGACCATATGATGCAATTGTTCGCAGAAGATCCTGAAGTATCGATCATTTTATCTACGATGGAAGAACTGGTCCGCCGCCAAAATTTAATTTTAGAAACAAGTGCCAAATTACAATCTTATATCTCAGGACATCGAATTGATAAATACTTTCAGTTCATTTTCTCAGAATTGAGTGGAATCGAAATTGGAACTGCCGAAGAAATTTTGAACCAACTATTGGAAAAAAAGATGATCACAAATTCTCAAAAACATATGATCATCGATTTTCTTGAAACAGGAAAATTAGAATTATAGTATAATCTAACTTATGCTAGTCTTAAAACTAACCAGCAATTCTGATTTTTTTGGCTAAATAGATACTAAACAACAAACTAAAAACTGAAATCATTCCAACCAATTCATAATTTTCGAAAACTTTATCTGAGTTTTGGACCACAATCAAACCCGCCACATAGGATGCAGCACCAGAAGCTATTTGTTGGATTGCTGAATTAACAGACATAAAACTTCCTCGAATCCTTGGTTCTACGGCAGAAGTTACCATGGCAAAAGCCGGGACCATACGACCTGATACAAAGATCATAAAAACAGTCGTTATTGCTAAGACCACTGGTAACGAAGTTTTTGTCATCGTAACAACTGTGATCACTGGTAGAATTGCGATCAGAGTAACGATTTGGTAAATGAAGAACTTTCCATACCGATCTGCTAATTTTCCGATATACCTACTTGTAAAAAAAGTAGCGAGACCACCAAAAAAATAGATATAAGGAATTTGTTTGATCGTTAAACCCACATTAGAAACTAAAAATGGACTTAAAAAAGGAATCACAGTAAATCCACCAAACATCAAAAATACCATAAATAAAAAAGGAGCAAAATGTGATTTCTTAAGCAGAACTTCCACTAAAGATTTCAGTTGTGATTGTTTTACTTTAACATCTGAATCAAGATGGTACCTTATAGAAGGTAATAATTGATACGCAAAAGGTAAAATTAAAAACCCGGCGATTCCTAAAGATAAAAATGGGAAATGCCATCCAAAACGATCTGCTAACTCGAGTCCAAAAGGAACACCTACTACCGAAGCAACAGAAAATGATCCCATTACCACACCAGTTGCTGTTCCTCTACGAAACACAGGGATGATATCACCGATAATGGAAAGAACCGTTGCGCCAATCATCCCTCCAAATCCACCCGCAATGATACGAGCGATGAGTAAAAAAAGATAGGAGTTTGCAAAGGCACATAAAAACGTTCCAAACGAAAAACCAAAAAACAAAACAAGTAAACTCAACTTTCGATCAAAGGAATCTAAAAACAAAGCACCAAAAAGTCCAAACACACCAGCACTGATCGAATAAGATGATACTAACAAACCAAAGGCAGCCGCATCAATTTTGAAACTTTCCATAAAAACTGGACCAAGTGGCATCATGATGACAAAATCTAAAACATGCAAAAACTGCAAACTTGCTAGGATAAATATAATGGCTCTTTCTTTTTGAATGGTATGGAGGGGATGAGTAAGAGGTTGGTCCATATTACGATCATTGACCAGGTAGTCAAAAATGCCAAAACAATTTAATTAAGAATTGCCAAGTTTTCGAAATCGAAATAAATTTCCCTAATGAAATACGTATTAATTACTGGTGCCTCCACTGGACTTGGAAAAGATTTTGCAATTTCTTTGGCAAAAATGGGATATTCTCCCGTTCTTTTAGCGAGAAACATTGACCGACTCAAAAGTTTAGCTTCTGAGATTAAACTCAAATTTGGATTAGATTCTTACGTCATTGCGGAAGATTTATCAAAACAAGGTGCAGCAGAGAAAATTTATAAGGCTGTTAAAAAATTAAAACTTCCGATTAGCGTTCTTGTGAACAATGCTGGGTTTGGATTGAATGGTGAGTTTCATAAAAATTCGTTTGAAGAAGAATCAAAAATGATCCAAGTGAATGTTACCACCTTGACTGAGTTATGCCATCTGTTTTTGCAAGATATGGTAACACGAAACGAAGGATATATTTTAAATGTAGCTTCAACAGCTGCGTTTCAACCAGGGCCACTGATGACAAATTATTATGCGACCAAAGCCTATGTTCTTTCGTTAAGTGAAGGTTTAGCGGAAGAAGTAAAAGAATATGGTGTTGCGGTGTCTTGCCTTTGTCCTGGTCCAACCAAAACGGAATTTTTTGAACGAGCAAAGATGGCTGGAAGTAAACTTGTCCAATCATCCTTTTTGGCAATGGATTCACAAGAAGTAGTCGACATTGGACTAAAAGCCCTTTTTGCAAAACGTGTTGTAAAAATCCCAGGTTTCATCAATTTTATTTTGGCAGAATCGGTTCGCTTCACACCAAGATTCCTGATTCGTAAGATTGCGAAGTCACTAAACAAAGTGGGATGAATTGACAAAGGAAAACGTTTCTTTTATTTCGAACCGATTGCAATCGTTAGGCGATTTGGAATCAGAGAATGAAATATCTTTGACCAAAAAAAGGTTTATCCAATCCGGACAAAAAATCCTGGATCTTACTAACTCCAATCCTACTCAAGTGGGTTTGGAGTTTCCTGCTTCTGTTTTATCTCATATTTTATCCAATCTCAATGCCAGTGTTTATGATCCCATTCCAGAAGGATTGGAATTGGCAAGGGCAGAAATTGCCTCCGAATATAGAAAACGTGGGGTCATTGCAGAAACCAATCAAATTCACCTAACGGCTAGCACATCAGAAGCCTATTCCTATTTATTCAAACTTCTAACCAATCCAGGAGATGAGGTTTTAACACCCAATCCAGGTTATCCGCTTTTCCATTTTCTGATCGGATTTGAAAATTTAAAAGAAGTCCATTATGAACTAAAAACCGATCCTCAGAATGGTCAGTGGGTGTACGATGCTGAGACAATCGCAAGTTCCGTTAGTACCAAAACAAAGGCCATCATACTCGTTAGTCCCGCAAACCCAACGGGTTCAAAAACCACTGAATCGTTTTGGAATGAGTGGGATTCTTTTGGAATCAATCTTCCAGTCATCATCGACGAAGTCTTCGAACCTTATGATTTTTCTGGGAATCCACACTGTTTACCTAAATTTCCCAAATACCCTGTTTTTGTTTGTAATGGATTTTCCAAACTACTGGCTTTGCCCCAAACAAAATTGGCTTGGATTTTGAACCTTTCCCCGGAACCATACTTGACCCATTTCCAAAAAAACTTAAGTTTTATTGCTGATACCTATTTATCCGTGAATTCTTTGATCCAATTGGCAACAAAAGAACTTTTACCTTGGAAAACCATGATCCAAAATCGCATCCGAACAAGGATTATGCGAAACAAAGCACTATGTTATGAATTTGTCAATCAAACACCATCCACAAAAAAAATCCAAGAAACGGAAGCAGGTTGGTATTATCTCGTACAAATAGAAACGGAACAAAAAGATGAATCTCTTGTCTTAGAAATTCTAAAGTCAACAGGAGTTTTGGTTCAACCAGGATCATGGTATGGTTTTTCGCATAACAAGTGTATTCTAGTCATCAGTTTGATCACGGAAGAGGAGACCCTAGAAAAGGGTCTCAATTTACTTCAGACCTTTCTCAAATAATTAATGATTTCTGTTTTTTTTGCTAATGCATCGGCTTTTCCCATCTCATAGGTATCTCTTACTCCTTTCGGATTTGTATAATCAAAAGAAGTGATAGGAAGTGGTTTAGAAGGAGTAATGAGAAACGACCGTGCAAGTAATTCTGGATCTTTTCCTACGATGGTATTGGGTTCGTAATGGATGCCGATGATTTTTGCATTAGGCGAAAAGGTTTCAATCATCATATTGTTGGTAAGTCCACCATCTAGGTAGTATTCATTGCCAACAGACTGGAAGTCAACGATGGGAGGAATGGAAGAGGAATTCATAATAAACTGTTCTATGGTTTCTGGATTTGTGAAATCTTTTTCAGTGAAATCGACATCTTCCATATTCCACTTTTTGATGATCTCCGCTGTACGATTTGCAGGAATTCCTTCCGACCGATCCCTATCATCCAATAAAAAGGCTCGGCCAGTTTCCGAAATCAAACGAGCCAATCGAAATTTGTTTTTTAGAGAATCTTCTTTCGGATGCGCTTTTACCGAGTGGATCCAAATTTTTGCTCCCGATTCTAAAACTCGATCGAAACGCATTCCAAATCGAATCGTACGCCTGTACATATCTTCATGAGGGAACGTTGATTCCCCTCGCAATAGATTCGAAAAATGAAAATTTCGTGAATTCCGTTTGGTGATTTCTTCAAAGTATTCAACGGATTCTTCTTCTGTTTGGGAAAGGATGCAAAGTGCCATGGCAGCTCCCGCAGAAACACCAGACAGTTCTGTGAATCGGACTCCCCATTCACGTAGGGTTTTCCCAACACCTAAGGCATAAAATGCCTTACAACCGCCACCTGCGATGGCAAGTGATGCATCATAGGAAGGAAATATTTTAACTAATGTTTGTAATACTTGTTCACGGACGCCCATAAATTCGGCAAATTCTAATCCCCTTCCCAACGAAAGCATAGTGTATTGTTTTCTCCCAGAAATCTGTCAAAATACAAACTCGCACGACAATCCTCTTCCGTAGCCAGAAAGAAGTCATACCCTCCAGCAGGGTATTTGATTTTACAACAACCTTTTTTGTCTTTTCGATCTGGTGGCTGCCGCACTGACTTATCCTGCCCTTTCAAATCACCAAGTGTAGGTGGTAATTCTTGACGAGGATCAGAAAAAACTCCGGTTACGATTCCGAAACTTAGGAGAATCATTATGAGTGTTCGCATACTGTACATGTAGACGCTACGAAAGAAGGACAAGTTCAGTCGTTCCTCAAAAAAAGTGAATTGTGTTCAACCGTATAAAGTGTATTTCTAATGGATAGGAAATATTTTTCTTTACCCTTTTGAATCATACATTATAATCTGCACACTAATCATCCTTTGGGGAAATCAATGAGCAACACAAGACTACAATACCACGCCACGGGCGGACAACTCTTCATTTTATTTTTGAAGAATATGTTTCTTACAGTAGTGACGTTAGGGATCTACAGCTTTTGGGCAAGAACCAACATCCAAAAGTTTACAGCAGAAAATTTAGAGTGGGCTGGAGAACGTTTTTCGTTTCATGGAACTGGAAAAGAAAGATTCATCGGGTTTTTAAAAGCCGTTGGAATCTTCATCGTCCTTTTTGTCGCCATGATCATCATCCAATGGGTATTACGGTTCATTCCGATTCCCTATCTCTCACAGATTGTGGGCCTCTTACTCTATATCGCAGTGATTTTGGCTTTAGTGCCGATCATCATCGTTGGTGGACGAAAGTACTTAACTTCACGCACTGGCTACCGAAACTTACGTTTTGGTTTTGATGGTAAAATCATTGAAGTAGCAAAAATCTATGGAAAAGGAATCCTTCTTACCATCGTTACCTTAGGGATTTATTACCCATGGTTTTTCGCTGAAAAAGAAGCTTACTTACAAAGCAAAACTCGTTATGGAAATACAAACTTTGGATTTTCAGCAGAAGGTAAGGAAATTTTCTTTTTATATTTAAAGGGATTCCTGCTTAGCATCGTAACTTTGGGAATTTATTATCCTTGGTTCCTTGCAGACGTGCAAAACTACATCTGGAATCGGACTAGTTTCCAAGGGAAAAAATTCCGATCTGACATTACTGGTGGCAAAATTTTTGTGAATTTTCTGATCGCTTATCTGATCATTATCTTCACATTAGGTATTGGGTTTGCTTGGGCCGTAGTTCGATTGACAAAACTGTTCATCGAATCTGTGAGTTTAGAAGCAGAGGTTGATTTTTCAACGATTTCTGCCCAACCAGATACCAAGGCAAATGCGACAGCGGAAGGATTGGAAGCACTTGCTGAAACTATAGAAACCTTCCTATCATAAACATTGTTTCAAAACCAAACATTTACATCACGATATTTTAATGGTGTATCAGCGGTCCCTGAAGAAGGGACCGTTCTGATTCATGGACAAACAGTTCAATTTACTTCCTCCGATACCAACCATAAAATCAGTTTATCTCAATTTACCGAATTCATTCGGACGCATAACGGCTGTAAACTTGTATTACTTCCTGACGAAAGGAAGGAAAGTCCTACTTTAGAAATCTTTTGTACAAAAGAAGAATCAAAATTATTGGAAAAAATTTGGATCCAAAATAAAAAGTCACAAAGCCATTCGAGTGCTCTTTTTTATTCGATTCGAGAAATGAATCCCTTAGTTTTAGGGGTTTTATCTTTATTGGTCGTTTCGATAGTTGGATTTTTTTACTTCAAAGGATTGGAAATTGTTACGAATTTCATTCCTCTATCGATGGACAAATCCTTGGGTGATTCCGTCCAAGTTAAAATGGAAACTGGGTTTAATGCCTGTGATTCCAAAGCCACCGATCGTTTTTTTGCTGAGGCATTAAAACAAATAGTTCCAAAAGATAGCAAACACCAATTCACAGTTTCGGTGCTTGCTTCAGAGATACCAAATGCTTTTGCTTTATCCAACGGTAAAATTTATTTTTTCTCTGGATTGCTTAACGAAGCGAAATCACAAGAAGAAGTTTTGGGAGTTTTGGCACATGAAATTGCCCATATCGAAAAAAGACATCATATGCGTAACCTTGTCAAAGCAGGTGGAACATCACTTGCGATCAGTTTGGTGATCGGACCGGGCCTTGGCAATATGGAATTTTTGGAAACAATTACCGAAATAGGTTCCACAATTTTGGTTTTAAAATTTTCCCGAGACTTTGAAACAGAAGCCGATATCACTTCACTTGACTATCTAAAATCAAAAAATATTTCCACGGATGGATTACTCAGTTTTTTCAAACGGATGGAAGAATTGGAAAATGGAGATAACGAATCAGAAGATAATGAAGTTGCCATCAGTGCAAAAGAAGAATCATCAACCGCAAACCAAATCACTGATTTTTTGAGTACTCACCCTGCCACAAAGGAAAGAATGAAAACTTTAGAATCTTTAATTCAAAAAGGGAAAAAAGGAAGCGTTAAAAAAATTGTTTCTGATAAAACTTGGAAAGAAGTTCAATCAACTTGTTTAGATCTCAAAAATTCTGACTCTAAATGATCATAAATTTCTTTTAAAGTTTCGCTTAAGCTGTGTTTGTTTTTCCATCCTAGAGATTGCAGTTTCTTATTGTTTCCATAGATTCTTGATGTTTCGGAAACACGAACACGACTTTCATCAACAACAAACCGAATGTCTTCACCAGAAAAGTTAACCAATGTTTCAACCATGGAGCGAATGCTTCGTTCTTCACCCGAACATATATTATAAATTTCACCAGACTCACCTTTTTCAATTAAAGTGAGGTAACCATTGACAATGTCTTTTACATGTGAAAAATCTCGAGTTGGTTGTAAATCTCCCACTGAAATTTCTTTTTTTCCTGCATACTTCGCTTGGATGATCTGTGAACAAAAATTGGGGATCACAAATTCTTTTCTTTGTCCAATTCCTATGTGATTAAAAGGTCGTGCGATCACAACTGAAACATAAGAACTGTATTCTGCGTACTGACGGCAATAGGATTCCGCTGCCAATTTACTACCAGCATATGGATTGACGGGATTCGGCAGTAATGTTTCCCCCAATGGAAGTACATCCATGTTTTGTTTTCCATAGACATCTGCAGACGATACATACAACATCTTACAAGGTTTTTGCAATCGATGTAAGGTTTCTAAAAGATTTAAAGTTCCTCCAACATTAATGCCTTCGGTTTCCCATGGATTTTCAATGGCGTTGGGAACAAATGCTTGTGCGGCCAAATGGATCAAAATATCAGGTTGGACTTTTTTTAATTGTTTGGAAACAGTTTCTAGGTCGCGTATGTCACCTTGGAAACAATGGATTTCGTGATTCCCTTGGGATTCGAGTGCTGGAAGGAGATAACTTCCTACAAATCCGCTGGCTCCGGTGACTAAAGTTTGTTTTTTTTTCATAGAAAAGGGAAATTTCTGATCTGACCCTAAGATTTAGTTGCCATTCTCCCAATTTTTCAAATCCTCTCAACAAAAGAAAGAAAACTGTGGAAGACAAAAAGAATTTCAATCCAACCCCCTTTGTCGCAATCCGTGACCCACAGATCAATGTACAAGAAATTGTCCAAAACTTGGAATCAAAGATTCCTCTTGATCCGAGCCATCCACGCGAATGGTCCGAACTCACTAAAATCAGTTACAAACCTGAATCCCCATTGGGGTTCCGAAAATTTGACCCCGCAGGCACAGCCCATCTATTTGAAAAAGGGATTTCTAGTCCTAAATTTTCAAATCCTAAATTCTGGTACATCCGTGGACCAATCAAGTTTATCATCAATCGCTTGGTTTCTCTCTACGGACAAATCGACAAAAAACTTTCGGAAAACCGCATACGCGCTTTTTTCTCTGTTTTACACGAACTTGTACGTCTTGGAAAGAGAATGGAACAGATGGAAAGAAGGTTTGATGGTTTTTACCGAGATCATTTGTTACATTCTGACGGAAAAAATTCGCCTAATTTCAGTTGGGCGACCTCATCTTACTTTGTTGATGCAGGAATGAATCCGAATTGGAATTTGGCAATCGATGATTTAAAAAACAGAAACCAAGTTTTTGTTTTGTTTCCAGAATGGGGAGAAATATTAAAAGAATTTACCATTTCAAAAATTCCTTTCCATTCAGTTACAACAAACAACGACCAATACAACTTTATCAAAAGTAATATTACACAAAATATAAGATATGCTGAATCTCAATTCCCTATTTCAAATCAAAATATTGTTAATGGAGATGTGGTTGTTTATTTAGCTCTCAACAAGTTTCCTTCTTATGCTTTGGAACGATTGTTTGCAGAAATTTCTTCGGTTTTGAGTAAAGGTAGTCACCTTTATTTTTCAATCTCCATCATACCTGAAAAATCAAATCGTCCTTTCCGCGATCTCCAAGTAACAGAAATTAACTTAAATTTACTTCCTAGTTATTTAGAATCATTGGGTTTTTCCTCACCAAGAGACTTGTCAATTTCAGAAGAAACCAAGGTTTTCCGTTATACCAAATTCTAAAATGAATGTCTTTCAACATCTAGATGAATTAAAAGATTCTGATGGTGTCGGCAATGATGCGATTGGATTATCAGAAGTTTTTCGGTCGTTAGGTTATCGATCACATTTCATTACTAGAATTCCAAGAAAAGGAAAACCATTACAAAGCACTTTCCATATAGTAGACAATTTTCATGAGCAAACGAATGTAAACGATATCCACATCTTACATTATGGTGGCGCTGGTTACCCATATACACTATTCCAAAACCTACCTGGTACCAAAATTTTAAGATTTCACAATGTCACTCCCGCTAAATTTTACGAACATACCACAACTGATGACATTTTTCACGCGATGGAAAAGTTTGAATCACTGTCTTATTTAGAATTAGCTAGTTTATCAATTTTTTGTGATTCAGTTTGGTGTGATTCACAATTCAATTATGAAACCATAAAAGGATACGATTTTCGAAATCCTTATGTAATTCCAATCTGCAAATCTTATGAAAAATTACAAAAAGAGACTTTATCGCATAACGATCATTCTATTGCATTTATAGGACGATATTCTCCTCAAAAAAAATGGGAGGACTTAATTACATTTTTTTCCTTTTGGGAAAAAGAATTCCCAAACGCAAAATGTTATTGTATCGGATCAATTATTGGTGCATTTGATGGATATTTTGAACGACTAACAGAAGTTGTGCGAAATTTTCAATTGGAGAACAAAGTAGTATTTTTAATGGGTAAATCCGATTCAGAAGTATTAACAATCATTCAAAACTCCAGTGCTTTTGTTTCAATGAGTGAACACGAAGGGTTTTGTTTGCCGATTTTGGAAGCTTTTGGATGTGGAATACCAGTTTTTGCCTACGCGGCGGGTGCAATCCCAGGGACAATGAAAGAAGGCGGAAAATTGTTTGATTCAAAAAACTACCCATCTCTTGTGAAAATGATCAAAAACCATTTGAGTGAAAAAGATCTTCGTGATCAAATGATCGATACCCAATACAAGGTATTGGAGGATTACAATAAATTTCCTTTCGATTTGGTGATCTCTGGCATCTTACAAAGTGGTATCAAATGAACATTCACCAATTCTCAGCCGGTTTTCAATTAGGTGATGCCATCTCACAAGAGATGTTGGAAATCAAACGATTGCTCGCAAAAGAAAATTATGAAGGTAATATTTTTGCAGAAAATGTATTATCAAGTGATCGCAAATTTGCAGAAAAGTTAACAAAAGCAAATATCAAACCCAAAGATGTCATTGTTTACCACCATTCAATCCATTCAAAAGTTTTAGATTTCCTTTTACAGTTTCCCAATAAAAAGATACTTATTTATCACAATGTAACTCCAGAATCTTTTTTTGAGGCATACGATTTACGATTTAGCTATTTACTCAGAAAAGGTAGAGAAGATTTATCTGTGATCAAAAACAATTTCCAACATTCATTTGCTGTATCTCAATTTAATTTGAATGAACTCATTCATTTGGGATTCAAACAATCTAGAATTTTTCCATTACACTTAAATTTTCAAAAATGGAATTTAAATTCGGAAGATACTAAAACCAAAGCATATTCTTATCAAACCCCATCGTTTTTATTTGTTGGTCGTATCGCTCCGAATAAATGTCAGGACGATCTCATTCGTTTTGCTAGAACTTGGAAATCGAATTATGGAAACAATTTTTCACTACGAATGTTAGGTTTCTGTAACCCAGACCAACAGTCATATTTAGATGAACTTAATTTTATGATCACCCAACTCGATTTGCAAGAAGAAGTGAAAATCATTCCTTATGTAGATGAGTCGATGCTAAAGAAAATTTATTCTGAAAGTAATTTGTTTTTATCAATGAGTGAACACGAAGGTTTTTGTGTTCCACTTATGGAGGCCATGCATTTTCAATTGCCAGTAGTTGCTTATGCAGCAGGAGCAGTACCAGAAACTTTAGGAGAGGCAGGATACCTTTTCCATTCTAAAGATTTTGATCAATTGGCAAAGGAAATATACAAAATCTTTCAAAATAATGAATACAGAAACACAATTCTATTCCAACAAAACCAACGATTGGACTCTTATTTAAAATCTACGAGCATTTTACCTTTGTTAGAGGTTATTAAAAGTTAAGAAATGGCAAAAATTTTATTCATTACTCCTAGATTTTTGCAAAATGCATCGGGAGGTGCTGAAAAATTAGCTTCTGACTATGTAGATATTTTAAGTGAAACACATGAAGTTACAGTTTGTACCAGTGCGGCCAAGAATTATGTTACTTGGAAAAATGAATTCAATCCAGGCCAAATAGAAGAAAACAATTATAAAATCATACGTTTTCCTGTTGAACGATCGCGTAACATAAACAAGATGAACTCAATATTGGATCGTTGTTTAAAGGCAGGTGATTCGGTTTCGATGAAGGACCAGATGTCTTTTCTTATAGAACAAGGTCCGTTTTGTCCCAAGTTAGTTGAATATGTATCCAAACATCAGTTTGAATATGATTTGATTATTCTTGTTGGATATTTGTATTATCCTGTGGTACTCAGCATTCCATTATTAAAAGTTCCCTTTGTAATTGTCCCTACGTTTCATGATGAACCACCGTTCCGTTTGCCAATCTATAGACAAACCTACCTCAGCCATTATCTATATAGTTTTAATGCACCCGAAGAGTTAGAAGTTTATGAATCCATTCACCGCCAAAAAGTGAATCGATATTTTTTAATTGGAACCTATGTTGATGATCTAAATCCAAAATTTAAAACTTCTAACTCTGACATCGTCAAATCCGAAAAAACTTTCCAACTCCTCACCATCGGTAGGATCGAACCTGCAAAAGGATATCCAACCTTATTCGAAAATTTTCATCAATGGAAACAATCAAATCATAGATCCGACGTTACCTTGAAATGTCTAGGGTCAGTTTTTTCCATGGATGTTTCTAAGGAAAAAGAAATTCTGTTTCCAGGATTTGTTTCGGAAGAAGAAAAAGTTTTGGAAATACAAAACTCATATTTATTATTGAATCCATCTGCTTATGAAAGTTTTTCCATTTCTATCATGGAGTCTTGGCTCCAAGAAAAACCTGTACTTGTAAACGGAATGTCTTCTGTTATGAAAGGACATTGCATTCGTAGCCAAGGTGGTTTGTATTATTCCGATTCTATTTCCTTTCAAAGGATGTTAGAGTATCTTTTGGAAAACAAAACAATCGCAGAAAGAATGGGAAAAAACGGCAGGAAATATGTTCTTTCAAATTTTTCTAAAGATGTTATTAAAACAAAACTCAATCAAATGGTTAATACACTACTCGGTTGATTTGGCCTTCAAACTCTGCCAATAGGTATTCATGAACATAACCATTACTTGCCAGTAAACTTGGAATCATAATGGAAAAATCATTCCCGTCCATAGATGTCAACTTACCATTTGCTTCCAAAACGATAAGACCAGCTGCTGCCATATCCCATGGTTTTAAACCTAATTCATAGTATCCTTCGAATTTTCCTTCTGCTAACCAACATAAATCGAGAGTGGCTGCCCCAGTTCTACGTATGCCTCGCGATTTTTGTAAAATGGATTTATAATATTGCATTAACGTGTCTAAAGACAAATTTCGATCATAAGGAAATCCTGTGACAAACAATGAATCTTTCATTGACTTTGTTTGTGAAACTTGGATTTGTTTTTTTTCACGAAAAGCACCCTGGCCTTTGATCGCATGATAATATGTACCGAGTTCCGGGAAAAAAACCATTCCGATCACAGGAGACATCGTCTCGGTCTCCACAACACCTACCGACACTCCATACAAAGGTAATCCATGGGTATAATTCGTTGTACCGTCTAATGGATCAATCACCCAAGTATAACCAGATGTGCCCGCAATAGGATCTCGTTCTTCTGAAAGAATTCCGTCCAAAGGAAAGTTTTTTTGGATTTCTTCTAGAATCATTGATTCCGCTTTTAAATCTGCTTCTGTGACTAAGTTGTATAAACTTTTTTCATCAACTTTTAAGTTGGATTCCTTGTGTTTTTCAACAAGGAAGTTTGCAACATTCGGTAAAAAATTTAAAAAATGATAAGATCTATCATGTAATTCAGAAAGCATCAATACCCGCCAAATTCGATGTTTTTTTTCATCGCGGTGATCTCAACATCTAAATTTAGGGTTTCGTCTGCTTTCAGTTTATTTCTGACTTGTTCAGTTGTTTTAATGACTTCGCTTAACAGAGAATTGAGTTCCGTTTTTCTTTTTTCGGAGTCGGGAGAACTAACACTTTGGCTTACTCGAATGTATTGGCTAAGAATTTTGGAAACGGTTTCTGGAAAGTAATTGAGAAACTGTTTTGCTTTACGATATGAAAGTGGATCCTCAGCTAGTTTGACACGTAAATCAGATAAAGAATGAAGGTATTCATTACATAATCCCTGCAAAGTAACATCCGTTAAAGATTTTGCATCTTTTTCTGTAGACAGCCGGAATTCATCGAGTTTTTCCATTTGGGATTTGTATTCTGAAAATTCTACTTTGTCTTCAAATTTCTTTTTTAGTTCATTCCAATTTTCTTTTGTTTTGCTATTGGAAAAGAGGAGTGGAAAAAAACTAAATGGATAGTGGTGTGGTTTTCCTATGGTTGTGCGGTAAATTGCGATTCCTAAAAAAATCACATGTAAAAAAGCCATAAACACATAGGAAAATACGAGCAAAACTCTATCGTCCCCAAATTTCGTTCCAAATCCAAAGTATCCCAAAGACAATAAAGCCTGTAAGTACATTGCCTCTAATGATTGTTTGGCGGAGTAGGAAGATTTTGTGCGAGATAACCACATCACAAAAGGATAAATCATAGCTCCAAGTGATGAAATATAAAATGGAAAAGGCAATAATGCCATTGGATAAGTGAGTAAAGTTGAAATATGGGCCCGCCTGGCCCATTTTTTCTCTTCTTGATTTTGTTCTGATTGTACTTCTGTCATTCTATTTTGATTCCAATAGTTTTTGTTTGATATCAGATTCGATTTTAATCATCTCTTGTTCAGCCAACTTACGTTTTTGGCGACCATCTTCTTGGATTTTCAAAGTTTCTGTAATCGTTTCAATCAATTGTTGGTTCACATTTTTTAAGGTTTCAATTTCAATGATCCCTTTTTCTGATTCTTTTGCGATCTCAACAGTTCCTGATTTTAACATCTCTGCATTTTTTTGGATCAGGTCATTGGTTGTTTTCGAAACTTGTTTTTGTGCTTCCAGAGCTTTCCTTTGGCGCATCAATCCAAGTGCAATGACAATCTGATTTTTCCAAAGTGGGATCGTATTCAAAATCGAACTTTGGATTTTTTCAACCAAAACTTGGTTTCCACTTTGGATCAAACGGATTTGTGGTCCTGTTTGTAAGGACAGAATTCGTGTGAGTTTTAGGTCATGGATTTTTTTCTCAAATCGATCCACCATTTGTACCATATCTTGGTATTGTTGGGATGCAAGAGTATCTCCTTGGGCCTTCGCCTTTTCCAACATTTCGGGTAAAATTTTATCTCGAAGTTCTTGGATCTTTTTATCACCTGCTGCGATGAAAATTTGAATCTCTTTGAAATATTCTAAATTTTTCTCGTATAACGCCTGCAATAAAGTGATATCTTTTGTGAGATTCGTTCTAGCTGAATGTAGTTCATCTACAATTTTTCCAATCTGTGATTCCAGGTCTTCGAACTTGGCTAAAAACTTTCGAGAAGCATCAAAAAGCCCACCAATCAAAGGAATTTTAGAAAGAGTGTTCCCTTCTCCGGCGAAACTATCCATATCTAAGTCTTTGATTTTAAATAGGAGTTGGTTTAACAATTCACCAGCATATCCTGAGTCTTTTGTTTTGATCTCGGATAAAACCTTGTCCGCAAAATCGGAAACTTTTGCTTGGGCAGACGATCCATAGGAAACTATGTCATTGGGATTATTGAGTTTAATTTGTCCGGTCAATTCCTCAACTTTTTGAATGTCTTCCTTAGTCAGTTGTAGTTCCGGGTCATTTGATTTTAGTTCCAGAGAGTCCATACGTTTTGATCCTTTATTGTTTCTCACAAAGATAGAATCGTTTTTAAAATATGAATCAAGCAGAAAAATACTTTGTGCAGAAACACGAACTTGGAAATTTATTTCTCCAAAAATGCGATCCAAAACTACGGTTTGGTGACAATTTCTTTGTAAGGATTGTTATACTTTGATACATTCCCTGAGAAAAATATGCTAAATACGAATTTGAATTTACCAACCTTCCTCCCTCCCATTCTCACCGTCGATGTATTCACTTTGGGAAACCGTTTGTTAGCCCAAACCGAGATCCTGAATTTACTCAATAGACTGAGGAACAAAAATCACTTTCACTATTTGATCATCAAATTCTTAGTTTGCACTGGTTTGTCTTTACCAGAGCTCATCCATTTGAAAATCGCTGATTTTAACAAAGAAATGGATCGTTTTTATATAACGAACGTCGGTCGTCTGAGGAAACGACATATCTTTTTGGATCCAAAATTTGCTGTGGAGCTGTATCGTTACTCTTGTGAATTTTCGCCAGGAGATTATCTGTTCCCAGGCCGGGATGGAGAGTTACGCACCCGCACCATCCAAAAGATTTTGAAGACCGCAAGCCGCATGATCTCACGAGAAATACACATACCTTTTTTGCGAGATGTAATTGCTCTCGATTTATTCCAAAAGGGATTCCCTCTCAGGGAAATCCAAGAATTTTTGGGCCATCGAACCAAACGTTCCACCCGACATCGGATTATGTTGCATATCACAGAGATGGACCATAGGGATCCACGACTTTTTACGAGAAACAGAAACCAAGCAGCGTAAAAATTTCTTGAACCTTTGGTGTTTTCAAAGATTCTAGTCACCAAGTAGGCTCGCTTTGGAAATTAAAACCAAAAAAATCGGAAAGCACACACTCGTTCACCTAAACGGTCGTTTGGATATCACTCATTCGGATGAGGTTGAGGCAAAATTAGCTGATGATGTGCAAAACGGAGATGGTGACATCATTATCAATTTAGAGCTCATATCCTATATCTCCTCTTCTGGAATTCGTATCTTTGTTGGTATGGTGCGAGAGCTCGACAAACAAGGAAGAAAGCTCAAACTCTGCTGCATCACTCCACCTGTAAAAAAGGTTTTTGATGTTGTAGAACTTTTGGATTTGTTTGAAGTTTTCGAAACGGAACAAGAAGCCGTTAATTCCCTTTCTAAGTAATACAAACTTGGCGTATGCCTCGTTTTGTATCATTTCTCTCGTTTATTTTTTCCATGTTGGGATTAACTTAGCTGTTTTTCCCGTCGTCTGGCCAGATGAAGTTCTTTTTTATTCTCCTGCCTTTTCGTTTTCCCAATCCGGGGAATTAAAAACCGAAGTCCTAAAGGGACTCATTCCTGGAATGGAATTCAAAACCCTTTGGATGCCCCCGGTTTATTTGTTATTTTCTGGTTTATCCTTATCAATTTTTCCTGATACATTAATAACACTTCGCCTAGCAAACGTTTGTTTAATTTACTTAACAGCATTTGCATTTTATCGATTACTGAAACGATTTTCCATTTCAGAAGTAGCCGCACAAATTGCATTTGTAAGTATTCTATGGGAACCACTTGTCTTTCGTTTTGGTACTGTTGCCAGAATGGAAGCACTCACATCATTTTGTTTTATCATCAGTTTGGTTTTTGCATCGAATCCTAAAAAAAACACGTGGAACCCTTTTTTGTCTGGGTTGTTACTATCGTTTGCCGCTCTTTCTCACCCATTTGGTGCTTTTTTTGGTTTGGTGAGTTTGTTTCTTGTATACCAAAATTTTGGTATACGAGGAGTCACTTATTTTGTGTTTGGTGGCGTAATACCAGTTCTAGGTTGGATCATTTACATCCATCCAAATTGGGATTGGTTCCAAATCCAGTTTGGGGCACAACTCACTCGAAAACAAAACTTATTGAAAACATTTACATTAATAGATAAAATCAAAATTTTTTCGTTTGGATTTGGTTTTTCTAAAATCCGTTTGGTTCTTATTTTGATTGAGTTATTGTCTTTAGGTTTCATTTCCTATAAACTATATAAAAGACACCACTCCATATCCAAAACATGGATTCTTTTTTGGATATGGACAGGATCAGTATTATTTGCTTTATATTCTTCTTCGGAAGGTTGGTATGTTTTTCATATCATCTTTCCTCTTTCTTTTGGTATGGCTTTATTAGCGGAAGAGAAATCAATTTTAAACCGGATACCGATGTTTGGAATTTTACTTTCGCTTTCTGCTATGATTTATATTGCCCAAATACATTGGTCAAAAACGGATTCGGGAGAAATTCAAAATGCACATTTTCGAAATATATCATCAAGTTTGGTTCATTCCAAAGCTGTGTACTTACAAAGTTTACCTGATCCCTATTTTTATCTAAAATCAATACGTCCTGATTTGGATATATTGGAATTCATTCCCGGTGAATTGGAAATCCCTTCGGAAACTTTTTTAAAAACAATCCATTCACGAGATAGTTTTGTATTTTATGATGAATCCCTCATCAATGAGGCAATCAGAGATTATTTAAAGTCAGGAAACTGGATTCGAGTTGAATGGGAAATTCCTGTTCCCAGGGACCACTGGTTACACTACAAAACCATTATTTATACTAAAAAATGAAACGATTCCAAAACATAATTTGTATTCTTGGAATTTGCTTGTGTTTCCCTAATTGTTATCATTCTGACAAACCTTCAGTGCAATATTTATCGATTTTAGGAGCCGGTGTTATGAATCGTAATATTACAATTGTTGGTGATTCATTGGCACAGTGGTCTGAAGGTTTTGGTTTACGAAATCGTTTGCCGAGTGAGTTCCGTGTAACAGATGTATCCGTTGCTGGTTATACAACAGAAGATTGGTTACAGAACCAAAATCGATTGAATGAAATTCCTACTGACCTCTGGATTTTGGAATTGGGAACCAACGATGCGATGGTATACGGAACAAATGGATTTGAAATCAGGACTCTTGAATTGATCAACTTTTTACAATCCAATCAAATCTCATCTGTCTTACTGACTCTTATTCCAAGAACAAATATGACTTCTATTAAAGAAACCATTCGAGAAAACAATGATACACTTCGAAAAATAAAAGCACAAAAAGAAAAAGTGGATATCGTAGATATCGAATCAATTTTTGAATCCTACCAAGGCGAAATTCCCCTTTACCCCATTTCCGACCCAATCCATCCCAATCAAATTGGATATGATCTTATGGGGGAAACGTATCGAAAGAAAATTTTAGGAATTTAGATCGGCTAAAATTTTTAGTCCCTTTAAAGTCATCATTGGGTCTATTTCGTCAAACACTTGGTTATGCGAAGCGTGAATGGTCGTGACAAGTCCACCAGTCCCTACAACAACATAATCACCAGGGTGTTCTTCTTTGATAGCACGAACGATCTCTTTTAACAAACCGATCCAACCAAAGAAAAATCCAGCTTGGATTGACTCAACAGTAGACTCACCTAACACACGTGATGGTGAACCAAAAACGATAGGTGGAAGTTGTGCAGTATTTCTTGTGAGGGCATCCATTGAAATTTTTAATCCAGGTGCAATCACACCACCAATGTATTCCGGTTTTTCGCTAATGACACAAAAGGTAGTTGCTGTTCCTAAATCTACCAAAATGGCTTTTTTTCCTGGGTAAGTTTTGGCACAGTATGCCGCGTTTACCAAACGATCGGCACCTATTTCAAATGGACGTGGGTAACTAATACCAAAGTTTAAATTCATTTGGTAGTGAACTCTTAATGGATTTACATCAAACCAATCTTCTAACATCCTTTCTACGATTGGATTGAGAGAAGGAACAACGCTTGAATAGATTGCTTTTTTAACACGATCAGCCTTTACATTTTCTTGTGTTAAAAATCCTTTTAAAAAGAGACCTAATTCGTCAGAAGTACGATCTCTTCGAGTAACAGTTCTTTTATGAAAATCAGGAGTTTCTTCGCCTTCACGAAAAACTCCAAACACTGTGTTTGTATTTCCAACATCGATGACAAGTAAAAGTGGTGAATCTGACATTTATATTATCCGAAATTTTGGCGAAGTGTCCATGAGTTCAATTTTTTGGCCAGTTTCGGTCATTATGAGAAGGAATCCTAATTCATCAATTCCCAAAACTCTTCCTCTCACCATTCTTTCTTCCCATTCGGTTTCTATGACTTTGTTCTTTAATAAAGAATGTTCTTCAATCCATACTAAATCTTTTAGTACTTGGCCTGGATCTAGTAGGGTGATGATCGCTTGGTTGATTTCTATTACCAATTGGTTGGCAAACCGTTCCAACTCACCTTCCGAAAGTGTTGTGTCACATAAAAAACTTGCTTTTTCTTTTAAGTGATCGGGAATTTGTTTTCCAAAAAAATTCAAACCAATTCCTATCACAATATCATACACACCGTTGGTGAATTCTGATTGGACGAGAATCCCTGCTACCTTTTTCTCAATTTTGTATATATCGTTTGGCCATTTGATCGTTGTGTCTTCAGTTCGTTCTGGAAAAAACCGGAAGATTGTTTTGAGTAAAGCTGAAGAAATGAAAATGGATACCAAAGGGAGCGAAATTTCAGCAGCAGATAATCTGATTTTTCCAGAAAAAATCAATGGGTCTTCGCCTAACGACTGCCAAATATTTTGTCCTCTCCCTTTGCCTGCAGTTTGCTCATCAGCAATCACCCATGAACCAAAAGGGATCTCTGGATTACGAATCCATTCGTTGGTTGAATTCACAGTGGAAAGTCTATGCCCTAATTCAGGTTTTAAGAGTCTGTATTGCATTTGAGTCTATTTCCTATATGTTTCGGATTGACGAAACCAAAAAATTCACTAGTGTATTTGTATGAAATTATATGGAAATACGGTTTTAATCACTGGATGTGGAATGGGCATTGGTGCCTTAACCGCAGAAAGATTGGCAAAAGAAGGGAATGATATCATCGGTATCGATATCAATCTTTCGCACTTAAAAGAGATCCAATCCAAGGTAGAATCACTTGGAAAAAAATTTTATGGATTTGCTTGTGATCTTTCAAAAGAAGAACAAATTTCCTCCCTGATTAAAAAAATCAAAAAAAACAAACTCCAATTTCAAATTTTAATTAATAACGCAGGCATCGCACCCAGTGGCCCATATGAAGGTAAAAACTTTTCGGTTTGGGAAAAGGCATTAAAAATCAATGTACATGGACCAATGCAACTTGTGTACGAATCGTTACCGATTTTAAGAGAACAAAATGAAGCAACAATCATCAATTTAGCAAGTATTGCTGGCAAATTTGGAACAGAAGGAACTGTAACCTATTCGGCCACCAAACATGCAATGGTCGGATTTTCTCAAGCCTTGAAGATGGAATTGTATGATACTCAAATTGGAGTTAGTTGGATCTGTCCCTCCATGGCAAAAACAAGGATGATTGATGGGGTCAAACCTTCTTTTTTTACCCCAGTCATCGAACCCATCCAAGTTGCAGATGCAATTTGTAAGGCCATCCAAAAGAATCCTGGTGAGGTCCTAGTTCCGTCTTACTTACGGTCAACCATTGTGATTTTGCCAGCGTTATTTCCTAAATTTTCGCTATGGCTTGCCGTGAAAACAAAAGCTTCAAAAGGTTGGTTACTTGCCAACAAGGGACTTGAGAAAAATATTCCCGTTTAGAGGATAGGTTTTATGCACATTTCTCAGGTCCTCCAGAAAAAACAGACTACGATCAGCTTCGAATTTTTTCCTCCCAAAAACGAGGAAGCATCTGAGGATTTATTCCGCAATATCCAAGAACTATCGCAAATGAATCCAGCCTATGTAAGTGTCACTTATGGAGCTGGAGGATCCACAAGAGACTTAACACATGACTTGGTTGTCAAATTACAAGAGCAGACCGGACAAACGATTGTTAGTCATTTAACTTGCGTAGGTTCCACCAAAGAAGAGATCCGAGAAATTTTAAAACGTTACGAAAAAAGTGGAATTCATAATATCATGGCTCTCCGAGGGGATCCTCCAAAAGGGCAAACCGAGTTCCAAAAAACAGAAAATGGATTTGGATTTGCGGGGGAACTGGTGGGTTTCATTAAAAAAGAATTTCCAAACATGGGAATTGGAGTGGCAGGATTTCCAGAAGGACACCCATCCACACCCAATCGTCTGAAGGAAATTGAATTTTTAAAATGGAAAGTAGACCAAGGTGCAGACTATATTTGTACACAAATGTTTTTTGATAACAATTCGTTTTATGATTACGTGGAACGTTGTGAAATTGCAGGTATCAAAGTCCCGATCATCGCAGGGATCATGCCAATCACTTCTAGAAAGGGAATGGCACGGATGGCCGAACTTTCGTTAGGAACAAACTTCCCAGCCAAACTTTTGAAATCCTTATCTCGTGCCGAAGATGATTCATTTGCTGAAAATGTGGGAATCCACTGGGCTACAGAACAAGTTCGCGATTTGTTGGATCATAAAATTGCAGGAATCCATATGTATACTTTGAACAAATCGAAGGCTACACGCAAAATTTACGAATCACTCGGGATTCGAAATTTCGACACGATTGTTTGATTCTTCTTTTGGTTTGATTCCTAAAAATTGGTTTTGGTTCCAATAACCTTCCAAAACCAAACTTCCTTTTGCATTGGTGATTTTTGCTTTGCCAACCAAACCATTTTGGTCCCAATAACCTTCTAAAATAAATCCATCGACAAATCGATATTTGCCATATCCATCTCGTAGGCCTTTGGTATAATTGCCTATAAATTCATCACCATTCGCATAACGATAGATACCTGGACCGTTCTTTAATCCAAATTTGTATTCTCCTTCAAATATGTCTCCATTTGCATAACGATAAATTCCAATACCATGTTTTGAATCTTCTAAAAAATCACCTTCAAACTGATCACCGTTTTCGTATGTCACTACGTGTTTTCCATTCCGGCAATTTTCGCCTTCACATATTTTTTGATTCGATTTACAAAAAATAAAGAGAGATAAACATAAAATGATAAAGTATTGGGAACGCATAGATGATTTCTAATTAATTATTTCGTCAACTGTGTATACATACTGATATAAATCTAGTTTGGAAATAAGGCAATCTATATGTCACAAAAAAAAGCCCTTGTTGTCGATGACAGCACAGTCACCAGATTGATGATTCGGAAAATAATTTCTGAAAAACACCCGAATTGGGAAATTTTGGAAGCTGACTCGGCGGACAAAGCTAATCTCATTCTCCCTGATCATCCCGACATTGATTTTTTTAGTTTAGATCAAAATATGCCGGGCACGATTTCAGGCCTTGATCTTGCAGAAAATTTAAAATCATCCTACCAAAATGCAAAAATTGTTCTAATCACTGCCAATATCCAAGATGCGATCAAAAATAAGGCAAAAAACTTAGGCATCGATTTTATAGAAAAACCAATTACAGCAGAAAAAATCATCCCCGTTTTGGAAAACTTATGAACCACCTTACAGAATTAGAACGTGATTCATTATGTGAATTGTTTAATATCAGTTTAGGTAGTGCTGCAAAATTAATGAGTGAAATGATCGCCGATGAAATTTTATTAACGGTTCCAACATTAAAACTCATTACAAAGTCTGAAGCTAGAAATTTTGAAAACTTATCAAAACAAGAAGTTTGCACTGTCGAACAAAAGTTTGTTGGTGATATCGGAAAAGGTTCAGCTTTTCTATTATTTCATAAAAGTTCGAGTTTAGAAATTGTAAAGATGATGATGAAAGATTATGTGGCACTCAATGAAGTGTCTCAATTTGAAAAGGATGCTCTTGTTGAAATTGGTAATATTATTCTAAATGCAATTTTATCTAATTTAGCCAAGATGTCAAATTACCACATCGAAACAAACGTCCCTGAATTTTTCTCAGGAAAATATGAAGATTTGCTCTTAAATCGAGATCCGAATGAGGATAATTCAATCCTTTTAGTCTTCATCGATTATCAATTAAAAGGTAAAGAAATTAAAGGATATATATTTTTCATTTTGAATTTTGATAGCATTAAAAATTTATCCCGAGTACTCATAGAAAAGTTAAAATAGTGAATGTTTTAACAAAAAAACATTTATTGGCTATTATAAAAAAATCAGGAATTGGTATTCTGATTTTAGATGAATCATTAAATATTATTTTAACCAACCAATGGATTTTAAAACATTCTAATTTACGTGAATCAGATCTCCAAAACAAACATATTTCCGATGTCTTTACCGATTTAGTTGGTACTCGTACTCTAAAATCCATTCAGCAATGTTTAGAATCTTCTCAGTATTCTATCTTAACTCATACTCTGAATCCGTTTCCATTTCCATTGTTTGAAAATGAACAAAAGAAGTTAAAAAATGAAAGGATATACCAATACCTACATGTAATACCAATTTCCATTGATGATGAACCCAATCGATTTTGTATGATTCAGATTTCAGATGTTTCCCAACAAGTAATACGAGAAAAATTATTACGCGAACAAATGATCATTGCCAAAGAGAGAGAAACAGAGGCCAAAAAAGCATCCCAAGCAAAAACAGATTTTTTAGCTTCAATGAGCCATGAAATTAGAACGCCCCTCAATGCCATTTTAGGTATGGCTGATACATTAAATGAAACAGATTTATCAGAAGAACAAACCGAATATCTGACAGTCCTGCGAAATTCCGGAAGGGCATTGTATAATATCATCAATGATATTTTAGATTTTTCTAGAATCGAATCAGGAAAATTAGAAATTGAATTCGTTGATTTTTCGATCCATGAATTGATACAAGAAACTATTTCTCTTTTTTTGATCAAAGCAAAAACAAAAGGAATTCATATCTCCTATTCTATCAGTGAAGAGATTTCCCCAATGATCAAAGGAGATTCCACTAGAATCCAACAGATTCTTATCAATCTAATCGGAAATGCGATGAAGTTCACTGAAAAAGGAAGCATTTTCATAAAATTAATGTTAAGCGAAAAGAAAGAACACCTGGTATTTGAAGTGAAGGACACTGGCATCGGAATTCCAAATGACAAACTACAATCCATTTTTGAAAGTTTTACACAGGTAGATAGTTCTACGACCCGAAAGTATGGTGGAACTGGACTTGGGTTATCAATAACCAAAAAATTGATATTAATGATGAATGGAACGATTTCTGTTCAAAGTGAATTAGGAAAAGGATCAACTTTTCAAATCGAAATTCCTTATGAAGGATTACTCCCATCAGAATCAAATCAAAACCAACATTGGCTTGATTTAGAATTACCAAACCCAGAAAATTTTCCACCATGTAAAATCCTTTTGGCAGAAGATTCAGATGAAAACGTATTCATCATCAAAACGTTTTTGCGTAAATATCCTATCCAATTGGATATAGCTCAAAATGGAAAAGAAGCATTTGAAAAATTCAAATCTGGCGATTATGATCTAGTTTTGATGGATATGCAAATGCCAGAGATGGATGGAATGGAAGCGACTAAACAAATTCGAATTTTTGAACAAAGGAATATAAAAAACCAAAGCGGTGAAACTCCTATCATCGCAATTTCTGCCAACGTACAAAAAGAAGAAATTAAAAAGAGTTTTTTAGCAGGCATTACGTCTTACTTAGCAAAACCGGTTCGTAAGATAGAGATTCTAAAATTAATTTATTTTTATATCGCCCGCTAAAATCTAGATCCGATACGCCCTTAGGTTTCAAAGGCATCCATTACTTTAAAACTTTTTCGACAGCTGTTTCTGGATACGCTTCTGAAACCGAAGGTTCATTTAAAAGTTCATTTGCTTTTTCAACAGAAAGATAACCTGGTTCCGTTTGGAAACTTGTTAAACGTGGATTAAATGTATGGAATATTTGTATTTTGTATTTTTTAGCTAATTCTGAAATGAATTCTTTTGATTGGTCAGTTCGAAAAGAAACAACGATAATACCTGGCAGTACGATGTTGGGTCCATATCCATTCCCTGGATTGTAAACCTCGGTAACTTTGGATTCATTCCCAGATTTTAATTGATTGGAAACTAAAGTTTTTCCTGGTTTACGAAAGTTCCAACCTGCTTTCAGATTTTTATTCGCATAACTTTTATTTTGCGAACCACTGACTTGATTGGGGGCAATGAATTCCGCTTCTAAGTTCGGGTTTCGATAAAAGGTCTTTTGAACTCCACCTTCTGTGTAGGTGATCTGACTTGGTGGTTCCTTTGATAAAATTGAAGATACAAAGAAACAACCCAAGATAAAAAATGAGAAGAGAAAACGTTGTGATAGGAAAATTAAAATTTGTTTTGTCTTCATAGTTTACCTACCATAAATTTTCATACGGACAGTTTGAATTGTTCCCGTATCACCAACACCACCATCATACATTCGAATGGTCCAATTCCCATTTGGATTCTCACCTAGTGTTCTAGCAATTCCAAACCGATAGGTGGAAGAGCCGGTCATGGCTGCAATCGTTGTACTGCCAAATGTACAACCTGAATTTGTCGCAGGATTTGCACAGGCATGTGGTTCCGCAAGTACACTTTGAGTCATACCATTCGGCGAAGTCACAACAATTCCAAGTTCAGGAAAATAGGTATGACCTGTTGTGATTTCAACATCGACATATTCTATATAACTAATACTAGACGATACAGGATACATCACCGATACACCAATCACATTATTATCTGGAATTGCGGTTCCATAATTAACTGCGGACATCGTCTCAACCCTTTGTGGAGTCGTGATCGGAGTCCAAGAACTAGCTCTTAGTAACAATTGTTCTGCGTCAATGGCCCCAAATCCATACTTATGGTTAACATGTAACCCAGCTCCGTTGGTATCCCAATCAGTATCACCTATATCGTTTTGTCTTGCAGAGTAAGCCACTAACTCGCGAACATCCCTCCATGTTAGTGATGGGTATTTACTAAGAAGTAGGGCAACTACCCCTGCAGCAAGTGAAGTGGCCGAGGAAGTTCCATTGAATCGTCTTGTGTAATTCGAAAAGGAATAATCTCCTGATGTTCCACCGGCGTTCAATCCAAATACACCAGCTGCATCCGTTGTTGTGATTGCCGTTGTATCCGCAGTCGCTGAATTTCCTTGGGTATGGGCTACCGCCCAAAGGTTGGCACCTTCTTCCGAATAGGAAGCTTTCATTCCATTTTGCCCAATGCCACCGATCGCCATCACACCATAATAATTGGCCTGCCCATCATAATTCGCATTATCGACTAACAATGGTGAAATAAATCGATTGGGATCATTGTTATTCGCTCCGTTTGCACCATTACCCGCTGCCCAAAGGTATACGGTTCCCAATCCCCCACGACCTGAACTGATTCCTTCGTTGATGCCTTGTTGCCATAAGGAGCTAGATGGCCATAACCATCCATACTCATCAGGGGAACCCCAACTATTATTGGAGATGTAGACTTTCCCCATCTCATTCACCATGGCTCGGTATTCGTCTGAAGTATAAATGGTGGATTTCTCTAGTAGGTTCACACCCACCAGTTTGGAGCAAGGGGCCGCTCCCCTAACACCGATTCCATTCCCACCACGAGCACCGATCACACCTCCAACAGCGGACCCATGAAAACTAGTACTATAGGCATGTGATGGGAACAAAGAATTGTTAAATAAATTCAAACCTTTGGCAGAAATTGAGATATTATCTTTTAAGTCTTCGTGTGTTAGATCAATTCCATCATCCACCACGCTGACGATGACTTGGTTTCCTGAATATCCTTGGTTCCAAACAGATCGGACGCGAGCATCCTCACCCGTTGTTCCTCCAAGTTGTCCATAATTGTATAGGTGCCATTGGTCATTAAAAAGAGAATCTGAACTTGTGGGCGAGAACGTACAATCCAATTCCCGAGCATTTAAAATTGAATTGAGAAGGTATAAAAATAAAAAATCGTCACTCACTAAATCGTTATTTTTTTTGGGAACACAATGGCTCAAAATAAGGAGTGTCACCAACAAAAAAGCGGAGATCCAACGTTTGAGAGTCATGTTTTTATTTCCTTACTAAAGAATAACAATTAGTCGATTGGTTTCAACCGAATTCTAGCGAAAAAATGATCCTTTTTATGCCTTGGCTTCTGCTAATCGTTTAGACCGGTCTTCCTGCACCAATGCATCAATTAATTCATCCAAATCTCCTTCCATAATGGAAGGAAGATTATGACTCGTAAATCCAATCCTATGGTCAGTACAACGTCCTTGTGGGAAATTGTAAGTACGAATCCGCTCCGATCGATCGCCAGAACCTACTTGTGCTTTTTTCAAGGCATCTGCACTTTGTTTGGCGGACTCTGCTGCTTGGTCTGCAATCCTTGCACGGAGTACTCTCATGGCTTTATCGCGGTTTTTAATTTGGGAACGTTCTTCTTGGGAAGCAACAACAATGCCTGTCGGTATATGAGTGATTCGAACAGCCGAGTCGGTTGTGTTGACGTGCTGACCACCGGCACCGGAGGAACGATACACATCGATTCGCAAATCACTTTCTCTAATTTCTACTTCTTTCTCTTCTGCTTCAGGTAGGATGGCAACAGTGACTGCCGATGTATGAATCCTCCCACCAGATTCAGTTTCTGGAATTCGTTGTACTCGATGAGTCCCAGATTCAAATTTGAATAAATCATACGCTCGATCATCATCCAAAGAAAATACAATTTCTTTGTAACCACCAATCCCTGTTGGACTCATATCAATGATCTCAGTGCGAATTCCTTTTTTATCAGCATACTTATTGTACATTCGAAATAAGTCAGCACAAAACAAACCAGATTCTTCACCGCCTGTCCCAGCGCGAATTTCCACAAGGATACTTTTTCCAGAATTTGGATCTGGAGGTAATAACATAATTTCGAGTTCTTTTGCAAGTTCTTCTAACTTTTTTTCACCTTCTTCAATTTCGGATTTTAACATGTCGTGCATGTCCGCGTCATTTTCCGATTCTAATAAAGACTTTGCATCTTGGCAATCCTTGGTGATCCTTAGGTATTCGTCGGCTTTTGTATATACTGGCGTTAGGCGAGATCTTTCTTTCGATAGATTCTTCAAAGTATCAGAAGCAGTGGCCTTTGCGAGCTCATCCTCGATACGCAGGTATTTTTCTTGAATTTTTTTCAATCTATCTATCATGTCTATGGAAAGGATACAGAATGCCTGTTTTTGATAAACCAAAATCTAATAAGGATTTGAGAAACCCGTGAACGAACTCCCACATAAGGGCAATTCTAATGGATTTTTAGAGGGTCTCATCGAGTTATTTGCTGGGTTTGAGGACTATAGAAGTCCCTATGCTCCAACCATCCAACCACCCGAGGAACTATTAAAAGATTTGGTTCAAAATGCTTCCTTCAAATCGGGACTGATTAGTGCTACCTGTTCCCTGCCTCCAGGGCCTTTGGGAATCTTGAGTATCCTTCCCGAGTTACTGATGGTGTATCGAATCCAGGGACATTTGATTATGGATATTGCCGCACTCTACGGAAAAGAGGTACAGGTAACCAAAGAATTGTTACTTTATTGTTTATTCAAACACGGTGGGGCACAAGTTTTTCGTAAAATCATCGAAGAATCAAGTTTTAAAATTCTCATTCGCCCAACAACCGTTAGGGTATTTCAATCGGTGTTAGAAAAATTAGGAATTATGATTTCCAAATCAATCATTCGTAAACAATTTGCTCGTTGGGTTCCCATTGGTGGTGCCGTCGTAACAGGAACTTTTGCTTATTATGATACAAAACGTGTAGGGAAAACAGCCATGGAACTTTTCTCAAAAGAAATCCATTCGGACGAAATCAGGGACCTGTTGGAGACTCAGTGAAATTTTTTTTCCTCATTATTTTTAGTTTATTTACTTTCATCCATTGCCAATCCAAACATGAATCCTTAGTTTCTGAAATTGAAGATCTCATAGCAAAAGAAAAGTTTGAAAAGGCTCTTGTTTTACTCCAAGACCGACTTTCTTCAAATCGTTCCACTGCTGAAATTTTATCAAAAAACAAACCAAACCAACCTCGACTTTTTGCTGTATCTGAAGACAGGACCAAAATCGTTTGGACAGAAAATAAAACTTTATTTTTCAAAGATCTGGTAAATGACAACAGAAACTCTATTGAATTAAAACTCAGACCTGACTCCATACAACTATCAGCTAACGGAAACTTTGTGGCTGTCCAATATCCGTTAAAACAATATGGAGGTTGTGCTTTATTTGCTTATTCAACGAATGATTCATCACTGGAACACGAATCCATTGTGCATATCCCTTGCAAAACAGGTATGGCCATTTCCAATTCAGGTGACATCTTATTATATTTTTTTGAAAATCAATTGTTTGTCGAAAAAACAGGAAAATCTTCAAAACCGGAACGTTTTCTTTCCAGTGATTTGTTTCCATCCCCCTATCCAAAATTAAAAATTCAATATCACATTTCATCGATTGGAAATGAGTATTTAATTTGGTCTGGTGTTGGAGGCGCTTACCATTTGTTTTTTCTAAACATTGAATCTAAACGAGTATCATTACTCTCTAAGGATATTGTACTTCCTAAATTTTATTATAATAGCGGTAACTCTGGTTATGTGGTCGGAGGCAAAATTGGTGATTTGTATTTAAAAGAAGTAATTTACCAACAAGGGAAATCACCGTCCATCAACCGAGGAATTCCCATTGTCACCAGGGAAGCTTATTCTTGGAAATTGACAGGAAAAGATGAATTCATCACAACAAATCAAAACGATCCCAACCAACCGATGAAGTGGAAAGTTTCTGGCAAAAAAGAACATTTCCCATTCTTCTTAGAAAGGTTATGGGGAGTTGCTGGAGATAAAATTGTTTATGAAAGTAAACGTGGTGAACTAGTCTTGGATGATTTAAATTTTAGCGAAGAAGATTGGAAAATTTACGAATACTTTAAAAAAGTCCGGAAATTGAATGACGGTTAAGCCGCTTGGTCTTTCTCTTTTTTCGCCGAGAAAATTTGACAAGATTTGTACAAATCTTGGACACAATGAGAAGTAAGCCGCTCTAAGTCTTCTGATTGCAAACGATCCTTGGAACTTGGGCATACAGAAAGTCCCTTTGCGTATAAGGGGCATTTTACATAAAATTCGTTTTTAGGTAGAGACTTCTGTGGCATAACTCTGAAAATTTTTTGTGAAAAGCATGCCCTGTCAAACGGATTTTAAGTGAAATCATAAAATTAAAATTCAAAAAAATTGGTGTAAGACTTCTAAATTTAAAAGTACAAATTTAAGATTGTAGGGTTTTCTACCGAAATCACTTGGTCTTCAAATGTGAAGTCTCTTAAATTGAATGTTTTGCCATTCCAATGGTTTTCAAATAAGTGCCCAGAGAGAAACACTTGCACTAAGTCCTGTGCTCTCGTTGATTTGATGTACTTAGCCATTCCTTCTCGTTTCCAAACATTGACATCGGTTAAATCTAATCCTGACCATTTCATATTGGGAAAGACAGCTGCTGGGGATATCAAACCATCCACCGCCTTTCCTGTTAGGCGACTATACAAAGATGCATCAAAAACATCCTGTCCAATAAAAATAGCAACCTTCCAACCAGGCACAATCCAAATTCGATCTTGATTAGATTCACCAGCTGAATAGATTTTTTGTTCATCCTCTGACAAAATTATTTTTTTGACCATCGGTTCCATAAGTTTTCCATCAGCAGAAAATGGGATCGCAACATTGTATAATGGACCTTTAGGATCCAATACGAGATTTCCTTTTACTATTTTTGGATTCGGTAATACAATGGTTCCACCTAATATCGGAACATTATAATCCTTTGCTAAGGATGAAAAAGTACGAACATAAACTTCAGCCATCAATTCTGACTTTGCTAAAACCAAATCAGAGAAACTAAAATTTTCACCTTTAGTTTTCAGTGCTTCGGATAAAGAATCCGAATTTAAAAATTTTGATTTTTCATTTAGAAAAACAAGTCCACTCCCTATATGTTCTGGAAAAATAACGATAGTTTTGCGATCGAATATCCCAGAAGACTTAGCTTTCGCTAATGTTTCATCAATTCTTTCTTTCCACCATTCTTCCTTTACATAATCCTCAGGTCTCAAAACAAGTTGGATCCCGACAAGGTTTCCATATTTCCTGTCTGATCCATTTGTTTGGATAGTAACCTCATTCCATGTTTTATTTGGTTTTTGAATTTCTTCGTCAACCTCAGGTTTGCTAAAATTAAAATCAAATTTGAAGTCAAAATTAAAACTAAAATCGTTTTTTGGTAATTCCAGTTTTGGTGTTGGAATCGTTTTTTCGAAATCCTTTAAAAAGGTCGCAGAACCATATCCTAACCCAAACAATACAATGAATAATAAAATTTTATACGGTGGTACGTAGAGGTTATGCATATTCTTTTAAATAAAGTTGGACAGCTTCCAACATATACTCCGAAAAAAGTTTTTTTGGATCAAAGGATTGGATATTTACCCATTCCATATAATCATGTTCGTCAGACAAATTTACTTTACCTTCCAAACATTTTGCTTCATAAGCGATGATAATACAAGGATGGTTCCCTTCATTCACTCGATGTTTATGGACAAAAATAGGAACAGGATTGACTTCAATTTTAATATTTGAGCCCAGTTCCTCGTCTATTTCTCGAAAAATACTTTCGGTCCAATCATTAAAAAATTCATCTTCATTCATCCTCCCACCAGGAAGATCCCCGTGTCCGGATTTTTTATCTCTTAAAACTAATAATAAATCACCGTCTCTTAAAAAAAGTTTTTGAGTGATTTGAAAAAAACCATGTTTACTCACAAAGAATTTCCCCAAACATTGATTTGGTGGTCTACAGCATATAATTCTGGTTTTGGAAGATTTTTTGTATGATGTTGGTTTACCATTCCTAATGAAACACTCGCCAATTGTGAAATGATTGGATCCATCGACTCGGTTGGAACACCAAAAAACAAAAAGTTAACAGGACTTCCATCACTTATCAAATAAATTTCCTTTTCCAAATTTAGTTCAGGAATTTTGAAAATAATTTTAGATCCTAGATCCATTTGTGTTTGAGGATCCAAAATTCTATGAAACGAGATTAAGGTCTCCTTTTCAGCTAATTTAGGATTATCAGTTAAATTTAACTGATTCGTCCATTGGATAAAATTAGCAAATTCAACTGTCTTTGTAGAACCTGATGCCAAAAACAATTGTTTGTGTTCACTTTTAAGGATCCATGATTCAAAATCTTTTGGTTCTAAAATAGATTCACCAGTCACACCAATCACCAAATCGATGTTTGCAAACTCTGTTTCACTTACTCTATTGAAAAACTGTTTTTGCAAATTTGAATTCAATTCAAATTTTCGATCTACTTCTAAGACATCCAAATGGGATTCGTGAAGAGAGCCACCGACCAAGTATTTTTTCAAAAAACCGCCAATGTTACCTTTGGAACCTAAAATGAGTACATTACGTTTGGATAATACTTTTCCAATTCCATGGAGAGTATTTTCAATCGCATTTATAATGGAACGGGCAACCTCTTTGGATTCTTCCAAAGTTTTTTCCTTTGAAATTGCTATTGAATATGCAGGTAAAAATAACGATCCTTTGTCTTGTTTCACTTTGGTTAATCGGTCATAACCGTTCCTAGTGTGTTCCACTGTACCCACGATATGCGAATTTAAAATCTCAGAAAACTTTTTGTCTTTTAAGGAACTAAATTTTCCTTCAACCCAGAATTCAGCCAAAACTTCGCCAAACGAAACATTGTCTAACGCTCGTTCATTGAGGATGGGAGCAATATATCCTCCATCTTCAATCAGAATCATTTTTTCATTTTTTTCGGCCAATTCAAATAGTTGATTTAAAAACAAATACATTGCCAATCGGCGCATGGCTTCAAAAAATCCTAATTTTGCTTCTTCTAATTTATGTCGAAATGAAGTATGAACTTCAAAATCACTATAAAGCGGAGATACACCGTAATATGGAGTGTTGTTATTTGTAAGTTTAAACTCCAAACCTGCCATATAAAATGATTCTGTTGGAATATCTAATAATATATCCAAATAGATTGGAGGAATATTACCTCCATATTTCACAAAGGCAACATTCAGAGACTTTGCTTTCAGCCTTCTAAAAGTTTCTATCAATGAAATAATTTCCGAAGTAATATGATGGATTAAAAAAATATGAATACCATCAAAATTGAATTTGTGGTCTTTTGAATTCGCAATGGTTTCTAGAATTGGCATTCGTTTTAAATAGAAATTAGCATCAACTAACGTGCGTTTTTGATTGAAACTAAAATTTAAAACTCGATCTAACCTCGAAAGATCAACATACACTGCAGTTTTCCCGATCTTAGCTCTTAGTGTATTTCCCTCTTTAATTTTCTTGGAAGCAGAAGAATCTTCCAATAGTAAAAATAGTTTTTTTAATATGGAAAGGGAGACACTTGGATCGGAACTCAAAATCAAATTGCGATACTGTTCTTCCCAATAGAAGTTGATATTAGACAGTTTTCCAAGTGGGGTTTTTTCAATTTGTGAAAACACTTTGCTAAAGTGACTATTCTCTTCTTCGTAAAATGTTTCCCCTTTTTGGGCTACGTTAATGATTCCATTACTCAATGATTCACTGATTTTGGATGCACCAGCAATGTATGTTCTAGAATGTACATCGCTAATTACTTCATGTTGGATATTTGCCAGATTCAAACACCCATCTTCCCGCGAATCAATCGTTATGCGAAGGAAAAAATCGCCAATTCTATTTTGATTTTGTACTCTCTCCATTAATATATAATAACCTGAAGGATGTACAAATTCCGTATCAAAAGGAAATAGCAAGGCTACAGAGGAATTTCGATTTGGGTCTTCTCCGTAAAATTCTGGATGAATTTTTTTTGCGATCGATTGCTGCTGGAATGATCCGAATACAAATCGTAAATTCTCTTCAAATTCTTCTCGAAACAAAACCCAATCTTTAAGGATTCCTGCTCTCGCAAAAACTTGGACATGTTGGATGTGCATATCCACTAACTCATGATTGATGTTAGGATTGATTTTATATGAAAATGCTAAGTCACCGGGTAAAGATTGTAATAGATTTCCAATTTCTTCACCAATCGTGCGAGATAGAATCGATAGTCCAAAAAAGATTCGAAGATTTGTTAAGTCAATTTCCCATAAACCGTCTTCTACTTCGTGTAAGGTGGGCCCAAGTGATGTTTTAATTTGTTTCTCTGAAGTCATATGCTTATTGAAAATCAACCACTACCTTTACACTCGATGGATCTTTGGCTTTTGCATATGCTTCTTCCAATTGATTGGCGGGGAATCGATGAGAAATCAAATTTGTTTCTAAGGAATTTGTGATTTCAGGGTTATCTTTTAAAAGGGAAATTGCCATATGGAAATCACCGCAACGTGAACTATGAATTTCTTTTCTTTGTTTAAAAAAATCTTTAACCAAACTGAGATCAGATGGCCAATCCGAATCATTTGTTGTATCCACTAAAATCACTCCTCTAGGTCGTACAAGTGAATTTTCATGTTGAGCAGATGGTCTTATTGCGAAACCAATTTGATCTGGTTTTGATACCACAACAAAATCAAAACGAGGCATTTGGCCAATAAATGATTCGGAATTTAAAATTGATTCGCCTGTCGATGCATTGCCTTCATACACTTGGAATCTTTCTTTCAATTCAGATTTTATCGATTCTGAAACTCCATCAAAAACAAAAACATTTTTGTTACTTCGTTTTTCTTTTTGCCAATGGAAATTAGTATTCTCTAAAGAATAAGGCAAAATAGAAAGTTCATCCACAACCAATTCGGTTAAATGATGGATTCCTGCCATCGATTGACCATTAGTTGTTTTTAAATGGACTTCTCTTTTGGAAATTTGAAGAGCAGTTTCAAATCCAGAAGTGGTTGATGTTGTATCATAAACAATATCAAATTTATTTTTTAAACTTTCAACATTCGTTATGCGAAGGTCAATAATTTCGTCGGCTCCCATTTCTTTGGCTAATTTCACTAAATGATCATGTCGTGTAATTGCTGTAATGCGAAAATTGGATCCATTTGTTTTTCTATAAGATGAAAGTGCGGCAAGTACCAAACTACCAAGCCGCCTCGGGCCAAGAACGGCTACATGATCACCAGGTTTAGGTGGAGAGGCAATGATCGCTTGTAAGGCAGCTGCAAAAGGTTCCATTAACACGGCCGCTTTGGGAGACACACCTTCCAAATTGATCGCAGCGTGAACTGGTGCTAAAATATAAGGTCCAAAACCGCCAGGCAGGCGATCAATTCCAAGAACCCTCCTTTCTGGAGAATGGGTTGGGATTCCTTCTTTACAAAACACATCCGGATTTTTGTCCCCTCGGGCTTCGTAGGTGTCGTTGATTTCCACAACGAATTGTTTCCCTTGGTTTTCACCAAGTCCTTCTGCCAAAACTTCGTGACCAATGATTTGTGGAAGGGGGAAAGGTAAAAATCGTCTATCAATATCAGTGGAACAAACCCCACAGGACACAGTTTTGAGAGGGATGTAACCTGGGCCTAATTGGAGATATGGGGAACCATTCCGCTTGATTTCCCAACCTTCATCTTGATTGCCAATGTATTCATATTCCGCTGATTCGAACGAGTCATCGGAAAGGTAATCCTTTGCTCGGAATTTTAGATTCATTACCTATTGTTGATAAAAAATAGAAGAATGATCGTCAATGTAAAAAAGGTAAAGTTAAGCAGAAAGCCCTGTCTGATTTCTTGTCTTTCTTTTTCACCGAGCAAATAACTTGTGACAAAGACGGAAAAAAATCCTCCGAGGTGTGCCCAGTGTGCCACATTATCTCTAGCAAAGACATTCGTCACATCAGAATACACCATCATCCATCCAAACAAAAACACAGGAAATGGAATTGATTTATGTTTAGAAATGGGAAAACGAAAGGGTGAAAGTAGAGTCGCGGCAGATGCAAGACCTGAAATTGAACCACTTGCCCCAACGATGGGAGTTCTATCTCCTAAAATGAGTCCACGTACAATTCCATCGCCTAACACTGATAATATACCGGCCATAAAATAGAACAATAACCATTTTGCCTTTCCAACTCTTCTTTCGACAACTCTACCAAGCAATAAAAGAAAAAATAAATTGGATAAAAGGTGAGCACCTGATCCGTGAAAAAAAGTAGATAAAATCCAATTGATTGGTTCTATTTCTCCGGGTGTAGCAATGAAATATTCTGTCACTAAATTTGGCAAAAAAATAGAAACAAAAGGGTATAACAAAAATAAAAATAAAGCAAAACTAGCTGTTAAAGGAAATTCCCAAATGAATGATCGCATAACTATTTAAATGTGGGATTTTTTGCTTCTTCAGGATTTCGAAAGTATGCTGGATCAAAGTTCGGAATCCCTGTTGCCAATTCATGTAAATCAGGTTGTTTCCAAATTTGTTCGTAATAATTAAGTGATCCATAAGAATCAAAATGGCTATCATATAAGAGTCGTAAGTATTTTTCTTTATCACTGACGATGATACGAATCACTTCATTCACCATGGCTTCAAAACTGCGACTCTCTTTATCAAATTCATCAACAGAATCGTGTAATAATCCAAGCAAAACTATATATTTTTCCGCTTGTTTTAAGGATTTTAAAGAGTAAGCCAATTCTTGTAGTTTCATCAAATACAAATAGGGTCGGATATTTTTTCCAATGGTTAATTTTTGTTTGGCCACTGCAATTTCACGGTATCCCAATCGTAAATATAGTTTTGTTTCTGTTTTTTCCTTCCCATTGGCAAGCCTTGCCAATCTTCCCAATTCTATTTCCAATTCTTCAATTTCATCTTCTAAAACATGGATGTAAAGTTGGATGAGTAATCCTTGTGTCCTCCGTAGTTCCGCATAAGATTTTCCTAAATCCATTTGTAAATGTAAGATTTCGGACTCAATGTGGTGTTGCACGCAACGTTTGAAGTATTTTTTTTGGTCTTCTGTCCCACGATTGCTGATAGTAGAATTTAAAATGCGAAGAAACTCGTAGTTATCCTTAAGTCCATAACTAACACGGATTAACTGTGTCGCTTTGGAACTGGATTGGTCCGGCGTCATCTCTCCCATTGCCGTGAAGAGAAGCAGTAGTATTACCGAAAATCGTTTCATCTATGCAACTAGTTTCGGCCGTACCTGGAAAACATTAGCATGATAAAAAAGAAAAGACATATACGTCTCATATTTCAGAATTATGTCGAGAGGAAACTGTGCAAAAGTTAGGATCACTACCCAATTCTCCCCTAGAAGCCATTGACCAACTAAAAACAGAAATGGACCAACCAGTCTGGGAAAATCGCCTCTTGGATTTGATGAAATTGGCTGCAAATAACGATAAAAATGTTTGGGCAATGATCTACCAAATCATCCGAGAAGCGGATTCGGGAAGGTTGTCATGGGGATACCACAAAGTACTACTTTCAGGAATGGTATACCTACTCTCCTATGTTGGAGATTCCAAAAGTTATCGTGTCCTTGTGAATTATGTCAAATCTTTGGATCGCACAATACCCATTGGAGCAATGGAATTGATCTCCGATTTACTACCAACATTTGCAGAACTTGATATTCGTGAACTATTTGTGATCGCAGCCAACCAAGATGAATTAAAATCCGCATTTGGTGTTCTGGCATTATGCAAACTCAATTTAGAAAATCGGCTTACGGAAGATGAAAAAACAAATTTAAAGACCTTTTTATCCAATTATAAAAATTTGAAATACTATTTAAATGATACCATCGAACTCACGTTGGAACAATTAAATGAAACTGATTCGAGTGACATGTTATCAGAACTTGATGGAATTATCTTATGAAAGCAGCAGTTTTGACTCCGCGATCTAGGTCTCTTGAAATCCAAGAGTTGGATCTACCCCCACTCCAACCAAACCAAGTAAAGGTGAAGGTAAAAGCATGTGGGATTTGTGGTTCTGACATTCATTTTATCTTACATGGGAAAATGAAGGCAACTTATTCACCCTGTGTCCCTGGCCACGAAACATCTGGAGTTGTCACCGAAATCGGTGAAGAGATCACAAAACTTAAAATAGGTGATAGAGTTGTTGTGAGTGCTGGAACATCTTGCGGAAAATGTAAACATTGTTTGTCGGGACGGGAAAATCTTTGTGAACAAATAGGTGTGATTGGTTTTAATCAGCGAGGTGGATTTGCAGAATTCATCCAAACAGAAGAAAGATACCTTCATGTTTTACCAGATGAAATTCCTTTTGCGGAAGGTGCCATTTTAGCAGATGCTGTCTCCACTCCTTACCATGCAGTCAAATACCAAGGAGAATTAAAAGAAGGAGAAACAATTGCCATTATTGGCTGTGGTGGCTTAGGGATTCATGCGGTGGCGATTGCGAAAGCTCTCGGAGCAGGAAAAATTTTTGCAATCGATATCGATAGTGGAAGTCTAGAAAATGCAAAAGCATATGGAGCTGACGAACTTATCTTAGTTGATAAGAACATGCAAGTGGGTAAAGTTTTAAAGGAAAAATCTGGTGGGATTGATCTTTTGTGTGATTTTACAGGGTACATGCCAAACATCGAAAGCAGTGTCCGGGCAATGAATCGAGGGGGAAGGATCGTACTTGTTGGGATCGGCAGAAACAAACTCGAAATACCAATGCCATTTTTTCTCATCGAAAGGCAAATTCGTATTACGGGGTCTTATGGATCGGATAGACGAGCCATACCTGAACTCATCCAACTCTACCAAGAAAAAAAGCTGAATCTCACCAAGTCAATCAGTGGAATCCATAAACTGGAAGATACCAACGAGTATTTGCATGCATTAGAAGAAAAAAAAGGAAATCCCATTCGTTTCATCATAAACCCGGAACTTTGATCCACTCAATCCAGTGTGTTATTTGATTTCCACCAAAAGAAAACTCAAGTCATCCATTTGGTGACGCCAACCATTTGAAAATCGAAACAAAGAATCTTGCAGAATGCTAGATAAATCTTGTATGTTGTGAAATCGATATTCCCATAACAAGGATTTTAGTCTCTCTTCCCCGAAACTTTCTCCATCTTCATTCAACAAATCAAATATACCATCTGTATACAGTAAAATTCTATCCTTTGGTTGTATTGATACCGTCTCCTCTGCATACGATTGTTGGGAAAAAAGACCTAAAGGTTTTCCTTTTGCTGTTAGGTGTTTCACTTCCGTTTCTGTATTGCGTATGAGAAACAAACTTGGATGACCCGCATTGCTAAATGTGGCTGTATACGATTCTGTATCAATAAAGAGATAAGTTGCAGTGATGAATAAATTTTTTGTTTTACCAACCAAATGCCGATTCATCAAATGAAAGACTCTCGCAGGAAATTGAAGATAAGGACCTGCACCTACAAAAGCCATTTTTGACATGGCAGCAACCATCGCAGAAGAGATGCCATGACCCGAAACATCGGCTATCAGTATCGCCCAATTGCCCATACTATCCTTTGTATGGTCAAAGTAATCACCTCCTACCGATTCCAGGTTTTGCGAAAAACCGATGATACGAATTTTATCATCTTCATTGAATTTTGAAGACAATAAAGATTTTTGTAAAGCGTGAGCCAATGCAAGATCTTTATCAATTTGAATGAGCCTTTGTAATTCTTTATTTTTAGATCTGAGTTCCGCATTCATTCGATTGATGGAATGTAATAGTTCCCAATAGTGTTTAAAAACATAATAACCAAAAAAACCTAACATCAGAAAAAATCCATAATGGATAATTCTAAACTGATGGTTTACGATTTCCAAATCTACAAAAGTATCATGAAGACCAGCAATCACTATGATTAAAATGCCGATGGTAATCTCTCTTACTTTTTGATTCCCTTTGATAAAAACATAAATTGAAGAAACGATAGCGATGAAAGCTTCCAAAACTACAATCCAATTGTATCCTTCTTCGCTGTTTAAAAATGATATTCCATTTTCGTAATGCCGAAAAATGGAAATGAAAAATACAATGACATGCAGAAAAGCAATGAGTTTGAATAAGTTTCTAAAAAATGGAGGGAAAACACATATTAAAAATAACAAAAGTGCAAATGGAAAAAAAGTAAAATTGAGAAAAGTTAATGGTACAACATAGTTCGCATATTGTCGCAATGAGAAACCAACAAATCCGTTTAATGCTTCGATCAAAGATGCGGACATTAACAAAATTGAAAAATTAAAAAAGATCATCTCCTTTCTTCGTAAAAAATAAAATCCCATAAAAATGATAGATAATACAAGTAAAATGGGAGCGAAAAAAGTTTTGGAAAAATTTTCCATAAATAATTCGATGAGTGCTTGTGAATGGTTTTTAAATATTACATCATGATCCATTCCTATAAACCCATTGTATCGAGACTCGAATTGGATAAAAATAAAACCTTTTGGTTCGGAATTTAATGGAATCAAGTGTGGGAAAATAAAATCTGTCACATCGGTTTGATAAACAATTTCTCTGCCTTGGAAAACTTTAAATCGTTCTAAAGCAATTTCCGAATACAAAATGGGACTTTGTAATTGGCGGATGAATTGATCACTAAACTTTATGTATAAATATTCTTTTTCTTTTTTTTTAAAACCTAAAACCTTTTCCTCGATTCGAATCCAATTTTCATTTGGAATGGACTCGGGGTCTAAAATTTCTTGTTCTGACCAATAATAATACCGATCAACCAAATAAATCGATTGTTGCAGATGGTTTTCCACTTTGCTTTCTGAATGGAGATCAAAACAATTTTGGAAAGATAGAAACCCAAATAAAAAAAGAACGAATTGAATCTGAAGTGGAATGGATTTATATGATTTGACTTCTTTCAATTTTCAATTCCTATAGAAAAAGCAGGATTACGTTCAATGAATCGCACTCGATTCCAATCACTTTTTTACCTACTTCCTTTACTATTATTGTCTCTTTCTGCTCTAATTGCACAAGAGATTAAATCACCCCAACAACTCTTCATGGAAGATAAGATGGAATGTTATTCGATCGCAACCGAGATCGATGGCCAGGAATACCAAAAGTCACTCAAGTGTATTTCTCAAGATTCCATTTGTTATATCATCCAGGGATTTGCAATGAGTTGCATTCCCAGATCTGGTCGATATCCATCGGACCTTCCTAACCTAACTCCTAAACCAACCCAGCCATAATCGTATAACAGGAGATTTATGAAAATCAAAACAAAAATCAGTGAGATGTTAAAAATTGATCTACCTATTATTGCCGCACCGATGTTTCTGGTCTCCTATCCAGAGCTAGTGGTGGCAGTTTCCGAAGCAGGTGGGATAGGTTGTTTCCCATCTCTCAATTACCGAACGCCAGAACAATTACGGGAAGGCATTCTTGAAATTCGTTCCAAAACAAAAAAACCTATTGGTGTGAATTTGATTTTACATAAGGAACATAATCCAAATTGGGCGAAACAATTTGATGTGGTGATGGACTTAAAAGTAGAATTAATCATAACAAGCCTTGGAACACCAAGAACAATCGCCAAAGAAATCAAATCCAACGGATCCTCATTGTTCTGTGATGTAACCACATTAAAACATGCAAATATTGTCGCGAAATCTGGTGCGGATGCATTAATTGCAGTTTCACAAGGAGCAGGTGGACACGCTGGTGCCATCACTCCTTTTGCATTAATTCCGTATCTCAAAAAAGAGACAGGCCTTCCAGTCATTGCTGCTGGTGCCATTTCAAATGGATCACAAATGGCCGCAGCTTTATCCCTCGGAGCCGATGCTGTGTATATTGGAACTCGATTCATTGCCACTCCAGAATCGCGAGCTCAAAACGAATACAAACAAATGTTAATTGATTCGAGTCCTGACGAGATTATTTATACAGAAAAAATTTCAGGAATCCCTGCCAATTGGTTAGCTAAATCAGTAAAAAGATCACCAGAAATTTTAGAAGATGGTCCAAAAAAAATTGCGGCAGGCCATGCAGGCGGAGAAAAAGCCATTGAACAAGAATACAAACGTTGGAGAGATATTTGGTCTGCAGGCCAGGGTGTTGCGCAGATCGATGAGGTAAAACCTGCAGGTGAGATTATAAAGGAAATTGCCAACGAATATTTGGCAACTATCAACTCCCTCCCTAGATAAATTCGCTAAACAAAGATAATGCGAATCTTTTTTAAACAAAGATTCGCTATTTTTTTGTATTAATCATTTTTATGCAATTTGTGGATGGTTTCAATCATACCTTTTGTATCTAAATAATCATTTGATTTGTACAACATGTCCCCATCTGCATTCAGGATCAAAAAGAATGGTAAACCTATTTTTAATTCAGGATAATTTGGATCATTTGCAAATTCGTCAAAAATGGGATCAGTATCGTAAACCTTCCATAATACCACATCTTTTTGAAAAGTTAGGTTCCATTCCTTATTGGAAAGAGTGATTTTTTGAAATTCCTTACAATTGGTACACCAATCTGCATAAAAATCAATGAAGATGGGTATATTTTTTTCTTTGGCGAGGGCAAAAACATCCGCTTTATTTCGATACCAAACCAAATTCCCGTGTTCTTCCTTTAACATCTGCTCTGCGAATTTATGATTGGATGCGGAAAATCCATCTTCTTTTCTTAAAATGGAAACAGTTAACAATGAAAATAGAAGTAGAAGTGACGAAATGGCAACCAACTGATAGAGTGATTGTTTCATTTTCTCAGTTGGGGATCCTTCTTGTTTCAGAAGGAAAAGGGAAACTAAGGAGAGGGTCCAAAGTAAAAAAACGTTAATACTTAGCCCAGATTCAAATCCCCATAAAGCGAAAGCCTTATCCAGGTATGTGTAAGAAAAATAAAAAATGAGGATTGCCAGAGCCCACTGGATGTACTTCATCCATTTTCCTGATTTCGGTAAAGATAATCCGAACACACCAATTAATAAAAAGGGAATTCCAAGTCCCATTCCAAAAAGAAACATCTTAAAGGATGTGAATAAAATTGGTAATATCTTAAATCCTTCCGTTTGGTATGTGATGAGTTGGACTAAAATAGAAACTACGACTGGCCCTACACAAGGGGAGGATAATAAACCTGCTCCCATTCCCAAAAAGAATGTGTTCGCATAATTTAAGTTAACCGAATTTTTAACGTCCCCTGAAAAAAAAGGAAAATACAAAAATTCTGCAACGCTAAGACCCAATACAAACAAAAGCAGTGAAAGGACTAGTTGTGTTTCTGGATAACGTAAAAATGAATTAAATACCCCTCCACTCACTCCAGCAATCAAACCGAAGATTGCATACATAAGAGCAAGTCCAAAATAATACACAAGTGGGTGAGACCATTTATGTTTAGAAACACGAGTTTTTAAAATGCCGGCAGTGATGGGATAAAGCGGATACACACAAGGGAGTAAACCTGACAATAATCCTCCTAAAGCTAAAAAGAAAACGGTGGTTAAGGAAAAATTGCCAGATGACAATTGTGATTCAATGAAGGTTTGGATTTCAGAAAACATAAATTTTATCTTAGAATGTGGCTGTGGCTTTCAAAACGATACTTCTGTCCAATCTACCATATTCGGAAATTGGAAATGTTACCGGTTTCGAAAACTGTTCTCTATATTCGACACGATTTGATGCCTCCCCGGTACTGTCTACATACCATTTATTGGGTTCCCCTTTTGCATCATAGGAGCGAACTTCTGTGTACCCTAAAGCAAGCCTCGTTGTCGCAGTTAGGAACCATTCTCCAAAAATTTGTTTTGATACATAATAGGATTGGTTTGAATATCGGGGTTCCGTGGTTCCAGGTTGGAAACGCACCCAAGGCTCTCTTTCCACAGTTTCTGTGGCACGTAAGCCAGGGTTTGGTCCTCCCGTAGCTGCCTCACCGCGGGCAACAAGGCGTAGGATTCCATTCCCAAGCCCAAGCCATACGTAAGCGCCACGGCCAATTGCTTCCGGAACCATGGTTCCCTGTTGGTAGGGCGCCATTCGATCGACAATGGTTCCACCCAATTGTTTTTTGAACATCCCACCTAGTCCCAAATTAACTGTTTCTTTCCAAATTAGATTTGATTCTAAAGCGACCACTTGCTCTTGGTTGAGAGAAACTGGCCCTTGCCTTCTCGTATTTGGATTACCATCATCCAAAAGGCATTTTGTTTTTCCTTCTCGACATTCATCACTCGCATAACCAAAAGCATTCGATGCACGACCGAGCAGATGAATTCCTGTTTTTAGATTTTCTGTCCAAGTTGGTTCCCATGCTATTTTTCCAATAACATCATATCCAGTGTTTGTTGTATTTTGAACATTTCTATAACCTTCGCCATTCACCACTGCGGTTTGAAGTGAAAATGACCTCCATCTAACCAGATAATTGATTCCTAAATCTACTGGGTCTCTAGCGAAACCAAGTGACTCGAGGGGTGATTTATCAAAATAACGCCAATCATAATACCCAGACCAAACCGAAAACATATGAGGTAATTCAAACATTCCAAATTGGATTTGGTGTTTTGTATTTCCTAGTTCGAATGTTTTTGCCAGGTTTGCTCGCCTAACAAGAAATACATATGGATTTTCTTTTGTTCCCGTTCCAACAGAAGTGTCATTTGTTAGTGCATCATTTCTAAGAATTTCTCCCCAAAATTCTACTTTTAATCCTAAATCTTCCCATTCTTTGGAAATGGAAAACAAGGTCCAGGGCATGGAAAATCCAGACTTATCGGAAGGGGAAAGGTCGGTGGTTCCAGAAGCTTTGTCTCGGATTCGTAACGAAGCCGTGGGAGTGATGATGGCACCTAGTTTTAAACCATAATAACCATCTGGTTCTTCTTTTTTAGTCGTAATTACCTCTTCACCTAATATAGGATAGGTGAAGAGTGAAAGTATGAAAATATATCGATAAATAAACTTCACTTTTTGCCGTAAGTTTCATCCGGTGTAATCGATTTGTCTTCCCAACCAATTGGTTTATGGCATGGCAAACAACGATTCAACATTGGAAATTCCTTTCGCTTTTCTTTCAAAAGAACGGTAGCCCCTTCTTTTGTGATGATATCCTTATATTCGTTTTTCTCAAGTTCCGTGGCACCTTCTTTTTTCGCACCACCTGTCCCTTTTGGAAAATCAGTCCCGTTGATATTCACAAGACCTTCACAAACACAGGTATAACCCCGTTTTTCTTTTTCTTCAAAAAAGACACCAAATGCAGTCCCTCGCACTCCCGCAGTGGTTGTTGGTGTGGAAACCTCAAAACTTCCTTTTTTGAAATTGTTCACCCGAAACCAAGCCGCTCCATTTTGGACAAAAGCTTTCGCTACCTTTTTCTCAGAATTCCATTCTTTTAAGGTAAATTCTGTATTTGGTTGGATTCTGATTTCTGTTTCTTGGTACAAAAAGTCGACTTTCGAACCATTTCCTGTTTTGATCCGATCACCGGGTTTGAGTACATCGTTTACCTTCAGGGTTTTCCAAAGTTTGGAAGTATCAGATGCTGATAAAAAACTCACTTTCCCACGTGTGAAGGTAGCGACGGCAAAGTCTTCTGCAAACAGGGAAACGGAAGTTAGGAGAGAAAAAAGGATGGTTAGAGGGATTTTGAGGCTCATAATCACTCTAACAACCATAGGGAAATAAATTATCAATCAAAAACTAAATTAGCAAGGATATCCTAAGACCTTACCAAGGGATGGCAAATCCCAACTGAGACAATTTGTACTCCAATTCCTCACGTTCTCGGCTTTTTTTAGCGGTTGTTCCTTGGTCATCTAACATTCCCAGTTCGATCGCTTTTTTACGAGCACCTTCCTTTCCCGAAACATTCAGAGCTGCGATGATTTCTGTGTCATATTTCGTTAAGTGAAGGGCACTCAATCGGTAGTCCACAAACGCTTCCCAAGTATGAGGTACCCATTTTTTTACAATTTGTTCACCAATGGTTTTCGCAAATAAACGAATTTCTAATTGAGCATGATCGTCCATTCTGAGTGCCAAAAAATGGAGTAAATTATGTAAGTCTATTTTCCAATACGCTTCTGTGTAAGTTGCGAGGGGAAGGTCCTTTCTTGCTTGTTCACGGGCAACACCCATTTCCAATCTTTCATTGTAAATATCATTGGCAAATTTTTGGAATTCCGTTTCACGCTTTGTTAGGTGGTCACCTTTAGATGATTCTAAAAATCCATCACTTCCTTGTTTGTTACCTACTGATTGTACACGCCATTCTCCAGGCAAAGTAGTCTGTGCAGAATCAATGGCTACGGAATAACGCGTAGAGTATTCATTGACATTTGCCATACGATGGCGGATCCACTGACGCCAAGTGTCCATGGGAACTCTTACATGTAGCTTTAGTTCGCACATTTCAAAAGGAGTGCTGTGGCGATGGCGCATCAAATAACGAATGAGACCTCGGTCTTCATTTACCTTTTTTGTTCCTTTTCCGTACGAAACGCGTGCAGCCTGAACGATTGATTCATCTGAGCCCATGTAATCCACAAGTCTGACAAACCCATCATCCAAAATTGGGAAAGGTTTTCCTAAAATGGAGTCTAATTCGGGAACGGATACTCTTGAAATGGATTCGAAATCAGATTGTTGCATATTAGCTTTATTTTTTAGTTCACAGGCATATGAAAAGTCGAAAATAGAGTTATAGCGTACCGCACAGGCACATAAATAGAAAGGATGCTAAATGGCACTTGAAGAAAATACTTTGGAAGATCGTTTGATCAAAATTTCCACCAGAGAAAGTAACAAAAATCTCATGGTTAGCCCGGATAAAATTTATATTTTTCCGGTGCCAAAAACCACCTTCCAATTTTTGGAAAATATTTGGCAATCTTTCACGAACAAAATGGTTTCGCTTGTAGATTTTAACGACGATCCCATTTTTAATTTTTCGATTTTTGAAGTCATTGACCAAGATGAAATGAAAATCGTGGCAACTGCCACCCATTTCAAACTGAGAGAAATCGCAGAACGCCGCAAAATCCCTGGAATCGAAGAGTACATCAAAAAATCGAGACCCATCCATTTGGCCGATCCAAGGAATGAATCTGCACGTTTCATTCGAAAAGCGATCATTGATTTTAACAAAGGACTTCGTCCCGAAGTCACATTTGTGAATCTGAAAGAAGAAGAAATTCACCCTGAGAAAAAAGTTTTACTTTCTGAAACCATGAACCATGCCATTGGGATTCCACTTTTTGTGAACGAAAACCCAATTGGAATTTTATGGGGTATTACCAAAGATCCAATCCCTGAAGACCAAATCAGGCAGTTAACATTACAATTGTATTCTCTTTTTGATGTAATCGAGTTTGTTGTGGCAAAGGAAATGGAATCGGGGAACGACCATTACATTGCCCAAAAGAATATCGAAAAAGCAGATACGGTTTCTAACTCAAGAAACCTCTTTTACACGACTACCAAAGACCAAAAAGAACCGGTAACATCGATAATCTTTAAATCTCACCAGTATAACATTGAATATAGAATGGATGCATCCTTCATTATTCCAACAACTGACGGTTATGCGGTATCACTCAAAAGTTTTATTCCCGAAAAATTAAACAACACAGGTAAAAACCTTCTTCTCATCCCTGGATTTTTTTGTCGGCGTTCTGTAATGGACAAATTGGCAAAAGAATTGGCGCTCAAATATGGATACAGAGTGTTCTTAATGGACATGCGTGGTCGGTCGAGACAAACCATGCCAAAACATGGAAAAAAAGAAGGATGGACCGTTGATAATTACATCCAAGACGATTTTCCTGAGGTACTTCGTTGGATTCGTTGGCACTATCCTAGTGAGAGAACTGTTGTCGTTGGGCACAGTATGGGAGGGATGATCCCAAGATTTTACGTTTCTTCTTATGAAACAATCAAAGAACTCAAAGAAGAATTCAATTTACCTCAACCGGAAGAATACATTGCAGGGATTGTCTCCATTACCTCACCAAATTATATCAGCTTAAAATCAAATTTTATTGGGTTGGATACGTTGAAACGAGGGTTTAGTATGCTCCCTCATAAAATGATTTCGGATATGATTTTAAGTATGGCAAGTTTTTCGATGCAAGCGACCATACAAACCATCGATCTCAAAAAATTCTTCAAACTGATTTTAAATCTTCATTCAAGTCTTAGAAGTTTTAGTTATAATATTGGAACCAAATCACTAACGATCAAAGACTTTGTGGGTTATAAAGAAATCACTCCTCCAGAATGGTATTTTCTCATGGAAGACGTATTTTGCGAAGAATCTGTCTCTGTGATCATGCAGTTTTTCCAAAGCCAAATTTCCAATGAAAGGAGTTTTTGGTCAAACGATGGTCGTATCAATTACACAGAGAATTTTTTGAACAATTTCACGATGCCAATCTATAGTGTGGTTGGAACTGTTGATAAAATTGTTCCAGAAGAAAGTTTAACAGAATTAAAAGATCTCAAATCAGAAAACAAAGTTACTACTTATTTTGAACAAGGCCATCTTGGGATTATATTCCATGGCGAAACAGTTAGAAAAATTTGTAAGGGAATGGACGAGTGGATACAAGGGTTAAAATGACCTAAGATTCCCCTAACGACCGCTAAATCGATTCCGAATTAGTTCCATTTCTTTTAGCAAAGTGGCATCGCGGCCTGCTAAAAGGTAGGCTCCTCTTACTGGGATACTTGTGATTTCTGAATCTTCGATGATGGTCACAACCGTTCCAGGGATTTTTGGTTCCAAAACATAGGTCCATGCACCACGCATTTTAAAACTGGCATCCGTCAGTTCGATTTTCCACCTGCGATTGGGGATGGACTCTTTCAGTTCAAATATCATAAAGCCACCCATATCTGGTGTTTCCATCCATTTTGTTGGAGTTCCATCTGGCTTTGCTTCCAAAATTTGAATCGCCACTACCTCTTTTCTTCGATTCGGAAGGTCATTGATATCTGTAATATAATTCCATATGTCTTCAGGTTCTGCTTTTAGCCATTCACTTGTTTCTTTATGGAATTTCGGATCTTGGAAATAACCCACAGCCAAAAATAAAATAACGAGACCGATCAGCAAAAAACTTGTTCCAAAAGCAAAAAGAAGAATTCGTTTCATAGCTTTTTTTCTTGCTATATGCCCATAGGATCAATCATAATCTTTTCCACAATGAATGCAAATGAAGAGTTGATCCAAAAGTTTTATACAGCTTTCCAAAATAAAGATGGGCAATCTATGGTATCCGTTTACCATCCAGAGATTCAGTTTGAAGACCCCGCGTTTGGGAAATTAAAAGGAAAAGAAGTGGGAGCAATGTGGCTTATGTTATTGGAAAGAAGCCAAAACCTAACCATTCGATTTTCCAATATCAAAGCAAATGAAATGGAAGGTTCAGCAGATTGGGAAGCCGATTATAGTTTTAGCAAAACAGGACGTCTCGTTCAAAATAAAATCCATGCAAGATTTACCTTCAAAGAAGGAAAGATCATCCAACATAAAGATCATTTTTCAATGTGGAAATGGCTTGGAATGGCAATGGGTCCTATTGGGTATCTACTTGGATGGTGGCCTGCTCTCGGCAACAAAGTCAAAAAAGAAGCAATCACAGGATTACAACTTTATATGAAACGCAAACGAATGTAGTATTTATGGAAAGATTGCCAAATCCTACTCAGGATTTGGCATATTGGAAAGTCCGCCAGCATTGATCACTTGTTTGTATCCAATGGATTCTAAAAAAGATTTGGCGCTGCCACTCCTTCCACCAGAAGCACAATACAGAATGATGGTTTGGTTTTTGTCACCAAACTCATCCACTCGTTTCGATACCTCGTCAACTGGAATGTTTTTTGCGGTTGGATAATGACCTGCATTAAATTCTGCAACTGTACGCACATCTACTACCAATGCACCAGAATCAATTTTTTCTTTGAGTTGCGATTGGTCCATACCTGATGCATTTCTCAATTGGTAAATGATAAACAAAACTGCGATAATTACGATAGCGACTGCGATCATTCGATTCAAATCTTCTCCCCCACTTTATTAGAATAGACGAATGAAATAGATTCATTTTGACCGATCTTTCTAAAAAAACAGGAATAATAACCAGTATGGCAGGCCGCTCCAATTTGATCTGTCACATATTGGACAAAAAAAGGATCCATGTGAACATAAATCTGTTTTAACTTCTGAAAGTGACCAGATTCTTCACCTTTTACCCATTTTCCATTACGCGACCGACTAAAGTATGTTCCGTTCCCAGTTTCAATGGCATTGAGTAAACTTTCTTTTTTCCCCCATGCCAACATCAAATCTTTTCCAGTTAGATCTTGTGCTAAAAATGGAGAAATGGTTGGTAAGGAATGCAATAAAGAATCAATTTTATCATGGGAAACTACTATCTTTCCATCTTCCCATAACAATTGTTTAGCGAAACTTTTCTTTTGTGGAGATATTTCTAAAAAACAATCTTCATCGCAATCCACATACAATTGATTCAGTGTAAAATCGAAATTCTGGATATGTTCTTCTATTTGTTTTGAAGTTAAAATTTGTAAGGAAACATCGTGAGACAAAAAGTTAGTTTTTGATAGTAATACTATATCCTTTTCTTTAGGAATTTGTATCATGTAGTCACCTCAATTCCTAAAATCTCAGTCGTTTTCGTTTTGCCGCGGAGTGAAAGAGTTCCCAAAGTTTTAAATTTTAAATTTTGTTTAAACTCCAAACGGATATGATCAAACAGTTCTCTTGAAATCAAAAAATTCCGTTTTAACTCTTTACCAAGGGCTTCGAGGCGACTTGCGGCATTGACAGTATCACCAATCACAGTATATTCCAAACGTTTTTCCACTCCCACGTTTCCAACGATGACAGGACCATAATGAATCCCTATCCGTATAGAAATTGGTTTTTCACCATTTGACTCTCTCTTTTTGTTCCACAGAGCCAATGCCTGTAACATGGCGATCCCAGCTTTTACAGAATTTGTTGCGTCTTCTTGGGAAATGGTTGGAGTTCCAAATGTCACCATCATTCCATCTCCGATGAATTTATCGAGTGTTCCATGATTCTGAAAAACAATATCCAACATAAAACTGTGGTATTCTGATAATAGAGACATTGTTTTTTCAGGACCCAAACTCTCTGAGATCTGCGTGAAATTAGCAATATCACAAAATAATACGGCTACCGTTGATTCTTTCCCACCTGGTTTGAAAAAATCTTCACCTGCTTGGTCCAGTTCTTCTACCACGTTTGGTGAAAAATAACGAGTGAGCTGGGTCATCTTCACTTCATTCGTAACGGCGGAAAGCACAGTTCGCCGAACACGATAGGTTAGGTAAGCCAAAAAGAATCCTAATACACCAATGATACCCATTGACATGATATAGTTGTTCACGTGGGCAGCTGGACCCAAAAAAGCTTCCTTAAAATTTTCCGTACTTATAAACCTTGGGTCTTGTTGTGCATACACTAAAATCCCAGCTTGGCTAATCACGACACCTAGAGCATATAACATAGGATAAATGGGTTGGATACTAAATGCGTTTATGACCAGTGTACCTGCGATGATAAAATGGACATAGGTTTTGATTAGATAAGTTCTCGGAACTTGGGATTCCCCACCCACCGCATTATACCAGATAAATGGAAGGATTGTGATGATCACAAGGTCTATTAAAACGCAGAAAAGTCCAACAAAGGATACATACTTTCCTTTTTTTAAAAATTTTGAAAGTATATATAACACTAAATTCAGTGCTAAGGAAATTGCTGTTATGGTAAATAATTCAAACAAAGTTTGTGCAACAAAGAAAGTTCCAATCGTAAGTAAACTAAAGATAATCATTTTTCCATAGAGACTAAATTTAATCCCCTGGATTTCTTTTTCTCTTAGAATTTGTTCTGACTTTGTTGCCATTTTCTTATTTCAAAAGGTCACCTGGATTTGCATCTCGGTCAGGCACAAACAAAGATAAAGTTTTGTCTTTACCGGAAGCAAGTAACATTGCTTCCGACAATCCAAACTTCATTTGGCGTGGTTTCAAATTCGCAACTACAACCACTTTTTTACCAACTAGTTCTTCAGCTGTGTAACTTGCTTTGATACCTGCAAATACATTTTTGATTCCTTTTTCTCCTAAATCTACTTTTACAAACAAAAGTTTGTCGGCTCCATCGACAGGATTTGCTTCTTTGATAAGACCCACTCGAAGTTCCACTTTCGATAGTTCATCAATTGTGATGTAGCCATCTTCGGAGACAGATGCCGTTTTTGTCTCGTTTGTATTGGACTTAGTTGGTTCCCCTTTTGCTTGATTCGGATTTGATTTTTCAAAGGATTCTTTCGTTTCTGCAATCATAAGTGTAATATTTTTTTCCTCAACACGTTTCGATAACATTTGGTAAGGCCCAAGTACCTTGTTTTCAATGGTTTCTGTTAAATTCAAAAAACTCAAACCTGGGATCTGAAATAACTCTGTCATCGCCTTTGCAATTTTGGGAGTCACTGGTGCCAGGTAAGTAAAAAGAATTTTTGCGCAATTGAGAGAAGTGGTGACAACCTCTCTTGCTTTTTCCACATCTGTTTTGATTAAATTCCATGGCGCATAATCATTTACATATTTATTGACTTTGTCACCGAGTCCTGTAATTTCTCTCATCACTTTTGAATAGTTACGAGATTCATACGCTTCTCGAATTTCGACTTCTTTGTTTAGGAGTTCTGTCACTAATGATTTCCCTTCGACAGACAAACTTCCTAGTTTTCGATCCATTTTATCGAGAATGGATGTAGAAACTCGAGATACTAAATTGACCAAGTTCCCAATCAAATCAGAATTTACACGAGATACAAAATCTTCAAAGGATATGTCAACGTCTTCCATTCCGGAACCCAATCGACATGCCATATAAAAACGAAAATGTTCTACATCTAAATATTTAGCAAAAGTGGAAGCATTGATGAATGTTCCACGAGATTTGGACATCTTTTCTCCATTCACAGTTAAAAATCCGTGAACATTCAATTGGCTCGGAGCTTTGTAACCAGAACCCATTAACATAGCTGGCCAAAACAAACCATGAAAATACAAAATGTCTTTTCCAATGAAATGGACAATTTCTCCTTTTCCATCTTTCCAAAACTCATTGAATTTTTTTTCATCTTTTAGAAAATTTAAAGAAGAGGCCATATAACCAATTGGTGCATCAAGCCATACATAAAAATATTTGTTTTCTTCTTCTGGGATCGCAAAACCAAAGTAAGGTCCGTCACGGCTGATATCCCATTCTTGTAAACCGGAAGTAAACCATTCTTGTAATTTCTTTTGGGCACCTTCATTCAATCGGTTCCCTTCTTCCATCCATGTTTTTAGTTGGTTTTGGAAATCTTGGAGTTTAAAAAATAAATGTTTTGATTCTTTGAGAACAGGTGTGGTTCCACATATCGAACAATAAGACTCTTTTAAATCTTTTGGCGAATAACTTGTTCCACAGACTTCACATGAATCTCCATACTGATCTTTCGCTCCACATTTTGGGCAAGTCCCTTTGATAAACCTATCAGGCAAAAACATTTTATCGTGTTCGCAATACGACTGTTCGATGTTCCGAGAAACAATATGCCCATTTTTTTTGAGAGTTAAGTAAATCGATTCAGAGAACTTTCGGTTCTCTTCCGAGTTAGTTGTATAATAATTATCATATTCGACACCGAAGGAAGTGAGATCTTGGTAATGTTCCTTTTGCACATCCTCAATCATGGACTCTGGAGTTTTGCCCGCTTTTTTGGCTGCAATCATGATAGGTGTTCCGTGTGTATCATCCGCACAGAAAAAATAACATTCATTCCCAATCAACTTTTGGAATCGCACCCAAATATCTGTTTGGACAGCTTCTAATATATGACCCAAATGGATGGAGCCGTTCGCATAAGGCAAAGCACTTGTAACTAAAATGTGTTTCGACATAGATTAGTTCCAGTTTCCTGATGGGATTTTCCAATTCAGCCTATTTTTGAGAAAAATCAAGAAAAGAGTAAAAAAATGAAGTTGAAGGAAGGATCGTTGCCCATAAACTTCCTGTTTGTTATGGCTAAGAAAATCGTTCAAAATTTGAAACAAGTTAAGGGAAATAAAAAGAGTCACCCGGAAACCATTCACAAAACCCTCGATATTGAAAGTGACCTCCATATTGAATATGCAAAAGTACTTTTGAGTTTGTGGTCCTATGCTTGTAATGCGGATGGCCAATTCAAAAAGAAAGAAGGGGAAATTGTGGGAGAACTTGTGAATGTCCTGTTTGAACCTGATTGTTTACTCAGTGGGTTCCAAACCCAAAAAAAACAAGTCCTAGACATTCTTTCCAAAACGTTCGATAATCCCTTACCGATGAAAACGATTTCTAAGGTTGTCGCAGATAGTGATGAATATGCGTTGAATTTTTTTGAAGATGCGGTTTGTATCGTCGCTTCCGACGGATCTTTAAACCAAGCGGAGATTCAATTTTTAGATGATTTAGCCAAAGAATTTAAAATCAGTCCTATGGACAAAGTGCGAGTGGAAAAAAAATACCTTGCGTAACATTTTCACTCTTCTTTCCCTACTTGTCTTTTGGATGAACACCCTTGAGGCAAGGCCTGGGATGGGAAATTCATATCGATCTTCCAGCTCAAGTTCGAGTAGCAGCCGTTCTTCCTACTCAAGTTACAAACCTTCTTCTTCCTCAAGTTCCTCGTCCTCAAATTCTAAAAATTCCTCTCATTCCTATTCATCTTCCAGTGCTCCGGAACCAACTTCATATTTTGAAACCAAAAACCATTCAATATCCATCCATTTCCATGAAGATGGAAGTGCCGTTGTAAAAGAATCATTCCAACTCCAAAAAGACCAATCCAAAATTGGAATTCGGCGGCCGTCCATTCTCATCCAAAAAGAATCTGAAATTTCTGATTTGGTCGTTTTTCCAGAAACAATTTATTCTTCGCATAACGCAGGTAAATTGACATTATTTTGGTCAAACGAAGGACAAAATCCAGAAATGGATATAAGTATAAGTTACAGAATCAAGGAAGCCATTGTTCCTCTAGGAAAACGTTCTGTTGTAAATTGGCGTTTGTCCAAAACAAACCATACCTCAGAACCCTTCCAATTTGATTTACGTTGGGACCCCAATTCCTTTTCCAAAAATTTACGAATCCAAAAAGAAGTATTCAATTCTTCCCTTTTGGAGTATGAAAGGATCAACATACCCGTTTCCTTTCAAGATTTTCATTTCCAATACCAAGCCAAAGAAAAAGAAGAATCCACTGATTTAATCGTTATTGATGTTTCCAATGACTCTAAAAGTGTAAGCTCAGGCAAAAAGAATTCCACTTTTCAATATACCGATTCTGAACCCATTTCAAATTCGCATGACAGTAGTTATACATTAGATGAAACAGTGACACTCAAATCGAATGGCTCTCATTTTTATCAGTCCAATGTACAAATTTCAAATAAAAACCCAAACCTTGATGCCTTACAATTCCAATTGGGACTGAACCGATTTCGTGAATCTGGTGAATCCTCTTGGAACCAATTTTGGACGCCAGCATTTCAAATCACCTATGGTTTTGAAGGACTTACCACCTATTTTTGGCATCTGTTTAGTGTTTCCCTTTCTGAAGCAAGTGATGGACCAAACGAGAAAAAAAATTATGGGTTTTCTTTTCATACTTTGGGTGAGGCTTCCAATCGTTTGGCAAATGGAATTGAACGTTGGATACGTATTACGAAATTAGAGAAACGTGAGAATTTAGAATTGCAGTCATTTTCTTTGCGAGTGTTATGCGAAGATACCTGTGACCCAAACCTCACACAATTAGAATTGGTATTAACCGCTTGTGACTATTGTTCTGATCTGATTGACCAATCATCTCTCATCCTCCCAATCGAACCAAAATGGGAGAGTGATGGATTTACCATCCTTTGGGAAGATCCACTGCCATCCCACTACACCATATCAATTCGGATGAGAGAACAAAACAAAGAGATCACTTACAATCCATTTTTGATTTATTATGCAGTACTCAATGCATTTCTGTTTTCCCCAGGTTCGGGAAACCATTTGGGACATTTGGTCACCATCGGGATTTTCACCTGTGTTTCAGGACTCATTGGATTTTTCGGTTTGGATCGTTTTAAAAAAAAGAAAAAGGAAAAACAATCTTACAAGTCGATTATATCTGAAATTAGGAAATACGATAACAACTTTGATTTCCTTCTCTTCAAAGAAAAAGTAACAGCGATTACAGAAAAAACAGTTTTGGCTTGGGACCATGGGAATATGGAACCAGTTCGTAATTTTCTATCGGCGGCAGTTTACCAGAGGTTCTCAATCCAACTTCAATTGATGAGATTGGTTGATGGTGAAATCAATCGTATGAAAGGATTTTCTGTATTATCAGTTCAGATCATCGATTTTATCATCGAATCAGATTACCTTACTTTACACTTAAAACTTAAGTGTAAAACAAAAGACAATACGTTTCCCAAACAAACTCCAGAATTAGAAATCCAAAAAAGTTTAGATCATACAAAATTTAGTACTTATGAAGAAATCCATTCGTATACAAGAAAATTGAATACCATCACCAAACCTAAGATCGATTTAATTCATGATTTATGTCCGAGTTGCGGAGCTACCGCAAAATATTCACATCACACAAATAAATGTGAATATTGCGGAGGAATTTTTAATTCGGGTGAAGCAGATTGGGTATTAACGGAAATCACACAGACTGTTGAATGGGATTCGGCTAAAAATCCAAAACTCCAATCATTACCAAAAAACGTCGCAACACAAATATTGGAAGACCGGGCAGCCACTATTTTTTGGAAGTACCTTCATTTCCAATCAATCGAAAATAGCCAAATCCTAAAAAGGGAAACAGCAAGTGCAACCGATACTGATTTAGGTGATTCGAGAAAAGAACCAATGCATTCGCCAGTAGTAGGATCTTGCCATCTGGTAAAATACGAAAATGAGATTACACCACAAATGACTTGTGAAGTTCGTTGGAGTGTCGCAAGGAAAAAAGGACTTCTACCAGAACATAGGCGTTCCCATATCAGTTTGGTATTACCAAAAGAAAGGGCAAAAACTCTGGGATTTTCTGAATATTCTTGTGAGAATTGTGGTGCTCCCTTTCCCGAAGTGGGTGCAAGTGAATGTTCGTTTTGCCGTAAACCAATTCCGAAAACGGTAAGTGATTGGTTATTCCAATCGATCAAAATGGTTTCCCTCTAAACCATTTACCTTGGTTTCGAATAACAAATCCAATGTTGATCTGAGATGACTTCTATATTGAGTTTATGACTCATACGAATCTTCGCTATCATCTCTGTAACCTCTTCCAAACGAAAAGCAGCGAGTAAACTATTCAAAAAATCATTTTTTAAGATTTCCGATTCTTGTTTCGCATAACGCTCTACAAGTTGGCGGGCTTCTGAAATCGAATTAGGTCGCAATAAATCACATACAAAGATAAAACTTTCATCACCAACGGATCTTTGGATGGCTGACCAAAACTCATACGGATCGTGTATATGATGCAAAAGTGAATTTGAGAACACCAGTTCAAAACTGGATTCGGGAACAAACTCTTGGACAAGTTCGTTTTTAAAAATCATTTTATTGTTTCTTTTTTCAAGATCGAAAGTAGAAAGGCGCTTCTTACAAAAATCTAACATTAAATTGGAGCCATCGAGAAACGTGAAATCGGCATTAGGAAATAATTGGAATAACCGAGAAGACATCTCCCCAGGTCCAGATCCTAAGTCTAACACTGAGTGTGGCGAAAATTTGAGAGGAAACCTATTTTGAAACTGTTGAATGATCATCGAATGTGCGGATTCAAAATCGGCATTCGCGTAAGAAACAACTTGATTGGGTTCTTCCATCAACTCCGGTTCGGGGATTCGAGGTTGGTATTGAAGGTGAGTGAGTTCCCAATTTTTCATTTGGTTATGAGGTTCAGTATTCTATGAAACAAATCATTTTATCCATTCTTTTCTTGTCCTTTTTGGCAAATTGTATGATCACAGAAGGGATCGGAATTCCTACCTATGGTGCCATCAAAGGTTCAGAAGCTAAAAAAAGAATCTCTGATGCAATTTTGGAAGCGGAAGCTACGGCATCCGCATTTTGGTTGGCTCAATCAGGTATGAAGGGTGGCCAAGGACCGATTTCTCCCCTTCTCATCATCAATGGATTTTTAGCAAAAACTCTATTTACGTTCACATCCAAAATCGAAGACGATGAATCGTTTATGGATTCTTCGGTTTTACAATGTGAATCAGATATTCGCACAAAGGGTGCTGTTGCTCTAGGCAGTATCTATGACGGCCTAACAACTGTTGGGGGAGTTGCGAGAGATGCCCTTCTTTTACCAGAGTTTGCTTCCTGCGATTTAGAAAAAACAGGCAAAATCATCACTCTCGAACCCATTCGTTTTTAAGGAGATTTTATATGAAACACAATCGATTATCTGTATTTGCCTTCTTTGTCATTGTTTTCTTTTCGGTCCAATGCCAAAAATCTGTAGAAACAAACAAAGAAGCTCGTTCTATTTTATTTGCTGGAATTCTCGGATCTTGTTATAGTTTGGATTCTTGTTTTGACCAATATGTGAAAACAACAGATGAAGGGGCCAGTTTCCAAGTTTATGATCAAAATGGAACTCGGATTTATGCAAGGCAGTCTGTCCTTGACTATAACACCTACAAACCCATTGCATCGGGTTCCAAATGGGTGACTGCGATCACAGCCATGCGTGCGATTGATTGTAATGCTGGTAGTGCTTCAAATTGTGGTACGGTAACGGCCGGTTCATGTAATAATGGTGCGGTCGGAGGTGCGATCACCCTTTCACGCACCACAGCACAAGTTTTGGGTTGGACAGGCACTTATGCGAATGTCACCTTACGTCAGTTACTTGCATTTACTTCCGGGCTCAATGCTGGAGGGGGGAATGGTTCAGGTCAAGCAAGTTGCATTTCAACTTTGCCTCTTGGAGCAACGGACACTCAAAAAAATAATTGTGTGAATGATATTCGTGATCAATCCACAGGTACTCCAGGAGCACTATACCAATACAATTCAAATCATATGGCAGTCGCACAACGAATGTTAGAAGTAGCATGCAATAAGACTTGGGATACATTATTCGCACAACTCATTGTTACACCTCTTGGTTGGGATGCAAGCCAAGCAGTTTGGCGGGGGAATTTCAGAACTGGTGAAGATACTGATGGTAGTTTATCGGGAGCCTATGGGTTATCCATTTCACCGGCGCATTATGCAGGAATGTTAAATGCCCTTCTCACAAATGGTATTGCAAAAGATTCATCTGGTACAAACGTGAACACTTTTTTGACATCCAATTCAGTAACAGAAATCTTAGCAGACCAATACAACGGGGCAAGGATCGGGTATTCCCAATTTTCGGCTTTTGGATACCGCTGGCAATATGGGTTAGGCAATTGGAGGTTTTGTACCGTGACTGATGTACCTTCGGAATGTGATAAAGATTTGATTTCTCATAGTATCGGCATCAACGGATTTTTCCCATGGCTTGATAAAAATCGAAGTTATATGGCGATCCTTGCAGTGAATAATCTAGGAAGAAAAAATGGATTGAACTTGTTACCACCTTCTTCAACCTCATTATTCTTTGCAGAAACAGTAAGACCGCTGATCCATACGCAAATAGGTAGGTAACCATGATCAATCAACAGACAATATTAAAATTTCTTTTAGGATGTATCCTAATCACAAACGCATTTCCACTTTTTTCAGAGGCTACAGAATGGTCTGAATCAAAACGAAAAAAAGGAATCCAAATTCTCACAAGACCAGTGGCAGGTTCGAATATAGAAGAGTTTTTAGGAAAAACAGAAGTGGATGCATCCATTTCACAAATCATCGCGTTACTTGTGGACCCACAATCTTGTAAGAATTTATACCACCAATGTAAGGAACTTACGGTCCTTTCTGGAACCGATAAAAAATCATCAGTTTATTTACGAAATGGTGCGCCTTGGCCAGTAAACGATCGTGATGTGATCATGGATCGAAGTTTTGATCAGAATGAAAAAACACTTACAACCACTATGAAAATGAAACGGTTGGATTCAAATGCAAAGTCTGCTCCTTCCGGAGTCACACGAATGCCTGCTTTTGAAGGGTATTGGAAACTCATCCCACTCGCGAATGGCAAAACAAAAATAGAATACCAGGCTCATTTTGAACCAGGTGGATCCGTTCCACAATCTGTTATCAATATGGTTCTAACCGACACTCCATACGAAACCTTATTAAACTTAAAATCTCTTGTTGAACAAGGGAAACACAAAGATGCGAAGTATGACTGGATCAAAGAACCAGTGACTACGAATTCAGGTAATTAATTTTAAAAATCGTTAAAAGTAAATATCCTATAAATTCAATGGAATCCATTGAATTTGTGGGGTACTACCAAACTAAATAGATAAACCATTTCCCAATTCCTTATAAAACGTTTGTTTTCAATTGAGAATCTTTTGCCGTTTATTTGAAGCAAGTGGTGTTAAAAGGCAGTCCTAAATCCATAAGAAACAAAATTAGAACCACAATTGGGATCAGGTGGACAATACAGTCCAAAGATTCCAGATCTATGATGGATTCGTAAAAAGATTTCTGTTTTTCTTTCGAATGGCAAATAAGAACTCACTTCAACCATCATGTAATTTAAAAGCGCTCGGGATTCAATTGCATCTTTTTGGAGTCCAGTTTCTAAATAATAACCTTTCGCTTTGTTTTCTAATTTTGGGTTCTCGGATGCCAATGACATCCCTTCCCCAAGAGACAAACTGAATGGTGAATCATAGATACGATTGATTTTTACGATATAAAATGCATTAGCTTCCCAATGTTTCATTTCGCCAAAATGTTTTGTGACATTGGCTTCCCATAAAAAATCAAACCACCGAATGCGATATTCAAGTGGCCGAGTGACTCCAATCGTTCCAATATAAGATTCTTTATAATCAGTTTTTTGACGAAAGACGATAGGAATTAGATCCGTAGTGGTAAAGATTCCACCATATAAAACAACACTCCAATTTTCTTTTGGAATTGTGACGGAGCGAAGGCCTTCGGTTGGAGAGAACATAAGGCAAAGGAATGAGATGGAAATGAAAAGAATTTTAGAATTCATATGGTATGGATAAAAGGATTTTTTAGACATTGAATTTGATTCGATCATGTTACAAATCCAAAATATAAATTATGGTTGGAACCAATCTTGATTTCGTTTTTCCCATTGACTGAGTTGTAGATGGATCACTTCATAATTTTGTAAAAATAATCTTCTTAAAAAAGTTTCGTATTCCTTACAATTTTCTGCCATTGGCTGTTCCATCGATTCTCTGAGTTTGGAAGGTTTCTCTTGGAAACAATACTTTTGTAAATGGGAAGGATACCTGTTTGCATTGAGAATGGGCGCAACAATACTCGAACCCGTACCAATATAAAATGGCATAGGTGCCCAGATGGTTTCATGTGTTGCTAAAAAAGAAATTCGGTGTAAATTGTTTTCCCCTGACGTCCAAACTAGTTCTGCCTCTGTTTCCATTGTGCCATAATACATCATTGTGAGAGCCAATAAACTAATACCTATACTTTTGAATGGCCTTTGGCTTTCATTTCGGATTACGAGCGTTAAATTGTCTATATTGGTTAATTCAAATCCTCTGTCCCATCTAGGGAGTTCATTCGGATTCATTGGTTTTGGTTTTTGGATGAGGGGGGCATCGTTTGGGTTGGGTGGTGGCAAAGGAACCGAAGTTAGGTCTGCAACATTAACTTGGTCATCTAACAAAACAGCCGGTGGAACTGGGAATACCTCTGGAAACACTTTCGCAAGAACAGGATCAGTTGTTGTCCATCGGATGGAAATGGTTTTGTTTTTGGAAAGTTTTGCTTCGGAACTTAGTTCAGGCATTGGGGTTTTACATGACCATTGCAGAACCAATAAAATCGATAAAAATACAAATTGTAACTTCATATAACAGAGATAAGTTCTCAATCTATAGGTTAGACTTTTATCTTTTTGTTGGAAAGAACATTATCCATTTTGATTCAAGATTTAGGGATAAAAAAAGCCCGATTTCTCGGGCTTTTTCGTGAATTTTGTCGCAAGGTTTTAACCTTACTGACTAAAGTTTTCTTTGTTGAATCAAAGGAAAAGTTCCTCCGATAACAACCTTTTTTGGTCTACGAAGCAAGTGCTTGGTCTAGAAGGTCTTTCGCTACTACGCGAAGGGCCATCACTTCTTCCGCACCTTCAAAGATAGAGAATACGCGAGCATCTACAAAGTAACGTGACACTGGGTATTCTTCCGCATAACCCATACCACCATGAATTTGCATTGCTTCTCGAGTGACCCACTCAGCAATTTTGGATGCATACAATTTAACAAGAGTTGCTTCCATTTGGCCTTTGTGGTCATCGAGTAGTGTTGCAACATAGTTTGTGTATTGGCGAGTTGCTTGGGTGATCATTGCCATCTTTGCAATTTTGAACTTTGTTAACGTATAATCGTAAATTGGTTTTGCAAATACTTTACGTTCTTGAGAATAACGAAGAGCTGCTTCAAGAGCCGCTTGCATCACACCATTGGCACGAGCTGCAGTTTGGATCCTTCCACCAGCAAACCCTTCCATTTGGAAGTAAAAACCCTTTCCACGGCCAGCTTCGCCACCAAGTAGGTTTTCTTTTGGAACAAAATAGTCTTCAAAAGAAACTTCGTAGGAGTGCATTCCACGGTAACCAATCGTTCCAATTGCTTTTCCTTGGATGGATCCACCACCTTCTTGTTTGTAACTGAACTCGTGACCTTCAAAGGATGGTTTTTCAGCTAGTAGGATGGAAAGACCTCTGTGTTTCAAACTTGGGTCTGCTTCTGTACGGCAAAGGATGAGAAGTAGGTTTGCATACCCTGCAAATGTACACCAAGTTTTCACACCATTGATGACAAATCCACCTTCCACTTCTTTTGCTGTAACAGAAACGCCGGCAACATCCGAACCATAGTTAGGCTCTGTGACCATGATTCCTGCGAATTTTTCACCTGAGGCAAGGAGCGGTAACCATTTGTTTTTTTGTTCTTCGGTTCCCCCTTTGAGGAGGGCCTTGGACATAATTTCTGGACGTGTGATGAGAGATCCTGCTGCTCCAAGAGAGCCTCTAGAAAGTTCTTCCGTCACGACTAACATGGAGATGTTGTCTGGACGATCGTTTGGTTGGATTCCACCAAATTGTTCTGGGATACAAAGACCAAAACATCCCATGTCACGAAGGCCATTGATGATCTCTTGTGGGATCAAATCGTCGTGTCTATGTACATGTTCTGCGTGAGGGACAACGACGTTCTCAGCGAAGTCTTTGAAAATTCCACGGAAATTTTCGTGGTCTTCGGAAAGTCCGTAAGCACCGAAGTGTCCTAAATCAACAATTTTGTCTACGATTGCTTCGTAGTTTTCCATTTTGGAAGCTGCTTCTACGAAACCATTGATTTCGTCGGAAAACAGTTTGGAGAATAATTCCTGGTAGGTAAGTTCGTATTCAGCAGGACGCGCTGCCAGTTCGGAACGAATGTTGGAAACAGTTTCAGCAACAAAGGTAAGTGCCATTTTCTGTTCCAATTCACCAGTTCCTTTGGAAGCATCCCAAGCATATACGATAAAGTTCTCAGCTACACGTTGTTGTGCAGTCATCCAAGCAAGTTGGTAAAACACATGTTGCGTTTTGTCCATTTTGCTAATGGATACTTTACCGTTGTCGGAATTTTTCTGTGCGAGTCGTTTCGTAACTTCATTGAGGAGGGCGGCTTGGGCGTTCAATGCCTTCTCCGCCTGGGATTTTTCGAGTTTCACTGCCGTTGCGGTCATGTGTTTAACGTTCCTGCGGGTGGTTTTCTTCCACTATACGGAAGGAAAGTACCCTGTCATTTTCATTTTTAGACTAGGTTTTGGGTTGGGTCTGCCAAAAATGTCCTTAAGATTCGAATTAGGAAATAAATGATTGAAAATCATCGGAATTGATCCAGGGTCCCACCGAGTTGGGTATGCCATTTTATCCTTTCCTGAAGGAATGCGCCGAAACCCAGAACTTTTGGCTTATGGCACGATCGAAGTGGCACCAAAGACCCCATCTCCCGACAATCTATTGCACATTCGGTCCGAACTCCAATCAATTCTCTCCGAATTCCAACCGGAATGTGCGGCAGTCGAAGAATTGTTTTTCGTCCAAAACACGACCACTGGAATGAAGGTTTCCGAATCCCGCGGTGTGATTTTACTCACCTTAGGCGAAAACCAAATTCCGATGGTGTCACTTACAGCCACTCAAATCAAAAAAGGAATTTCTGCGAAAGGGAACGCCACTAAAAAGGAAGTCCGGGCGGCGATCCAAATGATTTTGGGATTTAAAGACTTAAAAGGCCACGATGACTCTTGGGACGCCATCGCATGTGCGTTTGTGGGGCGGTCATTGGCTAGGAGTTTGAATCCATAATCATATTGGGCGAAGTTATCGTTCATTTTTAAATTTGCCAAATTTGAAGTAATTTAAAATTGCTTCTTTGACTTCTGGTGCATCGACGATAAAATTGTGAGTTCTTTCCACTAAAAGAAAATCATTCATATTCTCTAATTTTGAATTTTCAATCGAAACCTTACCATCATCATCTCCAGGAATCAAATAAGAGGAAATAGGATCTATCGTTACGTTTCCCATTATGATTCCAAATTGAAAATTTGGTAGTCCTAATGAATTCACATAACTATTTTGATCTGTTTTCAGTTGTGAAACAACTGGTCCAAGAATTAAATTAAAAACTTTAAATTTAGACAGGAAATCAGCCACTTCACTACCTTTGTTAGGTGGCGCTAACATAACAATTTTTCCAAGATGTTTGATTTGATTTTTCTTTAAATAAGATCGAAGTAGGATTCCACCGAGGGAATGGGTCACAAAATGAATTTTTTGATTTTGGCAATGCTCTTCAAAATTTGAGAGATTGGAATCAGCAATTTCAGAAATGGACATCGATGTTGATTCATATTCGATAGACACAACATAATATCCGTTCTCAATCAGAAAATCACTTAAATTCTTTAAGTGATTGGAAGATCTGAGGAATCCATGAATCAATACAACACATTCTTGTTGATCAGAGATTTTTGTTTTTTGAGAGAGTTTTTGGTCCGTGCATCCTGTGCCGAGTGCAAAAAACGAAATGAGAAGGAAAAGAGTATTTATTTTTTTCATAAACGATTTAGATTCAGTTTGTTTCGCATAATGCTGTTTAGGTTTATCAAAAAAACGTTATTTTATATCAATGTAATTTTTGTTGGTTTTCCATCATTTCCAAAAGTTGCTTCATTCGTTTTTCTCTTGTTTCCGGTTTTTTCGCAGTTTGTAATCGCCAAGCGATCGCAAAATGGTTTGATTTATTGAGGGATTGAAAGAATTCATGGGCTTTTTTGTTCTTTTTCAATTGAACCAAAAAATCTTTTGGCATTTCCATATTACTTTGTGAATCATATGCCTTTTCCCACCTTCCATCTTTTTTAGCAGCTTCTACCTCTTTGAGTCCACTAGGTTGCATTCGTTTTTCTTTGATCAGTTTTTCGACTTTTTCCCGATTTCGTTTCGACCAAATGCTTTTAGCCCGACGTGGAGTGAATTTTTGGATCCAGGATGTTTCATCATATTTTTTTTTCTGGCTATCAATCCAACCAAAACATAATGCTTCTTCTAAGGCTTCATCATAAGTAATCGTTTTGATTCCTGAGTCCTTCTTAAAAATTCGAAGCCATATTCCATCATCTATGGAATCAAAATGAACACTAAGCCAATCCTTCCATTCTTTTTGAGAAGAAAATGATTTTATGACGATGTCTTTTTTGAAAGTCATAGAATTTTCTTAGGGTTATATATTTGGATCTGTTTATCCACAATACGACAGTGACAAGATCACTATCGTAATAATATGATTATGTATTTTTCTAAGGTCTTGGGCAAACCAAAAGGAAATCTTCGAAAACTTGTGAGATCAGTAGTTTATCTTTATAAACGAGACCAGTACTTCCTGCTGAAATTTCCGCACCTTCATTGGAATACACTTCTGTGACTTCTTTTGTGTTGGGATTGACTTTGAATACACGTGTGGGTGCTAAGTTGGTTCGATTCATCACATGGCGAATGAATTTATAAGTTGAATCATGTGCTGCAAGCCATAACATTCCTGTTTCATCTTCTAAAATATTATCTGGACCTGCCCCAATCGAAATCGATTCTAAATATTTTAAATTGATTTTACCATCAACTCGATTCACTTCATACACGCGAATCGCTTTTTCAGCAAAGACAGATCGGTATAAAAGTTCTTGTTTCCCATTTTTACGAATGTAAATTCCATTCCCGAGCATCACTGGAACACCTAATGATTGGAATGTATTTCCATCATAATAAGATACGTCAGCCCTTCCACTTCGAATGATCATGTCCCAATACTTGCGTATCGCATTACTTGTACCATTATCGTTGGATGTAAAAATCTCACCCGCCTCGTTCATAAATACATCGTTTGGACTTGTGAGTGATGGATCACTTAGAGTTTTTGTATGTGTCCATTTACCCGTTTTGGATCGTTCGAAAATTTCAAGTGTATGTGGAATTTCATCTTGAAGGGTATGTGAAATGACTGCGAGTGTATCCACTCCTTTCACTTTTGCATAACTGATTCCATGTGGTCGGAAATTTTCTGGGTAATTGGTTTCAATTTTTTTGGCTTCTAACTTTTGTTTTGGATTGGCAAAGGAAATTTCATATAAGGCACCAATGTCCTTTAATCCATTTCGTCTTTCATGAGAGGAAACGATCAAAGTGGATGTTTCTCGGATGAGATCGAAGTCTTCTGGCCCAGGTGTGCCTGAAATTCGTTCACAACCAGCGATGGGTTTTTCTTGGATTTGGCCGCCACAATTGGCCAAAACAGTCAAAATGGAGAAAATGAGGAAAAAAAGCCGAGGGGAAGTCGCGTGCATCTCGGTAGTTTACCCTAAGATTTCGCTTTCCTCCACAAAATTCTTTCTCGACATTATTGTGCAGTGCAAAATAATGGATGGAGAAGGGGTCAATCCGATGAGCAACGTGGAAAACAAACTACAAGATATCGTGAATGCCGGAATCGGTGCTGTCAAAACTTCCAAAGAAGTTTGGGAGAAACTGGTGGTAGACCTTAACGAGAAAAAAAGCCAATTTGAAACCAACTTTCAAAAACTGAAAGAGCAAGGCGAAAGTGATACAAGTGACAAAGCACTAAAAGTGAAAATGGGTGTTGCTTGGGGAATCGTTCGTATCGAAGAACTGAGAGACAATGTTGTGAAGTATCTCGACAAAGTGAAAGAAGGTAAAGACAACAAACCTTCTTAAGTTTTATTTTTTCATCTCACCATCCTGAATTTTCTACCGGCAGGTTTGTGCTCAAGCCTGCTGGGTTTTTTGAATCACAACATTTTCACTTCGGAGTGACCGGATTTGAACCGGCGACCCCTTGCCCCCCAGACAAGTGCGCTACCGCTGCGCTACACCCCGTGTTATGAAGTCCAAAAACCTGGCCTTACATACTTGGTCAAGCCTTACTGGTTTTAGACTTTGATTCAAATTAAATTCCGAGATTGTCCGGTGAAATGGCCCAAATGATTTGGCCGTGGTCAAATTTTTCTCGTGCGACGTTGATGGCAATTGTAGATCCAGGTTGGAAAACTAAATTTTCTGCAACGCTGGAATTCCCTAGTAGTTTTGCAGCAAAATATGTGATATCTGGATTATGACCAACTAACAAAACTGTATCGGAGTTTGAAAAGTTGACAAGACACGAAATGATATCGGAGCAACCTCTTCCTGCAGCCAAATCATCTGAAGCAACCATGTCACCTTCGTACTTTAGTTCTTCTGAAAGGATTTCTGCTGTGTGTTTGGTTCGAGTGTAGGGGCTGTAATACACTTGTTTGACAGATAATGACGAGTTTTTAATGAACTTACCAATTTTATGAATATCACTTTTCCCTTTGTCTGTGAGTTCCCTTTGCGTATCGGAAATGGTAGAGGTAGAGTTCTCAGCCTCACCGTGACGAACCAAAATGATCTTCATACTATCTCCTAATCCCAAGATTGGAACCACGGATTTCCCGAGAAACAAAAAATTAAGGAATTTCTTGCGAAAATGAAAGAGAAGGACATACTAACGATTATGACAGACAAACCCTACCGCAAAAATGTAGGAATGGTAGTTTTTAACTCTAAGGGAATGGTCATTGTTGGTGAAAGGATCCAATTTCCTGGATCTTGGCAATTTCCACAGGGCGGCATTGACGAAGAAGAAGATTATCTTGAAGCCGCTAAACGAGAATTATACGAAGAACTAGGAATCAAAAAGGCAATTTATGTAACTGAATATCCAGATTGGATTCCATATGATTTCCCAAGCTCACTAGGACTTAACTCCCATCTTCAAAAGTTTCGAGGGCAATTACAAAGGTGGATTTTGTTTTATTGGGATGGTGGTTTGGACGAATGTGATTTGGTCCATCATGAACAAGAATTTTTGACCATTCGCCATATGGAAATCGAGGAAACAATCCAAGCTGTAATTGATTTCAAACGACCCGTTTACGAAAAGTTTGTTCCTCTTTTTAAATCAGCCATTCAAAATTACATTGCAGAGAATGTTAAAACCACATAAGGTAATTGTAGGAGACAATCTTTGGGAAAATCAGAAGAAGCGAGAGCAAGAATTTTAGTGCGGGGAACCGTACAAGGTGTGGGATTTCGGTATTATATATTACAAAAAGCCCAAGAGATGCGACTCAAAGGTTATACACAAAACTTACCGAATGGGGAAGTCGAAGCTGTTGTGGAAGGTGATAAACTTTTTATCGAAGATTTGTATCGTGCCATGCAAAGAGGACCAACCAAGGCAAAGGTTAAGGATCATGTGATTGAATGGAGTGATCCAAAAAACCAATTCAAAACTTTTTTAATCAAAAAATAACATGAAAAAACGAAGACTTGGCAAAACAGGAATGGTGGTTTCCGAAATTTGTATGGGAACCATGACTTTTGGATCTTCATGTAACGAAGATGAGGCGTTTAGGATTTTAGATCGGGCTTATGATGCAGGTATTGATTTTTACGATACAGCAGAAATTTATCCAGTACCACCACAAAAATCTTGGGTACATCGTACCGAAGAGATTTTTGGAAAGTGGTTAAAAACAAAACCTAGGGATGGAATCATCATTGCGACAAAAGTGGCAGGTCCAGGACATGGATGGTTTAGCCCACCACTCCGCGAAGGGAAAACGGCTCTTGACAAATACCATATCCGTAGAGCAATCGAAGGCTCCTTGCAACGGTTAGGTGTAGAAACCATAGACTTGTACCAAACTCATTGGCCGGACCATGACGTTTCCTATGATGAAACGATGGAGGCCCTTACCGAACTCAAGGAGGAAGGAAAAATCCGTTATGCCGGATGTTCCAATGAAACTTCTTTTGGACTCATGAAAAGCCTTTGGACATCAGATAAATACAATTTGATTCGGTATGATTCCATCCAAAATAATTTTTCCATTTTGAATCGTCGATTTGAAGACGAATTAGCGCAGGTTTGCCGAAAAGAAGGTGTATCCTTATTACCTTATTCTCCACTTGCAGGAGGAGTTCTCACGGGTAAATACAATGTGACTACGAAACCGGAAGGGGCACGTTTTGTTCGTTATATGGTGGAAGGAGAAAGGCAAAAGAGGATGTCAAATCGATTCCTAAACGAACAAACATTAGCATCTACTAAAGAATTAATGGAAATTGCAACAAAGTACGGAATGAGCTCGACAGTCATGTCAGTTGCTTGGAGCAAACAACACGATTTCGTGGCTTCCACCATCATCGGAGCCAATACTGTAGAACAGTTGGAAGAATCTTTGAAGGCGACCGATGTCATCCTTTCCGATGAAATATTGTCCGAAATCAATGCAGTTTCTAAAAAAATTCAATACCCAATGGGTTAAGGACTTCGCCAAACATGAGTTCAAATTTGAAAAATGAAAAGCATACGGAAATGGAAACGAAGAACGAAAGAATGTCTGAAGTAAAAAAAATTTCTAAATGGGAACAATTGACATCTGGAGTTTTTCGTAAAATTTTGATTTTACTTTTGGTTAGCTATTTATTTCCTGAATGTTCCAGTTTTGGTCCTAAGAATTCGCAAAGTAGTTTGATCATTGTCCATATGACAATTGTGAAAGATGAAATGATTTTGGATGAACTCATTGACCCTCGGTTCCAAAAAGTCACCTTACGCAAAGGAGAAAAATCAATCGAATACAGTGAAAGTTCAGGCCACTATTATTACTTTCAAAATTTAAAAGAAGGCCAATACGAAATCTTTGATGCGATCCATTTATTGAATCGTGGTGCTTCTGATTTTGCTTTCGGTAGTACGAAGCAACCGAATAAAATCGATATTGATTTTGATTTGGATGACATTCGGAAATCAAGAATTGACTTATTACCTGGAACGGTTGTGTTTATGGGAAGTTTCCACGTCACCGTTGACTTTAAATTCCAAGAGGAACCAAAAATCACAGTTCGGTATAGCAAAACAAATGAGGAAGAACTCGCAGCGATGGACCATTTGTATAAAAATTATCCAAGGTCTGGATGGGGTCAAAAAGCCAAAAACCGAGTGAAGTTACTCTCATCCTTTACCCAATGATCCATTTAATCTAACATCTATACAATGGTGATCAAATCGGGATCTTGCAAGTGTGGAGTTCCATTCCAACTGACAGGTTCCCAACCAGTGGACTGCCGACGGAACACACTGAGTGATGAATTCAAAATGGACTTCATAAAAATAGGATAGTCCTTATGATCCATCTTACAACTAAGTCCCATCATAATCGCAATCGGAGTACTAGAGGATACAACCAAAGTACTTTTAACATCACTAGGAATTTCTTTAGGTCCAAATGTTACTTTTTCAACATATTCTTTAAACGTATATGGTTCTACCGGATCCCAGACTCCATTCACCCAATCAGCTAACACAAGTTGAATGAGTTCTTGGAAGTAACTGCGAGTTTCTTCTTTTCCTTCTTCCCAAGCTTGTTTATAGGATTCATAGAGTTTTGCAAATTTTTCGTTTGAATTTCGAATTTTTGCAGCTATACCCAACCACATTCTAGAATCAAATTCGTCCCAAGCAGAATTTTCCAATGGGTCAGGTATACAAAAACGATCTGAGGTAAAACTTTTGAGGATTGCTTCTGCCGTTTGTTTTTGTCGGTTCAATGTACCTGTATAAACAGAATCAAATTCAATTCTATGGTTTTTGAAGTATTCTCCCAAAAGAGATGCTTGTTTCCATCCAAGTTCTGTTAGTTGGTCATAATTTTTTCCAAGTCTATCCGCCTGACCATGCCTGACTAAATACAAATACGACATTTAGGTTTGGAACCTCGGATTTGAGACAGCTAAGTTTTCCTTTAATTGTGATTTTACCAAATTCCAAACCTTACTTCTCGGTTTTATATCCAATTCTGTTTTGTTCTGGATAGGTTCTGATTGTTGAGTCCCAAATAATGAAGATTTTTTGCGAATGAGTGACGCAAGATTTTGGTTCCATTCTCGGAGAACTTTATTTTTTTCTTTTTTGGATAATTTATAAAAGGAATCCATTGGGTAATTCGTTTCTAAATCTGATATAGATAAATTTGAATCTAATATTTCCGACCAGGTGCTCGTAAAATCCGAATTTTCAATTTCTCTAGCGATTACACCTAACATATTCCAGGAAACTAATGTTTTATAAGATAATAAATCATCACCTTCCAATTTTGGAAGTAAGTCTTTCATCAAAAAATCTTGGATGGCTTGGAGTAATTCTTTTGAGTCTGGTCTATACTGCATTGTCTATCTCCTCAATAAGACGTATGGCTTCCCATTCCATCTCTGCTGTCCTTCTTCCAATGGAAGCAAGTTCAATCCCTTTGTCTTTGCCTGACAAATGTCTTTCTGCTTGTTGCGCGCTGCCAATTGCCCAACGAATATTTCCCATGATTTCCCAAAAAGTGACTTTAAATGGATCTACTTTGATACCCGAAGTAGCTTCATATTCTTTATAAAAATCGATTCTGTCACCAAAACCACCAACTTCTTTGTTTAGGCGACCAAACCGCCAATCTCGCATACACAACCAAGCAATGTCTTCGTGACGATCTCCCCAGTGTGCAAATTCAAAATCCAATATCCCTTGCAGTCCGTCTGGATTCATCATAAAATTTCCAGTACGATAGTCGCCATGAACTAATACGATCTTATCAATATTAGGTGCTTGTAATTCCATCCAGTTTAAACACAATTCGATGGCAGGGTGTGCTTCTGGTAATTCATCAAGTGATTTGCGTAAGTCCGAGATAGCCAGAGTGATATAATTTTGAACTGTTACTAACTTTAATTTTAGTTTTAAATCTTCGTCATTTACGGATTCAGGAGTGACAGTATGGAGTTTAGCTAAATTGGATGCAAGGTCTGAAACCATTTTAGTTTTACGATACAAATCCAATTCTTTATCTTTTGTGATGTAGCGACCTGTAGCCTTCCCCGCAATTTTTTCCATAAGGAAAAACGGAGAACCAATGACAGAAGACTCTTCTTCTAGATAAACAGGAGTGGGAGTTTTGACACCTGCCTTAAAAACCAGTTCGGCAACTTTGTATTCATCTCGTTTCGACAAAGAAGATAACAAACTTCCACCTTTGTCCGTACGCAATACAACAGATTTTTTAGTAGAATTAGAAACAAGTTCCAAAGCGTAATTATCTTGGCAAGCTCCTCCACTCAAATGAAAAATCTCACTTACCTTTACAGGTTCTTTCCAAACGCAACTGAGATGTGTTTCTACTTTCTCCTGAAGTTCTTTGATGTCCATATTGAGTTAAAAGTCCCACTTCTCTGAAACATAGTTCCTACCAATGACCATCTTGTGTACTTCAGAAGGTCCATCAGCAATCCTTGCGGCTCTTGCATCGCGATAAAACAATTCAAGTGGTAGGTCTCTGGAATACCCTTTCCCTCCACAAATTTGAATGGCCATATCAATGGTATTACATAATGACTCACTCACTTTCCACTTTGCCATGGATGTTTCTTGCCTTGCATCTTTTCCTGTTTTTAAGAGCCAAGCCGCTTTGAGTGTTAGTAAAAATGCCATCTCAATTTCTGTGGCACGTTCAGCAAACATCCATTGGATGCCTTGGTGGTCAGCAATCCTTGCACTAAACACTTCTCTTTCTTTCGCATAACTGCGAGCAATTGAAAGAGCACGCCTTGCCATCCCCGTCCAACGCATACAGTGTGTAAGGCGAGCAGGGCCCAATCTTTCTTGTGATAAACGAAAACCTTCCCCCACCCTTCCGAGAACCATATCCTCAGGAACTTCCACATTCTCAAAATTAAGTTCACAATGACCACCGGGCCCGTGAGAACCCATAAGTTCGATTTCCCGAACCATTGTATACCCATGGGAATCGGTAGGTACAAGGAACATCGTGGTTTTTCGAAAACTTCCATTCACCTTTGCCATAACGATCAAATACTTGGCCCCATTGGCACCTGTACAATACCACTTTCGCCCATTTAAGATGTATTTATCCCCATGTTTTTCTGCATTGGTTTGGAGTGATGTAGGGTCAGATCCGGCACCGGGAGATGGTTCTGTCATGGCAAATCCTGTGCGAAGTTCCCCTTTGATCAGTGGGTGTAATATTAATTCTTTTTGTTTTTCAGTTGCAGCTAACGAAAGTAAGTGCATGTTCCCTTCATCCGGTGCATCACAATTGAAAATATATGGTGCAATTGGAGAACGACCAAGTTCACTGAAAATGATACAAGTCCCAATTAAATCCAATCCCAAACCACCTTCTGATTTCGGAAGGTGAGGTGTCCAAAAACCAGCCGCTTTTACTTTAGCGCGCGCTTGTTGGTTAATGGCTTCTGGCATTCGACCTTTTTCATAGTCATAATGTTTTTCCAGAGGAATGATTTCTTCTGTGATAAAGGATTGGATATTTTTACGAAGTGATTCTACTTCTTGGGGAATTTCAAAGTCCATTGATTCCAAGAAGTAACACAATCAAGAACGGTCGTAAAATCTTTTTTTAGTGTGATTGAAAAATAGGTCTTTGTCTTTTTGAATTTCTTCTAATTTCAAAATGTAAATGTGGACCGGTCGCTCTACCTGTTTGTCCGACTTCCCCAATTTTTTCACCCTTTTTAACTTTTTGGCCTTGTTTTACAAAGTAGTTTAATAAATGTCCATACCTTGTTTCGTATCCCAAACTATGTTTGATGATGATTAAATTTCCATAACCACCCTGGTTTCCAACAAAACTCACTACACCGTCCATTGAAGAATAGACATCTGATCCTTGTTTGGCGGCCATATCAAGTCCACCGTGGAACGTCTCTTTTTTTGTGAAAGGATCCAATCTTTTTCCGAAATTGGATGATATTCTAGCAGTTGTTAGTGGAAACTGAAACCCAAATCCATAAAAAAATGACTTCTCAGATTTTCCCATCGAAATCCCAGGCATAAACCATTTCCCTCGTTCTGCATCAAATTGTAATTTGTTCGGATTGATTTGGTATTGGTTTGCCAATCGAAGTTTTGTTTTTTCATCAGCTTCTGTTTCTTCTGGATGGAACGTTCCACGCATATTGGGAATTTCCAAAACCATACCTGGTGACAAATCATGGGGGGAACTTAACTCATTCACAGAAGATAATGTTTCCAAATCCATTCCCGTACGAGCCATGATTTTGAAGAAATTGTCTTCCTTTTGGACTTTGTATTCGTAGTATTTAAGGGGAATTAGGTTTTCATTTTTGGTTCCCGACTTCGAGATTCTTAAATTTTCTTTGATTTCGGAACGAAGATTTTTGAGTAGAGGGTTGCTATAGTCTAAATTGGCAAGAGTGAGAGGGCCTGAAAACAATTCGGATGTGACTCCCAAACTGATCCAAATCACAGTCCATTTGAGAAAAACGACGATTTTAGACATAATCTTCTAAACTGATTATCGACCATTTCCTAAAAAAACGGTGACGATTCTTGCCGAAATTGAGGAACTGTAAGGCAGATGCAGAATCGATTTTTTGAGATCTTTCGGCTCACAGCCTATTCATTTGGTCTCGTTTACGTTTGTTCTTTTTTTTATTCCGTATTCTTTTTGGCCTTTGTGAACCATTCGGTTTTGAACCACAGGATTCCTGAAGAACAAGTCCAACCGTTATATGAGGAATATTCTGAAGGTAAGTTGGACTTTTCAGGTCTACTTGCAGAATACCAAAAAGTGATTGGTCCCATCAAAGACAAATTCCAAAAAGAAATCACTGAAAATCCGAATGTCCTCTTTAGTGAATTTTACGATCTCGTATTTTCAGACAAACCACATTACTTACTCGGTATTTCCATACCATGGTTTTTATGTTATGTGGGACTTGGGTATTTATTATACAAAAAAGTTTTACAAATCCCTGTTACAGATTTACAAGACGAACTTTCAATTCCAATTTTATTTCGTGGAATTGCCAATGGTCTCATTTGTTTTTTCGTTGTGATCATTTTTGGATCAATATTGGAAAAATTATCAGTACCTTTAGATTCTGGAGTGTTTGCGAAAAAATTATATCTTTCCCTGCACGGAAATGGTTATTTATTAGCCTGGGGAATTTATGTAGTCGGAATCATCACCGGAATTTTGGAAGAAATCTTTTTTAGAGGATTTTTGCTAAAATCGTTTATCGATAAAGGTTTAACCCAAGAAGGCCTTTTGATCGTCTCACTTTTGTTTGGTTGGCTACACTATGGAGATGGAACTTCAGTTGCCATTCCATTCATCATTTGTGGTGTAGGAATGTTTTTCGGTTATTTATATATCAAAACAGGAAATCTTTGGATTGCCATGGCTTGTCATGCAACATACAATTCATTAGGTTTAATCAATGCATATCTTCAATTACCAGTGGTCCAATCATGAAAATTTTTAAAAAGGGAATTCAAAGTCACCTTATTAACGCTATATTCTTCCTTGGTTTACTTATTTTTTCAACAAATTCATTATTTGCTGGAGAAACATTAGAAATCTTGGGAGGCCCAGAAGATGTTAATATTCGTTTGTTGGCAGTTTTAAACAAACTCGATCCGGATTTTTATGCTGACGAAAAAACACAAGGTTTTGTTTATCGGTATCGTAACAAATGGAACAATCCATATGATTTTAATATTTATGTAGGTAAAGTTGGCAAAACATCACCAGATTCAATCATTCGGATTGAATCGCCTCGCCGGGGGCAAGAAAAAATGTGGAAACAAATCATGGAACAGGAACTATTACAAAAACCTCCGCATGAGTCTGCTGTTCCCTTATCTGAAAAATACCATATCGTTTCTCAAGGTTTAAATTTAATCACACCAATGGCTTCCGTTGGATACAATTCTTGGAATTCACCACTTTTTACGAACCGTGATACATTTGTTAGTATGAGTATCTACCTTTTGTGTGACCTAATATTGGCGGGTGGCGCTTATTTATATGCTCAGGAAAATTTACCTAAAAAGAATATTTATGATAATATGTTGAATGTGAAAGGACCAGGAAGTGTTTGGGAATCACCAAATGCAGTGGGTATTTTTGCAGCGCTCGCAGTGACTCGCGCGGTACGAGTTTTTGATGCTTGGGAAGACACTGCCGCTCATAACAAAACGGCCCAATTTGGTTGGTCTTTTAAATTTTAGTATTTGAATTTGATTTAAGATTTAAAAAGATCTCGTGCTGCATCGGATGCACTTGATCTTTCAAAATCTTCTCTTTCAATTAAAGTGAGATCCAATCCTTCTTTATCGATCCTACTTAATATCTTTCCAATGTCCGCCACCTTACTCAATTTAGTTGCAAGGTATTTGAACGTAATACCGCAGTCTGGGCATTTTTTGTCTTTGAGATAATTGAGTCCAAGTTTTTTGCAGTTTCCACACGTTCCGTAAAGATCATCGATATACAATAGTTGTTTTTTTATCTCTTCAACATTGAGTTGTCGCCAAACTCTTACAAATTTAGTATTCTTTCCGGATGCATCTGAAGTCATAGGCAATAGGAAGTATTCAATATGAAACTTGTCAAGAAGCAATCCGATTTAGTTTTAATTCTACTCATATGTTTCTCTGGATTTTTGGCAGTTGCCATCGGAGCATTTGGTGCACATGGCTTAAAAAAAATCATCACCCCAGAACTTATGGTGATATTTGAAACCGGAAACAAATATCATTTTTATCATAATATTGTTTCACTGATTACTTTTTTCATTTTGTTATTTGCGGAAATTAATGATGGATCTCCAAAAAGCCAAACGTTTCTCAGAATTTCATGTTGGATGTTTTTAATAGGAATTTTGATCTTTTCTTTTAGTTTGTATGCACTTGCCGTCACTGGAATCAGGATACTCGGTGCCATCACTCCTTTTGGAGGAGTGAGTTTCCTTTTAGGTTGGTTGTTTTTAGGAATTGGTTTGTTTTATTTTTTAGTACCGAAAAAATAATGACCTTGTTTGCTGATTAAATTCCTTGAAATCAGGCCGTCAGCAATTAGGAGTAATCCCTCTGCTGCGGCTTTTTTTGATTCCTCTGTAGAATCTTTTTGTAAAGCCATCATCTCGTGTACATACTTTCGACGTTGCACATCCAAAACACCTAACATTGATCCTGCGATTTTTTCATCCATTTGTAAAAAAGCCAAAGCTAATGTTTGCGGTGGAGTTTCATTACACAAATAGTACAATGCTAAATTATCAAAATAGGAAAGTTGACTGAGTTTTTCTAATACTTGTTCTGATCCTGACATTGTGATTCCTTTTTAGTTTCAATTAATTGGAAACTGAAACTTCTTTTACTTTATCCTCTAAATAAGAAATGAGATATTTTGCGTTCGCCGGTTCCCCTGTGGCATCCTGAACCAAATTTTCGATGGTATCAATCTTTCCTTTTGAATGGATGTGTTTTCGTAACCAATTTAATAAATCTGAAAAATCTCCGTTCGCCGAAAATTTGTTATGCGAATCTGGATATTCTTCTGTAAATTTTCTGAAAAATTGAGCACTAAAAATATTACCCAATGTATAAGTAGGAAAATAACCAAATGCTCCCATTGACCAATGGATGTCTTGTAAAACACCTTCCGCATCATTTTCAACGGTCAATCCAAAACTTTCTTTCATTTTTCCATTCCAAATTTCTGGTAAATCATTTACTTTAATTTTGCCATTAATCAAATCCCTTTCGATTTCAAATCGTAATATGATATGAAGGTTGTAAGTTACTTGGTCCGCCTCAACACGAATTTTTGATTTTTCAGTGCTATTGATATACTTGAATAATTTTTGAAATGGAAGTTCAACTTCAGTCAGCTCAAAATCTTCCAGTAAAATAGGATACATAAATTCCCAAAATGGTAAAGACCTTCCGACTTGGTTTTCCCACAATCGACTTTGTGATTCATGAATTCCTAAACTTAAATATTCTGTTAATGGGGTTGGCCAATTTGGCATTTTTGACAATCCAGATTCATACAATGAATGTCCGGTTTCATGTAACACACCAAAGATGGAAGAAAGTGGATCTGTTTCCGAATACCTAGTTGTAATTCGTTTATCACCCTTCCCTAAACTTGTCGAAAACGGATGATTGCTTATGTCTAAACGGGATTCTTTTGTCGTAAGTCCCAAAATTGCTGGAAGTCGATTGCAAAATTTGGTTTGTTTTGCGATGGAAATTGGTTTTTTAAATGGAGTTTCAAAATTAGGTGCTTTGGCAACAATCGGGATCAGAGAGTTCTTTAGATCCAAAAATAAATTTTGAATTTGATTTGCCTTGGCTCCTTTTTCATAAGAATCTAAAAGTGCATCGTAAGGTTCTGTCGTATAACCAAGGTAATCTGCTTGTTTTTTAGATAATTGAACAAGTTCTTCCAATCGTTTCGAAAAGAGTTTAAAGTTTTTTTCTTTTTTTGCTTCTGCCCATTCTGCGTGTGCAAGATTTGTGAGTTTAGCAAATTCGGATACAAACTCAGAAGGTAATTTATCTGCTTTTTCCTTTTCCTCCATAAGGATTTCCAACTCACGATTCCAAACTTCCCTTTCTGGTACCGGAAGGTCATTCACCGCTTGTTTTGCGTTTTGAATTTGTTCCAAAAAAGATTTGTCCGTCATCCATTCATGTGTGAGTTCCGCAACAGCAGCAATCTGGCTGGATCTATATTCACGCCCTTCTTCTGGCATCATCACTTCCGAGTCCCAATGCAGAACTGAGGAAATGTCTTGGAAAAGTTTGATTTTTCGATACTGTTTTCGGTAATTTTCGAGCGCTTGCGGGAGGGCCATGGACTCATTTTCTTCCTGCCTCACATTCTGGAACCAAAAATCATTGACCCTTAACCCTCAGCCAAAACTATGTATATACGTCGCGGGTGTGGTGTAACGGTAGCACAGCAGCCTTCCAAGCTTCTGGCGAGGGTTCGAGTCCCTTCGCCCGCATGACATCCTTTTCAAAATCCAAACATACGATTAAAACCGATTGACTCGAACAGTGGCGCGAGCTGGAACATGAGTGACCCATAGGGAACGAGTGTTACAGTAAGAAAGCCTGGATGGCTTTCGCCTTAGCGACGCCGTGCCTCGGAGCGATGTGAGGACAGGATGTCCGAACAGCGGAGAGGTCTTTGTCCCTTCGCCCGCATGACATCCTTTTCAAAATCCAAAGTTTCAAAACCAAAAGTAAAAATACCGAAGGACCAGAGTTTCAGACCCAATGGTATCTTTCATTGATTGTTTCGCTTCCCTACTTTTTTCGTTTCCTTTTTTTTTCTTTCACAGAAGTTTCTTTGATTCTAAATTTTACAATCTTTCGGATCAAATCTAAGGGAATCGGTTGGTCAAAAGGAAATTGAATGGAACCTTTCCCAATTTTATAGTTTGCCAATTCTTTTTGAAATTTTGCATTTCCAGATGGCAATGCATAAAATCCAATATGTTGGCGAAACGCCGCAAAATGGACTAAATTTCCATTTTGGATAAATGTTGGGATTGCATATCGGATCGCCTCACTTGCATTTGGTGCTACCTCTCGAATGGTTTTTCTCACTTCGTTTAATATTGATTGAACTTCCTTGGGGAACGATTGGATATATTCATCAATTGTCGCTGGTGATTTTTTTTCCATACTTGGCAACAGTTACACCTTTGTTTCTTTCCATTTCCCTTTCGTAAATAACCACAATGTATAAATTCCGACTGAAGTTTCAGATACCATCATTGCCCAAAAAACGCCTCGATATCCAAAATCAAAAAATTTACCAAGGGTATATGCCAATGGGATTTGAATGATCCAAAAAAAGATGATATTGATTTTAGTAGGTGTAATCGTATCACCTGCTCCATTAAACGCTTGGCTTGCTGCCATCCACCAAGCATAAACAAAATAAGAATAGGATACTATACGTAACCACTCTGAGCCAATATTGATAACCGTTTGGTCATTTGTGAAAATACCAATGATGCTTTCACTACAGAAAAAATAAACGATGGAAACAAGGATTAGATAACCCATATTACAATAACCTGTAAACCATACAGATTGTTCTGCACGATCAGGTTTACCTGCTCCAAGATTTTGCCCCACTAGTGTTGCAACAGCATTTGACATACCCCAAGATGGCATCATCGTAAACATCATGGTACGAAGTGCAATCGTTGCACCAGCGACAGTTTGACTTCCAAATTCGGATAAAATTCTCATGATAAAAATCCAAGAAGTCATACCTACAATCATTTGGCCAATCCCACCAAGTGAGGTTTTAAGAATTCCGAAAATGGTATCCCATTCAATTTGTAAGTGGCGAAAGAATATCCTTATGTGTTTTCCACCTTGAAATAATAACCAGAACTGAAATAAGACACCAATCCCACGGCCGATCGTTGTGGCAATGGCAGCACCAGTGATTCCATACGCAGGTATTGGTCCCCATCCAAAAATAAAAATAGGATCTAAGATAATGTTTAAACCATTAGCAAGCCATAATACTTTCATTGAGATTGCCGCGTCACCAGCTCCGCGGAATACTGCATTAATCAAAAAAAGGAGTATGATAACGATATTTCCTCCCAACATCCATTGCATGTAACGGAAACCTTCGTTTAGTACCCAGTCATCAGCTCCCATAAGAGCCAATAATTCTTTAGAATAAAAAATACCTGCAATTGTGAACGGAAGTGATGCTATGATGGCAATCCAAACGGATTGCATTGCAGCAATACCTGCTTTATCTTTTTCTTTTTCGCCAATCCTTCTTGCAACGATTGCGGTAACTGAGAATGATAAACCCATAGCTACAGAATATAATAAAAACAAATATGTTTCTGTTAATCCAACTGTCGCAACGGCAGAGGCGCCCAAAGTTCCAACAAAATAGATATCCACCACTGCGAAAACAGATTCTAAAACCAGTTCCAAAATCATAGGGACAGATAATAAAAAGATAGCTCTTCTCAAATTTACTTCTGTATAATCTTCTTCCGAGCCCGATAATGCCTTTTTTAAATCATTCCATAAACTTGCACTTGTCATCATTCAATTCCTATAATTTGTGTATTATTTTGTTAAGTAAAAATTTAGTTTACTCAATGTTTGGTGTGCACCGTCAATTGCACCGAAATTAACTACAATATTACGTTTTTCTGCACTTGAGAAAATCATTTTCATTTTAATGATGGTATGGTTGTTTTTTGTCGGAGAAAACCAAATCTTAACTAAAAAGTCGTCGTTCGGTGAATCACTTCCGGAACCATGAAGGTATTCCAAATATTCTTTTTCTTTAATGGACTTGTATTTGATTACATTAGGATAAACCGTTCCATCTTTACTAACCATTTTGAAAACCCATTCACCACCAATCTTAAAATCCCTTGATTCCGTTGTCGTTGTAAAACCATTTGGACCCCACCAGGACTGAATATTCAGTGAATCTGTAAACGCATGGTAAACTAAATCAATTGGATGAGTAAGAACTTTCTCAATGATCAGTTCATTTGGAGTCGGCAATGCTTCTGATTCTAATTTTTCAAAACTTTGTGACCAACCTTCCTTCATACCTGATTTCGCGAAGCCATCACGAATTTGATTGTTCATAAATTCGGTGATGAGGATGACTTGCGTAAATTCTTTTTGTTCAACGAATAATACCCTGAGTTTGGAATTGAGAATGGAGCGATCTCCAGTAACACCAGCCATTTTTTGTACTTCTTTCACCCATTCTTCAGGATGTTCCTCAACCAAATCACTCATCACAAAACTTTCATAAGGTGTAATTTCTAAAAATTTTCCTAATACTGGATAATCAATTCCTTCGGGAGATCGCATAACAATTCTATAGGAACCACCTACTTTAAAGTCAAACTCAACAGTAGGGTTGGTAAAACCTTTTGGTCCCCACCATTTTTCAAGATGGAGCGGATTTGTCCAAACTTCCCATACAAGTTTTAGTGGAGCATTAAATTTACGTTCAATTCGTACGATATTTTCTTCTAAAGTTACGTTTACATCTTGATTCATCATTTTTTAAATTCCTGTTTTGATTTTTGAAGTTCTATTAGGTATTCATCCAAGCGATCGAGACGATCTTCCCATAATTTTCGGTATTGTTCTAACCATGAATTCGCTTCTTCTAGTGCTTCTACTTTGATGCGACAAGGCCTGTATTGTGCGGACTTACCCCTTTCGATCAAACCTGCTTTCTCTAATACTTTAATGTGTTTGGAAATTCCAGGCAAACTCATCTGGAAAGGTTCCGCCAATTCTAAGACAGTTGCTTCCCCAAGCACCAATTGCATCAGGATCTTCCTTCGAGTGGGATCAGCCAAAGCCTGGAATGTGGAATTGAGGTGATCTTCCTTTTCTTCTAATTTAACCATTTAGCTAATTAACCTTTTGGTTAAATAATGAATTGGATCGGAAATCGTCAAGGGAAATTGGTTCGGTTGGGGATTTTAAAAAAGGGTGGTTCGGGGTACAGAATGGATATTTGTATCCCCACCCGATTGAGGGAGGGGAACTAGACCCGCCACCCAATGTCTCCTCTCTATCACAACCCTCAATGGAAAGGAAACACAATCTCTAATCCTCGCGTTTTCTTTTAGAAATGTTCACGTTTGCGCTTTTGGGAGCCTAAAAGCATCAGTTCAAAGGATTTTGAAACATTGGCAGTATGAAGAAGAGTTCCTTTGCGCCAGGGATCTGGAGGGCTTGGTCACCTACCATTGTCCAATGGTGGGTGACGGGAGCGAACGCGCACCCCGGAAGAGCCCGGTCAATTGTTCCAATCCAAGTTTAGTTTCGATGGTATTGAGGCGCTCAGCTAATTTAGATAATGCGAAAGGTAAGTTACCATTCTGGGAATCCGTTTTAGACTCACAGATGGTAACGTTTGAATTGTTTGATTCAATAGAATTGTATCTATTTAAGAAGCAAGAGGATAATCGGTGTACCCTTTTTCTCCGGGAGTATACAATGTTGTTTCATCAAAACCAGAGAGGGGAAGACTCTTTTGGAAACGTGTGACTAAATCTGGATTGCCTAAAAAAGGTTTACCAAATGCCACCAAATCGGCGTTACCTGATTCAATATCTTTTTCAGCTCTAGTAGCATCATACCCACCACTTAATATCAATGTTCCCTTAAAATGGTTTCGAATTGCAGAAACTGTTTTTGGCTCTACTACTGGTGCTCCCATGGAAGAATGATCAACTAAGTGAATATAAACAATTCCAATTTCATTTAATTTATCTGCAAGAAGTGAATATTCATCGTGTGTTTCTGGAAAGGGAAATAGGTCATTAAATGCTCCGTAGGGAGACAAACGAATACCAGTTTTCTCTTTTCCAATGGCATCACTCACTGCTTTAGCCACTTCTAATACAAAACGAATTCGATTTTCAATGGATCCACCGTATTCATCTGTTCTTTGGTTGGAAGATGGATGTAAAAATTGTTCCAACAAATACCCGTTAGCTGCATGAAGTTCAACGCCATCAAATCCAGCTTCGATCGCGTTTTTAGATGCTAAAACAAATTCTGCGATCGTAGATTGGATTTCCTCTTTTGACATTTCTTCGGGTACTGGATGGTCCAACATACCTTTTTCATCGGTCCACATTTTTCCTTTTGCCAGAATGGCTGATGGACCAATCACTTTTGCTGATTTTGGTAAATTCAATACATGTCCAATGCGGCCTGTATGCATTAGTTGCACAAAAATTTTACTGCCTTTGTTGTGGACTTTTTCGGTGACCTGTTTCCAGGCAATGGTTTGTTCTTTGGAAAATATTCCTGGAATTCTCGCATAACCAAGACCATTCGGAGACGGAGAAGTTCCTTCTGTAATGATTAACCCTGCTTCCGATCTTTGTTCGTAATATTTGGCTACAATTTCGCCAGGTATATTGCCAATGGATCTTGAACGTGTCATGGGTGCCATGACCACACGGTTTTTTAATTCTAAGTTGCCTAATTTTGCGTTTTGGTACAATCGATTCATATAAAATCCTAGTAAGTTCCTCTAAAAAATAGACTTGGTTGTCTATCCATTTGATGTAAAATAATTTAATATCAAACCATTTTTTCTAAAAAAATCAGTTTTTTCTCATAAATCAAAACCGAGGATGGTGAGGTCGTCTTGCCGGTCTGACCCATTTTGGAAATTTTCTAAGGTATTGAGAAGGTTCTCCTCAACCTGGCCCAATGGCAAACTGTTTGTTGCCATTAAAAATTTGTGCAAATTTTCTTCTCCAAACTCTTCATTTTTACTATTGAAAGCTTCGTAAACACCATCAGTAAAAATAAACAAACGATCACCCGATTGAAACTTTGTGGACTTAAGGTCATAATGTGTTTGTTTTTTTAATCCAATCATCCTACCCGTTTTTGCAAGTAATTCTATTTTACCATCATGCAATAGAACTGCTGCGGGATGACCAGCGGATGCAAAATGAATTGTTTTTTCATTAAAGTTTATATCTAAAATCATTGCTGTTAATAAACTATTTAAAGATACAAAATTATCCATAAATTCTTCATTAAAGATTTCTAATACTTGGTTTGGTTGCAGTTCAAATTCTTTGATAGGATCGTAAAGTCCTTTGATTGCCATGGTGATCATTGCAGCGTGCACTCCGTGTCCAGTCGCATCTGCAATTAAGATTCGAAAATTTGCATTTTGTAAACGGATGATATCAAAAAAATCACCTCCTACTTCGGAAACAGGAAGGTAACGATATACTAATTTGAGTTCTCTGAGTAACTGAGGATCCACTTGAATTGAATTTTCTTGGATATTTTTCGCAACAAAAAGATCTCTTCGCATTGCACTGAGAGTTTGGTTTAATTTGAATGTTCTTTCTCTAACCTTTTCCTCTAAGTCTAAATTTGATCTTTCTAAATTAGATTTCACCTTGGATTCTGCGATTTCTTTTTCTCGGATGATTGTATTATAACGATCTGCTAATGCAAAGGCCAATAACATCATTTCGGCAGCGGAACCATACTGTGGACCTTCAATGGTAAATACATTGGTTGGGATATAACCGAGGGCTCTCAAAGTCGAAACGATGAGTGCCAAAAATAAAAATGCAAAGGCCAATAAGAAAAAATATGCAATTCGTTGTTTTTTTAAAGAACACATTACCCCAATGATTAAAATCCAAAGGGATGTGATCGAATGACTGAGTACCAACAAACGAACAAAAGTATCAAATGAAATGATATAAGCAATCGACAATACAATTTGAATGACGATCAAAATGATATTGATTGGATCCAATTTTGGCAAAATCTTTTTTGTTTGTAAAAGATTTCGCATAAAAATAAGAAACAGAATGAGAACAATTGAGATGAATAGATTGATCGCATATTGGTCTAACCAGGGAGAATTTTTCCAAATGTATTCAGAAGCTATTCCATTATAAGCGGCGATACTGATTGCAATACTAAAGACAACAAGGACATATAAAAGATAACTTTCATCCCTTAGGATAAAAAATAAAAACAAATTGAATACGATCATCGCAATGGTAATTCCAAAGTATATCGCTTGCATCACATGATCATCGATTTCATGTCGGTCATAAAATTTTTGACGCCATAATTGAATGGGAAGGTTGATTGCGTTCGGTGAGTTTACTTTTATATACAATTCCGTTTTCGACTGTTTTGCAAAAAGAATGGGAAATACAAAAAAACGAGATTGGTAAGGCCTTTTTTCGACAGGGACTGAATATCCGGAAGGGATTCGTTTTGTTCCGTCTTTAGAATTTACGAATAAATCTAAAGTTTTGATGCGAGGGTATGCAATCACCAAGTTGGAATGAACATCCTCGTCGGTAGGATTATTGATGAGAACCTTTAACCAAAATGTAGATTTTGAATAAGAAAAGTTAAATGCTTCTTCTGAAGACGGAAATGTTTGAAATTTGTTTTTAGATGTTTCAGAATGGATTTCATCCCAATCTAAATTTTGACTTGTATCCTCATACACTAACATTGATTTTGCTAAGAAAATCGGAGTTTCTCCCAGATTCGTTAGGTCGACAGTAGGAGTTTCGGGGAAAAGATTTGTCCAAAATCCAAAAATGAAAAAGAGAAACAAAAGTTTCTTTATTTGCATCTGTTATGATTCTCCGAAACCATTTTTAGTTTCTGAAAATAAATTCGATTTGTAGAGATGATTCCCTTTTGCAAAAATAAGGTCCCCATGAAAACTTACGCTGATACCTTCTGGCCCTTGCAGGATATTGCGAAATAAAATATCTCCCTTTGTTCTAAAAACCATAACTTCTACTTGGTTTTCTTCGCTGTAATCATCAAAACAAGATAAAATAACAATGTTGTGTTTGCCGTCAAAGGTGAATGCTTTCAAAACTTCCGATTGGATTGGATACTCTGCGACTAAGTTTCCTGCCAGATCTAAAATCACAATTGTTTGGTAATCGTTAGTGATTAAAATATTTTCTTCATTGATGACAACTGGAGTTTTATATGTGCCAAACGAATGAGGGCCAAGTGTATCGGTTGCAGTAAATTCTATCTCATTTACAATTTCTAAGTGATCGTCAAGCAGGTAGGTTTTCTCTCCATACAATGGCATCAAAATTCTATTGGAAAATTCGACCGGCGGTGATGCTAAAGTATATGTCAACTCTACTCCAGAATCTTTTTTGTCAAAAAAACGTTTTTGTTTTCCAGTTTGGATATCATCGACAATGGAATAATAGTAATAAAAACGTAATTTCGAATCAATGAAGATAGGATGGAAATCAGATTTGTATTGAAATACAACTTCTCCTTTTCCGTCCATAGCAAAAACACCTTTTACAGTGTGATACAGTAGCACATCGGATTCTGTTGCAAAAGTTTTCCCATTAAATGGCTCATGATTCGGTGATTTAATTTTTTTTAACAGCTGTTTTTGGTTTAAGTCATAAACATGAATTTCATTTGCATGTGGGAGGTAAAGTTTTCCATCTAAAATCGAAAATTGAAAATTATGTACTATTCGATTTTCAGATACGTCTCTTTCTTCTGTTGATAGAATCTCATAACAGCGAAAGGCAAGTGGAATGGACAAAAGTAAATTCCCTTGTAAATCAAATACAAGGAGTTCATTCGGTCGATTGAGTTTTGAAAAATATTCGGATCCCTTTTGGTAGCCTTGGTAATAACATAGGTATCCAGAATGGTAAAACAAATAGGGGATGTTGATCCCTTCTACGAATGGACATTGGACTGTATGTTTCCAAAGTATGGATTTTTTTTCGGAATGAATTCCGAACAGGGTGTACTCAGAATCTTTTTTTATTAAGGTTACTAGTTGGTCAATCGCAATCCATTCTGTTGCTAAAATCTCTTCTTCCACAGAAAAGCTAACCACTGTTTGACTTGAAGTAGAAAATCCCTTTTCTTTTTGTTCGGCATACTCCTTTGGAAATTGATTTTGGTACCAATTGCGAATCCACCGTTTGGCAGGTCCACTCAACCGCATTTCCCTTTTTTCAAATAGGGCTTTCAGCCCAAGTGGTTCTTTGGAAACAATTTTTTCCAAAACCTCAACTACAAATGAATATGGGAACTGAGATTCAAAATGAGAGATTAGACCTGAAATGTCGGGATTACGAATGAATGCTGAACGAGCTTCATCAAGGCATTCAGCAGTTTGTTCGTAATATTCAGGATAGGTGGAACGAGGATCTCCTGTTCCCCTCACTCGAATCCACCAAAAATGATGGCAATCTTTGCATTCATAAATCTCTTTGAAAGGGGTAAGTGCTTTTCCCACGATCTCTTCCTTGGAAAAATGAGGAGTTTGCGTTTCGTCCTGGACTGGTTCCAATTTGGAATACGATTTTTCACCTTTTTGACAAAAGAGACAAGCCATAGAAGAAGGAGTTTAGTTAGAACGGAAACCGAGAATTGGTCAAGTGAATTTCCAGTTTGGCAAATTCTCGCAATCGGATTACTAAGTTCTTGGCAATTTTTTACCAAGTGTTCAATTTTAGTCATATCCTATGTCACTCGGCCAAAAGTCATACGAGGCTCTTTTAGAAGAGATAAAAGAGTTAGAAAAAGAGAACCAGATTCTCAAAAGTACAATTTTAAGTGCCGATATCCAACAAACAAAAGTTAGTGATTTGTTACAATTCACTCAGTATTCGATAGATACAATTTCTGATTCTATACTTTGGATCGATGAAAATGGAAAGTATGTCTTTGTGAACAATGCAGCATGCAAAAATTATGGTTATTCCAAAGAAGAATTTTTATCCATGCAAATGTTACAGGTGGATCCGTTATTTACCAAAGAAATTTGGGATGCACATTGGCAAGAAATCCTTGAGAAAAAAACATTTACACTAGAAACGATCAACAAACGAAAAGATGGAACTCCTTTTCCTATCGAAGTCACTGTCAATTTAGTTGAATATGGTGGGAAAAAATATAACTGTGCGATCATTAGAGACATCACAGAACAAAAATTAAATGAGGCGAAACTCAAACAAACAGCAACTCGATTAGAAGAAGTAATTGCCACAAAAGATAAATTTTTTTCGATCATAGCGCATGATTTACGCGGCCCACTTGGAACCCATCGCGAATTTGCCAAACTTCTGAGCGAAAGAATATCTGATTTTTCTGAATCAGAGCGTGAAATCAACTTACAAGTATTATCTGAATCATCAGAAAATTTATATTCATTAATGGAAAATCTTTTGAATTGGGCGCGTAACCAAAGTGGATACATTCAATTCCAACCAATACGTAACCAAATGTTTGTATTGATACAATCTATTTTAGAATTACTCGAATTATCAATTCAGAAAAAACAAATACAGATCCAAAACCAAATTCCAGACACTCTCGAAATCGTAGCCGATCGGTTTATGATCGAAACCATTTTTCGAAACCTGTTAACCAATGCGATTAAATATAGTTTTATCAACCAAACCATCACCATTGGTTACGAAAAAATAAAAAAAGAAGGCGAAATTCCCACTTTCACTCATCGTTTTTTTGTAAAAGACGAAGGAGTGGGAATGACAAAGGACCAAATCCGATCACTCTTTCGTTTGGACAAAAAGGTTTCTACACTAGGTACAAACTCAGAAAAGGGAACAGGACTCGGTCTCATTGTCAGTAAAGATTTTATCGAAAAACATAATGGAAACCTTTGGGTGGAAAGTGAACCCAAAATTGGAAGTACATTCTTTTTAGAATTAGGACAAATCGCAATTGAATGAATTGTAATTCGTATATGAAGGAATTTTTTGATCTGTTTCCAAATCAGGTTTCTTTTTTGAATGGATCACGAAACTAGAGTTTGCATTTTTGACGAATGCGAAGCCATCTTCTTCTCCTTTTGATTTTAACCAGTGTCATTTCAGTTTCTTTGTTTGCCGAACCGGTCGTAGATGGAAACAATTCCGAACCACAAAACCCAAAAGAGAGAAAATCTTTTTTTGGATCAAGACTTGCTGTCATTGAACTTGCTGGTGAATTTGTACAAACACCTTCAGAAGGTGGACCACAATCCGTTCCTAGTATTTTAAATTCAGCGAGAGTTGCTTCGAGTTTTGCCAATAGCACTACTTCCAATACTCTAAACCCTCCTGGCATCATCACTGAAAGTGCAGAGTCTCGGCCTGCCTCTACCATCTCACCTCGGATCAAATATTCCCATCAGTTTACTGAAGATTTTTTTATAGGATTTGTTTATGCAAAAGGGGAACAATACAACGATACACGGACAAGTTTCAGTACAAATGGTCTCTATCTAAATGATAAAGTCCACTCGGGTATCAACGAAGTGGGATTTCGCATCGGTATGGGTCCTATCAATTACCTAACCGAATCAACGTCTTCGGAATTGAGTTTTAGTTATTCTGAACTTTCTTCCAAAGGTCCATTCCAATCCTTTCAAATTAAATTTCCATTTCTTAGAACTGGTGAACAAACTGTAACAGAAGGGTATGCGTTTTCAACCGGTACAGTAGAATTTAGAACCAAAAACTATGGAATGAATTATGGGTTTGCCACATCGATTACCGATTGGTTAAACTTTTATATGATTGGTGATCTCACCATATTTGCAGGCCAGTTAAAACTGCTAAGTTATGGTCTCGAAACTTCTTCAACAGGAAGTTTAAACGCAAGTAACCAGGTGGTGTTTTCTTCACCCGTTTCCAAAACAGACATCACGATTTTCCAATCAAAAGAAGGATTATCCCGTGGACTAGGTGGTGCTTCTGTTTCTTTGGAACTTGGATTCGTTTGGAAAGTGTTTGATACATTGGGGATCAAATACGGTGGATTTTACCAAATATCTTCCTTTAGTGTTTCGGAAGTGACAGGTTATAATTTTGGTCCAGGCAAAACTCCAGTGGAACTTAGTTCTGTTCCGGATATCAATTCTTCTCAAAGTTCCAAAGAATTTGGTTCTTTTGGAGTGAATGTATCTCTTGTGAAAAACTTTTGATCTAGTTTTCTTGTCTTATCTTTAGGGGGATCACCCTGGGTGATAGGACAAATATGAAACACAAATCCATCTTATATGCGCAAAAATTAGATTTCCAATGGCCGACTTCGGATCCATTCCTCTTCTGTGTCCACCACGAAGATTTTTATCCCAACGGAAATGGAAAATTTGGACCGAATGCCTCTTTGCAAGGAAGGCAAATTGGACAAGATTTTGTTGGGAAAGATGGATGGAGGATGTATCATGGAGAAACCATTCCAGGATTTCCTGGTCATCCACACCGTGGATTTGAAACAGTAACTGTTGTTCAGCGAGGATTAGTTGATCATGCGGATTCCCAAGGTGCTGCTGGTCGTTATGGTGACGGAGATGTACAATGGATGACAGCTGGTGCAGGAATCCAACATTCAGAGATGTTTCCACTCATTAATGAATCAAGTGAAAATACTTTAGAACTTTTTCAAATTTGGTTAAACTTACCCGCTAAACATAAGTTTGTTGATCCGCATTTCAAAATGTTTTGGAATGAAGACATACCAGTGAAACTAGTCAAAGACCAAAATGGAAAACAGATAAAAATCAAAACTGTCGCCGGTAATATGTTTGGAGACAAAGCGTTAGATCCTCCTCCCAATTCTTGGGCTGCAGATCCAAAAAACGAAGTCGGAATTTACATTATCGATTTAGAACCTGAAGCACAATTTGTGTTACCTAAAACAGAACCTGGTAACAATCGAAATTTGTACTACTTCAGAGGAGAAGGACTTGTTTTGGATGGAACACAAATTCCTGGAAAACATATGTACAATCTTAAAAGTGATGAATCTGTGGAAATTCGAAATGGATCTGAGGTTGGAAGGATTCTTATTTTAGAAGGAAAACCAATTGCTGAACCAGTGGTACAGTATGGGCCTTTTGTGATGAACAAACAAGAGGAAATCCAACAAGCGTTTGATGATTATCGCAAAACTCAGTTTGGTGGTTGGCCTTGGGATTCTTATGATCCTGTCCATGTTGGCAAAGGTAGATTTGCCAAACATGCCAACGGAAAAGAAGAATTCCCTTCAAAAACTAAGTAATCAGAACCAAACACATCGTAAGGCTTATGACGGATTCGGTAGGCTACCGGTCCGTCAAACAACCCGTACTTGCATCCTTCACCATTTGGATGTACTTCCACAGGTAACCACTTGTGACTCTGTAAGGTGGTTTTTTCCAATTGGCTCTGCGTTTTTCTAATTCTTCATCACTTACTTTGAGATCCAAGCGGTTGGTGCGTGCATCAATCGAAATCACATCTCCATCCTGTACAAGAGCAATTTCCCCACCTTCCATTGCTTCCGGTGTGATATGGCCAACGACGAAACCATGGCTTCCGCCAGAAAATCTTCCATCCGTGATGAGGGCGACATTGTTTCCGAGTCCCGCTCCAATGATGGCAGAGGTTGGTTTTAACATCTCTGGCATACCTGGTCCCCCTTTTGGCCCCACATAACGAATGACAACGACATGGCCTGGTTTGACTTTTCCATCACGAATCCCTTCGTTAGCTTCCACTTCCGAATCAAAACAAATGGCTTTGCCTTCAAACATCTCACCTTCGTGACCTGTGATTTTTGCTACAGCACCTTTTTTAGCTATGTTGCCATATAACACTTGTATATGACCTTCTTTTTTAATTGGGTTACTGACAGGTCGGAGTAAGTCTTGGTCTTTTGGAAGTGCTGGAAGAGATTCTAAATTTTCAGAAATAGTTTTTCCAGTGACTGTCATACAAGATCCATCCAGCATTCCTTCGCTTAACATGAATTTCATGATAGCAGGTGTACCGCCAATGGCAAAAAGATCTTCCATCAGATACTTTCCACTTGGTTTCATATCTGCAAGCAGTGGTGTTGTATCGGTTACCTTTTGGATTTGTTGAAGGTCTAAATCGATTCCCATTGTCCTTGCTATGGCAATCATATGAAGGGCAGCATTGGTTGATCCACCAAGGATTGTAATCACACGTAAAGCATTTAAGATGGATTTTGGTGTGATGATATCAGATGGTTTGATGTCTTTTTCTAAGAGATTGTACATATATTTTCCGATCTCTTGGCATTCTCTCTTTTTCTCTTCGCTACGAGCAGGGGAAGAAGAACTATAAGGCAAACTCATTCCCATCACTTCGATGGCCGTTGCCATTGTATTGGCAGTGTACATCCCACCGCAAGCACCAGGACCAGGGCAGGAATTTTTAATCACTTCTTTGAAATCTTCTTCCGAAATTTTGCCGTTTATTTTTTTTCCATAGGCTTCAAAGGCAGATACAATGTTTAATTTTTCCCCTTTAAAGTGGCCGCCATTGATGGTACCGCCATACACCATGATGGATGGACGATTGAGCCTTGCCATTGCCATGATGGCACCCGGCATATTTTTATCACAACCGGCAGTGAAAATAAGTCCGTCGTAAAAATGAGCACCTGAAATGGTTTCTATGGAATCAGCAATGATCTCTCTGGATGGCAATGAATACCTCATTCCATCATTTCCATTCGTAATCCCATCACTCACACCAATGGTATTGAATAATAATCCAACCATTTGTTTTGTATCGATGACACTTTTCTTTTGTAATGCAGAAAGAGTCGTTAAATGCATATTACAAGGATTCCCGTCAAATCCAGTACTTCCAATTCCAACAAAAGGTTTGTTAAGATCTTCATAAGGAACACCTGATCCAATGATCATGGCTTGGGAGGCTGGGAGAGATTCATCTTGGGTTAAAACGCGGCTGTATCGATTCAAACTCATAATTTACAATTTCCTTGAGAATAAAGTCAATTTGTATGAGCGGAAAAGAAAGGAAAGCGGATTTTCAAACTTAGGGAAGTGTGATTTCAAGTAAGACTTTGTTTTCTACATTTTCTTTCGCTAAATCTTTTTCCCATTCTAAAAATTCTAGTCGCAAACAGTTGTTAGCTTTATCTCGATTGGCCTGAGGTAAAAATCCATTTATAGATATAGTATGTGCCGCTTTGGCAATTTTTCCTCTAACGGATTCTAACCATTGGATTTCTGAAAAACTTGCCAGTCGAACGTTGGCACTTGGCACATAACCTGAACCCTCACAAGATTCCGTCACTTGGAAAAGATACCTCGATTTCAAACTCTCGCTATTGGCATTGGTTGTGGCACTTAACGAAAGAATTCCTGATTGCAAAATAGATTCTTGGCAATCAGGAGTTCTGCCGAGTAAACCATTTGTTTCATTCAAATTTAAATTCACTTCGGCTTGGGTCACAATGAGTTGGTTGTGGTTGCATACTCCGAGTGGCCTACGGCTACAAGTTTTTGTATTGGTATTCGAATCTGTTTTGATACAGTTTCCAAAATTTCTCTGCCAATATAATGTCGTGAGGATCCATGTTTGGTTTTCTTCTTGTTTTTTTTGTAAGTCTTTCCCTGATTCGAAACAAGAAATCAGAAGCAGTAGGAAAATGTAAAAAATCGATGACAGTTTCAAAATCGAACCTCCATTCCAATATTAATCAAAGGAATGATGGCCATCTTTCCATTTGGAGTTTGTGAAACAATAAAGGGGGAATTCACGGTATCATACGTGGGACTTGGGTTTTGGTTCCTTTGGAAATTCTTTGTATTATCGAATTCGAATCCCGCTTGGTTCCTTCGCCCATAAAAATTCACAAACTCGATATAGGTATTGATATAACCCCAAGAAAAATTTTCAATGCGATCAATTCGCAAATCAAATTGATGGAATGGTAAAAAACGATCACTGTTGTAATTGTTGGAATAGTTAGGAAAATACAAATTGAGTCCAAAGGTTGCCGCTTGGTTTGCTCGAGTAGCACCAGTTATGGGAGTATAAGGTGTTCCTGAAAAATAACGGAACCTTCCTCCAACCATCCATTCTGCATTAAATTTATAACCAAAAACAAGGTTTAAGATATGGGTTCGGTCAAGGTCATATAACTCTTCTTTATCATTGTTGTAAATGAGCTCCAAATTGTTATCATCATAATAGTTGAGGTAGTTGGTTCCAAGTTTGGATTGGGCTAGAAGTCGCCTTGTATTATTTTGTAATGTACGATTGCGCGATTCTTCACTTGTGAGACGTGATTGGTTATTGATGCGTTTCGTGATCGAATTGGTATAAGAAATCCAACCAAATAAACCTGATTGTTCTCTAGGATCCTTGGATTTCTTCAAAAAAATTTCGACTCCTTCCGAATACCCATAACCAGCGTTAGAATAATTTAAATTTTTAGGAGTGATAGGATTGGCAAATACCTTTGCTGTTTCATTCACAAAAATTCGTGTATCATTATTTAAAGCATAGGGATCTACAATATATGCATCTGGAACAATGATGTTTTGGAAGATATTGCGAAACCCTTCAATTTTGAACTGCCAATGGTTCGCAAATTCTTGGCTGATTCCAACTGAATTGTGTTCGGATCTTTCCATAAACAAATTGGGATTCCCTGATTTTTTTGACAATGCTTCCACAGAAACTGGAGCATTATAATGAATCCCATGCCCTAACAGTAAGGTCGTTTTTGTTGCATCAAAAACATAACCTGTGGTGATCCTCGGAGCTAAATTACTTTCGTTACTACCGGAATAGTGGTCTATCCGTGCTCCAGGTGTTAGGCGAAATCCTCCATATTTAAATTGGAACTCACTATATGCGGATTTTTCACGGTATCGAATTCGATCTCCGTCGATCACAGATCGAAATGCTGCATTTGAATTTAGTAAGTCATTAAAGATATTAAAAAATAATCGATTGTAAGATGATATATTTTCTCCTTTTAATGTTGTTTCTCGAAATCTCCCTTGCACACCTACTTCCAATTTTAAGTGTTCTTCCCACAATTCCCATTCCAATGCATTTTGAACATAGGTGATTGTGTCTGATGTTCGGTTTTGTAAACCAAAGATATTTTCAGCAGTGAGTGGGTTTGTGAATCTAAGTTCAAAAAATTCATCAAACCATGTTCGTGAGTAGGACAAAGTATTCCGAAAGGATTTTCCTTTCCATATGTAACGAAATGCATCGGTGCGAAACATTCGATCGAGGCCAGTTGGTGGCCTTGGGTCTTCACCTCCCCTTTCAAAATCTGCCTGCGCTTTGGTATAGGCTTGTCTATCTCGAGTTCCAAATGTCTGCACTGTGAGCCTATGGTCTGAGTTGATATCCCAAATCATTTTCCATTGGTAATCATGGTATTCGGCATACTTTGCATCTTCTGGAATCCCTTGTGGATAGGTTTGTAATAGAACTAGGTTTGGATAATTTTTACGACCAGAACTAATCATGGCAAGTCCTGGCAAAAGCTTTGATTGGTTGTAAATATCAGATAAAAACAAATTGATATTGATGATGGTTTTGTTTTCATCTACACGGTCTGTACCTTCAATCGCAATGATCCCTCCAGTCGCATAACCATATTTAGCTGGAAATGCTCCTGTATATACATCAAAGGATTTGATTAGGTTATTATTGAGGACAGATGATTGGTTTCCCAAATGAAATGGATACGGAAGAGGAAAACCATCAAAGTAATATTGGTTTTGTCTGGTTCCGCCTCCTCGTAAAGAAAGATCACCTCTTTCGCTATTCGAATAGGGATTTCCTGTGATCAAATTTGTTCCAATATTTGTAAAGACAGATGGTAAAATCCCAACAGGTGCTCCAATCACAACTCCAGGAACAGTTTGTAAGGCTTTCAAGGAATCACCTGAAACTCCTGGCAATCGTTTGATTTCTTCCTGGACAAGACCATAACGTGAAAGTGGAGTTTTGTCTCTTTCTCCACTCACAAAAATTCCCGCAAGATTTGTATCAGAAATTGTAACAAGGATTACTTGGCCTTTGTATCTCACCTCCCGAAAGAGGGATTCCGTTTTGTCGGCCGTGGAGACTTTGATTTCATAATACCCTGGTTCCGGAAACGTAAGTTTGGCGATCCCGTCTGCATTTGAAATTCCACTTGTCTTCCCTTTTTTGGAGATCACAACTGCATTGGCTATAGGTTTCCCTGTATTTGATTTTACAATTTGGAAAATGACTTCTAAATTCCCTTCTCCCCAAATTGGGTTTGTCCCCAAAAAGAAAGAGAAAATACAAATAGAAAAAAAAGTTAAGTAAAATCGAAATGAGACTTGTATCATTTTAAAGAAGGAATCAAAGTCTCAGCAATTTTGTACAATTCATCTAAAGATTTTTTGTCATCTAAAAGGCGGTAACTTTGTAATACTCCTTCATACACAATGAACAACTGTTTAGCGAGAGATTGGCAATCTACATTTGGTTTTGTATAACCATTTTGGATGGATTCTTTTAAAAAATCTGATAAACAATTGATCGTTTCATTTGCAATCCTTTCAATTTCAGATCGGATGTGTGTTTCCCCTGGATGGATTTGAGCACGAAAATTTGCCATTCCACATCCATACAATTGTGACATCCTTGCTTCCCTTGAGAGGATACGTACCCATGCTTTGATAAAATCCAATGGTTTAGGATTACGTTTCATTAAAGTTTTGAGAAGGTTTAAATTTTCATCGGAATAAAGTTTTAAAACTTCTTTTCCCAACTCTTCTTTGGAAGAAAAATGTTGGTACAAACTCGCCTTCACCGTTTTTGCTTCTTCTACAATTTGGTTTAATCCTGTCTCCGAATAACCTTGTTTTAAAAAAAGGTTACGGCTTACAGATAGGAGGCGAATTTTAGTCGGTTCCTTTTTCATTTCTGTCCCAGGTTGCGAAAAAAGAAAATCCAAGCAAGAATTACACCAACTGGTCTGTATCATTTTTTTACAAAATACTTTTGTTTCTTCTATCCAAATGGGAAAAAAGTTCTTGCAAATACATACCGACTGGTATGTATGTTTTCCAGGGGTGAACGATGAACCAAGAACTAATTTCCATCCATGAAGTAGCAAAATCCGTGACTGAGGCGATCGACACACGCCATAGCATTCGCGAATATGAAGAGACACCCATTCCGGAAGATGTATTGAATCGTATCTTTTCCAAGGCACTCAGAAGCCCGAGTTGGAAGAACTCGCAACCTTGGAAGGTCCACATTGTCAGTGGAGAAAAACGATTGGAACTTGCAGAATCTCTTACCAATGCCGCAAAAACTTCCAACCCGATTCCGGAAACCAATTGGCCGGAATCCTATCCGAGTGATGCCAAAAAACGAATGTTTGATTTGGGTATGAAAATTTATGGAGTGGCAGGGATCGACCGAAAAGACAAAGATGCGCGAGACCAGTTTATGCTACGTAATTTTAGTTTTTTTGGGGCTCCTACTGCAGTTTTCATCACGTCAAAATTTGATCTCAATTTTTTTGTGGGAATTGATCTTGGGTGTTTTTTACAATCGGTTTTACTTTTAGCAAGAGAAGAAGGACTCGGTACTTGTCCACAAGCAGCACTTGGTGCATTTCCAGACGTTGTACGAAGTGCACTCAACCTTCCTAAAGAAGAAAAAGTGATTATGGGACTGAGTATCGGTTATCCGAAAGCAAGTTCCGACCTAAATCGATACCACACTCCAAGGGAAGAAGCTACAGATTTAATTCGATTCTATTAAAAAATCATTTCTGATTTGGAAACTTTGGTATAAGATACTCCCACCGATCCAAAGGTTAGGTAACTATGTACGACAAAGAATTCTGGAACGAGCGTTATGCGAATGAAGAGTATGTGTATGGGAAAGATCCAAATGAGTTTTTACATTCACGCCTTCCCAATTTAAAAAAAGGAAGGATCCTATTCCCTTGCGAAGGAGAAGGTAGGAATGCTGTATTTGCAGCAGGGCTTGGATGGGATGTGTTTGCATTTGATCAGTCAGAGTCAGGTTGGCAAAAAGCCCTGCAATTGGCCAAGGAAAAAAATATAAGTATTCATTATGAAATTTCAGATGTTTTGGGTTACCCTTTTGCTCCAGAACAAATGGATATGGTGGCACTTATCTTTTGTCATTTCCATAAATCCATTCGAACTACTGTTCACCGCAATTGTGTTCGCACGTTAAAACCAGGTGGCCTTTTGTTACTGGAGGCCTTTTCTCCGGACCAGTTGCAGTACAGTTCCGGTGGCCCAAAAGATCCTGATATGTTATGCCATCTAAAAGACTTACGGATGGACTTCGCCGAAATGAATGTAGAGTATGAAGAAGCCTTGGAAATAGAGCTCAATGAGAGTCCATTTCACCGAGGTAAGGCAGCAATCGTTCGTTTGGTGTTACGAAAGATCTGAAGTATAGTAGGAAATGTAATTTAGGTGAAAGAATGGAATCTCTTTCTCGATAACATAACAGTGTGAATGCGTAAGACTGGGTTACAAGGAATTTAGGTATTTGAGGATTCCATCTTCCCCCCGCTCTTCTGCCAGATCCGTGATGCTCACACCACCAACTGTTTTTGCTTTGGTCTCGGCACCTGCCTTTACGAGAAGTTTGACAAGTTCTAAATTGCCACGATACACTGCACGGTACAAAGCAGTTTCTCCCATTGTGTTTCGAAGGTTAACGTTTGCTCCTTTTTGGAGTAGGAATTTTGTGAGTTCAATTTCTTCTTCATCCACAGCTTTGATGAGCGAGGAATTTCCTAGGGAGTCCTTCGCATTGACCGATACTCCTTGTGCCAAAAGGGATTTTACTGTTTCTAAATCCGCCTTGTCCACTGCTTGGAAGAGACGTAATTCCAAACTGGGAGGTGTTTTAACGACTGTTTCATCCTCTGCACACCCATATCCTAACCAAGTGGTCAGAAAAATGATGACAAAAGGAATTAATTTTTTGAAAAATCGGCTAGATAAGAAAGGCAACATCAGATTTAGTCTAATAGTTTAACTATGAAACGTCGATCCATTTTTCAAACCAGTTTCCAGTTCGTTCCCGTTTTGTTATTCGGGGTTTTGTCTATCTCTTGTATTTCCATCATCAATCCAGGGGAAGTAGGACTGATGTGGCGTCCCTATAGTACAGGCCTAAGCCAAAAACCTTTGGAATCTCGGGTACAAACCTACATGCCATGGAACAGTGTATACATTTACTCAATCCAATGGAGTAGTTTCCAAGAAAAAGTAGAAGTGTTAACTCGAGATGATTTGACCATTACCGTGACCGCTGACATCATCATCCGACCCATCCAAAATGAAATTTATGAACTTGAGATGGAGATCGGTAGGGACTATTATGAAAAGGTTGTAAAACCACAATTCCGAACCGCCATTCGAAATATCCTTTCAGCCTATAATATGGTATCGATTTCAAAAGAAACACCTAACGTATCTGCTCAAATCAAAAAATCACTAACCGAAAAACTTAGAGATAAACATATAGAAATAGATGATGTGATTGTGGATGATGTGGAATACAGTCCTTCGATCTTAAAAGCGATTGAAAGCAAACTCACCAAACAACAAGAACAAGAGCAGATGAAATTTGAGATCAACATTGCAAAACGTGATGCTGAAATCCAACAGATTTCCGCGGAAGGAAAAGCGAAAGCAGCGTTGATCGAAGCAGAAGCACAAGCAAAAGCACAAAAAATGATTTCCGATTCGCTTACACCAAAATACATCCAACTGAAAGCAATGGAAAATCCTAATAATAAATTGATATTTGTTCCCAATGGCAAGGATGGATTGCCTATCATTGTGAACACAGATAACAAATGATCGGAGATGATAAAAAACTGATTTTTGTTCGATGGTAAAATCATAGGGAACCACAAGCATTGGTTTTAATGGAACCAACTTGTGGGTCTTATGATCCAAGGGCTGCAATTTACTGATCTCACTAGGAAGAGCAACCAAATACCAAAATTGTTAGGTAACCACTTTTTTGGTCTGATTTAATATCCTTGAAACAAAACTTAAGTTAAATTTAAAAATGTTTTTGTGAATAGCAGTAGGTATACCAGTAGTACAAATAAGAATCCCACCAAACAACCGATCGAAATCATTGAATTTTTCAAATTTAGCATCATCATTTTCCTCATAGACCAATAACAAGAATTAACTGATAAATCCTATTCAGGTTTTCCTATCACATTTTTCTTCAAACCACTCGTCAATTGATTTTATTTGAATCTGCTCTTTGCCACATCCAATTAGAATTTACTAATATTGATTGTAGTTTAACAAAGATTTGCCTTAGATTTGTTAGGATCGATAGCTATTTGATGGATACAATCTGTTCGGTTAGGGATTTCGATGATGGTCTTAAGAGAAACGAGGGAGAGAATCAATCGATTGTTTTTGCATACAGAAGTCGAGAATTTTATAAAAGAAGGGAAGATCCCTTATGAGAGGAGGATTGGTAGGAGATAAGTGAGGCATTGGATTGGAAGTGAAGAGAGGAAATTTTGTATATAGACGTGAGAGAAATTCTAACCCCACTGAAATGGGGTTAGAAATAGAAATTGAGAGTTAGAATTTGTAACTAGCTGACATCGAAAAGGAAACTCCTTCTCTGTAAGAACGGAATAATCGTTCTTCATTTAAGAGTTCATCTTTGACGTAGATTCGGAATCTTTGGTCAGTGACGTTTTTCGCGGCAAACTTAAAGTCTAACTTTTCATCCATTCTATGTGAGAACACGATATCGGTTAGACCAACACCTCTTTCATATGCATCGGGTGTTCCGTTAGCTCCTACGATGAAAATCCTGTCTCCAAAATAGTTATAATACAATCCAATCGTTGTTGTTTTTAATTTATTGAGATACACATCAAATTTTAAATTGGCTACAAAGTCAGATTGACCTTGTAGAGGACGGCTAAGATTTGTAGGATCATAACTTATTGTTCGATCATTAATATCAAGAAGACCTGCACGACTGATCGTAAATTGTTCCCATGAAATTACATTTACGAGGGATTTAATGAAGAAGAAATTTGTTTCAAACCGAAATCGATCGAAAAATTCTCTTCTAAAATCAAATTCAACTCCGCGTATAGTAGCTCTACTTGCATTCGCATACGTAAAGAACGGCGAAATCTGACCAGCAACTGGTTGTCCAATCAACTCAATGGGATTTGACATTTCTTTTAAGAAAACTCCAGCACCTATGTAATTTGCTCCACCCATAAAGTATTCATAACGAAAATCATAGTTGTGAATATAAGTTCGTTTTAATTCCGGATTTCCCCGAATTCTATCGCCACCATAATAAGGTGTAAAAGCAAATGGCGACATTTCTCTAAAATCTGGTCTCGTTAGTGTCTGAGTATAACCGAATCTTAAATTCTGATCTTGTAAAAACTCATATACAAAGTTAACACTCGGAAGAACATCACGCGTTCGAATGACTCCAACACCATTATTATCTGCGGGGCAAATTTTACTGTTGATTAGTGCAATACGTTCATACCCGCTATCGAAATCACAGCCATATCCTGGTCTTCTTACGTCAAACTGTTCCTTTAATACAAACGTTTTTACTTTTTGAAATGAATCCTCATAGCGAGCTCCACCAACAAACCGTAATTTTGGTATCAATGGCATGTCAACTTGACCAAAATAACTATGAAGTTTTTGATAAGCATCATAAGCATTTGGTTCCACTTGGCGTTCGGAAAAAGTTTTATTGGTCAAACCTGCAGAATTAGTTCTAAGGTATTCAAATGGATTGTATACAATTTCACCAGGTACTAAATACAAATCACTACGAGTTTCACCAACATTTGATTTGGAACCAAATTCTCGGAATGTAAAACTTTTGAAACGGTCCAAAGCACTTCCACCAAACTTTGCTGTTGATTTCAATCCATTCCATTGGTCGAATGGAATTTCATAAGAAGCACTCGCACTCCTCACTGTATCATTTGAAGCTGAATAGAATCTGGTTCCATCTGGGTTGTTTCCCAAACGAGTAGGAAGTGTATTGATTGAAGAGCCTTGCGTTCTTCTCCAAACTTGTTGTGTTAAATTTGGTTCATCTCTGTTTGCTTCACCATAATTAACTTGCCAATCTACAACGTGTGGTCTCGATAGACTTCCTAAATTTAGAGAATGTTTTCCACCGAATGATGAATTAAAAAGTTGTCTACTTACAAAATCATTTGTTAGTGAAAAGAATTCAAAGTTATCTATGTTGTTTTGTCCTCTAGTATCGCGAACTGATTTTTCAGATGAGATAGAATAAAAATTCTTTAAAAATAGTTGCTGTCCCGCTTTTGGTTCATAAGAAAGATTTAAGTTATTTCCAAACAGTCTTTCCTCCAAATAGATATCGGAATCTTGGTTTTGGAGTGGATTAACAGTTGTTGTACCTTTAAAAGTCAAATCTACAGGGTTATATGGTATATAACGGACATCCTTTTGTCTTTTGAATCGATAGTCAACAGAATGAGTTGTTCCATAAATAATTCCAAGTCGCTGGCCTGACTCAGTTAGTTTAAAAGTTTTTCCGATCGTGAAGTTAAAATTTTTATCGTAGGGAGCTTTTGTTTGGTCAGGAGTCCATTGGGACGGAAATGTTAGCGCACTTAAATTTACAAACCTCCCATCAAATCCGCCAAATCGACTCCCTGGTTCAATTGGCAAATAATTTGGAATTCCATTCACTAAATCGGGCAATTTTTGATCTTCGGTTGGTCTTCCGAAAAAATCACCACCTTTAAACGTTAACCATTTATTTCGAGTGGTATTCGCATTATATCCAATGCCTAATCCAAACGTCATGATAAAATCATCTGGGTATTCTTTTGTTTCAATTTTAACAAGTCCACCTGAGAATTCTGCTGATTCTTCCGGTACAAATGTTTTTATGATTCGAATATTTTTGATTAGTGAGGCAGGAAATAAATCCAACGGAACCACTCGCTTATCTGGTTCTGTTGATGGAATGTAAGCATCATTTAAATACGTTGATGAATAGCGTTCCCCTAAACCTCGAACAAACACATACTTTCCACCAATTAAAGTAATTCCTGTGACTCGCCTTACAACTTCACCAGCAGATGAATCTGGTGATTTTTTAATCGACTCAGCTCCGATCGAATCCGAAACTGATGCCGCTTTTTTCTGGAGTTGCAATAATGCTGCATCCGATTCATTAACCGCACGATCCTTTACTTCAACTGTTTGCAAGACTTGCGAACCAAATGTAACATTCATTTGGCTTTGTTTGCCTGCGGAAACAACTATCGTTCTATTTTGGGGACCATAACCATACATTTGGTATTCTACTTGGTAAGTCCCTGGTGGTAGTTCTAAGTTGTATTTCCCATCAAAATCAGTCTTAGCAAACTTTTTTTCGGAGCGTACCACTATCGTGGCGCCAAAAACGGGTTCTCCGTTTTCTGAATCTATGATTGTTCCTCGAATGGATCCACTTGCTTGTGAAAAAACCAATGTGGGGAATGAGAGTAAAACAGTAATAATACCTAGTTTTATGGAATGTGAAAGTTTCATAACTTGCCTGTTATCGGCAAGCTTTTCAATGAAAGATCTAAGGTAAACGAAAAGGACTTTGAGTTACGTTACGTTCCCATGAATCATTTGTTACAAATGTGTTACAAATGATTCATGGTCCAAGCACTCCCACAATGAACTTTCCATCAACTTCATACACCATCTTAACATTTGTGATCTCAAACTTACCATTCTTTGTCGTTATCATTACTTTCGGCTTATGACCTAAGATTTGACCGAGTCTTCTTGGAGATTCCCAATCAATCGATTCAATTTTATATCCATTTAATACCATATTGTAAATAGATTCGATCGCAGAATCTTCCCTTGCAGACAAAAGTTTTTCGTACTCTTCTAATGGTGTATTGTCCAATACAGTGCCCAATCCATATGTGTTGGGGAAAATAATCTCTACTTGTTCATTCCAGCTGATATAAGTATTTTTTGCAGAATGGTATTTCTTGATTTCAGACAGAAAGTTTTCAATCGCTTCGTTTTTTGAATTATAACCACGTTCTAAATTGTATTTCTCTTTTTTTTTGGAAAGGATTTGTTTTTGGGAATCTAATAACTTTGCATTTAGTTCTTGGTTCTGAAATTTGGGATCTTCACGCCAATCTTTCTCTTTGCATGCATTCACTGTGAGAAAGGTGGCAATAGTTATATAGATTAAAATTTTTGATTTCATATTGTTAAAATAAGAAACCCCAGCATTTCTGCCAGGGTTTATTTTTTAATTAACTTAGATGTGATTATCGAGCTCTAAAGACTGCCCAATTTTCCCACCATTTTCCGTCTGCTGCACCACCGACTCCAGAAGCTGCATATGCTGCTTTCAAAGTATAGTCCGGTTTTGTTCCAGAAAACCCACATTCCGTACTGATATTACCATCAGATGTAATTGGAGATTCTGTTACGCCAGTTGAGCCGTTGTTCGTTAAGGATGGTGCGGCTCCATCAGATCCCGAAGTTGAAGCAGCTAAATCACCTCGAACTGTAGCAGCTATAGTAACTGTAGTTTGCGGATCAGCGACTGTCGATCGCGCCTGAGGACCAGAAGCAAATCCATAATAAATTCCGTTTTGGAGGGTAGCAATTACTCCTTCCCGTAATCTAGCCACTTGACCACCTGCAATTCCAGCTCCTATCATCGTAAATTTATTAAGCGTTGCAGTTGTACATCTTTTGACAGGTCCAGGTGCTGATGCGCAAGAAATATTCCCACTTTGTATTCCATCCCATTCTAAACCATGTGGATCGGTAGATGCAGATCCTCCGCATAATGTAGGATATTTATGTGAAATAAAACTAGAAATTGTGACACCACCCGCACTAACAGAATTTGCTCCAAACCCTTCATCAAGGTCTAAATCATCATCAAGACCACCGGTTGTCAGAATATAATTCCAGCTTCCTGTTCCACCCCATGCTTCAAATTGGTCATCTAGACCTCTGTGTGCTTGCACATGATTCAATACAGAATTTGATGAATACATACTAAGGTTGTTCAATTCGTCACCTGGAGCCACCTCGTTCCCACCAAATTCAATGATATTGTATGCCATATTCACATTAGTTGTGCTCGGCATAGTCCCTGTTCCATATGGTTGTGGAGAAGTTCCTTCCGTATTAGCAGTCGTTCTAGTAGCTCCACTAGTCCCTATTGTAACAATTCCACCCCAATCACCAGGGAATCGAGAACCTAAGTTGCTTGCCGATGACCAACAGATTGGATCTGCCGCTGTCCCAACTGATTCCAATGTTGAGCCTTGCAAGAAGAAGATGGAAGATCCCCTCTGCCCAAAAATTGCTGTACCTGGAGAAACGGTTATTGTTACACCTGAAGACACAAAAACAGTTCCTTGAAGGAGGATTCCACCTGACCAAGTTTCAGAGCTGGATAGTGTTCCCGATACAATTCGAGGTGAACCTGATAGTCTGCGACCATCACAAACATTTTCACCTACTGTTGGATTTTGAAGGTTGTATTCACCTTTGACATAAACGCGAATTGTCTTCAATTGAATTGTATAACCAGTGGAATTTACAACGAACTGATTTGTATTTTCACGGTCGCTTAAGTTAAGATTTACATCCACACTTGCTTCTGCACCTAATGAATCCGTAAATGTAGTAGGTGATAATGCTGCTACAGTTGCGCAACTGGTCGTAGATGTTGCTCCAGTTGAACCTACCGCATTCAACTTTAGTTTTCCATTCAAAGTAGGAACACGAAAGCTAAGAGTAAATTCTCCATCCACAGTATTTGTCGTTGCTGCTACATAGGAATCAGTTTGGCAAGATGTAAAATCAGATAAGTTCGTTTGCCCCTCAGACAGAAATGCAGGATCTCCATCTGTCAAAGTAACTTTTCCATCCTTAACTTGCAGTCCGCCACTATCTTTCAATGTGCCGACAACAACTACCGTGTATTCAGGTGGTTGGTTTAGTAAAAAAAATGCCCCTAAAAGCAAAGCCGTATTATCATCTTTCTTTCCTGGGCAATTCACGGTTGTGAATCCCATGAGCGCGATGGATAAAACCACCAAGCTTTTTTTGAATGAATTTTTCATTGTATCCTCTTTCGAAACAATTCGAATTTGTTTTGCTAGCGGGTCTTCCCGATAGGGATTCGTTAAAATTCTCCCTCTAGCTAGGAAAACTATGTTCTTTATTTGTTACAGTGGGATGACAAGCTAGTGAAGGTTTGGTAAAGGTTTCGTTAAGGGAGGATTAAACCTGCAACCGGTTTAGAATTTTCACCAGGTTACTTTTGATTCGGCGGATTTGGTCAGGTGTTAAATGCAATTCGCCTGACTCTGCTTTTTCAATGACTTTTTCGGCTTTTGTCACAAAGGTGACGGCTTCTTCATCGATTGCTTCTTTGCGTTGTTGTTTTTCACGATAGGCATCCAAAGCCTTCTGCACATCTAAGAGTTCTTTGGAGATCCCGCCAATCGCAATGTTGAGCTCAACTATGTTTTCGTTCATTTCATTAGCCCATTCCCAAAATCAGCAAACAATGGTTTCATTTTTGTCTGAAATTTATTTGTACAAAACATCAATGAATTTCTTTTTTGCTTCTAAATGTTCCTTGAATGTCGACGAGAAATAATGAGATCCATCTGGTTTCAAAAGAAAAAACAATTTATCTGATTTCATTGGTCGAAAGGATGCTTCTAATGCTGGTAAACCTGGATTTGAGATAGGGCCAGGGGGCCAACCTCCGTTTATGTATGTGTTATACGGTGATACAATTTTCAAATCAGATTCAAATAATCGCTTTTTTGGCTTATCGAATAAATATTGTATGGTGGCACAGGATTCTAAATTGATATTCTTTTCGATACGTGTCAAAAAAACACCTGCCATCATCGGTCTTTCTTCTTTTCTGACTGCTTCTCTTTCTACAATAGAAGCAAGAACGACTCGAAAGTGTAAATCAGCTGGTTTGATATCTTTTGCTTCCGAAATGGATTCTAGTTTTTTATAAAATCGTTTGATCATCATTTCGGTGATGCGTTCCAAAGGATAATTTAGAGGAACAGAGTATGTTTCTGGAAACAAATACCCTTCCAAGGTTTTAGCTGGTATGTTATATTTCGTGAGTAATGCGGGACTCTGTGCCACCTTTAGAAATTCTTCTCTAGATGGGGAAAGTTTTTTTGTAACTAAAAGATCTCCAATCTGACGATTGTTATACCCTTCTGGAACGGTGAATGTCACAAGTTTTACTTTTCCTGAAATGATCACATCCAAGATTTTTCTAGAACTCATTCCATCATTGATGTCGTAAACACCTTGTTTGATTTTATTTCCCGCTCTTGTAAATTTGATGAGGTAATTGAAATAAACACTAGATTTGATCATCCCAGCCGCAGCTAACTCGCGTACTACGCTCGAGGATGGTTCACCTGGATCAATGATGAGTTCGTATTTATTTTGGCCATCTCCTACTGCTCCACCTTTGATTTCATCAACGACAAAAAAACTGATGAGCGCCAATACGAATAACAGCGCGATTGCCAAACCTGAAAGTATCAGGTATTTTTTCACTTTTGAGTTCATTCCATCCCCATCCTTCTCAATCTATCGACAATTACCAAATCTTTTTTAGGGTCTGATCACAGGTTCTATTTCCAAATGGATCAAAAATGTCTCGTAAACACGTTTCTGGATCGATTCTGCCATTGCCAATAATGCATTCGTAGTTCCCTGTATATTGATTAGACCCAAACAATGGTTCGTAGAGACACCCACACCGCCAGGATAAAGGTCTCCTTTTTTGATTCCAGAATGCTCAATAAGCCAAGCGGCCGAAAGTTTTTTAAACCCACTTTTTTCATCGAAGATGGGTGGAGTTGGTAAATTCATCTTTTTCGTAAGAGAAAGAAACGAATCCGCTTCATTTTGTGAAATGATGGGGTTGGTAAAAAAAGAACCAGCGGAACGAGTGTTAGGATCACTTTCATCAATTACCATGGATTTTTTCTTTCTAAGTCCAATGATGAGTTCGCGAAGGGAATTGATTTCCACTATTCGCTCCTCATCTTGTGGCTGTACTTTTGATTGTGATTGATTGGTTCCAATCTTAATCGAATTCCAGAGTTTTTTCACTTCAGGGTATTCTAGGCATGGCTCCAATATTTTCGATAAACGAAAGGTAACTGATGTAACAATATATTGTTTAAATTTTCCTGATTTGAATTCACTATTTCGATAAATAAAATTGCATTCCTGATTTGATAACGTGATTAGATTATATTGCTCATCTAAACACTGTACATTTAGTATGGTATCTTTCACCTCTTGGCCATAAGCACCAATGTTTTGAATTGGTGAGGCGCCTACGGATCCTGGAATTCCTGACAGACATTCAACGCCAGTTAATCCTTGTTTTACTGTATATTCTACGAAGTGATCCCAAATGACACCTGCACCTACTTCATAAATGACTTCTTTATCATTTGCATTTAAACATCTGATCCCTGGAATTTGAATCAATAAAACAACTCCTTCAAATCCTGAGTCTCTAAAAATAGTATTGGAACCACCACCAAGAATGAGGAAGGGATGTGATTCTGTTCGGCAAAATTGAATCGCATTTTTTAAGTCTTCAATGGTTTTAATAATGATCAAAAATTTTGCCTGCCCTCCTAAACGAAAGGTAGTGAGCGGCGCCAATGGGACATTGTTTTGGACCAACATAATTCCAATAAAAAGTTTCCGCAAAAATCGTAAGTAAGAAAATCAGTCGTATGAGCCGATCCAAACTGAAAGTTTACGAATATTCTGGCTGCAGCACATGCCGAAATGCACTCAAATATTTAAAATCGAAAAAATTAGACTTCGAACAATTCCCAATTCGAGAGACACCCCCCTCAGTTGCTGAGCTAAAAAAGGCCAAACAATACTTAGGTGATATCAAAAAACTTTTTAATACGTCTGGCAAAGATTACCGAGACGGAAACTGGAAGGACAAATTCAGCAAACTCAGCGAAGATCAAATTTATAAGGAGCTATCGGCGAACGGTAATTTGGTGAAGCGACCCTTTGTGGTGGGCGATGGTTGGTTTTTGGTGGGTTTTAAAGAAGAGGAATGGGGGGAAAGGTTTTAGAGGGTACACAATGGATGGATGTATCCCCGCCCGATTGAGGGTGGGGAACTAGACCCGCCACCCAATACGTTCCACCTATCACAATCCATTCCAGATGGCATTCCGTTTTCGAAAATCATGAAATTTATTTTTTAAAAATTCATATTTGCTCGCGGATCACATCCACTTCCACTTTTAATTTGTGTTTACCGCCACCAAACAAAATTCCTTTCAAAGGTGATACATCAGAATAATCACGACCAATGGCAGTGATGATATACTCTTCCGTGATGAGTTTTCCATTCGTTGGATCAAAATCAAACCAACCAAGTGTAGGACAATAAACAGAAACCCAAGCATGTGTGGCATCACTACCTTGCAATTTTTGTGTACCAGGTGGAGGAAATGTTTCTAAGTAGCCACTCACATAACGAGAAGGAATTTTTAACGACCGTAAAGCAGCTATCATTAAATGAGAGAAATCTTGGCAAACACCTTTCCTCTCGTATAATACTTGTTCTAGTGGTGTATTAATGTTTGTGGCTTTTGGGTCATATTCAAAATTTTCATAAATATATTTTGTTAATTCCTGAGCACCAAGTAACACTGGTTTATTATCAGTGAATATGGCTTTTGCGAAATCAAAATATGTTTGTTTTGCGGGAATAAACGGAGAAGGTTGAATGTATTCAATTGCTTGCAAATCTGCATCCAGGGAAGATTCGTGAATTAAATTTTCAATATTTTGCCAGGGTGTCGATTTACTTAAATCAAAATCAAAACTTTGATGTGTTCTCACTGTCGATTCCACTACAACCTCTAAAAAACGGTGGGGGTCCTCAACTGAAAATAGAAACACTTGGTTACCAAAATAGTCTCTTCGAAACGAAGACACCACTGGTTTCGGATTCACCGTCACATGGGTACGATAACAATCTTGATGATTGGTTGTAAGCGGATACATATGTGCCATATTGTGACAATAAGCAACTACATCATCATAACTATATTTTGTTTTATGAATCACTCGAAAATCAGCCATTTGTATCACCAATACGAGTTTGTTCTTCTGTATAGTTGAAATAACGATTCGAAAGTGCATCCGATAACAATCTCAAATACCCATGTAATTCCTCTAACCAAACAGACACAGACGTTAATGGAGATTCGGATTCGAAGAAAATGGAAATATCTTTCATTTTAAAATGAGTGTATAATTGGAGTGCTGCTCGGTCTTCTGAATATACAATCTTTTTGTCTTTGCCTGGTAAATATTGTAAATCTGAATTGATTTGCTCTAATTGATAAGCCAAAGATCTAGGATTGGTAATATCAAATAACAAAATATCAAGTACTGATTCCTGGTCGATTTTACCAGAATATCTTCTATTATAGGTGATTCTAATGTCGCTGATTCTCAAAAAGGTTTCAAAAGAAGATTTGTCTTCAAAACTTTTCCATTGGATCATACCTTGTAACATGAGAATCATATTGATAGATCGTTCTATCCTTCTACCTAAGTTTAAGAAATACCAACCGGCTTCACGGCTCATATTTTCAAATGAAAGTCCTGTTAATGATGATAAATTAACAATGATTTTTTGTAGGTAATCAATGATTTGGTCATAAGAATCAATCCCATGATTCGATTGGTCTTCTAAGTGAAGTAAAATCTTTTTCATATCATCAGAAAGTCTATCGCGTACCGATTTAGAAGCTAAGACCAAACTTTTAAGATGGAATGCTAAACTTCCGATGATGTTTTTATCTACTGTAAGTCGTTGTAACTCAGGGAAAGGATTAGCAAAAAGTTCTCCTGAATCGTCTCCCAAAAATCCTGGAAAACTGTTGGTTACATGGGTCACTAGTTTCAATATGTTTTCCAGTGATTCTTTTTCGTACCCATCTTCCACTTGTAATATTTTAAAAATTGCCTCTCGTATAACTCGTGTTTGATTTTCAGATCGTTCCAAGTATCTTGCTAACCAAAACAGATTATCAGCAACTCGACTTGGCACACCAGAACTTTTGCGTGAAATCAAAATTTGATCTGATTTTGGAACAAGTAAAGATTCTTCTTTTTGAGTTTCAGTTGATAGTACCCATAAATCTTTACTCCATGCACCTCGTTGGCTTGTAATGAAAAATTCATCAAGTGAAGGTGACACTCTGACAAGCCCACCTGCCATCGTTTGGTAACCTGAACCAGAGGAAGAAACAAAAGTTCGCATAATTGCCCTTCCAGGTCGAAAACCACTTTCACCTAATACAGGTACGGTTGCCGATTCAATCATTTCCTGAGCAATAAATCGTTTCGGAGCTGAATAAAGTTTTTCTAAGAATACATCTTTTCGTTGGCCACTCAATTCAACGAAAGTTACAGGTGTTTCTTCATCGGTGCGAGAAACAGTCTTAAATACGTATTTTTCAGGATTTTGCATTACCAATTGATAATGTTCGTTGTTTCCTAACCAATATGTTGGAGCCATGGGTAAAATCAGATCTTCGCCTAAGTAGAATCTACACAACTCTGAATAAAATGGCAACAAGGCACGATTTTCTAAAAATCCAGTTCCAATTGGATTTGCAATTTTCACATTTCCAGATCGAACCGATTCCAATAACCCAGGTACTCCTAATAACGAATCTCCTCTAAGTTCAAGTGGGTCCATAAAATCATCATCAACTCTGCGTAAAATTAAATCGACTTGTTGTAAACCTTCCACAGTCTTCATGTAAACTTTGTTTTTACGTACGGTTAAGTCTTCCCCTTGCACCAAGGTATATCCTAAATAACCAGCAAGATATGCATGTTCAAAATATGTTTCATTTGATGGACCAGGAGTTAATAAGACAATAACTGGGTCTCTTCCACTAACACCCGATAACTGAGTCAAAGATTTTCTTAAAGACCGAAAATATACTGCAACACGATGTACCATCGCATCGCGATACATACTTGGAAAAATTCTAGAAAGAACGATTCTGTTTTCTAATGAATAACCAGATCCTGAAGGGGCCTGAACTCGATCGTTAAGTACATAAAAGTTTCCATCGGCTGCTCTAATCAAATCACATACAAAAAACAACAAGGCAGGATTTTTTGCTAAAAAGTGATTCGAATCATACATCCCATCGCATGCTCGCAAAAAAGATGTTTCATTGAATAATATTTCGGCAGGAATTTTTTTCTCGAAAACGAGTCGTCGTTTGGAATATACATCTCGAATGAGTGCATCTAATAGATCTGCTCTTTGATTTAAACCTCGTTCCAAAACTCGCCATTCTTCACTTTCCATTACCAATGGAAATAGATCCAATTCCCATGGCCTTTCTTTGGCTTCTCTTTGTTCCGACTGGTATAAGTTATACGTAACTCCATTTTCACGTAAAATACGATCCGTATCACGCCTACGATTGATTAATTCTGCAGGTCCCAGTTCTTGGAAGGATTTAACTAAAAATTTATATTTGTTACGTATCTGCCCATCTACATCATACAACTCATCATAAACACCAGGAATGGTTTTGTAATTGTCAATGAGATGATAAGGATCTTTTGTCATCATTACTTAGATGTAACCATTCTCAAATCCAATGTACAAGGAAAGGCTTTATTTTCCAATCGAATTGGAGGTAAACTTTTTCCTATTTTATGACCATGAGTCCAAAAACGAGAAATCCTTCTCGATTCTGCCTCATATCCATTGATTGGAATGGTTTGGTATGAAAGCCCACCTGGATGGGAAACATGGTAGGTGCATCCTCCAAGGGAACGATGATTCCAAGTATCATATACATCAAAAACTAACGATTGTTGTGCGGGTAACTGTGGGTGAAGGGTAAATACAGGATTCCAAGCCTTAAATCGAACCCCTGCTACAAACTCATTTTGAATTGAAGTGGCCTGTAGCGGAACTTCATATCCATTACAACTTAATTTGTAACGTTCCGGATGGAATCCTTTGATTTTAATTTGAACACGTTCTGTGGCAGAATCAACACCTCTAGAAGTTCCTTGCGATGTATTTTCTTCACCTAACACATTCCATGGTTCCAATGCCATTCTCAATTCAATTTCCATTCCATCTAAATAACATATCCCATACTGTGGAAAACGAAACTCAAAAAATGGATCAAAATCTTTGGATAAAAATGAAAAACCTTGGTTTTGTAAGTCTACAATCACTTCCTTAAAATCACGATAAACAAAATAGGGTAACATAAATCGATCATGTAACTCCGTACTCCAATTGATTGGATTTCCATAATAAGGTTCTTCCCAAAACTTACAAATGATCGCCATCATGAATGCTTGTTGAACTATGCTCATTTGGTAGTGAGGTGGCATCTCAAATGCTCGCATTTCTATCAAACCAAGTCGACCCGTTGGAGATCCTGGATCAAATAACTTATCAATCGAAATCTCTGTTCTATGAGTGTTACCTGTCACATCGATTAAGATATTCCTTAACAGACGATCTAATAACCAAGGAGGAGTGGTCCGACTTGAATCAATTTGTTGAAAGGCAATTTTTAATTCATGTAAGGAGTCACTTCTCGCTTCGTCAATCCTAGGGGACTGTGAAGTTGGACCAATGAACATTCCTGAAAATAAATAAGAAAGTCCTGGATGGTTTTGCCAGTAAGAAACTAAACTCCGAAGCAACGATGGTTTTCGTAAAAAAGGACTATCTCCTACCGATTCACCACCTAACGTTATATGGTTTCCACCACCAGTTCCAGAATGCCTTCCATCTATCAAAAATTTTTCAGCGGTAAGTTTGAGTTGGTATGCTTCCTCATAAAGGATTTTTGTTTTTTCAACTATTTCTTCAAACTGACTTGATGGATGAAAATTTACTTCAATCACTCCTGGATCAGGTGTGATTTTAAATCGATTTAATCTTGGATCACTTGGTGCTTCATATCCTTCAATCACAATCGGTAAATCAGTTTCCATTGCCGTTTGTTCAATGGCATAGATCAGATGTAACCATCCTTCTAAAGATTGAATGGGAGGTAAAAATACTCGTAAATTTCCATTCCGAGGTTCTACACAAAGTGCAGTACGAGTATGAATGCCTCCTAACGAATAACTTACGTTAGCCATTGATAATGGATATTGGCTTAATTCCTTTACTTTTGGAAGAGCAGGTTTTGGCGAGGAAGGATCTTCTGGGTTGGTGTAATACGATTTTCCACCTAATGATTGTAATGGAAGCCTTAATCCAATTGGAGAATCTCCTGGAATTAAAAACATCTTTCCTCTACGAAATTTCCATTCGTCAGAAATCCAATTCTTTTGGAATGGATCAAAATCTAAAGGAAGTACATATCCTACTTCCTTGTTTAGACCTTGGTCTAAAACTTTGATAATTCGTTTTCTTTCTAAAATATCATATGTATTTAAATCTTCTAATAAAGACTCGGTCTCTTCAGGTAAATTTGATTCCTGCCAAAGATAATACAAATTATCTTCATAGGCCGGTAATACAGTGTGCGAAGGGACCTTTAAATGTTGCACCAAACTGGAAATGAATTTTCGAGCGTCATCAGTGTTAGCGGATCCAGTATATCGATCATCCGCCAATAAATGAGGGTTACTCCAGATTGGTTCGATATCTTTACGCCAATAGGATATCATGGCCCAACGAGGGATTGGTTCACCAGGATACCATTTTCCTTGTCCGTATTGTAAAAGACCACCAGGTGCAAAATGTTTTCCCAATCGTTTGATGAGTTGTTCTGATTTTGAATATTTTTCAAATCCGAGGGCATCAAAATTCCATTCTGGTGCTTCTCTATTTTCAGTAGAAACAAAGGTTGGTTCCCCACCGATTGTTAATCGAATATCATTTTTTTTAATTCGTTTATTGATCGTATCACCTAACTTTAATATACGATTCCAATCTTCATCTAAATAAGGTAATGTAACGCGTGGAGATTCTAAAACTCTTTCCACATGCATAGAAAAGGAAAATTCCATTTTAGCTTTTTCCGCAAAACCGTAAATCGGTCCGGCAGATTCTGGTTCTGGCGTTGCAGCGAGTGGAATATGGCCTTCACCAGTGAATAATCCAGATGTTGGATCAAGACCTACCCATCCTGCTCCAGGCAAATACACTTCTGCCCAAGCATGAAGGTCTGTAAAATCTACTTCTGTTCCCGAAGGTCCATCTAATGATTTCACATCTGCTTTTAATTGGATCAAGTAACCCGATACAAATCTTGCAGCTAATCCTAAATGTCTTAAAATTTGAACGAGCAAATAAGCAGAGTCACGGCACGAACCCATTTGTTTAGACAAAGTGACTTCGGTGGATTGGACACCGGGTTCCATTCTGATCACATAACCGATGTCATGATAGACCTTTGCATTTAGAGCCACGAGGAATTCAACAACACGTTTCTTTTCAATTTTAATTGATTTTAAATAAGAAGTTAACAACTTACCTGGTTTTTTTGGTTTTAAGTAAGGTGTGAGTTCTTTTTTTAGTATTTTATCATATTGGAATGGAAAATTCTCAGCATATTCTTCTACAAAAAAATCAAATGGATTGATTACTTTTAAATCAGTGACCAAATCTACAGCCACTTGTAAAATATTTGTTTTTTCTGGGAAAACCAAACGGGCAAGGTAATTGCCAAAGGGATCCTGTTGCCAATTCAGAAATTTTTGTTCAGGCAGAATGTTTAAAGAATATGATACAATATGATTCTTTGTATGTGGAGCAGGACGTAAACGAATCACATGAGGAGAAAGTGAAATCGATTTATCATACTGATAGGTTGTGATGTGGGTTAAGGCAACGCGTATACTCATAATTAGTTGGTAAAAAATCGTTCGACAATCTTTGATCCGATTTGATTGAGTTCAATTTGAATATCATCCAGATACTCGTGTAATCCTTTGTCAAAAATGGATTTTATATTTTCAGATCGTAATCGGTTTAAATAAACCGTTGTTGCATCTTGCGCAGAATTACGAGGTAATCCTTCCTTTAATCCTGATATTTTTTCCAATGCTTCTTGCATTTCTTGGATACAGAAAATGATCGATCTTGGAAATGTATCATTGAGAATTAGAAACTCGGCAATATCTGTTGGATCAATTTTTTTGTACTTACGATTGTACATCTCATGTGCACTTGCAGATTTTAATAAGGATAACCATTGTAATAGATCTAAAGTGGAGCCTATATCATGAATTGAAGGAAGAAGGATAAAATACTTCATGTCTAAGATACGAGTTGTTTTATCTGCTCTTTCTAAAAACCTTCCGAGTAATGCAAAATTCCAAACTTCATCATGGGAAATCGTAGCATCAGAACAACCGTAAAAACTTTGGCAACTTTTCCTTACAGTACTTAAAAAATCAGACAGGTCCATGGACAAAGTATCTCCATGTTCGCCTAAAGATTCCATGTAGAGCTTACGATAGTTTTTTACATAAAGATAAAATTCATTTAAAACTTCCCACATGGAAGTTGAAATGTTTTCTCTGATGGTTCTTGCATTTTCACGCGCTTTCGACAAACATTGAAAAATGGAATTTGGATTCTCTTCATCAAATGTCATAAAACGAATCACATTTACTGGAGATGGTTCTGAATATTTTTTAGCAAATAATTCATAATCCCCAGTGGTATGCACTAACGGTAACCACTGGTTTGGAACTTCCTCATTCAAATCCAAAGACAACTGATGATTGACATCGATAAAACGGGAATAGTTCTCCGCTCTTTCAATGTACCGATTCATCCAAAAAACAGATTCGGCAACACGGCTTAACATGAATACACCTTATCCTAAAACCCAGGTGTCTTTTGAACCGCCTCCCTGGGATGAATTCACAACTAGAGAACCTTTTCTTAAAGCAACACGTGTCAAACCACCAGGCATAACATAAATATCTTTACCGTACAAAATGAACGGTCTTAAATCCACGTGCCTTGATTCGATTTTATCTGATATCAAAGTAGGAACAGTGGAAAGATTTAAAACTGGTTGGGCGATGTAGTTTCTAGGATCTGCTTTTATAAGTTCCTTAAAATCTTCTTGTTCTTGTTTTGAAGATTTTGGACCAATGATCATTCCATACCCACCGGCACCATTGGCCGCTTTGACAACCAAATTGTGGATATTATCTAAAACATATTTTAGATCTGATTCCTCTGAACAGAGATAGGTTGGAACATTCGGAATGATAGAATCTTCACCTAAGTAGTATTTAATGATCTTTGGCACATAAGAATAAATTACCTTGTCATCGGCGACGCCCGTACCAGGAGCATTCGCAAGAGCGACATTCCCCATCTTATATGCCTCAAATATCCCTTTGACTCCAAGTAAAGAATCTTCACGGAAACTTGAAGGATCCATAAATGTATCATCAATTCTGCGATATACCACATCAACTTTTCGAAGTCCTTTAGTGGTTTTCATGTAGACTTTGTGGTTTTCAACAATTAAGTCAGTGCCTTCTACTAGATATACTCCCATCTTTTGAGCGAGAAAACTATGTTCATAATAAGCGGAATTGTAAACCCCAGGAGTCCAAACAGCAATCACTGGATCACTTACGTCTGTTAGATTTTCTAACATCGACCTAAGATGGTATGGATAATCATATACTTGTCTAATATTCAACTTTTCAAAAAGTTCAGGAAAGGTTCGTTTCATCACCTCTCGATTTTCTAAAACATAAGAAACACCCGAAGGGCAACGTAAATTATCTTCTAGAACATGAAACGCTCCAGCACCATCTCGAACCAAATCAGTTCCAGTTATATGGATCCAAATATCCTTCGGTGGTTTCAAACCAATACATTGTTTTAAATACCCTGTACTTGACTGAATGATATCCAAAGGGATGATTTTATCCTTTAGAATTTTTTGTTCTCCATAAATATCGTTTAAAAATAAATTGAGGGCAAGGATCCTTTGTTTTAATCCTTTTTCGATATTAATCCATTCTTCACTTGGCACAATTCTCGGAATCACGTCGAATGGCATGATTCTTTCCTGTTCTCCGCCATCACCATACAATGTAAAGGTGATGCCAAGTGACATTAATGCACGTTCGGCGGAACTACTACGTTTTAGAAGTTCTAATCCGCCTAAACTCTCCATTTTTGTTTTCACAAAATCATAACTTTTACGTGGGAATCCTTCATTGGAAAACATCTCATCATAGATATTTTTTGCGCTATAGTCTGCGATAAACATGGGCTGGCCTCTGCTAACTTAATTAGCAATATTTGTACCAAATGGAAAATCTGTTGGGAAACCAGGACTTTCGTGCCTATCCGACATAAGTTGGTTATCAAACGATTTGATTGTGCTGACTTTTTAAACAATCACTGGATATGCCAAGATGGGTTGTATAAATAAACTGCAGTTTGTCTAAACTTCGTTGTTTGTGGGAGCCGAAGTCTGGGAATTTTTCTTCTTTTTCTCTACTTTTAATCGAAATCCATAGATTAGGGTGCGAAAAAATTGAGAAAATGGAAGGATTTGCAAAAAATAATTCCGGATGCCCAAAGAGAAACTTTCATTTCGCGAACGTTTCGGGTGGAGGATCGATTTGAGGATTATTTTTGCGAGTTTGGATGGATTCGATTTCCCGGGAACTTCCGATACAACTCGGGAGAATTGAAACTGTTTTCCCGTTTGAATTCGATACGAATCCCAAAAATACGCAAACGCACGTTTGGAAGATCCATACAATCCATAACCTGGTGTAGGATATTCAATTAGATCAGAACTAACAGTGATTATGTGAAGACCCACTGTGATTAAATTTGTTAATTTTTGAATGGCAAAGATGGGAGCAAGTGAGTTTGTTTGGAATAGGTATTTGAGATCTGACCAATTTTCCTTTTCATCCTCTGCATATAAAAACTCTTCTGCGTTAAGGATAAAAACATCAATTTTATCTAATGTTTCGATTGCAGATTCGATCAATCGTTCCATTTGGTCAGGTTTGGAAGGATCAATTTTATACTTTTGTAAATTTACATGATTTGGTATTTCTTCTGGTTTTGAATCACCAACAACGACAAGTGCACCTTCTCCAAGTAAAACTGATAACAGTTCTTTTCCTAATTCAGAAGAACCATTGGTTAAAACAATTTTTTTGGATGCAAGTTTCATTTTAGAATCGGCTAGATTTTGTTAGTTGAGAGAAGGATCCTTTGTGTGATCAACAAAGTATTTGTAAATCCCACCCTTACTTCGTAAAGCTTCTCGCCAAATGGCTTCTGAATCATCTTCTCTGAATACAACGGAATCATCTACTAAATCCGATACCACCCAAGACAATCTGTCAAATTCACTTTCCAATTGCCCAGACGACCAACCTGCATACCCTTGTAATACTCGGAATTGGATATTGTCTGAAGATAAAACCTCTATCATCGTATCAAAACTGCGTGCCATATAAATTCCAGGAACAACTTCTACACCAGGATCGGCCGTTTGTTTTCCATTATGCAAAATAGATACAAATAAATTGTCAACTGGTCCACCAGCATACACTGGTTTGTTGGCATGTACAGTGTCAGGAAGATTTTTGATGAGAGATTCCATCGTTTGGTCAGTTGGTTTATTTAAAACTAAACCAAAGGCTCCGTCATCATCATGGTCAACCATAAGGACAACGGATTTATGAAAAAAATCCTGAATCACACTAGAATTGGAAATGAGTAACTTTCCTCGCGTTGAATCAGGAATTTCTGTCATTATTTTTTGCCGTGAATTTCTTCTAAGATACGATAGGCCACTTCTAATGTTTTGATATCTGAGTCACCTTTCACCATTGGTTCCGATTCACCTTTGATACATTTAACAAAGTGTTCGTGTTCTTGTTTGAGTGGATTATCTTTGTGAACAAAGATTTTTTCCACAATTGATTCTTGTCTGTATTTGATTTCTCCACTTCCAAGTTGAGTCGTAGAACTTGCTTGTCTGTGAAGTTCAATCTCTTGGTTGGTAAAATCTAAAAATACATAGGAATCTTTTTGAGAGATGTTAAGAGTTCTAATCTTTGCCTGAGAAGATCGTGATGCATTGAGAGAAGCCACACAACCGTTTGCAAATTTTAAAACTACGGTCGCAACATCTTCATGGTTGGAAACAATTGATGAGCCAACTGCCTTCACTTCTGTGACTTCTGATTTCACAAGATTGAGAACGATGTCAATGTCATGGATCATCATATCAAGAACCACACCTACATCAGTGATACGGCTATTATAGGGAGCGATCCTTCTTGATTCGATGAGGATTGGGTGTTCGGCAATTTTACCTAGTTCCAAAACGGCACCATTGAAACGTTCCACATGGCCCACTTGCAAAATCAAATTGTTTTGTTTTGCTAAGTTTACGAGTTCCTTGGCTTCTTCTACTGTTTGGGAAATTGGTTTCTCAACCAAAACATGTTTTTTTTCTGTTAGCGCCTGTTTTGCGATTTTATGATGTAAGAAAGTTGGCGCTGCAATGATGATTGCATCCGTTACTTTCAATAATTCTTCAATCGTTCCAAATGCTTTTGTTTTGTGTTTTTCAGCAATTTGTGTGGCACGTTCCGCATTGGCATCGAATATACCGACGAGTTCTGCATCGGTTAATTGTTTGGCAACGTTTACGTGGTACTGGCCCATATGGCCCGTACCAATGACTCCGAGTCGGACTTTTTTATCCATAGATGCTCTCAATATTTTAAAGGATCAGCGGAAAAACAACTTCGATTTTCCCCCGCTACCGACCTTTTCGCCAGACTCACGGGCAAATTCTTCCATGAGTTCTCTCTGTTTTTTAGAAAGTTTCTTAGGAATTTCGACTTTGATGATGACGTGTTGGTCTCCCTTGCCATAGGAACCTAGGTATGGGATTCCATGGCCTTTTAAACGGAAGATTTGTCCACTTTCCGTCCCTTCTGGGATTTTCAGTTGGATGGTTTTTCCATCAATCGAAGGCACTTCAATCTCTCCGCCGAGGCAAGCCATGGACAAAGAAATCGATTTTTGAACGATTAAGTCATTCCCTTGTCGTTCAAAGGTTGGGTGTTTTTTGATATGGGTAACCACATACAAATCACCACTTGGACCACCGTTTGGACCAGACTCCCCTTCCCCGGAAACTTTGAGTCGGCTTCCCGATTCCACACCGGCAGGGATTTTGATATGAATGGTTCGTCTTTTCTCTGTTAGGCCTTCGCCTTTACAAGTTTTGCAAGGATTGGATATGACTTTTCCTTTTCCTTTACAACGAGGACAAGTGGTAGTGACACTAAAAAAACCTTGTGTCCTTCTCACTTGGCCTGTTCCCGAACAATCCGGACAAACTGTAGGTGAAGATCCTTTTGATGCACCAGATCCCGAACAATCGGCACATGTTTCTAGTCTTGGGATTTCTATTTTATACTCTTTTCCAAGAGCAGCATCTTCCAGACTCACTTCTAAATTATAACGGAGATCTGATCCCCGTTGAGGACCAGACCTTCTTCCACCACCGCGGCTACCGCCACCACCACCGCCTCCGAAAAATTCGCTGAAGATATCACCAAAGTCTCCAAAGATATCAGAGAAGTCAGTATAAGCACCTGCTCCATACCCTCCTCCTGCACCTGCATTCACACCAGCTTTTCCAAATTGGTCATATGCTTGGCGTTTTTGCGGATCGCGTAACACTTCGTAGGCTTCAGTAGCCTCTTTGAATTTTTCTTCCGCTTCTTTATCACCTTTATTTTTATCAGGGTGATATTTGATGGCTAACTTACGATAGGCGCTCTTGATCTCATCATCAGAGGCACCTTTCGAAACGCCTAATACTTCGTAGTAACCACGGTCACTCATTGTTTTACTTCTTTATCTCTTTTTATTTTTTGTCTTCGTCAACGACAGTGTAATCAGCATCGACTACCTTCTCGCCACTTGCATTAGAACCACTTGCGCCTTGGTTTGCACCGGCACCAGCTTCTGCACCAGGAGCTCCTTGTTCAGGACCTGCTTGGCTGTAGATTTTTTGTCCAATTTGCATTGCAACTTGTTGGATAGAGTCTCTGGATGCTTTCATACGTTCGAGGTCACCAGATTCCATTGCTTCACGACCGCGTTTGATTTCGTCTTGAGCTCTTTGTTTCTCTGATTCGTCGAGTTTGTCTGCTGATTCCCCAATGGTTTTTTCCAATTGGTAAACAATGGCTTCCAATTCGTTTTTGGTGTCAGCCGCTTCACGAAGTTTTTTATCTTCTTCAGCGTGAGCTTCTGCATCTTTTACCATCTTTTTGATTTCTTCTTCAGAGAGTCCTGAAGATGATTCAATACGAATCTTTTGTTCTTTACCAGTTCCCAAATCCTTTGCAGACACATGAACAATACCGTTCGCATCGATATCAAATGTGACTTCGATTTGAGGAACACCTCTTGGTGCTGACGGAATACCCACTAAGTCAAAACGACCGAGAGTTCTATTGGCACTTGCCATTTCTCGTTCCCCTTGTAATACGTGAACGGAAACAGTTGTTTGGTTATCAGCTGCCGTAGAGAACACTTGAGACTTTCTTGTAGGAATTGTTGTATTCCTTTCGATGAGTTTTGTCATCACACCACCGAGAGTTTCAATCCCAAGTGAAAGTGGAGTGACATCAAGTAATAATACATCAGTGACATCACCTGCAAGAACTCCCCCTTGGATTGCCGCACCAATCGCCACTACTTCATCAGGGTTTACTGATTTGTTTGGTTCTTTTGCAAAAATCTCTTTTACAAGTGCTTGTACCGCTGGGATACGAGTGGATCCACCCACGAGGATGACTTCGTCTATTTCACTCGCAGACAAACCTGCATCTTTTAATGCATTTTGGCAAGGAATACGAGTTCTTTCCACAAGAGATCTTGTGATTTCATCAAACTTTGCTTTGGTGAGTGTCATATCCAAATGTTTTGGACCAGACGCATCTGCTGTGATGAACGGAAGGTTGATTTGAGTAGAAGATGTTCCAGACAACTCGATTTTAGCTTTTTCAGCAGCTTCTTTCAATCGTTGTACTGTGTTTTTATCTCCAGAAATATCAATTCCCGTTTGTTTTTTGAATTCATCAATCATCCATTGCATGACCACGTTATCAAAGTCATCTCCACCAAGGTGAGTATCACCGTTTGTGGATTTTACTTCGAATACTCCGTCACCAAGCTCTAGGATCGAAACGTCAAACGTTCCACCACCTAAGTCATATACGGCGATCTTTGCATTTGTTTTTTTCTTATCAAAACCGTAAGCAAGTGCTGCAGCAGTTGGTTCATTGATGATACGTTCTACTTCAAGTCCAGCAATTCGACCTGCATCTTTTGTTGCTTGTCTTTGTTCGTCATTGAAGTAAGCAGGAACAGTTACCACTGCCTTTTTTACTTCATGGCCAAGAAAGTCTTCCGCTGTTTTCTTCATTTTTTGAAGTACACGAGCCGCAATTTCTTGTGGAGTGAATTCACCAGAAACGGTTTCAAATTTCACACCGTCATTTCCAGCACGGATCACTTTGTATGATACCATCTTTGCTTCATCACCAGCTTCGTTAAAACGACGACCGATAAATCGTTTCGCCGAACGAATTGTATTCACAGCATTTGTGATCGCTTGGTTTTTAGCAAACTGACCAACAATGGTTTCACCCTTTGCTGTAAAAGCAACGATCGAAGGAGTTGTTCTTGCCCCTTCAGAGTTTTGAATGACAACGGGATCACCACCTTCCATAACCGCTACACAAGAGTTAGTGGTTCCTAAATCGATACCTATGATTTTTTCCTTAGACATAGTCTTTCTCCTTCTTACTTATATTAACTTTGTGGTTTTCCCACTTTCACACGTGCAGGACGAATGGATTGTTTGTTTTCACCTTCTTCATGGTAATAACCAGCTTGGTAAGTTTCCACTACAGTCTCTTCCGTATACTCTGCACTTTCCTCAGAAGCGATTGCTTCCATTAACATTGGATCAAACGGCATTCCTTTTGGGTCCAATCTTTTGATTCCTTCTTTCTCCAATACGGAATAAAATTCCTTTTGTACCATTTTGATCCCTTCAACAAAGGCGACCACTTCCGGTGTTTGGTTCGGAACATTTGATACACGTTCCAAGTTGTCCAAAGCACTTGTGAGTCCTTCCGCAAACTTTTTGATGGATTCTTTCCTAGCGTTTAACAAGTCGTTAGCGGTTCTACGTTTGTAGTTTTGAAACTCCGCACGTTCTCTTAACCAAGAATCTTTTAAAGTTTCGATTTCCTTTTTCGCGTTATCGAGTTCTTTTTCAGCTCCCTCTACCGCTTGTTCAATGGCTTCATCAGAAATGGTTTGCCCCTCTTCGACTTGCACATTTTGATCTTCTAGGGATTGGTTCGTTTCTTCTGCCATTTCGCCTCCTGCTACCTGCTCAATTTCGTTATCATTTCTGAAACTAACTTTGAAGTGAATTCAATCAAAGGTAATGCTTTGTTGTAATTCATCCTCTGAGGACCAATGATTCCCATGGAACCGATCCTCTTTTCACCCATTCGGTAATTCGTAGTGATGATGGTAACACCACCTAACTTCTCATTGCCGTCTTTTCCGATAATCGTGTAAACACCATCCATCGGAACATACTCACTAAAAAATTCTTTGAGGAACTGTTTTTCATCAAATAGATGCAGGATGTTTTCTAATTGTTCCTCTTCATCCTTAAAGTTTTCGTATAAGTTTTTCAATCCATCGATATACAAGTTATCAACTGATTGACTATCCGACCCCATTGCCCTTGCGATGGATGGAGCAAATAAAGAAAAACCTTCTGGTCCTTCTTTTTTCAACATCATCTGAGGGATCAGATTACTTTGAATTTCATGAACATCAAATCCTTTGACGTTATCATTCAAATACCTTGAAATTTGGTACAAACTCTCTTGTGAGATGTGAAAATCGAAAAAAATATTTCGATTGAGCACAGTGCCTGACCGCATAACAAGAATCATAAGAACTTCACCTCCATTTACATGGATGAGTTCTATATGTTTGAGCGTATCCAAAGATCCTTCCGGACCAAGAACCACACTCGCTGATTGCGAAAGGGAAGCTAAAACCTTGGAGGTGGCAATGAGAACTTGATCCAACCGAAATTGCATCCTAAGATACTCTTCCTGGATCCTTTGTTTTTCACGCATCGTGAGCTCAAATAGAGTCACAAGGCTATCCACATACAACCGATACCCACGTTCCGTTGGCACACGGCCTCCAGAGGTATGTCGGGCTACAATGAAACCCATGTCCTCTAGTTCCGCAAGGCAAGAACGTATGGTGGCTGGTGAAAGGCCGATATCGTATTTTTCCGAAAGGGTTTTGGAGCCAACAGGTTTGTTGTCTGAAACAAACTCCTCAACCAATGCTTTCAAAATGGAACGATGTCTAGGGGAAAGGTCCATAGCCTCCAAGCACTTCCTTTAGCACTCTGATGATTAGAGTGCTAATCTATGCTTAAAGTTTACGGATTTCCGTTTTTTTCGTCAAGCAAGATGTCGCCCAGAGTTGCGAAATTTAGCAGACTTTCCAGGAAACTGCCAATTTTTTTCAAACGGGGTAGACTTGGATCCGGTTTCTGCCGTGGTTTTTCGCCTGGTAGAGAGCGATGTCCGCAAATTTGAGGACCTCTTCTGGTTTTTGGATGGGATGGACCTTTGTGTAGCCAATGCTCAAGGTGATGTTCAAATAATAATTATCAAAGATAAAAAACCGATGGGTTTCCACCGATTCCCGGAGCCGATCGAGGACAATGGTCGCACCTTCCGTAGTCGTATCAGGCAGGATACAACCAAACTCTTCCCCTCCCAGCCTGCCCACCGTGTCTTCTTCCCGTAGGCAATCCACAAAGATATTCGCCATTTTTTTTAGGACGAGATCCCCGATGTCATGGCCATAGGTATCGTTGATCACTTTGAAATGGTCAATGTCCATGACAGCAAGGACCGATTCTCGGTTACGGCGTTTCACTGTCGCAATGGTTTTTTGGAGTGTGTCAGCAAAGGAACGACGGTTTGGCAACATTGTTAGTTCGTCCATAAAGGCCAAACGTTTCAAACTATTGATGAGGACATTCTTTTGTTCTTCTAAGCGCCTACGTTCCCTAACATCGCGAATGATGGCAGCATAGTATTCTTTGTTTTCCTTTTTGATCGTAAATGCACGAATTTCCACAGGAATCGTACCTTTCGGTTTGGTGATGAGTTCCAATTCTTTTAAAAATCCAGCAATGTAATGAGCTTCATTGGAACTCACAAAAGCTTCGATAGAAGATTGTTCTCCTTTTTCATTCGGTGGGAACAAAAAAGAAAACGTTTTCCCATTTAACTCTTCTTCTGTGTAACCAGTTAACGTTTGTAAGGCTAAATTACTAAAGATAATCTTTTGATTGGTATCTAAAACAACAATCGAATCGATCGATTGGGAAACTATTTCCTTTGACAGAACATCTGTATTAAAATCATTCATTTCCCCAAATTTCCCCATTTCCTTTTTCACTTCGGAATGAATCCCGCCACATATGGATGTGACGAAAATTGATTTCAGGTTGGTTCACCCTGAACTCTTTTTTCGGCAAAACCTTCAATGGTTTTGAATTCAGACTCTGATACCAATAAGCAACAGAGATCAAATCTAAGGTCAAGGAATTTGCGTGACCATGTTCCAATAAGAATAGGAAATTTTTTTCAAAACGGATAGGGGATTCTACCCAAAAACGATACAAATGGGTTCTGCCCAACCAACCAATGGAATCGGAAACACGTGGGTATCCAAAATAGGGATGCATAAACACTTCTTTTGGTGACCAAGCTGTATTAAATACATCCTCTGTTCCTGTTCCTTTTAGTGTAGCGGTCGTTTGGTTGCCATCAATAAAGACCAAATCATCTCCTTCGCCATACCACAATGGAGTTGGAGAATCCACATACAAATTCAAACCAATAAATTGGCCTTTTCCTTCTGTTTCGAGAACGGAAAAATAATTTTCTTTTTTGAATTTCGTTTTTTCCATCTCACCGAGGAGTGACCATTCATTTTCCCTTTGGTTCGAAGTATTCGGTTTTGTGATACTTCGGTTCCATTCGGCATGGAAACGTAATGGAGATTCGAGAGGTGATTTCCATTCTTCATAATCAATATAAAAATAAAAATTGCTGATGTCTTCGTCTGATTCGTTTTCAATTTCTATTTTGGCACCAGATTCAAAGGGCATAGGAAAATAGGAATTCATTGACTTTCCTTTTTTTGGGGCTGCTACGAGTGGCAAAGAATTGAAAATGTATTCTTCACCCCAACCTTGGCCAAAAAATTCGCCTAACGGAACTACAACGGAAGCATGGGGATGGTTGTCCCATACCATACGAATCACAGCATTTTTACGAGCCATTGGGTCTTTACTTGCCAAGGTCATCCAAATGTGTTTGATCACCCCTCGGCCTTTGATTTCAGCTATGGTCACTGTTTTCTTTTTGGGAATTTTAATAAAATCATCATTTCCATCAGTTGGATCTGCACTTGAGATTCTTTTATTGGTATAGGTTTTTTCTTTCCAAATAGAAGATTCCCATCCATCAGCTGCTATCTGTATGGTGAAACAAATACAAATAGAGATAATAAAAATCCGCTTTGAAACTTTAAACAATGATTGGAACATTTTTATACCGTAACTCTAAGTCTAAGTCCTTCTTGCAAACCAAAGGAAAATTCCAGCTTGGACAAGTGATTGTAAAAAGATTTCAAATAAGACATAGAGATGGATGGAAAGAGTGATTTCAGCAATCATAAATACCATCCCTTCCAAACTTCCTACCGCCGGTGAAATTGCGGCAAGGCCACCAAGGACTGTTCGCATCCAAACAAGTAAAAACATTTGTTTGCCGAAACTTTGAATTTTGAACCAATCCCAAATGGTAAGGAGAAAACTCACCATGAGTAAGGCTTGCATTACCAACGCTGGCAAAAGCCAAGTCATAGCTCTTGACCAGGCTGCACCATCAACGGAAGTGACTAAAAACAGAGGGAAGACGGCAGAATCACCTTCATAATACCCTTTCATTACCAATTGGAAGTAAGGGATCGAAACAAAAAGATAAGCCAAAAGATGGCTGAAAATAAACTGAATTGTGATTTTAATCTTCGGATTCATGTTAAAGTTGTCCAATAAGGTTATCTTTACATGTTGAAATCAGAACTCAAGGCAAAACTGCAACGTACCTTTCCAAAAGCCAAAACTGTATCATCGGGAAGGTTGTTTACCCGACAGTTGAGTAACCTTGTGGACGATTCCTTACGACAAGTATTTCTGGAAGTGTCCAATGGAATCCCCACGAAAGACCACCTTTGCGTCATTGCAGTTGGGGGGTATGGAAGAAGGGAACTTGCCCCCTATTCTGATATCGATTTACTATACCTTCATGATGGAAAACTCTCTGACAAAGTATTAAGCGAAATCATTTCCAAAATCAATACCTTCCTCTATAACAATGATAAGGAAGTAGGACATAGTTGCCGCACCATCAAAGAATCATTTTTGTATTTAAACCAAATTGAAACCTACCATGCAGTTCTCGATGCACGATTTTTAGTTGGTTCTGAAGTTCTCTTTCAAAAATTCAAAACCGATTTTATTGGAAAAATTCCTGAAAAAACCATTAAGGAATACAATGAATGGAAACTTTCATACCTCAGAGAAAGGATCATCAACTCCTACAATCCTATTCTGTTATCTGAACCCAATATCAAAAACGATCCTTTGGGTTTACGTGATATCCAACAAATGTATTGGATTGAAAAAACAAATCCACTCGCTGACAGTGCTGACGGTGGGATTTTTGATTTTTATTTGATTGGTGACAGTTTAACCCTTCTGTCGGCTTATGATTTTTTACTCCTGACAAGGTCCGCCCTACACATCATCAGTGGCCGGAAAAATGACAGATTGGATTTGGGATTACAAGCAGAAGTAGCCGAATTCTTAGGATTTGGTCCAAAAAATGAAATCAAAACCTTAGAAAGATTTATGAGCCAATTTTACAAAGCACAAAAGGATGTGTATTTTTATATTGGAACCTATTTAGATGAAAAAACCAATCTCAACAAAAAACGGATTCATAAAGAACTTTCCAATCCAGATACACTTTATGATGACATCATCCATTTTTTTGCAGAGTCCCAAAAGAATGAAGAGGAACCATCTCGGATTGATTTAAACGAAATTCGTTTTGCTTCTCATTTTTTGGATGATGATTTTAAAAATCAAAAATCTGTACTTGATTGTTTTTTAGGAATGCTTCGACACAAAAAACGCATAGGACATACCCTCACTTTAATGCATGAATGCAATGTATTAGGGAAATTGATTCCGGAATTTGGAGCATGTACAAACTTTCCATTGTTTAGTTACCACCACCAATACACAGTTGACGAACACACCTTACTCATCTTACGAGAATTAGATGTTTTGATTGCTGATTTATGGGAAGACCCACAAGTCCAAGAAGTATTTAATGTCTGTGAAAAAATCGAAATTTTAGCACTTGCTATCCTCATCCATGACGCAGGGAAAGTGAAAGAAGGGGACCATTCCCAATACGGAGCAGAACTTGCTCTCATCATTGCAGAACGATTCCGTTTATCAGAAGAAGATACAGAACTCCTACGTTTTTTAGTCGCCGAACATATCATCATGTCGGAACTTTCTTCCAAACGAGATATCTATGATCCAAACCTCATCTCATCGTTTGCAAAACAATTTTCAAACCAAAACACCTTACGTTTATTATATGTGCTTACCATCATAGATACAAAATCGGTTGGCCAATCCGTCCTCACCAATTGGAAAAAAGAAATTTTGCATTTTTTATTTACCTCAACCCTCACTTACTTACAAAACAAAACCAATGTATCCGACACCCAAGAGAGGATCGAAACTACTTTAGAAACATACTTAATCGAAAAAGAAGGACTCACATCCGAACAAGCGGAGCAAATCGTAAACTTTGGCATGCAAATTCGACCAAGTTCCTATTTAAACTACAATACACCTCGTAGAGTGTACCAACATTTTATTTTATTACACGAATGGATTCAGTCTGGCGCACCGTTCCGATTGTTATCCGAAAAAGAACCAGCTTTTGTAACCTTGTCGATTTTTGCCAATGCAGACAAACGAATGTTATTGTATCTTTCGGGAATTATTTCTTCACTTGGGCTCAGTTTGGTGGGACTCCGGCTTTTTCGCACAAACAACGAACATCTAATTTTACAGGCACAAATCACAGATGAATTTGGAAGTGGGGAAATCGCCGAACTACAAATAAACGAAATTGAAACCACTCTTGGACAATGCATCGAAGGCAGTGTAAATATTGAAGACTTGGCATCAACAACCAATATATGGAAAACATTACCCCAAATTCCAGATGGAATGGTGGAAGAATTGGTTAAGTTTGCAAATGACTTATCGGATACGTATTCTGTTTTAGAAGTAAGAGTCCCCGACTCAATTGGGTTAGTGTATCGAATTTTAAAAACATTAATCGATTTTGAATTGGAAGTAATCTTTGTTAGAATCTCAACCAGTGCTGATTTTGCATATGACTCCTTTCACATCCAAACTAAAAATGGTAAAAAAATAGAAGATACAGGCCTTCTTCTTGCAATCAAAGAAAAAATTCTTTCTGTTGCAAGAGTCAAAGAAAACCAAGGTATCATGGAGATTAGTTTTTAATATGGCATGGTGGAAAGAAGCAGTCATCTATCAGATTTATCCACGAAGTTTCCAAGATTCTAATGGTGATGGAATTGGTGATTTAGATGGAATCACCGAACGATTGGATTATTTAGCTGGTTCCAAAGATTCCCTTGGGATTGATGCCATATGGTTATCACCAGTGTATCCATCTCCAATGTTTGATTTTGGATATGACATTTCTGATTACGAAGAAATTGATCCTGTATTCGGAACCATTCAATCGTTCAAACGTTTGTTAAAGGAAGCCCACAAACGAGGAATCCGCATCATTATGGATTTGGTTGTCAACCATACTTCACACTTACATCCATGGTTCATTGAATCCAGATCTTCAGTCAACAGCCCCAAACGTGATTGGTACATTTGGAAAGAACCTAGCCATAATGGACCACCTAACAATTGGTTGGGTGCCTTTGGGGGTTCAGGATGGGAATATGACAAACGAACTGGTGAATATTACTTCCATTCCTTTTTAAAAGAACAACCTGATCTCAATTGGCGTAACCCCGATGTGGAAGACGCCATCTTTCGTATGATGAAGTATTGGCTAGATATGGGAGTTGATGGGTTTCGTTTGGATGTTGTTAATTTATATGTGAAAGATGAATTCTTTCGAAACAATGCTTCTTATTTTATGAAAGGCCCAAGGCCTTACGACAAACAAGTACATACTTATGACCGGGACCGCCCAGAAATGCACGGCATTCTACGTCGCATGCGAAAACTTCTAGACTCTTATTCCGAAAAACGCATGTTTGTTGGTGAAATCATGCAAGATTTCCCTGGAAATGTTTTGTTACCAGCTACATATTGTGGCCGCAATGACGAACTCCACCTTGCATTTAATTTTATGTTTTTATTTTCATCTTGGAAAGCAGAACGATTTTTCCAAATTGTAAAAGATTTTGAATCTGCATTAGGAGAAGACAACTGGCCTAATTATACATTATCCAATCATGATTTCCCTCGTCACATCACTCGTTACGAAAAAGGGGAACATACATTGGATCGAGCAAAACTTGCCGCCTGTATGATGTTAACCTTACGGGGAACACCTTTTCTGTATTATGGTGAAGAAATTGGAATGAAACGCCAAAAAGTTCCATTTAATAAAATCCAAGACCCTGTTGGAAAACGGTATTGGCCATTCCATCCTGGCCGAGATCCAGAACGTATTCCAATGCCATGGGACGGTTCCGAAACGACAGGTTTCACTACCGGAAAACCATGGTTACCCCTTTACGCTGAAGCAAGTACTGTCAATGTAGAATCACAAAAACAAAATCCAGATTCTCTATTTTATACTTATAAAAAATTAATCCAAATCCGAAAAGATCGCAAATCACTTAGAAAGGGAAAACTAAAAATCTTACTAAGTGCCGACAAACAAGCATTATACTACAGAAGGAGAGAAGGAAAGGAAGAAACTTATATTTTTTTGAACTTTTCTTCCAAACCAGTTAGTGTTTCGTATCCGAGGAAATGGACACTCAATCAAATTTTATTCAGTTCCAAGAATCGAAATGCATCCTTTGAACTAGATAAAGAGCTCGATACAGGAGATTTAGTATTACTTCCCAATGAAGCAGTGATTTTTGGGAAGTAATATCCTTACACTACAAAGAAAGTTTTGGTATCACAACTTCCTGTGCAAATTTATGGGTTTCATCATAACAAATAGTGTGGAATCCAATCATTCACCACCACTCTCACCTTTGTATTTTTTTGAATCGAATACCAAACGATTGATGTACTGGCAAACGGAAGATTCATTCTGAAGCTCTATATCAATCCTCGGTTTATCAGATCGTAAGTCCGAGGCAGGAAAGGTGATATAAATCGTATCAGGACCCAATTCTTCAAAACACAACTCTTCTTCCCTTTTCGGAGTTTCTCCACTTTCCCCATTACATCCCGCATAAACTCCTGATACATAAAATTGACCCTTTGGTTGACGCCACTGGAAATCATTAAAACAAGTTCCATCACTAGCACTTCCATAACTTGTCACAAAAGAACCACTGGATTCTTTATCACGTTTGATATTGGGATGTGACCGAACAATTTCATAAACCATCCAATAACGATCCTGTGTCGACAAACGATACTGCATTTCACCAATCTCTTCATTGAAGCCACCTTCACCAAATTTGGCGGCAACGAGTACAACTGCTTTTTCATAAGGATTGGTTTTAAAAATTTCTTTGTAATCTTTTGGGATGGTTGCCAAAAATTCTTTGAAACCTTGGCCCGAAGTGAGGAGATAATCTGTTGTGGCAAGGGGTGTTAGGATCACTTCTCCTGCTTTTAATTTGATGCGAAATCCAATGGATCCACCTGATTCTTCTGCTATGATCGAAAGTACTTCTAATGTTTCATCCGAACCTAAATTGCCAGATCCATCCATTTGTGTGATGTGTAAAAAAACACCTTCGTTCTCTTTGAACTCTAACTTTCCATTGGCGACAACAGACAATGGATCAAAGTTTGTTTGGAATTTTTTCACAATGTCCATTGCAGATTGTGAAGAGTCTGAAAGGGAAAGGTATTGGAATGGCAAACCCTTTGCCGAATACGCACCATCTTTCGCAATCAATTGGAATAACATCTCGGGGATTAGATAATGATTTTTGAATTTATTAAACTGAACCACAAGACCCTTATATGAATTTGCTCTTACAGCAAACTCTGAATAAAGTTGTTTTTCCATTACATCTTTTTGGAGTTTCCAATTCTCAATTAAATAAGATTCAGCTTCAGGTAATATCAATCCCGATCCATCTTTTCCTGTTTCACGTAGTGCCGCGAAACGTTTCACAACGGCTGCATGCCTCGGATCTTTCGGTGAAGTTTGGCCTACTAAATTGGGCAACAAAACCAATTCGTTCACAACTTTTAATCGATCATCTGGTTTAGGAAATTCCAAAGCCAAGGCAATGTTAAAAATTCCCGCATTTACTTTTGATAGATCAATTGATTTGATTTTTTCTGGAGTTAGCAACCACTGTCTGATAGAATTGATCACCTCATAATCCGTTTTACCAACAATCGTTCCCGCAGCTTTTTCAGATACAAAAGCTTTCCCCGAGTCAAGAAGCCCTGCAACATAATGAGTATCCACTCTGGATGTACTCGGAAAATAAGCCTTACCATCCTCACATTGTGCTTTCAATCTGTCTGGACAATTCACTTGGAAGTAAGTGAACGTAGTATCTTTTTCTGTTACCTCTACATAAGCCGTAATTTCCACGTTGTCTTTGGCGTTTACCTTACCAATTGCGATTCCTGGTAACTTTGTTTCTTTGATTAATTCCAATTCAAGGTTCGATTGGAAAAAGTAAAAACGCATCGCCGGTTCCACTGGCTTTACTTTTCGTTTAGAACAATTGGAAAATGCCAAAAGTAGAATGGCACTTGCGAACAAAGATCGCATGACAATGGAAGAATGGTTCATAGGGATATCCTGTGATGATAAGTTTGTCACGCATCTTAATCTGAAATAAATTGACAAGTCAAATCAAAAACAAATTCTGAACAATTTGTCCAGTATACCAGATTGTATATAATTGATTTCGAATGAAGTGATCTGAACTTTCTAATATAAATTTAATTAGTATGGATTCATGAATCAGGACGATTTGTTTCTATGGGGCGCCTCGAAATGGTTTTCGCATTTCAATTCATTTGTATCACGATCCCGCTTTCCGCTGCAATCTTTCCCATTTGCTTATGCATTAAAATTACTTTGTGTAAGGAAAGGATTTCCGCTCCAATCGGTGGCGCATAAGATCAATTTCTATTGTTCTTTTTTTTTCCATTGCAACAATTGGATCACTTCCTCTGGTATTGATACAATTTTTTTAGTTACATGGCTCACAGTGATATAAGTTAAGATGCCAGAACAAATTCTTTTTTCACCGATCTTCATCTGGAACTCCCAAAATACTTTAGAAGATTGGTAACTTGGTTCCAATTGCACTTCCATTACTTCATCAAACTTTGCTCCATTGCGATAGTCAATGAGCGATTGGATCACATGGAAATCCAACTGGTATTTTTCCATAAATTCAGTGTAGGAAATCCCTTTTGCACGAAAGTACTCGGTGATGGCCACATCTAGATAATTGAGATAATTGGCATTAAAAACAATGCCTTGGGTATCGACTTCTGAATATCGTATGCGAAGTTGGTAAACAAATTGATTTTGTTTCATAAGAAAATTAGTTTAGTATTGAAACAAGGGACCGATCGCTTCATCATTCGTTTTGAATCGAACTTTATCACCAATTTTTACAGAATTAAAATCAAGGACACCATCAATCACAGTTGTGAGTTTTACATTTTCTTCTGTTTGAACGATGGCAAGTACATAAGGAGCTCTTTTCGCCATATGCCCAAATCCAACGTGCACAACTGTAAAAGATACAATACTTCCCGTCTGTTTGAGTTCTACAGTTTCGATCGATTCGCTACCGCAAGATGGGCATCCATCTAACACTTCTGCTACTTTGAAGTTACATTGATTACAAATTGTGCCGGCGAATGTTTGAACTATGCTCATAGTACATTTCTCATATTTTCATAAAATAAAAGCAATACGTTAAAATACCCATTTGCTGTGACTTCACGATCATTAGATAATCGGTAGCAGAAAGTTTAAGTTAATAAAAACCTTATTGACAAAATCCCTATATTACATATGTTATATTACAAGAGATTCAGATGTCTAGAGGAAATTCAGGTAGAATAGTTTTAGAAATTGATCCTGCACTAAAAGATAAGTTGTACATTGCATTAGCTAATGAAAAACTTACACTTAAAGACTGGTTTTTAAAGCAATGCAATGAATATTTAGATAACGTAAGCCAACCTAAATTATCTTTTGGAAAGGTTACTAAAAATACTAATAAAAATAGAAAAGATAAATGAATACAGCAAAAGTCATATTAGAAAAGAAATTTCGCGGAGGTTATTATACTCCATCCGATGTGGCATCGGCTATTACTAATTGGGCAATAAATTCACCAAATCAGACTATATTAGAACCTAGCTTTGGGGATGGTGAGTTTATAAAAGCAATCATTTCAAGAAAAAAAACATTAGGTGAAAATATAAAGGAAATTAATAAATCCTTATTTGGAGTTGAGATAGATTTCAATGAATTTGCAAAAGTTAAAAACTTTTGCAAAGATGTTTATAAAACTAAACTTGAACATCTTTACTTCCAAGATTTTTTTGAATGGTATAAAAATTGCGGCCGTGAATTTGATGTAGTCTTGGGGAATCCTCCATTCATACGATTTCAAAACTTTCCAGAACCATCTCGAACCAATGCCCTTTTATTCTCTGAATCAAATGGAATTAAATTGAATCGACTCACAAATATTTGGGTACCCTTTATAATACTCTCAGTTGCTCTGTTAAAAGAAAATGGACGTATCGGGATGGTTGTACCTGCTGAATTACTGCAAGTTAGTTATGCGGGACCATTGAGAAAGTATTTAATTGATTCGTTTCAGAATATTGCTATTTTTACTTGTAATGAGCTAATTTTTGAAAATGCTGAACAAGAAGTTGTAGTAGTTTTAGCAAGCGGAAAGAACCAGAAAATTTCAGGCGATGAAAATATTGAGGTTCTTGAAACTAATTCAAAGACTGAACTCATTACAAGAATAAAAAATTATAAACAAGAACGAAAGCATAAATATGTAAATCATTCCACTGAAAAATGGACCAAATATTTTTTGAACAACTCAGAAATTGAATTCATGAGAGGATTAAAAAGTGATCATCGTATATGTAGATTTGGTGATTTTTTTGAAGTTGATGTTGGCATAGTGACAGGCAAAAACGAATATTTCTTAATCAATAAAGCTACAGCGGAAAAATATAAATTACAAAATTATATAAAACCTATTGTTGGTCGTTCTTATCAAATTAAAAATGAAATATTCTATTCGAATGATTGGAGACATTTATGGAATGAAAATAAACCAGTTGGGCTTTTAGATTTTAATAAGTTGAATGGCCATATTCCCCAAAATGTGAAAGAATATATCGAATATGGAGAGTTGCTTAATATTCATAAAGGTTATAAATGTTCGAAAAGGAAACAATGGTATAAGGTGCCATCTATTTGGGCACCCGATGCTTTTATGTTCCGACAAATACACGACTTTCCACACTTAGTAATTAATAATGCAAAAGCCGTTTCTACAGATACAATTCATCGCGTTAGAAAGAAGAAAGAAAGACAATTCCCGCAAGTTCTCTTTTACACATACATAACAGCTGCTTCAGCAGAGATTGAAGGACGTAGTTATGGTGGAGGAGTTTTAGAATTAGAACCAACCGAAGCAGAAAATCTTCTTATCCCAAATCCAAATTTATTACTTGATAAATCATTTAATTATGATGTATCAAGAAAAGAAAATGGTAAATTTTTGTTAAAAAACTCTCAGTTTGTACTCAAGGAATTGTTAAGATTTAAAAAGTTAGAAGTCGATATGCTTGAAAATATTTATACAAAATTATTTTTAAGGAGAAAAAATAGAAATTAGTCATGAGGTGGAAGACCTTTATATCTATCTAAATAAAGTTCTTCGATTATTTTATGAACTTTTTCAAATCTTAGAGGTGAAGTTTGAGGTGGACTGTTTGCATCGATATGGCCTGTTTCAGGATCCCAAACAACCATTGATATAGCTTCTGCTAAATGGTGTTGATCTAACACACTAACGCGAGATCCTAATCGTTCAAGAGTTCTAATTAGATCTCTTTCTTGTTTAGGATTTAATGCTGGTTTCGGGAGGACAACGAAAAAGATAACTAACGCATATGGAAATCTGGTATGGACAGTAGTTGCCTCTGTGCCAAGATCATTGATCATATTTTGCCAATTTTTCCCTATACTTTTTTCTTCGTTGAGCGTTTTACTATCAAAAACAATTCTAGGTCCATCAGGTCTATAAGCAGCATCAAAATTTTGTGGGCGAACACCACCAACAATGCGTACTGGGCCAACTTCAACGGCGTCTGGTTTTGCAGGTAAAAGAGAACTAAAAGTAGGAGTAACAACTTCGATGTCACCCAACATCTTAGATATTGCATGTCCAAAAGCTAAATCGATAAATTGAGCAAAATTCACCGATTGTTGTCTATCGAAACTCGACTCCTCTTTCCTGTTACCGTTTTCTTCATTTTTATCGGAAAGCCAACGGCTTCCCCATTTTTTGAGTTCTTCCGTGTCAATTTTAATAGGGGGCATGTTTTGCAGATCAGCCATAAACCTAACGAATTATATTGAGCTTCTATGATAAATCTTTTTTTTAAGCGTCTAAAACATCTTGAAATGCATTTTAGGAGCTAACGCAAATAAGTAGATGAACTATGTCACTCATAGCCCTTTATTGTTGAATTTCTGCAAAATTAATTCCTATATTTAATGGAGAATTTTCTACGGGATTCACTACTCAAACAAAAATGCTTTGCGCATTACTTATTAATCTGATGAGGTAATGACAGGAAATTTAGCGGTAGATGAGCCATAAACGAACCAAGTTTAAACCCCAATACACGGGGTCTAAACTTGAAAGTTTTAGAAAATTTGGTTTTACTTCAATCGTTCGATGATTGTAGCAATCCCCATACCACCACCAATACAAAGAGTGATAAGGCCGTAACGAAGGTCTCTTCTTTCCAACTCATCAAGTACGGTTCCTGTAAGGATTGCGCCTGTTGCTCCGAGTGGATGTCCAAGAGCAATCGCTCCACCGTTCACATTGATTTTGGATTCATCAATTCCGAGTGTCTTTTTTACATATAACACTACAGAGGCGAAAGCTTCATTGATTTCCCAAAGGTCGATGTCTTTTACGCTGAGTCCTGCTTGTTTCAAAGCTTTTTGCGAAGCAGAAACCGGACCAGTTAACATAATGGTTGGGTCTTCACCAGTTGCAACAGTTGCAAGGATTTTCGCACGAGGTTTCAAACCGTATTTTTTCAAACCTTCATCGTTAGAAACTAAAATCGCAGCAGCACCATCAACGATTCCGGATGAATTTCCGAGTGTATGGATGTGATTGATTTTTTTAACTTCTGGGTATGAACGAAGTGCAATCGCATCGAGTTCTTTTTCACCGATTGTTTTGAAAACAGGACCAAGTCCCGAAAGGAAAGCATAATCAGATTCCAATCTTGGATTTTCTTCTTCCGTTACAACGGTTCCATCATCCAAAGTGATAGGGAGCACAGATTTTTTGAAATATCCATTTTGGATCGCTGCATGTGCTTTTTGTTGTGAAGATTCTGCAAAACGATCTGCCTCTTCACGAGATATATCATACTTTGTTGCGATCAAATCAGCGGAGATCCCTTGTGGAACTAAATTGTAATGAGCAGCAATTTTATCGTTACCAACGTTAAAATCACGACCGATCATATCATCACCCATTTTCACTCGGCTCATGGATTCCACTCCACCACCGATTCCAAGTTCCATTGCTCCCGAACCAACATGGTTTGCAACGTTGTTGAGTGCTTGTAATCCAGATCCGCAGAATCGATTTACAGTGTAACCTGGAACATCTTTTGGCCAATGAGCCGCCATTACCGCATAACGTGCGATACATGCTGCTTGGTCAGCAACTTGGGATACACAACCCATTACAACTTCTTCTACCGTTTTTGGATCGATTCCTGTACGGGATTGGATGGCTTTTAATGTGGCAGCAGCTAATTCTTGTGGGTGGACGGATGCAAGTGTCCCGCGTTTTTTGCCCTTTCCTCTCGGAGTTCGGACAGCATCAATAATATAGGAATTCCCCATGGGTTTACCTCTCTCTGGGTGTTCTAGGAAAAACGTACAGAGTTCGCCTCACAAGAAAAGTAAAAAAATCATCATTTCGTCATAGTTTTTGTGAATTTGTGACGGTAGTACTTCATTTTCGCTTGGATTTGGCAAGAATACCCCGAAATCATCGCATCAAACTTGTCTGCTTTGCTCTCATTCCGTTCGTCAGCGATCCGGATGTACCGAAAATTAGGTTCGATAGCCTCCGAAAATTCCCGTTTGTTCCAGTCCACATACCGCCAGGCGCTAAAACTATGGTTCACTCCTACCTTTTCGTCGATGGTCCCAATCAGCTGGAATTTAGATTCACAGGGTGTCCGGAAGAAAATGTAACGATTGAAAAAATACAGAATGGTCCTGTGAGGGTTGGCATCCAAAACGGATCGAAAGTGTTCCTTCATTTCTTCCACAGTGTAAAACAAATCGGGTCCAGAATTGGTGCTGCGAAAGATCACGGGCGAAAACTCATTCGGAGTATAAAGTTTTGTCAAAATGCGAATGTAGGAAGGGTCATCCAATCGATAGGGAATTTCGTTAAAGGCAAACGGAAACGGATCCCGTTCCGTCAGATGGATTTCGATATAACGGGTATGATCGTATTCAGGGTCATTGATGTCGGTAGCGACAATTTTTTTGATGTAACGAGAGAGGAATTGGTCTTCATACAAATCTCTGACTGTCACTGCTCCTTCTTCATAGAGAATGGCACTTCCAAAATCAATAAAACTAGCACCATCTAACAGACGTCCTATGGATCCATACTGGTGGTGTAAAATGCGATTCCGAAAGATTGATCGTAAAATCAAATTATGATCATACAAACGTTTACGACCTGACCTTTGTTCTACGACTGTATTTTTTGTTTTTTTGACTTTGTAATAATGGATGTGATTGGCTAGACCAAAACGTAATTTTTCAAACGCATGGTTTTCTAAAACACGTTTTTCATCTTCTTCATTTTCAATGATAGTGGTTTCCGCGACCAATGGCAAAACAAGTCCAAAACCCATACTAATTTGGCAGAGGATTAAAATGAAAACGAATCGTTTTGTTAAGAATGAAGAAAATTTGAAAAACACAACTGCTGAGATGAACTGATTCGGTTAAAAACCCGGATGTATTTTGAACATACAAGCCGGGTATCGATTTTGTAGATAGGTTAGAATTTTAATTCCTTTGGCCGAGGATAGGACCACCTGTTTTTTCCATCATCCTTTCTTTGGTTAAAAACAAATCCTCTCGGTTGTCTGCTGCCATCTCACCAGTTCCATCCAAATAAATGGCACCTTTTGGACATGCCTCTTCGCATAACCCACAGAAGATGCAACGTAGCAAATTGATTTCAAATTTTTTCGCAAACTTATCTTCTGGGTGAAGGTGTTGGCGTTCTGCTGGTACTTCTGCGGCCTCAATATGAATTGCATTGGCTGGACAAATCCACATACAACAAAAACATGCTGTACACCTTTCTCGGCCTTGTTCATCGCGTTTCATCGAGTGCATTCCACGAAATCGTGTTGAGTATTGTCGTTTTTTGTCAGGGTATTCTATTGTGACCTGTTTATTAAAGAAGGCAACCCTTACAAAATGTTTGAGAGTGATCCAAAGGCCTTTACCAATGGACCAAAAGTAAAATTTTTCATACCAAGAAAACTGGTGTTTTTTGGCTACGTTGACGACATTAACGGTTCCCAACGGATGCCTCCATTTTATTTGTCATGGATTTTAAAATCAAACCTACAACACCTGCCGACGAAAGTAATCCTTGGATGGGATTCATTGACTTTTCAAAATTTTGTTTGAGGCCGTTTTTATTGGTAAAACTTCCTTCCGCTTCACAAAAAATTTGAATTGGTGCCGCCAAACTTGCGCTCTTCGCAGCTTCGGTCAAATTGGTATCGAAACAAATCACTTTGTTTGGATCAATGCCATCAGGAATAGCTTCTTTTAAAAGGATCACCAAATCAATTGATCCTTGTTTTACTGCAGAAACAATCCCTGAAATCCCAGAAGCAGTGGTAAGACCTAAGTCAATGGCTCCCTTTGTATTCGGGTGATTGTCTTTTGTGAGTAAAAAGTCAACTTGTTCGGTTTCTTTATTTTGGGCAGCCGTGACAAGTGTTTCCCATTGGATGGATTTTTCACCTAACTCATGTGAGAGTGTTTGCAAATTTTGTTTGAGTGCTTCCAAGGTTTCGTTGGATTCGTGAGCACCACCGAGAACTGCGATTGATTTGGCTTCTTTCAATCGATCAATGATTTTAGAAACCACAACTTGGGATGTTGAGTTTTTTCCATTTTCTAAATAACTGAACAAACGATTTTCATTCATCCAATCAATATCGAATCGACCTTTGTCACATAGAAAAAACATTCCTTGTTCAAAGTTTTCACGCACCATATAACGATACATTTTATTGTCTCGCACATTCGTTGTTACATTACATCCTGTAGAACAACCATGGCAAACGGATTTGTGTGATTTGTACCACCAAACTCGTGATTTAAATAATGTTTTGTTATTGAGTAGGGCTCCTACGGGGCAAATGTCTGCAAGGGCACCTTGGTAGTTGTGAGCAATCGGTTCTGATTTGGCAAGGCCAATGATGGAATGGTTGCCTCGTTCAAAAAGTCCTAGGTTTGATTCTCCCACTTTTTCTTCTTCAAAGCGAACACAACGGTAACAAACGATACATCGATTGTGGTTGATGATGAGATTGGTTCCAATTTCTTCTTGAGGGATATTTCGTTTCTCAAATTCAAAACGCGAATGTCCAGTTCCCGATCCAAAGGCATTGTCTTGCAAACGACATTCCCCAGCTTTATCGCAAACCGGGCAATCTAACGGGTGATTGGCGAGAAGGAATTCCATTGTACCAGCTCGTGCTTCTTTGACACGATCGGATTTTGTAATGATACCCATTCCCTCTTTTACAGGAGTATTACATGCGGCTTGTAAACGCGGCACCCCTTCAATCTCAATGAGACACATGCGGCACATACCGACAATGCTTAGAGCTGGGTGGTAACAGAAGTAAGGAATTTCGACTCCTACTTCTTTTGTTGCATCAATGAGGTTTTTCTTTTCGTCGACTTCGTATTCGACTCCGTCTATCTTTATCTTAACCAAAGAACAGACCCCCTAGGTTTGATTAGACTTAGGTCTTTTGATTTTGTCAAACCTTCATTTGGAAATTATATTTACCTCGGGTAGATAGGCGTAGGGTTGTAAGTCGACAACATGATTGGAGAAAAATTCGGAATCCACAAATAGGGAACTGGCTCTGATATTGGTCTGTTTTAGAATTTTGGCGATCAAATCATCTAAAATCTGTAAGGCACGGACTTCATAAAAAAAAGCATTATCGAGATTGATTCTCAAATTGGTGAAAGAACCTCGCCCCGCTAGCGTCAACATAAAACGGTCGTAAATTTCCTCGGTTGATTTTTTGCCAGGACAGCCTTTGATATCCAATTGGATTTGGGAAATGGAAAGTTCGGTCACATTCACCTGCAAAGGGAAATCTTTTTTGTCGATGATGTTTTCGGGTTTGAGTTGGAGGACTTGGGCGATTTTTTCGAGAAGGGCAGCATTTGCAATGGGTTTGAGCAAATAAGCTGTCACATGGCTGTATGCAGCACGTTTCACTTGGTCTTTTTCACTTACGGCAGTCACCATGATGACAGGAGTGAGTTTTAACATCTCCTTACCTTTTTGAAGAAAACTGATCCCATCCAAATAAGGCATGTTCACATCACTGATCACCAAATCATAACTATTGTTTCGAATTTTGGTAAGCCCAGACATCCCGTCCACAACATGTGTTACGTCAAAATTATATCTCTCTAAAGTATGTAATAAAAGTTTGGCACTACTCTCATCATCTTCTAAGAGTAAAATTTTGTAAACTTTGGGACGATTCATTCGATTATAGATCCTCTATTGGTTTGGAATGGCGTTTAAATTCGCATACTTCATAAACCATTTTGGTTGAAGTGCTCTTTGGTAAAGGTATGCATCAACTAACACTAAATTTACGACTGCTTCCACTATAGGTACTGCCCTAGGCAATACACAAGGATCATGACGGCCTTTCGCTTTGAGAATGGTTTCTTTGTTTTGGTCGTTCACGGTTTTTTGCTCTTTTTTAATCGTAGAGGTTGGCTTAAAAGCAGCACGAATCACAAGATCCATTCCATTGGAGATTCCACCTTGGATCCCTCCTGAACGATTTGTCCGTGTTTTCACTTTGCCTGTACCTTCTTCAATGTAAAATTCATCGTTATGTGTACTACCTGTTTGGCGAGTGCCTGCGAATCCAGATCCTACTTCAAATCCTTTACAAGCAGAAATCGATAAAATTGCTTTTGCTAAATCTGCATCTAACTTATCATATACGGGATCACCAAGTCCAGGTGGAAGGTTACGAACTACAACCTTTACCACACCACCAACCGAATCCCCTTCATCCCTAAGTTTGCGAATGAGAGTTTCCATTTCTTCATTGGCAGATACTTTTGGACAACGTGTAGGAAATTGGTCCACTGTGTCTCTTGAGATAGGGTATTCGTTTTCAGAGAGATTCGAATCAATGGGACCAATTGAATCCACAAATCCTACGGTTGAAATTCCCAATTCGTTTTCTAAAATCACTCGGGCAAGTCCAGCAGCGGCCACACGACCTATCGTTTCACGAACAGAAGATCGTCCCCCACCCACATGGGCTCTATGGCCATATTTTTCAGAATAGGTATAATCTGCATGGGAAGGTCGGAAAACATGTGCCATCTCATCATAATCACTGCCAATGGTATTTTGGTTGTTCACCTTCATAAGAATGGGGCTACCGGTGGTTTTGCCTTCAAACACTCCCGATTCCACAACCATACGATCCTTTTCATCTCTCGGAGTTGTCAGATCATTTTGGCCTGGCCTACGGCGTGTTAGATCTTTTTGGATCTCTTCTTCCGGAAATGGAAGCCCTGCTGGCACTCCATCCACAACAACTCCAACGGAAGTTCCGTGAGATTCTCCATAGGTCGATACTCTAAAAATTTTTCCCCAACTTGATGGCATATACGGACAATGAAAATGGAGATTGCATTCTCTCCAATAAAGTTTTTCATGAACTTGGAATGCACTCTCTCTTCAATGGACCCAAATACAAGGCACTTGGCTTTAGCATCGGGATTCACATTATGTTTCTAGTGCTTACCTTGGCAAATCTCTACAAAAGTGACATAGATCCTTCAATGTTCCAACTGCGAAAAGGGGGGAGTATTTCTTCCTTTCAATTGAATCTGTCAACGGGACTCGGCGAAAAAAAAGATTCCGTTTCGGGGACCCATTCCCCAAGTGAAGGAACCAAAACCACAAACGATGAAATCTCCGATTTCCAAAATTGCCTCAGTTACCCCAGTTTGGCTTTGGAACAAAAACTGGAAGACGATTGTGTTTACAGGCTCACTGTAAAAGAAGATGGCTCTCTGGAAAAAATTGCAGTGGTCACCGCATGTAGGTATGCGGTTTTTGATCAACAGGTACGACGCCAACTCTCTGAATGGCAATTTTCGTATTCCAAAGGCAAAGAATTTGTACTCCCCATTAGGTTCCGTTTAGATGTCCGAGACTAACCCACATTCCGAAGAGAGTGCATGGTACATTGTTTATACCAAACCTCGTGCGGAAAAAAAACTCAGTGAACTCCTCCGAAAGTACAATATCGAGAATTATTTACCAATCCGTAAGGAACGTAAAAAATGGACGGATCGTTTTAAGTGGATCCAAGTCCCCATTTTGCCTTCTTATATTTTTGTGAAAATTGTCTTTTGGAGGGATAAAAATAAAGTCCTCCAACTCCCAGGTTCCCTACATTTTGTTTTCCATAAAGGGCAACCTGCAATCTTGGAACAAAACGATTTGGATGTTTTGGAACAAGGCCTAAAAGAATATGCGGAGTCTCTCAAAATGAACCCTGAATTATTATTCCAAAAAGGCAAAGTGGTTAAAATCATCGATGGATCTTTCCGTGGTAAAACCATGGAAATCGTGAAAGTGAAAAACAAAACATTGGTCGTTTGTAGGATTCCAGGTGTGGAAACGATTTTTTCATATGAAATCAATATGGATCATATAGCCTGGGAGGAATTGATACAATGAAAGAAAAAGATATACTGACAATAGTTAAACAAGCCTTAGATGACGAAATTTCATCCCTTATTCATTTTAGAGAAAACTTAGATCCTTCTGTAAGAAACTGTGTCGAGTTAATCCTGAAGTCAAAAGGGAAAGTCATTGTCACTGGTGTTGGAAAGTCTGGCGATATTGCGAAAAAAATTTCCCATACACTTTCTTCCACAGGGACATCTGCTTATTTTTTACACCCTACAGATGCCTCCCATGGAGACTCAGGAATTGTTGGACCTGACGATGTTGTGCTTGCCATCGGAAAAAGTGGTGAATCTGAAGAACTCAATTATATTTTACCAACCCTTCGCAAAATTGGAGCAAAAATTGTTGGAATCACTGCCAACAACAAATCGAAGTTAGCGGAACTATCTGATGTTGTCATCATTACTCCAGTATTAAAAGAAGCTTGTCCTTTGGACCTCGCACCCACTTCTAGCACTACCATTGCTCTTGTTTTGGGAGACGCCATTGCGGTTGCTCTTATGGAATTAAAGGAATTCAAAGCAGATGACTTTGCATTGTACCATCCAGCAGGTCGACTGGGAAAAAGGTTATCCTTGTATTTATCCGATGTCATGCGAAAGGGAGAACGTAATGCTTCCATACCAATTGATGCCAATCTCGAAGTGATCCTAAAAGAAATCACCGAAAAAGGAATTGGGGCAACAGGTGTAGTGGATAGTAAAGGAAATTTGGTTGGTCTCATCACAGACTATGACATACGAAAGTACCTCACCAAACATACTTTGTCTCCCAACGTAACTGCAAAAGAAATGATGAATCCAAATCCCAATAGTTTCCAACCAAATGAAAAGGCATATGATGTTCTCATCAAAATGGAAGGACGCGAAAGACCAATTTCTGTGGCTCCAGTAGTCGATGAAAAGGGAGTTTTTGTTGGGATGATTTCCCTCCACGATTTATTACAAAAAGGATTATAAACAAAGATGCCAGATTCTTATAAAATTGTTGCTTCTGTCGGCGAAGACGAACTCCGCCACTTACAAAAAAAAGATGTAAAAGATGTAGATGTAATCGAAGTCCGCTTGGATTTATTTTCTAGAAATTACATCCAAAAAGAGATGAAAAAAAAGATCAAAGCACTGGGTCTTCCTGTTCTTTTCACTTACCGCCGTGCAGAAGATAGTAGTGTTCGATCCTATGTGAAACTTTTCCCAGAGGATGTAGAAGGGATCATTAAAGATTTTAATGACAACGCAAATTATTTGGATATAGAATTAAACCGTGAAGATACAATTTTTCGAAATTATGAAACTTTGAACTATCGAATCATTTATTCTTATCATTCGTTTAAAAAATCAATTTTAGCTAATGAAATGAACCAATTCATTGCAAAGTCAAAACCCGTTAAGAAAAAAAATCCGATTTATAAATTTGCCATCACTCCAGAAAACATCGAGGAAACTGCTGATTTTTTAAACGATATCAAACTTCTTTCCAAAACACATACTATGATTGGAATTTGTATGGGAGAGCTTGGAATCATTTCACGTGTGTTTGGCGACAAATTCAATTCGTCATTCACTTATATGACGCTCGGTGAACCAAAAGCCCCTGGTCAAATTTCGGTGGATACGTTTAAAAAAATGCGAGCAGACCTTTTCAAAAGTCCACAATCGGCCAAAGAATCGAAAGATGACTGATCAGGAGAGTCGTTAAAAGTTCACAAAAGGCAGAGTGTAAACGAATTTATCTAACGAATCATTTTTTTGCCAAAACGTGAACTCATACCTATTGTAAAGAGTTGTCTCAATACAAACTTTACAATATTCCTTGCATCTAAGGAACTTTACCTGCTTTTGTTCGCAAAAATTCTTGGAAAGAATGATCTTTCCATACTTCTTTAAAATCTTTTTCTAAATTGGCAGAAGTCCAGTACTCTGGTTTCAAATCAGCTGCCAATTGGAACTCTTCTTTCGTTTTGGTGATGTCATTTTTTTTCGCATAACAACGTGCAAGTAGGTAATGGGCCGCAGAAGAACCTGAAGTTTTTTGCAAATACGGAATGGCAGAATCAATTTTTCCACCGTAGAAATAATTTCTTCCTCGATAGAACAAATACTCACGACCTGAAGAAATGGTTGGGTCTTTTTCTAAAACAGCAAAGTATAAGTCAGCCGTATCAAAGGCATTGTTTTCCGTATATTTACGAGCTAATTTTAAAAATCCAACCTGATACTTTTCGGGAGTTTGTATTGGATCAGGGAATTTGTTTTTGATGAATTCAGAATATTTGGCAAAACTTGATTCAAATTTTTTGGTTTTGTTTCCCACTTCGAACATACAAACAAATCGAAACATATGAGATTCAACTTGGTTTGGATTAAAGGAAAGGGCTTTGTCAGATGACTGTATGCATTTTTCCCAATCCGATTTTTGTTCATACAATCTTGCTAGGGCTAAAAGAGGTGTGTCCTTTGGAACTTGTTTAAAGGCCTCTAAAAAAGAAGATTCTGCCTTATCAATTTCTGCTAATTTTTGGTAAGCAATTCCCTCATTCAAATAAACATAATACAAAAACACATTTGTATCTTTTGAAAATGGATTTTTTTTCGCTCTTTCAAAAGATTCAATCGCAGCCTTAGGATCATCTAACCGTAGTTTAATGATACCCATTTTGTAATGGTATCTAGAACGTGTTGGATTTTTTTCGATGAGTACGTTTAAATTGGTTTCTGCTTTATCGTATTTTTTTTCATCAAAAAGTGCGAGAACATAATCCCAACGTACGTCTTCCAAATTGGGTTGGTTTGCCAAAATCTGTTCGTAAGACTCACTCGGTTTTGTGGTTTCCTTGTCTTCTCCAGGTTCATCCACTTTTTTGATTGGATCTTTTTTGGAATCGGGTTGTTTCGAGTCTGTTTGTTTGGATTCGTGTTTTGGTTCAACTTTTGTTGGTTGGGTATATGTTTGCGTTGTAGAAGAAGGATTTCCTTTATTTCCTACAGCTCGGTTATAAATTTTTTGTACTTCTTCGTTTTTAGGGTCATACTTTAAATAACGAGAAGCATACGTAGCTGACAAATTCCAATCTTGGTGGTAATTAAAGAATAAAGCCAACTTCAATAAAACAGTTTTTCTTTGGTCTTTGTCTAAGTCAAGATCCGCTGCTCTTCTAAAATTTTGAATGGATTTTGGATAATCTTTTTTGTATTCGTAGATATATCCCAAATACATATAAGCCTCACCGTCTTGCGGGTGTGAGTCGGCGTGTTTCGTAAATTTTTTAATGGCTTCGCCGTATGCTTTTTTTGAAAAAGCCTTTTTTCCTTCTTTCATTGCATCGCTGTCAATGGCGAAGACTGTAGTATGAAAGATGACAAAAGTGAATAGAAAGGAAAGATATTTCCGCACGGATTCCAAACTAGTTGGAACCCATGGGAATGAAAGGGATTTTTGGAAAAAAGTTAGATCTTCGTTCTTTCTTCTTTTTGTGAGGCCAAATTACGCGAGGCTCTGAGAACGATACTCATCGTCGTTATTTGTGGGTTCACCGAAAGTCCTGTAGGGTAAACTGAGGCATCCATGACAAATATGTTTTTATGACCATAAATTTCCAAATTTAAATCAACTGCACCCTTCTCAGGATCATTTGCAGATTGGATGGAACCATGTGGGTGAGCAGATCCGACTGTTAGATCACCCGGTCTTGTGCTCTCTTTTAAGATCCAATCAAAGTTATCGTTACCGGTAACCTTGTATGGTTCAGTGAACCTGGTGAATGGAAAGATGAGTTCTTTCGCACCTGCAGCCACTGTGACTTCCGCTAACGCTTTTAAACCCTTTAACATATTCATTCCATCAGTTGGGGTAAGCTCAAAATAAACCTTTCGTCGTCCAAGACTGTACTTCACACTTGCATTCGCTTCGCCATCCGCACCATCCCGTACGAGAACAATGCCTGCATTGTATTTGGTATAATCTTTCATCACATCAAACTGTTGTTTGCCGTAAAAAGGAACTAGGGATGAAGCAAGCGTTGGTCTGTAAGGAGCGGCTTCTAACCAATACCCGTAACCAGTTCCATTTTGGTTATGACCATCTTTGATCACAATGGATTGTGGTGGTCCTTGGAACATTTTGATTTCAGAATCAAATTTACCAAAGATCGTAGAAGTGGGATGGACTTTTAAATTCCTTCCGACCCAACCATTTCCGATCCCACTCCTTTGCAAAAGAGCAGGTCCTTCTATGGCACCAGCACTGACAATCACGACAGGTGCTTTGATTTCCATGGTTTCGATGATTTCATTAGGTGCCTTTTCGTATGCATCAGGTGTAAACTCTGCCACAACCGTTTTGATTTTTCCATCACGGATTTTCACTGCACGCATATTGGAAACAACAGTGGCGCCTGCTTCAATGGCATCTGGAATCCAAGTAAGGAAAGTGGATTGTTTTGCATTGATTGGACATCCGAGTCCACAACGACCAAGGCCAATACAACCTCTGTTATTATTGCGTAAGACTTGTGGAGTGAGGCCTATTTTTTTCCCACCAACTCTCAAAACATTATTGTTTGCATTGATTAAGTTATCAGGAACTTCGTGGACTCCAAGCCTTTCGTGCACTTCAGAAACATAAGAATCCATTTCTTCTCTCGAATACCCTTGCCAACCAAATCGTTCACTCCATTCGTTGGTTACGTAATCTGGTGGATACAATGATGTTTGCCAATTGACCGTTGTGGATCCTCCGATCGACTTTCCTTGTAAAATCGATAACGTTTGTTCTTCGGTCACGATGAACCCAGCGTCACGGTAGAGTCTTGCTTGTGATAAAAATTCGTCTGAATTAAACTGAGCTGGAGTGAAATAACTTCCCTCTTCAATAAGCACTACCTTCCATCCATTGGATGCAAGTTCTTTTGCAGCTACAGCACCGCCTGCACCAGATCCTATGACCACAACATCTGCTGTGAGTTCCCATTTTCCATTTTTGATTTGGTAGGTTTTGATCGTGTCTGCGTGTTTTTTTGGAGTGATGATTTTTTCGTTAAATGTAGGAATTCCCATGTTGTCCGCCTTATAGGGTATAACCGACAAATTTTTGGTACTCTTTGTCGGAACTGAGAAGGAAAAATGAAATTTGTCTTAAGATTGCATATACACCACGTTTGAGTCCAAGCGAAGAATGTTTCCATTCATGTAATCGTTTGATACGTTCTTCAGGTGGGAGTTTGACAATCGGAGTGAAGGAAAAATCAAGAGCAATTGCTGCCAAAATTGAGGAAGGCACACTAGCTAACAGCTGTATAACGCTTTCTGTTTCAATAGGATACGGATGACCATATACATAATTATCTAATGCAAGTCCTAAATCAAAATTGGGAATGGGATTGTCATGCAAGAAGACTTCTTGCAAACTGCGAAAACTATGGTATTGTTCTGGAGAAATTCCCCTTAGAGTGGGAGTGTTCACTCCTGGACCACAATTCACTCCCTGTATGGATACAGCAGTTAAGGCAAAACATTTGAGAGAAAATTTTAAGAAACGATTTCGTGAAAGTAGGAATGGTGTATGTGGCTCCAAATCTCATTTCCTTCAGTTAGATTTGAGCCCATTGTGTCAGAATCTTGTAAAAATATCACTCATTTTCCTTATTTTCACAGGATGTACTCGTTTTTTTGTAAGGACACCAAACTTTGAATCCATTCAAGTTCCAAATTTAGTACCTTTCCATGAAGTGGAAGGGATACGACAGACCCAATGGCAAAAATTGGCAAAACCAAGAGACCCAAAGTCTATCTCGGCAATCATCCTTCACAATTCTGGCAAACGAAAGTTTGCAGATTTCTTTCGTTTATCGGTGGAGAACCAATTTCTATTTCATATTTATATCGATAGCAATGGAACCATTTATGGTGATCCCAATTTTTTAACAAGGGAATGGACGGCTGCACCAGGAATTGATACGGAAGCCATCCATATTGTTTACGAAGGGACTCAAGGGACTCTTTACAATCAGAAAAAACAAACGGAAGTTTTACAAAAGACCATCGATGCATTGGCCGAAGACCTGTACATTCCCAAAACCAATTATGACATCATTTCCAAAAAAGGAATTTTCACTCACAACCAAGCAAAACGTAGGTTTGGTGGTTTCGTCGATTTTTCATCTTGTGGAAGTGAGTTAACACTCAACCAAATCCTCTCCAACATTGGAGGAAAGTTTTATGAAGAAGATGATTGGAAAGACAGATTTGTCACAGGTTGGGTCTTAAAAAAAGAAAACAAAGATTTGCTTAAGGATTCGTTTCATCCTACAAATGGACGGGGCATCACCAAAGCAGAAAAAGTGATCTTCAATCATTTGGAAAAAACAGAGAAAGGATTCACACCTGAAGAATACCGTGTGAAGTACACCTTCCGTGGAAAAATCAAACCAAGTTGTGTTGTCCTCCATTACACAGCCATTTCAGAATACTTTAAATCGCTTCGCACCTTAGAAGCAAGAAACCTTACGGCATCGATCATGATTGATTCCAATGGTAAAGCCTACCAACTCGTGGATGTGATTGAAGACCGCGCGGCGGCGGCCACAGGGACCAATGACAATTGTATCCAAATCGAAATTGTAGCCAAAGACACTGAAGAATTATTAAAACAACCGGAACAAATCCAAAAAGTAAAAGACCTTGTCTTAGAACTGACAACCAAATACAAAATTCCATTGTCCAATGAAAAGTTGGAAGACTTAAGTGGGGTTTTTAGCCATACCCAAGCCAAAAAAAAATGGGGTGGATCGATTTTTCTCAATGCGAAGGATTTTGATCCGGGGGAAGATTATATGGAACTCATTTTAAATTCGATTGGTGGAAAATACTTTCCAGAACCAGAATGGAAAAATCGAAGGACCATGGACTGGGCCATATTGTACCGCAATTTTCAACCATAATTAGGAAGATTTTATGAAACAAACACTCACCGCTCTAACTATTGGATTCTTAATTTTATTCCAACATTGTCGATTGGCCAAACCCACTTACCACCTAACAATACAAGAAGCTGAATCCCGTTACGAAACAATCGAAAACATAAAATACAACTTAGAGATTCAATTAACAACAAAAGAAAGTTTTACGGGAAAAGTAGACATTCACTTTGTTGGTAAAAGAATTCGTGACCTACGTTTGGATTATTTCCAAGGAGTGATCAAATCCATCATGATGAATGATGAAGTTCTCTCCGGGTTTGAGTATAAAAATGGACACATCCAATTGCCTTCTGATCGAATGATGATTGGAAACAATAAAGTATCGGTAGTCTTTGAAACTCCTTATGCCAAAACTGGAAATGGATTACACAAATTCGTTGATCCTGATGACAAAGAAATTTATCTCTATTCGCAATTTGAAGCCTTTCATGCAAATAAAATGTTTCCTTGTTTTGACCAACCCGACCTAAAAGCAACGTTCCAACTCCAAGTCAAAGCACCAAAAAATTGGAAAGTCATTTCCACAACCCTTACTTCATCACAAAGTAAAACAGAAAATCCAGAGGAAGTACTCCACCAGTTCCCAGAAACCAAAAAGATTTCAACCTATGTATTTTCTTTACACGCTGGTCCTTACCAAGTTTGGGAAGACAAGTTTGAGTCCATTCCCCTTCGTCTTTTTGTTCGCAAATCACTCGCCAAATATGTTGATCCGAAAGATTGGTTTTCATTTACGAAAGAAGGTTTTACGTTTTTTAATTCCTATTTTGGAATTCCCTATCCATTTGAAAAATACGACCAAATCATTGTACCGGAATTTAATTTTGGTGCGATGGAAAACGTAGCAGCTGTTACTTTTTCAGAACGTTTTGTGTCCCGCTCTCCGATGACTCGTTCCCAAAGAGAAAATCTTTCAGATGTTGTTTTACATGAAATGGCACATATGTGGTTTGGAAATCTTGTCACAATGAAATGGTGGAATGGTTTATGGCTTAACGAAAGTTTTGCAACCTATATGGCAAGTTTGGCCCAAGCTAAAAATTCTGAATTCCAAGAAACATGGATTAGTTTTTTTGAAAAAATGAAACAATGGGCTTATGAAGAAGATAGTTTTAGTACAAACCATCCTGTTGAAGCAAAGGTAAACAATACAGAGGAAGCCTTCACTCAATTTGATGGGATCACATATGGAAAAGGTGCTTCTGTCTTAAAACAATTGGTGTTTTTTATCGGTGAAGAAAGTTTCCAAAAAGGTGTTCAAAATTATTTACGAAAGTATTCGTACTCAAATTCTACACTCGCCGATTTTTTAAAGGAACTCGAATTTGTAAGTGGTTTCTCCATGAAAAAATGGTCAAAAGATTGGCTGGAAACAAAAGGTACAAACCAAATCGAACTCACAACCATTTGTGCTGACAACAATCTCTATGGAAAAATCATCCAATCGGCCCCAGGACCAGAAAATAAATTCCGCGACCATAAAACAAATTTAGGAATTTATTATTTTGATAAATCCAATCTCTCTTTGCGATTTGAAGAGTTCCCAGTCGTTTACTCAGGTCGTTCTAGTGAAGCCATCATTCCTCTTACCACTTGTCCTGACTTTGCCTTTATCAATTCAAATGACCATGACTTTGCTATATGGAAGTGGACGAATACAAACAAAGAAAATTTAGAATATGTATTGGAACATGACAAAGATCCAATGCGAAAACTCATTTTGTGGACGGACTATTTCAGACAGGTGACACTTGCAAATCTAACATTCGATGATTTTAAAAACAGTGCGGTTCGATTGTACAAAACGGAAAACGATACAAAAATCAAACGATGGATTTTATCGAAACTCGCAAGCGATTCTGGAGCATCTTACTTCACCAGTCGATTTTGGTTTCCCGAAGGCAAACGAAACGAAGGAATTGAAACCCTTCAATCCTTTCTTTTGGATGAATTAACAAAAGCAAAGGCGGGATCAGACGAACAAAGGTATTTAGTTTTATCTCTCATCGATTCTACATTTACGGAACCAAGTCAAAAACGATTGTATGAAATATTAGAAAACAAACTTAGTTTTCCTGGTTTCAAAGTAGACCAAGATATTCGATGGAATATGATCACAAAACTGAGTTCACTCGAAAAGGACCGTAATAAAATCCAACCCATTATTGATCGTGAAAAAAAATTAGATCCATCGAGTCGTGGTGTGAATGCAAGTTTGGCGGCAGAAGCAGCTGAACCAAATGCAAACGTAAAAGAAAAATGGATTCATATATTACTCAATCCAAAAGCAAGTGAATACTCTACTTCCACATTACGAGTGGTCTCTTATTCCTTATTTCCTGAATACCAAAGAGACATCCAACTCCAATTTTTGGATTTGTACTTTAATGCTTTGGATCAGTTCCAACATACGGATGATGAAAACTATTTGGATGCATTTGCAAAGAGTATGGCTCCGGATTTTTGTACGGATGAAACACTTCTCATCTTAAAAAAATTCACAGGCAATCATCCAAAATTACCTGCACCTGTGAAAAAAACACTCTTCAAACAAATTGATTTAGAAGGTAAATGCATCCAAATGAAACAAAAACACAAACAAATCATTGGGATGTAAAGGTTACCGGATTTGTCTCAATTCAAAAATTTACATTTCCGATTTGTGATTCTATCGTTTTTACTCTTTGTGACTTGTGCCTCCCCTGGGTTTGGACCCAGAGGGCTCCTCTTCACCAAAACAAAAATTGGTGTGTTTGGCACGGGCGAAACTTCCAAAAGGAGAGTGACATCTTGTGCACACTCCATCCTTGGTTTCATATCCTACGGAGATGCATCGTTTGAATTTTTAAAATCTAGATCGAAAATCCAAACAGTCACAGAAACCAATTGGACTACATTCGCGATTCTTGGTCTTTATGCAAATTTATGTGTCGAAATCTCAGGTAACGAATGAAATCATTCTTAGTGAAAATCCAAATTTTTTGGGCGTTTTCATTCTTTATTATTTTTCATAGTTCTTGTGCCAATTTCGGACAACCCCAGGGAATTGGACCAACAGGACTGCTCTATGCATCTTATACTCTTGCAGTTTCGGAAAGACCTCTCCCCAAACAACCGTTAAAAGTTGGGAAATCCTGTCTCAAACGAATTGGTTTTTTCTATGTGACAGGAGATGCCAGCATCTCCGCTGCTGCAAGTGTTGGAAATATCCAGGAAGTATTTCGAATCGAAAAAGAGGCAACGAATTACCTCTCTCTCTATTCTACGTTATGTACAGTGGTCGGAGGAATTTAGTTTTTTCGGGGTACCACTTTATCTAACAAATCGGGATAATCGGAAATGATCCCATCCACACCACACGAAACCAATCGATTCATTTCTTTTTCTGCATTCACAGTCCAAGGGATCACCATCATCCCCTTGTCATGTGATGATTTCACAAACTTAGGTGTTACGTATAAAAAATAAGGGGATATGATATCAGCTTGTTTCTCTTTTGCTTTTATGATGATGGATTCACGATACCCATTGCCAAATCCAATGGTCATTAGAAATCCTTGGAAATATGTTGGAACAAAAAGAGCACTGGTTTTGATTTTTGGATTTTTTTGTTTTGAGACAGTAAGTGTTCGTAAGTCAAAGGATTGTATTGTCGAACGATCTACTACTTTGTATTTTTCGATCACCTGAATCAATTTTTCCGTATGTTCTTTCACCAAACTATCAGGAGCCGATCCATCATCTGGGAATTTTGTTTCGATATTAAATTCATACACTTCTTTCGATTTTTTTTCGTGTTTTTGAACTAAGTCAAAAAATTCCTCTAACGATAATAACTTGGTTCCAGGAACTGGAACTTGTTTCGGAAAACTAGGATTTTGTTTTTTACCACAGTCTAACGTCTGCAATTCGGCCAAAGTTAAATCATACAATGATTTTTTTTGGATTTCTGATCCATCTGCATTTTGGCAAATGACTGGGTTCGTTTCAGAATCGTGATGGATAACAATTCGTTTGTCTTTTGTCAAAACAGTATCCAGTTCCAAAGTCACCATTTTGTATTTGATTGCTTCTTCGAAGGCAGGCCATGTATTTTCAGGTTTTAAACCACGTGCCCCGCGGTGGCCTTGTAAGTCGATTTCCTTACGCAATCGGTTTGGTGTTTCAACACTGGCACAATTCATAACCAACAAACTCATCAAACCTACTAACATGTAGATTGAATACAACGAACGAATCAATTTCATCAAAGTTACCCTACTTGGGCAAAATTTCATCCTTTCGATTTTATTGCATCAAGTAAGAAAAAAGTTTCGAAATCAGAAAAAAAAAGAAAGGAGCAGGATTTGGACGAGGAGAAACTTCACATCCTTTTTGTATGCTTTTGCCACCTTCCGTTTATAAAAGGATGGAAAAAACGAGCACACCACCTACGGTAACATCGGTGGTGGCTCCAGAAAGGAAATTTAGCGTAATTTCAGCCTAACGCAGATTTCCCAATCTAAGTCAACCTTATCCATGCGAATCTTATTCATCCAAACCGTTGGAAACGTTTTTGGAGCCTTTTCAGAACGTTATTAACGGTTTTTTAAAATTTTTTTTGGAGCACATGGAAAAAGTTAATCATTTCAGAAATTATAGGGAACGAAGGAACCTCACACGCATTCAATTATCAGAAAAATTGAATATTCCTAGGTCGGCCATTGAGTTACTAGAAACCGAAGATTGGATGCGGTCCAAATTTGATTATGTCGTTTTGGTAGCGAAGGAACTCGGACTTTCACTCATCGATTTGATCCGAAACGAATTTGATTACGATTTAGAAAGAGAGTTCTTCAATGAGGAAGAATTTGAAGAGATCGTGGCACGATATGCGAACGCTAGGGTGACTTTGATCCTTTCCGAGTTAAAATTATTCTGTCGGAATGCAAAGGTGAGGTTGGATGATTTTGATGTGACCGAACTTTCTTTTTCCATGGGAAGTTTGCACAAACTCATCACCCTCAACCAAAAATTGGAACGGGGGGAAATTAACCCAAAAGATGCCCTTGTTGAATTTCCACCGAAATGGGGAAAGTTTAGCAACCGTAATAACTAAAAACCACTTGTGGTCTATACCACAAGTTCGTCTTCTCCCGCACGTGCCACAACGATCTCTCCCGCTTCTTCCAGTTTACGGATGATGTTTACAATTTTTTGTTGGGCATCTTCCACGTCTTTCAATCGGACTGGACCCATAAAGTCCATATCTTCCCGGAGTAGGTTTGCCGCACGTTTGGACATGTTTTTGAAAATTTTATCTTGTACCTCTGAATCCACAGATTTTAGCGCTTTCGCCAAATCGGTGTTATCCACTTCACGCATAACCTTTTGGATGGCACGGTCATCCAGTAACACGATGTCTTCGAATACGAACATCCGTTTTTTGATTTCTTCGGCAAGTTCAGGGTCTTCCTCTTCCAAGGCTTCAATGATGGTTTTCTCTGTTCCCCGGTCGACAAGGTTCAAAATTTCCACCACAGAATCAATACCCCCAGCAGAGGTATAATCTTCCGATGCCAAAGTGGAGAGTTTACGTTCGAGAACTCGCTCTACCTCACGGAGAACGTCCGGTGACACTCGGTCCATCGTTGCAATTCGTTTGGCCACTTCCGCTTGGATCTGGTGTGGCAAGTTTGATAAGATATTGGATGCTTTTTGAGGGTCCAAATACGATAAAATAAGGGCGATGGTCTGCGGGTGTTCCCCCTGGATGAAGTTGAGGAGGTGGGCCGGGTCTGTTCTACGAATGAAGTCGAAGGGCCTTACTTGTAAGGAAGAAGTAAGTCGGTTGATGATATCGATTGCTTTTTGGTTACCGAGTGCCTTTTCGAGTAGGCCACGGGCAAAGTCGATACCACCATTGGTGATAAATTCTTGGGCCATCATGAGTTCATTGAACTCAACGAGTACCTTCTCTTTGTCTTCCGGAGTGATCTTATCTAAACGAGCGATTTCGAACGTGATTTGTTCGATCTCGTCTTCACGAAGGTGTTTGAAAATTTCGGAGGCCACTTCGTTTCCAACCGCAACCAAAAAGATGGCGGCTTTTTGTCTACCTGTGAGCGATGGCTTCTTATTGATCATACTTCGTCCCGAAATCCGTACTACTTACTGTATCGGCGAACTCATAAAAAAACAATGAGATTTATTCGGATGGAAAATTAGAATGTAAATGCCTCTCGGCCTCTCATTCCTTTCCCATTGCCTCTGGATCATTTTTTATGTTGACCGGTCTATTATTTTCAAGGAAACTGGTTTTGTGGGCAAAAAGGGATTTGATACCAAACAAAAGATGATCGAAGTGATGGCTTCCCTTTTGGAAGGGTCTGGGTATGAAGCAACGGGTCTAACAGAACTTGGGAAAGAAACGGGAACACCGAAAGGTTCGCTCTACTTTCACTTCCCAGGCGGAAAAGACGAGCTCACAAGCCTTGCCATCGAATATTCGGGAAAACAGTTAAATGATTTTTTTCTCACAGTGTTTGGGAAATGTGAAACCCCATCTCAAGCCATAAAACAAGTGTTTCATGCTTTGGAAAATAGAATTGTTTCCAGTGATTTTAAGAAAGGATGTCCCATTGCAACCACTGCCATGGAAACAGCAGGCAAATCTGTTGTAGTCGCCAAAGCATGTCAAGATGCGTACACCCTTTGGTTGAAAACATTTGAATCCTATTTGGTTTCCAATGGTTACACTCCGCGAATTGCAAAAAACATTTCGTTTTCCATCCTCTCTTTATGGGAAGGGGCCTTATTACTTTCCAAATTACAAAAATCGCCAGAACCTTTGCGTATGGCAGAGAAAACAGCTGAAAGTTTGTTAAAACAAAATTGAAGGGAATCAAGGTATGGGAACGCAGACATCGAAACATTGGATTCATTTTGTTTTTCACATAAAATGAAAAAAACGAATCAAATTTGCAATGAATGATCTCAAATTTAGAATTTAAATTAGGACAAAAAATATGAAAACAATTTCAAAACGAAAAATCATCACCTTATTTCTATTTGGTGCAATTACCGGTTTCATTGTATACTTTTTGGGATACCCCAATGAAAAAATCCTTTCAAATGCAATCAAAAATTCTAGTGCAGAAGAGAATCTAACAGAAACCAAAGACGGTAGTAATCAATCGGACAAATGGAAACCTAACAAAGATTCCAATCTGATTCCCAAACCAAAAGGGAATTCTCATTTGGTTTTTTCCATTTTGAAAACAGGGGAAGCAAAAACACTAGAAGCTTTTGTTATCGAAGGGGGATCGGTTTTAAAACTGGTTACGGTCAACCATTCTGCTTTTTACATCCAACACCCAAAGGGTAATTTTTTATTTGATACTGGGCTTGGGACTCAGATCAAAGATCAGTTTGCCGTTTTTCCTTTTTATCTAAAAGTTTTGATGGAATATAAACTCATCGAAACAGCAAAGACACAATTGGAATCCAATGGAAATGAACCCGAATCCATTCGCGATGTATTTTTTTCCCATTTGCATTGGGACCATGCAAGTGGATTAAAAGACTTTCCGAATGCCAATATACATAGTGGGAAAGACGAATTGAACCATGCAAAAATTGAACTTGGTTACATTCCTTCACAATACGATGGTAAGGAAGTAAAATGGAAACACCTTCAATTCACAAACAAACCTTACGCATCTTATGCACAGAGTTTAGATTGGTTTGGGGATGGAACCGCTGTGTTTGTACCAATGAAAGGCCATAGTGAAAGTTCGGTGGGATTATTTTTGCACACAGAAAATGGTGAAGTGTTTTTTTTAACAGGTGATATCGTCTGGAGAAAAGAAGGGTTTGTAGAACTTAAACACAAACCAAGAGGCGCAAGATGGATTGTGGATTATGATGTAGAAGAACTGGGAACAGAAATTGCCCGGGTGCATGAACTGCTAAACGTAAATCCGAATCTAAAGGTGATCCCTGCTCACGACCATGATACACAATCGCCATTTGGATTTTTTCCTAAGGTTATCGGAGCAAAGCATTTAATGACAATGAATTGATTGGGATTTTTATTCAGAGGTACCGTTTGGTTGTTCTTCCTTGTGATCCAATGATTTTTTTTTGTTTAACAAGGATTTGATCCCTTGAAGGGAAGTTTCCAATTGTTGGATTTCTGATTCAATGGATTCACGATTTTCGTGAATTGCGTTGTGATGGCCATGTAATGTTCCCATCAGTCGGTGGTAGTCAAGTGCAATTTGGTGGAGAGCCAAATCCCAAGCCTTGGGTGAGATCCTTCTTTTTTTCCAATAGATTTTTTTGCCAAAACCATAAAGCCACATACTGACGCCAACAGCATGTAAGGGTACAAGGATATACAAAGAAGCAACGATTACCTTGCCATAGGAAACTTCTTTGGAAAACAACCCCCAAAAATAAACCCAAAGGAAAGCAAGGAATACGACTGCCAGAGTCAAATTGGCCTTTGGTGTGCTCGGTGAGATGGAGTTAAAAATAGAAAGGAGGATGACAGAAAAGATGAGTAAGAGGAGAACTTCCCAAGGGACTAATGTAAAAAACAAATCCCAAAACTTTTGAAAATTCTCCCAACTCGTTTTGATCTGGTTGATGGTGGTTTGGATTTCAACAATTTGGTTTTGGATTTTTTGAAAGAAGTCTGTAATCGCCGACATGAACCAAATACTAAGCAAAATCAAAAATCAGGCAAGTGGTTTCTTCACTCAATTTTTCTCACCTAGCACCACTCGAAATCTGCTGCTCCTTTACACAATCCTCGTGGTGCCATTTTTCGTTTACCACGAATCACACCTTCCTTGGCATTATATCTTCGTTTTGTGTTTTATATCCCTTGTTGTAGGACTTTTGATTACCTATGTAAGTTTGTATTTGATTCAATTGTATTGGAAGGAAACCTTTCACCCTTTCATCGAAATCGGAGTTTTAATCCTTTTTATATTTGCATTGTGGTTAACAGAAATATTAGTTTTTGAAGCAGGGACTGTATTTTTATTTTTATTCATTACTCTTGCTTTTTTCATCCGAATCCTCCAACTCACAGAATATGCTAGATTATTGTTAGCCTTTTGTCTTGTCGCAAGTAATGCTCTCATTTCTTTCAAAGCATTACAAGGCGCTGAAATATATTCAGCTTATCTATTATTCAAAAACAAATACCATATCGAAGAAAAAGATTTAAACAAATGGGAAATAACCAATAACAACGATTATTGGAATGAAGAACTACAAATTGGTTTTACCTTACCTGAAGGTATGTTTTTTTACAAACCAGAAGATCTTACATTAGAAAACAAAACGGGAGTTGGTCAAATCGCTGGATTACTTTCTTTTAGTGACCATGACGCAGAAAGGTATCCTTTTGTTCGGATTTTTTATTTTCCCGATTATGTTGGATTCCAAAAAGAACAAGCAATACAAGAGTTTTCTGAATTTTTAAAAATCCAAGTCAGTAAAGGTGACATTGAAGACTTACAGGAAATCCAACAGAAAGAAATTCAAGATTTTATCTTGGTTTCAAAGTTTTGGACATTTTATGACCTAATGAGACCTAGGTATTCCAAAACCGGATTTATGATTTTTGAAAACGCAAATCACGACAAACTTTTATTACACATTACCGAAAACTTAGAAAAGGGTGAAATTCACGAACAAGTCATCCGTGAATTTTTAAGTTCAATTCGATTCCGAAATTGATTGTAAAGCAATGAGTGATAGTGGATCCACTAATACTCCATTGATCTTTGCGCCTAAATGCAAATGAGGTCCCGTTGACATGCCAGTAGATCCAACAGTTCCAATTTGTTGGCCTTGTTTCACGACTTCACCTACTTTCACTTTGATTTCATCTTGGTGCATATAAAAAGTGAATATTTTATTTCCATGATCGATGATGGTAAAATTTCCCTCGTAATATGTTTTTTGGGCTAAAACAACAGTTCCATCTTGGATCGCATAAATGGGTGTTCCCGTTTTTCCACGAAAATCCACACCTCCATGGGGCCTACCTTGTTTGTTATTATAGTCTCGCCTAACATAAAATTTACTAGTGATAAATATTGATTCTAATGGGTTTTTAAAATTCTTTTGGAATTGTAATTGGCTTGATTTCGAGAATGCCAATTCTTTTGCATTTTTACATTCCTGGATAAAATCTAAAATTTCTTTTGGAAGTTCCTTTGTGACAAATTTTTCATCCACTTTGATTTGTTGGTTTTTTTTGATCACTTGGAATTTTGTAGGTTCTAAAATGATTTGGTATTGTTTTTGTCCACGTTTCACAAAAAAGATTTTCGATACAATTTCTAAGGTCATCGCACCAGCAGGTGTATCCGGTGAAATCGGTAAAAAAGCGATCAAACTATTTTCTCGTTTGGTAAGGATAACATCTTTACCTAACCAACTAACCTTGTATGATTCATTGATCCATTTTTTATCTTTTGGAGTGAGTCGTAAAAAAATAACTTCTCCTCGAGTGAAACGACGGGCTTCCATCAATAGGGAAAAGTTTTTCTCTTCCTTTTTAACAAAATAATTCCCCGTTGTTGTAACCTGTTTCTTTGATTTTTTTTTGACCTCACGAGATTCCGCAGGAACAGCTTGGACAAAAAAGAAGATAAATGATAAGATCGAAATTGTACGGACCATCATCCTAAATTTCGGCTATTTTGTTTTTGTGGATTCGTTAAATTTTTGTACAAAGGCAACAAATTCTTCCGCAGGCAGAGGTTTGCTATATAAATAACCTTGGATCATATGACATCCCAAATCATGTAACAAATCCCTTTGCGCAGCATTTTCGACACCTTCTGCAATCACTTCTAATCCAAGAGAATGGGCCATATTGATAATGGCCTTACAAATTGCTCTATCATCTTCATTGAGTTCTAAATCCACAACGAAGGATCTATCAATTTTGATGACATCAGCATCAATTTTTTTTAAGTAACTGAGTGAACTATATCCTGTTCCAAAATCATCAATGGAAACTTTGATTCCTAACTCAGAAAGGTATTCAAAGGCTTCTATACTTTTTTCTGGATTTTCCATGATGGAACTTTCAGTGAGTTCCAATTCAATTTCTTCTGGATTGATTCCATACTGAAGTATGGTTGCTTGTACACGGTGAGACCAATTGGATCTGGCCAATTGTTTTCCACTTACATTGATGCTTAATGGAAAACTGGGTAAGTCCATCTCACACCATTCTTTTTTCAAACGGCAAGCTTCTTCCAAAACCCAATCCCCTATCCTTTCGATGATCCCAGAGTCTTCCGCGACTGGAATAAACTCAATGGGCGGAACCCAACCTCGTTCTGGATGTTTCCATCGAATGAGGGCCTCTGCTCCACAAACTTGATTTGTGATTGTCGAAATTTTAGGTTGGAAAAATAAAATTAACTCTTCGTTTTGAATCGCTTTTCGTAGTGAGTTTTCAATGTACAAACGTTTTTCGGAACGTAAAATGAGTTCGTTGGTATAAAATTTATAATTATTACGACCAAGTTCTTTGGCTTTGTACATCGCCATATCTGAGTTTTTTAATAACTCAGCTGAGGTGATTCCATCGTTTGGTGAAAGTGCAATCCCCATACTGATGGTGGTGAACAAATCGCGACCCATGATATGAAACGGTTGGCTTAAGATATCCAATATTTTTTGTGCAAATTCTGCGGCGGCACTTTTATTTGGAACATCTACTTTTAAAATGGCAAATTCATCACCACCAAAGCGAGCCACTGTATCCACTTCCGTCATCACTCGTTTGAGCCTTGCACCGACCATTTGTAAAAGAATATCACCTTTTGTATGGCCTAAACTATCATTAATGAATTTGAAGTTATCGATATCGAAAAAATAAAACGCTAATAAAGATTCGGTGGATTTATGATTTTTTAAGGCTTGGTTGGCATGATCAATAAACAAGGTTCGATTGGACAAACCAGTTAATGCATCATAATAGGCAAGATAGGTGATTCTTTCTTCAGATAGTTTTCGCTCTGTGATATCCACCCCAAAACTAATGAATCGTTTTTGTTTTGTTTCCGAATCATCTATTGGGATATACTTTCTTAGTAAATAAGTAACTTTGTCGTTATGATCTTGAATGAGTTCTTCAAACTCAACGATCTCATTTTCTTTAGCAGCAACTTCCAAATATTTTTTTCTGGTTTCATAAAACTCAGGAGCTAAATCTAATTTTTCGGCAAGATCCACATCAGTTTTTTTATACAACCACTTACGAATTTCTTTATTTGTTAAAAAAACTGGGTTTGTGTATTCATATTCAAAATTTGAATTTAATACTGCAATGTCAGAATCTAAATTATCCAAAATGAATTCATAAAATGCTTTTTGGTTTTTAACTTGTTCTTGGCTACGTTTACGTTCCGTGATATCTCGAAAGGTTGCCCAAATTGCCATCTTACCATTTACAGGAAAAAGTCGAAACGATGATTCTGTAGGGATCAATCTTCCGGATTTCGAACGGAGTGCCGTACTCTCAATTAAATTTCCTTGGAACTCTGCATCTTCATCGATTTCCACAGGTGGCATAAAAAAAGAAAACTCTTTGCCCAAAATCTCATCCAAACCAAATTCCAACACAACAACGGCTTGTTTATTTGCATTGATAATTTGTTTGGTGGTCGGATCAATTTGCATTAAGATATCTAATGATTCTTCAAATACGTTTTCTAAAACCACAACCTTTTCGCGAATTTTATCATAGGCTATTGATCGGTTCATGTCCTCTATCAAACGTTCTGCGAAGTTCAAAACTAAATCCAAATTTCCTACGGAATAACTTGGCTCTGCTAAATGTAAAAAAGTAGGGTGTGCTACTTGAGAAAGTGTGTCAGGAGACAGACTAACGGTTGATAGGATAACGTAGGGAGACTCAGGAAAATGTTCAAAAACAAATTTTTGTTTCTCCATTGCCTTTGAATCATTCCAAAAAAGAAAAACAGCAGACTCTTGTATGGATCCAGGTTTGATTTTTAAGATAGATGGAAAACTATGCACATGGCATGTTTCTATGTTTGTTATGTCACGAAGTAGTCGGTTGTAGAAGTCATTCTCCGCTTCTTCAATGTAGATAGTGATCTGCTTGAGTGACATGACCTAGGCATAGTAGACGAAAAATCCTTTTCCTTACAATAGATTTTTTACACCATACGCGTATGAGGGTGCTGTCATTCGATCTCCATTGCAAGAGAAAGAAATTGACCAATGGTTTTGTACGAATGCCGCTCCTGTCACAGAAATGTCAGCGACTGAAAAAAAGAACAGTTTCTCTAAAATGAAATTGATTCTCAATAACAGTACAGAAGTTTGGATAAAAAAGACCGAGGTTCTTATGAAATCCCTTGAAAAAAAGATTAGATTGTTCGCTTTACTGGCAATTTTGGGTGCCGTTACCCTCCAGTGCGAAAAAAAAGAAGAGAGTAAAGACTTAGAAAACCTTCTCGCTCTTTCGATCATTGCCAGTGCTCAAGGTGATTGCACTGTGAATGCGCCTCCACGAGCGAGTATCAATACCTTTCAAAATGTTGTGACAGCAAATGGTGCTGGGACGATCACAAAAACCGGTTCAGTAGCCATTGTAGGACACCAAACAGCTGCATTAAAATTAACCGCAAAAAATGGCACGAACGTTGCTCTGACTGGAAACTCCTTCGTGATTGTGTACCAATCCTCTTCTTGTCCTTTGACAACTTCCACTCGAAATGGATTCACTCCGTCGTCACTCACTGATTCCAATAGCGAATTTACCAATTCCTTCCAACTTTCAGGATCAGGATCGATCGCTTTCGATACGGCGGGAGATTATTATTTATTCTTCTATGCCATTCCTTCGAGAGGACAAGCAGCAGCAGTTTCTTATACCGTTAGTGGATTATAAAAAACATTGAAGTATTTCGTCATTGGGATCTTGTTTGGTTTTAGTTTTTGTGCTCGGCAGAAGCCAGCACTGACTGACCAAGATTTGTATGTAAACAATCTCATCACAAGTATTGTGAATGCAGGAAATCCCAATGCATTGGATAAAATTGTATTCTCTCGTTCGAATGGGGATGGGAGTTTTACAACTCGGTTCAATGCTACCAATTTAGATTTTTACATCTACTTTCATTTTGATACAAATAAACAAGTCCCTTTGTCTCAAAAGGATACACTTACTTGGGACATAGCATTTAATCGTTATAAGGCGGCGACAAATTCTGGTGACACCAATCGATTTGGATTGGGTGGCGCTTGTCTTGTGAATAGTTCTGATTTTGAATCAGTTAGTTCAAGACCATCATCTTCCCCTGGTTGTAGTCCTTTTGTCACCGATACTTCCGCCACAACACAAGGAATAGGTGGTGCAGGAGCTGTTTATGTCGGTAACACACTTGTTACTGAATGGTATGATTATACGATTGGTTTCTTAACTCCAACAGCAAATAAAATCTTTCTTATCAGGTCTGGCACAGGGTCAGCAATTTATGCTGTGAAAATCGAAAATTATTATAGTGATGCTGGTACCTCAGGTTACCCAACCATCCGTTGGAAAAAACTTCCCTAATGTTATCCCAATTATTTCGTTTTAATATCTATCTTTCTGTTTTCTTTTTGTTTTGGGTCAACCTCCATTCCCAAACAAAACCCACTGGCAAACAAACAAAGCCAAATGGAAAAACGGAGACTCCAACCCAAACACAACCGATCACACCTGTTGATCCAAATATGGAGCCAAACGAATCAAAAGAAACCAATCCATCAAAAGTCCAAGAAAGTTCTGAAACAGGAAAAACCGAAGAACCAAATGAGGATGATCGCTTCAAAGACTTGGATCATAAAAATGGAATTGTAGTCACTGGATCTCGTGGGGAACGCCGTCTCAAAGATTCTGCTGTTGCCACTGAAGTGATTTCACGCAAACGAATAGAACAAACGGGTGCGCGTAACTTAGGTGAGGTGCTTGATACACAACTTGGGATCAACGTTACACCATTTTTTGGTGGTTCCCAAGTTCAAATGTTGGGACTCGATTCTAAATATGTTTTATTTTTGGTTGATGGGCAAAGAGTTGCAGGAAGACTCAATAACACGATTGATTTAACACGTTTCAAAGTGCAAAACATTGAACGGATTGAAATTGTGAAAGGAAGTAGTTCTTCTTTATATGGAGCGGATGCCATCGGTGGTGTGATCAATATCATCACCAAACAAGCCGAAAAACCAGAACACTACCAATTTCGCACATCCTACGGGAACGGCCGACAAATGAACTTTGGCTCACAAGGCGAAAAAAATATGATCGCCGATGTTGGTTTCAAAAATGATTTTGTGGCCACTAATTTTTTTGGTGGGTTTAACCAATCGGCAGCATACGACTTGGACCCAAAAACACCAGCGACCACTGGGAACTCTTTCCAAGACAATAACCTTGGTGGGAATATGACGTTTAACCCAGATGGACAGTTCAAAGTCAAAACAGGTATCAATTATTTAAATCGAAACCAGGCAGGGATTGATTCAAGAGCGACCGGTGGTGTATTTGATCGTACCAATATGACAAACGACTTTTTGGCGTTAGGTGCCTTGGAATATACTTATGGAAAACGAAATATGGTTTCCCTTCGTGGAAATTTTTCACGTTGGGAAAACCATTACAAACTAGACCAACGAAATTCGAATGAACTTGATGTAAAAGAAATCACTATCGAATTTTCATCTCAAGGTGTAGCACAAATTGATCATGAAGTCCATAAGGACCATATGATCACGGCAGGTGTGGAATCTTTTTCTGAAGAATTACAAACGGACCGATTGGCAAGAAGAAATGCATACCGAACAAGAAGGGCTGCATTCATCCAAGATGAATGGGTGATTTGGCGCCAAGGCTTTGTTTGGCGGCTAGTGCCTGGGGTTAGGCATGATGTGGATTCCCAATTTGGGGGACAAACCACTCCTAAAATTGCAACAAAAATTGACATCACAAGTGATTTGGTTTTTAGAGCCAGTTATGGAAAAGGATTTCGTCCACCATCCTTTCGTGAATTGTATTTACGTTTTGAAAACCCAGGAGTTGGGTATACTGTAGAAGGAAATGACAAACTAAGGCCCGAAAAATCCACAACAGTTAATGCGGATCTTGAATACACACCTTTCAAATTTTGGACCTTATCTCTCAGTGTTTTTCGAAATGATATCACGGATCTCATCCAATACAGTTTTGGGACAAGAACGAGTGAATTTGCAACCTTCCAATTGAAAAACGTCCAACGAGCCTACACAAGGGGAGTGGAAGCAGGATCTCGTGTTCGTTTTTTAAAGTATTTTGCTTTAGAACTTGGATACAACCAAACAGACACTAGGGACCTAACAACGGATAGACCTCTCGAAGGACGTGCCCTCCACCAAGGTACAATGAATTTTTTTGTGAACGCTCCAGGTGGTTGGGAATTTGCACTTCGTGCCAAACGATTAGACAAACGTCCCTTTTATAGTACAACTAATGATTTTACTGCTGGTACGAGTACGGCACTCATCGACCAACAAACTCGCACTCCAGAAGAGAACAATAAAGTGGTATATGGGAAACCGTTCACCCTTCTCAATGTGCGTTTAGAGAAAAAATTTTTTGAAGGAAGGATGTCCTTATTTTTCGGAGTAGACAACCTTTTGGACCAATACGAGCTTACTTACAATCCTATTCGTCCAAGGTTTTACTATGGCGGACTCCAAGCCACATTCTAAATTAAGTGTTCAAAAACTGGTTTTAATTGGATATTTGATTTTCTCTTTCGATACAAACTCAGTTTATTCCGATGAATCAAAGTTATCTGCCAAACAATCCAAAACATTAAAAGAAACCTTTTTGTATTTGGAAACATTAGAACCTAAAAAAATCAAAATCGATAAAACAACTTACAACCGCCATACACAATTTGAATCACATTTCAAATTTCCTTTTTCGGGGAAAAAAATATCACGTTGGATCCAATCCCGAATCAAAAAGTACAATTATGGAGCTACCGGTGACTATGTGGCAATGTACCGAGAAGGTGAAGTGTTACTTGGTCGAGGTTTTTTTACTTTAAATCGTTTGGACCGAGTTTTGATTTTGTTACACGAAGCGAGGCATGCCGATGGAAAAATATATAGCCATGTAATTTGCCCTGATGATTTTCCTTACCTAAATACACGTGATTGGAAAATCCACCCTGCTGGAAAAAAAGGATGTGACTCTGTTCCTGATGGAGGTTACGGAATCACAGCTTCATTTCTTTTTGAATTGGGTGCTTATGGATATTTAAGTCAAACAGAAGCTGCGTATCGTTATAATTCTGAGATATCGAGAGTCATTCGAGATTAATTGTTACAAACTAAACTCAAATTTGTATCCGTTGCAATTTGTGTTTTCAATCGAGTGAGGATTTCTTTGGAACGAGTTTCTAAAGAAGAATTCGATTTTGCAAAAAGAAAGGAATGGTTTTCTTTCATTAACTTACCTAATTCTACTGCATGTTTTGGACAACCTAACAAAGACGCGACGGCTCGAATCCGTTCCCCTTTCCCAACTGAGGTTTCTAATTCTAAGGGTTCTTCGTTATATGCAATAAAAACTTCTTGGGCAATCTCCCTTTTGACGAGTCCATCAGTTGTGCAATTGGAAGTACCAGAAGTGATACCAAAGGTTTGCGAAGAAAAACTTCCGTTTGTAGTTGCCGCAAGGATTTGACCAATATCGTTTTTCCAAACAGGCACCATAGAACCTAAACCACATCCCGCCATTCCATAAGGTTCTGCCGAAACTGATCTTACACTTGTTAGAAAAATTAAACTAATGGTTGTTATGTGAAAAATGGATATAATGAATCGTTTGATTATTAACATAAAAAACTCCTGAATTAAAGAGAAAATAGGGAATCGGAACTTGGGTCTATGTGGGGGTGTTTGGAACCTTGTGCCAAAACTTCTCCCTTCATCGTGATCACAGCCCAAGTGGTTTCGTGTTTGGGTTGGTTTTCGAGAGAAGCAAGCATGGTGTTCGTAAAACTTTCCAATTTTTGGTGAAGGACGGAGTTCGGAAATGGATAGGACTTCTTTTCTTGTACTTCTGTCGATCTCATGTAACTTGTTTCCCTTATGGTTTAAGGATCGGCGGGAGGGCCGGAATGACTAAAGTTTAAAAAATCCAAATTCTGAGTCAAGGAAGAGACATAATTCTCGGAACGAAAAATGAAAGATCCAAGTTCTCCTTTTCCCGAAGGCCAACCTTGCCAAACTTGACGTAAAACCACCTGTTACGAGGACGACTTTGCTTACCCCTCAGATCAATTTATTCAAAAAATCCAACCCCATCCAAGCCCAAGTTTTAGCAAACACCCGTTTGACTCCAGAACTTGGTAAGGGAAAACGCCAAACAAAGGAAGGCGATGCGGCAGTCCACCGGATCACAATCGCCATAGACCATTCCGTTTATCCCTATATGATTGGGCAAAGTGCTGGGATCATCCCACCTGGAATTGACCCAGAAAAACAAGCAAAAGGACTGGTTGATGCCAGTTATACGGTTCGCCTTTATTCCATCGCTTCCCCTTCTTATAGTTTTGGCCAAACCAAGGACAATATCGAATTCGTCGTGAAGCGGGACAATGTGTATGATGAAAATGGAAATCTACTCCATAAAGGGGTTTGTTCCAACTACCTCTGTGACTTAAAACCCGGGGATGTTGTGACGATGACGGGACCTGCAGGAAAAAAATTCCTTTTGCCCCAAAATGATTTTTCTGGAGATATTTTCTTCTTTGCCACAGGAACCGGGATCAGTCCATTTTTTGGAATGGTAGAAGAATTACTAGTGCAGAAACTCATTCAGTTCCAAGGGAATCTTTGGCTTATCTACGGAGCTCCCTATTCCGATGAAATTGTCCTTCGAGATTATTTTGAAGAGAAAGCCAAGGAACACTCCAGGTTTCATTTTGTAACGGCGATTAGCCGTGAAGAAAAAAATAGTTTTGATGGGGGTAAGATGTACATCACCCACCGCGCAAAAGAAAATGCCGAAGCCATTAAAAATGCTGTGAATGGAAACGGTAAGTTTTATATTTGTGGCGGTCCGAAGGGAATGGAAAAAGGAGTGATTCAAGAAATCATGTCAGCTTGTGGCAATGATTTAACGTATGAATCCTTCAAAAAACACCTGGAAGAAAAAGAACAATTATTTGTAGAGACGTACTAACATGGCAAAAACTGGGATCATCCGAGACATTGATAAAGGCAGAGGGGAAGTCATCCGCGTTGAGATTTCCGAATACAAAGGACAAACGTTTTTTAACATCCGAGTGTGGTATACAGATCCAAATGGGGAATTAAAGCCCACCCAAAAAGGAATCGCGATTGCACCCACTCTAGTAAGTGACTTAAAAGAGGCCATTGAAGAAGCAGAACGTTGGTTAGCATAAAGATACAATTTGTATCTTAAATGATTTCGTCCCCTTCCTTTGCATACACAATCCTCTGTAACACTTCGTGTGCAGAGGACAAACTTTCTGCAACTCTGATGTGATTGTACAACCGAGTGATTTCAAAAATTTTTTTTACAGAGTGACGTATATTGGTCACCACAAGTTCTCCACCCCTCCTACGCAACCATCCAACAATCTGAATCACCATTCCAATCGCTGAAGAATCGATATGAGATGTATGAGAAAAATCAAAAATCATATACCGATACCCTTCCGCCATTTTTTGTTCCATCAATTGTTTGATCTCAGGGCATTTGTACAAATCAATATCTCCAATTGTATGGTATTCGAAAATTTGGTTGTGAACAACTACATCCTTTAGGTCAATTTTTTCTGGTCCTTTTGACAACATTTGTGAATTCATAAAAAGATGTTTGTGTAAATCTTCTGATTTTGTATCCATTTTTGATTCTAATGTTTGCAGACGGCTAAGTAACGAGCCGAGGGCATTTGGTGCAAAATGAACATTATTGCGAATATCCTGAATTAAGCCATATAACATCGCTTTGGCGTCTTCTTTTTGGCCTTTCTTCACAAATTCAGTGATCTCCTTGATTCCAACGGTAGCGTTTGCAATTAAAATTTCCACAAGGACATCTGGGTCTTGTTTTCCTCGGTTATTTCCCCGCGCAAAAGAGAAAGATTCTTTAACGGATTCTAAAACATTTTGTTTCAACAAATTATAATACGAAACATTAACTTCGCAAAATGGAGTATTGGTTTGGTGGACACGGTCATCTATTTCCAATCTTAACACCAGATTGCGAAGGTCATCAGCACGTAAGTCTCCTAATTGCAAATTTATTTTTTGACGAGAGATTGTTTTAGCATCTCCTAAAAATTCATCAAACTCTTCCAAAACTTGGTGCGAAGTTTCCGATAACACTTGTTTAAGGCGCACTCCAGGTGCCATTTGGAGTTCTACATCAATGGCCTGGGCATATAAGGCACCAATGTCTCCAAATTCTTCAAAAAAAATATCAGATGCATTTTCAGGATTATCAATGTAATAAAAATTCCCACCACCTGCTTTCGCGATCTCAACCAACATCTCTTCATTGAAATCATTCCCGACACCTATTGTAGTTGTTGATATACCCATCGCCAAATGGTCACTTGCTATGGTAACCAATGCATCCTTTTCTTTGATCCCTAATGTAGGATTGCCATCCGTCAATAGGATCACTCGTTTATAGGCATTGGGGATTTTGGATTGGCTAAGGCTTTTTAATGCTGACAACCATCCACCACTTAAATTGGTAGAAGTTGCCACTTGGATGTTACGGATTTTATCCGTAACAGAAACTTTTTCTGTTAGGTGGGTGACAGGTTGAATGAGTTGCACATCAGAAGAGTAAGCAATAATGGAAACGGCATCATGTCGAGTTAACCAATTGACCAGTGCAGAAGAAGCATCGATTACAGCTTCCATCTTTTCCCCTTTCATCGACCAACTTTTGTCGATGGTAAGTCCAATCACGAGGGGTTTGCGTTCTTCAACCTTGGGATTGGCTGGAGTTCGAAATCGTAATAAGAGATGATTTTCTTGGATTTCCTTCTCTTGGATGATCGGGTATTCCAGTTTTGCTTCTAAAAACATGACCCTAAAAGCAAATTCCGAATTAATGTTTTCGCAAGAACAATTTCAATTAAACTGACAGGAAGGGAAAAAGCCATGTTCGGAAAAATTCATGAAATCTATTCTTCTATTTCGGGTGAAGGTATTTCACAAGGGATCCCTACTGTATTTGTTCGGTTTGCTGGATGTTCCTTACGTTGTGGAAAAACAGAAACAAAATCCCTTTGGTGTGATACTCCTTATGCTCTCGGACCAAACCAAGGGGAAACAAAAACAGTTTCCGCCATCTTGGATGAAATAAAAGCCTTAGACCAAGGTCATGGATTCCAAATTTTATTAACGGGGGGAGAACCACTTGAGGGAGAAAACCGAACCCTTTCCATTGCCATTGCCGAGTCCCTCTATTCCTTTCGCACAGAACACAATAAACCGTACCCCGCATCTCGCGTGGAAACCAATGGTAGCGAAAAAATCACATTGGATCCGTTTTTTATTTTTACCATGGATTACAAACTGCCAGGTTCTGGGATGGAAAATCGAATGGATCTAGAAAATTTCCAGATCTTAGAAAAGAGACATAATTCACTTGACGAAATTAAGTTCGTTGTGCGAGATAGAATCGACTTTGAAAGAAGTATCGAAGTCATTCGCGAACAAAAAATACAGACAAATATATTGTATTCGCCAGTCCACGGTGAAGTGGATGCCAAAGAACTAGTTGAATGGATCAAAATAGACAACCCACCTAAGAGTCGTTTGTCGCTTCAAATTCATAAAGTGCTTTGGGGAAATCAGAAAGGAGTTTGATGGATATCCCTACTCAGTTAAGTTTAGATTTTGAAACTACGGTTGAACCAAAACTAGCAATAGAGTATGGGTTTCTAATCGACGAACCCGAGTTAGGTCTTGCAAAAATCACAAAAGAAACGGCTACTTCCGTTGAATTATTTTTTGAATCCAAAGAAATTTTTAGAACAGTAAATAAATCCAATCGAAATTTACATTTTTTAAACCAATACCCTGAATCGCTAAAAGTTTGGGAAGAATTCCCAAAAGCAATGGAACTTGCTCTCACTGCAAGCCAACTCAAACTCACATATAATTTTAATAAACTCTCCTCCCTTTCCAATTCTAGAACACGTTTATTACCTCACCAAATAGAATCCACATTCATTGTGGCCAACAGTTTAAAACCACGATTTATTTTGGCTGATGAAGTTGGTCTCGGAAAAACAATCGAGGCGGGTCTTGCTGTAAAAGAATTGATGTTTCGTCGTGGACTCAAACGAGTTTTGGTGGTTGCACCTTCACCCTTACTTGTGCAATGGCAACAAGAGATGAAAAACAAATTCAATGAGGAATTTGCAATCGTTCGACGTCGCAATTTTGTGACCAATGGTCCCGATCATTGGAGGAATTTTAATAAAATCATTACTTCTATCGATTTCATTAAAAATCCAAGGTATGCAGAAGAAATATTAGGTACAAAATGGGACATCGTTGTTTTTGATGAAGCTCATAGGCTTCGTCGTGATTATTCGAAGATCACACGCGGTTACCTTTTTGCAGAAAAAATTGCCCGAAAAACAGAATGTTTACTCCTTCTCACTGCAACTCCATTCCGTGGCAAATTAGAAGAATTATTTTACCTCATGCACTTAGTGGATCCAAATATTTTAGGACCCTATCATACCTTTATCAATGACTATGTGGTAGGTCAAAAAGGGGACTTAAAAGAAAAGATTTCTAAGGTATTACTCCGCCGTCGTAAAGTTGAAGTAGGTGGATTTACCAAAAGATTTGCCAAAACCGTTCGGATTGATCTATCACCCATTGAACGAGCGTTTTATGATGAAACCACTGAATATGTAAAACGGGAATACAATATGGCATTGGGAACTAAAAACCGTGCCATTGGATTCGTTATGGTTGTATTCCAAAAACTTTTGGATTCATCGGTCATTGCCTTATTATCTGCATTACAAAAAAGAAAATTTATGTTGGAATCCAAATTCCATTACATGAAAGAACATGAAACCAATTTGGACGATTGGGATTTGGATGAAACAGAAGGTGTGGAAGACTTTATCACAGAACTGGAAGACGAAGAGATGTCGAGCTTCCAAAGAATCAAACGTGAATTATTCACACTCAATCGTTTGATTCATTTGGGTAAACAGATCAAAGAAGATAAAAAAACCCAAAAACTAAAAGAAACTCTTTATCGTTTGAAAAAAGAAGGTCATAAAAAATTTATCATCTTCACACAGTTTAGAACTACACAAGACCACTTACAATCTGTACTTGAACCCGACTTCAAAGTTTCTCCGTTCCATGGTTCGTTGAGTATGGATGAGAAAGAAGTTGCGATACAAAAATTCAAAGAAGACTATGAAATTTTAATCTGTACAGAAGCTGGTGGTGAAGGACGTAACCTTCAATTCGCCAATATTTTGTTTAACTATGATCTTCCATGGAGCCCCTTAAAAATTGAACAAAGGATTGGTAGGATCCATCGATTTGGACAAAAAGACAATGTTTACATCTTTAACTTTGCTTCAAAAGACACAGTTGCAGAACGAATTTTAGAAGTTCTTACAAATAAAATCCGTTTGTTTGAAGAATCTATTGGTGCCTCTGATGATTTACTTGGTACAATCGAAGAAGAATTGGACTTTAACTCAAGTTTGATGAAGTTTATCACAGGCACAAAAACAAAAGAAGAATTAGAAACAGAATTTGATTTACGCATCCAAGTGGCACAAAAGGGATTTGAAAAATTAAACGCACTTGTGACCCCAAAAGTTTTAGATTTTAATTTAAAAGACTATTATGATCACACCCTTGAAGAAAGAGAATGGAACAATAGCCATTTAGAAGAGGTGGTATCAGAAGGTAGTAAATTTTTTCAAAATCAATTGCCTGGTACACTAACGGCCATTAGCAAAGGTTCATATGAATACAAAAATATGGATGGAAAAGTCAAAAAAGCTACCTTTGATTCTGATTTGGCTCTAACCAATGATTCTTTAGAATTTATGGCATTTGGCCATCCATTTGTAGAAAAAGTAACAGAGTTATTAACACAAAGTAATGTTGGACGTAAGAAAAAATATTTATACTCTGAAGAATTAGGTCAAAAAATACTTTTTGTTTTCCAAGTGGAGTTTGATTTTTCCCTAAAACGAAAAGACTTATTTTTCATTGAATATGATGTAAAGAAAAAGAAGACAGTCTTACACACGGATAAACCCAAAGAATGGATGGATGGGAAAACCTATGTTCCTGAGAAAGAAATCCCACTCTCCAAACTCGAAGAAGCCTTTATCCAATGTTATCCATTAGTGGAAAAGGAGGCGGAAAACAAAAAAGAAATTTTAAGAAAAGAAACTCTCTCCATTTTCCAAAAGGAAGAATACAAAGTAGAACTTTCACACCAAAAAACGATTCGCCAATTGGAAGAAAAACTGATGAGACAAGAAGCTGCTTACAAATGGGACAATCGACCTGAAAAAAAAGCAGTCCTTCATAAAACAATGAAAGAAATCCAAAGAGCCAAGGATGAATATACCGTCGAGATGCGTAAAATTAAAAATGGAGCCAAAATCTTTCATAAAATCCAACTCTTTCAGACCTACATCAGCATTTAATTAAATTTCATTTACATAGAATTTCCAAATTCCAATATTTGGGAATGTCCTTAACCAAAATCGCCTTTTGGAAACAAATCCTCATCGCTTTAGTGTTAGGTTTGTGTTTCGGTATCTCACTTAACCCTGAATTCGGTTTGGTAACCTCCGAATCCATACAGCCTTATTTAGTTTGGTTTAAATTACCTGGGGATATATTTTTAAACCTTTTACAAATGATTATGATCCCACTTGTGATTGTATCGATTGCACTAGGTGTATCAAGTTTAAAGAATTTAAGAGATCTTTGGAGTTTGGGCAGTAAAACGTTACTTTATTTTATTTTTACAACCATTGTTTCTGTAAGCATTGGAATTCTATTAACAACAACCACGAAACCTGGATTACAAATCCAAACAAAAATCCAAAATCAAACTTCTGCCAGTACCACTACATCATCTATAACAATAGAAAAAAAAGAGAAAGAAGATTCAATCCCAGAAATCATCGCCAACATCATTCCCAAAAATATTGTAAACGTTTGGTCCAAACAACAAATGTTATCCATAGTCTTTTTAGGAATGATCCTTGGAGTCTTTTTTTTGACCTCGAGAGAATCCGGAACTGCACTCAAAGCCTTTTGTCATTCCTTAGAAAGTTTTTGTTTATGGGTCGTTGCTTTGGCCATGAAACTAGCTCCACTTGCCGTACTTGGCCTTATGACTTACGCAATGGTACAAATAGGTTTTTCATTGGTTTTTGGGCTTATAAGTTATATCCTTACAGTGTTAGGTGGCTTATTACTAATCCTTTTATTTTATAGTTTGATGATTGTCTCTTTTACCAAAGAAAATCCGATTCGGTTTCTCATCCAAATTAGAGAGATACCAATTCTTGGATTTTCCACCTCAAGTTCGAGTTCTGTTTTGCCTTATTCCTTAAAGGTTGCGAAAGAAAAATTGAAACTAAAAGAAACAGTTTCCGATTTTGTTTTGCCATTGGGAGCTACGATCAATATGGATGGAACGGCTCTCTACCAAGCAGTGGCTACCGTATTTTTAAGCCAAGTTTACCAAATTGAACTTAGTACATTAGATTTATTTTTGTTAGTTGGAACGGTCACAGCAGCTTCTATTGGAACAGCTGCAACACCTGGTGTTGGACTCGTCATTCTATCTTCAATTCTGTATACCTTTCACATTCCCATTGAAGGAATCACCATCCTTTTTGGTGTTGACCGGTTTTTGGATATGTGTAGAACTTCAGTAAATCTGACCGGCGATCTCTCGTGCGCTTATATCATGAACCATATCTGGAAGGAAGAAAACAAATAATGAAAACGTTCAAAATATTTCTGACAATTGGAATCTGTTTCGTACTCATCCACTGTGATACCAAAAAAGATCCCCTCACCGACTTTGAAGCAAATCTACTGTGTACTTCCTTTGGCGTATGTAATGGGGAAACCCCGGCAAGAACTGGGATCATCGGTGATAGTTGGACTGATCTTTTATTTGGATACCCGTTTGTGGAAACACTCAGGCCTCAGTTAGAAAACCGATTCCAATACAAATTTGCAGGTGCCACTTTAGGTGGAAAAACCCTCCAACAAGTGGTAAGCCAAGGCCTACAGTTCCAAGTCATCGATCAAGGTGGGGCTGATATGAAAGTAGTGATCCTTTCCTTAGGTGGTAATGACATCCAAGCCAATTTGGCCGAATACATCGGAAACGTAGAAACTGTTCAAGCCCAAAGATTTGGTACCATCAAAGCAAATTTAAAACAACTCATCATCACCGGAAATGCATATAAAATTTCTAAATATGGAGGAGCTCCGTTAAAATGGATCATCCATGGATATGATTATCCAAATCCTCTTATGACACCTGTTATCGCTAGTTCTGATGAAGGATGTAAATCAAAATTTGATCGAGTTGGTCTTGTTTTACCTGATGCTGCTGCCTTTACTTCTACGCAACTTGATGCATTCAATAATTTGTTAGTTGATATTACGAGAGAAGAGCCAAATTTAATTTATGTTGACCTACGTAATACTTTAGGTGGAAAACCTAGTTCCCGTCCTGAGTTTATGTTGGATTGTATCCATGCAAATAACTTAGGTTATACTCTTCTTACTGACAAATTTGCAAGAGCCATTTACCCAATCACAAATGTAGGTTTTTAATCATGAAACAGACTTATTTATTCATCACGATTTTTTTCACATCCATATCGGCGGTCTTTGCACAACACAATCAAAACGGTTTTGCCCATCCATTGCAAATAGAGCCTGTAGCTGTTTATTCTAAGATTAGAGGTAATATAGGTTATTGGGATAAAAATTTTAATTCTGTTAAAGAGATTAACAAAATCTTAAGTGTAGAAGGTGAATACAAGTTCAGTGATTCATTTTCCGTGATCTCATCTCTTGGACGCACCGAATATTCCCAAACCGATTCTGCTAAAGAAGTCACTTGGGATAGATACAATGTTGGTCTCAAATATGGAAAAATATTCGAATCTGGAAGTTCCCAATTTCTAATTGGTGGTGGTCTACGAGTTTATGATAAAAAAAGAAATTCTTTATTTCGTGAATATGAGAATCCGGAGTATTACTTAATTCGTCCTAATTTTGGTTTGGGGTATAAATCCGGTATCTTTCAAATCATGACGGAATTCCGTTTCCAAACAGAAACAAACCGCCATGGTCGAGAATCAAAACTAGAAGAGTTCAAACGTTATTACCAAGTAGGAATTGCTCCGTCCTTTGCCATCGCAGAATCCGTTCGCATTTTTACTGAGCTCGAGTACAGAGAACCCATTGATAAAAGCGCAGATAAAAATCTAAGATACTTTAATTTTTATCCCGGTATCTCGATGAACACAGAAAGTTTTGGAACTTTTAGTTTTAGTTTATCCTTTGGAGTACTTCCAAAAGCGGACAATGCGATCGATCGAGGGATTCGATTTTCCTATTTTTACTTTTTTGATACCAAATAATTTGGGATGAAGTATCGTTTGCCTTTTGTTTTGTTTGGTTGGTTATTTTTTCTTGGTACTTGCGTCAGCATCCAAGTTGGGAATCCATCAATCACAATCTTGCAAAACAAAGGACAATCAGGGTGGTATACGCCGGGAAAAATTCCCGTTCCCGGTGATACGTTTGTGGAATCTTGTACTACAAACTATTTTGGACTTGTGAGTATCGGAGATGCCAGTTATGATTGGATTTCAAAAAATTCTCGATTAAAAGAAATTCATAGCGTAGATCATTTTTATAAGAACCAATATTTTTTTTTCCAAGAACTTTGTTTACGAGTCACTGGCAAATGAATCAAAACATCGAATCATTAAAAGAGTTTTCAAAAAAATTGAAGAGTGGTTTGATTTATGAAGAGATCGAATCGAAACTCAAGGAATTTCATTCTAAAAAAACAAACAAACCGAACAAATCTCTGGATGTACTGACAGATAAAATTCGAAAAAAAGAAGAGCAAATCGAAAAACTCTATGATGACATCATCCAATTACAAAACAAACTATCGAACCTCTTGGATAAAGAGCTCCAAAAATAATCCATATCATCAAATTCTTTCCGTGTTCCCTCGCTCCATTTCCATAAACAAATTCAATTTTAGACCGCCCTTTCCCTTATTCTTTATGATGCAAAAACTCCTTCTCGCAACATTCCATACTTGGTTGTTTCGAATTCTATGTTTGACCACCCTCACTGTAACCTTTCAAAATTGTGCAAGTTCCGGTTTTGGTACCCAAGGCCTTTTGTATGAAAAACAGAGAATCTCACTGATGGAGACTGGTAGTTTTGCCACGAAGGAAGGATTTTCCTGTGCGAAATCATATCTTGGGCTCATTTCTTTCGGCGATGCTTCCGTCGAAGAGGCGCAAAAACAAGGAAACTTAAAGGAAATTACGTCCATTGAATTAGAAACCTACAATTTCCTCGGGATTTACGCAAAACTATGTACGGTAACAAAAGGAAATTAGTCGAAACTAAGTATAGAGCCAATGGTCATGTGGAAAAAAATCAAAATCCTATTTGTTTTTGTTTTTCTAACATTCCATTGTGTTCCTAAACCTTCTCCGTCCTTACTCGGCATTTTCGTATTGCCATTAGTCACACAAACTTCGGAAACCTTCACAATTGAATCCACATCTCCGACAAATGGAGCAACTGGAGTGAGTGTAACACCGACCATCACCATCGTGATGACACAAGCGATTGAAACGACTTCGCTCAATACCAATATCACTTGTTCCCCGTCATGTCCAAGCCTAACGGGAGGTTCATCCAATAGAACCATCACCCTCACTCCAACAAGTGCTCTTACTTCAGGGGTGACCTATACGATCACACTCAACCAAAACATCCAATCCATCTTCGGTCTCACACTGGGGACCAATACCAGTTTTAGTTTCACCACACTCTAAAACAAAAAAGCCGACGTTTCCGCCGGCTTCTCTATCTGCAATCTTTACAAACTATATGGACCTTGTCCTGTGCAAAGATATGAGTTGGTGTTATCCATCGGGATCACACCAACTCTATAGTATCGTTTCCTTTCTTATTTAAAGAAATTTAAAACAATCCCACCTTTTGTCACAAAAAACTCAGCAAACACGAGTGATGTGATCGCCATCAGTTTGATCAGAATATTGATCGCAGGACCAGATGTATCTTTGAACGGATCCCCTACTGTATCACCAACCACTGCTGCTTTGTGTTTTTCAGAACCTTTTCCACCAGCAGTTTTTTCGATGTATTTTTTCGCGTTGTCCCATGCTCCACCAGAGTTCGCAGAAGAAATCGCAAGAACCACACCAGAAACAAGAGCTCCAGCAAGAAGGCCTGCAAGGGACTTCACACCAAACAAATATCCAACGACAATTGGGCTGAGAAGAACAAGTAAACCTGGAGGGATCATTTCCCGAAGCGCTGCAGAAGTGGAGATATCCACACATTTTGCATATTCAGGTTTCGCTTTTCCTTCCATAAGACCAGGGATCTCTTTGAATTGGCGACGCACTTCTTTTACCATGTCAAGAGCTGCTTTTCCAACAGACTTCATTGTCATCGCAGAGAAAATAAAAGGTAACATGGCTCCAAAAAGAAGACCACCAAATACCAATGGATCAAGGAGCTCGATGGATGTTAAATCGATCGCACCTTCTCCCATTTCTTTGGAAGCATTTTGTGTTCTTGTGATAAAGGCCGCAAAAAGAGCTAAGGAAGTAAGGGCTGCAGATCCAATCGCAAATCCTTTTCCAACAGCTGCAGTTGTGTTTCCCGCTGCATCCAAGTTGTCAGTGCGGTCGCGAACTTCTTTTCCGAGTTCGGCCATCTCAGCAATCCCACCTGCATTATCAGACACAGGACCGTAAGCATCAATGGTCAGACCAATCGCGATGGTAGAAATCATACCAATGGCTGCAATGGCAATTCCATACATACCAGCAAGGATATTGGAAACCACAATGACAATCACAAGTAAAATCACTGGAATGACAGTAGACTTATAACCAAGTGCTAATCCGTAAATGATGTTGGTAGCAGCACCTGTATCACAAGCATCTGCTACTTCACGAACTGGTTTGTAAGAGTGAGATGTATATATCTCAGTGATCCAACCAATGAACATACCAGCAAACAAACCTAATGCGACTGAAGTGTAAACATCCCATTTAGTAATGGTTTTGTCGCCGATTTGGAAACTATCGATCATAAAGAGGTCAGTTGCAAAATACAAGGCACCTGCAACGATGAATGTAGAAATCCAAAGTTGGAGTTTGAGAGCCTTTTCAACATTTCCACCTTCTTTCACGCGTGCAAAAAAAGTTGTGATAAGAGAAGCAGGGATTCCTATCGCAGAAATCAAAAGTGGGTATAAAAGAGCAGAATTATTGTCAGCGAGGGCTGATGCGGTAGCACCAATCACTAGGGCCGCACAAGTTGCTTCTGCAGCAGAACCAAAAAGGTCAGCACCCATACCAGCGATATCACCTACGTTGTCTCCCACGTTATCAGCAATGGTTGCTGGGTTACGTGGGTCATCTTCTGGGATTCCTTTTTCTACTTTTCCGACAAGGTCAGCACCAACGTCAGCGGCTTTCGTATAAATACCACCACCCACACGACCAAAGAGGGCAACAGATGAACCACCAAGACCAAAACCGGCAAGGGATTCCATCAGGATGTGTTTTGCGACCGAAGGATTGGCTCCTGTGAATAAAAGGAAAAGTCCAATCATCCCAATGACAGCAAGACCGATGAGACCGAATCCCATAACCGCTCCGGAGTCATAGGCCACTCGGAACGCTTTAGAAAGGGAAGTTTTTGCCGCTTGTGCCGTTCTTACGTTTCCGGCAGTTGCGATTTTCATTCCGATAAAACCAGAAAGGCAGGAAATAAGGGCTCCCGAAACAAAAGCGATCGAAGTGTAGATCCCTTCATTAAATTCGGTGTTTGGGTTATCTAATAAAAGGTAAATGAGAACCGTCATGAAGCTGATAAAAAGCAGAATGACTCGGTATTCTCTGAGAAGGAAGGCCATAGCCCCTTCTGCGATCGCGGCTGAGATTTCTTTTAATTTGGCGGTTTCTTTTTCGTTGCCACCCTCTGCGCCCACTTGGATTCGAACGACCCTAGCGGCGTAGAAAATCGCCGTGGCTATGGAGACAAGCGCCATGACGATGATGATTAACTCTACATTCATGAGATCCTCTTTTGAGATTGTTTATTTGTATTTCTAAGATATTTTAGAAGATGACCGATGAGAATCCATAGATGATACTTCGGTCTAGGAGAATATGGCAATTTAGTGTTCTGGTAACAAGTCTATTTCTGTCCTTGTACCCAATTTTAGCAGAACCAGAGGTGATCAATCCCGTAAAAGCTTTCTACAGCTATGAGGACCTTCTGCGTATGGCTGAGGACAAAATCATCCAAGAAACTCCCGCCAAAGCCTTTGATTTTCTCATCAAAGCCAAAGAACTAAACCCAGACCCAGATTATCGCTATTATAATTTATCAGCTGAGGCCTACATGAAACTGGGTCAGGTATTTGATGGGATCCATGCCTATGAAGAATCCATCAAACGTAAGAAAGACCAATTGGATTTGGTTTTGTACATCGCCGATTTTTATGAAAAAGAAAAAAAACCAAGAGAAGCCCTCCATTATACCAAATTTTACTTAGAACAAAAACCAAATGCAAAGTACAGACTGTATCTTGCTGCCATCCTTTCTCGGCAATTGGGGTTAGAAACGGATTACGAATCCTATATGAACCGTTTGGAATCCGATAAAACCTTTGATTCTGAAAAAGATGCCCTACAAACAAGCCTTCTCAAAAACATCAAAAATAGAAAATGGAAAGAAGCGGATGATCTGAGCCTTCGTTATCTCGTTTATTTTCCAAGAGAAGAAGGGATGTATGAAACGTTAATTCTGGCGAGACGGGGTCGCAATTCAGAATTTTTAGAACAAGCCTACATCTGGACATTCACTGTATTTTTAAAAGAAACGAGGTACTTCACTCGGTATGGCGTGTTTCTACAAGAGAAACAAAGGTATTTAGAAGCATTGAGTTTGTTTCGTAGAGGATTTTACAATCTACTCAAGTATGATCCTAACTCAGATGCAAAAGAAATTTTATTTCTCATCCGCCAAAGTTATGCGAATCTCGGAAAAGATCGGGATACATTGGCGATCGATTCTCTTGTCAAAGATTTTATAAACCAAAAATCGCTCAAAGCGAGTGAATTGGAAAACCATGTAGCAACCTACCGTAAAAACAGAGAGTACTTACTATTTTCCATTTATTGGTTTTCGACCAGAGATAAAGAAAAAACAAACGAATATAGAAAACGACTTCGAGAAAGAGATTTGGAATTTGAGGAATCAGAATTCCTGCGAGTGATGGGACCCTTTGCCGCTCTCCCGCAGGAATTATAGTTTGTTTCTCTAACTGTGATACTTTTTTTTGTCATCTATCAAAGATTGAACAACGGATGGGTCGGCAAGTGTACTAATGTCACCTAACGTATCAAATTCGTTGTTGGCAATCTTACGTAGAATCCTCCGCATGATTTTTCCGGAACGTGTTTTTGGAAGGCCTGGTGCCCAGTGGATCACATCGGGCCTTGCAATTTTCCCAATCACCTTTTCCACCATCGCAATGAGTTCTTTTTTCAATTGGTCGTTTGTGACAACCCCTTGTTTCACAGTGACATAGGCATAAATCCCTTGCCCTTTGATGTCATGTGGGAATCCAACAACGGCAGCTTCCGCTACTGATTTGTGTTCCACAAGAGCACTCTCCACTTCGGCAGATCCAATGCGGTGTCCTGAAACATTCAGAACATCATCCACCCTACCTGTGATACGAAAGTATCCCTCTTTGTCACGATTGGCACCATCCCCAGTAAAATAATAACCTTTGAATTGGGAAAAGTAGGTATCAAAAAAACGTTTCGGATCCCCATACACACCACGCATCATCGAGGGCCAAGGTTTTGCGATACAGAGATTTCCTGAAATTTCGCCTTTCTCTTTGATCTCCACACCTTCATTGTCAACTAACACTGGCTTGATGCCGTAAAATGGCCAACTAGCCGAACCTGGTTTTTGTGGGATGGCACCAGGGATTCCAGAAATCATAATCGATCCCGTTTCCGTTTGCCACCAAGTATCAACAATAGGGCATTTGGATTTACCAATATTGGCATAATACCATTCCCATGCTTCCGGATTGATTGGCTCTCCCACCGATCCGAGTAACCGCAGTGATGCGAGTGAACGTTTTTTGATCGGTTCCAACCCCTCTCGCATCAGAGCTCGGATGGCCGTTGGAGCAGTATAAAACACTGTGACTTTGTACTTATCAATGACGTCCCAAAAACGCCCCATGTCAGGGTAACTCGGGACCCCTTCAAACATTAGAGATGTGGCTCCATTGGAAAGCGGTCCATATAAGATATAACTATGACCTGTAATCCAACCAATGTCAGCTGTACACCAATAGGTATCCGTATCTTTATAATCAAAGATGGTGGCAAATGTTAAATTGGCACCTAACAGATAACCTGCGGTTGTATGCAATACTCCCTTCGGTTTACCAGTGGAACCAGAAGTGTATAAAATAAATAGTGGGTCTTCCGAATCCATTGCAACGGCAGGGCATTCTTTTTTCACCTCAGGGTCCTTCATTAGGTAATGGTACCAGTGGTCACGTCCTTCTTTCCAATTCAGATTTCCTTCATCACCCGTTCGTTTGACAACGATGACATCGTTCACTTTGAATTTGGTTTCCGCAAGAGCCGCATCCACATTTTTTTTCAGTTCGATGGGTTTGCCTCCACGGTAACCACCATCGGCCGTGATGACTAAGGTTGGTTTACAATCTTCAATGCGACCAAGGAGTGCTTCTGGAGAAAAACCACCAAACACTACGGAATGTACGGCTCCAATGCGAGTGCAAGCAAGAGTGGCGATGGCAAGTTCGGGAACCATGGGAAGGTAGATAAGAACCCGGTCTCCTTTTTTCACTTTGAACTTTTTTAAAACGTTTGCGAAGTGATTCACTTCCCTATGTAAGTCGTGGTAGGTGAGGACCTTGGATTCGTCTGGATTGTCACCTTCCCAGATGAGAGCAGCTTTGTTTTTTAAGGGAGAGTTGAGGTGTCGGTCTAAACAATTGTAAGAAACATTGAGTTTTCCACCCAAAAACCATTCTACTTTCGCTTTCGCAAAGTCATGTTTTAAAACTTTTGTCCATTTTTTAAACCAAGTTAGGCGTTTTGCTTGTTCCGCCCAAAATGTTTCAGGTTTTTCGATCGATTCTTTGTATTTTGCTTTGTATTCTTTTAAGCTAACATTTGCAAGTTTGGCAAATTCTTTGGATGGTGCCACGATTCTTTCTTTCGGCATAATGTCCCTCTAGAGGAAAAAGACTGAACTTTTCCATCAAAAAGTCCAGCATGAATCTGAAAAAAAGAATTTAAAAAATGAACTTAGTGGGAACCGGTTCGGATCAAATCTAAAAATTCGCTGCGGGTTGTTGGATCCGTTTTAAACAAACCAAGTAAACTAGAAGTGAATAGTTCTGAGTTTTGTTTTTCCACACCACGCATCATCATACACAAATGTTTTGCTTTGATGACAACACCTACTCCCAGTGGATCCAAAGTTTCTTGGATGGCTTGTGCAATTTGGTCGGTAAGGCGCTCCTGTACTTGCAATCGTCTCGCAAAGACATCGACAATCCTTGGAATTTTACTGATCCCGATGATTTTTTTATTCGGAATGTAGGCAACATGTGCCCTTCCGTAAAAAGGAAGCAGATGGTGTTCACATAAGGAATACATTTCAATGTCACGAACAAGGACCATACCCGTCGTGTTTTCTTCAAAGATGGCACCATTCACCAATTGGTTGATGTCTGCTTTATACCCACTGGTTAAAAAATCATAAGCTTTTTTGACACGATTAGGTGTTTTGACGAGACCTTCTCGATTTGGATCTTCACCAATTTGTTTTAGGATTTCTTCGATTAAGTTTTCCATCCGATTCCTTTTTGAAAGTAAGTTCCTTGTGAACCTGCTTTTCAAAATTTGAATGCAGAATATTCACTACTTATTTGACTAGACTTGAGTTCTAAGGAAAACATACATTTCCTTTTTTTGATTCGAAAGGACATAATCAACATTCAAATGCAAAAAAAAATTGGATACGATGCAAGGATGATCGAAAATTCTGGGATCGGAATTCGCATCCAACATATTTTAAAGTTTTGGTCCTTAAACTCAAAGGAAGCCAAATTGTATATCTTTGGTGATCCAAGTCGTTTAAAAAAATACGATCTTCCAAAACATGCGGAAATCATTCCCTATCTAACAAAGATTTATTCACCGAAAGAATTTTTTGGTCATCCTAAAATGGCTGAAATGGATGTATTAGACATCCCTCATTTTAATGTACCACTTCGTTACCTTCGCAAGTGTATTGTTACCATCCATGATTTGATTCCATATCATTTCAAAGAAACTCATGCATCCATCGCCAAACGAATCTACTTACAAATTGTACTACGGTCCATCAAGTGGTTTGCAAAATCCATCATCGCTGTTTCAAAGTATACAAAAGATGATCTTATCAAAAGTTTTGGATACCGAAGTGAAACGATAACCGTTGTTTACAACGGAATTGATCTACATAATTTTGCAAAACACCCAACTGCAAAAGTGAATTCTTTTTTAAAGACTTATCATTTACCAAAACAGTATCTTTTTACGGTAGGGATTGGTAAAACTCACAAAAACTTTCCCTTTTTATTGTCCAATCTCGAAGTACTATGGAAGCAAGGAACTCTCAAACTTCCCCTAGTGATTGGCGGAATCAGTAAAGAGATTCCAAACGAACTTTTAGATTTCCAAAAAGAAAATCCAAATCGAATTTTCTTTTTAGAGCACCTTCCCTATGATTTATTACCTCTTGCTTACCAAGGTGCAACGTTGTTTGTGTACCCTTCTCTCTTTGAAGGGTTTGGTTTCCCCGTCCTAGAAGCTCAAACAGTGGGAACCGTTGTTTTGTCTTCGGATGCAAGCGTCCTACCAGAGGTATTACGTGACTCTGCCATTTTTTTTGACCCAAAAAACAATCAGAGTTTCCAAACGAAACTAACATCTCTCCTTTCAAACCAAAAATTGCAGAAAGAGACCCAAAAGAAGGGCCTTCTCAATGCCAATCGTTTCCTTTGGAAAAATGTCCTAAAACCTTACTACCAACTCTACCAACCGATTCTTAAGGAATCGTAATTATGGTAGAAGGTTTCATTTTTTGCCATCAAACTTTTGTTTTATGGTATAACACATAAGAAGTAACTAAAATTCCAAAGACCACGAAGGGTGCGATGACCATTGAAATTGGATCTCCACTTTGCGAGTGTGCAACGGCCGCCGAAATAAATGTAATTCCAAAACCAGCATACGCCCATTCTTTGATTTGCGATGGTATTTTTGGAAGTAAGAGAACGATGGCTCCCAATACCTTTGCAATTCCAAGTTCCACCCGAAAGTAATCAGGGAATCCAAGGTGTTTGAAACCATCTACAACTTCAGAGTTTGTAAAGTAACTGACAGCACTAAATGCCATCAAAGCAGAAATGGCCACTGTTGTGACCCAATAGAATATTGTTTTTACATTCATTTGATTCTCCACTAATTTACATTCAATAGTAACTATCTTTTATATAGTAACTATTTCTTAGATAGACAAATATTCGAATTGGAGAAAAAGAATCCTCAAATCTAGGAAATTTCGTTCGGTTGACGATACGGCTAGGGATGGAGAAGTTAGAAGCAGAGTGCTAAAAGGAAAAACTACAGACTGCCATCCTGACCATACGGAATGTGCCAATCTCATCTTACCTTTACGAGATGCTTTGGAGATCTTGAGTGGAAAATGGAAACTTCCCATCATTATGTCCTTATCATTCGGAAACAAACGATTCAAAGAAATAGGAGAAGAAATCCCTGGGATCACTGACAAGATGTTGTCAAAAGAACTGAAAGAATTGGAAAAAATCCAACTCATTGACCGAAAGGTCATCGATTCCTTCCCACCGGGCGTGGAATATTCCATCACTGCCCATGGCAAATCTCTGGAAAAAGTCATTTTGGAACTGACCCAATGGGCAGTCACCCACCAACAAAAAAACCAACCTTCCAAAAAATCGAAGAAGTAAAAATCTCCCATTTTCTTTCCAAAAGTACTTGTCAGTTTCTTTGCAAACTTCGAGACTGATTCTCAGAACCATGATCAAGTGTCACTGTGCAGAAGTTTTCTTTGAGACCATCTTAAATGTTGTCAAAGAAACGAACCGCCCCATACTAGAAGTCGCCCGTGAGATGGGAGCGGCTGATACGTGTACGGCATGTGTTCCGGATATGTTAGCCTTCATCGAGCAGGAATTGGAAGGTCAACTTGCAGGAAATTCAAATCATTGATTCCGATTTAATCGGATCCCTCGTCACAAAAGCAAAAAACGCAGAACGAAAACGAACGAACCATAACTTCCACAAACAACAGGAAGTGTACCAAAGGTTTCTAAATGTTTTATCAAAGGACACTTATATCCCACCTCACAGACATTTGTCGGATCCAAAACCGGAAACCTTTGTTGTCCTCGAAGGAGAAATTGGTTTTTTGATCTTCAAAGAAAATGGTGAAATCCAAGAATACCATAAACTCTCTTCCAAGGGACCAAAACGAGGGATAGATTTACAACCAGGTGTTTGGCATAGTTTGGTTTGTTTATCGGAGACAGCAGTTTGTTTTGAAGGAAAATCAGGACCTTATGATCCAACTGTTGATAAAGAATTTCACGCCAAATACCCATTGGAAGGTGAAACAAAAGTTTCAGAAACGATCAAATACTTTGAGTCTCTTTTTTTATGACTCTGATGTTTCGAAAATCAATTCGATTCACTCAATTACTTATGTTCACGATTCCCTTTTCTTTTTTTTGTAAATCATTACCCTCCGTGGTTCCAGTGAAGGATCATACATTGGAATCCATTGTTTCGGATGGAATCATTCGAACATTTCGTTACTACATTCCAAAAAATAGACCCAATACCCGACTTCCTATTGTGTTTATTTTACATGGTGGCGGAGGGAGTGGGGAAGGCATGATTTATCTATCACGAATGTCTGAGAAAGCAGAAGAATATGGTTTTATTGCCGTATATCCGGATGGATTCGCAAACAGGTGGAATGACGGAAGGAATATCCCACACTCGTTGACAGATAAACGGAATACAAAAGATGTTCTTTTCTTTCGGGATATGGTGCAGTTTTTGGACAAACAGATTCCAGTTGATTACAGTCGTATCCATTCAGTTGGGATATCCAATGGAGGATTTATGACACAGCGTCTGTTATGCGAAGCACAAGATTTGTTTCGATCTGGCTATTCGGTAGCTGCTGTGACGTCCAAGGGAATACAAGAAATTTGCCCGAATCCACCCACAAAATCCATTGGTTTTATCATGGGAACCGCTGATGATGTGATCCCCATTCATGGAGGAACCGTTTCGATTCCAAAGGATATGACTCCCAATGCAAACCGCATTCCTGCGGGAGAGGTTTTGTCCTTTGCGGATTCTCTACACTATTGGAGTAAAAGTTATACCTGTAAAACAGAGTCGAAAGGCAAAAAAAGGCATCTAAACCAATTTTGGAAACGAGATATCGAATACACAAAATATTCGGATTGTACACACGATGAAGTCGTAGAAGGGTATTTGATCCCAGGTGGGGGTCATATTTGGCCAAATGGTTTCTACTATCAAAATGAAAAACAATACGGTTATTTGAGTAAGGACTTGGATGCTAGAGAGATTGTGATACAATTTTTCCGAAAGGCCGAATCTAAAGAAAAGTTGGTAAACAATGCACCATTCGGAAATTAGAAATTCTTCTACTGTTTTTACCACATTGGAAACTGGATCTGGAGATCCCGTTTTATTTTTACATGGCTTTCCAGATAACCATAAAACGTTTTCACCCATTATGGAGACCATTGGGAAAAAAGGATTCCAGTGCATTGCACCCGTTATGCGAGGCTATGAAGCATCTACAATTTCCCATGCAAACAAACTCCATGTTGTTGATTTGGTGAATGATATCCTTGGGTGGATGGAAGATCGCCGTTTTGATACCGTGCACTTAGTAGGGCACAATTGGGGAGCAATCATCGCCTATGCCGCTGGGATGTATTATCCCAATCGTATCAAATCCATCACAAGTTTAGGTGTACCTCTTCTCAAAACTTTCCAAGATTCTTTTTTATGGGCACCTCTCCAAACCATTCACTCCTGGTATGTTGCTCTCTTCCAAATCCCTTATATTGCGGAGTTAACCATCAGATCCAATCAATTTGCTTTGGTTGATTTTTTGTGGAAAGATTGGTCACCTGGATTCACTCCGAACCAAGACCACTTGGCCGAAATCAAAGCCAATTTCCAAAACCCTGGAATCCTTTCTTCTGCCCTTGCTTATTATCGAAACTTAAATGATTTGTTCACCGAAACAGGAAGGGAAAGTATCGTTGGGATTTTTGATACCCATGTGACGGTTCCAACCCAAGTTCTTTATGGTTTGAATGATGGTTGTTTCCACAAAAATTTATTCGAACACCTTCTCGATGAAACCGATTTCCCAAGAGGATTTCGTAAAATCGGTTTTGACCATGCAGGTCATTTTCTCCATTGGGAAAAGCGGGACGAAGTCACCAAACTGATCTTAGAGTGGTTAGAAAAAAATAAATAGAATTTGTTAGATTGATTCGTCCCATAGGGACAGGAGACTGATTATGTTTCAAAATATGGGATTATACGATCGAATCATTCGTGTTGTTGTTGGACTTGTGTTAGGTGGATTGTACCTCGGTGGCGTTGTAGAAGGAACCACTGCAATTGTATTATTTGTGATAGGGCTTGTGATGATTGCAACCTCAGCAATCGGTTTTTGTCCTGCTTACTTACCTTTCAAAATTTCCACAAAAGGGAAATAAGGAAGGGAAACTTCTATACTCCTTTTTACCAACTCACCTTTCGGAAGTGAGTTGGTTGTTTATTTTTGTAACCTCACCAATGCTTCATAGTGATTGGTTCTCGGAAAAAAATCAAAAAGATGCAAACTGTCTATCTGGTATCCAAGCTCTTCCAATGAAGTGGTATCCCTTCGAAGTGTGTTCGGGTTACAACTGGAATAAAGAATCGTTTTTGGTTGCAAATGGGTTACACTTTCAATGAGTCCTTCGGAAAGCCCGGCTCGCGGTGGATTTACAATCCAAGTGGAATATTTGTTTAAATATTTTGGCAAAGGTTTCAAATACAAATCCATCACTTCATACACAAACGAATTTGCACCATTGGTCTTTGCATTTTGTTTTGCATATTGAATGCTTTTGTCATGGGATTCAATGCCATAAAGGGTTTTGATTTGATCACGAAGGGCAATGCCTATCGTCCCACAACCACAAAAGAGTTCCAAAACATTCGCTTCAATGGGAAGCAAACGTTTGATGGTTTGGATCCAAGTGTCCAATAAAAACTGATTGATTTGGAAAAATCCTTTTGAGGGAACCTTTAACCTCGTATTCAAAAAATGAAAATTCGTTTCTTCTAAATCATAAAAAACAACTTTTTCTTGCGATAAACGTAATGAGATCGGTTTTTCTTTTTTTTGGATCAAGGAATGGTTCTGGTTTTTTTTATGAATTCGAGTTTGAATTGGATGAGGAGTTTGTTTCTGATTCCATTTGGATCTTCGAATTTGGTTCTGTTTCCAAATTTCATTTGTCTCATCAATTAACAATCGTTTATCGACGTTTTTACATAGATTAGAAGAACTTGGAATGATGTTGTGTGAATTTTTTGCAAAAAAACCAATTTGATTCCCTTCCACCTGCCATTGTACATTATTCCGATAGCCTTCACTTGGACCAAAGGAAACTTCAATTTTCCCCTTTGCATTCGGAAACATAAACTCTAAGAGTGAGGTTTTGAGTTTTAACTCTTCCTCATAAGAAATATGGCGGTAACTACATCCTCCACATTCCAAATAGTCGGGACAATCGGATGGAATTCGTAAGGGGGAAGGCTCGATGACTGTTGCTACAATTCCAAACCACTCTTTTTTCCCTTGTTTGGACAGGGTTATGTCTACCGTCTCTCCCGGTATCCCACCTTCCACAAAGACAGCATGTCCATCATGGTGAGCGAGACAGTAACCACCATTTACCCACTTTTCTAATTTTATCCGCAACTTTTCCATTCTCTTGGACCATTCATTGAATATTCATTTGACACTGCACTCGCATTTAACATAACGGATAGGTACTCTTGGAGAAGTGGCTGAGTGGTCTAAAGCAGCGGTCTTGAAAACCGTCGTGGTAATCCCACCGTGGGTTCGAATCCTACCTTCTCCGAGTCGCTGGAGACGTGCCTGAGTGGCCGAAAGGAGCGGTTTGCTAAACCGTCGTACGAGCAATCGTACCCAGGGTTCGAATCCCTGCGTCTCCGATGTTACCGCCATGAAAATCACCCAATTCAAAGAAACATTACAAACCCTAAAAGCTTACCTTCTCACCGATGAGGCGGCGAAAATTTTTGCGGCATTACCATTGTATTTTTCTTGGGTTCCCATTTTCACTTGGAAACGCCAATTCCCTGAATTTGTAACGCTTTCTTTGTACTCTGCAGTTAATACTTGTTTGTTTTTATTGGGTATTTTACTTGCTCAGGTGCTTTCTTTACTCCCTTTTGTGGGTCTTTACTTTGCAGCAACCATCCACCTGGTCTCCATTCTACTTTATCTAGGAATTGCGGGATTTTTGATTTACTCCATCCGCTTGCAAAAAACCATAGTGATACCCGTTCTTTCGGACTGGGTAAAAATGCTTCAAGCATTCATTGCGCCCATAGCTCAACTGGATAGAGTATCTGACTACGGATCAGAAGGTTAGAGGTTCAAATCCTCTTGGGCGCGCGTGTTTCACTATGAGTCGTTTTTAGAACGATATTCAAAAGAAATTTCAAAATACCAAAACGAAATACCCTCGTATTCAGAAATTATCAAACAAGATGGAAACTTAGTTTCTTCTTCTTTTAATTCCGTAGAACAAACATTAAATCCTACAAAACATAGCGAACTTTTAGCCATTGAAATGGCACTTGGTAAAATTGAAGGTAGGTATCTCACGGAACATATTTTGATTACTGCTTTGGAACCTTGTTTGCTGTGCGCAGGAGCCATCCTACGAGTGAAAATACCAGAAGTAGTCTATTTTGTGCCGGCAAAGCCCGGTGAGGGCATTTCATCTTACACCACAGAATCCATTTACCTCATGAACCATTTTCCGAAATGCACTCTCATCCCCAAGTCGCACATAAAATTTGAATTTCTGAGTTTTTTCAAAGAGAAAAGGTAGAATTCTAAAGACCGTTTCTTTTTATGGAAGGCAGTAGAAATCACTGGAGAGATGTCAGAGTGGTCTATTGTGCATGCTTGGAAAGCATGTGTGCCAAAAGCACCCCGGGTTCGAATCCCGGTCTCTCCGCCACTTTTTCTAGCTTCATTCCGATTAAAACCCACACCCTTGGAAATTATTTCATTGCTTCTATGCCATGAATTTTCATACTCAAAGGGAAATCTAAAATTCGAATCCTCCTGAAAGTTGAATGTAGAATCACATGAGCGAAAACCACCAAGTACTCTTTCGAAAATACCGACCACAATTCTTTCGAGATGTGATTTACCAAGACCTAGCTGTTGGTTCTTTACAAAACGCATTTAAATCCAAAAAAATTGGCCATGCTTATATCTTCATTGGGCCACGTGGAGTTGGAAAAACTACCATTGCAAGGATCCTAGCCAAAAGGCTTAATTGCGAGAATCCTGATGGTGTTGAACCCTGCAACGAATGTACATCTTGTTTGGAAATCACAAAGGGAAATTCCAATGATGTTTTTGAGATTGATGCAGCTTCCAACAGTGGAGTTGATAATATCCGTGAACTACGAGAAAATGTAAAATTCAATGCAATGGGAGGTAAGTACCGAGTTTATATCTTGGACGAGGTACATATGCTCAGTGGTGCAGCTTTCAATGCCCTACTCAAAACTTTGGAAGAACCACCAGCCCATGTTGTTTTTATCTTAGCAACCACCGAATACCATAAAATTCCTGAAACTATTTTATCCCGCTGTCAAGATTTCCATTTTCGAAAAGTACCTGTTACTGTGCTGCAAAACTATATTGAAACCCTTTGTACAAAAGAAGGATTAAAATATGATACCGAAGGATTGTTTTGGATTGCAAAAAAAGGAGATGGTTCTGTTCGAGATACTCTCTCTTTTATGGAACAAGCAGTCATATTTACTGATGGTAACTTAACCGGCGTTAAGTTACGTAAAATGATTGGGTATCATGGAATTGATACATTCACTGATTTTCTAAACCAATTGATTGATTCTTCTCAAAGTGCACAAATATTTGAAACCTTAGAAAATTTATTCCAAGCAGGGATAGATTTAGGAAAATTTATCTGGGATTTCATTGAATTTTTAAATTCACTCTTACTGATTAAAGATAATTTAGCAGACCGCGAATCAATCAACATCCCTCAGGAAGATTTACAAAAACTCAAACAAAACTATAGAGAACTTGACCGTGAGATTTTGGTTTTGCTTGCGGAACGGATTTTTTCTATTCATGAAAAACTAAATTTAATGAAACTACGAAGTTCTTACGAAATGAAAGTGTACTTAGAAATTCAATTTCGTAAATTGATTTTGGACAGAGAAAAACCTAGTGTCTCTGGACTTTTAGCAAAAATATCAGAACTCACCAAACTCGTCCAAGGTGATATTAGTGTGTTGCCTGACAATGTGGAACATATAAAAAAACAATCAGCTTCTCAAACACCATCCGCGAGTAACACAAAAAAAGAACCATCATCGACGGTGTCACAAGCGATCATTGAATCACCAACGATTTCAAAACAACCCCTTACATCGAATCCAAATGTGGTTAAAGAATCAGATCCAATTGCAAAAAAAACAGAAAGTCCGATCCAAACTCAACCTAGTGCCACTTCCACCTCTTCAGAGGAGGAAATGGAAAAACTTTTAAAAGAAAAATTTTCTGGGATGGAAGTGGATCCAAACCAATTCAAAAATTTATAAGTCCAAAGGTAAGTATGGGAATTTTTGACCAAATGAAACAAATGCGAGAAGCTTTCTCGCAACTTGGAAATATCAAAGAAAAACAAGAAGAATTGCAAAAGAGACTCTCTCAGATCCGTGTGACCGCTTCAGCTGGTGCTGGTATGGTAGAAGTCACTGCGTCTGCGGATGGAACTCTTACCAATTTAAATATCAATCCAATCATGTTCAATGCTGATGACAAAAAGATGTTAGAAGATTTGATTTTATCTGCTTCCAATGAAGTGCAACGCAAAGCAAAGGAAGCAATGTCACATGAAATGAAAAATGTTTTGGGTTTCAACCCAAGTGATTTCGAAGGTGTATTCAACCAAATACAAAAAGACGGAGGGTTTCCTTCTGTCTGATCCTCAATTCCAAAAACTCATCCAATCATTTTCTAGTTTACCTGGGATTGGAAAAAAAAGTGCAACTCGCATTGGATTTCATATCTTACGAATGGATCCAACTTCTTTTCAATCTTGGATAGACAACATCGAAGAAGCTAAGTCCAAACTACGTTTTTGTGATGAATGTGGAGGTTTAACAGAAGAACCAATCTGTTCGATTTGTTTATCTGACAGACGAGAAAATGGAATTCTTTGTGTAGTAGAACAACCTGAAGACATTTTTTTTATAGAAAATACAAAGGAATATTCTGGCAAATACCATGTCCTCAATGGTGCCATCTCTCCCTTAGATGGGATTGGTCCAGAACAATTGCGTATCAAACAATTAATGAACCGATTGGACTCTGGTCAAATTAACGAAGTATTGATTGCTACAAATCCAACGCTTGAAGGAGATGCAACAGCTTCTTATCTATCAACCGTGATCAAACCAATGGATATCAAAATCACAAGGATTGCGCATGGCATCACAATTGGTGGAACCTTGGAATATTCAGACCAGTATACCTTAGGCAAAGCAATTAAATCAAGACTGACTCTTTAAACGAAATAATGCGAAAGTTTTATTTACTTTCTGCTAACTCTTTAATTTTTAATTTTGCCATTTTCAACCATTCGATGGAACTCTCATAGTAATCCTGAGAGTTTGGTAGAGGAGAAAAATCACCGATTTCAAAATCTAAAACGATTTCTCCATTTGATTTTAAAGAATATCGATAACTAACATCATATTGGGAAGGAACTAAGTTTACTTTAGGTAAATATAAATTTAGTTTTAATATTTTCATTTCTTCAAATTCAGTCACCACCATCTTGGCATGTCCTTCCCATTCGATAACTGAATTTAATGTCAGTAGTCCGCCTGTATAATTTTCAGGAATATCGTCCCATTCTTTGATAAACTTTGGATTCGTTAGTATATCCCATACCTTTTGGATAGGTGCATTGATGGAAATCTGATTTATTACAGTTAACATCATTTTCTCCGTTATTTTAAAAAGAAATCCATCTCATTGAGAGCTATTACAAATCATCCAAAAATGAAAAAAACTAAATTTTAGAATCGATGTTCAAACACGATAAATGCCTCTCGTAACACCCTTCCATACTTTGAATCTAACAAAACAAAGAGTGCATCACCTGCGACAAAATATCCTGATCGAAAGATGATTTGAAAATCTGAAGTTACGTTATAACGAATATTAAAATTATATTCCATACCCATATAAGTGGAAGTTCGATAACCATTTCTTTCACTAAATTCTCGATTGATTCGAATCTCAGGCGATTTTGTAGCCCATAGTTGGTAATAACCGAGTGTAAACTGATACGGACCAAAGGCTATGATATTGGAATAAAGTCCATATTCATTCAAACCTGAAAAACTTGATCCATTAAACAATGCATAACCACCTGTAAAGTCCGTTGCTATATTTGAAATTGAAAATCTAGGAGCAAGAGTTCGGTAACCATTTCCTTTTAAATTCGCTTCTTGTCCATTTTCATCATAACCTGGTCGGCCAGTTGTTCCTAAAGCAATTAAGTTAAAGTTTAAAGATTCATTCCATCGGTAGGTAAATTGAAAATCATACATACCTCCTTTGATAGAATGGCGTCTTGTTGTATTATAAATCGTGACATCATTCGCATCGTTAACTGCATTCAATTTTTTTACAATGCCAGTATTCAAAATTCCATGAACAATGAAGGAAAATTTTTGAAAATTGAATTCATTATGGAGTCCATACCAAGCAAGCCTTGCGGTTTCATTATCGGTTTTATCATTATCATCTAAAAAATATGCATACACTTCGTTACGAATGTTGCGAAAGTATTCAAACTTCAATCGGTTATAATAAATGTTTGAACTTTGATAATTTTTATCAGCAAATCCGTTTTTATCGACATCCAAAAAACTTTGGTCACGTGCACGCAATACTCCACCTTCCAAAGACAAACGCAAAAATTGAAAATTTTTTAAAATACTAACGCCTGTTCCAGTGGAAAATAAAACACGTCCCTGTGCCGAACTAAATAATTGTTGTCCAACTTTGATAAATAATCCAGATTCGGGGATTCGAAAATTTAAATATAAAAAGTTAGTTTGGACATTAACAGCAGCGGTTCTCCCTCTTTCACCACCTGACCCAGGACCTACGAGACCAGGATCAAATCCATCAGGACCCGTTGCTCTCAGACCTCTACCACCAAAAGGGATATCACCTACTTGCATTCCCCAGATTCCTTCTACATATTTGTTTGCAGAAAAACTCATATTATAAAGAAATCTTGAATCATAATAACTTACATCTTCTTTGCGACGAGTGATTTGACTTGGTAATCCTTGTTGCCTTCTTTCTAAATCAGATTGTATTGTTTGTTGTTCTGATTCTAATCTTTCGGCATTTTCTTTTTCTAAATTGGTAATTGGAGTGACTGGAGTTTTACGTTCTAATAATACATCTCTGCCTACATTGGTAGCTCGAACACGAAAGGATCCATTAAAATTCATTATGGTTCTTTGTGATTCTTCTTCTTGTGAATACAAAAATCCAAACGGCATCATTAAAAATAAGCAAACGGTAATAAAACGAGTTAACATTTTGTATTTATTCTTTTTTGACCCATTTATTGGATTTGAAATATTTGTTAATTAACTGTTGGATTTTTCCAGTTCGCTTTAGCTCTTTGATGAAAAAATTTAAGTGATACAGGAACTCAATATCCCTTTTGCCCACTGCCATACTAATATGATCTTCTTGGACAACGCCTAATATAGGTAAATAGTTTGCTCTAAGTGAGGAATCTTTTTGTAATAAAGCCTGGATATAAAACGAATCAGCAACGAAAGCATTCACATTGTTTTTCTTTAGTTCGCTTAATGCGGCTTCATTTGTAAAATAAGAAAAGACTTGTGCTTTAGGAAAGGTATCACGTAAAAATTGATGGTTCGAACTATTTGCAAGAACGGAATAAGAAATACCTGTAATATTTGTTAGGTCATTCAAATTACGAAATAACTGTACAGTGACAATCTGTCCCTCAGGCTCAGGAGGGAGTGCGGTTCTGTTTACGAGGGCAGCCGGTGTGGAAATGAGATAGGGATCTGTGAAATAAACATCTCGGAACCGATTGATCGAAGATGAAATTCCTGCCATTGCAACTTGAGTGTCTCCTTTTTCTAACATACGTGCATGTTGGTCAAAGGTTCGTAATGGAATGATTTTTAAATCAACATCCAAAAATTTTGCATATTCGTTCGCAAGTTCGACGTCTAGTCCCGGATAAAATTCATTTACTGAAACAGTAAGAGTTTTGGTTTTTTTTATTTTCTCTAACGTAGGACTTGTTTGCCCCAAAAGAAATGTTGGGACAAACGCAATCAGGAAAACTGTTTTCCAAACGAAAGGACGGAAAATAAGGAACATCCCATTAACCTTCTTTTTCGAAATGGAAACGGCAAGGAAAAATTAAGGATTGAGCAGAACAAATTCCGTTCTTCGATTTTTTTTAGAAGAGACTTCGTCGGTTCCTTGTACAACCGGTTGTGTTGGTCCTTTGCCTTCTGTCACCAAACGATTGGGATCAACTCCTTTAGAGACTAAATATTGTTTTACGGATTCAGCTCTTTCTTTTGATAAAACCATATTATCATCAAACGTTCCCGTTAAGTCCGTGTGACCAATGATTTTCATTTTTTTATCCGCATTTTCATGTAAATAATCTACGATTGCATCGAGAGGAACGGAAGACTCTGGTTTCAAAATGGAAGAGGCTCTTTCAAAATATACAGAATCTAAGGAAATTTTCTTAGTTTCTTCTAATTTTTTCTGCACGATATTTTCTTGTTTTGGAACGGAAGCGGTGAAGATATCAAATGATTTTCCTTCTACCCTCCTACAAAAAAGAAATGTTTTTTTCACCTGTTGGAAAACAATGTATGCTTCATCTTCCGCAGAATTGATGGGTTCTCCTAAATTCTCTACATCAGTAAAATTCTCTCCTTCAATCTTTGCCATATACAAATCGAATCCACCATACCCGCCAGGGCGATTGGAAGCAAAAAATAGGATTTTACCATCATCATTGAAGGCTGCCGCAATAGTCGCATTACCATCATTAATGGGGCTAGGAAGTAATTTAGGTTTTGTCCACTCCGAGTTTTTAAACTGGCTGTAGTAAACTTTTGCCAAGTTTGGTTTCCCAAAAGGATAACGTGTAAACAGCAGTGTATCACCTAACAAATGAGGATTTTCTTCAATCTCTTCTGTGTTGATTACCGGTGGCAAAGCGATAGGAGTTGACCATTCCTTACCATTCCAATTGGAAACATAAAGATCTCTTGAAATTCCCACTTTTCCATCCGGTAAAACCACCTCAACGGATCCATCTCGATTGGAAGATAGGAGCAGGGTTTTACCATCACGTGAGATAAAAGGACTTTGGTCATCGAATGGTGAATTTATAACGCTGACTTCTTCTGGAAAATCCCAACTTCCATCCTTTTTCCGATCTGATTTGAAAATTTCCGTATAACCTCGAGTGGATCGTTTTGAGTAAAAATATAATGTTTTTGCATCAGGTGTCATTGTAGGACCAAATTCTTGGAACTCGGAATTGATCGGTCCCTGGATTGGTGCCACGATTAAAGTTGGTTCTCGATCTGCTGATTGGCTCGAAATGGAGAGACTGACGGATAAGAAAATGAATAGAAAATGAAAGAGAGATAAAAAAGAAAATTTTTTATTCCGTACAATGGAATGATAATCAAATATTTCGCCTTTAAGCGAATTACGTTTATCATGGATTTTTTCCGAAATAAGTGAATTACGATTAACATCATGTTTTGTGATGTTATTTGAATTTCGAAAATTATGCAAAATACGTGATGTAAATGAATTACGCATAACAGTCAAAATTTGCGAAAAAAGCGAATTACTCTTAGCAATGAATACTGCGATCGTATACGAAATTGAATTTTCAAAAAACAATCGGTGCATATGCGATTTTCGCTTAACAACCAAATCTCGCAATTGGTACGAATTTCGTTGCTTGCCCAAATTGAAATAATGATAGGCAATAGAAATAATCTTAAACTGAAACACCTTAGTTTTGACTTTTGAGAAGAAACGTGTGGGCATTTGACACCTCGGTCATCTGCCCAAAAATTCTCAACGAATGTATTGTTTTAATACATCCGGAATTTGGAAGGTTCCATCTTCTGATTGGTAATTTTCAATCACTGCTGCCAGTGTTCGACCGATCGCAAGACCAGAACCATTCAAAGTATGGACGAGCAGGTTTTTTCCTTCCTTTGACTTGTATCGAATTTTTCCACGTCTTGCTTGATAGTCTTTGAAGTTAGAAACCGAAGAAATTTCCATAAATCGACCAAGTCCTGGCATCCAAACTTCGATATCATAGGTTTTAGAAGACGCACTCGACATATCTTTACTACAAAGTAACATCACTCGGTAAGGGAGTTTTAATTTTTGCAAAATGGATTCTGCATCCTTTAACATCTTTTCATGTTCTTCGTTCGATTTTTCCGGTTCTACAAATTTAACGAGTTCCACTTTTTGAAACTGGTGAACCCGTACGAGACCTCTTGTATCACGGCCATACGATCCAGCTTCTCGCCTGAAACAGGAAGTGTGAGCACATACAGAAATCGGTAATTCTTTCTCTTGGATGATTTCATCCCGGTAATAATTGGTAAGAGGGACTTCAGCAGTTGGAATGAGGTTCAGACCATCTTTTTCCAAACGATAAAAATCTTCTGCAAATTTAGGAAGTTGTCCGGTTGCCGTCATCGACTCATCATTTACAAGCACTGGAACCCACATTTCTTCATATCCATTTTCTGATGTATGGGTATCGAGCATTAGATTCATCAATGCTCGTTCCAATTTTGCACCTAAACCGCGATAGGTGTAAAAGCGAGCACCTGAAAGTTTCACTCCCCTTTCAAAATCAAAAATGCCTAATCTTTCTCCGATATCAAAATGGGTTTTTGCTTCAAAACTAAGTTTTGGAATTTCACCCCACTGACGAATGAGTACATTGTCTTCTTCTGATTTTCCTTCTGGAACGGATGGATCTAGTAAATTTGGGAAACCCAAATTCAGTTCATGTAAGGATTCTTCTTCTTTTGTCAGTTCTTCTTCGATCGCTTTGATTCGATCTCCCACACCTTTCATCGAATTGGAAATTTCAGTGATGTCTTTTCCTTGTGACTTCTGAATTCCAATTTCTTTGGAAACGCGGTTGCGCTCTGCACGAAGTTCTTCCACTTCTAATTTTAGTTTTCTTTGTTTTTCAGATACGGATTTGATTTTTGCTTCTATATCAGAAGAAACCACTCCTCGTTTTTGTAAGGTGGAAAGTAACTCTTCTGGGTTTTGAACGATTCGATTGATATCAAGCATGGTGATAGGCCTTTCTTTCTGTAAATTTTATTGAATTCTGATAGATACGATCTGCTACTTCTGCATTTGGTTCGGTGCGTAGGCTAAACATTTTTTCTAATACATAAGGCAAATGTGAAGAATCATTTCTTTTCCCTCTATGGGGCATTGGTGATAAAAATGGTGCATCTGTTTCGATTAACATTGATTCGAGTGGAATTTTTTTAGCTGCTTCTTGAATATCGGTAGCAGATTTAAACGTCACAATGCCCGAAAAAGAAATATAATACCCAAGATCGACAAATTGTTTAGCTGCTTCGTAATCATATGTAAAACAATGGATCACACCAAACGCTTTTGTTTTAAATTCTTTCAATGCTTCATAAGTATCGGAGAATGCATCGCGAGAATGGATGACAACTGGAAGTTTGTATTCTGATGAGAATTGTAAAAACTTTCGCAATACATCGTTTTGTTGGAAACGAGTGCTTGCATCATGGTACAAATCGACACCGATTTCACCGATTGCCGCAAAATGTGGATCATAGATTCGGGATTTGGCTAAATCTAAAATTTGGTCTGCGTTCGGAAATTCATGTGTTTCTGTTGGATGACAACCAATCGAATACGAAATTTGTAACTCATTGGTTGAATGTGTTTCAGAAATACGAACTGCTTCGATTGAACTTGGCAAATCAATGCCAATTTGAACCAGTCGGTCTACTCCAACCTTTCGGGATTTCTCCAGGGTTTCTTCGATGCTTTGTCCTTGTTCTCGAATTATGTCTAAGTGGCAATGTGTGTCTATGGTCGAATATCCCATAAATAGCAAGATTTGTAATTTCCACTGGATGAAAATGAAAATTCAATCGAAAGATATAGTGGGTAGATTAACTTTTGTTTAAATCATCGTAGGTCTATAACGAACGTGGAAGTAAAACAAAGATTACATTTAATTTTTTACCGACTTCGGTATAAAGTCCAGGAATGGAAGCTTAAGTTATCCCAACGTTATGAGGATTTGGACAAAAAAGGTCGTGAAAAGTTGACGATCATGGTCATTCCTCACACGGACCGCAAAACCATTAACTTCGTTATCTCTTACAAAGCCATTTCCATCTTTATTGGAATCATGGTAGTCTTACTTGTCATTAGTGCTGTAAACGTATTATCGCATAGTGGATCCATCCACCAACTCACAGAACTCAATCTTACAAACAAAGACTTTATCAGACAATCCTCGAAAATGAAAGAAGAGGTGAACTCTCTTCATGAAACAATCCAATACTACTACGAAAGAATTTCGAATCTTTATATCAAATTAGGTGGAGATCCATCTCGTGTTTCCAAAGGGATGGGTGGACAAGCAGGTCAGTTCCTTGCACTGCAAGGCACACCGCAAACCGACATCACAGATGAATCATTTCGCATCAAAGAAGACATTCACAATCTAAAGTTATCATCTGAACTATCTGAAGAGATCATCAAACTCATTAAAAAAAGAAAGAGCATTATTAAAAACACACCATCGATTTGGCCGACAAGGGGGTATGTCTTATTTCCTTTTGGTAAGTACATCTCTCCCATTACTGGAAAAGAAGAAATCAATCGTGGTTTAGATATTGGATCCTTTCCTGGTGCAGAAGTGATCGCAACGGCACCTGGTTTGGTGTTTGATACAGGGTATTCACCTGCCACTGGTTATTATGTAAAAATTTCCCACAGATTTGGATGGAAAACGATTTATTCTAATTTGGATCGTATCCGTGTGAAGAAAAACGAAAAACTCTCCAAGGGTGACATTCTTGGTTATGTTGGAAAATCTCCTGAAAATCCGATTTACCACCTCCATTATGAAGTACATGTTGGTACTCAGGCGTTGAATCCGTTTTCGTTTCTCAACCAAATCCAAGAATAATGTCGAACCCATCTACAGAAGAAGAATTTTTAGTTAATAGCATCATTGGAGAAGGGGCTGAGTTCACTGGTGAATTTAAGTTCCCTGGCCTCATACGAATCGATGGAAAATTCCGTGGAGTCTTAGAAACCACAGGAAAGGTCCTTATCGGAAAATCAGGAATCGTCGATACAGATATCAAAGCACGTGTGGTGGTTGCCGGCGGAGAAATTCGTGGCAACATTTATGCAACAGAACGTGTGACACTACTTTCCAGTTGCCGCCTCGAAGGAGACATTGTCACTCCAAGGCTCATCGTTGAGGAAGGTGTAGTGTTCCATGGAAAGTGTACGATTAACCCCACTCGTCATTAGGCGGGTTTATGATCATCCAAAACAACAACCCTAAGCCTGTATCCACTCAGACAAAAAAAGGTTCTAAAGACAAACTCTCTTCGCCTTCAGCTCCCATTGATGAATCCAAACAAAGTTTTTTGGAAATTTTAGAATCCATTGTTCCAGCAGGAAAAGAAGAAACAAGAGAACTGAATGAACTTTGGAAAGATTTACCCGATTTAGAAAAAGATCTTATCAAAGACCCAAACCATAAAAACCTTGAGTCTTACAAAAAACACATCAAACAAATCGCTGAATTGATTTTGAAAAAAAATTATAAGGTGATGCAGGCGCCACAACGTGGCCGTAACGACCAGAAAGATGTACGGTATGTAAAGGTAGTTGATGAAAAATTGGATTTATTGGCAAAAACAATGTTTTCTCCCAATAACAGTGCCTTTGTTATTTTGAAACAATTAGATGAAATAAGGGGTCTACTGATTGATCTAAAAGGATAATTCTTTGCAAACACCCGACCGACCTAAGTCAAAAAATCTTCGTGTACTTTCCAAAACATTTTCTTATCTCAAACCATACCGATTGCAAATGATCCTTTCTTCCTTTGCACTTTTGTTCACAGCAGGAGTCACTTTAGGACTTGGACAAGGTTTAAGGCATTTGGTGGATGCTGGATTTTCAGCACGATCCAAACAGGAATTAGGTTATGCTTTGGTTTTTATCATCTTTGTTGGAATCCTTCTCGCTATTGGAACTTACATCCGCCATTATACTGTTTCTTGGATTGGGGAACGAGTTGCCTCTGATATCAGAAAAGATGTTTTCCAACATATCATTTTCATCCATCCCAGTTTTTTTGAATCGAACTCACCAGGAGAAATCCAGTCGCGCATCACTACCGATACCACTCTCATCCAAACAGTAATTGGTTCCTCTGCTTCCATTGCTCTTCGGAATATTCTAATGTTTGTTGGTGGCATCATTTTTCTTTTTATCACCAATGCAAAACTCACGATGATTGTACTTTTCAGTGTACCGTTCATTGTATTTCCAATTCTGTTTTACGGCAAAAAAGTCAGAAACTTATCAAGAAACACACAGGATAAAATTGCAAACATTGGAACCTATGTAAGTGAATCCCTTCTCAATATAAAAATCTTACAATCCTTCCACCACCAAAACGTAGACATTCAAAAATTTTCGGAAACAGTAGAAGATGCATTTTCTGTGGCAGTTGCTCGAATCAGACAACGGGCGCTACTCATTGGAACTGTGATCCTTTTCATACTCACAGGGATAAGTTTTATGTTGTGGGTAGGGGGAACTGATGTCCTCGAAGGAAAGATCACGGGTGGGGAACTCATCGCTTTTTCATTTTATGCCATCATGGTTGCCAATAGTGTGGGGGCAGTTTCGGAAGTACTCGGTGATTTACAAAGAGCAGCTGGTGCTACAGAACGACTTATGGAATTATTATTATCCGAATCAGAAATCAAAGACCCAAATTTTCCAAAACCGATTTCAGAAATTTTCCAATCCATCGATACACATCCAAACCTAAATGGATCCAAAAAACAAAATGGTCTCACCATCCATTTAGAAAACTTGGAATTTTCTTATCCATCAAGGCCAGAACACAAAGCCATCAAAGGAATGAACTTAGAAATTCCAGCTAACAAAACAACGGCGCTTGTTGGTCCTTCAGGTGGTGGGAAAAGTACCTTATTTGAACTCATCCTTCGTTTTTATGATCCAACATCTGGAAAAATTTCCATCAGTGGAATCGATACCAAAGAATTAAAATTGGAAGATTTACGTTCTCTCATTGGTTTTGTTCCGCAACAACCCATTCTCTTTAGTGGAACACTCCGTGAAAACATTGCTTATGGAAAACCCAATGCAAGTTTTGAAGAGATCAAGTTAGCAGCGGAAAGTGCCTACGTAACAGAATTTTTTAACCAACTCCCCCAAGGTTATGATACCAATTTGGGTCATCTGGGAACTAGACTTTCGGGTGGTCAAAAACAACGGATCGCGATTGCAAGGGCCATCCTTCGCAATCCAAGAATTCTTTTGTTAGATGAAGCTACTTCCGCACTTGATTCCGAATCCGAACAAATGATCCAAAGGGCACTCGACCATTTGGTAAAAGAAAGGACTACCATCATGATCGCTCATAGGCTTTCGACAGTAGTTAAATCAGATCAGATTGTAGTGATTAGAGAAGGGGAGATTGAGTCCGTGGGAACACATGACGAACTCATAAAACAAAGTGAGTTGTATGAACGATTGGCGAAATTACAATTTCACACCGAGCTGCTCTAAGATTCTTTCCATATCAGATAAGTTCGCATACGAAAAAACAATCTTTCCTTTTCCGTTAGTTTCATTATGAGAGACTTCCACTTTGGAACTAAATTTGTTCCGTAACTTCGTTTCAAGTTTCACAATGCTTGCATCTCGTTTGTCAGGAACCTGGGATGAAGACTTCGATTTTTTATCTGGGTTCAATAAATTGGAAACATAGTTTTCCACTTCGCGAACATTCCAACCTTCACTAATCACTTTCTCTGCCACTTCTAATTGTTTTTTGTAATCAGGGATCGAAAGGAGTGGGCGGGCTTGACCCTCTGAAAGTTTACCTTCCTTTACCCTATCTTGTAATGGTTTCGGTAAGGAAAGGAGTCGTATCAAATTTGAAATGGTAGCTCGATTTTTTCCAACACGAGTTGCAAGATCAGTTACCTTTAATCCTCGTTTGTCGATGATTGCCTGGTAAGCATACGCTTCATCCATCGGATTTAAATTTTCCCTTTGGATATTTTCTATCAGTGCAAGTTCCATCATATCTGCTTCTGAAAGATCTCGGACAATGGCTGGAATTTTTGCAAAGCCAGCAAGTTTGCAAGCACGTAACCTTCTTTCGCCGGCTACCAAAATGAATCCAGACCCAGAAGGATTCTTTTGCACAACGATGGGTTGGATCACACCATGTTCAATAATGGTATTCGATAACTCTTGGATGGAAACATCCGAAAATTGTTTTCTTGGTTGGTGAGGGTTCGGTGCAATTTCAGAAACTTTGATCTCACGAAGACCCGATTGTTCCTCTTTGGAAATCTCAACATTGTTTTCGTTGACTGGGATTAAATTCCCAAGTCCTCTTCCTAAAACTTTTCCTTTGCCGAGTGCCATAACTTACGCCCTCCCTACAATTTCTTCCGCTAAACTTTTATAACTTTTTGCTCCAACTCCATCTGGATCATAGTAGTTGATGGGTTTTCCAAAAGAAGGTGCTTCAGAGAGTTTGATGTTTCTTGGAATCACCGTCTCATAAACTTTCTCTTTGAAATAGTTTCTCACATCTTCAGCGACTTGGTTTGCTAAGTTGGTTCGTTTGTCATACATCGTGAGAAGAACTCCTTCCAATGCAAGTGAAGGATTCCACTGCGATTGAACGAGAGAAATAATCTGCATGAGTTGTGAAAGTCCTTCGAGTGCAAAGTATTCAGTTTGCAAAGTGATCATCACTGATTGCGAAGCACAAAGCGCATTGATAGTCAAAACACCGAGTGAAGGAGGACAATCGATTAAAATATAATCATATGATTCTTTGATAGAAGCAAGGGCATCTTTGAGTTTGAATTCTTTTTTTTCGATACCAAGAAAGTCTACTTCAAGTCCCGAGAGGTTGATGTTCGAAGGAATGATATCCAAATTATTTATGAAAGTTTTTTGGATCGATTCTCTTGCAGATAACTCTCCAATCATCACTTCATATGTTGTTTTACTCAGTGACTGCACTTCGAGTCCAAGACCAGACCCTGAGTTCCCTTGTGGATCGATATCAAGGAGTAAAACTTTTTTACCCAAATCAACAAGATTGGATGCTAAGTTGATCGCCGTTGTTGTTTTTCCAACACCACCTTTTTGGTTACTGATCGAAACGATTTTACCCATTCTTGCTTTTTGTCTCCTTTACGATTTCTTTCCATTCACGGGGGTATCCCTTTTTCGGAAGTGAATTCTTTTGCAGTATTTTGATATGTCTCTTTCCAACAAACTCTAATTCAGGAATGGGAATTTCTTTTTTCATTACGAATCCATTATTGCTGAGAACTTCTGTTTCCTTCTCCAAATCTTGGTATGGTTGTGCCAGAAAGGGACATAAGATTCCTTTTTGCTTTACCATGCGTGTTGTGACTTCCGCAATATAAGGGTAGGGCACCATTGCTCGCGAAGTCACGACATCAAAATTGGAATTGATCTCTTCTGTCCTTGCATAGATAAACTCCACTCGTTTTGAAACTTTGGACAAACTTCCAGACGTTACCTCTGTTTCCAATAAGGCAAGTTTACGTTTTTGAGAATCCACAAGGAAGACATGGGGCGCTTTCTTCAAAACCGCAAACAGAAATCCTGGAAGACCTGGGCCAGTTCCGACATCGGCAATATTTGTTTCACGTGAAACATAGCCTGCCGTTTTCATTTTCCAAACGAATATGAGTGATTCTAGAATATGCCTCTCTAGGATTTTTTCAGAATCGTTTTTGGAAAAGAAACCTCCCTTTTCATTGTCTCGCTTTAAGAAATCATAAAAGTGTTTCACCAGTTCCCAATCAAATTCGGGTTCAAGGACAGGAAATAAATCAGGTATGATGGACTGGATTTCTTCTTGGATCGTTTTTTCTGACATAATCGTATTATCGTTTTATAGAATTTCGCCGATGTCTTCTGTAGGAGAAATCATTTCCATGTTCCGTACATTTATTTTTTTCATCATCTTATCCTTTCCTATCTTGGGTTACACTCCAGGCAAATGGTCCCACAAAGATGCTTATCTTTTTAAAAAAGTGAAAAAGGTTCCCACGAAAGAGATCGTTCGGAATGCAGAAGGGCAGGTTGTTTATGTTGCTGAATATGAATACAACTCGGATGGAAAATTGATCACCGAAACATACTCTGACAAAGAAGGGAAAGGAGACGGCAAAACTACTTTTCGATACACGGAAGGTTTGCTAACAAGCGAAGAAGTTTATGACAATGGTGGTCACCTTGTCGAACGGAAAGACTTTCAATTTAAGGGTCGTGCTTTGAAAAAAATGAATGTCAAAGACCGTGAAGGAAAACTGCTGATGGTGTATTCGATCGAGAGTGATGGTGAAGGAAATGTTTTTGCCGCAGAAGGAAAAAACATGGAAACCAAAGACAATGAATCCTTCCGCTTTCAAATTGATCCCAAAAGACCTAATGTCCAAATCCAATACCTTACTGATGACAAAAAGAAAGAACTGGGAGAGATACACTTCAAGTTTGATAGCAAAGGTAATTTGGTAGAGAGAGAATTTTTCCAAGGGGAAAATCGCCGCGTTCACAAATTAAAATACAAAGCCGATGGTAGTTTGGAGTCACATTCGTTTCACGTGAAACAAGGGGACAATTGGATCTTGGAAAAGACGCACGTCCTAGTTTACGATTAATTTTCAGTATCAGTTTATCCATAACCGTTCGTGAACATACAGTCTTACGAACGGAAAGCATCCTTTCTTATCACACTCCTCTCCATTGCCTTTCCAATTTGTGATGATTCATTTCATTCACGATTCTCCGTTACAACTCTTAGCCTAATGATGGAACAGAAGAATGTTTTCTAAAAGGTTGGTTACGACAGTTGATCAGTAGCTTACAAACTATGGAATTTTGGTAGATCTCATGGCACTACACTTTCCAATCTAAGAATCATTTGGCCATTATCGTTTTGATAATATGAAAATCGAAAATTCATACAAAAGAAAACCAACCAAGAAGTGATCACTCTTGATTGGTTGTTTTGTTTTCTCGATGGATGGTAGTGTCAGCGTGAAGACTAATTGTTTAAAATTATCTTCGATCCACCAAATGATAAAGGAGTAGGTCAACATCAGAAGGATCTACACCTGAAATGTGAAGCGCTGTTTCCAAATTGAGTGGTCTGTGTTTTTCCAATTTCACGATGGCTTCGGTTTTCAATCCTTTCACACTTGTGTAATCAAAATCAGAAGGGATCTGGAAGTTCAAAAACTTCTTACGGTATTCGATTGTTTCGAGTTCCCGTTTTAAATACCCCTCATACTTCACTTCCATTTCCAATACTGCTTTTTCATCTTCATTCAAAATTGAAAGTTCAGAAACAATGGGTTCTAAGTCTTTGATTTTGATATCGGATCGTTTGAGAAAAGAAGCAAGCGAGTGACCAAATTTATAATTTGTGATCTGTTTCTCTTCCAATACTTTTGTGAGTTCTTCGGATGGTTTCATCGCCGAAACAAACAAATGAGATTTGATGGATTCTATCCTAGCGTAACGATCTCTCATATCTTTGTATAAGGATTCTTCCACTAAACCCATCTCATATCCATACTGCATAAGCCTTTGGTCCGCATTGTCTTGTCGGAGGAGTAGGCGGTACTCGGCGCGACTTGTGAACATTCGATAGGGATCCTCAACACCTTTGTAAACAAGATCATCCACGAGTACTCCGATATAGGATTCACTTCGTTTGAATAAAATTGGTTCTTCTTTTCGAACCGAACGAATCACATTATATGCTGCGACAAGTCCCTGTGCTGCCGCTTCTTCATAACCAGTAGTTCCATTGATTTGTCCGGCATGGTAAAGGCCCTTTACCTTTTTTGTTTCAAGGGTTGGATTGAGTTCAGTTGGATCAACATAATCATATTCAATCGCATACCCAGGTCGCATAAGTTCCACTTCTTCTAAACCCTTGATGCTTCGAAGAAACTTCCATTGTACTTCTTCCGGTAAACTTGTGGAAACACCATTGAGATACATCTCGTTTGTTTCATAACCTTCTGGTTCGATAAAAATTTGATGTCTGTCTCGTTCTGCAAAACGAACAACCTTATCTTCAATCGAAGGGCAATACCTTGGGCCTATACTTTTGATCTGACCAGAATACATCGGAGAATATTCCAAGTTTTGTTTGATCAGTTCATGAGTCGTGTCATTGGTATAAGTGATGTAACAAGGGATCTGTTTTCGATCGATCTTCTTTGTGGAAAAAGAAAAGGGACGAGGGTTCTCATCACCATCTTGGATTTCAAGTCCTTCAAAGTTGATGGAGTTTTTGTGAACACGAGCAGGGGTTCCTGTTTTCAAACGACCAAGTCGTAATTCAAAACGGGCAAGTGTATGAGACAATCCTTTCGTAGTAGGCTCACCGATACGACCTGATTCTTTTTGATAGGTTCCAATATGGATCACACTCGATAAAAATGTACCTGTAGTTAAGATCACATGTTTCGTATAAAATGTAAAACCACGACCTGTAATGACACCAGTCACTTGGTTTCCTTCCACAATCAAATCTTCAACGGTATCTTGTCTGATCGAAAGCTGTTGTAATTTTTCCAACTGGTGTTTGATCATGAGTTGGTATTGTTTCTTCTCTGCTTGTGCTCGTGGTGCCCAAACAGAAGGACCTTTGGAAGTGTTTAACATTTTAAACTGAATCCCCGTTTGGTCGATCACTCGTCCCATAAGGCCACCGAGGGCATCCACTTCACGAACCATATGTCCTTTGGCAATCCCACCAATCGCTGGGTTGCAACTCATCTGACCAATGGTATCTAAGTTCATTGTGATGAGTAAGGTTTTGAGTCCTGCTTTGGCCGAGATATAAGCAGCTTCTGTTCCGGCATGTCCGGCACCAACAACGATACAATCAAATTGGTTGGGATAAAAGGATGGATTCATATTATGTCTTCTTAGTGTAACGATTTTTATGTCTTATGAAATTAAAGGAGAGATAAGACTACTCTCTAGAACGATATCAAAACCATCGGCCTATGCTTCGAGAGAAAAAAAGATAAAATTCATTTTCTAATTTCGAAACTCCTGAAGTTTGGAAGGATAGGAATCTCAATGGCTCAGAATTCATTCCCTTATACATACTTTGAAGGTAAAATTGTACCTTCCGAAGACGCAAAAGTCAGTGTCCAAACCCACGCCCTTCAATATGGCACAGGTGTCTTTGGAGGAATCCGAGGTTACTACAACGAAGCGAAACAAAATCTTTTTGTCTTTCGATTGCCTGAACATTGCAAACGTCTCGTGAACTCCACAAAGATCATGCAACTTCAAATCAAAATCACACCAGATGAAATCCAAAACATCATCTTGGATCTTCTTCGCAAAAATGAAGCGAAACAAAATGTATACTTACGACCTTTTATCTATACATCAGCCTTACAACTTTCACCGCGTTTCCATGATGTGAAAGCAGACATCACAGTGTATGCATTAAAACTAGATGATTACCTCGATACACAAAATGGACTCACAACAATGGTTTCCTCTTGGCAACGATTCTCAGACAACCAAATCCCAACTTTATCCAAAGTCAGTGGTGGCTATGTCAACTCTGCTCTTGCAAAATCAGAAGCCGTCCAAAACGGAATGGATGAAGCCATCTTCTTAGATGCAAGAGGGTTTGTATCAGAAGGGTCTGCTGAAAATCTTTTTATCGTTCGTGATGGAGTGATCCATACACCAACCATTCCTTCCTCGATCCTAGAAGGGATTACAAGAAGGAGTATCATTCAAATTGCAAAAGACCTTGGTTACCAAGTAATCGAAAGAGACATTGCTAGATCGGAACTCTATATCGCTGATGAATTATTTTTTTCAGGAACTGGTGTGCAAGTCGCTTGGGTGAAAGAAGTGGATCGTCGTGTGATTGGAAATGGAAACATGGGTCCCATCACAAAAAAAATCCAATCTATCTTTTTTGAAACTGTACGTGGCGACGAAGCTAAGTACATGAATTGGCTCACACCGGTTTATTAAAACAAAATGGCAGATACGTTGTTTTCATTTGAGCAGGTGTCTGGCCAAGATGTTGCGCTAACCTATTTAAATTCTTTTTTAAAAGATAGATCCAAAATTCCTGGTTCTCTTATTTTTTACGGCCCTGATGGCGTGGGAAAGTGGCTCGCTGCCGAAAGGTTTGCTCGTCATATTTTATGCCTGAATGGGACATCTTGTGGGAATTGTGATTCCTGTAGGCAATTCATGAAGGGAGTCCATCCAGACTTCATTCAATTTCCTAGACGAAAGAATATTGCCATAGGAAAGGAAAAGGATCCCGAAGAGTTAACAATCCGTTGGTTACTTTCTACAAGAATTCCTTACAAACCACATACCTCAGAATATCGAATTGTCCTTTTTCCTGAGGCAAATCGAATCAATAATGAGGCGGAAACTACTTTATTAAAAACGTTAGAAGAACCACCACCTCATACAAAATTCATTCTGATTGTTAATGATCTTCATAATTTAAAACCCACCATTGTCTCTCGTTCAGTGTGCATTCCTTTCCATTACCTTCCTCAATCCGAAATCAAAAAAATCAGAAGGGAAGAATTCACGGAATCAAAATTGTATTATGGAGGTTCTCTCAATCCATTTGAAATTGCTGATGAATATTTAGAAGAATGGCATGAAAATGTTAGGGAACATTGTCATGATTCCATTTTATTATTTAAATTAGAAAACTGGGTGAGAGACCAATTAGCTGAATTTCGATCCAACAAAGAAGGACTAACAGGAATCGATTTTTTAGAAATCATTTGTTTGTTATTACTGTTTGAATATAGACAAAAAAACTTTGAAGCCAATGTGGGAAGGATTGAAGCCATCCTAGATTTTAAAATGAAACTCCATTACGAAATTCCAGCTCTTGAATATGTTCTTTTATCACAACTTTTCTTGCGACTCGCAACTTAAGAAAAAAAAGATCCAACAAGTTTTGTTAAAACATCATTTCACAGTTTCCTTCTTTTATCTTCTGAAATCATTTTCAAAAGAAGAAGTTCATTTGAAACGTGAAATGAAACCACCTAACAAACATAAGACATTTTTTCTCTGTCAAACAAATAAAGTGACATAATTTTTTTATTCGGTTCGACTATTTTTCGGAGTTTGGAACGTTTTCCGATTTTTCATTTGAATTCTACCTACTTGCTAAAAGTATAGTACCCGATTTCACATTTAGGGCGGGGAAGCTTGGACAAACGTTGGGAAGAAATTTTAGAAGAAATATCGAAACAGATACCTCCCAAGTACTTTTCCAATTTCATTGTCCCACTCCGCTTCGATAAGTGGGAGAACCAAGTGGTTCACTTAATGGCACCCTCCAGCGGGATCAAACGCCATGTGGAAACAAAATACATCAGCTTCATCGAAGATGCGGTTTACCAAATCATCGGAGACAAATTTAAAGTTTCCATCCTTACCGAATCAGAAACATCTTCACATGTTTTAAAAGAAGTCATCCAATCAAAATTCGATGATTCTGATTCCGACCTCAATCCTGAGTATATCTTTCAAAATTATATCACATCTGATTCCAATCGTATTGCTTACACTGCCGCCAAAACTGTGGTGGAACAACCTGGTAAATACAATCCTTTGTATTTGTTTGGTCCCGTTGGAGTGGGAAAAACACATTTACTCCACGCCATTGGCAATGAGATCAAAAAAAAAGATCCATGGAAAACCGTTCGTTATGTAAACAGTACTTCATTTTTAAACGAATTCATTTTTACGGTTCGGCAAAACAATCGTGAGTCTCTCGAATCGTTTAAAATTCGTTACCAGTCATATAATGTTCTACTATTTGATGACATTCAATTTTTGAATGGTGGTGCCGAGAAAACCCAAGAAGAGTTTTTTGCTCTTTTTAATTTTTTATACGATCGCAAACGTCAAATCGTCATCGCATCGGATAGACCAAGTTACGAACTCCCTCTCCATGAGAGACTGAAATCTAGATTTGTACATGGTTTACAAGCGGATATCAAATCACATGATTTAGAATTACGTAAGTCGTTACTCAAAAATAGTTTTTCTGAATTTAATATTCCTGCAAGTGACAACTTAGTCCATTGGCTCGCCGAACGATTAGAAGGTGATTCCCGTGCCCTCATTGGAATTGTAAACGATTTGGTGATGTATAAAAAAGCCTATGAGTATTTTTTGCTCACGGAAGACAAAATCAAAGAAATTGCCGAAGCACGTTTCCTAACGAATAAAAAACGAATTGGATTCAGTCCTGATATGGTCATCGATTTGGTTTGTGAACGGACAAACGTCGCTAGAAAGGATTTACTTGGAAAAAGCCGGAAGGCAGATTTTATCCCACCTAGGCATCTATGTATGCTCCTCCTCCACGATGTTTTGCATGTGCCCAAGGCCCAAATTGGTCGTATTTTTTCCACGACTCATTCTACCGTCATCCACGGGATTGATAAGTTTAAGGAACGTATGAAGACGGAACCCCAATGGGAAGACCTTTTTCATACCATCAAACACAAGATTAGCTTCCAATAAACTGTGACTAACAAGAAGACAGACTGTCTATAAACTGTCGATAGGACATAGTCTCGACTTATGGTTCCAAAATTGTCGCATCAACTGTTCAAAGCGACATAAATATTCACACTTGCCAAATGGAAAAAAACTGACATAATTCAATAAAAATTGAACTTTCCAGGCTTTATCGACATACTGACAGAACCAACGGAAACGACATAATATATATAAAGATATATAATATAAATAAGAAGAAGAGGAAAAATGAAATTCACTGTCAATACTACAGAATTCCTAAAAGCAATTAACTCAGTGGATGGAGTGATCTCAGTACGTGAGATTAAGTCGGCTCTTTCCAATTTAAAAATACAAACTGGGGAAAACGAAGTGTACCTTTCTGCGACTGATTTGGAGATCGCAATCAAAACTTCTGTTCCTTCCACCATTGGAGAAAAAGGAACGGCATCACTTCCTGCAAAACAACTCTCTAGCATTTTTAAAAATTTGAACTTTGATACTAGTTTACTGACAACAACGGAACAATCGGAGAATTCAGAAACAACCATCACTGATGCTTCTGGTAAAATGGACACAAAGTTTAAAGTAAACGGAATTGATTCTGAGGATATCAAAATAATTCCAAAAGTGGATGAAGCGAGTGTTGTCGAATTTCCTTGCCAAACCATTCGAGAAATGTTTCGTAAAACATCTTACGCTATGGCAATCGAAGAAACACGTTTTGTATTCAATGGATTGTTTTTAAAACCAGATAACACTGATTTAATTGTTGTGGGAACAGATGGACGTCGTTTATCAAAAATTGTCCGTAAATTTCCAAAACAATTTCCATTCAAAAATGGAGTGATCATCCCACATAAAGCTGTTCGCGAAATGTTAAAAATGATGGAAGGAAAAGAAACGGCAAAGATCGGATTTGTGGAAGAACAAATTTATGTTTCTTCTGGAAACGTTGAACTTCTTTTTAAACTCATTGATGGAAACTTTCCTGATTACGAACAAGTGATTCCGAAACAAACCACTGAATCCGTTCGTGTTGTGAAAGCTGACTTTCTTACATTTTTAAAACAAGCTTTGATCTCAGCTGAAGAACCATCGAAACAAATTCGTTTGGCTTTCAGTAAAGGAAATGTAAACATTAGTTCTTCAAATCCAGGAACAATGATGTTCGATCACAATATGCCTATTGAATACAATGGTGAAGCGATTACCATCGCGTTTAAAGGTGATTATTTAAGTGATGTTGTGAAAGCTGTGGATGATCCAGAAGTCATTTTAGAATTCACTACTTCTAGTGCTCCTGTATTGTTTAAGGATCCTTCTGACAGCGATTTTGTTTCTGTCATTATGCCAATGAAACTTTGATGTTTCTAAAAAGAATTTACATCAAAAATTTTCGAAACCACGAAGAAACCCAACTCACATTCAAATCACGTCTTGTCTTCTTCATTGGAAACAATGGAGAAGGGAAGACAAATTTACTCGAATCCATTTCACTTTTATCCTATTTAAAAAGTTTTCGTGAATCAGACCAAAATCAACTTTTACGTTGGGATACTTCGGACACATTTATCCGAGCTGAATTTGAATCAGAAGGGAATGATTATTTATTTGAATATGGAATCGAACATTCACAAAACAAACGTAAAAAATTAAAAGTGAATGGAGAAGAATTTAAAAAAATCTCTGACTATGTAGGTTACTTTCGTTCCATCGTAATGAGTCCACCAGATATTTTAATCATTGAAGATGGGAATGTGGAACGACGAAGATTTTTAGATGCATTCATTTCCTCTACCAATCGTTATTATTTAAAACAACTCATCGAATATGAGAGGTTGATCAAACAAAGGAACGCAGCATTAAAAAAAGAAAATGTGAGTGAAAGGGAAATCGGAATTTGGGATGAACCGATCATTGAACACGATGCGGAAATCAGAGAAATTAGAACTAAAACCATTCAGAGTTTAGCAGGATACTTTCATCAAAATCTTTTACAACTGAGTTCAGGAAAGGATCCATTCCATCTAACATATAAACCAAATGTATCTTGTAAAGAAGAACATAGGCAAAGGTTATTCGATAATTTACGAAAAGACAAATCTATCGGTTACACAAGTTGTGGAAACCATCGAGATACTCTTCCCATCGGATTTGATGATAAAGATTTAAGTGGTTTTGGATCCCAAGGCCAAAAACGAAGTGCCGTCATTGCTCTAAAAACTGCCTGTTTTCAAATGATCCGCGATACAACGGGAGAAGCTCCAGTCCTTCTCATTGATGACATCATCCGTGAACTCGATGTGAAACGAAGGGAATATTTTGTGAATTTGATCTCTGAGTGTGGCCAGGCATTTTTCACCACAACAGATTTGGAAGGGATCAATGAATATGTCGGAAACCTAACTGTTGATAAAGAAATTTATCAGATTGAATCTGGAAAAGTGAAGGTTTTCACAGCCACATGAAAAAAGTAGAACTCACTGAACTTTTCCAAAGCCTTGAAAAAATGGGACTCGACCGAGAATCGGTTTTCCAAGACCAAATTTTAAAGAAACTTCGTTTACAATGGAATGAAATCGTAGGGGATGTATTCGGAAAACAAAGTTTTCCTAAATCTTTGGATGGTAAAAAACTGACAGTTGTTTGTCGACATTCGATGGTTTCTCAGGAATTGGAGTTCCAAAAAGAAGAATTGTTACAAAAAATCAATCGAATCGCAAATCCTATTTTCTTAGAAAAAATCCATTTCAAAACAGGGAATGAATTCCAAAATCCAAGGTCCTAAACCTTCCGTTTGACCCCGATTTCACTTGCCCTTCGAGGGTCTTTTTAGGATACTTCCTATAGGGTATCTCAAAATTCTATGTCCAACCAAACCGATCAAAACGCCTATTCAGCCTCAAAAATCAAGATCCTAGAGGGTCTAGAGGCGGTCCGGAAACGTCCCGGAATGTACATCGGAACCCAAGATGAATCCGGCCTCCATAAGATGGTGTATGAGGTCGTAGACAACTCAGTGGATGAGGCGATGGCTGGCCACTGCTCAGAAATTGATGTCCGTATCCTTCCAGAAAATATCATTGAAGTTCGGGATAACGGTCGTGGGATTCCAACCGGAATCCATCCAGACAAAGGAAAATCTACCATTGAGGTGGTTCTCACTATCTTACACGCTGGTGGAAAATTTGAAAATGATGCGTATAAGGTTTCGGGTGGTTTGCACGGGGTTGGGGTATCTGTTGTAAACGCTTTATCTACCTATTTGGAAGTGGAAGTCCACCAAGATGGAAAACTCCACTACCAAAAATACCAAGCTGGTGTACCGATGGAAGATGTAAAAATCATCGGGGAAACCACACATCGAGGAACAGTTGTTCGTTTTAAACCTGATCATACTATTTTTACGACCATTGATTTTTCTTTTGATACACTTTCTGCCAGGTTTCGAGAAATCGCTTTTTTAAACAAAGGACTTCTGATTCGGATTGAAGACCAAAGAAAGGAAGAGATCGCAAAACACGAGTTTAAGTTTGACGGTGGAATTGTATCCTTTGTGGAATACATCACCGAATCCAAACACCCTCTTCACAAAGTATTACACTTTGTGGGAGAAAAAGAAAATGTTTGGGCTGAGATTGCCCTTCAATACTGTGATACATACAGTGAGAATATATTCTGTTTTACCAATGCCATTAATAATAACTTAGGTGGTACCCACTTAGAAGGATTTAGAACAGCTCTTACGAGAACTCTTAATGACCATCTGAAAAAAGACCAAACCTTGTTTAAGAAGCAACCCAATGGTTTACAAGGGGATGACATCAAAGAAGGAATTTGTGCCGTTATCTCTATTAAAATTCCACAACCTCAGTTCAATTCACAAACAAAAGAAAAGTTAGTGAATGCGGAAGTGAAGGGTCTTATGCAAACCATAACTGGGGAAGGACTCAATCGTTACTTTGAAGAAAACCCTGCCGTAATCAAAAAGATTTTAGAGAAATGTATCTTAGCATCAAAAGCGAGAGAAGCGGCAAGACGTGCACGCGACTTAACTCGACGTAAAACTGTTTTAGAAGGTGGTGGCCTTCCTGGAAAACTCGCAGACTGTTCCGAAAAAGATCCTGAACATTGTGAACTCTTCCTTGTCGAGGGGGATTCAGCGGGTGGATCTGCCAAACAAGGTCGCGATCGTAACACACAAGCTATCCTTCCTCTTAAGGGTAAAATTCTAAACGTAGAAAAAGCACGTTTGGATAAAATCTTATCGAACGAAGAAATCCGAACTCTAATCACTGTTATGGGAACAGGTATAGGTGATGATGAGTTTAACGTAGATAAACTTCGATATCGAAAGATCATTATCATGACCGATGCCGATGTGGATGGTTCACACATTCATACGCTTTTATTAACTTTTTTCTTTCGATACATGAAACCAGTGATCGAACGTGGTTCTCTCTATGTCGCCCAACCACCATTGTATTTACTCAAGTTTGGTAAAGAAGCAGTGTATGTTTACTCTGATCGTGAAAAGGATGAAATCTTAAAATCCAGACCAAACGACAAAGTAGTCATCCAACGATACAAAGGACTTGGAGAGATGAACCCTGAACAACTTTGGGATACAACAATGGATCCTAAAGAACGAGTGATGTTACAAGTGAAACTACAGGACTTTGTAGAAGCTGAAGACACATTCAACATCCTAATGGGTGATGAAGTGTCACCGCGACGTCGTTTCATAGAAGCAAATTCGTACAAAGTAGCAAATTTAGATCTTTAATCGGAATTAGGAAAATCAAATGACCGAACAAAACGGCCAAGAAAACGAATCAAATAAAACCTTAGCACTCAATTTATCCGGTAGACCAGACGTAGCCGGTGCCTTAAAAGCTGGAGTCAGGGTCATTCCGGTTGAAATCGAAGACCAAATGAAGGAAGCTTACCTCGATTATGCGATGAGCGTTATCGTTGGTCGTGCACTTCCCGACGTACGTGATGGATTAAAACCGGTTCATCGACGGGTTTTACATGCGATGAATGAAAGGGCATGGCGTTCCGACAGACCTTATGTAAAATCAGCAAAGATTGTCGGGGAAGTCATTGGTAATTACCACCCACATGGTGACTCTGCTGTTTACGAAACAATGGTTCGTATGGCGCAAACCTTTTCAATGCGTGAAACATTGATTGATGGTCAGGGTAACTTTGGATCCGTCGATGGGGATAATGCTGCGGCCTATCGTTACACGGAAGCACGCCTTACTAAACTTGCCGAAGAACTTCTAAAAGATATTGAAAAAAATACCGTTAGTTTTTCACCAAACTTTGATGATACAAGACAACAACCAGATGTTTTACCAGCCAATTTTCCGAACATCTTAGTCAATGGTTCGACGGGAATTGCTGTGGGGATGGCAACAAACATCCCTCCGCATAACTTAAAAGAAGCGGTCAATGCTGTCATTGCAATGATTCAGAATCCGGAGATTACACTTCCGGAACTTATGAAGATATTACCTGGGCCAGATTTTCCAACAGGTGGGATCATCATCGGTGGAGAAGGTTTGTACCAAGCCTATGCGACTGGAAAAGGTTCGATTCGGATTCGTTCCAAAGTAGAGATCATTGAAAATAACAAAGGTCGTGAGATCATTGTCATCCATGAAATCCCATACCAAGTAAATAAAAAGAACCTACTAGAGAAAATTGGAGATTTGGTGAATGAAAAACTCATCGAAGGTATCTCTGAAATCTTAGATCTATCAGATCGTAAAGGAATTCGTGTTGAAATCCATGTGAAAAAGGATGCCAACGCACAAGTAATTCTAAACCAACTCTTTAAGCTCACACAACTACAGGTGAGTTATGGAATCACAATGCTTGCCATTTTGGACAACCGTCCAAAAATATTCTCTTTAAAAGAAATTTTAAAATCTTATGCAGAACATAGACGAGAAGTTGTTGTCAAAAGAACTGAATTTGATTTAGACAAGGCACAAAAACGAGCTCATATCTTAGAAGGTCTAAGGATCGCTCTTGAAAATATCGATGAAGTGATCCGTATCATCCGTGCATCAAAGGATGTGAAAGAAGCACAAAGTTCCCTTATGGCAACGTTTGCTCTATCGGAATTACAAGCTGATGCAATTCTTGAGATGCGCTTACAACGTTTAACATCTTTAGAAGTACAAAAAATCATTGATGAATTGGAACAAGTTCGACTCCTGATTGCTGATCTTGAAGATATTTTGGCAAAACCAGATCGAGTAAAATCGCTCATTTGTGATGAATTAGGAAAAGTTTCCCAATCCTTTGGAAATACTCGTTCAACAGAGATTAGCTTGGAATCACTTGAATCTTCAACCTTTAATGCAGAAGATTTGATCGCTGATGAAGAAGTGGTTGTACAACTTTCTGAAGACATGTTCATCAAACGACTTCCTATGGACACTTTCCGCCGTCAAAAACGAGGTGGAAAAGGAGTACAAGGTATCTCCACCAAACGAGAAGACTTTGTCAAAAAACTAAGTAGTGCAATGACTCATGACAATTTAATGCTCTTTTCCAATAAAGGAAGAGCATTCCTGATGAAAGTGTATGAGTTACCAATTGCAACCAAAGAAGCTCGTGGTAAATCTCTCAAAGCTGTTATCAATCTAAACGATGATGAAATCATAACTTCCTTATTTACCTTTAGAAATTTTGATGATTCATATCTTCTAATGGTAACGAAAGAGGGATTTGTGAAAAAAATCCAATTGGATGAATTCACAAACACCAAAAAATCCGGAATCATTGCAATCGGACTTCGTGATGGCGATGAACTCATCGATGTAATTGCAAATCCGAATAACTATGATGTATTCATCGGTAGTAAAAATGGTCTCGCAATTCGCATGAATTTAAATGAACTTAGATCTCAAGGTAGAACTGCTTCCGGTGTCACTGCCATGAAATTGGAAGATGATGATGCGATTGCCGGAATCACAAAAGTAGAACCTAACACACATTTATTCTGTATTTCAGAAAATGGATTTGGAAAACGTACCGACTTTGAAGAATTTTCTACCAAAGGTCGTGGTGGAAAGGGTATGACTTATCTCAAGATTGGTGAAAAAAATGGAAGGGCAGTGGGTATCTCTTCTGTAAAAGAAGAAGATGAACTCCTAGTCATCACACAATCTGGTATGGCTATCCGAGTAGAAGTGAAAACAATTTCTATGGTTGGTAGGTCTGCTATGGGTGTCAAAGTTGTGAATACAAAAGATGACGATTTCGTAAAAGACTTTGCTGTCGTTCGTGAATCAGATTCTGATCAAGTGGAATCTTAGACGGGTATTTGTTAGATGGTAAGGATAGGAAATGTAACAATCGAAGGTGATGTGGCATTGTCACCTATGGCAGGCATTTCTGATAGCCCTTACCGTCAGATAACAAAACGATTTGGTTCTGCTTTTTCTTATACGGAATTTGTATCCACCGAACAATTGAAATTAGGAAATACAAAGTCATTAGATATGTTTCGGTTTGTAGAATCAGAACGGCCCATTGTCTTCCAAATCTTTGGATCAGATTTAAATACAGTGGTCCATGCTTCAGAAATCGCAGCCGAGAGAAAACCAGACATTATTGATTTAAATATGGGATGTTCTGTATCCAAAGTATCACATAATGGATCTGGAGCTGGTCTTCTCAAAAACATTCGTTTGGCGGGACAAATGATTGAAGGGATTCGAAAACAAACTGGACTTCCTGTGACCGCAAAAATCCGTTTGGGATGGGATTCAGATTCACTCAATTATTTGGAAACAGTCAAAGTATTAGAAGATTCTGGAGTATCCGCTATTTCAGTCCATGGAAGGACAAAGGCGATGGCCTATACTGGTTTAGCTGATTGGAACGCCATCGGAGAAATCAAGTCACGTGCCAGTGTTCCGATATATGGAAACGGAGATGTACAAACGTATCAGGAAGCGATCAGGAAAAAACAACAGTTTGGTGTTGATTTGGTTCTGATAGGAAGAAAAGCAATTGGAAACCCTTGGGTATTTGGGAAAGTACCAAAGGAGTTAGTTTCATGGTTTGAAATCAAATCAATCATTTTGGAACACTTAGATCTTATGTTGGATTTTTATCCATCAAGTGATGATTATGCATTAATTTTATTTAGAAAACATTTTATCAAATATATAGAAAATACAGGATTCCCAGAAGAACAAAAAAGAAAATTACTGATGTTAACTTCTGTGGATGAATTTAAAGACACTTTAGAATCAGTGAAAATTGATTCTAAATTTTTGGAAACAAGCGAAATCAAAAACGAGAATATAAACTGTGAAACGTTTGTAAGTCTTGTATAAGGAAACTGAAATGGCAGATTCAAAACAATCGATCTTCTCTGATAGTTATAGCAAATACGGTGGGGCGAAACAAAAACGTAAAGATGCCCGAGTCAAATTGGATGTTCCATGTACAGTCGAATTGGTAAAATCCAAAACAGGACCAGTCACTGGACATCTCTCTGATTTGGGAACTGGTGGACTTGCCTTCCAAACAACCGCGATATTTTATGAAGGGGATCATGTGAGAATCCAATTTTCTCTGAACCAAAATCCATTAGAAATATTAGGAACAGTCCACCGATCTTCTGGTAAAACAACATCAGTGATTTTCAAACCACTCGCTGCTACAGAACACAAAGTGGTACAAGAGTTCATTCACAAACATTACTTTGATCCAAAAGTGAAAAAATAATTAGCTTACCATGTTAATGGAATGAGGAAGGATTTTTTATCTTCAGACCAAATTGTTTTTGAATAAAAAAAAAGCCTCCTGAATGGGAGGCTTTTTCGTAACAAAACGATACTACTAAATTACTGAGCAGCAGTCGCTTTTGCTTCGAGAGCTTTTTGTCCACCTGCATATCTTAGGTATCCAACACACTGGCATTCTTCCCAAGTCTCAGGTTCTCCTACGTTTGCACAGATACCTGTTTCATTGTTAAGAGAGCAGCAGTCATAAACCCCAACACCTTTGATCGTTCCTTTAGATTCAGATACGATTACAGAACCAGTAGATTGACCATCGGACACACCAGAAGCTTGCTCTAAGTATTCACCCAAGATTTTTTTCAAACCATCACCAGCAACTTGTAAACGAGCTGCTTCACGGCAAGTGGATTGTTTCATTGCTACTGAATTTGCTTTGATCGCTTTGTCAGATGCACGTGCAGAAAATTTCATGTAAAGATAATCGAATTCTTTTTCTTTTCCTTTGCAGTACTCAGCAGGGCTTTGACCACGTTTTGCAGCCGCCGCGTCTGGGGCACAAGCCCAACCTTCAAAAATCCAACCATTTTTACCTACGGTCGTAGCGTCTCTTCTGCCTCCATCGTTGGATCCGCAAGATACAACAAATGCGATAAGAGAGGCACATACGATAAGTGATTTCTTCATAAAGAATCTACTCCTTTTCCGAAGAATTTGATCTGATTCAAAACCGTTGTCAATCTTTTATCAAAGAAAACGAAACTGACTTGTAGGATAAAGATTTACATTTTCGCTTCATAGACCGATTCTAATTTTATGTCTCGATTCCTGTGTTCGCATGTTATTGCATCGTTGCTTATTTTTTTTGCGTTCTTCCCTAAAAATGTTTCTGCGAAAGAAATTTCTATCCTACCTGCATACATTTCAGGTGAAGTACCACCTGTTCTCGGGACAAAACGTGAGGCTGGTTTTGAATTGTCCCGCCTTTCGCGACATTATCTAAAAAGAAATTTTTTTACTGAAATTACAGATCCGAAAATCATCGAAACGTATTTATCAGAAACGGAATGGAACGAGGAAGCTGATCTCAAAGACCAAGATTTTACAAATTATTGCCACGAATGGGATTCTCATTTTGTAGTGCAGGACCAAATCGATTTCGGGAATCCGATTTTAGTAAAGACAAACATCTTTAATTGTAAAAATTTAAGTAAACAGGTTATCCAATCGAAATTGATTTCTAACTTTGTAATGGCGTATGAAAAACATACAGAAAAAAGTTTTCGATTTTTACCACCTCGGTTTTATGAAAAAAAGAGTAAAACACCTGTATACTATGAAATCAATTTATTTCTGGATATCCATTCCTCTTACGCTTACTACAAAAAAGACATTTTAAAAAGTTTAACAGCGATGTATGACCAAGATGGTTTGTATCTTGGAGTCACGTTAGTCAAAAAGGACAAAACACTTACAGTTCCACCAACAAAAGACCATTCAGAAATCAAAAAAATCATGGAAGAAACGGGATGGCAAGGTTCAAACCAAACCGAATCAATCATTTCTGCATTACAGGGAATGAAATCGAAGTTACCTTCAGGTAAAAAAGAATCTCGAAAATTATTTTTATTACTTTCATCCAGCGTGAAGGATAAGTCTGGTTCGATTATCATGGCGTTAAATGACCTTAGGCATATGGAAATTGAAACCATCATTTTAGTTCCAAATCATTCTGACTTAAGTACAATTCGTGAAATACAAAGAATTGGGAAGGCAAGTAATTCACATGTCGTGGGGATCACCGCTTACCAAAAAATTGGAACCCAAGATGGATATGAATATTTGTATTTAAATCAGTTCAATGTATATTCTTCCATAGAAGAGTTACAATATCCCTTTCAATGGAACCAAACAAATATCAAAAAATTTGATGCTTCACTCGTGAGAGCTGCCATAGACGTTGTTTCGCCTTACAATCTTTATATGGCTTATGAAAAAATTGCCGAAAAACGAGTTCTTGAAAAAGAAGAAGTAAAAACCGATTTAGAATATATTTTAAGAACAGAATCCAATTCTGAGTTAATCGAAAAGGATCGTTTCCAAACAGTCCTTGTGGAATCAAAAGGTGAAGCCATTTGGATCCAATTGCCGTATGATGTTCAAGTCACAAAAGGAAAGGAATATTTAATCCAAACAACATTTATTTTAGATCCATTGTCCACTTGGGGAATTAAAAATGTTCCAGCGGAAACAAACTTATTAAAAACGAATTACACATATCCTAAGACATTGATGGTAAAACCATCGCAGGCAAAAAAGTTCTTAGATCTAAATAAAATTAGAGAGTTTAATGGTTATTTGCAAGGTACAGTGAGTGTCATTAAAAAAAGGTAACGGTTTTCAGGAATGGATCACCAAAGGGTCTGACATTGAAAAAATAAAAAATCAATGGATCGAAATTTCCAATTCTTCCTTACCCATACTCATTGTGGGAGAACGAGGAGTTGGAAAATCGTTTTGGATCCAGAAAAGTTTAGAAAAAAGAAATATCTCAGAATCATCAATTCTCCGTTTGGATTTCTCATTCCCAAATTCTTTGGAAGAAAAATTGGGAAAACTCAAATCGATCAAACCAAACCAATCTGTTGTGATCGACTGGATCACAAACGCTTCAAAAGAAGAAATGATTTCCTTACAACAATGGTGGAAAACAGAAAAATACAATGAAAAATCCAAACTTTATCTCTATTGGGAAATCCATTCAGAAGAGATGGATACATTCACTCAAAAAAGTATATATTCAGAGTTTTATGAACAGTTTAAGTCATTTCGTTTTGAACTACCAAATCTAAAAAAGAGAATTTCGGATTTACCAATCTTTGTTCACAGTTTTTTAGAGGAAGCAAATCAAAGTTTAAATAAAAAAATCACTTCGTTAGACGAAGATTTTTATATATTTTTAAAAAACAAAATCTTTAGCCGAAATTATACTGAACTAAAAGATTTAATATTTGCTTTGGTAGGATTTTCCTCAGGCAAACATCTTCATTGGAAACAAATTCCTTCCCATTTTTTTGAAAATTCTTTATCAGAGTTGGACATCCAACCTGGAATCAGTTTGGAACAATATGAAAAAGAAATCATCAAAGCAAATTTAATTTATACGAAAGGCAATCGGGAAAAAGCAGCGAAATTATTAGGAATTTCGGAACGTAATTTATATAGAAAATTACATGAATTTCATTTGGAAGACTTATCTTGAAGCAAAGCAAATAGATGCATGATTTTTTGTATGAAATAGTTTTTTCCTTCTTCGTCCCGAAGTCCTGATTTGAATTTAATATTCATTTCAATCACTTGTTCATAAAAAAGATCCAAAATTTTATCAGTAAAATTTGCTGAGTCGGAAACTAGTTGCCTCCTGACAAAGTTTTTACGTGCTTCCGAAAAACTTCCTGTTTTCAATAGGTCATCCATAATGGGAATTGGAACTTCTCCGTTATGCCTTGCGCGGATCACTTTGACCTTACGAATTTCATCCAATTTGTACGTAAGCCTTGTTAAAAAATTAAGAATTTCAGAATTTTGATCCCCAAATTTGGTAAACTCTTTGAAAAAATCTCCTTTGCGTTTTTGTACAAGCGATTCTACAAGAACATTTGTATTCAATTCATTTTGACTAAATAGAACTGAATTTACATCTTCTAATGTAAACTTTGATCGATGTAAGTATTGTTTCAATTTTTTTACACTTTTAATATAAGCACCAACATTTGCTGGTGTGCGATGAATGAATTCATCCGTTGCATTTTGTTCAAAGTGAACTTGTTCTTGGTCACATACTTCTTTGAATATTTTTGGATAGTCATTTGGATACAAAACTTTGGTTTTGAAATGGCTAAGAGTACCTTGGAATAGTTCAGTGAGTGATTTGGGAATATCCTTTCCATCATAGTGGATCAAAGCATATATTTCTTCCGAGACCGAAGTGATATTTTTACGAAAACCAGATGCGTAGTCTTTCCATTCATTTGCTGCTTTTGCATCTAAAATCGGTTTGAATAGGGCAGTTGCATTTTTGATGATGATGAGTTTACGCGGATAAAACATATCGGGTGTAAACAGTTCGGCAAATAATTTTGTTTGGTCTCCAGATTCTGGAACAATCAAAATGACCTCAAAAGTTCCCAATGCTGTTTGTAAAACTTCCCGGTAGTGTTCGACAATCAGCTCAAACTCATAGGAATCTTCCCCAGCATAGGCAAAAAACTGGGGGATTTGGCTTACAGGGGTTTTGAAAAGTTGAAAAAGTGAGTTATATTCCCTGGCTTGTGATTTTTTTGTTTCCATTTTCTTAAATCAGGTCTAATCTTACAACTGGACTGAGGCGATAATCATAGTATGGAAATCTCAAGTAATGTGGCAAGAGTTTCAGGATTAGGAGAACCGTATATGTATGTTTCTCCAACATACAATACACAAGCCGTCGAGCAGGTAGAAGCAATCCAAGCTCGTTCCTACCAACCCAAATACCCAAGTTCCGAAACGAAAAACCAAGCTCAAGAAATCCAATCCACACCAGAAGCGAAAGCGATTTACAAACCCGGTAATCTCGTCAATCTTTACGCGTAATCGATTCTAACCACGAGCTCATCCAATGATCGTGGAGACTAAAAAAACTTCGTAACGGAAATCCCATCACATTTGTATATGACCCAAACCATTCCTTAACGGGTCCCCCCGTATCTTGGATTCCGTAAGAACCAGCTTTATCAAAGGGCAAACACCGAGTGATATAATCTTGGATTTGGGTCTTGTTCCAATGGTGGAAGAGAATTGATGTTTCTTCATAAAAAAACTTCATTTTCGAATTGTACCAAAACGCAGCACCAGAATAGACTGAGTGTTTTTTGCCGTTGAGTGTGTTTAAAATCCGAAACGCATCGGCTTCATCTGTAGGTTTATGAAGAATTTGATTTTCATATACGACAATTGTATCTGCCGATAAATAAACATTCTTTGGTTCTAAATGACTTCCAAGTTTTGAGTGAACCATTCGTTCTAAATAATTCAGTGGAGTTTCCTTCTCCTTTTGGGCTTCATCAATGTGTTCAGGTTCAATTTGGAAAGTAAAATCCAAGTCGGAAAGGATTTGTTTTCTTCTGGGTGATGCAGACTTTAATATAAACAAATTCTTGCCATTCCTTACGGGATATTGTTTTCTTAGTTCATGGTGAGTCCAAGGTTTTTTACGATTCTTTTGTGGGTATTTGTTTTATCCATTGATTGCAAACGAGGGTATTCAGAAGACATCCAAGATTGTAATCCAATTGCAGATTATTACGAAAAAGGTACCCATTATATCCGAAGGGATTTAGTAAAAGATGACAATACTCTCGACTATAAAAAATTAATGGAAGATATGCGACCGCAAGCTAGCGAATGTTATCCGTCCAATCATGAGGTAAAATGAATTTATTTGATGTAAAAGGAAAAACTGTACTCATCACGGGGGCAAGCCGTGGAATTGGAAAATCTTTAGCGATTGGATTTCGAGATGCTGGTGCGATTGTCTATGGTGCAGGATCAAAACCAGAATCCATCCATTGGATGGAGAAAGAAGGGATACATGGTGTGGTTTTGGATGTTCGAAGCGAAGGAAGTGCTTATGAAATCATTGGACAAATCAAATCGAAACATGGACGGTTGGACACACTCATCAACAATGCGGGTATCGCAACTAATACGCCTGCATCAGGTTTTAAAGAAGATGAATTACAAAATATAGTGCAAACCAATTATGTAGGTGTTTTTCGAAATTGCCAAGCCTATTACAAACACCACAAAAAAGAAGGTGGTAATATCATTAACGTTGCATCTGTTTTAGGAATGGTTGGTAGCAAACTTGCTTCTGTGTATTCGGGAACAAAGGGTGCTGTCATCACACTCTCAAAAGCACTTGCTATTGAGTGGTGTAATAATGGTTACCGTGTCAATGTCATTTGCCCGGGACTTATCGATACGGATATGACAGATATGATCAAAGATAAAGAATTTATCATGAAACAAGTACTTGCTGGAATTCCAATGGGTAGACTTGGGAAACCAGAAGATATTTTGGGTGCCGCAATTTATTTGGCTTCCGACTCTTCAGCATATATGACAGGACAATGTATCGTGTTAGATGGCGGGCTTACAGCTCAATAGCTGAAAAATTTATGATCATTTACCTCCATCCAGAGAATCCAGAAATCCGAAAACTCAAACAAATTTCGGAACGGTTGAAGGATGGAGCCATTTATATTTTCCCAACTGATACAGTGTATGCGATCATTGCAGATGCAAACTCCAAAACAGCCGTTGAAAAAATATATTCCATTAAAAAATTACCCAAAGATAAACCACTTTCTTTACTTTGTAAAGATATTTCGATGGCTTCCCATTTTATCGAATACCTTCCCAATTCGGCATATCGGTTTATGAAACGAGTCACTCCAGGACCGTTTACGTTTGTTTTAAAGGCAAATAAAAACTTACCAAAACCTTCGATTGCCCATCACAAAGACAAACAAATAGGAATTCGAATCCCAGACCATATCTATCTAAAAGAACTTTTAAATATTCATGACTCACCTCTGACATCAACTTCAGCGTTCAGTAATGATGAATTCATCATCGATATTGATGATTTAGAAACGATTTATGGACATCTTGTAGATGGGATTGTAGACGGTGGAATTGTGAAAACTGAATTATCAACGATGATTCAAATTCATGATGATTCCATTGAACTCATCCGTGAAGGTAAAGGATTTGAACTCATTCAAAACGAAATACAAAGCCTAGAATAAATTTGCTCCAATTCCTGGAATTTTTTTCAGATAGGATTCGTATTCCATCATTCGTTTTTCTAAATGTTTTGGTAATTGGATGGGTATTTCGCGTTGTTTGTAGTTTTGGATGGGTATGATCGTATAATTTCTTGGATCTACCCAAACAGACTTTGTTTGCACCTTTTCTATCTTTTTAACCAACTCTTTACCAAGCTCCAATGAGAGTGTAATCGATAAAATCACACCTCCATCCGTAAACTTTCGATTCTGTGCTGATAAAAAATTCCCTAGTGAATAAGCTACTAATCGTTGTTCATTTGCCTTTTGGTCTTGAAAAAAATCTAGTTTTTGAACTACATGCGGGTGGCCACCAATAATGATATCAGCCCCTGCTTCAAATCCTAAATTTACCCATTTCGATTGGGTTTTATCTGGTGTTTCGGAATATTCCGTTCCATAATGATACCAAAGGATGATAAAATGGGCTCCGTTTTCCTTTGCAAAGCTTACATCAATTTTGATTTGTTCTTCACTTAACAACCGTACGACACGGCCATCGCGAACTGGTATTCCATTCGTGGAATATGTATAATTGTAAATTGCTATTATGATTCCATTTACATCTTGGATGAAATCTTTTCGATTTTGATAATCCTCATAAGAATAATAAGTTCCAATAGGGACCATTCCATTTTCTAAAACAGATCGAATCGTGGTATCAATCCCTTTGCTACCAGTATCTGCAGAGTGATTATTGGCAGTTGATACAATATCGAATCCAGCTTTTTTTAATCCATGAACATAACCGACGGGACTTGCAAATCTTGGGTAACCTGAAAATTCACTTGGAATGTCTGAGATCGTTGTCTCTAAATTTCCCAATGTAAGATTTGCGTTTTGTAAAATATCTGCAACATATTCGAAACTTTTAAACGAGTTATATGTTTTTGTTTTGGAATCGAAATAGGAGGAAATCTGAGAGGAATGGCACATAAGATCGCCAACAAACAGAATTCTCACTTGCCGAGTAGGAGTGAAATCAGGGAGAGTGTAACACGAAAGGAAAGTGATTGTGAACAGAAGAATGAAAGATAATCTATTTATCGTTTTTGCCATTGGTATAGTTTTCATTCTACTGAATTGTAAATGGGAAAAAGATTATAAACGTGCTGCATATCTCTCAATGCAACCTGACACGGATTTGATCCTTGCCCCCTATCCATTTTATATTTTTGATCGAGAGGCACGGGATGCAATCACTCTTTCACATTATTCAAAGGAAGAAATCAAAAATATATTAGAAGAACACGAACTTTCTTGGGATACATTGAGCGAACAATGGAAATTGGAATTAGAAGAAGAAAATTTTACGAAGGAAGTTAATTACACTTCTCATTACACCCAATACACTTACGATACTGAAATTCCGATTTGGATTTATGGACCTAAATGGTTTCAAAACGGTGTTTACTCTGATGAAATATTCCAACAACACATTCCATCCCTGTATGCAAAAATATTAGAATTTGATTTTTCTAACAAACTTAGTTTGGATGCGTTTGAAAAAATTTTTAAAATTCAAAACGAGAAACCAGAAATCATTGTTACCATCGTAGTAGACCAAGGTGGCAGGCAACTCTACAAAGCACATAAAGGTGCCTATCCGTTTTTGGAGTCACTCTCTTCCAACTCCGTATATTTTAAAAAGGGAAAAGTGGCACACCTAGAATCACATACTGCTGTCGGTCATATGGCAATCGGTACAGGTGCATTTCCAAAGGATGCAAAAGTATTCTCAAATGAAATTTATACCTACTCAGAAGGGAAGGTTAAGCATCGTCCCGTTTACCAAGGAACCAACAATTCGTTTGACTTGAGTGAACTAAAATCTTCTAGTTTTGCTGATGAATGGGATTTGTTCCAGAATAATGAACCAGTTATCATTAGCCAATGTTATGCGAATCGAGCAGCAGTAGGTATGGCAGGTCATGGAAAAGAATTTAACATAAATACAAAAAAACAAAATTCACTCCAACCTGATGCAGATTATGTATATTGGCAGGATGTTAAAAATTTAAATTGGTCAACGTATTCGAATGCTTTTGAGAAACCTCTGGCAACTGGAAAGTATAATTTATACCCATTTTATCTAGCCAATAAAACAAATATCAAAACACATTTTGAAGCAAGTAACCCAATTGACTTTCTTTCCAAAATACACCATTTCCAAGGATCAGAATTCCAAGTCAAAATGGATGGTGCTCTATTTCGAGAAACAATTGAAGAAACAATTGTCAAAAAAAATAAACACCAAGATGGGAAAACGGATTTAGCGTATTTAACCTTAAAAGCTACCGATGCAGTAGGGCATCTTTATGGATGGGAAACAAAAGAAGCAAAACAGGTTTTACAAGCAACTGATGAAGAAATCAAAACAATCTTTGAATTTTTAAAAACTCATTATGGAGACAACTTTGTTTTACTTGTAACGGCTGATCATGGAGCTGCACCGATGCCAGAGATTTCTAACGGCTTATTCTTAACTCATGAAACATTTTTTAAATCTGTGAATGAATTACTTCCCGAGTCAGAAAGAAACAAATCTTCTCTTATTAACTGGATTACTCATTCCCAATTGTCCCTAAACAAAGATTTAATGAAACAGTATCAAATCAGTGAAGACACTATCATTCAAAAAATTCTGTCAATAGAAGTGAACCAAAGGAAGTTTTTTCGGAAAATTTGGAAACGAAATGAAATACCGAATGTATCGTTTTAAAATACATTCGATTCATGAGATCACTTTTTTTTAAGAGAAGTATCTTCCTTTTTAAAGTCTTTTAATTTTAAAAATACTTTGATTTCTTCAAAATCGATTCGATCCAAACTGACTGTTACAGGATCTCCAATAAAAAAGATTTTTGAATACTTTTTGGAATAAAAAGAAAAATCATTTTTAATCAATACTTCAAACTCATCCGTAAACTCAGATTTATCAAGAACTCCCTCTAAGTTTGAAATATCAAGTTCCACAAAAATTTGAGAAGGGCGAATTCCGACGATAAACCCTTTAAATTCTTTGATGCCAGTTGATTCTAAATAACGAAAGGATTTGATTTTTACAATATCTCTCTCGGCATCCGCGGCCCTTCTTTCTTCTTCGGAACAGTGTAATCCCATGACAGCTATTTCATTTTCAGAATAAACTTTTTCCGATTCTAATAAGGTAGCTTGTAATACTCTATGGACCACTAAATCCGGATAACGCCTGATTGGTGAAGTAAAGTGACAATAGTCTTTAAAACCTAATCCCCAGTGGCCGAGTGGGTCAGCACCATAATAAGCCTGCATGAAACTACGTAGGAGTAAATAATTGAATATTTTACCCACAGAATTGTCTTGGATTTCTTTTACGGCCTTCATGATTTCAGGATAACTTGTATCATGGATTTGTACATTGTAACCGTTCAATTGAAGGAAGTGATTGAGAGTTTCTAATTTCTCCTCATCCATTGGTTCGTGGATTCGGTGAAGGGTTGGAATCTTTTTTTTGCGAAGGAATTCATCAACTTTCAAATTTGCAGACAACATCAATTCTTCAATGAGTATATGACTGGTAAGACGTTCTCGATTTTCGATTCCAATTGGTTCTTTACGTTCATTCCATGTAATGGTTGTTTCTCGTAAGTTTAAATCGATACGACCTGTTTTCATCCTATGTTTACGTAGGGCATCGGTGAATAGTGAAACTTGGTACATCCAATTATTTGGATCTTGTGCCTTTATTTCTTCTTCTGCCATTTCATAGGTATAACGTTTTTTTACTTTGATGATGGATTTGTAGAATTTAGCATTATAAATTTCACCTGTTTTGCTTGCTTCCAACTCGACCGTAAACGCCAATCGATTTGTATTTGCTACAAGACTACACAGGTCTTCCGAAAGTATTGGTGGTAACATTGGAACGACACGGTTTGCTAAGTATACCGAAGTTGCTCGTTCATAAGCTTCTTTGTCTAATGCGGAACCTTTTTCCACGTAATAAGATACATCTGCAATGTGGATCCAAACTCGGAGTCGATTTCCTTCGTCCACAAAACTAATGGCATCATCAAAATCTTTTGCCGTAATTCCATCAATTGTTACTGCGTATAATTCGCGTAGGTCAGTTCTATTATTCCAATCAGATACAGTTTTTTCAGATACTTCTTCAGGGAAATCTAACGGAATAAAATCAGGATGTACCGGATCATAATTATATTTCATAAGGATCCGTTGTAAGTCGCCATCCTCTTTTGTGTCCGATTCAAATCGAATGAAACTAACATCATATAAATTGTCTTGAGGCTCCGCACCTTCTTTCAATTTTACGATGAGCACATCGTCGATATTGATTGCATCAAAACTATCTTTTAAAATGGATTTAACGTGAAGGACTCCTTCTTTCCCATCACCCAACATATCTAAAAAATTTCCAAAAACAAATTTGTTTGTTTTTTCTTTGACTCGCATTCGATAAAGGATACGGCCTCGTTTGAGGACCTTTGTCACTTCAGCTTCTAAACGATCTTTTTTCCCGATTCCTAATGGAATCACTTCTACTTTGTCTCCACTGATTGCAGTATTTGTAAGTGGACCTGGAACAAAAATTTCATTTTTAGAAGGTAAGGAAATGAAACCGTCACCTCTTCTGGAAATCGAAATTCTACCAGTTAGGCGAAAGGGACTAGCAACTGTTAGGTATTTTTTGTTTGGAATCAATAATCCTTCGATTTCAAGTAAATTACAAAGTTGGTCTATCAGAAATTCGATTTCTTTCCTTGGTACTTTTTCTTTACGTTTAAAGGATTTTACTTTTTTAGATTTTGGGTCGGGTCGTTTGAATTCACTCGATTCAGTGAATTTTTTTTTGATCTCTTGTCTTGTGATATCTTTCCCAGCTTTTTGGTCTAGATATTCGATAATTTTTCTTTGTATTTTATAGGTATCCATAATTTCATTTTTGATCTACATAGGTCCCACGAATGTAATTGGGTAGGAGAGATAAATAGTCGTAATCTTTTAGATCGATTTGTTTGATTTGTTCCAAACTATACTGCAGTATAGACGATAAATTTAAGTTTGTCGCTTCAATTTTTATCGCATCTTTTGGATAAAAATTGGGAAAAGTTCCAGTGTAGTACCAATTGTTAGGTGTCTTACCAATTACTTCAAGTGATTGGATGATTTCGGTAGGCGTTTGGTCTTTAGTTTCTGAAAAATTGACACCATTCATAAATTTTGTGTAGTACTTTCCCTGTTTACCATCCAAACAAATGAGTGAAGTTTTTTCTAATTGTCTTTTGGAATCAACATTACTAGGATTCTCATTTTCCATGCCAATTAAATATAAGTGGGCGCTATCGAAACCGACCACTGGAATGCTCCATAACTGACTTAAATCACGTGCTGTAGTTACTGTTATGCGAATTCCTGTGAATGAACCCGGACCATTTGGTACAACAATACAATCGGGTTTCTTTATATTAGAAGTTTGGAGAGCCGTTTGGATCATAGAGACCAAACGATAGGAAGCCTCTTTAGGTGAAGATTCTATTAAATTGTTATTTAAATGGACAGCTTTGGTTTCATCTAGGAAAGCCGTAAGTACATGAATCCAATCTTGGGTTGTATCAAAGTAAAGAAGATTCACGAAACTTCCTCTTCCGACCATTCGATTGTGTAGGTACGATTTTCAAAATTGTTTGAAGCAATTGTGATATAAATTCGATTTTCTTTTGGGAGAATGGATTCTGCTTTTTGCCACCATTCAATGGCTGAGACATCCTCTTTTCCCCAGATTTCCTCAAATCCCAGATTTTCCATCTCTTCCAATGAATGGATTCGGTATAGATCAAAATGCACCAAACTAAACTTATGCGAATCATATACATTGTATAAAGAAAAGGTAGGCGAATTGATGGAACTGTTTGTACCATATCGAGAAAACCATTCTCGGATAAAAGTTGTTTTACCGGCACCCATTTCACCAGTAAAAAGGAGAATGGGTTTTTTGTTTAAAGAAAGGTAAGATGTGACAATAGAATCCAAACTGGAGAAAACTGGTTGTAATTCTGTTTCCCTCAGTGAGAGAAAATTTGCCTTCATTGTTTAAAAAATTTCTCCACATCGAAGGAATCAAATTGGTAAGCAGTACGACAAAATTCGCATGTGATTTCGATTTTACCCATCTCATCAATGATAGAATTAGCTTCTTGTTCCCCCAGTGATGCGATGATGTCCGCAACTTTGTGTCTCGAACAATCGCAAAGAAACTCAGGAGATTCTTTGCTTAAAACTTCCAAAGAAGAACCAATTTCTTTTTCGAGGGCTAACAAAATCTCATCAATATTTAAACTCCAGAAAGATTCTTTTGTTATGAGTGAATTGATTTTGGATCTTAAAAAAACAAAACTCTCTTCCGTTGCATCTGGTAATGCTTCAAAGAAAATTCCTTTCGCTGAAAAATCATTGCCTGGAAAATCAAATGGTATCACATCCATTCCAACTATCGCTTTGATTTGTTCTGATTCCGTGAGGTATTTGATAAAATTTGCTTCGAAAGTATCTTCAATTAAATTGGTATAAGACTGGTATGTATCAGATTCATAATCCCAACGGATTACTTTCATAATCCCTTGTCCAAGGATGAATTCATTTCGAATGTCTCCATCTTCATGACCTGCCGAATAGGCAACCGATTTCATTTTTCCATATCGATCACTGTAAGCTAATGCTTGTTTATTGGATTCATCCTTCCATTGGATGCTGACTTTTTGTTGGTTCTTTGTCATTTCCGCGAGGAAAAGTGCACCCATCATCGTTTTGGATAAAAAAACAGACATTTCCTTGTTCAAGGAGTGGAGGAACATAGGTTCCTTGGCGGTTTCAGTAAGATTCACAATGGTAAATCGATAGTGATGAGTGTTTGAGATTCCTAAAATAACTTGGTCAGACATTATTTGATTGAAAGAGGTGTTTTCTGATTCAGTCTGTGTCACAAGATAGATTCGGCAATCGCAAAAAGGAAAAATATGATCTTTGGAGCCTGTTATTACCCAGAACAATGGAACCCTAAGGACTGGGATGAAGACCTTAAAATCATGAAAGATATGGGTCTTTCTTCGGTTCGCTTAGCAGAATTTGCATGGGGACTGATGGAACCAAAAGAAGGGAAATTTGATTTCTCCCTTTTTGATGCAGTTTTAGAGAAAGTGCAAAAGCATGGGATGACAGCGATCCTAGGCACTCCTACCGCCACCTTTCCTCCTTGGTTGTACCAAAAATTTCCTGAAATTGTTCAGGTTTCAAAAGGTGGAATCATACGAGGGATCGGAACAAGGCGACAGGCTTGTTTTTCATCGCCTGCTTATAAAAAAGCGACTGAACGCATCGTTACGGCCATGGCAAAACACTTTGGAAACCACCCTGCCGTTGTCGGTTGGCAAATCGACAATGAGCCAGGCCATGAAGGTTCCGATGTAGACTATTCAACACTAGCAGAAAAAAATTTTAGAGTTTGGTTAAAACAAAAATACAAAACTCTCGATTCGCTTAACAAACGTTGGGGGAATATTTTTTGGGGTGTGATTTATTCAGATTGGAATCAAATTCCTTTACCAGGGGCACATGTAGCCAGTAATTTTAACCCGGCCATGATTCAAGATTATTACCGCTTCCAATCGGATGAATTGGTTTCCTACATTCATTTCCAAGCCGAGATCATAAGGAAGTATAGTAAAGGAAAACCTCTCACTACAAATTTATATCCATCTCCATTTTTACCCGTAACGGATATGTATGAAATGTTCAAAAAATTGGACTACGTCTCTTGGGATAATTATCCTGTTTGGGGGAACCAACAAGAACCTTATCCACACCCACTTGTCACAGCCACCCAACAATACTCTCGTGGTTTAAAAGACAAACCATACACTGTGATGGAACAATTTTCAGGTGTCCAAGGTCACGATACCTTAGGTTACCTACCACCACCTGGACAAATTGGGCTATGGTTGACCCAAGCCATTGTCAATGGTGCCAACCAAATTTATTTTTTTCGGTATCGAACCGCTAGGTTTGGGCAAGAACAACTTTGTTATGGAATTCTCGACCATGGCAAAAGGAAAACTTCCAAATACTATGAATTAAAAAAAACGATCGAAGACATTAAAGAGTTTGCTGAGGATATAGCCGATTCGCCTTATCCTGCAGAGGTGGCGATCCTTCACGATATCGAAAATTCGCGGAATTACAAACACCAACCGTTGAGTGATGGACTTCGGTTTGCCCCAGTTCCTTTTGCGGAAGTTGGGTATGACATTGAACTTGCGACATGGTTTGCAGGGACCAATGTTTTAAATGTAAACGCTCACTCTTTGCCTATTCATGCAGAAACTGACCTTTCGAAATACAAAGTTCTTTCCGTGCCATTGTATACAATGTTTGCACAAGATACCGTAGAAAGATTAAAAACATACGTTGAAAATGGTGGAACATTGGTTCTTGGGTACAGGTCTGGGATCAAAGACAAAGACCACTGGATGGTTGAAGAACCAGTGCCAGGCGTTTTTTCTAAAATGGCAGGAGTGGAAGTGTTCCAATTTGAAGCACCTGCAACGGATAAGGTGGGGATTCGAATGGGATTTTGGCCTCTCAAAGGTTCTAAATTTTGTGAAATCCTAGAACCGACGACTGCGAAAGTAATCGCCCGATACCGCGATAAAAAGAAATTCTATTCTGGAAAACCGGTAATCACAGTAAATTCGTTTGGTAAGGGAAAGGTCTATTACGTAGGTACCTCGCTCACTCCAGAAAGTTTTGTTTTGTTTTATCGCAAAGTTTTAAAAGGAGCAAGGGTGGATTTTAGGTTTCTCGGATCTACCATTGAAAGGCATACCCGAGAAGGAAAACGTTATAATTATGAGATCACGATGAACCATTCCAATCGATATAAATTGGCTGGATTCTCAATTTTAAAACCGTTTGGATATAAAATCAAACGGATTCAAAAATGAAACCTGATTTGAAATCAAAAAATGAAAATACAAGATTATAGAACCATCAATCGAATTTTAGGAGATGTTTCTGACAAAAACAAAGCGGGGGAACTGTTTGTTGATAATTTACATTCCCCTTACATTCAATTTTCAGAACGATTTACAATCAATGGAACTTCGATCACACAACCAGAGTTTGGTGATATAAAAGACTTTGTCCATACCGTAATCAAGTTATTACCAGAAGCAGTTGAAGGGACAAGTTTGTTACCAGAACCAAGGCCAAAACGAGAAACAGGTAAATTGTTTTTTGTTAGGCCAATGATGTTTGGTCCCTTTCAATTTTTGTATGTGTTTTCTGTAGATATGTTGTATTTGGGTGGAGCCAAATCAGAAGAAATCAAACGTGCTGGTTCACAAAATATGACACCAACGATCATCACTGATCGTTTGTATTTCCAAGTAAAAGTCATTCCCATAAAAACCCTAAAAGAAGAGGGAGAAAATGTCATCGATTTCGAAGCGAAACGTTTCCAAGGGGGAGAATTTCGCGTAGAGTCAGAGCGGGATGAAAACAAACCCATCCGAAAATTTTCCGAAATTTTTGATGAAATCGATTTTTCCGATACGGAGAGTAAAATCAGAGAGGAATTGGGGATCACTTCAGAGATTTGGAAATTGGGCAGAATTTATAGTCCAATCGGAATTGATTATTTATCCTTATCGCTTCGGTTTTTGGAACCAAGCCTTCCCAAAACCATCCATCATTTTAAAAAGTTTTACCAAATTCTAGAAAATACCAACCAAACGATTCCTGAAGAAACGTTAAGAATGTTTCATGAATATCTTTCTTCTTTTGAAGTGGATAGGACGGTTTCCAAGTCTGGGAATATTTTATGGAAAGTACATCAGAAATTAACCGATAATGGATAAGTAAATCAATATGGGCATCTCCTCACCAACTATTAATTTTCCCGTCGATGAAACCATCAAACGCATCGAGTATGTCAAAGCCAATGCCATGGGTATCATCCATGAAGCTAAAAAAATCCAAAGAGAAGTGTCGGCCATTCGTTCTGATACAGATGCTGATGAAAAAGAAAGGATAGATGCCGCCGATGGTAAGTTAGGCGAAATACTCATTCGATTTTTGCAAAAATCTTTCCCGAAAGATGGAATTCTTTGTGAAGACAAACCTCCTATCGATGGAGGAGAATTCAAATGGGTACTTGATCCTGTTGATGGATCGATGAATTTTGTACGAGGTTTGCCGCTTTATGCCATTTCCTTTGGTTTGGAACATAGAGAAACTCCTGTCGGTGGGGTTGTCATTGTCCCACCGCAAGAATCGGTGTACTCAGCTGTGATGGGGGAAGGGGCGTTCAAAAATGGGGAACAAATTGTAACCTCGAGAGTATCCGAACTCAATCGTGCCATCTTTTCGCCGAACCTTCCGACAAAACGTGCCCACATGATCCAAGAGATCATGGCTGACCTTTCCGGATTTTTGACCTATGCACGTTCCTTTCGGCGTACAGGATCATTTGTATTGGATTCCTGTTTCATCGCAGAGGGTGTCATGGATGCGATTTGGGAAAAAACCGTAAAACATTGGGATGTTTCTGCCATTTCTGTGATTTTATCAGAGGCGGGTGGGAAATTGACTGACTTAAATGGAGTCCATTACTATACAGGACTTCCTGAGTTGGTAGCTTCCAATGGAGTTTTACACTCAGAAATTTTAAAATTATTAAAGACAGTTCGTTCTACCGTCAGTCGAAATTGATAGAGAGAATGATTAGAATCATTCTACTTTTTTAGTTTACGATTTGCTTTTGTGAATGAGACTAGAGACAAAATACAAATACACTTGAATCCATCAGGAGACCACAATGGAACATAAACTCCCAGAACTACCTTATGCAAAGGATGCACTCGCTCCCCATATTTCTGCTGAAACATTAGAGTTTCACTATGGAAAACACCACCAAACTTACATTACAAATCTAAACAATCTCATCAAAGGGACTGAATTTGAAAGTGCAACTTTGGAAGACATCGTGAAAAAATCTTCTGGCGGTATTTTCAATAATGCAGCGCAAGTTTGGAACCACACTTTCTACTGGCATTCCCTTTCTCCAAATGGTGGAGGAGCACCAAAAGGTGCAGTAGCGGACCTCATCACAAAATCGTTTGGTTCGTTTGATGCATTCAAAGAAAAATTCACTCAATCAGCAGTAACAAACTTTGGATCCGGTTGGACATGGCTTGTGAAAAAAGGTGACGGATTGGAAATCGTGAACACTAGTAATGCTGGAAGTCCTTTAAAAGACGGATTACAAGCGCTACTTACAATTGATGTTTGGGAACACGCATACTACATAGATTTCCGCAATGCACGTCCAAAATACGTGGAAGCATTCTGGAATTTAGTAAATTGGGATTTCGCAAATAAAAATCTCTAAAATCGGATTCTAATCTGAAACAAGAAAAGGCAGGTTCCGGAATCCGGCTCCTGCCTTTTTTATTTCTAAATTTGATTCGAAATGAATCTTGGTAACAAACATTGAGTACACTATGAGCCAATCACTTCCGAAAATTACGATTCCTAAAAAACCCAATTACACTTCCTTACATTTGCCGGAAGGGATCGAGTTTTGGGAACTCTTTCGGGTGATTGAAAAGGAATATGAAAACTGTTTCCTCTTAGAGTCCGCTGGAGACAACCAGTATGATTCTCGTTATTCTGTGATTGGATTTGATCCCTCACATCTAATCACGGGAGAACCAGGTGTGCTTGAAATTGATGGGAAACCATTCAAAGTCGAAAATCCCTATTTTGCACTCCGTCAAATTACAGATTATAATTCATTGAGCATTAGTTATGCGGGTGGACTGGTTGGATACTTAGGTTACCAAAGTATGCAGTTTTTTGAACCCAAATTACATCTATATCCACACCCAGATTTCCCAGCGATGATTTTTGGGATGTATTTAGATGGACTGATTTATGATAAATTTACCGGGGAATTGATTTATTTTGATAATGGAACCAATCGGATTGAAGTTGTAAAATCGATCCTCAGTTCTTTAAACATCTCCGTTTCCAAAAAACCAGAAGCTAAAGTGAAACTTTTACAAGAGGGACTATCAAAAGAAGTCCATAAACAAATGGTAGAAGAAGCTTTGGAAGAAGTGAAAGCAGGGAATACCTTCCAATGCCAAATCGGTTTTGAAGAAACATACACTGTAGAAGGCAATCCACTTGCCATTTATGAGACCTTACGAGAGATCAATCCTTCGCCTCATATGTATTATGTGAAATTTGGAAAACGAGTGATCCTTGGAGCCAGTCCAGAACTCCTTTTCCGGTTAAGACAAGGGGAAATGGAATCGTTTCCACTTGCAGGTACTACGAAACGAGGAAAGGATGCGAAGGAAGATACAACCTTAGCACGTAAACTTTTAACAGACCCTAAAGAAATCGCTGAACACAATATGCTCATTGACTTACACCGAAATGATGTTGGTCGAGTCGCTAAATTTGGAACGGTGAAAGTTAGGCGAAGATTCGATATCAAACGTTTTTCCCACGTGCAACACATCTCAAGCGAAGTTGTTGGAATACTATCTTCAAAAGAGGATATGTTTTCGGGATTAGCATCCTCATTCCCAGCCGGTACACTTTCAGGTGCTCCTAAAATTGAATCGATGAAAATCATCGAACGTATTGAGAAATCACCACGAGGTCCATATGGTGGTGCTGTGGGTAGTTTTGGATTGAACGGTGATTGTACCTTCGCCATTCCGATCCGTAGTTTTTTTGTCCATGATGGAAAGGGATTTGTTCGGGCATCGGGAGGGATTGTTTATGATTCGAAACCGGAAGACGAATACTTAGAGATCATCAATAAAATGGCATCTGTACGCAAGGCATTGGATTTGCACAAAAATCCATCGGAAAATAAAGAAAAAACAAAGGGTTAAGGAAACAAATATGAAAGTTCTCATTTTAGATAATTATGATTCCTTCACTTATAATTTGTACCAAATCATCGGTGAGATTTTAGAAGAAAAGGAAACACCATTTCGATTGGATGTGATCCGAAATGATGAAAAATCATTTTCGGAAATCAAAGAAGCCAACTACGATAAAATTATCATTTCTCCAGGTCCTGGCCATCCAGCAGATCCAGCTTATTTTGGAGTGAGTGCTGACATTCTAAGAGAGTTAGGAAAAACAACTCCCGTTTTAGGAATTTGTCTTGGAATGCAAGGAATGGCCACCGTATTTGGTGGTGAAGTTGTGCGCGCAAAAGTAGCGATGCATGGAAAACTTTCACCGATTGAACACGATGGAAAAGGAGTATTCTTTGGTTTAACCCAAAATATTGAAATCATGCGTTACCATTCTCTCGTGGCAAAAGAAGATTCGTTACCTAAAGAATTGGAAGTATCGGCTCGTGTTTCAGCGGGGGAAGGAAAGGGTGAAATTATGGGCCTACGTCATAAAACCTTGAAGATTGAAGGGGTACAATTCCATCCCGAATCCTTTGGTTCAGAAGAAGGAAAGGAATTACTTCGCAATTTTATCTATCGGTAGATTTCCCATCATTAGAAAATTCCGAGATAAATCATTCAAAACAAAAATCCTCTTTTCGTTCATTTAACTAAAGATCGTATCAACAAATTTCGATTTGAAAACAATAAGTGGTGTTGATTTAGAATCGTATGAAACCAATTACTTCAAATCACCTAACATAGATTCTTCCCATGCTGCAAAAAAATCAAAGTCATTACTCGCTTTTTGTGAATCATCATTTCCAAACAATGAAAATTTTTTCCTTTTGATTTCATTATAAGTAGTAATGGTATTTACTTGGCCTTGTTTTGTTTTTTGAAACTTAGCATGGATTTGGGAACCACCTCTGCCTTGGGTTCCATGGATAAGAAGTGTAAAAAAATCATCAAAGTATTCGTCCATATTGCCAGGGATAAAGAAGTTAACAAATCCTTGAGGGATTACGTAAAAAAAGTTTCCATTGATTTCCTTTTTCCCAATGCGTAAAAAATTGCCATGAAGTGTATCAGAATCTTTTTCCAAAATTGTTTTCAGTCGGTATTCTAAATTTTCAATTTTCAATGTGATTCCATAAGAACGGATTTCGATATCACCCATAAAATGGATTTCTTTCGGGGAAAGAAAATAATCTTTTGGTGGGTTTACTGGAAAATGGAAAATCAAAGTTTTGCCCAAATTTGAAATTTTTAATTTATGTGATGGATTGGTTTTATCCCAAATTGTGATATTCAGTTTTGATTTTTCTAAACGAGAACCTGACCTTTGGTAAAAACCAGGAAACTTGGCTTTGGTTGTTTCATTGATAGTGAATTCTAAGGTATGCCATTCCGCTGTTTCTGTGACATGACAATACATGACACTACACAAAAATTGCAAATTTTTAGAATTGGATTTTAAATCTTGGTAGGCATTGTGATCATTCACAACTAAAGCAAATTCGTTTAACCATGTAAAGAAATCCTTAGGTTGGAATCCCTTGAGTTTATGTATGATCTTTCGTTCCACTGCATAAATATCTTTTTCTTCCCAGGATTTTGGAGTGTATGTTACATTCGCATAATAGTCGTATTGTTTTGGTTCCACTTCATACCAACGCATTGACCAATTCTGATTTTGGTCCTTTCGACCAGTAAGACTAACCATTGGAATTCCATCAGAATTTTTTAAGAGTTGGGTCTCCGTATCTTCTGACAATGAACCAGCCAGAGCGGCTAAATGAATTTCATTTTTTGCTGTTGATTTAATCGTTTTTTGTAAATGATCATACCCAGTCCAAAACTGATATTGGTCTAGGTTTTTATGCATACATTGATAAGAAGTGAATCCAATCAAAATAACAAGAATGAGAAAATGGATGTTAGATTTCTTTTTTGAGAATTTCATAAACTTCTTGGATGAGTGTTTCCTCAATCTCTGATTTGTAGGTGGTGGATAATAGTTTCCCAGATTTATTGTAAATTCGAATGAAAACTTCTCCTTTCGATAACCCATTTGCCAATTGCCCTTTGCGATCTAATAATATGTTTTCGTATTGTTTGTGTTTAGACTCTTCTATATAGTCTTCTACCAATTTGTTGGATTCTTTTAGGTCTAAGTACATCAAAAAATTGACTTTGTTACTGTCCTTCCATAATAAATTTTGCATTTTCCAATAGAGTTTACGACCTTGTTTTCGGCAAACTTCTACATCTCGTAAAAAACATCCCATCAAAACAATGGGTTTTCCTTTTATGGAACTATCAGAATACGATTGCCCATATTGGTCCTTCATTTGAAATTGTGGTATGGAATCGGCTTCTAGTGTTGCGGAAATACAAAAAAATAAAATAATGAAAAAACTTCGAAACACAAGAAAAAATATCTTCATCAATTCATTAACGGCAAGTTCAAAAATAACTTTTGTTTTGTTTTTTCTTTTTTCTAACATTCGTTGTCATCATTTCCAACAAAAAATCAAGTTGGTTGATTCCACTAGTTCCATTGCTTTTTTTGAAGTGGAAGAAGAAGATTGGAAAGAACTTTTTCCTCAAACTTTATTACAATCGGAACGCAGTATGGATCACTTAGGAGATTTGCCTAAAATTTTATCTTCCATACAATACAAAAGGGGAGTACTTGCATATGAAGATTGGGACCAACTTGTTCCAGATTCCTATTTATCTGAGATTGATAAATTCGTTCAAAAGGTAAAAGACCAACAAGAAAATAAAGTATACCTTTGCAGTTTTAAAATTGATGATCTGCTTTCACCAAATGTAAAAATTCTAAAAACAAGTTTTTATATTCTAGGAACAAAACAAGGATTGGTTATTTTATTTCAGGAGATCAATACCAATATCAGTTTTCCCACACAATATTCTTTCGAAGATTGGGTAATTTTCCAGCCAATGCGAATCAAACCAATTTACAAACCAGAACTATGGATCAAAAACAAAGATTCATTAAGTATGTACAAAGAAAAAAATGATACAAAGACATTGGTATATGGAAATGTGATTGTTTATAAAGATGTGAACTTGTTAGCAAATCCACCTTTGTATCGTTATCCGAAAGAGGATGAAACTTTTCAGAAAGAATTAGACCAATGGAAAACGGTTCCTGAAAAATTAAAAGTTTTGGAAGAAATGCGAAAAAATAAACTCATCACCGACGAAGAATTCCAAAAGAAAAAAACTGAGTTGTTAAAAGAATTTTAAATTCCATCTCCATGGATGAATTCTTGTAAAAACAAATCATCTTCCGGTGGACCTGGGTTTGACTTTTCCAATAATTGTTGTTTTTCGTAAAGTTTATTGATAAGTTGTTGTTGGGTTTCTACCTTTTCCAATAAAACAGAAAATACTTTTGCAATTGGATCTGGCATTTGGTTGTGATCTAACATCTGTTCCATGCTATCTGAAGTTCCATCCCCAGCCTTAACCACTTTTCCGGGAATTCCAACTACCGTACAACCGGCTGGAACGTTTCGCATAACAACTGATCCGGCTCCCACTCGCACATGGTCTTCCACGGTGATGTTACCTAAAATTTTTGCGCCAGCACCGATCACGACATTTTTTCCAATAGTAGGGTGTCGTTTCCCAGATTCTTTTCCAGTTCCTCCTAAGGTGACACCTTGGAAAATGAGGGAACCTGCTCCAACAATGGCAGTTTCTCCGATCACAACACCAGCACCGTGGTCGATAAAAACACCTGGGGCAATTTTTGCACCAGGATGGATGTCTATGCCCGTGAGGAATCGGCTGATATAGTTAAACAGTCTCGGAATGATGGGCAATCGAAGTCGGTAGAGGAGATGGGCAAATTTGTGTAACCACAAAGCGTGTAATCCTGGGTAACAGAGGATGATTTCCAAATAGGATTTTGCCGCTGGGTCAAATTTTTTAATGATTTTTATATTTTCAAACATCGATTTGTTGGGAAAAGGATCTATCCTTAGACAGTTCTATGGCTGCCAAATTTGAGTGGAACCATATTTTTAATTGAACAATCTTCTCAATTGTATCTTTGGTAATTTTCTTTGGTAATTCCGATTGTACTCAGAATTATGCCACGTAAATTAAAAAAAAGCAAAACATTCCACTCACTTTACATCCAGAACGAGAAAGGAAGTTTGGGTTTAGAATCTAATTGATTCTTTTCCGTATATTGATCAAATGAATCATAAAATTATTTTCTAGGTTGTATAACTTTGGAATCCAATAAAACAACACATCTACTGTTATTCTTTTTTACATTTTTAACCCTCACGTATTCAGATATATTTTTAAATCCTGGAGTACCACAAACATTAGAGAATTATAAACTATATTTTTTTGAAAATTGGCCTTATTCAGTTACTTTATTAATCATCTTATTGGCGCACGAGATGGGACATTACCTTCCTGCTCGTTATTATGGAGTGAGGGCATCCTTACCATATTTTATACCGTTACCTTTTGGACCTATTGGCACGATGGGGGCTGTGATCAAAATCAAAGACCAAATACCAGATAAAAAAGTTTTATTTGATATTGGAATTGGAGGGCCCGCAGCAAGTTTAGTTTTATCCCTTTTCGCATGGACAATAGGAATATCACTTTCTAAGGTAATTGAGATTCCAAGTGATTTTGATCGTTCCGGTTTTTTATTTTTTGGGGATAGTGCTTTCACATACTTTTCGACACAGTGGATCCTAGGTCCCGTTGATTTTGTTACGATGGAAATCCAGGCACATCCATTGGCAAAAGCGGGTTGGGTGGGTTTACTCATCACAGCAATTAACTTGTTACCCTTCGGTCAATTGGATGGAGGCCATGTTATATATTCAATGTTTGGTGAATCCTATCGAAAATGGATTCATATATTATTTGGCTTATTTTTAATTTTTGCCCTAATCCATTTCACTTGGTTGATTTGGGGATTTTTGCTATATTATGTTTTACGAGTGGAACACCCATTCATTAAAGATGCTTTGAATGGAATTGGTAAAACTCGATTTTTGTTTGGTATTGTAATTTTAGTATCTTTCCTAATTATTTTTGTACCAAAACCAATTATCCTTGGATCCGAATATGATAATCCTACTTTACTCGATGATCTCTTTCGTCTGATAGTAAAGACAGTAGGTTTAAGCGAATGAAACGATTTTTGATTTTTTTATTAATATTTACATTTCCCATATTGGCTCAAGAGAGTAAGGAATATAAACTTTCAGATAAAGCATATGGTCTTGCTTGGGATGGTGTAAACTTTTGGTACATTGATACAAATCGTCGTGCTATTATTAAAATCAACGAAATTGGTGAGCAGGAAATTTATAACCTTGGTTTGGCGAATTTACGGGGGATAAGTTTTGATTCCCGTGAAGGAAAAATTTTGGTTGTGGCACCAAAACAAATTTTGAAGTTAGATCCAAATTCTGGTGGGATCACAGATAAAATCTCAATTCCATTAGCGAATGTGGCAGGCATTGCAAGCGTAGGAAACTATTATTATATTTTAGATTTAGATTCTGGGAAAGTACAAATTTATGACCAATCTACATCACTTTTGATTGGTGGTTTTTTTACAGATAGAACTAGACCTCGAGATATCTGTTATGGTCGAGATTCACTTTGGATTTCAGACTCAGCTGACAATAGTATTTATCGGTATGATACGAAAACTGGAAAAATCACAGGATCGATTAAAACAAATTTACGATCTGTAAGAGGAGTTCTTTTAAGTGGTTCCAAACTTTGGGTAGTTGACCGAGAAAATAAAGAAATAAAAAACATTCCCTTCATAGAAACAGAACGATTCATTGCTTCCGGTGAAGAAGAATTTAACTTAGAAGTAACTTTAAAGTTCAAACTAGATTCTGTATCTTTGTCAAAAGCTCAGATTGCCATTTTGCACCCACCTTCCAATGAACAACAAAGGATTCGAGGAGTTAAGTTTACTGATGTTTCCTATTCACCTTCGTTCATCCAAAGGAATCGAGTTCATTTAAAAAAATTATCCATTGAAGATTTACCTGGGGAACAAGTTGTAAAATACAAATTTTCTTCAAAAAACCAATTTATCAAGTATTATGTAACGGATGATTATTTGGACAAAGAGGCCTCGTATCCAAATGATGTTGTTTCTTTTTATGAAAAACCAAAAGAAGATATTAAATTAACAACCAGAGATTATTTGGATTTAATTTACCAAGCAAGGCAAACAAGTATTAGCTTTTCTGATTTTAAAGAAATTATGAAGACTAATGGGATACCAGTTCAATCATTTCGAATGATTCGATTTGAAAAGGGAAAACCAAAATCTATTGTTGATTCATTGTCAGTATTTTTGTTAGGTTATGGTTGGATTCCAATCGCGGACTTGGGTTTAGGTAATAATACCGACAAACGTTACTTTGAAAAAAAAGAAACAGATCTCATTTTATACCAAAGTTTGAATCTAAAAAATTCAATATCACCAGTTTATTTTCGGAAAGATGCGAATTCTGAATGGGAGAATTTACCTGCAGAAATTACTTATAAAATTAAGTAAATGTTCCTTAATATTACTCCTTTCTTGTTCGGGATTACAACCTTCCTTACAATTTGTCACGAAAGGAAAAATAACAGAAAGGGAGCAGAGGTTCAAATCTCTTGTAGAAACTACTTGGATCCAATTTTCTAAAATTGGTTTGTTTTGTGAGAAAGAAGTTTCTTATCATAAACTTTTTTGTAAGATACAAACGGTTATCAGTTTACACAAACTTTCCGAATATTTTGGAATAAAGATATTTATTTCCGGCCCACATTCTAAGTATTATTTGGAACGAAATGACCAATTTGATTTTGGGCATTACAACCCTGAATTTCCAAAGAAGTTAAAAGAATATTTGCTTCCCGCAAAACAGAATCCAAAATTATTACAGATCACAAAACCTATATATGAAGAGTGGATCAAACAAACTGCCAGGGATTTTTTTATCATCTATCAAAAACTAGATTCAAATTCTAATTTTTTTCGAAAAGAAGCAGATCGTTATTTAATGTTAGTGGAAGAGGGGAGACTTGATCCATTTTATTTTGATCGTTTCATTTTATTTTTATACCCTGCATTTACAGACAATGAAGACCCTGAAGAGGCTTCAAAATTTAAGGTATTTGTTGGTGATGAAGTGATGGATGCTCAAATTGTAAAAGAATTGGTTGGATTTTGGATTCGCAGAAAAGCAGATGGTACAGACTTAGAATTTATTTCGGGACTTGTTGAATTGTTGAATCTATATGATCCGGAATTTTTAGAATTCCGAACCAATGGCAAATAATCAGTTTTTAATTCAGTGATGACAGTTATGCGAGAAGTTCCTTCATTGCATCAATGACATCTTTTTCATCAGTTTGGGTCATTCCTGCAAATAAAGGTAAAGAAACAGACCTATCATACATCAAACAAGCGTTTGGATAATCTTTTCTTTGGAAACCGTAGGTTTTTTTATAGTAAGGGTGTTCAAAGATTGGAATGAAGTGTAAACTTGTTCCAATGTTTCGTTCCTTTAATTCTTCAACAAGAGTATCACGTCCAATTTTAGCAATTTTCGGATCAATTTCGATTCGATACAAATGCCAACTATGAATTCCATTTGCATCTTCTTTCGGAAGTTTAACTCCTTTCAAATTGGAAAATTCGGCATTGTAATGTTTGGCGATTTCCGTCCTTCTTTCCCAAAACCCATGTGATTCTTTTAGTTGGACCACACCTAGTGCCGCAGCAATGTCCGTCATATTGTATTTATAACCTGCATCCACCACTTCATAATACCAACCTGGACGATTGAATGCATCTCGGTTGATTCCATGGAGGCGCATCCTTCGAATGCGATCTGCAAATTCTTTATGAGAAGTTGTGATCATTCCACCTTCTCCAGTTGTAATCCCTTTCGTTGCATAAAAACTAAAAACAGTAAAATCTCCCCATGTCCCAATCATTTTGTTTTTGTGAACTGCAGGGAAGGCATGGGCTGCATCTTCAATCACATAGAGATTGTATTTTTTTGCGATGCCTAGTATGGCTTCCATATCGCAAGTATACCCAGCCAAGTGGACAGGTAAGATTGCTTTGATTTGTTTTCCTGTTTTTTTACTTGTTAGTTCTTTTCCGTTCCATTTGCACTTTGTACTGATGGTTGCTTCTAAGGTTTCCGGAGTCATTAAGTTGTGGATGGGATCTACATCCGTTAAAATCGGTTCTGCTCCAAAGTAACAAATCACTTCTGCTGTGGCAGTAAAGGTGATGGCACTTGTGATTGCTGCATCGTTTGCTGTCAGTCCAATCGCTTCTAAGGATAAATGAAGGCCTGCCGTTGCTGAGTTGACTGCGATGGTTTCTTTACTTCCGACAAAGTCACCAAACTCCATCTCAAACTGTTTTACTTTGGGACCTGAAGTCACCCAACCGGATCGGAGGACTTGGGCCACTTCTTCTATTGCATCTTCTGAAATGGAAGGAAGAGCAAACGGTAGGAAAGTTTTACGAGATGTGAGCATATTCATTTATACGACATAATTCGGAAAAAATTTCCAGTCTTTTCCGCTCCCAAACTTCCTATCGACGGGATTTTTCAAAGCTAAATAGGGATTTTCACCTAAGGTTTAAAAATCTACTTGTAGGCACTCATCAAATTCGGCATTCTTTCCTGGAACATGGAAGTTCCTTTTTCTGAAATCCTTAGCCGAATTGCCGTCATTGACCGTGACATTGCGGAATTAAACCGACTCAAAAGTCGATTGCCAGCTGACAGACCCTATTCGCCAACCATCCAGCTAACCTTCGATAAACAAATCAACACCCTACTCAATGAAAGGGTGTCACTCATGGAATTGCCCGTACTCCACCCACCACTTTGGTTATTGCCAAAAGAGGGAGAGGGAAGCGCAGAACAAGTTTCCATACTGAAAGAGAGAAAATCACTGCTTGCAGGTGATCTTTCTGTAGCCCATCCTAATGAACAAGACGTAATCAATTTTATCCGTGAAATACCAAAAACAGAAGTCCATTTACACTTAGAAGCGTGTGTGAATAAAGAAACACTTAAGTTTTTGTATAAAAAAAATGGGATCGAGGTTACAGACCAAGAATTCGAAGATAAATATAATTTTAAAGATTTGAATGGGTTCATCCAAGTATTCTTTTTTGTTCAAGGTTCTGTTAAAGAAGCTTCCGACTTGGGATACTTTATCGATAGTTTAGCGGACTATTTGCGATCCAATAACATCGTATACTGTGAAGCCTTCTTTGCTCCATCTAAGTTCATCCAAAACGGTTTGGACTTTGATGAAATGGTTGAAGTGATGGTGAATCGAATTCGCCAAATCGAAGTGAAAGATGGAATCTCAATTCGTTTGCTTGTTGACGTTTCTCGCTCTTTTGGTCCTGAAAACGCAATGAATAACCTAAAACGAGTATTAGGTCTAAAACACAAAGAAGTGATTGGGATTGGACTTGGTGGGGCTGAACTTATGGGTCCTGCAAAAGATTATGCCGAAGTTTTTAAAATCGCTCGTGAATCTGGATTACGTTGTGTTGCTCACTCTGGTGAGGATGATGGACCTTGGGCGATATGGGATGCGGTGAATTTATGTAAAGCGGAACGAATTGGACATGGAACATCTGCTATCCAAGACCCTGAACTGGTTCGTTACATGAAAGAAAACAAAATTCCAATTGAAATCTGTGTCACATCGAATGTGTTCACAGGAAAGTATGTTAGAAAAGAACAGAACCATCCAGTTCGATACTACTATGACCAAGGGTTGATGCTTTGTATCAATACAGATGATCCTGATATTTTTAACGTAAACTTAACTTACGAATTCTTTAAATTGTATCGCTTTTTAGATTTTTCCATCGATGAGATCATTGATTTGGTGAGACAAGGTGTACTGTGTACTTTCCATCCAGAAAAAGAATCTCTTTGGAAATCCATGGAAGAAAAAATTGATCGAATCAAAGTGAAATACAACTTAAACACAGAAAAACAAGTGATTTCAGTTTAATTGCTGGGGTCACTTGACAGCTTCTTTTAAAACGCTGATATCAATTTTACGCATTTTTAACATAGCCTGTGTTGCCTTCTCACGTTTGATTGGATCTTTGTGAGAGATGAGCTCTAAAAGGATATTTGGTGTGACTTGCCAAACCATACCGAATTTATCTTCTACCCAACCACACATCAGTTCTTTGCCACCTTCGGACAACGCATTCCAATAATGATCTACTTCTTTTTGTGTTTCCACATGGATCATAAAGGAAACACCCCAAGAGAATTTAAATTCAGGACCACCGTTATAAGCAGAAAACCTTTGTCCATTCAACACAAACTCTGCTTACATCGGATTCACTGAAATGACTTTGGATTGTTTGAAGATCCCAGTGTAAAAATTTGTTACTTCTTCCAAGTTCGCATTGAACATCAAAAAAGGAGTAATGGGACTCGAACTTTTTGAGTTAACAGTGGTTTTGATCTTGGGTGACTTCTTTTTTGCAATGTTTTTCTTTTTTTTGGGTGTAGCCATCGGGTAATCCTTTTATCCTTTAATCTTCGTTTTCTTCATCTGGTTTTGGAATATAATCAGCAAACGGTGATTTGTATTTTTTTACATCTTTGCAAATGAGTGTTGCTACGAAGATGCCAAAATTGGAATCACTTACCATTCTTGCACGAAAGTGATCGCAGTTAAAAAATTCTATATCTTTGGAACACCTATCAATATCTTCCGATTTATATTGATAATCCATACTAAAAACTTCAAAACGAGAAATGAGTTGCACCATGAGAAACAAAGCGTTGTTTGTTTCTGTCGAAAGGCTCCTGCGCCAAGGATCAGGATTGGAATCTCTTTCGTTGTAAGTGTAATTGAGTAATCCACAACTATTGAGTTTGCCAAGGATTCTACTTGTAACCCTTTTGTTTGCTTCAGTCCCCGAGATAAAATCTGAACCAATCACTAAAAAGTTACAGCTTATATTTCCAATTCCCATCCATAGGAGTAAAATTCTAATTAAGAAATATTTAATACGTTGCACGTGAGATAAATTCAATGGATTTTTCCTTTAAGATTCTGGTTTAAAAAATTCCTTTCATTTATGTTGTGATCGAAGTGATGATTTCTTTTTAGTTTTTGGAAGTAATGCTCCCAAAAATTCACTTGAAATCCATTCTTCTTCAATTTTAGATCCGTTAAATTTGGAGACGATCATTTCTTCCCATTTGATTATGTTTCCCACATTTTGATTTTGAAGGGAAGAAGATTTTATTTTTCCTTTTAAAGTACGTTTCCATACGACCGTATCATCAGTTTCATGAATGAATTCCAAATTTACGATTTTTAAATCGGACAAAAATGAATTTAAGTTTTGAATCCATTGGCTTACGATCTTAAGTCCGTTATATGTTTTCTTAGAAGTGTGGGCGATATACTTAGAAGAAAAATATTCTGGAATCACTTTCGTTTTTGGATTGGAAAAAAGTTCATGTAAAATCGAAGTAATCCGTTGTTTATGATCCATATTTTTCCGTTTCCAAAAAATCATTCTTAGGTGAACAAAATGTAACCTGAGTACAATGTAAAAATTGATACATTTGTTTCGTATTTGGAAATCAGAAAAAAGTAGAATTGGGAAAAATTGTTTACCAAGGGTTAAAATAGGTTGACAATAAATAGTTTGATATTAAACTATATGGAAAGAGGAGGCATTGGGTATTTCTACCTGAGAAGCCATATGGACCAAAAAGAATTGAATACAGAAAGGAACGAAAATGGTGGAAAACGAGTTTATCCATCCCTTTTTTTGGGACATGGAAGCCCTATGAATGCAATCGAGGAAAATGAATTTGTCGACGGACTTCGCTCTCTATCGAAAACAATTCCAACACCTCGGGCTATTCTTGTGATTTCTGCGCATTGGCTAACAAATGGAACCTATGTCACGGCAATGGAACATCCTCCCACCATACACGACTTTGGTGGATTTCCAAAGGCATTATTTGAAGTCCAATACCCCGCGCCTGGTTCTCCTTCTTTAGCGAAAGAAATTCAAACATTGGTAAAATCACAATCGGTTCAGCTGGATTATGAATGGGGTCTTGATCATGGAACGTGGAGTGTTTTAAAACATATTTATCCAGAAGCAAACATTCCGGTTGTCCAATTGAGTATGGATTACAAACTTCCTCTTCAAAAACATTTAGAGATAGCAAAGGAGCTTTTGCCATTAAGAGAACAAGGCATTCTCATTATTGCCAGTGGTAATATTGTACACAATCTAGGAATGGTAGCTTGGGACAGATTGAATGAAATTTATGGTTTTGACTGGGCAATGGAAGTGAACCAAAATGTGAAAGAATGGATTTTAAAAGGAGATATTGAATCTTTAATTCAGATTAAAACGAAAGGTAAAAAATTCGAATGGGCAATACCAACAACCGAACATTATTTACCTCTATTGTATACGATAGGAACTCAAATGGAATCGGATTCGATTTCTTTTTTCAATGATAAACCAGTTGCTGGGGCCTTGACAATGACCTCTGTACGTTTGGATACTCACCCAATCAAGTGATGAACAAAAATTACAGTTTTCCAATGAAGGTATCGAAAGAATCAATATGAATTCACCATTAACATATCTAATCCGAAAACCAAACGTTTCGATTGAGAATCCCCCACTTTTGATTTTGTTACATGGTGTCGGCAGTAATGAAAATGATTTATTTTCTCTCACAGATTTTTTACCAGATTCACTTATGGTTGTTTCTGTAAGAGGGCCCATCACTCTCGGCCGAGATCGATTTGGTTGGTATGAAATTACTTTCTCTGGTGGCGTTCCCAAAATTGATACCGAACAACAAGTAAAGAGCCATAAAATAATTTTAGAATTTTTAGAATATTTAAGTAATAAGTATCGATTTAATTCCAAACAAGTTTGGATCGGAGGTTTTAGCCAAGGTGCAGTGATGTCGTATTCCGTTGGTTTAGAACATCCCGATCGCATCAAAGGGATCATTGCTTTGAGTGGTCGGCTATTAGAGGAAACAAAAAGTCAAATTTTGATCGAGGATCAATCCAAAGGACAACGAATTTATATAGCCCATGGAACAAACGATAATGTGATTCCAGTCACTTCTGCAAGGGCCTCTAAAGATTATTTAGAGTCGGTAGGATTGGTGCCAATTTACAAAGAATATATGGAAGGCCATACCATCAGTCAAGAAATGTTAAAGGATTTGGTAAGTTGGTTGGAAAAGGAATTGGCATAAAAATGTTTTTGTTAGGTAACATATCCCATTCGCAATAAAAGTGGAAAGGAAACTTTTTTCTCTTTTTGAATTACCCAAAACGGTTTCATCAATGATTCTAATTCTGCCACTGGATGATTACCAATCGAAAATGATACGCTTAAGTTAAATAGAATGTGTTTGCCATCCGAGAATTTTTAGACGATTTTACCAAGGTAAAATAAAAAGGGTTAGGTTTGTTTTGAATGCATAACCTAACCCTCTAAAGAGTTTAAAAAATCTTTGAATGAATGATTTTTAATCAGTGATTCCCAATCGTTTGAAGATGAGCGGAATTCTTTCTAAATATGGTTTGATTTGGAAAATTTCATCCAAGTCAGAATCATTTAATATCGAAGAACAACGAGGGTCTTGTTTCAATAGGTCTCTTAGATTTTTGGATTGGTCAGCCCAAACCGCCATTGCATTTTCTTGTACGATTAGGTATGCATCTTCACGAGTGATTCCACCTTTTTCGATGAGCCACAACAATACTTTTTGTGAAAATATTAAACCACGTGTGACGTTTAACGTACGTTCTGTTGCATCAGGATACACATGAAGGCCTTTTAGAACGAAATTCATTTTTTCTAAGATGTAATCGAGTGCTATTGTAGAATCAGGTAAAACAATGCGTTCCGCAGAAGAATGGGAAATATCCCTTTCGTGCCAAAGACCAACGTTTTGTAATCCGACATTCACATTGGAGCGAATCACACGAGAGATACCCGAAATTCTTTCACAAACCACAGGATTACGTTTGTGCGGCATTGCTGATGATCCCTTTTGTCCCTTTGCAAATGGTTCTTCCACTTCGCGACCTTCTGTTTTTTGTAACAAACGAATTTCCGTTGCCATTCGGTCTAAGCTAGCTGCAACCACACCAAGTACTGACATATAAAATGCATGTCTGTCTCTAGAAATCACTTGTGTTGCAATTGGATCTACTGTTAAACCGAGTTTGGTTAATACATACTCTTCAATTTCTAAATCGATATTGGAATACGTTCCAACGGCTCCAGAAAGTTTTCCAACGGCAACTTGTGCGCGGGCATCTTTCATTCGTTCTAAGTTACGAGTCATCTCTGCATAAAAGAGTGCAAACTTAAGGCCAAGAGTCATGGGTTCCGCATGGATTCCATGTGATCTTCCGATACAAGGAAGGTCTTTGTACTCTTTTGCTTTTTGTTTGGTTGTTTCTAATAATGTTTCTGTCCGTTGGATGAGGAGGTCCATTGCTTGCACCATTTGCACACAAAGTGCGGTATCACCTACATCACTGGAAGTGAGACCGAAGTGAACATGACGGCCAGCTGGTCCTATATAAGAATTTAAATTGGTTAAATACGCGATCACGTCATGATGCACTTTGGATTCGATTTCTAGAATTTCATCCACATTGAATTTTGCTTTTTGTTTGATGGTTTCGAGGTCTTCTTTTGGTACTTCTCCTCGATTGGCGCGCGCCTCGCAGGCATAAATTTCTATATCTGTCCAAATTTTAAATTTGTTCTCTAATTCCCAAATGGCGGAAATTTCTGGATGGCTATATCGATCGATCATAAGGGCAGTCTCTCAATGCAAACTTCTGCTTCAACTGGTAATTTTACGATTGCCGAACGATGTTCGAGTTTCATGTTTAGAATCTAGTAATAAATCCTAGGGGGGCATATGTCCAAAGAATTCGAAGGAAAAGTAGCACTGGTAACGGGAGCTGCCTCTCCCATTGGTTTGGGAAGAGCAATTGCAAACCGAATCGCATCGCATGGTGCAAGTTTGGTGCTTGTTGATTTGAATCAGGAAAAAATTGAAGAAGCGGCAAGAGAAGTCGAAGCAAAATTTGGTGTAAAGGCAATCGGAGTTGCATGTAACGTAACTAAACCTGAAGATTGTGACGCTGCGATCAGCAAAACTAAGGAAGCCTTTGGAAAACTTGATTTTCTAGTGAACAATGCTGGTGTTTTGAAAGACAACCTACTCATTCGTATGTCAGAACAAGAATACGACTTTGTTATGGATGTTAACTGCAAGGGTGTTTTCCTTATGACTAAGTCTGCAAGTAAACTCATACTCAAATCTGATTCAGGAAGAATTGTGAATATCTCTTCCGTATCAGGATTAACAGGCCAACCTGGCCAAGCAAACTACTCTACTTCTAAAGCGGGAGTCATTGCTCTGACAAAAGTTTCTGCACGTGAATTTTCAGGAAGGAACGTACTCGTTAATGCTGTATGCCCAGGATATGTACAAACAGAAATGACAGGCACACTTTCCAAGGAAGTACAAGAAAAGTTAACAGATCCTGCAGTCATTCCACTCAAACGTCCTGGAAAACAAGAAGAGATCGCATCTGCAGTTAAGTTTTTCTTAAGTAATGATGCATCCTATATTACAGGAACATACCTCCGCGTTGACGGTGGTGCTGCTATCGGGATGTAGACTTTTTATCCTTTGCCTTAGGTGCGATCGTGATTGGTTTTACCACCTTTTGTACCTTAGGCGAAGATTGTTTTGATTTGGTTTCTTTTGTAGATTTTTTTTCTTTTGGATTTTCGACTACCGTTGTTTCGGTGACAATTTTTTTCTTCTCTTCCACAACCGGTGGGGCCTGAATTTCATAATCGTATCTTACCGTAGAACTCCAATTCCCAGCAAAATCTCTTACGCTTGCAAGAACTGTGTGTTTGCCAGGTTCGTATAAAATCTCTGGTTCAAAAATTTCAAGGCGACCATCTTTTGGAAAAAATTCCGCCTTACCAGGAATTCCATCCACCGTAATATCAAATCCATCTGGCATAATCCCTGATCCAATATCCACAGCTTTGAGATATAAAGCAAAGTCCTCTCTTGGATAAACCGATTTATTCATCAATTCATGCAAATAGATGTTTGGTGGAGTTTGATCGGATAAAACCACAAACAGTCCCGTTTTGCGGAGGCGGACTTTAAAAAAATGCCCCCAAGAACTAAAGGAAGAACCGTTGATTTTTTTAACATTTCCATCTGGTAATACTTCATACAAATCAGCCGAATTGATATCTTTCGTTTTGGGGACTTTCACATACAGATCGTAACCCAGATTAAAGTCTTTGAAATCGGGGCCAATTTTATACACACTTGAAAGTTGGTTTAGACCTTGTGTGTTGATTTTGATATGTTCTTGTGCTTCAATTTCAAAGAATGCTTTTGAATAAACTGCATTCACGGGAAAAAATAATTCCACCTTCGTATCCTTTGATTTGAATGTAGTATAACGATCATAATACACATTATATTTCCATTCTTTAGTGACAATGTGGCTGTAATCCCCTTGGTCTTTTAAAACATAAAAAGAAGCAAGAGACATCTGTCCTCCCATACCAGTGGCACGAATGGTTACCTCTTTCGGTTCACCCATTTTCATTTGTTCACTGTCAAGAAGGCCTTGTTCACGACCGTTGCTTCGCATTCCAAGTAAATCATTTCCATCTCTGGTATGTAAATAATAGGAGAAAGGATTTCCATTGGGTTTACTGACGGAACTGTCGTACAATAAAACATTTTTTCTAGTGTGTTCTTTTAGAATCTTTGAAAGTTGAAAACCTTGTAATACATTATCACCAATTAACATATCTAAGGTGAATATACCTAATCGATTATTATTCGATTTTTGATGGATCGCAATCTGAATGCCCACTTTTCCTTGGATAAAAAGTGTTGGTGATTCTGATAATTCAAAACGATTCCCACTAGTTTCATAAAATGGTATTTCAATTGTTTCATTTCGGCCATTGATGAATGTTCGTGGAGTTTGCGGGGTGATTCGTAAGGTATTAAATACAATTGGTTCTGCAGCATTATACCCCAATCCAAAATGCATTGGATTGTAATACACATTGTCTTTAAAAAGTTCAAAGTGTAAGTGAGGGGGACCAACACCCGTGTCTCCAGAGAATGCAATGGTTTCACCTGCCTCCACGTCTACAGGTTCTGGAAGTGCAATGTCAAAATCCGTTCTGTCTTTGAATCGTCTCGCTTGTTTGGATTTTAAGATTTGTTTGACAACTTTTGGCGCGAATTTGTGCAAATGGCCATAACGAGAAGTCATTCCATCATCATGTTGTAAGAATAGCGCATAACCAATGCTAGTCCATCTCCGTTGGACTCTGGTCACTTTTCCTTTTGCCACAGCAAGGATGGGAACACCTATCTTTCCACCCGTGGAAAAATCCTGACCCATATGAAAATGACCAGTTTGAAATTCGCCAAAGGCTCCTGTGATGGAATCAAAACCTTTTACAGGCCATACATAGGGATTTTTTAAAACAAATCCTGGTGGATAATCAGAGGATGATATTGCAAAGAGAGTGAAAAAACTTGGAATGAGGACTAATACGAAAAAACGCAACATCAGATTTCACTATAATTTTCGGCAAGTATGGTGAAAAGACTTATAAGAAATCAGGAGACAGAATTCTAGACTCCTGACTTTCAATGTAGAACCGTTATTGGAAAACAGGTCTCCTTTTTTCTTTGAGTGCAGTCATTGCTTCCAGTAAATTATCCACTACACCTGGTTGTTCAAATGATTTTGTCGTATCAATTTTGTATTGTTCCAAGTTACGTAAAAGATTTGCATTCAATGTATTTTTTGTCGCACGGAAAGCGGAAGATGGAACCTTTGCGAGCGACTCTAATTTTTTTAGAGCAAGTTTTCTAACTTCTTCAGGTGTTGGAGCAATTTCATCAATGAGACCTATTTTTTTGGCTTCAGGTGCTTTATAAATGGTTCCCTCCAAACAAACTTCTGCCCAATATCTCGGCTCGACACACATCTTAATTCGATCAATGAAACTACCAGGAAGTGGTAATCCAACATTCACTTCAGTAAAACCAATGCGACATTTACCGTCTAACATGTATTTGAAATCAGATGCAACTGTTATCACTGCACCTCCACCCATTGCATAACCAGTAACTTCAGTAATGAGAGGTTTATCGAATTTCACAAGTTCTCCAAAAAGGATAACAATGCCACCCACTTCGTCTATTAGTTTGTCTTTAGGTGTGGCTAAAAGATTCTCTGCATCAAGTCCATTACAGAAAAATTTTGGATTGTCAGTTGCAAAGATCACACCTCTTTTTTTAGGATCTGCTTTGATTTCATTTAAAATCTCACCGAGGTCTCTCATGTTTTGGCCTGTGAGTGAGTTTTGTTCATTCATTTGGAAACGAATGATTTCTCCTTTTCCATTAGGTAGATCGATTTCTTCTCTTTTATAGTTCATATATCTCTTCTTTTATCTTAAATTTCTATTGTTTTACTAAATATTTTCCGCTTGGTTGGAATCTTGATTCCCTTATATTAACAGGTAAATGGCAATTATGATTCTTATATAGGATTTGTATCTTTGATATTGTTTTTTATTTCGTTTGCAGTAGTTTGAGATGTTTCCGCTGGGTTCACTTCAGTAGATGGCGATGGAGTCAAACTCGTTGGACCAATTTCCACTTTGACATCACCTAAATTGGTTGGAGGAACTGATGGACTTTGTGAAGCTTCTTTGTTGGAATCTTTCGCAAACTTTTCTTTTTTTTCCTTTTTTCGTTGTTCCTCTTTTTTCAATTCTTCCATCTTTACGTATTCATCGAATTCGTTCGGTGCCATAAACACTAACATTCTTTCATCGTCTTTTGCATGTTCAATAAAAGCACCCATATGTCGGCCCGCAATGAAAATGATTTTATCGTGATTCTGAAATATTTTCATTACACGTTCAAAAACTTCGACTTCATCTTTTCCAAGTTCTGGAACTACCCTAACATCAAAACAAATTCTTTCTGCCTGGATCGATTTTAAAAAATTAATCGTAAAAATTTTTTTAAACTCTGGGAATACATATCGTTTTAAATTGGCACGGCATTGGAACAATACCCGACCATGACCTCGATCAACTACGACAAATGAAACATTATCCCTTGTTTTGGAAGATTCACTGAATTTATACTCTTCAATATGAGATTGGATTCTATCAAGTAATGCCTGTTTAGCGAGTGGTTTTATCATGTAATCTGTAAAACCAAGTTTTTTATGATTCGTGATAAAGTTATTTTCTTCCTTCGGAATCATTGCCAAAATAGGAATGTTGTGTGTGATTACGTCGCGGCGAAGTTCTAAAATGAATTCTAACTCTTTTTTGTCCTTAAACGTTAATCCCATTAAAATAATATCTGGGTTAGAAGATTTAACATATTCTTGAACGGTCACCGAAAACTTGGTGATCACTACACGTTGGCGCAATCCTAAAAAAATATTTTCCAAATCTTGAGAGGAATTTGGATCATTTTCGATAGCCATGATAAAATGCATAAAATTTTAAATGAGTCCTTCTTCGGATGCAACTAAGAACAAGTTGCCAACTTTCTTTTGTTTTTCCGATAAAATTTTATCTGTTAATACTTCTTTCACAACATCCTCGTGAATGGAATGGAGTAAATCAAAATCCCTTTTGTAATCCGTAACTGTCATTTTTCCAAATAAGATATTGGCTTGGAATTGATAAATTTGGTGTTCCATTAAGAAATTTAAGGTATCAAAATCTTCGACAGCTTCGGCCGTAATCACTGCTTCGCGGTTGTCTGCCAATCGTTTGCAATAATCAATAAAAGCTAAATTATCCAAAAATTTAATTTGGTCTTCTTCGATTTTAAATTTAAAACTAATCGGATCCAATTTGAATTCTTTGATCATAATCCCGAGATCGAGTACAATTTGATGAGACTGACTTTTGACTCCAAAGTCATCAGCAGCAAAACTCATTCCGTGCGAATAAAATGCATGGCACACATCTTTTAAATGAAATTTAGATTCATCGTATGGTTTTTCTACAAGTTCAAATCGAACATTCTCAGGTGATAGGTCTTTGCTTAGGATGAGTTTTTTTAATCGGTCGACTCTGTCGTTTTGTGAGAAGGTATCTATCAATGATTGGGGAGAAATATTAAACTTTAATAACCCTGGTGCACCTTCACATGCTATGATCAGTTTTTCTAAAATTAATAATTCGATCCGGTTGATGTCCTGGTCAGATGGGATGTCATTGATTAGATCTTTATAACCTATGTATGCCCCTCCACCTAAAAACACTTCCCCACCTTTCACAGAATAGGTTTTGTCTTTTGGATTGAAGATCACTGTCGGTTGGATCATGGCTTCATGAACAGAACCTGAAATGTATGTATTGGCTTTGTTGTAATAGGTCCAACTCCAACGCACTAAGTTGTCGTTAAGATTTTTTTCAGAAGACTTAAATAGTTCTGCAAAAATTTCTTCGTTATCAGAAATAAAGTTAGATTGTGTTCGGGATACACCAAAGTGAAAGGAAACGATTTTGTTCTGCAGGCATTGTTGTTGGAATTTTCCAACTGAGTTTTCGATATTGGGAAATTTTTCAATGTCCCATTCAAATAAAGGTGAGATTCCCATTAACAAGATGTTTTGTTTTTCCAAGTAGTGGAACCCAAAACAAATATCTTCCAAATCCAAACAGGAATAAAATTCAGTGCGTAATAAATCTAAAAATTCGGTAAGTTCAATGCCAGTGATATTTTCGAATCGAATGAGAAAGAGTGGTTTTCCTTTATTTTCTTGGATGAAATGTTTTTTGAATACTTCCAAGTCTTTCATTCCGAAATAATAGGGACCTGTTAAAAGTTGATTTTTCAAATGTTACCTTCGTATATGATTTGATTCTTTAACGACGTCTTGTAATTTTATGAGAATTCAATAGAAAAGGCAACAAGGATAGTCACTTATGTATAGTTTTATTTGGTTTTTACTCATCGGACTGGCGGCAGGTTGGCTTGCAGGTCGAATCCTCAGAGGGAAAGGTTTTGGGATCATTGCCAATTTAGTGATTGGTGTGGTAGGATCGTTTTTAGGTGGAATTGTATTTGGTTTACTTGGTTTCCGTTCTTACGGAATCATTGCCGAACTCATTGTCGCCGTAATTGGAGCGATCCTTTTGATTTTCATCGCAGGCATCATCAAGAAAAAATAAACCAAACACAAGGAATCGAAGTGTTCCTTGTCGCTACGTTTATCAATTGATCTGGAATTTGACAGGGAGACATAAATCCCTGTCTGCTGGTTGATTTTGTAAGGCAAATCACCGCATCAATCGAGTTCGACACCGTCGCCTAACTCAAAATTGGAACTCACACCTTGCACATCATCGTTTGCTTCCAAGTTCTCAATCAATTTCATTACTTTTTCAGCAGTCTCTTTATCATTCACTTCAACAGTTGTCATCGGGATGTATTTGATTTCCGATTCTTCCATGTTCAATCCTTTAGATGAAAGGGCTGACTGTACTGCTTCATACTCTGCAGGCGATGTGAGGACCACATACATGCCATCGTTCACTTGGATGTCTTCTGCGCCAGCACCTAGCGCCAAATCAAACAATGCTTCCTCTGAAATTTGATCTGCTTTGAGTGTGAGTTGGCCTTTTCTTTCGAACAAACGTGAAACAGCACCCGCATTGGCAAGGGATCCACCAAGTTTTGTTAAAATACTTTTGATTTCGGGAGTTGTACGGGATTTTTTATCTGTCAAAACATCCACCATGATGGCAACGCCACCCGGTGCATAACATTCATAGAGACACTCTTCATACACCATGCCTTCAAGACCACCCGTTCCCTTTTTGATGGCACGTTCGATATTGTCTTTGGGCATATTGGCAGCTTTCGCTTTTGTCACCGCTAATCGAAGCCTTGGGTTTCCTTCTTGGTCCCCTCCACCTTCTTTGGCTGCCACAGAAATTTCTTTGGCTATCCTTGTAAAGATGGCGCCTCTTTTGGCATCAATGGCTCCTTTTTTTCTTCGAATCGTCGCCCATTTCGAGTGTCCTGACATTGTTGTCTCCCATGGCTAGGATTTTGGATTCAAAAGATTTTTCAACAGATTTAAGTCGCCCTAGTTTCTTGACTCATAGAGAAAATTCCAAAGTACTGTAAAAAAACATCCATAAGGCAACCCATGATCGACTTTTCAATCACCGATGAACAAAAAGCCCTCCGCGATTTAGCCAGAGATTTCGCAAAAAATGAAATGATTCCGAAAGCGGAACACCATGACCACACTGGTGAGTATCCAAAAGAAATTTTGAAAAAAGCATTCGATGTGGGGCTCATGAATATGCACATCCCTGCCGAATATGGTGGAGCAGGACTTGGGGTTCTCGACGAACTCATCGCTTCCGAAGAATTATTTTATGGATGTTCTGGGATGGCGACTGCAATCCTTGCAAACAATCTCGCACTCGCACCAGTACTACTCGGTGCTGATGATTACGTGATGAAAAAATTCATCCAACCGATGTCGGAAAATTTTACCTTAGCCGCCTATGCTGTAACAGAACCAGGTGCTGGATCCGATGTTGCCGGTATCCGTACAACGGCAAAACGTGTGGGTGATGAATACATCATCAACGGATCCAAAATGTGGATCACAAACGCAGGTCATGCTGATTGGTTTTTTGTATTAGCAAAAACAGATCCAAATGCGGGACACAAAGGGATGACTGGATTTATCGTGGATGCCAAAACTCCAGGAATCATCATCGGCAAAAAAGAAAAGAATATGGGACAACGTTGTTCCGATACCCGTGGTGTAACTTTTGAAGATGTAAAAGTTCCAAAAGAAAATATGATCGGGAAAGAAGGGGAAGGTTTTAAAATTGCGATGGGTGCTTTTGACCAAACTCGTCCCGCTGTTGCAATCGGAGCAGTTGGTGTAGCTCGTGCAGCGCTTGACCATTCCATTCGTTATGCAAACACTCGTAATGCGTTTGGAAAACCAATTTCCGTAAACCAAGGTGTGAGTTTTATGATCGCTGAGATGGCTCGTGACATTGAAGCAGGTCGTTTGCTTTGCTGGCAGTCTGCATGGCTCATCGACAATGGATTCCGAAACACATACCAAGCATCGATTGCAAAAGTTTTCTGTGCTGATATGGCGATGCGTGTCACGACAGATGCAGTTCAAATATTTGGTGGATACGGATTCAACGAAGAGTACCCAGTAGAAAAATTGATGCGTGATGCAAAAATTTTCCAAATCTACGAAGGAACCTCACAAATCCAAAGAGTGATCATTTCGAAATTCCTCAACGACGGAGTTGGGATCGAAACTCCAAACGCTTAAAAGTTGGAATTAGGATCGGTGGATTAGAAACTCAATTCCACTGGTCCAATCCTAGTATGTTTTTACTCATCGATAACTACGATTCATTCACCTATATTTTATACCAATACCTAAACAAAATCGCACCAACGACTGTTATGCGAAATAATGAAACGCTTCCACTGGATTCAAATCAAAAGTTTAAAGCAGTTGTATTATCTCCGGGACCTGGTTTGCCGAAAACATCAGGGAAACTGGTTTCCCATTTTACTAATTTATATCCCAGGTTACCAATACTTGGAATTTGCCTTGGGCACCAAACCATTGCGGAAACCTTTGGTGCAAAATTAGAACAAACAAAAGATATCCATCATGGCCGACCGTCACCCATTGAACATACGGGAGAGGGACTCTTCAAAAAGATTCCCAACCGATTTTTAGCAAATCGTTACCATTCGTGGGCTGTTTCAAAACTGAATTTTCCCGAGGAATTGGAAGTGACAGCAGAAACAAAAGATGGTGTGATCATGGGAATTCGTCACAGAAAATGGAAAAAGGTTTTTGGGGTCCAATTCCATCCTGAATCCATCCTAACGGAATATGGAGAGACCTTACTTCGTAACTTCTATGAGGAAGTTCTTACATGAAATATTTTTTAAGATTACTGAGTTATAGCGTTCATTATAGACAAAGGTTTGTTTTAGGACTCATCTTTGCTTTGTTAACTGCTGTACTCAATGGTATCTCCCTTACTGCATTAATCCCTCTCTTTGATTCCTTGGGAAGTGACAAAAACAATAGGTTTCACTTAGATCTCACACTACCAGAAAAAACCATATTGGTGCAAGAAGTGTTACTTGGTGAGGATAGCCTTGATGGGCTCGAACGTATCAAAAGGGTGATCATCTCTTTTAAACTCCAAGTCAACGACTACACCAAAGACATGGAACCAAAAGAAGTTGTTTGGGCAGTATGTATTGCAGTATTCCCATTGTATTTATTAAAATTAGGAACATATCTGTTATCGGTGTATTGTATCGCCACTGCTGGTTACAAAGCTGTCCGCGACATCCGTCAGGAGCTTTTCCAAAAAGTTCAAAGATTACCTCTCACCTATTTTTATAAAGAAAAAACAGGACTCATTATGAGTCGTGTCATCAACGATGCAGAAATTGTGGCAGCAGTGATCTCAAGTAACTTACGTGATGCGGTAATTAATTTCTTTTATGTGTTAACACATTTGGTCATTCTAATTTATCTAAATTCAGAACTATTAATTTTGGCATGTTTGACAGTGCCTGTAGTGATCTTACCAGTTACACTTTTCACACGTAAAATATCCTCATCAACAGCAAGGTTCCAAGAAAAAATAGCCGATCTCAATGGGCATATCCAAGAGTTTATTTCTGGTATCAAAGTGATCCGTACGTTTCGACAAGAAACCCAAGACCTCAAAAAATTTGATAATATCAACCAAAAAGTATATCGTCGAACATTCAAAGGCCAGTTTTATCTGCAAATGGCCCCCAGTCTTGTGGAGTTAACTTCTTCCATTGTGGTTCTGGGTTACTTTGCGTTAGGTGCAAAATTCATTTATTCAGGTAAATTCACGCAAGGTGAGTTTATGGCATTTTTATTGACCTTATTATTTTTAATGCGACCACTCACACAACTTTCCCAAATGGTTGGTAAAATCACCCAAGCCAATTCGGCCGGGAAACGAATTTTTGAAATTATCGATCGGGACCCAGAAGTCATCGAACATGGTGATGAAACTGTTTTGGAGAAAATCACCGAAGGGATCAAGTTTGAAGACATTCATTTTTCTTATCCTGGAACCAACCAAGAAGTTCTCAAAGGGATCAATTTAGATATCAAACTCGGAGAAACCTATGCCTTTGTTGGAACCAGTGGATCTGGTAAATCAACAATGATGGATTTGATTCCTCGATTTTTTGATCCAACTTCGGGTAAAATTACAATTGATGGGATAGATATCAAACATTACTCCCTTAAGTCTTTGCGTAAGAAAATAGGAATCGTCACTCAGGAAATTTTTCTCTTTCATGGAACCATTGCCGAAAACATCGCTTATGGAACAGGGGCCGCGACAAGAAAAGAAGTGGTGAGAGCCGCTCGTTTGGCGAATGCTCATGATTTTATCACAAAAATGGAAAATGGTTACGACACCATGATTGGAGTACGAGGTTTGGATTTGAGTGGTGGCCAAAGGCAACGTTTAGTCATTGCTCGTGCTTTGTTACGAAATGCAGAGATTATGATATTGGATGAGGCAACAAGTGCATTGGACGCTGAATCAGAACGACTGGTGAGCCGAGCTTTAGAAAGGCTTTTCCAAAATCGAACTACATTTATCATTGCGCATAGATTATCTACCGTTAGGCGAATCAAAAACATTGTTGTCATCGAAGAAGGTGAGATCAAAGAACAAGGAGACCATGATTCCTTACTTCAAAAAAATGGGATTTATAAAAAATTATACGATAGCCAATTTGCTGATGCAGAGATCCAAATATGAAAAAAATATTGATTGTTGATGATAATGATCGTTATGCGAATCACTTAAAAAACTATTTTGACCAAAAAAAAATCCAATCGGATCGAGCTTATGATGCAAAACAAGGTTGGGAATTATTTCAGAAGTCAAATGACTACGATATGATTGTGTCCGATGTCACCATGGAAACACAAACTTCAGGTTTGTGGATGATGCGTAACATTTACAAATCAGGTTACAAGGGTGTGATGGTCATCGCATCCACTGGGTTTGATGTTTGGGGAGTGATGCCTTTTTCTGCTTATTTTTTAACTTGGTTTTGTGGACTGCATTGGATGATTCCAAAGGTTCCACTCAAACAAGGGATAGTGGAGTGGGTCCCCACCATCCTCGTGAAAGGAAAATCTAATCCTTTTTAGGGAGTTTCACTTCTTTTTCTGGATTGAATAGGTTTTTGTGTTTTCCTTTTTTTAACTGAGAATACTTACCTGAATTCCCATCACTTCCTAATTGTTTTACTTCAATGATGTCAATTTTTGGATAAAAGACCCAACCAGAAACAAACGCACTCCTTGCACCAGGTAAAGTGGATTCCATTTTCACTTGGATGTATTTATCTGTGACAATGTTTTCACCCATACGAACTGCGAATTCCTTTTTCGTTTCTGATAGAATGAGACCAATTTCTTTTTCCTTGATATAAGAAATAGGTGTAGATCGTTCATTTGCTTCTGCTCGCAAGTAATCATCTTCAACTAATATGATTGCATACTTACCAAAGGCTTTTCTTTGTAATAAGGATTCACCAATTCGTTTGGTGAATTTTTCATCGGTGAGTGATTCATTCAATCGTATCAAAGCAAATGTTGCGGATAAAGAAGGATTCTTTGTAATCTCGTCAATGGCCATTATGGCTAGAGTTGGGTCTTCCGTAGCAACCCTTTCTAAGATTCGTAAACTTTCTCGGCTACCATGAATGGCTAAAGCTTCAATTGCTGCTTCTTTGATTTCTTGTTCTTGGGATTTCAAAAAACGATCAAATATTTCAACATCCGCATCTAATTTATGATAAGCGAGTCCCCGTAAAGCACCCGAAACGATGACTACATATTCGGAAGCAATCCCTTGCGTTAAAATCAATTCACGGCCTGCAGGATCTTTAGTTTTACCGAGTCCTTCAAAACTGACGGAAATCACTTCTGGGTCTTCAGCTTTGGTTCCTGCGATAAAATATGATAAAGAACGTTTGTCTCCTAAGTCGGACAGAGCTTTATAAGCAGATGGCCTTACTTGGTAACCATCTTTGTCAATGGCCGTTTGCAGGGCGACTCTACCAGCTTTCAATCTTCCCAATGCCAAGGCTGCTGCAGAACGAACTCTTGGAATTGGGTGTGTTGCTAAAATTTTCTCAAGGTTTTTTGGTTTGCGGTAGTATTCCCAACGAAAGACTTGTACGAGTCCGTTTCTGATTTGTTCTGTGTATTCCTTGTCTTTTTTTTCTTCATCAGATAGGACTTCTTCCTCTTCCTTTTTTACCATCTCATCAATTTGTTCAGTGGCTTTTCCCGTAACTTTTGTTTTGCGATTCAATCGTTTGATGGAAATTTTTTTGGAAGGATCTTCTTTTTTAACGGTTGGCTTTTCCGGTTTTTTTTGGGTTTCAGAATCTGTATTGATAAGGATAGGATCCGCAGTTTCTGGTTTCACATCTACTTCTGCGATGTCACGACCTTGGTTGTAGTTACTGGAATCAGCTCTTAGATTACGGATTGCATTTTGAATTCCGATTGCCTTTGGACTATACTGTTGTAAGGACTCTAAAATTGTTCCTAATTCACGAGTCACTCTTCCAATGGTTGGTCCGTCAAAATCATTTGGTGTGCTATCAATCAGTGATTGGTTGGTTTGGATGAGTTCTGGAAGTCGAGTGATGACAGAAGGTAAATCTTCTTCTAAATAGGCAGCCGCTTGCATTTCTTTTTCAACTGGTTCCCCAACGGTTTTTTTGCTATCGGCTCGTAAGGCAATATTTTCACCAAATTCCAATAAGGCGATCGTTTTATGGGCTTCTTCAATAAAGTTATCATATTTACGATTTTTAGTAACGGGGATGATTACATTTTTTGATTTATGAGGATCGAGTTCACTGCCTTGGTATTCGCGATACTTTGGTGAAACATCTGTTAACTGAAAGGGTTTGGTGCTGGAACATCCAGTGAAAAGGAATAAGACCACCCATAAACTGCCTTTCCAAATTATGTCTTGACCCTTTTGAAACATATGATAGCCTACTTCCATACTTTGAATATCGGATACGTACTATAAGTAAAATTAGCGGCAACCTCGCCGGTCTCAAGCCAAACCAACTAAAAAAGTTAAAATCTCTCTCAGAAAGGCGACTTCGGGAGGATTCTATCATCTCCATGGAGCTCGCACGCCTTGTTGGAGAGATTTCTGTCGAAATTGGTAGGCAAGTTGGACTTCTCATCGAGAGGACAGGTTATGTCACTCATCTCATTGTCGGCAATGACCATTCCATCGAAATTCCTCATTTGGATCGTTACCGTGTTGCCCACTCACGCCTTCGTGGCTTGCGACTCTTCCATACCCATCTCAAAGAACAACCGTTAAATCAAGAAGATTTGATGGACTTAGTTCTCAACCGGTTTGATTCGATCACAGCGGCTTGTGTGGACAAAGATGGGATTCCCAAATACTTTTTTTCCGCCTTTATCAATCCAGATCCAGATGCAAAAGAACCGTGGATATTATCTCCGAAACAATACCCTGGTCAAATTAAGTATGGATATTCGGAACAAGTAGAAGCACTTGAATCCGAATTCACTAAAAAAACATCCAACCTGAAAGAATCACAAAAAGAAAACAGAGCATTCCTTGTTGGTGTGTATGATGTAAGGAAGATGAAACGTTCTCCCGAACACTCAATGGAAGAACTAAAAGAACTTTGTCGAACTGCTGGGATTCATGTTGTTGATACTTATGTACAAAAACGGGATCCGGATCCTCGCACAGTTGTGGGGAAAGGTAAATTACAAGAAATCATTTTGACTTCAGTTCACAAAGACATAGAACATCTGATTTTTGATTTGGAACTCACTCCTTCCCAAGCCAAAAAAATTTCAGATGCGAGTGATTTAAAAATCATCGATCGCACCCAACTCATTTTAGATATTTTTTCCAAAAATGCGAAATCCAGAGATGGAAAACTACAAGTAGAACTTGCTCAATTGAAATACCTTAAAAACAGATTGTCTGAATTAGATGACAATATGAGTCGCCTAACGGGTGGTATTGGAGGTAGGGGGCCTGGGGAAACCAAATTAGAAATTGGAAACAGACGTGTGGAAGAAAAAATCAATCGTTTGGAAAACGAATTGAAAGATCTCAAACGAAGGAGGGAACTCAATCGTAAGTCTCGTTCTCGTAACGAAATTCCCATTGTGGGAATTGTTGGTTACACCAATGCAGGAAAATCAACTCTTCTCAATGCCCTAACCAATTCCACAGTCATTGCTGAAGACAAACTATTTGCTACTTTGGACCCAACGACTAGAAGGATTCGTTTTCCCGAAGAAAGAGAAATCATCATCTCTGACACTGTTGGATTTATCCATGACCTGCCACCGGATTTATCACAAGCCTTCAAAGCTACGTTGGAAGAATTAGGTGATGCAGATTTATTATTACATGTAGTTGATGTCACAAACCCAAATTACTCGGAACAAATGGATGCAGTTGATACAATTCTCAATTCTCTGCAATTAAACGAAATTCCACGAATGGTGGTTTATAATAAAGCAGATGGTTTGGATGAGGAAACACGTGAGAACCTACAAAAAAACGGATCCTTACTTGTATCAGCGGTGACCAGGGAAGGCCTTTCTCGTTTGTTAGATTTGATTGAATATGAAATTTGGAAAAAACAAGAACAAAAACAATTAGAAGTTACGTCCAGTTGAGGATGGCTTCTTCTTTAGAATTGTGAATGTGTACTTTTTTGGGTAGGTCCATAAGTTGGATCACATTTTCCAAAAAATGATTCAATCCCCCGATACGAATTTTCCCATTTTGATTTTCTACTGTTTTGATGATCCCAATGAGCGTGGCAACACCGATGCTATTGATGTATTCCAATTTGCTTAAGTCCAAAATGATTTGGTAAATGCCACCTTCGAAAACCGAAGCAATGTTTCGATTGATCTCATAAGCATTTGTGTTGGTGATTTGGCCCACAAATGAAACAACTTGTACCGCTTCCCCTTTGATTTGAATTGATTCCGTTTCAATTGTGAGTGAAGGGAAACTAAAGATAGTCATGGGATTAGAGGTTCTCCAATAACCGAATTGCCACCGTCTTCTGTTTGATGATGTTTGTCATGGTATCAATTTCCAATAATGATTTTTGGAATTCCCCTTCGGTAGCGGCATGAGTGACAACAATGACAGAAACGGGTTCCGAAGAGGATTCCTTTTGTTGGACGGAAGCAATCGAAATATTATGACGTCCTAAAATTTGTGAAATTTCAGCAAGTACACCTGGTTTATCAACAGTTGAGAAACGAAGGTAATACCGTACTAAATTCTCTGGTTCAGGGAAACGTTTCCCTTCTGGAAATAAATTATTCTCTTTTGCGATGTCCTTACTTCCTAATCTGGAAGCATAATAAATGATGTCAGAGAGGACTGCACTTGCGGTTGGCATCCCACCAGCACCTTTCCCTGTCATCATCCCAGAATCCGCTTCTTTCGTTTTATAAAATACAGCGTTTGATTCATTCATAACATTGGCAAGTGGGTGGTCGAGTGGAACAAGCGTAGGATGGACCTTCGTTAGGATTCCCGCCGAACTTCGTTTAGAGATACCTAATAATTTGATCCGGTAACCAAGAGAGAGTGCTGATTGGATGTCAAGGGATTGTAATTCAGAAATTCCTTTGACCGATACAGTTTGGAAGGAAACAAATTCCCGAAACGCAAGGCTTGCTAACAAACTGATTTTATGGCCGGCATCAATGCCTTCGACATCAAACGTAGGATCGGCCTCTGCAAATCCGAGTTCTTGTGCTTTCTTTAATGCAGTGGCATAATCCCAAGATTCTTGTTCCATTTTGGTTAAAATAAAATTGGTGGTTCCATTCAGAATTCCACAAATCACTTCAAATTCACAGGAAGCAAGACCATCTCGTAATGTTCGAATGATGGGAATGGAGCCTGCAACGGCCGCTTCGTATCCTAATTCCACACCTGATTTTTCCGCGATTGCGTAAAGTTCTCGGCCTTTTTCGGATAACAATGCCTTGTTTGCGGTGATGACTGATTTGCCATTTTCAAGTGAGGAGCGAACGGCCTTGTAGGCGATGTCTGTTCCGCCTATCAATTCAACAATCATATCAATATCCGAACGTTTTGTAACGGAAAGCACATCTTCCGTTAGAGAAATGTTCGTTTTTCCTTGGAGTTTTCCCGGGCTACGGGTCGCAATGGCTGTTAGTTGTAAGTTGATTCCATAATGACGTTGGATTTTTTCTCGGTTTTTGTCCAAGAGTTGGAGTAGACTTGTGCCGACAACTCCGGCACCCAATAGACCAATGCGAACTTCTTTCATCTAGGATCATCATTTCTTAGGAGAAACGGAAACACACTTAAAAAAATTTTAAAAAAAAACAAAATTGAGAAGAAGTTCTTCAGCTTTTTTTGATTTTATGTGATAACTATAATTAGAATTGTCTCGGCAATAAGGATTATCATTATGGCAACGAAAAAATCATCATCTGCCGCTAAGAAGAAGGCTGTTAAAAAAGCGGCCAAGAAAACAAATACGGTTAAGAAACAATCTACAAGAAATGAGAGTGCATCACTCTTCGGAAATGACGAGTCGGCGCAAGCATCCCTACAATCGCCTGTTTCCCATTCAGATAGTTCTGATCACGGAACGAAAGAATCCGGAAATGGTGTGTATCTATTTTTAGTATTAGCGGGAATTATCGCGATTGGATACCTCGGGTATGCCAAATACCTCAAACCAAAGGCTCCCACTGCGACTACACAAGTAGAAGCAACAAAAACTCCAGCGGATGCCCAAACAAAACCAGTTGCTGATGCATCTGAGAAAAAAGCGGAAGAAACTCCGAAAGAAGTGGCAACGGCAGGTTTCCTCACTGACAAAATTGCTTCCAAAAAGTTCACAGAAGCAGCTGCGTATTGCAAGTCGGTTGGTGGAGTCGTTCCTTCGAAAGAAGATTTGGTGAAATTTGCTGCGACAGCTCCAAATGAAATCAAAACTAGCGAAGACAAGTTTTGGACAAAAACGGAAGTTGATAAGAAGTCTGGTTTGGCTTACCGTTTTTCCAACGGGAAAGCACCAAAAGTTGACAAAGCAACTTCCCTAAAGGTTCTCTGTAAAAACTAATCTCTAACGAGAGTTTGATTGGATCGGGGCAAGGATTTCTCTTCTGATTTTGAGAGCAAGATCAGTGGAAGCAAACATCTGCCCCGAACCATCTGTTAAATAAAAACTATCCTTCGCCCTTCCTGTTTCAAAATCAGTTTCAATCGTAGCACTTAAAATATTGATTTGGTTTTGCATTAGGATGCGAGAAACATAATACAACAAACCCCGACCTGCACTGCTTTCTAAATACAAACAAGTTTGGTTTCTTTCGGGAAGGTCTGAAAAGATAAACTCTGGGGTTTCCTTAAAGAAGGTAGCAACTGCAGGTTCTTGGATTTGTAATTTCTCTAAGATTTCTTCAAATTTTGCATTTTTCGAAAATACGGAGTCCATCATCATTCCCAATTGGAACGCTGCTTTTGTTGTGTCACCTTCAGCTGCTTGCAAAATAAACGAATCGATCGTAAATTCATTTCCTTGTTCAATGACTGTGCTAAGTTCACCCGAAAGGATGTCCATTTTGAGTGCATAAATGATGGTCGCAATCCTATGAAAGGTTCCAATTTGTGTGGAATCTGTTTTTAAGGAAATGAGGATGTTTTCTTTTTCCCGTTTGTATTGAAACTCAATCAATTTTGCATTTCCTTTTCCCACTGATTGTATAGATGCACGGGAAATTTCAATCAAAAGGTTTCGGCGAAATAGGCCGATGATGATAAAAGACAGTATGAAAAATTTACTTTTGGTTCTATTCGTTTTGGGGTTTTTCTTCACACCCCTAGTTTCAGAAGAGGAAACGTCGGAAGAATCACCCTTCGCTACGACTAAAAAGAAAGTCCAACTCTGGAAAGGGGAAGTTGTTGGCGTATACAAAAATCGACTTTGGATCAAAGTTCGCATTTATCGAAATCAAAAGATTTCCAAATACTCAGTTTCTGAATTAAAATCTCTTTTTAGCGAAACAAAAGAGTTTCCAGTTTATCAAAAACTTACCCAACTCAAACAAGGACTGCTCATTGTTAGAGATACGATTTGGGAAGAAAAAAACATCAATAAAAACAATCAATTCATTGAAGTAGTGTTAGTTGGAGATTATAAGCCAGACCCTACTTCCAAAATGAAAGAAATCACAACAGATGCTTATATCTCGAGTTATGTGGAAGAAGATTTTTTCACAGAACCAGATGCCTTTTTTAAAGGAAGGTATACCTCGCCTCGTAAAACTGTTTTCCATCCCAAAGATAGAAAGGAAATGGTTCTAGTTTCCCGAGGTTTATTTTTATACGGTCAGGGGACTGATCCCTCTTCAGATAGTTTTAACCCTTATTTTTTAGAACCGAAAGCTTCTAATCTCAAAGAGATACCATCCTTTTACATAGATAAGTATGAAGTAACGAATGCAGAATATGAATTCTTTTTAAAACAAACCAATACAAAGGCACCTCCCCACTGGATTGGAGGCAGATACCCTGAAGGGGAAGCTGAACATCCTGTGGTCCATCTCACTTATCGTGAAGTTGAACGTTATGCAGCATGGGCAGGCAAACGAATTCCCACTGAATGGGAATGGGAAAAAGCGGCAAGGGGACCAGGAGTGGTGGAATATACGAACCGAGATGAAACGTTGGGATACCAAATCACAGCCACCAAATATCCTTTTGGTGATGAGTATGATTCCCTCTATTGCAATACGAGAGAATCAAAATTGGGAAAAACCCAATCGGTATTAGAACTATCCACAGAAGGGGCAAGTCCCTATGGAGCCATCGGAATGTGTGGGAATGCACCTGAATGGACATCTAGTGATTACCAATTGTATCCAGGGCATCATATCAAAAACTTTTCTTTCGGGAAAATTTATAAAGTGGTGAGAGGAGGTTCGTATTCGGACTCAGCGAAAAATGCAACAGCAAGTGCTAGATCATATGGAGGGATTCCAAACCTAAGTGAAGATAGGCGAGCGGGGTTTCGATTGGTAATGGATTACCGTGATTAAAATTTCAATTACTTGGATGTAGGTTCGGTTTTTTTGCCGAGTTTTTTGCAGATTTTTCCTAACACGTCCTGTTCTTCTGGAGATAGGACAGAAAATTCAGAAGTGATCCTTTTGACATGGTCAGGAAAAATTTGTTCGATCAGTTTTTTACCTTCGTTGGTTAAGTGCACAGAAATAAACCTTCGGTCTTCCACACCACGTACTCGTTCCACCAAATTTCGTTTTTCTAAGTTATCGATGACTAACGTGATGTTTCCCGTACTTTTTAGGATTTTATCGCCTAAGTCTTTTTGGCAAAGGGGACCTAAGTGGTACAATGTTTCCAGAACACCAAACTGGCTTTCTGAAATATTCCATTTTGAGAATTCAGAAATGAGGCGAGAAGACAAGGATTCCGAGGCTCGTTTGAGTTTGATAAACGAGTCTAGAGCTTGTACTTCTTTTTTAGATCCTTTGAATTTTGTTCCCATTGGTTTAATATCAAACTATCAAACTTCAAACCATTTGTCAAACGGTTTCTTGGCTCTTTTGGAAAAGTTCCTTCATGAGCCGTAAAGTCCCTGTCAGCCCAAGTACGACGGAAGAAGTGGCAACACCACCCATCAGCGCACCAGCAACGCCAGGAGAACAGGCATCTGCTCCCGTGAGGTAAAGGTTTTTCACAGTTGTCCTCACTCCTAACCATTCTTGGCGGAACCGTTCTGGTGTACAGGAAAGTCCGTAAATGGAACCTTCTTTGTGTCCAGTAAAGAATTCCGTTGTGATGGGAGTTGAGAGCTCGGTGAACTCGATCAGGTCTCGGAAACCAGGGAATCGTTCTTCCAAAAACTGCAACATCCCTTCTGTAATCGTTGCCTTCAATTGGTTGTATTCTTCCCCTCGTTTTTTCCAAGGTTCTTCTTTCCATTTGGCAAAGTTGGAATAATCAGCAAAACTTATCGCCTCGGCCGTATGCCCTTCTGCCTCTGGGTTCTTTAAGGATGGAAACGACAAATACATCATTGGTGGGTTTCCATGGATTAGGTCATTCCGTTTCGCATAACTTTCGTCATGGTTAAGATTTGGGAAAATCCAATGGTTTTCGCCATGAAATCCCAATTTTGTTGGAGATTCCTTAAAACCAATGTAAAGTGTGATGGAAGTTGTGCCTTGGGTGCTGAGTGATTCCAAAGGAATTTGGAAATCATTTGAAAATTGTTTCGGCAATAGTTTGTTGTAGGTGGTGTAAGCACCAGCATCGGAGATGATGAGATCAGCAAAAAAACTTTGTTCTGAAAAGGTTTTTCCTTTTTGTACATCTACCTTGACACCAATCGCTTTGTCTCCATCCAAAATGATTTCTTTTACTATATGGAGGATCTTCATCGCCCCACCATTTTTTTCCACGATCGGTTCGATTGACTCCACAATTTTACTGGAACCTCCAATCGGGAAATAACCTCCGTTAAAGTAATGGGTTACGATCATCGAGTGAATGGCAAAGGAGGAATCTTTTGGTGGTAGTCCATAGTCCCCCCACTGGGAACAAAGCAATGCTTTTAGACTTTGATCCTTGAAATGGTTGTCCATATACTCTTTTGTTGTGATGTAAGGAGTGGAGATATGACCAAGTCCAAGTAATTTTGCGGCCTTTTCAAAAAAAGCAGGTAAGGCTTTCAGAGTGAAATGCCTACCAAACCACTGTGTAAAGGTTTCCACATCTTTGAAGTATTGGTCAATGGCGCTGGATTCGTTCGGGTATTTTGATTTTAGATCGTTACGGAACCGTTCTTTTTCACCGTAAACAGGGAAACTAAAATTTGGATAATCGAAAACTTCAAAGGGTTCTTCCATTTTTTTCCATTGGACACCACGTTTTGTAATCGAATCAAAAAGGGTTCGTAACATCGAACCCTCAGCCAAATCACCGATATAATGGATTCCTACGTCCCATTCAAATTTTCCCAATCGTTTGAATGTATGTGTAAAGCCACCTAACTTAAAATGACGTTCTAATACTAAAACTTTTTTGCCCGCGACTTGTGATAAAATGGAAGCGACGGTTAGCCCGCCGATTCCCGATCCAATGATGATGGCATCATACTTTGTTTCCATGTTTAGTATTTAGTTTCGACTGTGTATTCTAATGTGACCACTTCATTTGCTTTGAGAGGAACATCTGCATAGGTTTTGGTTGATGATTCTTTGGTGAATTTATGAGATGACTTAGTGATGTTCCAATCTCCCCATAAACTTGCATAAAATCGAATTTCGATTGGTTCCTTTTTTCTGTTTCTAATTTCAACAGAATAGGAAGATTTATCCCCTCTTGAGAGTTTGAAAACTTCATACGAGAGTCTTTTTCCATTGGCAACCACGTCAAAAGCTTGGCCTGTTTTGATTTTTACATCTTCATTTTCTGGAGTGTGATCAATGGTATCTTCCCCAAGTAATTGTTGTCTTCCTTTGGAATCCGCTTTAAAAACACGGATGGTTCCTTGGGGGAGTGGTCTACCTAAATTGTTTTTTTTAGCATTTTTAAAAATGTATTTAATGGTGGCGTTGTTAAAATTTTTCTCATTGCCTTCATACATCGGTAGGTTTTCAAAAACAAAGTATTTTTTGATTTCAATTCCTTCTGACTGGAAGAGTTGCACTTGTTTAGTTTGGTTGTAACCGATATTTGTGGGTTGGTCCAAAGTATATAAATAATACTCGGAAAGATTTTCTTGGCTAAATTCAGGAGCTGCATCAGATTCCTCATACTCTTTTACCATCGTTTTTTTCGCATAACGAGGTTGTGGTGAGTATGCTGGGCGGTTGGAAAGTAAATTCACTTTTCCAGCCACTAATTGCAAAACGGCATTTTTAAATTCGGCTCCTGAGTTGTTATTTAAAGTAACCCAAGAATTGAGCCCACATTCATTTTCTTCTTTATCCAAAACGAGGATGTAATCTGCCGACCATCCAAGTCCATTGGTTTGGTAAGAAACTTCGAGAGCCTGCTCTTTCTCGGTGTCATTTTTTAACTTCCAAACTAACGTTGGTTTAGCGAATAAATTCTCTGGGATGGTAGGGACAGTGACTCGGCCATTGTACCCAAGGGAAACCTCGTTTCCAATTTGGTAAACGGGACTTCCATTATTGGCGATGAGTTTTGCTTTTACGGAAGTTGTTTTTTCCTTTCCGTCCTGGTAAAGGGTCACCTCTTTGCCAATGTATTTATCCATCAATCGTTCTGGAGAAATGAGATCATATTCATAGTTTTGTTCGAAGACTGTGAGTTTTTTTGGATCTTCCCCTTTCACACGAACGGTTTGTGGGATGATTTGGGAAGGGACATCTTCAAATCGTAAGGTGCGAATTCCTTTTGCCAGGTTCAAAACACGTGTTTCTCTGACGAGGCCGATGCCTCCATTATAGATTGTGACACTCACTGATTTGCGATCGGAGTCGGTGGATAAATCAAAGGAACTATCAGATGTGATGCTGGCACTGATCAAAAAAAGAACTGTGATACTTGTGATGGAAACGAGTTTGGATTTCATGTATTCTCCCATGAGCATTCTACAGTTTGGAAACTGAAAAAACGAATGCAACCAAAATCGTTGGGGGAAAACTGCACTTTAAGAGGATTCATATGGCAAATGTAGTGAAAATCGGGGTGATTGGTGGAACAGGTTTGTATTCGATTGATGGGATGGAAATTCTAAAAGAAATCCATCCGGATACACCATGGGGAAAACCATCTGATACCATCACCATTGGTCGATTTAAGGGGAAAGAAATTGCTTTTTTACCGAGGCATGGTAAGGGCCATTTTTTAAACCCAAGTGAGGTTCCTGCACGTGCCAATATCGCCGCATTAAAACAGTTAGGTGTTGAAGAAATCATAGCCTTTAGTTCCGTCGGAAGTCTCCGACAAGAAATTGCACCACGTGATTTTGTGATTCCATCACAGATCATCGATAGAACAAAATCGAGACATGCTACATTCTTTGAAAATGGAATGGTTGCCCATGCTCCTTTTGCCGATCCGTTTTCTCCAGGCCTCGCGAAAAAAGTGGAAGAAGCTGCAAAACAAATCAATCTCCCGATCCATAGCAACAAAACATTAATTTGTATGGAAGGACCATTGTTTTCGACTCGAGCAGAATCCCATATGTACCGGTCATGGGGTGCAGACATCATCAATATGACAGTTTTACCAGAAGCAAAACTCGCAAGGGAAGCTGAGATTTTATACCAAATGGTATGTATGTCGACAGATTATGACTGTTGGAAAGAAGACGAAGCCCATGTAACGTTGGAGATGGTTCTTGCTAACCTAAGTACCAATGCGGAAACCGCAAAAAAACTTTTATCAACATTGATAGATTTATTAGGAAAGTCGGATGATACGAGTTTGGTGGGAAGTACAAAGTTTTCACTTGTGACGGCTCCCGAGAAACGGAACCCAGAACAAATTGCTAAGTTAAAATTTTTGTTTCCAAGTTATTTTTAACTGTGGGTTACAGCCTGCTCTAATGTAGGAAAAATTTGGAGTAGGCTTTTCAGTTTCGTGAGTTCTAAAACATAACGCACTTTTTCCGACGGGGATACAATTCGTATGTATCCTTGTTGTTTGACAAGCCTGGAATGGATTCCTAAACAAACGCCGAGTCCTGAGCTATCGATGTAACTTACCTGCTCGAAATTTAAAAAAATATGATGGATACCTTTTGAAATTAAAATTTCCAGATTTTCTTTCATCACCTGGGAATTGTATAAATTGATTTCGCCGGATAACTCGAAATAAACGGCAGATTCAGGGAGTGGGACAAATTTTTGTTGTAGGACTTCCATTTTGAAGTCTCCACTTTCGACGGTATACTCATCCCAATTTTCGATCATATAGAAATTTCCTTCACCCCGTCTGAAATTTGAAACTTGTAGAAGTCTAACGCAAGGTTAAATTTTTGTTGATAACTTTTTTTCATTTCTTCATTTATTTTAGCAAAATGATCCTTTTTGTCTAGTACGAGTACGCACCCACCAAACCCACCTCCAATCATCCTCGCACCAATGGCTCCTAATTCTTTTAGGGTCGAAACAATAAAGTCAGTTTCTTCACAAGACACTTCGAAATTTTTTGACAGAGATTCATGAGTTGCAAACAAAGCATTTCCAACTTCTAAGAACTGGTTTTTTTCCAAACCATGGATGACTTGTTTTGTCCTTTCTCGCTCTGAAATGACATGGTTAGTTCGTTTTCGTTCGTTAAGGGTCAGACCACAATCGATCAATTCCTTTTCTGATAAAGTAACATCATAAAGTTGCTTAAAATTCGGGTATTTTGTTTGTACCTTTTCCAAAGCCGATTCACATTCTAACCTTCGATTGTTATAAGCGCTGTCTTTCAGGTTGTGTTTTACATTTGAATTGATGAGGTAAAATTCATGATCATCTAAGTCAAAATGGTGGTAGGAGTAAGAAAGTGTTTCTGTGTTAAGCGAAATACAATCGTTTTCCTTGCCGACAGCAATGATGAACTGATCCATAATCCCACATTTGGTTCCCACAAAATTGTTTTCGGCCTTCTGACCGATGACAGCGATGGTTTCCTTTTTGATTCCCAACCCAAAAGATTCGGAAATTGCAAATCCAGTGACCACTTCTAACGCCGCTGAAGAAGAAAGACCTGATCCTTGTGGGATATTTCCATCCACTAAAAGATCAAAACCTGGCACATCGTAACCAAGTGCTTCGATTTCAACAATGACACCTGATATATAATCTGTCCATGGAGAAGAGGGACTTGGTCGAAAGGGTTTTTCGATTTTGATGGTTTCATTGTAGGTAACGGAGTGGAATTGATAAAAGGATGAATGGTTCGGACGAAGATAAACTTGAACCGAGAAGTTGATCGCTGCAGGTAATACGATACCACCCAAATAGTCTACATGTTCTCCAATGATATTGATCCTTGCGGGTGCAACAAACAAACGTGGATGGGAATTTGTTTTTCCAAATATACGTTCAAATTGATTCAAATTTTCTTTACTTCTCAATGAATCCACATCATCTTCCTTTCGATGCTATACTTTATTTTAGGACAGGTGTTATGTCGAATCTAAAAATTTCAGATCGCTTTGTGAAACCATTTCTTTCTCAATCCAATTTGGAAGTTGAATTGGATAGAGCAGAAAAAGCCCGTCAAACGGTTCTCACTCGATCGGGGTTAGGTAAAGAGTTTTTAGGTTGGGTAAACCTACCAAGCCAAACCAAATCAGAAGATTTGCAATCCATACGAAAGGCAGCTGAATTGATTCAATCCCATTCTCAGTACCTCGTGGTAGTGGGAATTGGCGGGAGTTACCTTGGGGCTCGCGCTGTCATTGAAGCACTTACGCCTGAGTTTAGCAGTCCAGAATCGCAGAAGAAAACGGTTAAAATTTTATATGCGGGCCATCATTTGGATGCAGATTATCACTTTCGATTGCTCGCTTTTTTGGAGAATAAAGAATTCTCAGTCAATGTGATCTCCAAGTCAGGCACTACAACAGAACCTGCTATCGCATTTCGATTATTACTCTCTTTACTAGAACGAAAGTACGGAAAAGAAAATATCAAAAATCGTGTATTTGCCACAACGGACAAGTCCAAAGGGGCACTCAAAAATTTGGCCGATGAGTATGGATTTCCATCTTTTGTCATCCCAGACGATATAGGAGGCAGGTATTCTGTTTTTACACCCGTAGGTTTACTACCCATTGCAGCCGCTGGCTTTAGCATCAACAAACTGATGGATGGCGCAAAACAAATGGAATCTGAACTGATTTCGACGACTTCTAAAGATGGGAATTTGGCATGCCTTTATGCGTCCATTCGCAATGGATTGTATTCTCTTGGAAAAACTACGGAAATTTTTGTATCATACAATCCTTCTTTAGGGTATGTAGCAGAATGGTGGAAACAGTTGTTTGGCGAAAGTGAAGGTAAATCTGGAAAAGGAATTTTTCCTGCATCGGTACAATTCACAACAGACTTACATTCTATGGGCCAATACATCCAGGATGGTGAACGTAAACTTATGGAAACTGTCATCAAAGTTGAAACTCCAAAACAAGATGTTTACCTAACAGAAAAAACGGATGATAATGATGGATTAAATTATTTGGCAGGGAAAAAACTTTCTGAAGTCAATCAAAGTGCTATGCTTGGAACTTTAATTGCGCATAAAGATGGGGGAGTGCCATGCTTAGAAATCACATTGCCATCCATCACGGAAGAAACATTAGGTGAACTATTGTATTTTTATGAATTTTCATGCGCTATTTCTGGTTATATGTTGGGTGTTAACCCCTTTGACCAACCAGGTGTGGAAGATTACAAAAATAATATGTTTGCTTTGTTAGGGAAAAAAGGTTTTGAAACACGAAAATCGGAAATTTTAAGTCATATTGAAACGACTTAAGAAATTTTGAATCTTTGTGAGTTTGTTACCAAATACATCCTTTGTTTGGTAACTCTCCCATAATTCTTTTGTACCTAAATCCAAAACTTTTCCTTGGAAAAGTTCACCAGTGATTTCACCTTTTTTGCCACATTCCTTAAAGATATCTGACAAATCATAATACCGATTTTTCTCTAAATGGAGTAAACATTTCGGATCCAATACAGCAAGTCCTATATAATAAAAATTACCTTCGCCAAATTTTAAAGTTTGGTCATCGGAAATTGAAATTTTAGTATATGATTGTCCTTCCGGAATCGGTAACAAATAAAGATGAATTTTGCTATTATTCGCTAAACGATCTTTAGGTGAAAAATCTGCACTTGGAAAAAATAATGTATCGGGATTTATGATTAAAATGGGTTCGGTATAGTGATCCTCTGGTAACGCTGTACGAATTCCGCCAGCAGTTCCTAAAATTTCATTTGATTCATGGGAAACAACCAATGAGATTCCAGAGAACTTTTTTAGATGGTTCAAAATCTTTTCCCCTAAATAATGTGTATTGACCCAAATATTTTGGATATTCCAAACATGCAAAAGATACAAAGCATAATCTAAAAGTGTTATGGATTGAATTTTTAAAAGAGGTTTCGGCGTATTTTCAGTTAGAGAACCCATACGTTTTCCAAAACCTGCAGCGAGAACAAATGCATTCATATGTTGAATTGACGAAAGTCCTTATGTAAGTTTAATTCATTTTGTAAACTTTTGACAAAAATATAGAGGGAATCCGAAAACATTCCTAATTGAATGATTTCTTCCAATTGGTTGAGACAGGCAAGAATAGAAGGTTTGAATTTACTTTTATCATGATCGACTACCATTCGAAATTCTCTAGGAAGTGGGTAATATGCATCGAACAAAATGGAAGCCAAATCATATTGAGGTACCCCCATCCTTGCATCTTGAAAATCAATGAGTACATAATCGAAGTTTGGTGATCTTAATAAATTACGGCAATGAAAATCGCGGTGAGTGAAAACATTGATATTGTATTGATCCAAATATGCAACAGTCTCTTCTATAAATGCAATCGCTTCATTTGAAATTGAAGTTTTGATTTTGAAACGTTCTTTGAAGGCATTGAATTTTTCTAGGGTGAGGTTTGTTTCAAACAATAATTTTTCAGAATCAAATCTTCGATTCTTCACAAAACTTGGTGGATCAAGAGTTTGTAATTTTAGGATTAAATCAATCAATTTGGGAAATTGGGTTTGGTAGTCATTCAGTTGAAGGGAACTAAAATCTAATTTTCCTCCAAAGGACATACACAGAATTCCAAGGGAATCATTTCGCTCAAAAATTTTTGGAACATGAATTCCATTTGCATCTAAAAATTCTGAAAGTTTGACAAAGTCGTCATTAATAGTTTCATCAATACAAACAACTTCTTCTAGGTTGGAATTGGTGATTTGAAAGTATCTCCTAGTTGATGCTTCTTCTTGTAATGGAATGATGTTACAGTTTTTACCGTAACGAGATCGAATAAAATCTATTTGGGATTCGTTGGTTCCAGAAATCACGATACCAACTAGGTTTCGGGAACCTCAGGAAAAATAAAATGAAATTTAGAGCCTTTTCCTGGGGTTGAATCAATTTCTAATTCGATTTCGAAATTGTCCACAATCTGTTTTACAACAAACATTCCAAGGCCAGTTCCCTTTCCTAATTCTTTCGTTGTGAAATACGGTTCGTAAATTTTTTCTAAGGTTTCCTGTGACATACCCTCTCCATCATCTGTAATGATTAGGTGGGCTTTCCTTCCTTGAAGGTATGCTTTGATTTCTATGGTTCCTATATTATTGGTGGCATCGGCAGCATTTAATAGTATATTCGACAGTAAAAGTGCAAATTGATCTGAATTCATTCGGAAAGGAATGTTTTCTTCTGATTCACTGCGTTTGATTTGGCAGTATTTTAATTTTGCTGTTTCCTTAAACACATTTAAGACAGCCGTAATTTCAGAATTTAAATTTAATATTTCTGATTTTTCATTTGTAGATTTCACCGATTTTCCAAGTTGTAATAGGTTGGAAGTAAGTGCCCTTAATTTTTCTGTTTGATTCAAAGTGACTTTCAGTGCTCGATCTTTTAACATCATATCAGCGTTCTCACGGGAAGCCATTTCGACAAATCCTTGGATGGCTGTAAGGGAATTATTGATTTCGTGTCCAATGCTTGCTGCAACCACCGACAAAAATGCCCTTCGCTCAGAGTGAATCAGTTGTTCCACCATCAATTTTTTTTGTGTCACATCACGGATCACACCTGTATAATAGGAATCCCCATCCAAACTATAAGAACAAATAGCAATGTCTGCCAGAAATGTTGAGGAATCAGATCGTTGTAAGGTGACATCTGAAAGTTGCAAAGTTGACTTATTGGGCTCCTGACTCAATACATTTGAAACTTGATTCATATACTTTTGCATTTTATTTTCGGTAAACAACAATCGTACATTTTGTCCAATAAGATCCAATGGCGCGTCATATCGAAACATGTCGAAACTAGACTTGTTCGCAGAAACAATGATTAATTTGTGATTGATAGTGATGACAGCATCTGATGTTGCATTTAAGATCGCCGCATTTTGTCTGTTTAAATCTAAATTTTGTGTACGAAGTGCTTTTTCTAATTTTTCAGACAACATCAATTTTTCTAAGTCTGAATCTTTTTGGTTTTTTACTTCTAATGCGCGTTTTACGACGGATAATAATTGTGTTCGATCAACTGGTTTTGATATGTATTCGTAAGCATGATAACGAATTGCTGCCTCTGCAGAAGATAAATTAGGATTACCTGTAATGAGAATGACAGGCAAATTGATTTTTTTGTCCGCAATGAATTTAGTAAAATCGATGCCTGACATTCCCGACATTAAAATATCGGAGATGACGATGGAAAATGATTCGCCAGATTCAATTCTATGGACAGCTTCTGTAGCTGATTCAGAAAGTTCGATTTGGTATCCTTCTCGTGATAAAACACGTTTTAAGGCAATCCGAATGTCTTCTTCATCATCGATGATTAGTATCTTATCCATTTTCGTCACTATGAGCTGGAAGAAAAATTTCTACTTTCGTTCCAACTCCTTCCTTGGTTTTCATATAAATTTCACCACCATGTTCAGCGATGATCTTTTTTGAGATTGATAATCCTAAACCCGTACCTTGTTTATTCCTTCTCGTTGTAAACAATGGTAAAAATACCTTTTCTAATGTCTCATCATCGATTCCTGGCCCATTATCTTCTACCGAAAAAACAACCCAGTCTTTCTTTTGACTCTTAACAAAATCAATTCCCAACTCTATTTTGGGATTCTCTCGCGGAATTTCCATTTCCGATAATGCATTGATGGCGTTCACTACACAATTGATCAACACTTGTTCGATTTCCTGCCAGCGTACGAAAATTCCGGGCAAATTAGGACCAGCATGTCGAGAGAAATGAATGTTTTTTTTCCGACAACTGACTTCTACCAATTCGCTTGTCCTCACCAAAATATAGTAAGGTGATACAAAATCTCGATTGGGACTTTCCATCCTTCCTAAATCCAATAAGGCTTTTACCAAGTCTCGGATCCTTAAGTTAGCCGATTCAATTTTTTTAAGTATATTCCTTCTTTCTATAGGATCGGTTTCATCCACGGTGATTAAATCTTCTAAGTACAATAGTGCACTTTGAAGTGGATTGTTGATCTCATGTGCAAGACCCGCAGCGATTTCTCCAATACTTGCGAATTTCATAGATTCTATGAGTTGACGATCCAAACGTTTTGCTTCCGTTATATCTGAAAATACCAACATCACTTTTTTATCATTTGGATTCAATCGTCTAACAGGAATGTACTTAATTTCAAATGTTTTTTCTTCGCCTAACAATAGAAAATCAAATTCTGCCACTTGGATAGTTTGTGTTTTGATGGATTCTAAAAGAACTGAAGTTAGTTTTGATTTGAGTTCTAAATCGAAATAGTGAAATATATTTTCTCCGATTTCAAATGCTAATAACTGGAATAATAAAAACTTAAAAATAGGAGCAACTTCCAATATAATTGCTTCTTGGTTTACGATCACGAATCCATTATTGATAGTAGCAAAAAATGTTCTGAGTTTATCTTCGCCATACTTAATTGTTTGTTCAGCATTTTGTATGATGGAAAGATCTAATAATAAAATCGTGATTTCCTGGTTTGTTGGATTTCCTTGATTTGTGATAAAACTTTGGAGTTGGAATTTTTGTTTTTCACCAAAACCCGATTGGATTTCTAAATTTTCTTTTATGTTTTCTTTTAATAAATTTTGTTTTGTTTCGTCGGAAAGGGACAGGATTTCAAAAATAGATTTTTTTCGTATTTGGTCGATGTTGAGTGAGAAAAAATCCAAAAATCTTGGATTCGCATACAAGATGTTCCCAAACGAATCGGTTTTTAAAAATGGAATTTCAAATTCATCTGTTTGTTTGAATGAATTTGATTCCGATTTCGTTTTCCAATCTAAGTACAATACATAAATCTCTGTTGTTTCTTCAAAAAACTCTTGTAACGAGGAAAAGCGAACATTCCCAAGTATTTTTTCCTCTTTGTTTTTTTTGAAACTGACTGACGTGGGATAACTTCCATTTTGTATTTCTTTTATATAGGAGAACAAATCATTTGATTGGTCGATGATCAAATCGATGGAAAAAGGTAAGGTATGATTGGTTTCCAAAAGGTCTTTCAAATCGTCATGACAATACAATACATTCCGGGATTTAAGATCGACGAAAAGAAATCCACTTGCGGAATGGGAAAGTAGCTGCGATAGCTTTAGAATTTTTGATTCCAACATTATGATTAAACTTTTTTACCGAAGCCTTTATCGAAATTATCAGTCCCAGAGACGTAAATCAATGAAAAATATGGGTGGAATTCCCTCTTATGTCAATATGGGAGGCCACAAAATTTTCTATTGGAAATTTGGAAACGGAAATCAAAAACCGATTGTATTCTTTCATGGCTTACTTGATGAAAGTTTTGGATTTCGACGAGTCGTCAAAGAATTGTTAAATGATGGATATCCTCTCTATGTATTTGATTTACCAGGTTATGGAAAAAGTAAATTACCTCTTGTAAAATACCTTTTCCAAATTGATGTTTGGGCCAAATTACTTTTGGAGTGTCTTGAAATTTTAAATCTGACCCATGTCTGCCTAGTTGGGCATTCTATGGGTGGACTCATATCCCAACACCTAGTATTATCCGATCCGAACAAACGGGTGGAAAAATTGATCCTACTTGCACCCGGTGGAATTCCACATCCCGAACGCGAAAAAATGCGGAAAATTTTATTTCCCAAAACGGAACGACAAGTGGTTTTACTTTTACGTTATTTGTATGGAGAAGAGTTTCCTGAGCCTGGTTATTTGTTTCGCCATACGCTTGTTACTATTTGGAATGACAAACCAAATGAATACTTACAAGAGAATACATTACGTAGAGAAGAAGAAATTTTTTTTGGTGAAAAAATGAAAGAAATTCGAATCCCAACGTTAATTTTGGCAGGTGCCGAAGACCAAATCACACCTCCATTTATGATGGAAAAAATGAAATCTTATATCAAAAAGAGTAAACTCGTTTGGATTCCCAAAATTCGTCATGCCATCCACTTGGAAAAACCAGATGTGGTGGCCACGAATATTAGATCCTTTTATAAACGTTAATCACTCCCCATCATCCCCAATCGCGTCCACAGGGCACATAGCCATGGCAGCTTTTGCTTGTTTATCTTCCGTTGGGTTAGTTGGTTGTTTTTTGAAAAAAATGTGCGTTTCGTCCGCATTGTATTCCAAAAGGTTTGGTGCTTCTTTGACACAATCGTTACACGGAACACATGTCTGGTCGACATAGTATTTTCCTGGTACATTTTCGGGTTGTTTGATACTTTTATCTGCCATACAGTATTTTTACTTTTTAACAGACCCCCCCTTATAAAATAAAGCATATATGACGAAAAAGAACATCCTCATCGTCGAGGATGAACCATTCCTCGGACTCAATATCAAACAGAAAATCGAATCCTTCGGTTTTCATGTGATTGCAGTTGTACCATCGGGGGATGAAGCGTTCCAAATTGTTTCAGAGAAAGTACCAGATCTCATCCTGATGGATATCAATTTAGAAGGATCATTGGATGGAATTGAAACTGCTGAATCTTTGCGAGATCAGTTTTCCGTACCAGTATTGTTTTTGACAGGTTTCTTAGATGAAACATCCAAACAGAGAATCAACCAAAATCCGTCTTATGCGTATCTGATGAAACCTTTCTCCACCGATCAATTGAAAGAAGCCGTCTCTGGATTTATGGCTTAACCATTTCCCTTTTTTCCCAATAAATCAAAAATTCACGATTGCCATCTGCTCCTTGGATAGGAGATTCCTTTATTCCTTTCAATCGAACATTTGGATTTACACTTTTGATGTTGCGCCAAACCGACCGAAGCGTATAACCAATATCATGCGAGTTTTTTAAAATTCCTTTTTCGAGTTTAGAAGGGTGAACCTCAAATTGAGGTTTGAGGAGTGTGATACCTTTCCAAGTCACATTAGGAAACTTTTGAAACAAAGGTAATAAATACCCAAACACTGGGACCAGGGAGATGAAACTTAGATCCATTGTGATCCAAGTTTCATCTGAAAGCGGTTCTAATGGAAGAGTGGGTAACTCTTTTAAATGGGTTCGGTCAAAAACCACTACCTTGGGATCATTGGCAATTTTTTGAGCCAACTGTCCATAACCCACGTCTACTGCAAAAACCTTAGAAGCTCCTTTTTCCAATAAGACCTGACAAAATCCTCCGGTTGAAGCTCCCAAATCAATACAAGTTTTCCCATCGATTTGGATTTTTTTCCAATTCTCAAATGCTCCAAGTAATTTATAGGCACCTCGGGAAACATAGGTTTTAATTTTTTCTTTTGTGCGAACTTTGTCTTTAATGGAAACGAGGCTTCCCACTTTGGAAACGATTACATCATTGATTAGAACTGATCCCGAAAGAATTAGGGACTGGGCAAATTTAATATCCTTCGCATAACCTTCGCGAACGAGGAATTCATCGAGTCTAATTTTTTCTTTCTGCAATGTACTTTGGTAAACCTAAAAAGAATTCATGGTTCAAAGAAGGAAGTTGTTTTGCAAACGATATTGCTTTGTCTACAGATTCTTTTCGAAGTGATTTCGCTTTTTCCATTCCAAATAAACCTGGATAAGTCAATTTACCAGCTTTGGCATCTTTACCAGGAGTTTTCCCAAGTTCTGCAAAATTTCCTTCTACATCTAAGATATCATCGGTGATTTGAAACAAAAGACCAATTTCTTTCGCATAACTTGAAAGAATGGATTCTCTTTCTTTCCAATCCAGGCGCAATCGGTTCCCTAATAAAAAGGATGATTCGATCAAGGCTCCAGTTTTTTTCTCATGGATGGAATGGAGTTTGGACTCTTTGTTGGTATCACTCGGATTTTTTTCTTCTTCGATATCTTCCATCTGCCCTTGGATCATCCCTGTCATTCCCGCTCCTTTGTGGAGGATTTGGATTAAGTCGCGAATCAAATGCAGTTCATTTGTTTCGATCATTGATAATAGATAAAAACTTAGAGAGTTGAGAGTGTCGCCTGCAAGAATGGCTGTTGCTTCATCAAATTGTTTGTGGCAGGTAGGTTTTCCTCGACGAGTGTCATCATTGTCCATGGCAGGCAAATCATCGTGGATGAGTGAGTATGTATGGATACATTCGACTGCTAAGGAAGCAAGCAATACAGAATGATTATTCACTTCGGAAATCGAATTAGGCAAATCTTTCGAATCAAAATAGGAATTGATCACAAATATAGGTCTGATTCTTTTTCCACCAGCTTCTAAACTATATAGGCAAGCATCTGTTATGCGAGTTTTTGGAGAAAAAAGTTTTGGTGTATAGGAAGTAAAAAAAGAATCAAAAAGTTGTTTGGAGTTTTGTAGGATTTCGGTAAAGGATTTTGACACGATCTTTGAGACCGGTTCATTCAGTCGAACCGATCTATTGATTGATAAGATGCTTAGTTTAGCTCGTAACCTTTGAAGAAAAACGCAATCTCTTGTAATGCGTTCGCAACAGAATCAGAACCGTGAACTGCATTTGCTTCCTTACTTTCAGCAAAAAGTGCTCGGATGGTTCCAGCTTTTGCTTCTTTCGGGTCAGTCGCACCAATCACATCTCTCCAGTGTGCAACAGCATTGTCTCGTTCAAGAGCACAAGCAACGATCGGACCAGATGCCATGTAAGTGCAAAGGTCATTGTAAAATGGACGAGCCGCATGGACTGCGTAAAATTGTTTTGCGTCTTCAAGGCTCAGTTTTAGGAATTTCATTCCTAGGATTTTGAATCCTTCTTTTTCGATTCTTTGAAGGATGTCCCCGATGTGTTTGTTTTTCACTGCATCGGGTTTAAGCATGATAAAAGTTCTTTCCATATCTCCAGTTGCTCGGAGAAACCGAAAAAAGCAATCGAATCTTTAGGTGGTTAAAAAACGTACCAATAGAAAAGAAGTGGGGAGAAGGTCCATTTTTTCGAATCCCAATTCTTCCCATACATTCAGATCGATGAGAATGAGTGAATAACCTGTGATTTGGCTTACAGCAATGGGATAAGGATTGAGATCCGTTTCTGGTTGGATGAGGTTCTCCACTTTAATTTTGTTAGATTTCATTCCCTTGAGAGAAGTGAGTTTTTGAGCAAAACCAAGGATTGGATCTTTATCCCCTTTGTAAAGGATGGCCACCTTTTCAATGGTTTCGAGCCCATTGTCTATGAGTACTCCCACAGTTGCCGGGCAGTAATTCAGAATGCCTTTGATTTTTCCTCCGGTGTAACTGCGAGAAAACAAAGGTTTTGCGGCACCTATCAAAAGGATATCCGAATGTTTGATTTTGGCAAAGTTTACAATTTCGTAAGTGACATTGTCGGTGATACGATATTCGGTTTGGACTTGGATTCCTAAACTTGCGCCTGTTTGGCGAATTGCTTCGAAACTTGCATCTCGATACTTTCGAATTTCCTCATTGGACAACGAGTCATTAGGTGAAATATGTAAGGCAATGATTTCTAAATTTTTCTTTTGGTTTCCGGATAGGGAAAAAGCAAATCGAACCAAACTTTTACCCATCTTTTCTTGGGCAAAGGCAACGAGGACTCGGAGTTTGCTGTCAGATGGTTTTTCCGGATAACTCGTATGAGTTGTTTTTGAAAAAAACTTTTGGATTCCATCAAGTAGTGGTCCGGTGGATAGTGTTGTCACCAGTGCCATAAGAACAAAAACGGCAAAGATTTCTGGACTTAAGATCCCAAGGTCATACCCAATATTGAGTACGACAAGTTCCATAAGGCCTCGGGTATTCATGAGTGCCCCAATGGAAAGAGAATCTTCCCAATTGGAACCAGCAATCCTTGCGGCAAAAGCACTTCCAATGAACTTTCCAACCACTGCAACAAGTAAAACCAATCCGAATACGAGCCAAAGGTGAGAACCATTGAGAAGGGTAACTTCTGTTCTGAGACCTGTGATGACAAAGAAAATCGGAAGGAATAAAATAACGGCAATGTCTTCAATTTTTTCAGCGATGAGTTTTTTTAGGTTCCCTTCTGCTGGCATGATCACTCCAGCAAGGAAGGCACCAAACAGTGCATGGATGCCGATCACTTCGGTTGTTAATGATGATAAAAATAGAATCATCAAAATGAGAGCAACGGCTGTTCTTGTTAGGTTTTCTCTGGAAATATAAATGGAACCCAATCGTTTGAGAAAGGGTGCCACAAGATAAATCATGGTGAGTATGTACGCAAATGAAAGACCAATTGTGAACAGTGCCGTGTTGAGGTTACCTGCTTTGGAAATTGTGACAATGATAGCAAGAAGGATCCAAGCAGTGATATCATCGGCTGCGGCACAAGTGAGGACCATAGCCCCGAGCGGTGTCCGCGTAAGATTCCTTTCTTGCAAAATGCGAGCAAGTACAGGAAATGCGGTAATACTCATTGCAATTCCCATAAAAAGAGAAAAAGATAAAAATCCTACATTCTCAGGTGCATAGTCCGTATAAAAATAATACGCCAAAGTCATTCCCAAAAAGAAGGGAAAAATAATACTCGCATGACTGATGATAATTGCGGAATGGGCTTTGTTTTTGAGAACAGAAAGATCTAACTCCATTCCGATGATGAACATAAACAAAACCAGTCCAATTTGGCTTAAGGTACCAAGTGTTGGAAGACTGGCTGGTGGGAATAAAAATCCCATCGTTTCCGGAAAGTAATACCCAAGGAGAGATGGTCCAAGTAAAATCCCTGCCACAATTTCTCCCATCACGGAAGGTTGTTTTAATTTTCTTGTGAATAGGTATCCGACAAAACGCGCAGATCCGCAAACCACAATGATTTGAATGAAGAGTAAAGCGAGAGGGTGGTGAAATCGATTGAAGAAATTTTCTGTGTCTAGATGTTCGCTCGCTGTGACACTTAGATTTTTTGCGGTTTCCAAAACACTGCCCGCTTGGAGTAAAAAATACCCCAACGATCCAAACAGAAGCAAAGTGAAACCGTAAAATGTAGAAGAACGAGTTTTCATAGACCCTCAAGGTTCCGATCAAACGGAAAATTTTTTCACAAGTGCTTCGCCGACCACATCAGGGACTTGGTTGGATACCGCTCTGCCGTGTCTTGCTACTTCTTTGACGATTGTGGAAGACACAAAAGAGTACTCATTGTCTGCCATTAAGAAATAAGTTTCGATTTCGGGGGCTAATTTTTTGTTCATGAGAGAAATCGCATATTCATAATCAAAATCGGTTACGGCACGAAGACCTCTAAGAATGACCCTTGAATTTTTTTCCTTACAATAATCCACGGTAAGGCCTTCAAACGAATCTATTTTGATTTTGTCCCAACCATGAAAGACTTTTCCAATCATCTCCACTCGTTCTTCAGGAGAGAAAAGGGATGTTTTTTTGGAATTGATGGCAACAGCGATGATGATCTCTTCAAAAAGAGGATGGGCACGCCGTATAATGTCTAAATGCCCATTCGTAAATGGATCAAATGAACCTGGGTATACGGCGATATTTTTCATCTTAATGGTTCACCCTTGCCCATTCTTTCATTGGAAGGCCGTACAAATTGATAAACCCTTCGGCATCGTACTGATTGTACAATTCTTCTTTCTCAAAAGTGGAAAGGCCAGCGTTGTACAATGATTTGTTGGATTTTCTTCCTACAACAGTGCAGTTTCCTTTGTACAATTTAATCCGAACGGTTCCATTCACAAATTTTTGTGTGTAATCCATATAAGCTCGTAGGGCATTCATTTGGTTGGAATACCATTGGCCATTATAAATATAACGAGCAAACTCTTGCGAAAGTTCGTCTTTTTTGTGTTGGGTATCACGGTCGAGAGTGATGGATTCTAAGTCACGGTGTGCAATATGTAAGATGGTACCACCGGGTGTTTCATAAACTCCTCGAGACTTGATACCAACAAGTCTGTTTTCTACGATATCCACACGACCCACTCCGTTTTTTCCACCTAAATCATTTAAGGTTTCCATCACTTCAAGAGGGTTCATTTTTTTTCCATCGATGGCAACACAGTCTCCATTTTCAAAATCCAATTCCAAATAGGTTGGTTTATCAGGTGCTTTTTCTGGAGACACGGTGAGGATAAACATATCTTCTTTTGGCTCGTTGTATGGATCTTCCAAAATTCCGCCTTCAAAGGAAAGGTGCATTAGGTTTCTGTCCATACTATAAGGTTTAGCGGCTGTTACAGGGACAGGGATTCCTTTTTTCTTTGCATATTCAATTAAATCAGCTCGGCCACCAAAATTCCATGTCCTCCATGGAGCAATGATTTGTAAGTTAGGTGAAAGGGCTTTGAAGGTGAGTTCAAAACGTACTTGGTCGTTTCCTTTTCCAGTGGCGCCGTGAGAGAATGCATCTGCTCCCTCTTTTTTGGCAACCTCAGCCATAGCTTTTGCAATGAGAGGCCTTGCAAGAGAAGTTCCGAGTAAGTATCGCATTTCATAGATCGCATTTCCGCGGATTGCAGGGAAAATAAAATCGCGAGCAAATTCTAAACGTAAGTCTTGGATGTATACTTTTGAAGCTCCTGTATTTTTTCCTTTTTCTTCAAGGCCTGTTAATTCTTCTTTTTGGCCAACATCGGCACAAAAAGCGATGACTTCACATCCATAGGTATCTTTCAACCAAGCAAGGATGACGGAGGTGTCGAGTCCACCTGAGTAAGCGAGAACGATTTTTTTGGGAGCAGGTTTCTCTTTCATAGAATAAGGTCAAAATAAAAGAAAAAACTAAGAACACAATTAAATATTGTCTGAAACGAAGTTGTGTAGTAGATTTGGTGGATGCGTTTTTTTGTCTCTTTTTCTGTTTTTCTATGCCTGACAATTTTGACACTCCAATGCAAAAAACAACCACACGAGTCCACTTCACTATCTGCAAAACTTCCAAAACCAATTTTTTACCAACAAACGGAAGGAAAAGGAAAACGAGGCACAGTCATTGGCATCGAACCCTATCTGAACAAATACAGTTACGCTACAGAAGAAAGTTTTTATTTGAGTATAAGAGAATACTTCCAAAAGGCTAAAGACAACGAGAACATCTTTGTCGACCGAACCATCATTGTTTTGCCCGAATACATCGGAACATGGTTTGTGGTAACATCCGAAGACAAATCCATTTTTGAAAAGGAAACCATCAGCGAAGCCATGGAAGAATTGGTGAAACTAAACATTGGTTCCTTCCTCTGGCATTATGCCTTCAGTCCTTCCTATTCAACTGATCATCTAAAAGAAACACTCTTTCGGATGAAGGCTTGGCAAATGACGGATCGTTACCAGTCGATTTTTTCGCGGTTGGCTCGTGAATACCGAGTCGCGATTGTCGCGGGTTCTATTGTTTTGCCCCACCCCAAAGTAGTAGAAGGGAAAATCACACCAACGGATGGTCCACTTGAAAATGTGAGTTTTTATTTCCATCCTGATGGCCGAGTGGATGACCAAATTGTTCGGAAACTTTTTCCCATTGCGGAAGAAAAACAGTTTATAAGCGAAGGGAAGTTAAATGAAAATCCAACGTACAGAACTCCATTGGGAAAGTTATACACCATGGTCTGTGCTGATTCTTGGTTTCCAGAAGTCTACCAAGAACTAACACAATCTGAAGCTGAAATTGTAATCGTTCCATCTTTTGTCGCCCCAAAACATGTTTGGTCGGAAAAATGGAATGGTTACAACGGTTATGCGAATCCAAAAGATATCAATCCCAAAGATATTGGAACCATCACCGAAAAATCGGCTTGGAAAAAATATGCAATGATGGGTCGCCTAAAAAATCCAAATGTTAAATTGGGAATGAATGTATTTTTTCGGGGAGAGATTTGGGATATGACAGCAGGTGGAGACGCTTTTTTTCAGTTTATGGCTAAACCGGTAAACAATTTGGTAAAAGAAGAAAAATTCCAAGGAAGGTTATATGTATTCTATCTCTAGAAAGTCCTTTCTCGCGTTGTTATTATTTTGTGCCGGGATCAAATCCAAAATCCAATATTTTTATTTTAGTGATTCAGAAATCAAAACGGTCACTAGTTTTGTAGAAGTAGTGTTACCCATTGACGAACCTGGGATGCCTAACTTGGAAGAAGCAAGTGTTATGCGAAGATTGGATGAGGAATTGTACTTTGTTGCCGACGAAATCCAGGAAGATTTCCACGCAGCAGTTATGGTATTAGAATATTTACCAATATTCTATGGGAAATTTCGATGTTTTTCAAATTTGGAAAAAGAAGTAAGGATTCAATTTTTAGAATCAATTGCAGAAACAGATTCGGATACAATTCGCGCGGTTGTGGGAAATTTAAAACTTTTGGTGTTCCTGGTTTACTATGGTCATAAATCAACTTGGGATTCCATTTCCTACCCTGGTCCCTTTGCCAATCCACCTGAAAAATGGAGTGAAGCCCGCCTCCATTACCAAAATTTACTCAAAGGAAATTCGGTATAAGATGAAAAAAATAGGAATGAATCGAGATTACAAAAGTTACGAACCAGGGGAAGTGGTCCAAGTGGATGTGGTGGTGATTGGTTCTGGTTGTGGTGGGGCAACCATGGCTTATGAACTTTCCAAAAAGGGGATCAAGGTCGCATTACTCGAACAAGGTGGAAATTACCATACTGGCACCTTTGATAATAATGAATTGAACATGGCAGGGAAAGTTTCTGCAGAAAGGAATTTTCATACGACCAGTGATGGTGGGATCAACTTGGTATATGGTAACAATTTAGGAGGGGCCTCCGTGCACTACTGGGCTGATAGTTACCGCACACCTGAAGATCGTTTACTTTTGTGGAATCGAAAGTATGGTATCGAACACCACCTTCCTGAAGATTTAAATCCATATTGGAGTGAATTAGAATCTGACTTACATGTATCTCCTGCCACGGAAGAATACTTCAATCCTATGAATCGGTTGTTTCGGAACGCATCACAACGATTAGGTTGGGAAGGGCATGCCGTCCCACAAGCCAGGAAAAATTGCCAAAAATCTGGCCACTGTATGCAAGGTTGCCTTTTTGGTGCGAAACAATCCCAACTCATCACTCATATCCCAAATGCTGTTCGACTCGGAACCGATGTTTACACTGATCTAAGAGCGGAGCGTTTGGAAATTGTGGGAAACCAAGTGAAAGGACTTGTGGCAGTGGCCATCGATAGAGGAACTTTAAAACCAACCCAAACCAAACTTCGTTTCCAATCCAAAGCGGTTTGTGTTTCAGCGGGAGGGTTTGGGAGTAGTAAATTTTTATTAAAGAATGGATTGAAAAAAAGACTGCCGGCGCTTGGTGAATTTTTGGCAATCAATCCTTCCCCCATGGTACATGCGTTATATGAAGAGCCAATTGTTCAGTGGCGAAATATCCCTGCGGCTTATGGTGTTGAAGGGTTTCGGTTGGCCAAGTTCCAAAATGGTTCGTACATAGAAGGTGGGTATATGCTGATGCCAAACCAATTGCAACCAGCTACCCTTGCCGCTCTCATACCAAGTTTCGGAAAAGACCACTTCCGTTATATGAAACAATTGGAATATTTGGGTGGGACCATCGGTTGGATTGATGATGTAGAGGGTGAACTTGGTTCGATCCAAGTGGATTTGTTTGGAAAAACAAAGGTAAATTATCCATTTGGTAAAATCACCAAACAAATATTCAGCGATCTGACATACAAACAGATGAAATTGAATTTTGAAGCGGGTGCCAAAGAAGTATTCCTTGCTGGGATGAAACTACGCAAATTCACAAAATTACCAAATAAAGAAGAGATTGATGCCCTTGCTTGGAGGCCAGCTGAGTTTCCAATGGCAGCCCCACACCCGGCAGGAGGTTGTAGGATGGGAAAATCGAACGACACTTCCGTTGTGAATTCCAAACACCAAGTCCATGGGTTTCAAAATTTGTTTGTGGCTGATTCCTCCGTGTTTCCTACGGGTGTTAGTGTGGATCCCAGTTTTACCATTATGGCATTTAGCAAAAAGGCATCTGAGTTTGTAGCTGACGTTATGTGAGATTTTTATTCCGAAAAACTGCAACAGTTTCTACGTGGTCAGTTCTTGGGAACATATCAACCGGCTGTAAGGAATTTAAAAAATACTGTTTGGTGAGTAAAATGGAATCTTCCCTGAGACTCAATGGATCACACGATACATAAACAATTTTTTTGAAACCCATTCCTAGGATGGTTTCGATCACTTCTTGTCCGAGGCCAGTTCGTGGAGGATCGAGAACAATGGTGTCGTAATTTTTTCCATATAAAGTTGGTAAAACTTCTGCGACTCTACCTTTTCGAAACCGAACATTATGTACTTTATTGTATTTTAATGATTCGAGAGCAGTTCTATGAGAATTTGGATTTTCTTCGATCCCAAGTACTTCTTTACTTTGGTTTGCAATCCAAAAGGAAATAGTTCCGATTCCTGAATAAGCATCGATTACACGTGAATCCTTTTCGATTTCATCTAATACCAAATTGTACAAACTAGGAGTTTGGATGGGGTTTACCTGTAAAAAGGTGGAAAGTCCGACTCGGAATTTATGTTTTCCAAAATGTTCGTGGATGTAGGGTCTACCCCATAACAGATGTTCTTCGCGACCAAGTGCCATGGTTGTGTGTTTGGTATTGATGTTGTGAATGATCCCCACTAATTTTCCAAACTTTCCTGTTTTTCCGATTCGATTTTGGATGGCAGTATGAAGTCTTTTGGAAGCATCCTTTGCATGGGGAAGGTCTTCTTTTGCGGTGACAATTCCTAAAATGATTTCTCCAGTGGAAATTGATTTCCTAGCCACAAGGTACTTCATCATACCTCGTTTGGATTTTTCATTATAAGGTAATAGTCCTTCTCGCCTTGCCCATTGTTTGACGGCAAGTGCAACTTCTGTGAGTCCTGGGTCCTGGATTTGGCATTCTGTTTGGTCGAGGACGAAGGAAGCTTCTTTATTAAAAAGTCCAAGTGTGAGTAAGGTTTTGTTTCCTACATTACGGCGGCCAAAGGGAAGTTGGATTTTGTGACGGTAGTATTCAGGAGATGGACTTGGAACAATCGTTTTAAATTCTACGTGGCGATATGCCTTAAATAATTCTTTGATGTTTTGTTCTTTTTTACGAAGTTCTTTTGTATAATCGATATCGAGGTAATTACAACCACCACAAGTACCAAAATGAGTGCAGATTGTATTGTTTGGTTTTGTTGAAGTCATTTGATTTTTCCAGAGCCAACGAGTTGGCTGATCGATTGGTAACCTCTTTCTTTCACAACTTTGTCTAAGTAAGAACAGATTTGAAAGGGTAAAAAAGGACCTTCATAGATGTAACCAGTATAAATTTGGATGAGGTTGGCACCTGCTTCCATCATCTGAAGTGCTTTTTCTCGTGTGTCGATCCCACCAACACCAATGATTGGAATTTTTCCCTGTAAGGTTTGATAAGCTAGGGAAACAAAACGAAGTGATTTTTCGAAAAGTGGTCCACCAGACAATCCACCCTCTGGAGGATTTTCTTCACCTAGGTTTTGTTTGTCGAGTGTAGTATTCGTGAGGATCACTCCACTAATTTTGTAATCCAAACATACTTTGAGATTTTCAATGAGTTCTTCTTCCGTTAAGTCGGGAGCAAATTTTAAATACAATGGAATAGGAAACGAGTTTTGGAATTCCTTTTGGATTCCTTGGATGAGATCGATCAAACTCTGTTTGGATTGTAGAGAGCGTAAACCTGGGGTGTTGGGTGAACTGATATTGATCACCGCATAATCACCGTAAGGGATTAGTTTTTTTAAAGTGTATACATAATCACTTACTGCGTCTTCCAAGGCTGTGACCTTGGATTTACCAGCATTGATCCCTCTCACTCCCAACTTTTGTTGGTTCTTTAAATTGATTTCGGTTTGGTCTGCACCTGGATTGTTAAAACCCATTCTGTTTACCAGTGCTTTGGATTTAGGAAACCGAAAGAGCCTTGGTTTTTCATTTCCTGATTGTGCTTTGGCTGTGATGGTTCCTACTTCGATAAATCCAAATCCCATATGGATCATGGTTGGAAATAGTTCGGTTGTTTTATCAAAACCAGCAGCAAGTCCGACCGGATTTGGGAATCGAATTCCATGGATGGTTTGTTCCAATCGACTAGAAGGATATTGAAAGATGACAGACAGTGTTTTATGGAAAAAGGGAATTTTTTTGGATAAAGTAAGAAAGGTAGCGACTAAATGGTGTGCTGATTCAGGGTCTAAATGGAATAATATGGGTTTGATCAGGTGGTGGTAAAACAAGGGAAAAATCCTTACGTTGATTCTTTTTTCCCTACGATTTCTTACAATTTCTTTCCGAAAAAGACAATGTTTCCTAGATTCCTCATTAGGACAGTACTTGATGCCCTCTAATTCTCCCATATCTCGAATTTGGCAAAACCCATCTGCTTTTCCTCACGAAGAGGTGCTCCGGGAATTAGAAAATTTACTCCGGTCGAATCCTGATTTTTGGCTAAAAATCAATCGAGAAGGGATCATTGTAGATTATAAAACATCTCGGTTTGTGAACATAGGTGACAAACCAGAACTCTTACTTGGCCAACACATCAGTGTTGGTTTACCTCCTTATTTAAGAGAGATTACTTCAGAAGCACTCGCATACCTTACTGAGAAAAAAAGTTTGGTGTTTTGGAAAGAGTATTCTTACGGAGATGAACCAAACATTCGTCATGTGGAAGTTCGATTTGTGGTTCTGTATGATGGTTTTATCATGTCCAACCATCGTGATATCACGGAACGAAAACGATTGGAGAACGCTTTTTTAGAAAGTGAATCCAGGTTTCTTTCCATGGCACAAAATGCAGCCGATTCCATTGTGATCATCAATGACGAAGGGATCATTCAGTTTTTTAACAAAACTGCAGAAAATACATTTGGATACAAACAAGAAGAAGTTATCGGAAAAAATGTAACCATCATCATTCCTCCTGAATACAAAGACAAACACGACGGATTTTTGCGACGATATAAAGAAACGGGAGAGACTCATATCATCGGAGTGGGAAGGGAAGTGTTCGCACAACGGAAATCAGGTGAAGTGTTTCCTTGTGAACTTTCCGTTGGTGAATTTAAAACCAAAACGGGAAAAATGTTTACTGGAATTCTCAGAGACATTAGCCAAAGGAAACTGCAAGAAGAAGAACTTTATCAATACAGAAATCATTTAGAAGATTTGGTAGAAAGCCAAACGATGGACCTAAAGATGTCCAAAAATATTGCAGAAGAAGCATCCTATATGAAATCACTTTTTCTTGCGAATATTTCTCATGAGTTAAAAACACCCATCCATGCCATTTTAAGTTATGCAGAACTTGGTGCAGAAAAGTCGGCGACTGTTACTCCTGAAAAAATAAAGGAATACTTCCAAATCATTGATTCTTCTGGCAAACGACTACTTTCTCTTTTGGAAAACTTACTTGATATTGCCAAACTAGAATCTGGTAAAATGCGATATTTGTTCGAAAAGAACTGTTTAAAAGAAACTACTAAGTTTGTGATCAATGAAATGCGAGCAATTTTGGAAAAAAGAGGGATCACAGTTGTTTTACTTGATAAGGAAGAGCGTTGGGAAGCGGAATTTGATTATGAGCGCATCCAACAAGTGATTAGAAATATCATCTCCAATGCATTAAAATTCATTCCAAATGATACTAATATAGAGATCAGTTTGATAAAAAGAGAATTTATTCCTAGAAAATCTCAGTCCTATGTCATAGGGATTGGCATACAAATTAGAGATTTTGGTCCAGGAATCCCACCTGAGGATCTTGATAAAATCTTTGAAAAGTTCATCCAATCGAAACAAGTGAAAGCGGGAACAAAAGGAACAGGACTCGGTTTGTCAATTTCAAGAGAAATCGTTAATGATCATAGCGGTCTGTTGTATGCAGAAAATCATGAAGATAAGGGAGCTGTTTTTACAATGTTAATACCATGTTCCCGTGAAGGAATCAGATGATCAATTTACTTGCCGTTGATGATGAAATGATCAATTTGATGATCATCGATGAATCTTTGTCAGACAAGGGATTTACAGTTGTTAAAGCAAAAGATGGAGAAGAAGCGTTTCAAATTTTAAATTCCGGATCCATCTTATTTCATGCCATTATTTTGGATCGATTGATGCCAAAGATGGATGGAATCGAACTTTTAAAAAAAATCAAACGTTCGGAAAAATACAGAGACATTCCCGTTATATTTCAAACTGCAATGAGTTCCATCACGGATATGACGGAAGGGCTTGATGCTGGTGCCTTTTATTATTTAACCAAACCATATTCACGAGCATTACTCGTTCGTATTGTCCAAACCGCAGTAGAACATTTTATCAAATTACAAAGAGCAAAAGAAGATTTGCACAAAGGAATGGGAGCACTTCGTCATATGATCACCGGCGAATTTCGGATTCGTTCGATTCGTGAATCACATGAACTGGCACCATTACTTGCCAATGCTTGCCCTGATCCAGAACGTGTGTTAACCGGTATTATGGAAATTTTAAACAATGCCATCGAACATGGAAATTTAGGAATTTCTTACCAAGAAAAATCGGAACTCCATGACAATGATAAGTTGATGGAAGAAATCTTTCGTAGGCTGGATACACCTGAATACAAAGACAAATTTGTAAAGGTTAGTTTTGAAAGGAATGAGGAACGGATCGAAATTCGAATCAGCGACCAAGGAAAGGGTTTTGATTGGAAACGGTATTTGTCGATTGAAGCGATGACGAAAAATGCCTTCAAAACACATGGCCGTGGAATCTTTATGGCAAAAAAATTATCTTTTGATGACCTAACCTATATCGACGAGGGAAGGACTGCGATCATCCGAATTGACCTTACCAATAAAACAAGTAATTTACTCACTGACTTTCAGGAATGATTTTATAAAGTAAATACAAGTGGATCAGTAAAATCTGAAATGATTTGGTTCACATGAGGTTTTAATTCGTTGATTGTGTGTGAGGTGGCAATTCCTATTATGGAACATCCTGCTGCTTTTCCAGATAATAACCCGGCGATGGAGTCCTCAAACACCACACAATCCTTAGGATCTAAACCCAAACCATTTGCACAAAGTGAATACACTTCTGGATGTGGTTTGCCATGTTTGACCATGGAACCATCGATGATCACATCAAAATAAGAACGGATGTTTAAATTGTCTAAAGTGAAATTGACATTCATTGTGGGTGCTGATGTACCGAGAGCGATTTTCACTTGGTTGGTTTTTAAATACGAAAAATAATCAAGGATCCCCAAGTGAGGTTTCATTTCCTTAAGGTATAAGTTTTGGTACAAACTTTCTTTTTCTGCCCCGTACTTTTGAATTTCTTCTGCACTGATACTCCCAAAGATCATTTGGAACAAATCGGCATTCGTTTTTCCATTATAAGTATCTCTGTAAATTTGTGCATCTAGAGGGAATTTGTATCTTTTTGAAAACTCCATCCATGCTTGGAAATGGAATTTGTGATTGTCGACAACCACTCCATCCATATCAAAAATAAATCCTTTATGTTGCATTTTGAATCCTTTCCATTTCATAACCACCGACAAGGCCTGTCATAAAATTGGGAATATTGGTTGTAAATGAGAATGTTTTTTTCTGAAAAGGGTGAGTGAATGTGATCGAAAGTGAATGGAGTGCCATACGAGGATAGGATCTTGTTTGGTTGCCATACTTCGTGTCGCCAACGATGGGGTGGCCTTTATCTGCAAAATGTACCCGGATTTGATTTTTTCGGCCAGTGATGAGATCGATTTCTAACAGAGAATATAAATTGGATTCTTTTAACACTTTGTATTTTGTTTCAGAATACTTTCCTTCTTTCGGATCATCCACAGAATACACGCGGTGTGCTTTTGATTCTGTGAGATACGATTTGATGGTGCCTTGTTTTTCTTTCCAATGACCGTGGGTAACAGCAACATAAGTCTTTTTCGTTTTTTCCCAATTGTCTTGTAACGTTTGTTTTGCGGTTTCTGTTTTGGCAAATACAAGGATTCCGGAAGTATCTCGGTCCAATCGGTGAACAATAAAAATGCGATGTTTGGACCTTTCACTCCCCTTTTTCACATAATCCATCAGGGAAGCATAAGCAGTTTTTGATTTTTCTGATTCTGTGGCGATGGTCAATAGTCCCGCTGGTTTATCCACCACAAGCAGATCTCGGTCTTCATAAATGATGTGTAAGCCTTTTGGTAAAAACCGAGTGTTTGTTTTTGGGTTCATTCTTTCAATAGGAGTTTTAAAACTTTTGGATTGTTTTGCCGTTCTGCAAATTCAATCGCTGTTTTGCCCCATTTATCTTTTTTTTGTGGATTGGCTCCTGCGTCTAGTAGTAGTTGGATGAGTTCGTATTTTTCATTTAGGATGGCGCTGTGAAGTTTTGTGGAACCGTATTTGTCCAGGCCATCGATATCCTTCTCTATGGTTAAAAGGATTTTGGTTGCTTGCCAATTTTCATTGATGATTGCTTGTTCCAGTGCCGTGACTCCTTTGTCATTTTTGATACTGGAATCTACATTTTGTTTGGAAAGGATCCTTAGTATTTCCAAAGAATCACCGATCACACTTAGGTGTAGTGCTGTAGAACCTTCATGGTTTTTGTGATTCACATTTGCATTGGCATCAAGTAAAATTTGGAATAACTTTGGTTTGTCGGGATGGTCATTGCCCATATTGATCATGGCGAGTAATGCCGTGTTTCCTTCAGATGTTTCTAATTCCAAATTGGCACCTCGACGGATCAATTCTTCTACCAATCCAAAATTTTTACTGAAGACCGAATTCATCAAAGCGCTGACTCCTAATTTTGTTTGCGCATTGATATTTGCACCGGCATCAAGTAATGCCTTCACATGATCGATGAATTTGAATTCTGAGGATGCTAACGTAATGAGAGGAGTTTCTGTAAATGAATCTTGGGCCTCCAAATTGGCGCCTTTGGTTAAAAATAAGGCAAACAAAGACGGATCGAATTTCCGAATTTTGATCATAAAATAATGGAAATGGGTGCGATTGTAGTTTCTTTCACCTAACGCATAATTTGGATCGACCCCTTGTTCCAATAATAAACGGATGATATCGTTCTTACTAAAACTGATGGCAGTGGCAAGTGGGGTATTTCCATCTTTCATGGGAACATTAAGATTTGCTCCCTTGGAAATTAAAAACTTTGCGAGATCAACATTTCCCAGTTCAGCAGCATAATGGAGGAGTGTATACCCATCTTCATTTCGTTTTGTATTGACATCAAATCCTTTGTTTACTTTTTCTTTGATGGTTTTGGGATCACGCATTTGGGAAAGGTTGAGATCGTTTGCATCAATTGAGTTCAGCGATAGTAATAATAAGATAAATAAACTTACGAAAGTTTGGATACAATTTGATCGGATTACCATGGAGAGGACCCTCCTTGTGGGCGTAGGATGACAATTTGATTGCCGGTAGAAAGGCCTAAGACTTCTTTTTGTTTTGGATGGATTGCTATTAGATGAGGATGAATATATTGTTCATCATCGTTAGAAACAAACAATAGTTCTCCTTGTTTGGTATCAACGATATACACTTTCCCAGAAGAGTAAAGTCCTCCGATGACCAAAATTTGATTGGAAGGTGCAAATACGTCTCCTGCATCAAAAAATGAGGATCGAAACATTTCTTTTTTTGTCGTTAAATTGAATCCGTAAAATTGGATGAATCCTGTTTCCACACCGGCAGAACAAAATAAATGGTTACCATCAGGTGTGACGGCAATTGATCGAATGGTTTGTCGATCTTTTGTTTCCAAATCTTCCGAATCACTCCGAGGGATGTATACAATTGGACCTGCTGGTTTTTCTTCAACGATTTCAAAACTCATGTTTTGATCCATAATGGATGGTGTGATTTCATGGATCCTACCATGTGCATTTCCATAAAGAATCGAATTTCGTTTGTTCACATAATGGAATGGGAATTGGAGGTGGGCAATTTCAAACCCTGCAGGTTGCGTCCAATCAGCTGAGTTCGGATCAGCAGTTAATTGAAAGTCATTCAGTTTTTTTCCCGTTACCGTATCATAAATGATGAGCCTCCTATCATAAAAATTGGGTCCTTCCATATTATGTTTATAGGATACTAAAATCTTTTTTCCATTTTCTATGAATCTTGCATTGTCGATGGTGAGGATCCAGTTAGGTGCAAGACCTGCTTCTTGCCTGTTTGTTTTACTTTCATCTCCAGGGTATCTGTAGTCGATGTCGGCGGTCACAGAATAAAATAACGAATTCTCCGATGGTAAAAATTTCGTTATACTTCCGTTAGCTGAGGATCGAATGACTAAATATCGTTCTGAGGATTGAGAATTTGGATCGGTTTGTCCAAAACTTAAAAAGAATTGTCCATCTGGTGAAACATCAAAAATTTTTGGACCATCAAATTCTTTTTGGTAATGCATTTTTGCTTCCGTTTTCCAAATCAAACTTCCATCAACCAAACTGATCCGATAGATCCAAAAATCAGTGGTTCCGATAAGAGCGGATTTGCCATCACTGTGGTACCGTATGCTAAATATATTTTGTCCATCGATTGCGGGAGTGAGGCGAGTTTGGATTTGCCAAGAGAGATTGGTGTTTGTGACGGATGGACCATCATTTTGGAACTGCGGGAATTTTGCCATCGTTTGTGGGCTTACCGAAATTATGGGAAACAAAGATAAAACAAAGAGGAGGGTGTATCTCATGCGCGAGAGTCTAAGGGGTGGGAAAACGAGGTCAAGACTTCCTCGAAATTGCGAATTTCTTACGGGAATGTCCTTTTTTCTAGAATGAAATGTTTAATTTATTGAATTTATTTCTGTTAAAACAGATGATGAAGAAGAGGACTTTATGGTAAGTGCATTGGAACCAACCAAACAAAAACAATATGTCCCCTTACTCCAACCGATCTTTTCAGTTGAAGAACAGAATGTGGTGGCTTACGAATCCCTAGGCCGTGTCCGCGATGGAAGTGGTCAATTGGCAATGGTTCCGGAATTTTTAGATCCCAATGTGACTCCACTTCGCATGTCCGTCATCGACAGAGAGTTACTCAGCATCTCCTTAGAAAAAATTAAAAACACCAATGACCAACTCTTTGTCAATATGTCTCCGGACCAGGTGATTTTAGAATACGAAGAGTGTAAGGGGAATGTTCTTCCCATTACAGAAATAGTGAAACACCACGGGGTTTCCTTGGATCGAATTGTCATCGAGATCACAGAAAAATCGGGAAGTTTTGGAACAGATGTACTGGCAGCAGGTGTTGAACTTCTCAAAGAACAGGGATTTGGGATTGCATTAGATGATGTAGGATCAGAATCTTCCAACTTAGAAAGGTTAGGTGCCATTAAACCAGATATCATCAAAATTGATTTGAATCTACTAAAAAAATCCATCGAAAAAAGAGAATACCAATCAATCCTTGAATATCTAAAACAAATTTCGTTGAGCATTGGGTCACAGTTATTATTTGAGGGAATTGAATCGGAAGAAGAATTATTCCAAGCTGTGAATTCTGGTGCCAGTTTATTACAAGGATATTATTTAGGAAGACCAGTTGAATTTAATGAAGATAAACAAAGTATATGTGATGTAGTTGTGCCTCGTTTACAAATTTATCATGAGAATAAACGAAAGGAAGTCGCAAAGGAAATTGAATTTGAAAAATTGATAAAGACGAAGTTAATGTCATTACAATTAAAAACTATTAAATTGGACAATCGTGTGATCATTGATCCACAAAGTTTTTTTAAATTAGATCCAATGATACAACGGGTGTATGTGACAGATTGGCAAGGAACTCAAGTTTCTCCCTATTATGAAAGAACAAGTGATTCTGGATTCATCGAAAATCTGTCTTTTTTACAAAAAAACTGGTCGTATATGCCATTTTTTTATAAGCACGTAAAACAAGTGTTTCGTGATTCAGAGTCTTGGCAAGTCAGTGACCCGTATTGGGATAAAACATTAAAAAAGAAAGTGATTGTATACTCTCGTGTGAATGAAATGGGTTACTCATTTTTCGTAGATTTGGTTTTGGATGAAACGAAATAAAAAACTTGTTGGGATTTGCGGAACAAATGTACCAACAATGGTAAATTACATATTATAATTTCTCAATGTTTGCAATCTGATTGTGGTTATGATCACAATCAGAGTTAAGATAACCCCCGCAGATAGAACGGCTGTAGCAATCGATACCTTTACTAGGATGAGGCCAGAAAGTAACCCAGCAAACGCGGGAACGACTTGGCTTGTAATGGTATACAAACTCATAAGCCTTCCTCTATACTCTTGACTCACTTCTGATTGTAATATCGCAACCAGTAAACTGATACTGGCTCCTGCTCCAAATCCACTCAACAACAATAAGACAATAGAAATCCATAAGTAAGAACTGAGACCAATTCCAAGAAGGCCAAGACCACAGATCAATCCAGATGTAAGTATCAATTTGCCATAACCAAAATGTTTTGCTAATTTTAAGGAAGTGCCACCACCGATGAGGAGTGCCAATGCGAGTGCTCCTAAAAAGAAACCACGCTCTAATTCGCCTAAATTGAGAACTCCTTTGGCATACCTTGGCATCATCACTTGCACAGGTCCCATAGAACAATAAATCACGATAGAAAACAGTAGCGTTTGTTTTAATAATTCATGATTTTTGGCATAGGAGAGTCCTCTAAGGATCCGATCCCAAGCAGAAGATGATTTTCCTTGACCTTCTGTTTTGATTCCAATTAATAAAGCCATTGCAATCAAAAATAGAATAACACCTGTCAGGTGAACAAATTTCCAAGAACCTATCCTTTTGCAAAATGCTAAAATAGGAGGTGCGGATCCGAAACCTAACATCACTAAAACGTTAAAAATAACAGCCATTTTTTTCTGTTTTTCACCAGCCAACCTTCCAAGTAAGGACATTCTCGCTGGTGCAAGGATAGACCAACCCACTCCCACAAAAAAGGCACCTAACAAAAAGAAAGAGACGGCGACTTCACCTACCATCTGTGAAGAGAGGTTGAGTAATCCAAGTGCGATTAAAAAAGAGATATGGGCTAGTTGCGCTAAAATTTGGGGGGAGTGTGCATCACACCATGCTCCTGCAAACCAACCAAGAAACAGTGGAACTCCAAAACACAATCCAAAGCCAATACCTGCTAAAGCATCTTGGTTCCATACATCTTGTGCATATAAAATCACACTGTAGTTCGTGAGATGGCCTGCTAAAAATCCCAAAAAGGATGCAGACAAAAATCGAAACATTTGACCTTTGTGATACAGATTCGTTTGGTTCATTTTGCTTGTGTAACCTCCATTAAAGTTGGTTGCCCATCTTCAATATGCCAACTGGGAAACGCTCCATTCGAAGAATAAACCTTTCCATCTGGTGAAAATTCGATATCACGTGTGAAAGTAACTTTGCGGCTCATTGGGTACACTTTCCATGTTTCAGTTTTAATATCCATCGCCATTAGATTGTCAGACGAAGTTCCCGTCACCCAAACAAGATTGGATTTGCGGTCCACATTGAGAGAGTAAGGTGTTTCCACTCCATCAACGGCAGTGGGAAGCGGATAAAGTTTGAATTTTCCATCATCGGGTGTATACTTGGCAATGGATCCTTCTGGAAACACAGAAATCCAAACATTGTTGTCACGATCCACACGTAACCTGCGTGGTCCTTGGAAAGGAGTTGGAATCAATTGGAAAGAATCATTTTTGGGATCGATTTTACCGATTGTATCTGCATGGAGTCTTGTAAACCAAACAGTTCCATTTGGTGCAATATCAATTCCATACGGAAGAGGCATTCCACTCACACGTTCGTCTACAGGCAATAAATGCATTGGGAATCCCCAGTTCATGAGTTTGATGATGAACCCACTGATCCATAAACTAAAACTTTCCTTTTTGGTTCTAGCAGGTAAATCATAGGTATGGAAACTTTGATCCTTACGATTGAACATACCCACTTGATTCGAAAGTGCTAACGTAAACCAAACACGATCTTCTCTATCAATTCGAATTGTGTGAGGATACAAACCATCTTTAAACAAATGATTTTTAAATTTTTTTGATACCGGATCAAATTCGGTGATACGTCTTTGTAATGAAGGAGTGATGAAGATATTCCCATCAACTGGTGATTCGGCAAGAGAATGCAAACCAACATAGGTTTCATGTTTTTGGAAGGAACGTAACCTTCCAGGCAGTAGTCCTCCCAATTCATCTTCAGGTAGTTTGGGAACCTTATAGACAACCGTTTTACCAGTGTTAGGATTTATTTCCCAAAGCCGATCTTGGATATTATCACCTACATATACCAAACCAGTTTTTTTATGGAACAATAGATCATGCATTTGGGAAAAACTATCACCCATTGGCCATTCCCGAATCACAGCTCCATATAATTCCTTCCCCCAGGTTCTACCAGGTTTCACTCGTTCTGGGTGTTTTAATAAATCAACATAGGCATTGGATAAAATTCCTGGAAGTTTTTTCTTGGCTTTCCCATGAGGTCTTGCGCCATAACCCATCATTCGATTGATGATTTCTTCCCAATCTCCTTCAGAAAATGCGCGTCGCATAAAAAAACTACCTTGTTGGTGGCAAAAACCACACTGTTCCAAATAGGTTTTTCTAAGCTCTTTATCTTCGCCAAACTCAAGTGCTGCGACCCAACTATTCGAAGGATACTGACCAACCAAATAATTGAGGTCTGTTACTTTCTCCATTCGAAACGAAACAGAACTCACATTCGAATATGGCCTTACATTGATGTCCTTATAACCAATTTTGCGAAGTCGAATGGTCACTTGCGGAGCATACGGAAAAGGGATATCCACTTTTCCATTGGGGTTTGTGAACATGGTCACTTCTGGTGTGATAAAAAATGTTAATCCTTCTGGCGGATACCCATGGTCATCCCTTGGTGGGACTTGTGGTTTTTCTGCTTTGATTGTCACCATCACCAGGTCTAGGTTATTGCCATTACTATCTTTTACATTGACCTGTATCGCGGATAACGATGTATAGGTGATCGCAAAAATAAAAAACAAAACCAATTGAAAGAGAAATCTATATTTAAATCGCTTAAATTTCATCATATGGAACTCCTTTGGCATTTAAGTAAGCAATGAACGTCTCTTTGGAAGTATACTTGGGAATGTACCCAAACACAGATTTCAGTTGTTTGTTGGAAAGTACAGGCCGATAACGCAAAAAATCAATTTGATCGGGACCATATTGTGTGAGTCGAAATAGTCTTAGGATGAAAAGTATAAATTGTAAAAAAAGTGCAGGGATTGGTAAGTAAGGTTTTCGGATCATACGGCTGATTTCTTTTAAACTAAGAGCCCCATCTCCTGCAACGTTAAAGATTCCGTCTTTTTTCTCAGCAATCCCTTTTGCGATGATGCCAATGACATCCTCATCCCAAATGAAAACAAAAGGACTTTTGTGACCGAGGATTCCCATTACAAATGGTTTTTGGAACATATCAGTGATTAGGTTATTCACAGTTTTTCCTAATATGGTTCCTGGTCGTAGTACCAATTGTTTGAGTTCTGGAGAATTGGTACGGTATTCTTTCAGAATTTCTTCTACTTCTCGTTTGTTTTTGGAATAAACAAATGCCGAATGACCGCGAATCGGATCTGTTTCTTCGATCCAATCTTTGTTTTCTTTATGATACCCGTATGCGGCCCCAGAACTAGTAATGATCACTTGTTCTGTTTTTGCATAGACTGCACCATCTAACACATTTTTGGTGCCATGAACATCAATTTTCCATTGTGTTTCTTCACTCATCCCCGGTGGAGGATTGAGTATAGATGCTAAATGGACAATCGAATTTGGTTTCCATGTTTGGATCAAATCGATTACTGCATTCCGGTCACTGATCTCTAATCGTTGGAATTCTAAATTTGGAAAATTTTGGATACCATTCATTGGTTTGATATCGGTCGCCAAAATTTTCCAATGGGGGTAGGTTTGTACCAAATGATGGATAAGGGTAGATCCTATATATCCGGCTCCACCCGTAATGAATACCTTCAAATTAATAACCTTCTTGCGGAGGGTTTCGTTTCCAAAAGGAAACTAATAGCAATCCAGAAATTATATGCCATATCCCCCAAAATGCAGCCACCAAAGCCATGTTTGGTTCCGCTTGGAATTGGGTTAAAATAAGTCCTAATGCAAGGCCAGAGTTCTGCATTCCCACTTCAATTGTAATCGCACGTCTGTTCCCTTCATTTTGACGAAAGAGTCTAGCGATCAAGTTTCCGATGCAAAGAGCAATGAAATTGTGAAACACAACAATGATAAATACAAACCCCAGATGTTCTAAAAAGATTTTCCAATTTCCTCCGATGGCAAACGCAACAAATACCACAAATGCAAGAGAAGAAATTCGTTTGAAAAACGGAGTGATTTTGTGGGCAAATCCTGTAAAATAATTACCGAGTATCATCCCTAAAAGTAAGGGAACCAAAAGTAATACGATCATACTTTTTATGATCATCAAACTATCAATTCTTAGATCTCCTGAACCAGATATCATAGCATGAGTCACTGGATTTATATTTGCCGTTAATGTGAAGTTAAGTGGTAAGGTGATAATCGCAAATAAACTAGAAACCGCAGTCATACTCACGGAAAGTGCAGTATTTCCTTTTGCAAGATGTGTGATGATATTGGACAAGTTTCCACCGGGACTTGCGGCAACCAATAACATCCCTAATTCGATTCCCGCAGGAAGATCTAACAGAAGTGTGATGAGTAAAGTAACCCAAGGCAAAAAGATGACTTGGCCAATGAGGCCACAAAGGGCAGCAATTGGTCTTTGTAACACTGCTTGAAACGCAATAAAACGAAGTTCGAGTGCCACACCGAAAATCATCAGTGCTAAAATTAAACCCAAAACGATCTGATAATCATTGTTATAATTCATAATTGAATCTTCCTACCGAAACATCACAACCAAACACAAACCAGTTGAGTCATTAATAAACGTTCATCGGACTAAAATTTAAATCATGAAAGATTGGATTCTATCTTTTTTTATGATCAAAAGAATCGAATCGTAAGTTATTTCTGAACAGTTTGTATTTTTTTGGGCGGATCCGCTTGGCGCGGACCGGGCTTTCCGTTCCAATCTTTCCTATCGGAAAGGATTTCCACTACAATCCCTTCCGCATTTGTTTTCGCTGACAAGTCATAGACGGGTCCAATGACTCTCTCAATCCGTTGGAAAAAATCCCAACTGACCGCAAAAAATTCAAACTAGACAGTAAGATTGGTTGCATTTTTTTAGTAGACTATTGTCGAGAAATGAAAATGTACCAAATTTTCGTCAGATCAACAGCACCATCGGGTATTTGAGGTAAAGAGTGTTAACAATTGCAGACCTTTGGAAACAAGGAAAAATCATCATCAACCGAATTCGATTTGGTTTAGTTTTATTATTTTTACTTGCGATGATTGGTGCCAAAGATGAATTCCAACCCAAAATGTTCCTCATTCATATGATTGGAACTTGTATCATGGGATTTTACTGTGCCATTGCCTATGTTTTGGAAAAAAAAACAAACCCTCCCACTTGGTTTCACAAAATCCTGATCATCATGGACACACTGGTTTTGTCTTTCACAATCATTTTAGATTGTTCCTTAAGTTTACAGGAAGCGGAAGCAGCACTTGCAAATGCAGTTGTGTATTTTATTTTTTTCTTTAACGCCATTTACTCAGGATTTTTAGGAGATCGAAAATTTGTTTTGATCAACTCCTTTCTTGGATCCATTTTAGTTGCGGTTGCATTGGTTGTCGCTGTTAAGATCGGTGGTGTTCAACTTTCTGTTGATCCCGAACAATCCAGACAAATTGGTTATGTAGGCCTTGCGGGTGAAGTGATGAAACCAATTTTTATTATGATCGCAGGGTATATTGTAAGTTTATTAGTGCAGTTACTAACCAAGATTAGTTCACTTGCTGAAATCAAAGCAGAAGAAGCAGAGATGCTTTTAGGCCAAACAAAAGAAAGAAATAAAGTTTCCACCAATGCAGCGATCAAACTTGAAAGTTCCATCAATAATTTTAGTAAATTTGTTTCTGATACATCATTAAAATTAGAATCACAAGCAGCATCATTGGAAGAAATCACTGCAGTGATTTCGGAACTTTCTAGTTCCTTTGAGTCCAATGGCGCCTCCATCGAAGAACAAAATAATAAAGTCCAAAGTATGGTTTCTGATACAGTAGAACTCAAAGAAACGGTGGATCAAATTTTAATCCAAAGTGAACAACTTGTGGAAATCGCCGAGATGAATAAAAAAGAAAGTATGTCTGTGACAGAAGTGGCAGACCAAACCGCAACACATTTAGAATCCATCCAAGCTTCCTTTGATCAAGTAAACGAAATCAATAACATCGTTGCAGAAATCGGAGAAAAAACCAACTTACTGGCATTAAATGCTTCAATAGAAGCTGCCCGTGCCGGAGATGTTGGTAAGGGATTTGCTGTGGTTGCCAATGAAGTGAGTAAACTCGCTGAGTTTACGAAAAACAATGTAAAACGTATCGCAACCGTAGTGAAAAGTTCAAAGGAAATTATCACCAATGCACGAGATGCTTCCAAAAGTACGGGTGAACTAGCAAAATCTCAAATTGAGCGTCTAAACCAAACGTTAATGCAAATCCAAAACATGAACCAACTCTATGTTGAACAACGGAATACTTTATCTTCTATACTCTCAGAACTTTCTCAAATTCGCGAACTTTCCAATCAAATTGCGGGTTCCACCAAAGAGCAGTTGTTAGGCCAAAAAGAAGCATCAAAAGGAATCATCCAGTTAGAGATGGAAGTCAACGAAATTAGCCGTGCCTCCAAAGACTTAGAAGAACACATCCAAATGATCAAAGAGGAAGCCAATAATTTGGCTTCCATGGGATAAATTGATTCCAAAAGAATTTCGGATCAATTCCGGCTTAAACCTTTTGGAACTTTATTGCCTTTCGTTTGCATCATCCTTGGATGTTAAAAAACGTAAGATTTCATCCCTCACCAGGTCGGATCGTAGAATCATTTTATGACCCAATCCTTCTGTGGAAAAAAGTGTTCCGCGTTTCCATGCTTTGCTGACGACTTCTCCCATTTCATAAGGAATTTCAAAATCTCCTCGATCATGGATTACAAGTAATTCGTTATCCAATTTGGATCCGATTGTTTCTAGGTCGATGCTTGCCATACTTCGTTTTACCTTTTTTTCTAACACGGTCCGCATGCTTAGAATATCCTCTTCTGATAACTCGAGATGACGACTAAAGTCACGAATCAAAAGTTCCAATTTAGAAGGTGGGGCTATATAAATTAGTTTATTTGTTTTTACTCCTAACTCTTGTGCAACAGAGGCAACGGCTCCACCAAAAGAATGAGAGATGATGACATTTGGATTTCCAATCTGATCTGTCAGTGCCTTCACGATGTTTGCTGATAAAACAATATTTGAATAACGCCCAGAAGAAACTCCATGACCTGGTAAATCTAGTCCAACTACACGGACTCCTCTTTCTATTAATGAAGGAATGATTCTTGAAAAATTTCCTGTTTGTCCATTCCATCCATGTATAAGTAAAATCATTTCGTTTGCATCTACAGAATCATTCCAAACATAGTATTGGATTTTGTGTTCTTTCACTTGTAACCAATATTTGTTGGCTTTATCCAGTACTTCCAATTCCTTTCTGGAAGGACTTTGTTTATCTGTTTTCAAAAACCTTTGGACCGTCACAAACCCAAACCATTTTGAATTTTGTTTCCCAAATTCCCATTTTTTTTCCATTGGAATGGGGTAAACTCCATTTAAAGAACGAACGATCGTGCTATTTATACTCATAAGAATCTCCTAAATGTTCTCATCATTCATCATTATTTCGCTTTCATTGGATTACGGTTTTGAATTTCGTTTGATTAAATCGTTAAAACATTGTTTTGTCCGTTTCTCAGAAGATTTATCTTCTAATAAACGATTGTAAAAATGATAGGACAACACGAGTCCCCAGATCTCTTGCACCATATGTTCTACATTTGTTTTTGAATCCAATTCTCCCATTTGTTTTGCTTCTTCTACAAATTGTTTTAAGGAGGAGTGCCAAGAGAGTTGGATTTTTCGTAAGTGGTCACGCACCATTCCTGGTTTATCATCAAATTCAGAACTAGAGGCAAGGAATAAACACCCTCCCGGCAATGAGGACTTTTCTGACCACTCGAGCCAATTGGAGAATGCATTTCGAATGCGAGTGATCCCAGGTTTTGTTTTTAAGGTTGGGTACAATACGAAACGTCGAAAAAACTCACTTCCCTTTCGCAAAACATCGATTTGAAGGTTTTCTTTGGATGAAAACTTGGCAAAGAGTCCACTTTTGGACATTCCTAATTCTTCCGCAAGACTACCAATGGTAAGACCTTCCAAACCTTGGACACTAGCAATTTGCACTGCCCGGTCCAAAATCATCGATTTTGTGGATTCCCCTTTGCCCATAATATTAGTACGATCGTTCGTTTAAATTTGTAAAGTATTTTTTTCGGGTTTGGGAGGCACAAAAACGTTTCTTTTTCCCTTATTTGGAATAACGAAGGATCACACCACCGGTTGTGAGTGGAGTTGTTTCGATGAGTTGTACATTTTGGTTTGGAATTCCTTCAGTGAAAAGCCGCCTTCCTTTTCCTAAAAATACAGGAGCAATGCAGATGCGGAATTCATCAAAGAGATTTGCTTTCATCAAGGAGTTAGAAAGAGAAGCACTTCCAAAGACAAACAGATCTCCACTCCCGTCGTTTTTCAACTTGGAAATCTCCGTAGTGGCATCTTTGGTAATGGTGGAATGTTTCCAATTGGTTTTGCTAATTGTTGTGGAGCAGACAAGTTTTGGAAGTTCGTTCATGTACTTTGCCACTTCGCCTTCTTCTTCTTTTGCATTGGTCCAATAATCTGCCATTCCTTGGTAGGTTTTGGCGCCAAACACAAGCATGTCGGCGGAACGAAGTTGTGTAAGGCTAAATTCTTCGAGTTCTTTACCCCAAACAAGTCCATGAAAACTTAAGTCCCAAGGACTTTCACCTTCGAAGTAACCGTCCAAAGTGACCACATTCCACATAATTAACTTTCTCATATCGAATATAAATGAGTCATGGTTTTCTAGAAATCGTCAAGGAAATTGTTACATTGAATCATGTCTTTATTTTCTACTTTTGATTTTTTCTTTAAAATCTTCAAATGTTTTTAACTCAATATTCATAGTTGTTAGTTGCAGGAAAATTGATTATGAATCATGGTTGAAATCATGTGGAGAAACTCGTGAAACACAGAGAGGAAAAAATTGATTGGAATGCAATTATCAATTCGTTACCTGAAAAAAACGAAGCATTTGTTGAAGATAAATTTGTAATACCATGGTTAAAAACATTTTTTGGATATCATGAAGACGCAATCACTCGTCAAGATTCACCAAAAGGCACAAGAAGACGAACAGACATTCTAGCATTAGGCGACAATGACAGAGTTAGCTTGATTGTTGAAGTCAAACAGCACGGAACAAAGGATTTTCCTGAATTTAATACGGAAACGGGAATTGTTTCTGAATTTGAACAACTCACGGAGTATTTACGTTCTTTTTATGACAACGTAAACAAAAAACACATTCCATTTGGTATTTTTACTGATGGAGAAAGAGTATTAGTTGTCCGCAACTATTTTGGAATGGTTCACCCAATCAGTTACATTCATAGTTTAAAAAGTGGAAAAGGTGTTGTTTATTGGTCAAATGAAATTGTAAAAGCAATCAATAAGAAAGAAAAGGAACCAATCATTCTCACAACTTATAATAATAAAGGGGGAGTTGGGAAAACAACTGTCAGTTATATACTCGCAAACTATTTATCAAAGATAAAAGATAAATCCGTTTTGGCTCTTGATTTTGATCCATTACAATCCGATTTTTCAAGACTGTTTAATGTTGATTCTGATAATTTTTACGATGTGATTGATTGGTTGGAGGGAACGGTTGATAAAAACGACAAAAAGAAAGCCTTACAACTGCGAAATAAAAATCTTGTATTGGCATTGGCAAAAGCAAATGAAAGTTCCAATGAGGCGATGAAAAGAGGGAATCTCAATAAGTATTCCAGCCTTTCTGGTAGCATTACAAAGATCAATAGTTCTGCAAAAACCATTTCTAAGTTAATGAAACGAGGGCTTTTGCTACCGGAGTCCGCGTCAAAAAAGCCTGAATATCATAAGTTTGATATTGTCATCATTGATAGTCCTCCTGGTTGGTGGTACTATTCCATGCTTGCGATTTCGTTATCCGATGTGATCATCCCTCCTATAAACTTTAATAATGGTTCTTCTGTTATCAATTTGGTACGATTTTCAAACCAATATTTTCCTGAGTTGTTTAAACATTTGAATCCTTCAACGAACAAAGAAAAAGAAAATTTTATCAATTTGCGTTCTCCTGTGTTTTCACATATGGTCATTAATTTTTTTGATAAAAATGACAAAGAAGTAAAAGAGAAAGACTTAGACCAAGTGGTTGCAAGGTATCTCGGAAAAGAAATTAAAGATTCGTTCATTCGAAAATCTTTGTTTCGTAACGAACGTGTAGATGGAATCAGTGGCCGTACTTTTGATGCGATTCGTTTGCCACTAAGTCGATCGATCAACCAATTGTCATCTCTTGCGATTGAAGATAAAGATAGAAAACGTGTTGAAAATGAAGTTCATAAACTCGGGGAAATGATCGTCTCTGATATATTTCCATTTATGTGAAGTTAAGTTTGTCTTTATAAATCAAATTTTCTTCGCGTTAAGGATACGGAGGGCATGGTCACCTGCCATCGCTCGATGGTAGGTGACGGGAGCGACAGCGCACCCCGGAGTAGCCTGACCCTAACAAAAGAATAGTACGGATTGAAACAATTGGGGAACGCCCAGTAATGCTTTCCATTACAGTTTTTGGAAACGTTTTGGCAGATGTATAGGCGAGTGCAGAGGTTGTCACAAAAACCACCTAACAATTCCATTGACAAATATTCTGAAATTAGAATGAATGAGTACCCACATGCGATGCATGGGATTTGAAAAAAGGAATGAAAAATGAATTCGAAACTACTGGTCGTACTACTTTTAGGGTTATCCTCATATAATTGCATTGGTTTTTTGCTTCCAAAAGACAAACAAAACCAATCTTCGTTCCTTCAGTCCTTTTTGGGTATTTTTATGGGCAGTTCCGCCAATGTTCGCTCGGTTTCGGCTGAAGTCGGACCAAGTGGAGGAACTTTAAGTGCCTCAGACGGAAGTTTTTCGTTTGAAATTCCGGCCGGAGCTCTCTCCGAAACAAAAGTCATTACTGTCTCAAGGAATGTGACCCCCAATGGTTCCATTCCAACCGAATATGGATCCTCAAGTCCCGTATTTAAATTTGAACCAGAAGGTTTGAAGTTTTTAAAACCTGCTTATCTAACCATCAATTACGAACAAGGTAGAATGCCAGAAACTGGGATCGAAGAACGTAGTGTGGGAATGTATTATGTAAAAGATGATTCCACTCTAGAGAAAATGAAAAAAGTTTCTGTGGATTATGCAGCGAATACCATGAAGGTAGAGGTCGTTCACTTTTCTTTTGGTGTGGCATTGAACATCCAAATTTGGTTGGTTTCTAGTGGAATCATCACAAATCCCAATCCTGTTTCGAATATAGCGGACCGAGTGATTGAAGAATTAGCAAATTTTGCTGACTACGGTTATGCGAGCCCAAGTGAATACTTCCAAGCAAACGCTGGAATTCTAGGACCATTTTTAGCAGAACTCGTAGATGTGTTAGGAACAGATCCCGTCACAGCAGCCTTTCCCAATGCGGATTTTGATGGTGATGGGGCACCTAACTTTGAAGATCCGATGGTTCCTTCCCTTGGACCAGTGATCACTGTAAATTCAATTTCGGCACCGTATGTGAGTACGGTATCAGGTTCCATACTTGCAACAGAGATCCAATGGAGGTCTTCCAAAACAGGGACCTATTCGATTCGTAAAAATGCGGCCGATTGTAATTCGGGAACAGCTCTGTATTCCGGGAGTGTGACTGCGAATGTGAACCAAACCTCTGGAACCATCCTTGCATCATCCCTCAATTTTGGAACCAATGCCTTACGGATCTGTGTGACTAGTAGTGGTGTGACCGGATTTGGTGTGGCAAATGTCACTCGAGATGACACCGCTCCCGGTGTGACCATCCTCCCATCAGGTGGGAATTATGGAGCCGTCCAATCTGTTGTGATGAATTGTTCTGACACAGGTGGGGCAGGTTGTTCGAAAGTAATTTACACAACGAATGGAACCACACCATCCTTTGGTGCCAATTGTTCGGTGGGTGTAGGAACAGAATATACGGCATCGGTTCCAACACCGAACCAAACTTCGACGACCTTTAAGGTAAGGACTTGTGACCGTGCTGGAAACCAATCCGTTGTGTTTAGCGAATCTTACACAGTGGATACCGTTGTTCCAACCATCACCATCAATAGTGTATTGCCATCTACATACTTAAAAAATGACCAAGTAGCAACAATTAGTTGGAAATCCGATAAAGCAGGGAATTATCATTTGAAATTAGGAGCCACATGTGCTTCTGGTTCGGCACTGTCTGGAACAAACGTAACTGGGACAGTTGCCGCGAACGAAACGGTTGTATCCGAAATCCCTGTGGCTTCCTTTGGTTCGGAAGGAAACAAAACCGTTGTGGTTTGTGTGGCAAACCTTGTGGGCACCAATGGATCTTCTTCTGTCAATTATACGGTTGACCATTCAAGTCCAGTCATCACCGCATCTGTCGACAACGGAACCTATACTGGACCACAAACTCTCACCATCAGCTGTGAAGACCTTTATTCTGGCTGCCATGAAGTGATTTACACGGTTAATGGAACTTCCCCATCCTTTGATGCTAATGGTTCCATCCAAAATGGACAATTGTATACAGGTTCCATCATCACACCTAACAATGCGGTATTGCAATATCGATTTTTGGCAAAAGACCATGCAGGGAATGTTTCCACGGAGCTCGTGAGGAATTTTACGATTGGGGAATTGATCCCAAGGTTTACGTCGTTTGATGTGCCTGGTGTTGCAATAGCTACAACAATCGATGAGACAGCAAAAACCATTACGATTTTAGTCAATAAAACAACTACTTCAGAATATAATGTAACGTATACTGTCGAAAATGCGAGTTCTGTAATACTTACAAATTCTTTGCCATCTCAGATTCCTTTTCAACAAAATGATTCGATTCCCGTGATATGGGATTATACTAGAAAATTAGTGAATGAACTAACACTTATGAGTCCCACAGGCAATTCGGTAAATTATAAGATTTTTACAATTGGATTTGATTTGAGAATTAATACTCCTCCAACATCTACTTTTTCCACTAAAACTTCTGCGAATATTCAGATCAATGGTTGGTTTAGTGAAAATGTAAAATTTAGAATAGAATCAATACATGGCAATGTTGATTTAACACAATGTGTAAGAATGCCTTATGGAGAAGAAATTCAATATCACATCTGTCACAATATTTCTTTATTTCCAAATCCCAATGGTTATTATTTAGATTTTGTGGTAACAGATGTAGCTCCGTACAAAAGTTATAAAGTTCAAAAAGCAACAAAACTAATTGGAACAAAGAATGGTGTTGGTTTTGAAAATGGTGAAATCCCATATTGTATTTTGCACTATCCAACTTCTATGAATGTTCAAGTTGGAGCGACAGCGACGGAATCTAATTGGATCTACTCTCGGGTTTATTATCCAAATGTTACTAACAATTTAATTGATAATACTCTGATCTCAGGCGAAATCGGTTATGGACCTCAAGGTACGGATCCACGAACTAATGAAGGCTGGAGATATTTTGCGATGACATTCAATCCCACTACTCTCATTGATAATCCAAATAATTCGGAATATGCTGGAAAATTTAAATTCCAACCATATACAAGTGTAAATACGTATTCCTATACTGCCAGATTTTCGATTGATGGTGGTTTGAATTATACCTATTGTGATACCAATGGAAATGGATCAGACTATTTCACCTATGGACAAATTTATCCAGAATTGCAGTTCAGTCCCAATTTACTTGGCACATTGAATTTGACAAATTAGAGAACCTGGATATTAAACCTGTTCGATTTTCATTTTACATGAACCTCGCCTGCTAACGTTAGTAGGCGGAGGCAAGACTGGTCTGACTTTTGAATGAATTTAAATTTTGTCTTTCTTGCATTAAATTTTTCAACTAAGTGCAGATGCTTTCTGGAATGATCTCTGATTCAACTGTTTCTTGAAATTCAACCGAATTTCGGAATTGATTTCGATATTGATTCATCAATGGAAAGGTAAAAATCTTTCATACCAATGGTGGCCAAACACTACTTTTGTCAGGGTCATTTGGCAGATAGACAACCCAAAGTTGATCACCTACTTTTTTGGTGAGGTGGACTTGGTCATAGATATTGCCAACGTTTCCTTTGTGTTGGATTCCATTCACTTCAAATACAAATTCCACAATGGAGGGAGATTCTCCATTTAAGGATTGGGTATAGTCTTTGCGGATGTCTGTGATTTCGCCGACTGTTGCTTTCCCTTCTTCCAAAGGAAGCAGTTCATCATTTGCTGTTTTCAATCCCTTTCGCCAACAGAAAATTCCAATGATGGGAAAGAGGATCGTCCAGAAAAAGGGAATCGTAAAAATGATTCCGATCATGGTCATTACATTGCCCGTGTATTTGATCCTACGTTTGAATTTAGCGGGAAGGACTCTTGGAGCAATGGGAGGCTCCGAACCCATGCCATCGGAGGTGATTGTATATTCGAGTGTTCCTCCACAATTGGTGCAGTTGGTAACGTTGCTGTTGGGGTACTTCGTTTTACACCACGGACATTGGATGGCGGTTTCAAATGGCATAGAGTTTCCTCACTTTCATTTGGCTAACAATTTTACCGATTGTCAACAGTAGCAAAAGAAAATTAAAAAAAACATAACGTAAGAAAAAGCTTAGGTTTGTTGCCCTTGCTTTTGGATGTGAAAATCATCTTTTCTGTGGTTTCTTTATGATCATATCACATAACAAGAATTAATGATTGAACAGTGATCAACTTGAAATTGTAAACGTATGTTCGTTTATTTCCTCTCATGATTTAGAACGAACGTAATACACTCGAATTTGAATTTTTAAAAAATGCATCTATCCCAAACGATTTCTTGGTTGCTAAGCATCAGGAAAGGATTATCATCAAGGAATGCGTTTTCTGTTTTATGCATTCATTTTCCTTTGTTTCCAATGTGCAAAGCCAACTCTCAATAACCCACGTGATTTTGAATCCGATTCGTTTCGAGAAAATGAATCACTTCTATGTCTCACAGGGCAAAGTTCTTTCTGCCAAGCGGCGATTCCTGTTTGTACCACGTGTCGTTTTTTTTCCACAAGCATTACTTATAATGGAGCTCGCGGTGGGATCGCTGGAGCCGATGCCAAATGTATGAGTGATTCGAAAAAACCAACGGAGCCAGCAAGAGCCGTCTTCAAAGCGTTCCTTGTGGATGATGTGAACCGGATTGCTTGTACGTCAGATAATTGTTTAACTGGAGGTGCATCGGAACATGTGGATTGGATTTTAAAGCCCAATACAACGTATGTGAGGGCAGTGGATGGAGCGACGATTGCTACCACAAATAATGTAGGAATCTTTACCAGCCAACCAGGTGATGCGGAAAGTCCTTCAGTTTCTACTATTTTTACAGGTATAGATACTTTCGGTTGGGATACGCGGTTAAATAATCATTGCAGCAGGTGGAACGACTGGAAGTAATGGTGGAATAGCACCCAATAGCAACAGTTTGTATTTTTCGGGAGGTGTTCCAACTTGTGATAACCAGTCCGTTATCCTATGTGTGGAGCAGTAGTTGTAAAAAATTTGAATCTTACATTGGCTTTAAAACGAAGGAGATAAATTCCCCAATTGCCCTTCTCTCAATTTGGAAACTGTCTCTTGCATCCGAATCGAATCTGATAAACACAAGGATCCGTTCCAAACATAGTCTTCCTCTAACTTGGGAGCAGATAAAAACAAAAAGTTACAACCTTCTTCGAATGCGTTCAGCTTTACTCTTTTTGTTTGATCCTTCAGAACAAATATTTCATTGGAAGAAATCATTTCATCGGCATCGGATTTGAGCTTTCCTTTGATACAGACCACTAGTTGGATTCTATCAGCATTTAATTCCAATTCGATTTCTGCATTAGAATCCAATTGCACATCCAAAAACTGAAAAGAAGGTTGGATTCCATCAATCTGATTAGTGACGTCACCAAAACTTCCCAATAACACGAGAACAGAACATCCATTCGTTTGGACTTTTGGAATGTCTTTCGGTGATAGATGAAACGCCTTACCTTCTAACAGTTCAAATTGTTTGGGCAATTTCACAAACATTTGTAATCCAAAACAATTTACTCCTGGTTTAGTCGGGATTTCTTCATGGAACATTCCTTCTCCGGCTTGGGTCCAATGTAAACCACCAGCTTCAATGATGGAAGTATCTCCTTTGCTATCTCGGTTTTGGAAGACTCCTTCTGAAGAAGGGAAAAGATAGGTCACTGCCGAAAATCCTGCATGAGGATGAGGTGGGAATGTAGGCATTGACATATGAAAGAGGTCTAAATTTAAAAATGGATTTAAGGATTTGGGACAACGGAATCCATAGGTAAAAAAAGATTCAGTGTGTTTGTGTGGGACCATTGCAATTTTGAATTGCGTATCTGTTTCCATATTTAATGCCTTTTCCTTTGGACAGAGTTTGGTTAAAATGGGGGAAAAATTTATTCGTTAAAAATATGATTAAGAATGTAATAGGTTTGATATTATGAAATGAATATTTCCCACTTGCAAGATTCATTCGCTTTTCTAATTTTTACACCATGTCTTCTTCTCCAAAACAATCTCTCTTCCATTGGTTTTTAGGTTTTTATTTTCGCCTACTTTGCATCTTAGCCGTAGATTTAGTTGTCACATTGATCAACGGACAGGTATTGGGTTTAGCAATTCAATATGAAAAACCTACTGCGACTTTAATCGGTATGGGAGTTGTTCTATTACTATTTTTCTTTTTGTTCTCAATCATAGATCGGCTCACAAAGTTTGTTTTGAAAATGACGGTAGATATCGGAAATTTTTTGGTCTTTCGTAAAACGGCCGTTCTACTTATCTTATGTGGGATAACATATGGAATCTATATGCTGTATTATCATACATGGTTCGGTGTTTGGCCAAAGATTAAAATTGAATCCATTCTATAATAAAATCATTAAAAAATTGTTTATTGCGAAAAGCACCCAAGGATGGGAGCGGGCGGGAGCTCAGGCCATGGATGGCCAGGTGAAGGCGAGCAATGAATATCCGAACTTTGGAGACGCTCGGTGAGTCGGCTTTCACGGTTCTCCCATCCAGGTTGAACACGTTCCAGCCCGTCCCGCTCGAGGTCTCAGGCATCCTGCCTTCGACAGAAACAGCTTCACGCTCCCTATGGGTCGTTACTGTTTCTGACTCTCGCGGTCGTTCGACTCCCGTCGTAAACCATTTGTTATACGACCATCAGAATAAAAAACCAATCAAACGATTATATACTTTAGCATAGGTAAAATAGTGAGGGTGTTTATTGCGAAAAGCACCCAAGGATGGGTGCGGGCGGGAGCTCTGGCCATGGAGGGCCAGGCGAACGCGAGCAATGAATATCTGAACTTTGGAGACGCCGGGAGTCGAACCCGGGTCCTATCGTCCTCAAATGCAGCTTCTACACGTTTAGTTTGCAAATAAATTTCGGAAAGACTTACCCTACAAACGGGGGACTAATTCCTATCCTACTTAGAGTTCAATCCGGTTCGAAGCGGGCGACAAATCCGAAAGGTCCTTAGAGAGGTGTCGGTTTCTTGGCCACCTAAGGAAACAGCCAATGAAACCGTAGAGCTTAAAATTAAGCTGCTAGAGCAAATTCGTTATTTGCAGTTATTGTTTTGAAGGTTTTTAAGAGGTCCCTCACCCCTACGTGCCACTGAATCCAAGCCAACAACAGTCGAAACCAATGTCGTCCCCAATTCTTACTACTTAGACGATGATAATCGTTCGAATTGTTACGAAAAGCAAAAAAGGTTGAATTGGGGTTTTAGTGTGCTGGAATGTTTGTATTCCATGAATTTTTACTCTTACAGAAACTTTTTGCTGATTTTTATCCTTTTCCTTTTGGGATTTTTTCCATCGTGTTCCCAAAAGGAACATCCATCTGAGAAAGAAATCCGGGTTTTCGTATATGGCAGAGAAGATGGTGAGCCCATCCGTATCCTCGGTCAAAAACAAATCAATTTGGATGAATCTCCGGAAATGGAAACTTTGGTTCTCTTCCAATCAGGCCAAAGCGAAGTTTTGTCTGCATTTCGCAAAGAAGGTTCCAGTTGGACATTTTTATGGAAGTTAGAATTTTTCCTCAAAAATCTTGGGCCGATGTATTATGATGGCAAACAAAATAAATGGTCGGCCGGCTCAATTTCAGGAATAGAAAAAACAACATTTGCTGGTGATTGTTTGAGACGGATTGTTTTGGCAGAACTGCCTGGAGATAATTTTAATTCCGTCTTTATTGAAGTATTATCCGAAGAACCACCGTTAGGTTTGTTTTCGGTTCCTATGGGTTATCGAAAAGGCAAAAAAATTTGGGATGGTTACCAACTCAAAGAACATGAAGAATTAAAACGGAGTAAACGAGTAGAGTTTGAATACAGTGCCAAAGAAAAATCTTTTCGAATATTTCCAACGAATCCCAATTATTCACAAGAATTTGTTTTTAATGGTTGGGAAATGATTGCAAATCTACCTATGCAACCTGTGCCTTCTTTTGTATCTCTTGACGTTCTGCCTAAATTTGAAATTGGAAAAGAGTCTCTTGTCACATTACAACTGAAAAATCGAGGAAATTATGTAAGTTTAACCTATTTATCACTCTCATTTCCTGATGTAGGTTCACTGCGATTGGCAAATGAAACGCAAGGAGTTCGTCTGTATAAAAAAGGAGATATAGTATATAATGTTGTGCAAAATAAAAAAATCCCAGCAGAGTATCCGCTTTTAGAAGTAACAAAAGAAGGATGGGCAAATAACTTTCGTTATGGGATTAAGTTCTACTACACACCAATTACAACAGACAATCCTCGGATTTTATTTCGCTCTACGTACAAATTTTACCAAGAAATAATTTCAATTCCAAACCAATACTCGATTGCTCCGTATGAAAGAGACCAACAAGGTTTTCCATCTTATATTTTAAATCAAATGAAACGATGAAGAAAATGATTTATCAATCATTCAAAATCCTGGAAAAATTTGTTAACTTATTTAGAATTAACTTAATATTTGATGTATTTAAATTAACGAGTCCATGAATCAAAAATTATCAGAAGAAATTTTAGTGGCAAGACGTGAAATTGTTCGTGCGCAAGTAGAACGGTTTCATTTGTTTTACTACGATTTTTTCCAACGGGCTGAAACCATTGAAATGGCAAAATTTTTCTTTGAAACCGTCTACAATTTGGATGGAAAAGAAGAATGGGAGGCCTTGGCCTTCCAAACATATGATAAAGTGAAGAATATGTTAAAAGAGGGAACTAGGGAAAGTATTGAACGTTTGATGGAATTAAATTCAATTACCGATTCACTCGATATTGAAATGGCTAAATTATTAGTTTCGAAAGGTTGGGTGTATGGAAACGAAATCAACCAAAACGAATATTTTCAACTATTTTGTGAATTGGATAAACGAGAAGTTCGTAAAAAACAATTAGAGGTTGTACTTTTTAACTTAAAAAAGTTTTATGAATTGGCTCACAAACCAGTAAGTGCGTACATCATCAAACCCGCAGCCATGATGTCGAGATTACTAGGTGTATACCCGTTGTTTAAAAAAGTAGAACAAGGTTACTATGCTACTTTACCAGTGAACCAAACATTATTCGAAGAGTTTTATGAATTAGTCAAAGTGAAAGAATGGGAATTTTTATATAAGGCTTTCCCCACTTTAAAAGAGGAATCATGAGAAAACGATCTCGATTTGTTTCTAAAGAAGATGAACATGTTGAATCAAATGATCGATGGTTATTAACCTATGCCGATATGATCACACTTCTTTTGGGACTATTCATTATCTTATATGCCGTCAGTAAAGTAGACTCGAAAAGATTGACTGAGGTGGCAAAAGACATAAAACGGGGATTTGGTCTTAATGTAAGTTCCGTAGGTGCTTTGTTAGATGGTGGATCGGGAATTCTAGAAGACGATACAATGGTTCCAAAATCGGAAGTATTTCGACTTTGGGAAAGGATTGGATTTGCACTAAAAACATTAAAAGAAAAAGCAAAGTTAAAACTTGGACTAGCTGAAACGGAAGAGTTAAAATTAACGTTTGCAGGTTCCGATTTAGCTTCTGACGATATATTAAAATCAGATCCTGATCTTAAATTTGCATTTGAACAATTGGCAGTTTTATCCAAGGGAATGGATATTGATATCGTCGTGAGAGTTCATATCCCATATGAATCGCAAATCGACAAATCAAAATTCCAAAATTCTTGGGACTACCATTCCAATCGTGCCTCTTTGCTTGCTGAAAAACTGGTAAATGAATACGGAATTCCAAAAGAACAAGTGTCTGTCCAGGGTTATGCGATGTTCCAGAAATCAAAAACATCAGATACACCTGAAAAAAAAGCAAATGAAGAGCGAATTGAAATTTTAATTCGGAAAAAAGAAACAGCGGACACAACCAAATAGATCGATAAAAATAACGTATTGCAATTATTTCGTGATTTACTTACATGCAGTTATTAAGGTGATTTTTATGAATTCATTTTGTAACCGTTCCAAACTCCAAACAAAGCTACGAAATTATTTTTCAGTATTCATCATCTTTTTCTTTTTGATTCAATTGTTCTCTTGCAAAAAAGAAAAGGGAATCAATCAAATTGATTGGCAAAATGAGTCTTTGAGTTTGACATCTGAAATTTGTAAAAAATTTCGAGAATGCGCTGATTCCGAATGGAAATCCATTCCCGAAAATTTAAAAAAATTTACGGAAGGTCGTTTGGATGAAACCAATTGTCAAAAACGATTTCGCGAAAGTAATGCATACAAACTCATCGGTGGTGACCCTCTTCAAATCCAAACGATTTACAAAGAGTGTCACAAATCAATCCTAACAATGAGTTGTGGTGATTTGCAATTAGGGAAAATCAACGAGATTCCAGCGTGTGTTTCGTTCCAGAAGATACAGAACTAAGAAACATTTTAAAATCCTAAACTTGAGCGGTTTTGAGTTTGGGATTGCAAAGTAACATGATCGATTCGATATGCTAATTTACCGAATCATTCTTCAAATTCAGCTAAAAACTCATTGATATCTTTGGTATGTTTACCTTTATTTTTAATGCAAAATTCAAATACTTTTTTATGATTTTGCGCAATTGACTTAAATGACCACCTAGCAGCAGAATAGATTAAAACTTCATCGATCGATTTCTTTTTAGTTTCAGTAGCTAACAAAAGTTTATCTAAAAACGTAACATCTCCAGTGGCAAAGAAAGAATTCCATAACATATCTAAATAAACTGGTTTTGTTAACGGAATGGATCTAAGATCGATTGGTTTACGATCACTCGATAGTTTGGTAAAAACTTGTTTGAGTTCTTCGTTTTCAGTCGATTGCAAATATTTTAGTATTTCCTTTTTCCCATTCTCTCCTTGCGATAGAAACATTGCATGGGCAAAAATAAATTTATCATCATCTGATAGCTGATTCAGGTCTCCCAACCAAACTGGTATCTTGTCATCATGCACTTTAAAAATTTGTGCAAAAAATGGTACAATATGCCTTTCATTCTCTTTATCTGCGTTCAATTTTTTCTCTAAAATGAAATTGATGGCACTTGGAATCAATTCTACTTTAGGATTGGTATAATAATAACTCATAAATGCATTGAGATCGGAATGTGTTGCAATTTTGGTGAGAGAATTGTATTTAATTTCTTGAGCATCCAGTGAAATAAAGCAAGAACAGATGAAAATAAGATATAAGAATGATTTTTTCATTTTGAACCATAACCCATGTTTTTCGGAATAGAAAGTATGTTGAATAAGTTTCGACTAATATCCAAATGCAATTTTTGAATAGATGATCATTTTGAATGATTTTTTGACTAAAAGTTCATGTTTTTGCAGAATGAAAGGTTTACTTTTTAGGGAGAGTGGATTCTCTGAATATGAAATTTACCTTCTTTTGGTAGTGATTATTTTCAATTTGGATCGAAACTCTGGTAGGGGATGAACCCAATCCAGATTTCGAACTCTATTTGATTTTTATTGATTTCGTATAGTTGATATAATGCCAATTAAACGGAACTATTATCAGCTTTTTTGGTAAGTATTTTCTTTAAAAAACCTAAAGCTGCAATGGCTCCTAAGGCAATGATCTTCCAAAATTTAAGTAACAATGCAAAAAAGCCTGCTTTTGCCAATACTTTGCCTGCAATGAGTCCACCAATTCCATAAGCCGCCATTTTATCAATTCCTGGGGAATAATCGGAATACTTTTCACCATCATTAAACTCGGTGGAGGCAAGGATGGCCGGGATATCATTTTGAACTAATTTTAATTTTTCAACATCAGAAATTGCATTTAATTCCAAAATTCCCTTTCGTCCCAAAATACGAATATTATAATTGAGAGTGTTTACGGCATCCCCTTCAAATTTAATTTCCTTTGCCCAATGTAGTTTTTTTGATGATGCATCATAAAATGGTTTATTTGCCCATCCAACTAATTCCATTGCTGGGTAACCTTCTTTGATACGCGCTTCATTTCCTTCCGATATATCTTCTTTCATCGATTTCAAAAGCTCATCGTAATTGATTTCATTTACATCAGAATCACTGACGTAGCCATCTTCTGAAAAAGAATAGGTGAGAGCATATGTAAAATTTTCACTAATTGGAGATTGGTCTGACTTAAACAACATACCAAGGATACTTTCATTTAAAGGATTACCCTAAACTTCATGTAGAACAAATTGGCTTTGTTTTGCATCTAAAAACTTAAATCCCTTTGGCACTTTGATGGTGGCCAGTTTGTCACCTATGGTGACATTTCCGGTATGGTATTTTAGATTGTTTATCTTTTTGAGTATATCGTCTTCTGCAAAAAGGTTGGATGTTAAAAGAAACAATCCTAATAGAATTGTTGTTAAATGTCTCATTCTGGTTCTCCGTTAGTTTCTAATTTTAAATTCCAAGTTTTGACATTTTAACGTTTGTTTGTATAAAATAGCAAGAAACAAAATATTGATTCAAATCCAAATTTCAGAATTAAAATTGAATTAGGTAATGTTTCATCCGAATTGGTAGATGATTGTAATGTGATATTGCGATTAACCTAACGCATTTAATTTGTAGAGAAATCGATTTCTTGAGATAAGGAAATCATAAATGTATCATTCCCTTTGAAATTGAGATTATAACTCGTTGGCCCAAATTCTAGCCAAAGGTATTTTCTCATTACTGTAAAAGATATTTCTGTAGTGCCGTAATAGAAACCGAGACCAGTAAAAGGACTTACTGAATAGGCCGTACAAGCTTCTCTAATCGTACATTTTCCCAAACCAAAATCGATTCCAATAGTAGGTTTTAAAAATCCAAAAAATTCTTTTTGGTAACGGGCTCCCAAATCAATTAGATTGGCTTCAAAATTGACCCCACTTTTTAATTCTCTACTCTCGTATTCAGGAACTAACAGGAAAACAGAATAAACAAAAAATCTTTGGATGAGATTGATTTGCTCTAGGTTTGGGTTGAAATTATCAAAGAAAAATTTTGCATCTAGACCTAGAAGGTAAGGATTTGATTTGAGTTTAGCATTAGTAAATCCTACACGTAGGAATACATTTTCGTCATAATGATTAGTTTCATATCCAACAGTTGTGTATTCCGTTTTATATTTAATGTTTCGTTCGAATGCAACTGGTAGTAATTGTAATTGTTTTTCCGAAAATGCTGGTTGGGATGCGATTGTTGCGAGGCCAACACCAGGAGATATGATTGGTGCGCTACCATTGATACTTCCACTTCCATACTGAGCATAAATGCGTTTTGTTTCGGCAGATAGAGCAGTGAAAATTAAAAGTATGAGAATAAAAGAATATTGAATCAATTTAAACATATATGTATAGTGTTTATAAAATTTAACACCTATTACGTTATGGTTCTCGGTTTAATTTTGGTTGTAAATTGTTTTTTTAAATTACCCAACGAATCAAAGCGGCAGCGAGTCCACCACCCACTAACGGAATGACTACGGGGAGCCAAGCATACTTCCAACCAGATTTGCCTTTATTCGGTATCGGAACGATTGAATGGATGATCCTTGGTCCAAGGTCACGGGCAGGGTTAATGGCGTAACCTGTGGTTCCTCCCATCGAAAGTCCAATGGCCCAAACAAGGAGGGACACAAACCCAGTGCCAGCAATTCCAGGTGCACCACCATTTAACGGAGAAAATATCGCATGGATCCCTAGAATCAGTAGGAAAGTTCCGAATCCTTCACTGATCACATTGGAGAGAGAGTGTTTGATGGCAGGTTCTGTGGAAAAAACTGCCAAAATTTTCCCCGGGTCCTTTGTTTCTTTCCAATGGGGAAGGTAATGTAAGTACACTAAAAAAGCTCCGAGTGCAGCACCAGAGACTTGTGCGAGGGAATAGGGCAATAAGATAGAATAGTCTCCCGACTGGATGCATACAGATAATGTCACAGCGGGATTCAAGTGTGCACCGGGACTACCGAGTGCCTTTGCGACAAGCACACCAAAACAAACGGCAAGTGCCCAGCCAGTGGTGATGGTGATCCAACCAGCATCTTTGGATTTTGATTTTTCTAATAAAACACCAGCGACAACTCCATCGCCTAAAAGGATGAGTACAGCAGTTCCAAAAAATTCGCCAACCAGTTCCAAAATGCCCTCCCCCGGACTTCGATGAGGACTTACTCTAAAGGGACATAGAACCAATGACAACCCTTTTTGGATGTCATTGGTTCCAATTTATTCTAGGATTTTCCATTGAATCAGAAATCATGGGAAAATAGACCATGAAAAATCACGCGCTTGAGTATCACTCTAGGTTTCCGAAAGGAAAAACCAAAGTAGTTCCGACAAAACCAACGGAGAACAGTTATGACCTGTCGTTAGCTTACTCACCTGGTGTCGCATACCCTTGCCTTGAAATTGAAAAACAACCTGATCTCGTTTATGAGTATACCAACCGAGGAAACTTGGTGGGAATCATCACCAATGGAACTGCCATTTTAGGTCTTGGCAACATTGGTGCTTCCGCTGGCAAACCAGTGATGGAAGGAAAAGCCGTTTTATTTAAAAAATTTGCAGGCATCGATGTTTTTGATATTGAAATCAATGAAACAGATCCGGAAAAATTCATTACCATTGTAAAGGCCCTCGAACCAACGTTTGGTGGTATCAACTTAGAGGACATCCGTGCACCAGAATGTTTTCATATCGAAAAAACATTAGATGAAAGTATGAAGATCCCTGTTTTCCATGATGACCAACATGGAACGGCAATCATCTCGACAGCGGCACTTCTCAATTCGTTAGTACTGACTGGTAAAAAAGCGGAAAATTTAAAGGTAGTGATCAATGGGGCAGGGGCTGCGGCCATCTCCATTGCAGAGATGTTAACTCATATCGGTGTGAAACACGAATCCATTTTTATGTTGGATTCTCGCGGTGTCATCAACCACAAACGAACCAATTTACATGAATCCAAACTTCCTTTTGTTCGTAATACGGATGCAGAAACATTAGAAGATATCTTTCCTGGTACTGACCTATTCATTGGTGTATCGGTTGCCAATGTGGTAACAGAAGCAATGGTAAAGACAATGGCCGAGAAACCAATCATGTTTGCTCTTGCCAATCCAGATCCTGAAATTCCTTATCCTGATGCGAAACGTGCGAGACCAGATCTTATCATGGCAACGGGTCGTAGTGATTATCCAAACCAAGTAAATAACGTACTTGGGTTTCCATTCATCTTTCGTGGGGCACTTGATGTTCGTGCAAAAGTGGTAAATATGGAAATGAAATTGGCGGCGGCCTATGCTCTCAGTGAACTCACAAAGATCCCTGTGCCAACAGAAGTATGCCAAGCTTACAACGAAGTGGAAATCCGCTTTGGGGAAGACTATATCATTCCAAAACCTCTCGACGAACGCGTATTATACCATGTTGCTCCTGCAGTGGCAGAAGCTGCTGTGAAAACCGGTGTGAACCAAGTGGCTTACCCTGGACGCGAAGCGTATGTGAAGTTTTTGGAATCGATTATGGCACAACAAAAAGAACCCATCAGTGCTTTAGAACTCGAAACCGATTGAAACAGGGCCTAGTTTCCCTGTCCTAACTCTAAAAAAATTTAAAAAAACTGATCCATCCTAGAAAAAGTACTTGTTTAAATTTGTGCAACGCACATAACTGTATTGTGCATTGCACAAATAGGTGAAAACCAGGAGCTAAATTATGGAAAAACAAATCATGGACATTCTTAACGCTGGAATCGGTCTTTTTCAATCTGGAAAAGAAGGTTTGGAAAAAGCAAAAACACAATTGGAATCTACTTACAATGAGTTAGTTTCTAAAGGTGCTTTGGACAATACTGAAGAATCAGTAAAAATCCGCCAATCTGTAGACAAAATCCTAACAGACATTAAAGAATTCTCTAGTGTTGCTGGAAAAAACTACGATGAAACTCGTTCTAAAATCGTAGAAAACTACAACAAAATTGCAGAAGAAATCAAAGCAAAAATGCCTGAAGGAAAAATTGAATCCGTAAAAGCGAAAATCAATGAAGTAGCGGAATCGATCAAAAAAACAGGTGCTGCAAAAGCATAATTATCATTCGGAAAGAGAGGGTCGGGTTTCCGACCTTTTCTCTCTTCTTTGCCATCGTTCCTTTCCCTATTGACAAACAGTTGTTTTTGTTCCAGTTTGGAACCAATGTTACGTTTTCCCTCCATCATCATTCCTTTCTTTTTATTTCTTTTTTCTTGTTCTATCGCTGATTTACGTCCACCTAGTTTGTCATCAAATCGTGTGGATCCAGAACTAAAGAAAAAAGGACTAACTTTTGTTACAAGTCCCACAATCAAAGAGTTAACACCTGGTGACTGGAAAGACTATAAACAAGTTCAATTTGTTGTAAAGGATGTTTGGCATTCCAAGTTTGTCAGATTTTTTACACCGATCAAAGAATCGGAACAAAGGATGCGTGTGTATTTAGATTTTGAAACAAATTCAATGCAGGTCGAATTCCTTGGTGGTGAGAAAAAAGGACTGATTTATGGATTGGATAAAAAGGAAACATATTATATAGCAGCTGATACTGGTAAGGTGTTTATGGGTGATGATGAAGTCAGGATTTATTTAGAATCTCTTCGTTTGTACCTAACACTGCCTTGGCGTCTAAAAGAATTTCCTATCATCCAATATGCGGGTACAACAAAGAAATTAGAACAAAATTATGAAGTTGTGTATTTTACATCAGTGCAACTAAATGCAAATCCAGATACAGATCAGTATGTTGGTTATTTTGAAACCACAAGTGGTGCTTTAGAATGGATGGAATTTACTTATCGTGAATTGTTTAGTTTTTATAGAGGTGTATTGAAATACGGATTTTATGAATCTTGGAATGGAAAACAATACCCGAGAAGGATCACCATTTTAGATAAATTTGAGGACTCTGACTTTGTTCATGAAATTCGAATCGAAAAGATCGAAATTCCAGAAAAACCTATGGAAGAAGTGGATAAGGTTTTGGAATTACCAGGAATACAAAATTAAAATTAAATATTAATTTTTAAATTCAATGAGGGAGAAGATTTCGATTATGAATTCAGTATTGAAACAACTTTTGATCCAGTCTCTTCTGTTGATGTTCTTCCATATTTTTTCCCACTGCGCAATTATGCATAAAAATAACCGCAGAATTACGAATGTCTTAGATAATCATTTTACTCCGGAAACTACAACGGGAAAAGTTTTGATGAGTCCCGTAGCGATTCCTGTTGGGACAATTTCGTTATTAACAGATACATTTCTATTACAACCAGTCATTGCAATTCCGATGGCACTTGGTGATACAATAACATATATTTGGCAAAATCCATCCGGAGGCATTTTGACGCAGAGTTTTCTTTTTGTACCTAAACTAGTTATGACTCCTATTGCTTTTAGTTTTTTATGGATAAAACATGCCTTCTTCTACTAACATAAATCGTTTCTTATATCGTTAATAAGTAAGATAAAACTATATGATTTCAACAATAGCAAAAAGAATACTGATCATTCAAATCATTGTAGTTTCCAGCCTCAATTGTGCATTATTCCAAAAACGAAATCTTAAATTAACAAATGCTGTGGAAGAGAATTTAATTCCCAAGGATGGGAATCTAAGAATCATTGCAGCACCCATATATTTGCCTTTAGGTGTCGGTGCTGGAATTTTGGATGTTTTCATTATACATCCCATTGCTGTCATTCCAGATGCTGCAGAAGACACAATTGGTGTATTATGGACAAGTCAAAATTCTGGATATTATACGAAATTGGGTGCTATACCGTTTTCAGCCTTGGCCACTCCTCCTTTTTTTATCATGGCTTGGTCATACCATTGGTTTTTTAATGATAATGATCGACCGCATGAGGTTGATACTCGAACGACAGTTCCTACAAAATTGAATACATTTGAAGATTGGAAAAAGAAAATGTATGAAGCAATTCAAGATAAAGATTTGCAGAAAATGTACGAATATGTTTATGAATTTGAAAAATTTCGGAGAAATCCAGAAACAGTTTTAATTTTAATTGAAGTTAGAGAAAGGTTAGCGAAACAAAAAAAACAAAACGAAGAGACAAATTTATTATCTTCAATATTATCATTTCCTTCTTCAAATGAGAAGGTCCGAAAATATATTCTACAAGAATTTTTAATCTCTGATTCCTCACTTAATTTTCGTCAGTTCATTCGGAATTGTAAAGAATTAGAATGTAAAAGTGTTATTCTGAAAAAAATCAAAAACCTTGGAAATGATCCATATACTTTAACTGAATTTATTAAACTTTATTTTGAAAAGGCTACACCAGAGGAAAAAGAAAGATTTATGAAACATCTGCAAGCAATTGAATGATTTATAAAATCTTAATTTCTTAGTATTGGTTTCATCATAGATTTCTGATTTGAGTCTTAACAACGTAATCATGATTCTTCGCGAAAGGGATCGTAGCGGAAATCCTGCGATGCAGATTGGAGCGGAGAGCCCGGTCCACCACCGATAAGGTGGTGGATTCGCCAAAACGGGTTTAATTCAATGTAAATCGGATGGGAACAAGCACTTTGACAGTGATTGGTTTTCCTTCTAAGATGGAAGGAGAAAAACGTTTTCTGCGATAAACTTTAATCGCTTCTTCTTCTAATCCACCGCCTAACTGTTTACCTACGGAACGAACACGAAGCACTTCTCCGGTGTTTGAAATCACCACTTCTAACGTCATGGTTCCTGTCAAACCAAGAGCCTTTGCATCCGATGTATATTCTGGACGAATGTTAGGTGATAAGTCTACAGGAGAAGTAGCACCAGAAACGATGGGGTCAGAAGCACCAGCGATCCGTGGGTCTTCTTTTTTTTCTTCCTTCTCTTTGTCGGTTAAATCAAAGTCACCGTCAGTTGGTTTGGAATCCGTTGTTGGTTCTTGGATCTGTACATTGTCGATAAAAGCAACTTCTTCTACAAGGTCATCCAAACTATCTGTTTCCAAATGAGGTGTGAACCAAAAAAGAATGATTAATGCCTGTAAAACGGCAGAAATTGCAAGACCCGTTTCCATTCGGTAACGATCAATGAATCTATGGATTCTTTCACGTTTGGATCTTTTTTGTGTAACAACTGTTCCGCTCACGTTACTTACCTTTTAATCCGCCACCTTGGGTGGTCTTGGTAACAAGAGAAACCTTTAAGGCACCAATCTCTCGGAGCGTTTCAAAAACATTGTCTAGTTCTTCGTAGGTTAGGTCTTGGTCGGCGTGGATCAAAACTTTTAGATCAGGTGTTGTGGAAATTTTAGCTCTGATTTCGCTCATCGCTTCGTTAAGTTCCATTTTCACTGAGTTGAAATAAACAGTTCTTTTTTCGTCTGCAGTCAGGTAAAGATTGGCGATCTTTTTATTTAGCTGCTCTCCGCCAGGAACGTCTGGTAAGTTGATGGGAAGGTCAGGATCGGAATCCAATACGGAGGTTACCATAAAGAACACGAGGAGTAAGAAGGCAATGTCTGCCATCGAACTCACTGGAACTGAAGGTGCGACTCTCTTTCTTCGTAACATATTATTTCTTCTTTCTCACTGAGATTTTTTCAAATCCGCGAAGTTGAACAGCTGATAAAGCATCCAACATCTTTGCATATTTGGTATCACCGGTTGTAACAATGAGTGCTAGTTTGTTTTTTAAATCCGGGATTTCCATTTGGTTTAGGTCATCGCGAAATTCTTTTAAACTAACATATTCTTTGGTTCCGAAAGCAGGGTTACGCATCTTGTAACGATCTTGTGTGACCAAAATTTCATATACATTTTTACGTAAAAACGGCTGTGGTTCGGATTGTTTGCGTGGAAGGGAAATGTTCAATCCTTCCTTCACAAAGAATACTGCTGTTACCATAAAAAATACCAAGAGTAGAAAGGCAATGTCCGACATGGATGCCGCCGAAATTTCTTCTAATTCTTGTTTTTTCTTTAACTTAATCATGGTTTGTTTCTTACCGTTTGCGTTATGCTTTTTTTCCGGCTTTGAGTTTTAAGTATTCTTTGTAGATTTTGTTTGCTGCTTCTTCTACTTCAGATGTAAAAAAACCAACGCGGCCTTGTAAGTATTGGTAAAATGTCATCGCAGGGATCGCAACTATCAGACCTGCTGCAGTTGTAATGAGGGCTTCTTTGATACCACCAGCAACTACCTTCGCGTTGACTTGGTCAGCGTTAGCAATCGCATCGAATGCGTTGATCATACCAGAAACGGTTCCAAGGAATCCAACAAGTGGAGCAATGGTTGATACTGCGGAAAGAACTGTGAGTCCTTTTTCTAATAGTGTCATCACTTCACCTGCTTCTCTTTCGATACCAGCAGCAAAAATTTCAGGATCGTTTTGGGAAACTTCCATTCCATTTTTTAATACATCAGTGATTCGTTGGCCTTCATTTGCTTTTAAGAATTCATCTACACCTTGCATACCCGAAGCATCAATTGCATCTTGTAAGTCTTGGTTGTATCCTTTTCTCACAAGTTTTGCTGTGAAGAAAAAGTACATCCTTTCGAGGATCACTCCAAATCCTACGATAGAAGAAAGTAAGAGTGGCCACATTGACCATCCACCAGTCACAAATAATTTAACGAGTCCAATTTCTGAATCTTGCGAAGGAGTTTCTGATTGAGCTTCGGCAGCAGGTGCAGGAGTTTCTGGTTGTGTCTCTGCAGTTTGCGTGGTTTCAGCTGTAGGCGCTGCAGGTGTCGTAGGGGTAGTTTGAGCTTCGATTTTTCCTGCAATCGCAAAAACTGTGATCATTGTGATCACAAAAGACAAAGTGATATTTTTCTTTGTCAGGTTACATGAAACGTTCATGAATGTCTCCATATCTGATTGATATGTTTCAAATCTAGAATATCTCTGTTACATTTAGATGACAGCAGGATGACAAAGAGGGTAATTAAGCTGTCAAAAAGAGTTCTCTCAGTTTGGGGATGCCTTCTAGGAACAAGGCAGGACCTGGTTGTAATATAATGCTTGGGTCCATTTCGTAAATGCGGTTGGATTGAATGAAGTTTGTGGACTGCCATTCGGGTTTGTTTCGCACCCAGTCCCAGTCCATCGCTTTCCCACACCACGATCCGACATAGATGTCCGGGTTGGCATCACGTACCGCTTCTGCCTGGATGATGCGGTCTTTGGCAAGTTTACGGTCTTTGAGGTGGGAGAAACAGTCGATTCCACCGGCAAGTGAGATGGCTTCGCTCACCCACTGGATTCCTGTGATGATGGGTTCATCCCATTCTTGGAAAAATACCTTCGGTTTTCTTTGTAGGGACTCATTTTCCTTTTGCCAAGATTGGATCTGGTGTTTCCAACCATCCGTAATCGATTTGGCTTTTTCCGATTGCCCGACGAGGTTGCCAATGAGAAACATATTGGCAATGATTTCGGCAATGGAACGTTGGTTGAAAATTACAACATTTAACCCTCGTTCGATGAGGTCTTTTGCCAGTTGGCCTTGGATGTCGGAAAACCCAATGACAAGGTCTGGTTCTAAAGATTGGATTTTTTTGAGGTTGCCACTGATAAAGGCAGATACTTTTGTTTTTTCTTCTTTGGCACGTGTTGGTCTTTCTGTATAAACTGAGATTCCCACAATCCGCTTTTCTTCACCTAACAGATAAATCATTTCCGTTGGTTCTTCTGTTAAACAAATGATTCTTTCTGGGCCCATAAGTGAATTATGTTTCCAAAAATTTAGAAAGATCGGTTTGTGATCCAAATAAAACGACCACATCCTCTTCTTTCAGTACAGTATTGCCATGAGGGATTCCCAGGATTTTTTCAGATTTTGAATCAGAAGCACGTTTTGTTTCTTTGTTTGTGAAGGGGCGTTTGATGGTGATGACGTTGATATTGTATTTGTGGCGTAGGTCGGCTTCAGCAATGGTTTTGTTGATGTAACGTTTGGGAACTGTGACTTCGACTACACTGTACTCGTCTGACAATAAAAAACTCGAACGCATTCCAACAAAAGAAAATATTTCCGCCATACTCCTTGCTGCTTTTTCTTCTGGGTTGAACAAATCTCGGATTCCAAGTAACTCCAAAACTTTTTTTTGCAGTTCTGTTTGGTATCTTGCATAAATTTGTTTCACACCAGATTTTTTTAGGCTTTCGGCACAAATGATTGATGTTTCAAAATCGTCGGCAAGTGCCAGTACAGCATAATCCACGTCACTTATTCCTTGGGAACGTAATGCGTGTTCATCGGTCGCATCGAGTGTCACTGCTACTGTCACATAGTCTTTAATGGAATCAATGATTACGGGATCTTTGTCGATCGCTATCACTTCGTGCCCGTCTTCAAAAAGATAACGTACAAATAGTTTTCCGAAACTTCCAATACCAATGACCGCGATTTTTTTTCTTTGCATATTGATTAACCTACAACTACATATTCTTTCGGATATTCGTAAGTGATATGATCGACTTTTTTAGAAAGTGCAATGAGTAAGGTAAGAATTCCAACTCTTCCCACAAACATAACAACACAAATTAAAATTTTACCGAAATCAGAAAGATGAGGAGTGAGTCCTCTCGTTAAACCAACAGTTCCAAATGCGGAAACAACTTCAAAACATAAGTCAATGAATGGTGCATTTTCTGTGAGCAAAAGGCAAAAAATTGAAATAAAAATGACAAACAATGATAATACGATTGTAGCACTTGCTCTTGAAATCGTTGAGTTAGCAATCATTCGGTGGCCAATTTCCATATTTTCTTTTCCGCGGATTTGATTTCTAATATTTAAAAATGAGATTGCAAGTGTTGTCGTTTTGATCCCTCCACCCGTAGAAATAGGAGAGGCCCCCACCCACATCAGAAAAAAAGAGATAAATGTCATCGGGTATCCCATTAAAGATAGATCAAACGTGTTAAATCCTGCAGTCCTTGTTGTTATCGAATAAAATAGAGAATGGAAGATTTTTTTTTCGATTGGTAAGTCTTTTAGACTTAAATGATTTTCTAAAAAAAAGAAGCTAAAACATCCAAATAACACTAAAAAGGTGGTCATAAAAAATACAAGTTTCGATGTGATTGACCAACGAAATTGATGGTCAAATGGTTTGAGAACTTTGGCGCGAATTTGATAGATCACAGGAAAACCTAATCCACCAAATACGATGAGCAACATGATGATAGATAAAAACCCTTCCGATTCTCTGAATGATTCGGTTGCCAAGCCATTTGGTAACAAACTGAAACCAGCATTACAAAATGCAGAGATGGAATGAAAGACAGAATAATAAATTTTTTCTGGTAAAGGTAGTGGGAAGTCGGTAGGGAAAAGGTAAAAAAGGAGAACAGCACCTATGAGTTCTATTGTTAATGTTTGTATGGTGATTTGTTTTAAGATTTCTTTAGCGCGCCCCATGGTTTCTTCAGACAAAAGGTCTTTTACCATCAAAGTATCACTCACGGATCCTTTTCCCGTAAGAAAAATTGAAAAGAAACTAGTGAGAGTCATAAGGCCAAGGCCACCCACTTGGATGAGGAGTAAAATCACAAGTTGTCCTGTGAGTGTGAATTGGCTACTAATGTCAACGGTTGCTAATCCTGTCACACAAGTTGCACTTATTGTTGTGAATACGATATCAATGGTGTTCACAGTTCCAAAACTTGATTTTGGAAAATGTAAAAAACAAATTCCTAGTGAAATGATAAATGCAAAGGATCCTACAAAGACAAAGGAAGGATTTAGTTTTTTAGATTCTCTTTTTTTAGATAAACGAAAGAAGTGAGCCAAATTCGAAAATAAAAATAGAAACTGATTTGCAGATAAAAAGATTAGAGTAGTGTCTTCCCCGGAGATATGGTAAGACTTTAAAATGGAGATGATATTTTTTTCATATACCACCTCAAGACCCAACATCAATAGGATGATGAGTTCAATTTTATGTAAATCGAGATACTCTTTCCATTTTTTATCTGTGAAAAGGATATGTAAGGTTTCATAACCGATAAAAAAACTGACTAAAATTCTAATGGAAACAGTTACATATACCTTCCATTCTTCCGGATAATAAAATCCAAAATCTAAAATTAAAATGGCAACGGATAAAAAACCAAAAAAAATGTATAACACCCTACCAATCGTACGCAGGTGTTCCATATAGAACTTACGGATTTCAAATCGTTTCAATTGAAAGAATTCGAAAATGCGGAATAAAAAAACGAAAAATCGTTTGATTTTCAAGGTTTAACGTCTGCTAATTGCTTTTTCTTTTCGCGGTATTCTTCGAGTCTTTTTTGGTCCACATATACATTGGCTCCAGAAAGACCTAAAGAACCTGTGATTAATATTCCGCTCGCAACAGCCGATTTTTGCATCGCAACTGGTAACAACGCAACACCACCTGAAGAAGCAATTAACGCAAAAGGAAGTGTTAAAAAAAAGATGATGTACCCTCGTCTGAATTTGGTTTCTTCATACACGGCCTCTTCATCAAATTCTTCTTTTTGTTTTTTTTTGAAATCTTGTTTGGTTCTACTTTTTTGCAATTGGTTTTGGAGTGCTTGTTCATTCACTTCCCCTGTTAAAGGGTTTATGACTGAATTTTGAACATTACTCAAACTATAAGGATTGTTTTGGTTTTGTCCTGAGGTGGTAGATGATGGCCTTGAATTCATAAGTGACCCAGCACCTGGAATGGAATCGATGCCACTGTATTGGGTTTTCACATTTTTTGGAGTCGCAAGAACAGGTGTTTCGAATTTTGGGGGAAGGGTCACATCTTGTAAGACATTGGATTCCGGATCGGAACTTGGAATATTTCTTAAATCATAATTATTGGTGTCATAAAATCCTTCTTTGGTTTGGCCAAGGAGTGGCCCCATTGCCAAAGTAAAAATGATCACACTCTGAAAGATTTGGGAAAATACCCGCATACATTCCAGTTTACCTAATCCCTATCAGGGTCAATCCAATTCACGTCCTGAAAGTTTCGTAGAACGGTAGTCCAATGAGACAGAACGTATGGTTTCTAAGTCCTTTTCGGATATACCTGCTGTATGTGCATTTTGGTATTCTTCTGCCATTGTGGTTCCAAAAAGTCCTGGGTCATCGGAACCAATGGTAATCTTTAAATCATTTTGTAAAAACCGTGTGATGGGATGGTCAATATGGGATTCTAACATACCAATGTACAAATTGGATGAAGGACAACATTCGATCACCGCATTTGTTTTTGCTATTTTTGACATCGCATAGTTTTGAAATGTATGTAAGTATTGTGACTCTGTTTCATCGAATGGAATTGTTAAAATTTCATTGTCTGGTTTAGTTTTGTATTCTTTACGTTTTTCTTCAAGGTCTTCTTTCCCATAAAACGGACCATAGGTGGTGATTTCATCGTAATACATCAATTCGTGTTCCAATTGGTCTTTCGCTTCCGATACAAGTTCTGTTCGTTCTTCTCCTAAAAAATAATCCGAATCAATTCCAAGTGCAAGCGCATGACCCAAACGATGGGCACCGTATTCTGCTGATTCTAAAATCCAACGGACTGCAGAAAAGGGAGTTTTATCTCGAAAACTTTCGCCTACATGATACAAAATGGAAAGGGCAGTGTTAGGTTCTGCTTTGTTGTCTTTGTGAACCGCTTGGAAAAAAGATTGTTTGTCTTTCGGTGGAAATCCTTCTTCGATATGGCAAAAATCAATCCCTACAAGTCCTTCACGGACGAGGGATTCCTTTTCCATCCAGTTTTTCATCCAATCATAATGGCGTTCAAAATTTAGATCTCTGTGAAGGGACATCACAAGTTTTCCTTGGATGGGTTTACCAGCTTTTTTGGCTGACTCTTCTCCTTTTTTGAGCCCTTCCAAAGATGCCATGAGTTTTGTATAAAAACTTTCTTTTGGTTCTTCCTTTCCAAACATCAACCGGTATTCAGCATAACTGATATCCATCAAACTGTTGGAGAAGACAACATCATGGGACACTTCTGCAATTTCTGCTTCATCAAACTTCACCAAGGCGATAATAAGATTAAACTTTGCTTGGAAATGGAGAAACGGTGCCTTTTCTCTAAAGTGGTATAATTGAGAAAACTCCTTTATGTCTGCATAATCTTCAAAGAACGTCGAAGGGCGAATTTTTTTGCCATATGCTTTTTCGTAAGAATCCAAATAGAGATGCCATCTCGGGTTTGGATTTTTTTTTCCAATGCGAAACAAAGTTTCAGGGGGTAAACATCCATAAAGGTGGTTGTGTAGATCGATATACATATAAAAATGACAAAACTATGCTTCACAAAATTAGACGCATCTTGAAGCCAACTCGACTCAATCAGAAAATTCTTGGGTTAGCAATCCCAGTTTTTTTTGGAATGATCAGTTACACTGCCATTATGGTAGCGGATACTGCTATGGTAGGAAAGTTAGGAGAAGTTCCGCTCGCCGCTGTTGGATTCGGTGGGATGGTGTATTTTTCCATTTTTGCATTCCTTATGGGTGCATCGATGGGAGCTGTGATTGCTGCTTTGTATGCACGAAAAAATAGCCCAGAAGAAATTGAAGAGATGGTGAAAAACTTCTTTGGTGGTCTTGAGAGTGCCTTTGATCCCACACTACCAGTCGTTGCCTTTTTTAAAGGCAAACGTATGAAACGGATGTTAAAAAAAGGTTTTGGTGACCAAAGGATTGAAGAACTTCCCCTCCCTTTTGCTACATCAGCTGTGGATTTACAAACTGGAAAAGAACATATCTTTGACCAAGGACCGATCACAGAAGCCCTTACAAGTGCTATGAGTTTGCCAGGTGCCTTTCCTCCTTACCGTCTCGGCGAAAAGTTGTTAGTGGATGGCGGAATGATCAATAATGTGCCTGAGAACCTCATTCGTTCCAAAGGTGCCGATGTGGTGATGGGGATCAATGTATCTCCTTTACAAGAAATTGTCCCTGTAAAACTATTTGAGGACCGTAACACAACCGAAAAAGGATTCTTTCGTTATATATGGGACACGCTCAAATACCCTCCCATCTTACAAATCATGACAAGGACCATCACGTTAGAAGGTAGAGAGATCACTCGCCTCAAACGTCCAAAGATGGACTTGTTTGTCCATTTCCACTTGGAAGAATTTCAGTTATTTGATTTTGCAAGGTACCAAGAGATCATCGACAAAGGGGAAAGGGAAGCGGAAGCAAATTTGGCTGAGATCAAACAGTTGTTTTCATAAAGTCTTTACTTTTTGCTGAATAATAACGATTGACAATAGTATCTTTGGGCGTTAGTATTGGGCAATGATTCTCAGTTTTGTGGACAAACGAACTGAAAGAGTTTGGAAAGGTGAGTTTTCCAGAGATTTACCAAAAGAGGTTCAGCTCCAAGGTAGAAAAAAACTTAGAATGATAAACAATGCACAAAACATTGAAGACCTAAAAGTTCCGCCAGGTAATCGATTGGAGTTATTGAAAGGTAATAGAATAGGAATCTATAGCATCAGAATCAATGATCAATGGCGAATTTGTTTTAAGTGGAATGGTAACAATGCCGAATTGTTAGAAATTGTTGATTATCATCAATAAGGAGTTTATATGAAACGCTTACCCAATATCCACCCAGGTCAAATTCTCTCAGAAGAGTTTCTAATTCCTTTAAATATCACAGCGTATCGACTTTCCAAAGAAACAGGGATTCCACAGACAAGAATTAGTCAGATTCTTTTGCAAAAAAGGTCTATATCTGCCGATACAGCGATTCGATTCTCCAAATTCTTCGGTACGACACCGCAATTTTGGCTTGGTTTACAAAACGATTACGATCTTGAAGAGGAAATTTTAAAGAAAAAAAAAGAATTTAATGGGATTCAGAATTACAAAGATTTAGCAAAAGCATCTTAATTTTTAGTAATTTTGATTCAATATTTTCTTACGCCCAATCCCATCTAACAAACCCGAGGTGGAATGTTCGATAGGATTGGAAACTCTTGATGAAAGATTCTGACTCCTTAAAGAGACGAAAGGATCTCTTTTTTTTTGGTCTCAAATTCTTCGGCACTGATAAGGCCTTGGTCTAGGAGTCCTTTCAGTTTGGCGATCCTTGCCGCTGGGTCATTGGCGGCAGGAGCGGCTCCACTTGCTTGGTTTTGTCCACCACCTTGGTTCATCATATTCCCCATCATTTGAGCCATATTCATCCCCATTCCCATGCCCATCCCAGCACCCATGGCGCCACCACCTTGGCCTTCGTTTTCTGCTGCTGCTTGGCCAATATCGAACATTTTTTTCTGTTGGTATTTATCACCTAACATATCAATTTCAAATTTATCGGTGATGATTTTTTGGATTCGTTGGTAATTCGGATCATTTTGGTCAAAGTTAACTGACGAAACATTAAATTCGGTTAGGTCAATTCCATACTTTTCAAACTCAGGAGCCAATTTCACTCGGCCAGCAGTGGAACTTTCATCGCGGTATTTGTTGATCTCAACAACAGAGGTGTTATTGTTCAGAATGACTTCTGAAATAAAATCACCTATCCCACGAACAATATTTGGTTTTAAAAATTCATCAATCGCTTCGTTTGTGGTTCGGTTTCCCCCTTTCACCACATTGAGTAAAAAAGACCGTGAATCTTTAATACGAAATTTATAGTCACCAAATGCTCGTATGTTGAGAACAATTTTGTATTTAGGGTCTTCCAATGGAATGGGAGTGGTGGTTCCCCATTTCAAAGCCATAATGGATTTGTTTACATAGTACACTTCGGCCGTGAAAGGAGTTTTTCCACCAAACGGAAGGTTGACGAGGGCTTCTAAAATGGGAATGTTTCCCGTTTTTAATGTGTGGGTTCCTGGCCCAAATGTATCCAAAGCTTTTCCTTCTTTGAAAAAGATCGCTTCTAGATTTTCATCAACTACCAACTGTCCTGCAGTGCTGATTTCATCGGATGGGTATTTCCAAACGATTTCACTTGGGTTTCCTTCAAATTTGATTCTGTCTATTAGTGCCATTTTTTTTTCCTTATTTTACGTTTTTAAAAAGATCGAGTTTCTTGCTTCAAACTGTGTTTCAAAATCTAAAAGCAATTTGTTTACTGCTTCAATTGCTGCTTCTGGATTGTTTGCAAACGAAGTGGGTAGTGTTTCCAAAATTTCTTTTTGTAACGTACCTACTTTTTCCAACATCGAAAAATCATGGTTTAGAACCTTTTCAATTTCTTCTGACCTTGCTTTGACTCCTGTACCTAAGCCATTCAGTCCGTATCCTGCCGATGTCACTTTCATGATGATCCGGTCAAGGAGTGTGGTTGCCGGATTGGTTTTTCCGATGTTTTGGATTTGAGCTTTTTGTACAAAACCTTCTTCGAGTTTTCGAAAACTTTCTTTGAATGTGGTTAAGATTCCACCGAGTTCCTTTCGGATGAGTAAATCGGTTTTCTCAAACTCTTGGTTGGCAAGTGCCTCTTCAAATAATTTTGTTTCTTTTAAAAATTTACGAACGGGGTCTTGTTCATTCTTAAACCGTTCTAATGTGGTTTTTAACCAAGTTTGGTCCATTTTATTCCTCTGCTCCATTTCCATCTAACATTTGTATGCTGTCACAAGTGATATAATTGAAAATGACACTTTTTTCTGATTGGTATTGTGCTTTTGGTAAAATGGACTTCCACTTTGCCATATCAAACTCACAATCATGTTTTTCTCCTTTGGTTTCTCCACTCGATTCAGTGAAGTGAACCAAATACTTTTCCTCTTTGGGTCCAGGCCTTTCACATCCAATGGCGGTACTCGCACATTCACGGATTTGTGGTGTTGGCCAATATGGTTCTTGTGTGGTTCCAAAACCTTTTGCTACTGCATTCCGATCAAAGGCCCATTTATCGATGCGGTAACTGCAGTGGTCATCATAAACAGGTTCTTTGCGGTATTTGGTTGTACAACTTTCACTTTCCGAAAAGGTTCCGTCGCCTCTGTCAGAACGAACTGTCCGGCAATCTTGCCCATCTGGGATGCTATCATAACTGCGGATTTGTCTGCTTCTGGAAACACTATAGGCTCCCATTGGCATCGAATCACACCAATCGGATTCTGAAACAGGTTTGAATTGGTCAATGGCTATGGTACGAGACCATTCATGGTGGGTGACTTGGAGTTCTACTTTTTCGGTCCATAACACACCCAAACAAACAAATCCGATCCCACCAAAAACAATCGATCCCAGTAACCAAAGCACCCATTTCGGGGTTTTGGGATGGGGTTTTACAAATTCGGAATTTTGAAAGGCAAGGTCTTCTTTTGCTTTTTGGACAGAATCTTCTGTGACTCCATCGTGTTCAGATCGCAGTTTAACCGACTGTGCACCATCTAATGATCCACCACAATTCCCACAAAAGGTTGCTTTGGCACCGTTTGCGGTCTGGCAAAAGGGACAGGTTTTATCAGCGCCATAATAGATATGGTCTTGGACCGCTACTTTGTCTTCGTCTTTGGGAAAATACCGTCGGTTGGGGTCTTGTGTGGCTCCACAATTAGGACAGTGCCTATGTGTTTTTCCGAGTAATTTTTTGGAGCCACAAAATTCGCAGTCCCAAAGCATTTCATAGATTTTTTCTTCTGCCATCGCAACCAAGGTTTATCCGGAAAAAATTGACTTTTGCAAGAAAAATATTTTCAATTCGCAAAATCCAACATAGAATCTTTGCCATATGAGAATGGTGTCCTTTCCAATTCGAAGAAGTTTGTTTTTCACGTTTTCTGTTTTACTTTTTTTAGGATCACTGGGTTATGTATCATCCCGTTCAAAACAGAATGCAGTTCATCCACTCGATCCATTGTATCGTAAGTTGTCACCTAACATAGAAGTGTCGGACAAAAGAACCTCCTTTAGACGTTTGTCATTACACCTAAGAGGTTCTATCCCAAACGTACAAGAATGGAAAGAATTAGAAAATTCGAATGAAGAAAATTTTGAGTCCTTTGCCGTCAATTTTTTGAAACAACCCGAATTTGCCGAATATTGGGGAACAAAATTGGGAGCCATGTTGCGAGACAAAACCAAAGGTAAAAAAATTCCAACCGGTAGTTTCTTTCAATACTTGGCAAATTCCCTTCATACAAATAAACCCTATGATGTTTTGGTAACAGAGATGATCACTTCTACTGGATCAGTAAAAGAATCACCACAAACCATGTTTTATATCCGAGATGGTGCCGATCCTTTGCAAACAGCGGAGTATGTAGGAAGGTTATTTTATGCAAAACGTGTAGCGTGTGCTAGGTGCCATGACCATCCTTATATTTCCGATTTTACGAGAAGGGATTATTATGCTCTCGCTGCTTTTTTTAGCCAACAGTACTTTCGGGATGGAAGTTGGGAGCCAAATCGTTTTGGAAAAACCTTAAGTTATGTGCCAAGAGAATTGGAGGTCCATTTGCCAATGGAAGACCAAAAGAACCTCCAAGACAAAAACAATGAATGGAACAGGGAAAACTGGAACAAGTGGACCGACGAACAAAGAAAAGACTACCAAAAAAAACATGAATTGGAATATGCCACTTTGTATTATGAACCAAAACTTGGGCTTCGTTTTCCTCATACTGATGATGCACCAGGTGGTGACTTAGTTCGACCTAAGTTTTTGGATGGGAAAGAAGCAAAATTTAAACCAGGTGAAGATCGTAGGAAGGTGTTTGCCAATTGGCTCACTGACAAATCAAACGATCGTTTCCGAAAGGTCATCATCAACCGAGTTTGGACAGAACTTATGGGATGGAGTTTTTTTACACCACTCGATGATTGGAATGAAGACACAGTGGTTCAAGGGGAGGAAATCTTAAACCATCTGGATTCTTATTTTTTGACAAACAAATTGAAACTCAAAGAACTCATCTTGTACATTGTCACATCCAATGCATACAAACGGACAGTCACTTCCCAATCGGGAAAAGAAGATTCGATTCAATTTTATCCACCACAGAGATTGGATAGTGACCAACTACTCAACTCCCTCATACGAGTTTCTGATTTACAAAAAGTAGGAAATATCAGGGAAAGAAATCTTTCTTTTTTCACAAACCTATTAGGTCAAAAACCATATGATCTTTCGGGAACTGGGAAAGTGCGGATTCCTTTGGACAATTTAAAAGAATTCACAAATGCAGTTGAGATAGAACGACCTGCACCTTACCATTCCATACTCGCTGTGTTTGGTTCTGGGCAAAGAGTTGATATATCCGATGATATCTCTGAATTAACCATCGAACAAATGTTAACTCTGATGAATGGGCGAGTGGTTGGCAAACTTGTTTGGGATTTTGGTAGCAACCAATCTCTTGTGAAAGCCGAATTTGATGAAAAAAAATCGATGAACCAAGTGATAGAAAATTTATACTTTCGTCTGCTTGGGCGCCTTCCCACAAAAGGGGAACGGGAAAAAATCAAATCCTACCAAGTAAAACCAGACAATGTATTTGATAAAGATCTGTTACAAGATATCTTTTGGGCTCTCCTGAATAGCCAGGAATTCCAACACGTGAATTAAGGAATCATCATGCACCGCAAAGAATTTTTACAAAAATCAATTTTAAGCCTTGGAATGGGATCTTTTTTATTTTCCCAAAATCCGTTTGTTAATCTTCGAGCAGACGATGAAGAAAAAGAACAAGATTCCATTTCCCTTCCATCCAAAGTGAAGTCTGTGATTTTCATCGAGATGATGGGAGGCATGAGCCATGTAGACACACTCGACCCAAAACCAAATAGTGCCTTTTCCAAAGTGAACGCAAGTATTTCGGGTCTTTCCGTTCTTGAACCATTTTCGCTTACCGCCAAACAACTGCATTCGATTGGAATCATTAGATCCACTTGGAGTGAAGAGGGTGACCATGGTTTTGCACAGATGTTACTGGGAACTGGATATCGTATGACGGAAGCGATGGGATTTCCAGACATTCCCCATTTTGGATCTGTCATCGCCTATGCAAAAAAATCCAAAGTCAAATCATCGTATTTTCCAAGTTATGTGACAATTGGTGGTCGTGGTGGTAAAAATGGAAATTCTGGATTTTTAGGAATCAATTATTCAGGGTATCATGTAGGCAATGTCGATGAACCCATACAACACTTAAATCCATCACATGGTAAGTTTTCAGAAGAACGAATCCTCCGAAGAAAGGATTTGGTTTCGTTTATGAACGATGAATTTTCCAAGTCTTTTCCGACTAAAGAAGCGATGCATTGGAAAAAGATGTTAACTGCCGCCGAAGAATTTCGGAATTCAAAGGACATCGATAGTTTTCGGATCAGCTTAGAAGATGAAAAAACAAGAGCCCGTTATGGCACCACTTGGCAAGGGAAAGCCATGTTACTTGCCAAACGCCTGGCCAAACAGGAAGTTCCATTCATTCATATTTCCATCGGAGGTTGGGACACTCATACAGGCAACAAAGCACAAATCACTAAGATTATGAAAGAAACGGATATGGGAATTGCTGCTTTGTTAGAAGACCTCAACCAATCTGGTATCATCAAACAAACGTTATTTGTATTATCGAGTGAATTTGGACGGACACCGGATGTAGGATCTCGCGATGGCCGTGACCACCATCCGAAAGTCTGGTCCACACTCATTGGTGGCGGCCCTTTTCAAAAGGGATTTGTATGGGGTGAAACAGACGAACTAGGAACCAAGGCAACAAAACCAAATGAAGCCGTACATGTACGGGACCTAGTTGCGACGATTTACAAGGCAGCAGGAGTGGATCCTGATGGAGAACTCATCAATTCCTTTGGTCGGCCTTTTTTACTCACCACCAAAAAGGCAAAAGTCATCGAGGGTTTGTTATAAGCTGTTAGCCGCAATGCTAAAATTAATAGGAAAATTTGAAGTAATAATATAAATGTTTAATTACAAATCTATAGTACCGATTCTTATTCTTTTTCCAACTCTTCTTTTTGCTGAAGATTTATTACAAATAAAACTTAATATAGCTATTCAGCTTTACAAAGATAACAGAAATGAAGAGGCAAAATCAATTCTTTTAGATTTGCATAAGGAAGATAGAAGCGGAAAATCCAATTATTTCCTTGCCAATGTTTACTTAAACCTTAATCAAGTAGATTATGCTATCAATCATTACAAGATTGCAGTAAACAAAAATTTCGATTTAAGAAATTCTCTATATAATCTTGCATGCGCCTATTCCATTATAAACGATCAATATAATACGTTTCGCATACTAATTCTAAATTTTAGAAATGGAGACCGAAAGATAAAACGAATTCAAACAGACAAGGATCTAAAATCTTTCAGAAATTCAATATTTTATAAATATTTCGATCAATATATAAAACATGAAGATTATAATGGCTATTTTATTACTTCAAAGAATGAATTAATACAATATTTTAAAGATAATAAAAATGAATTTGTGATCTATGAATTTGATAGGCCTAGTCCTCCAACTTTTAAATTTGATCCCTCTGGTAAATTCTACCAATTCGCAGCTGGTGGATATTCTGGATATATGGAAGGCGGTTATTGGCTATTTAACGAAAGTGATTCAGAATTGATAATAAGAAAAATTGGATGGCTGGCCGATAAAAATACCACTGAATATCTGAAATCAAAAACGAAAGATAATTTTGACAAGGACTACCGATTTGTTAGTTACTATGATAGTCCTAAAGTTGAAACAAATCAAATTAATCAAATAAAACTAAACGTAGTCGAAACTCCAAATTCTTTAAATGAAGAAAATTTTGTGGATCAAATTATTATTTATTCAAAATTTGGAAAATTTAATTTTTATTCATTTTATTACAATTAGCACTTCGTATAACAGCGACTGACCTGCCCCCATTTTCAGTACCAATGGATAAGTTAGTTTTCTCTAAACATTTCAACCATAAGATCGCTTAAACTCTGAAGGAGTCAAGTAATTCAATGAAGAGTGAAGACGCTCGTCGTTGTATTCCTTTTGGAAAATTCGCAAAGCATCGGTTAACTCTCTTTGATTTTTAAAGTAGTGTAGATTCAAACACTCATCTCTAAGTTTACCATTGAAACTTTCTATAAATGCATTTTGTGTTGGTTTTCCTTTTTCAATAAAGTGAATTTCTATCCCCTTATCTTCTGCCCATTTCTGGAAGTCTTTGGATGTAAATTCTGTTCCATTATCCAAAACAAATGCTCTTGGAAGTCTTTCGAGGGTGTTTAAATATCTGATCAACTTTTCTGACGAAAAAGTAAACTCTGCCTGAAGTATGGTATTCTCTCTTGTTAAATGATCAATACCTGTTAAAATTCTTTGCTTTCTTCCATCAATCGTCCGTTCGAAAACAAAGTCCATTGACCAAACTTCGTTTGAATTCTTAGGCAATGGTAGTTGCTGTGATGATGCATTTCTTTTCTTTCGCTTCGGTTTTGTCCTTATTTTAAGCCCTTCTAAGCAATATAGTCGATATACTTTCTTATGATTGATTGTCCTACCCGACCTTCTTAACCTTCGGTAAATTCGTCGATAGCCTTCCCGTTTCCATCGAAAAGCAAGTCTTCGAATTTCGTTCATTGTCTCTTCATCAATAGCTTTCGGCTGATAATAATAACTTGATTTAGGAAGAAGAACAACATCTAGGCTTCTGTTTAGAGAAAGTCCCTCTTCAACTAGCAGATCAACTGCTCTCTCCTTCGTTGATCTGCTCAAAACTTTTTTCCCAAAACATTCTTAATTGCTTGGATTTCGAGAGCCATGTCAGCTACCAATCTTTTGAGATTTGAATTTTCCTGCTCGAGTGCCTTCATCTTCTTGATTTCGCTAAGCTCCATTCCTCCATACTTGTTACGCCAGCGATAAAATGTTTGTTCAGTGATTCCGTATTTTCGTGAAAGTTCCTTGATTGGAATACCTGTTTCTGCTTCCTTTAATATCCGAAAAATCTCGCTTTCTTCTATCTTCTTTCTTGCCATAATGCTCTCTCCTTAATATCGGAGAAAACTAACTTAAATATCGGTGCAGTTTTTGGGGAGCAGGTCACGACTTACCGCTATGCGTCGGCACTAGGCCTCGCTCGGCCTGCGGCAAATTCCCCTTCTCGCATTAGCCTTGCGTTCGCAAACTACATGCCAGTCCCTAACGTCCCAGCGGGACTCAGGGTCGTGGAACGTCCGTAAGCTTTTTCGTTATACGACATCCAAAAAAAATATCTATGCTTATGAATGTCAAAATTGGAAAAAACTAAAACTTTACACTTGATTTTACACTAAATTCTGACAGAATGTAGCTTTATGAGCATTGATACTAAACTCACAATAGCTGATATCCAAAAAATGAATTTATCTGATCAAATAGAGACACTAGGAACTATTTGGGATTCAATTGTAGAAACAAATCAACCGATTCCACTTTCAAGTAATGAAAAGAAACTTTTAGATGTCCGTTTTGAGGCAGAATCATCCACCAAGGGAATTAATTGGAAAACTTTTAAAAAGAATATTCAAATAGATTCTAAATGAATCATTACCCAATTTGGGTTAAGCCCTCCGCGCAAAATGATTTCATTTCAGCAGTCGATTATTATGAATCAAAAATGCCAGGACTCGGAAATAAACTACTAGAAGAAATCAACAATTCGCTTAAAAGAATTGAAGTTCAACCTCTCATAGGTATTAAAATTTATAAAAACTTTTATCAAATTCTAACAAGAAAATTCCCGATTAGAATAATCTATACATTTATAAATAAAGAAATACAAATATACGCTTTCTTCCATCAGAGTAGGCAATTTCAAAAACTAATAAATAAACTAGATACTTAAACTTCACTTAAAAACATGATACCATTAAAACTAATTTTTATCATAGCAGTTCTATCATTTGTATTAAACTGCTCATCAGAAGAGGATAAAAAAGAAAAAAGATGTCAAAATGATCGCAAGGTTCTCGAACTTTGTTTACTAATCAATCAGAATGATTCTAGATACTGTGATACTCAATCAGCAACTGTTTATATAAATTGTGGAACACCTCGATAAAAAATTAAAGAATTCTTTTTTAATTAAAATAATAACTAGCTATTTAGGACGTCGTATAACTTCCGCAAACCGCTATACTTCGGGACTTCGCCCTCGCTCGGCCTTCGGCACATTGGCTTTTGTCACTCCTCTTGCTTACGCAAGCGTCGTTCCAGTCCCTAACGCCTCCTCGGGAGGCTCAGGGCCAGCCTACGTCGGTTCGCTAGGTACGTTATACAGCATTTGTTTAATAATGATTATGACTCAGGAATCCTTGCCTAATCAATTTAATACGATGAACATAGTAAAAGAATAATATGATGCATATTTTTATTAATCTATTTTTGATAATTTTATTGACCTGCTCCCCAAAAACTGCACCGATATTTAAGTTAGTTTTCTCCGATATTAAGGAGAGAGCATTATGGCAAGAAAGAAGATAGAAGAAAGCGAGATTTTTCGGATATTAAAGGAAGCAGAAACAGGTATTCCAATCAAGGAACTTTCACGAAAATACGGAATCACTGAACAAACATTTTATCGCTGGCGTAACAAGTATGGAGGAATGGAGCTTAGCGAAATCAAGAAGATGAAGGCACTCGAGCAGGAAAATTCAAATCTCAAAAGATTGGTAGCTGACATGGCTCTCGAAATCCAAGCAATTAAGAATGTTTTGGGAAAAAAGTTTTGAGCAGATCAACGAAGGAGAGAGCAGTTGATCTGCTAGTTGAAGAGGGACTTTCTCTAAACAGAAGCCTAGATGTTGTTCTTCTTCCTAAATCAAGTTATTATTATCAGCCGAAAGCTATTGATGAAGAGACAATGAACGAAATTCGAAGACTTGCTTTTCGATGGAAACGGGAAGGCTATCGACGAATTTACCGAAGGTTAAGAAGGTCGGGTAGGACAATCAATCATAAGAAAGTATATCGACTATATTGCTTAGAAGGGCTTAAAATAAGGACAAAACCGAAGCGAAAGAAAAGAAATGCATCATCACAGCAACTACCATTGCCTAAGAATTCAAACGAAGTTTGGTCAATGGACTTTGTTTTCGAACGGACGATTGATGGAAGAAAGCAAAGAATTTTAACAGGTATTGATCATTTAACAAGAGAGAATACCATACTTCAGGCAGAGTTTACTTTTTCGTCAGAAAAGTTGATCAGATATTTAAACACCCTCGAAAGACTTCCAAGAGCATTTGTTTTGGATAATGGAACAGAATTTACATCCAAAGACTTCCAGAAATGGGCAGAAGATAAGGGGATAGAAATTCACTTTATTGAAAAAGGAAAACCAACACAAAATGCATTTATAGAAAGTTTCAATGGTAAACTTAGAGATGAGTGTTTGAATCTACACTACTTTAAAAATCAAAGAGAGTTAACCGATGCTTTGCGAATTTTCCAAAAGGAATACAACGACGAGCGTCTTCACTCTTCATTGAATTACTTGACTCCTTCAGAGTTTAAGCGATCTTATGGTTGAAATGTTTAGAGAAAACTAACTTATCCATTGGTACTGAAAATGGGGGCAGGTCATTATTAATAACATTATTTTTTATTGTATTCACCGTTTACGAAGGTTGGTCGAAAAATCGTAAAATTGAGAAAGTATTTTCAGGAAGAATGAAATTGGATGCAAAATCATTCTATGAAAATTATTTTAAGTCACTTAATATACCGGAAGAAGTTGTTATAGATATTATGGAAATATTGGAAAAATATTTAGATGCAGATTTATCACGAATTTCAGATGAGGATGATTTCTCGAAAAACTTAAGTTTTTTTTGGAAATTTGACTCTATGGCTGATGTAGAAATTATTTTGGCAATCGAGGATAAATTCAACATCAAAATAGAAAATAATGAGGCATTAAATACTACAAAACTTAAGGATTTAGTCATTCTCGTTTGGAAAAAAATCCAAGATAAAAATGATAAAAATTCAAATGAATGAAATTTGAAGAAGCTGTAATACTTTTTTGAAAAATAAGTGGTGACCATTAATTCTTTTGTGCTCGATCAACACAAAGAAATCCATTGGTTAGAATGGTATCTAAAGATGTGGTTCGATCCGTTGGGTTAAAATATGTTTCAGTGAAAATGGAACCTGCCCCTATGTTTTGGCAATCTGTCATGGCAAACTCTTTGGTATCATTGGGTTTTACATAGACAATGGTATTTACTTTTGTGGTATCACCATTGGGTTGGTATCGACAAACACCGACTAGGTTTTGTGTCGAACATTTGGCACTGGATTTTGTATACCCTGGAAGACATGTAAGTTCTTCTCGCGTAACAGCATAGGATTCGATACAAGATGGGCTATAGTTGGAAGAACCGGAACAAGATCCTAAAAATTGAAAACTCCCACTAAAACCTGTACGACCTGCATTCAAACTCGCTACATACATCGTTTGCAAACATTGATTTTGCGTTTCTTTGATTTTGTCTTCTCGTTGCGCTTGGCAATAAAAGAGATTGGTAAAGAAAAAGAAAAAGATAAAAAATAGAGTCAATCGTTTCATATTAATAAAATACCTGTATTTGAGTTCGAACTACATGATCCCCTTCTGCAGCTGTAGGAGTTCCGGTATAATAAAAATAGTCTGTTTGCCATTTGAGATTGTGTTCGGCAAAATAATAAGATAAGGCTCCTCCCACTTCTCGGGAATATTTCATCGTTGGATCGGTTTCTCCTAAAGGACGAAATTCACCAAATCGAAATACCAATTCATATTGGTTTGTGAATAGGTAACCGAGTTGAACAAAATGACCTTGTCCACTTCTGGAATACTCTCTAGATAATGCAGAACTAACAGTCCTTTCCACATAAGCTGTGTTTGCTCTTCGCCATAACCATTCATATTGGAAGGAAAAACCCATCCATTTGAAATAGATATCACCGGCCGCATGGCTATAATTAAATTTTGCAAAACTATATTCTGTTCCATGTGTACTCAAGGAACGATCAGAATTTTTGTTATAAGCACCAGAAACTCCAAAAGAAATTTTTGGTTCTTTGTATCTTGCAAAATCAACTTCAGACAACCAATCGTTATCGGAACCAGACTTTGACATTCCACCGAAGGGAGAAAAAATAAATCGAGCAACTGTTAAAACACCGGGAGTTTGCCTTTCCACTCGGTTACGACCCTGACCACCAAAAACACCTAAGTAATAAGCAAACATACGTTTGTTGCCAAATAGGTCTTCTGAAAATAGATAGGCTCCAACATCGCGGTCTAAGTTAAATTCGGAATTCACTGTTGACCTGTCTACAGTTTGTAAGGCGCTTGATGAATTCCAACGTTGTCTACTGAATGGAACTTTCATTTGTCCAAATGCAAACTTAACATCGCGGTATTGGTTGTAGATGATATTGGCATCCCGTAAGGAATTTCTCCTTTGGCTTTCTATATCTCGTTCTGCAAAACCCAACTGTAAGTTCACAAGCCAAGTATCATTGAAAAGTCCCGCACGTAAGGCAAGTCTTGTCCGCCTTACAAGGAAGTTTGTTGTGTCTTGGGATGGATCCAATTGGAAGGTTTGGTTCCCTTGCATTTGGGAACGGAACCGGAGTTGGATGTTGTGTTTGCCATCATTTGAAGTCGCTTTGATCCCTTTCCCAAGACCTGTTTCCCAATTGGATTTGTTTTCAGTTGGTGCTATGACGGTTCCTGCACTTGTCGGATTTGGGATGGCTGGTGAGGTAGAGTTCCCACTGTTTGTAGGATTAGGGGATGCCGAGTTCCCTGGATTCGTTGGAGTTTGGGGGGGATTTGTATTTTGTGACTCTTTTCCTACGGGAGAATTGGGAGTTTCTTTTTTCTCGTCGCCCAATTGGGAAGTTTGGTCTTTGGTGTTTTCTGGTTTCTCTTGGGATTTTAAGGGAAACGCAGAAGCAATCAGGGCAAAAGCCAGAGTGAGAGCGATGGATTGGGAAGGCTTACGGTGTAACATTTTTGTAATAATTGTAATATTTGCCAAATTGGTAAGGAATCGGGAAAAGGCAAAGGGATTTCGCTTCGAAATTTCGGATTATTCAGACACAGGTTACATTTTTCCTTTTCATTCGAAAGATTCTTGAAAAACTGTTCTCTGATCTATGAAAAAAGCACTCATCACGGGAATCACAGGCCAAGATGGTTCCTACTTAGCAGAACTCCTCCTCCAAAAAGGATACGAAGTCCATGGTATTGTTCGTAGGACGAGTTTATTCAACCGCAATCGCATTGAACACCTACATGGAAACCCAAAGCTCTTTTTACACTACGGAGATTTAACAGATTCCTCCAACCTGAACCGTATTTTAGAGAAAATCCAACCTTCGGAAATTTACAACCTGGCGGCTCAGTCTCATGTTCAGGTTTCGTTTGAAGTTCCAGAATATACAGCTGAAGTGGATGCGGTGGGAACATTACGAATTTTGGATGCGATCAAACAAACTGGCATTAACTCACGATTCTACCAAGCTTCCACTTCTGAATTGTATGGCCTCGTCCAAGAGGTTCCTCAAACAGAAAAAACTCCGTTTTACCCACGTTCTCCTTATGCCGTTGCAAAATTGTATGCCTATTGGGCAGTTGTAAACTACCGTGAAGCGTACAACTTGCACGCCTCAAATGGAATTTTATTTAACCATGAATCTCCGAGGCGTGGCGAAACCTTTGTGACTCGTAAAATCACCCTTGGTGTTTCCGCAGTCAAAGCGGGAAAACTTCCTTTTATCACAATGGGAAACATTGATTCGAAACGAGATTGGGGATACGCTCCAGACTATGTTGAGATGATGTGGATGATGTTACAAAAAGACCAACCTGATGACTACGTTGTGGCAACCAATGAAACTCATACTGTACGAGAATTCATAGAAGAGTCCTATAAAATTGCTGGTTACGAAGTGGTATGGGAAGGCAAAGAAGACAACGAAATTGGTAAGGACAAAAAAACGGGCCAAGTTCTTGTGAAAATTGATCCAAAATACTACAGACCAACGGAAGTAGAGCTTCTCATCGGAAATCCTGAAAAAGCAAAACGTCAGTTAGGTTGGGAACCAAAAGTGAAGTTCAAAGAACTTGTCAAAATTATGATGGAAGCTGACTTAAAAGCCCAAGGATTTTAAGCCGAACCACTAAGAGCTTTGTAACGATTCACAAACTCTTGGTTGGGTACTTTTGGATGTCCTTCTCGGTGTAATCCGGGAAGGAGCCCTTCCACAAAATACATTTTGATTTTCCCTTTGTTTTTGGCTGTAACTTCACCTCTATACTCACAATGGAAAAAATCTTTTACAAGTTCATAAGTGTTTGATGAAATATTGATTTTTCCTGTTTCCCCGGATGATTCACAACGACTAGCGGTATTCACAGTATCACTCCAAACATCATACGCAAATTTTTTATCACCAATCACACCAGCAATCAACTCACCTGAATGGATCCCAAGCCTTAATTGCCAATACGGTAATCCTTGTCCTGCTTTGATCTCCTTCATTTGGTTCATAAATGCTTGGATTTCAAGAGCTGCGAGAACGGAATCAACAGCATGTGTTTTGTTTGGTTTGGGAATGCCCCCCACAAACATATAACTATCTCCAATGGTTTTCAATTTTTCTAAATTGTGTCGTTCCATTAGGCTATCAAAATAAGAAAAACACCGGTCCAATTCTTCGACAAGTTCTCCGGGTGTCATTGTTTCTGCGATTTTGGTAAACCCTTCAAAGTCAGTAAAACAAACGGTTGCTGATGGAAAATGTTTTGGTTTACTCACACCATTTTGTTTTAATTCTCTGGCAACTTCGACCGGTAAAATGTTTAATAACAAACTTTCCGACTTTTGGTGTTCCGCATTGAGTTTGTCCTCGGCAAGGTTCACTGCTTTGACAAATTGATTGATCAGTATAATAAAAAATATAACAACAAGTATCAGGGGAGGCAGTAGATAGTCCGCGGGCACAATCCATTTCGGTGGACCGTACAATCCTTCACCACCCATCACTCGGTAATAAAATTGAGAAACTAAAAATAGAATTGAAGATAAACTAACAAAGAACCAGCGAAGGATCATGTTTTTTCTTGTTATCATCAAAAAAGGGATGATCGAAAACAATAAAAATCCGAGTGGAGCTGGGTCGTCCGCTTGGAAATAGGTAAGGGCTCCAATGTGTAAATTGCTAGCAAGGAGAGCAAAAAAAGCACTTACCGCATAACTTCCTTTATACAACAAATAACGCGAATATCCCAATGGAAAAATTAGAAATACATAGGATACCAAAGACGTGAAATGAGTTTCTTCTGGCTCAGTAAAAAAGATAACGGGCAAAAGAATCGTGGGTAACATAAACATGATGAATTGAAAGCTTGCACTCACTCGCAATGCGCGCGCATTTTCATCACTTAATCCTTTTGTTAAATGTTGAAGTTGTATCCGATTGAGAAGTTTTTCTATGCGTCTTGGCATAAAGAAGAAAGAAATCTTCTTTGTGGGGAATTGCAATTCAAATTGTAAGGAGAGGAGGTTCTCTTTTGGAAATCCATTTCCCCATGGGAATCACAAACGTATGTGTTTGTTTGTCATCACAAATGGGGAACTAGTACCAAAAGGCAACGTTAGAACTTGGGTTAGATTCCAAAAAATTGGTCTAACATCAATTTTTTTAGAGTTTCTTTGAGTTTGTCTTGGATGTTTACAATCTTTACGGTCATATTCTTTTCATCCGCTTTGTTTTTAAACGAAAGCAAACGAGAGATCCCGAGCGAACTCACGATCACAACCTTTTCCAAATCCAAATAGATCTCTTGGACGTTTTTTTCCAATATTTCAGCGAGAATTTCACGTAACTCTGGCGCGTTTCCATCTAGGATTTGGTCCATAAAACGAACGCGGATCGTGTTTCCTTTTTCGTCGACTAGTATCTTATCACTCATATTTCTTTGGCCTCTAACATTAGTCAGGAGAAAAAAGTTGGCAAGTAGTTATTTCAACTTCTTGAGCTTATTCTCCATATTAGCCTTCTTATGATAGAATTGGACGAGTTTTTCTAACTCTGCCATGTCGGAACAAACAATTTTTCCCATATCCATACGAATAAATTTATTATTTTTCATGATATCAGAAATGATGAGTTCGTCTTTTGGATCAGTGAGCCCTACCATTTTGAGTAAGTCCTTGGTTCCAATTTCAAAATTATAGGCTTGTTTCGGAGCAACTTTGATACGGTTTTTTTCCGCCAAGGTCATCAGTGTATCAACAATACGACCTTGTGGGTCTTTCAAAAGAAGGTTGGCCAATTGTTTGTAAGCAATCCAAATTCTCTCGGATAAAAGAGTGATGAGTCTTGTTGCCAGTTGGGGTTGGGCTTTCACCATCCCCTCAAAGTTTGCTTTGTTGATGGCAAGTAGTTCCACATCACCCGCTGCCACTGCAGAAGCTGACCGAGGTTTGTTATCCAGGATGGCCATCTCTCCAAAAATGTCGCCCGCTTGGAGGACTGCGAGCATCACTTCGTTTCGGTTAACGATTTTGGAAATTTTTACCTTTCCACTTTGTAAAATAAAGAGTTCCTTACCAGGTTCGTGTTCACAAAAGATCATCTCATTGTCTTTGTAATTTCGATTGAACTTGGTGTAATCAATGGGAGCTGATTGGAAAGGTTGGTTGATCGTTTGCAATCGCAGTTTTGCCTGCGGAACAAATTGACCATTTGGTAAATGTTTTAAATAACTTTGGTAGGCAAAGGTCGCATGCGATGTGTTTTGCTGTTGGAAGTAGTATTCACCAATTTTAAAGAGTTCGTTTGGATCTTCTTCCACTGCATTACGAAAGGATAATCTTGTGATTGTTGTATCAAATTGTCGTAACTTCATGGAGAAGAAACGAATGATATTCATTGCAACTGCTGTTGACTTTTGGATGAGTGTTCCAAATTGGTCGTAACTAACAGAGATTAACGATACATTGGTAAGGGAAGTGGCAGATTCAATTTGAGGGTGTTGGCTCATAGCGGCAACCACACCAAAAAAGTCACCAGGTCCTAATACTTGATTGGGATCCTCACCGACTACAGCTGTCTCACGGGTGACACGTACCTTCCCCTCACGGATGATGTAGAAATTGTTCGCATCCTTTTTCCCCTCCACAATGATGTAGGAGTTCGCTGGGAAAGTAACCATTTGAAAAAACGACATTCTTAAATCTCTGGACCCTTTTTGCTCAACGTGCCTAGTTTATTATCGGAGATCCCTAGGGCAATATTTTCGTAAAAATTACTTATTTTTACTCTCTCCTAAAATTTCCATCTGAGTCAGTTCTAATTCTGCTTCTTGCGCAATTTTGCTTGAATACGTATTTTTGATAATGTCCTGAAAAATCTGATACGCTTTGTCTTCTCGGCCCATTCGTACATAGGCTTTTCCTGAAATTAAATACGATTCCAGACCTTCTTCGGTATTGGGAAATTCTTTGTATAGTTTCAGTTCATTTTCAGCAAGTGCTAAAACATCTCCTGTCATTCGGTAATTCGCACTCAAAATTTTCCGAACTTCTCTTGTTTTGGGATGCCCAGGGTAGAGGATCAAAAAACTTTTGCAGGTTTCAACGGATTGGTAATGGTTTCGGTCTTCTAAAAATTCTTTTGCTTTTTGGGAAAGAAGATCCCCTTGTCTGTCCCGTTCCTTTGCAAACACGGTTTGGGTATTACCGAGGGCTGATATGGAAAAAAAGGATCCTAAAAGCAAAATCGTCAGTACGAAAATCCGAATTGGACCTCGCCAAAATTTAGAATTCTGTCTCATTACCTTTCACTTCGGTCAGAATGGGATTTATCGTGAATGGGTTTTTCTTCGGAGAGGGCAATAATTTTCGGAATCCCTGTCATATCCCAAAGTTCGGCAGAGGACTTCATTCGTTTCCCTGGAGGTAAGGGGAAAACAAATCGACCTTTTCCTTCTTTTCCACGTTTGATTTCCACCCGATGGCTCACCAAATCACCCATCCTTCGTTCGCGAAGGGGTGGAATCGGGAAAGTACGGTGTTTCTCTTCTGCAGGATAAAGATACAATTGGATCATGTATTCCGTTGGATGGGAGGCAGAATATTCATAATTTAAGATATACCCATTTTCTGATCCTTCTTCATAGGGTAAGACACTGACAATTTGGATTTTCCCAACATTTGTTCCATTCGAAACGGAAGGAGGTATGTTGGGAGGAACGGGATCATGGACCAACTCTGTTTTGATTTCTTCCTTTGTTTGCAAATGGGAAAAGATCTTTTGAAACGATTTGTCGTAATCATCTGGGGCTTTGAGTGGAAAGTAATTTCCTTCTCCCAGAATGGAGAGCCGTTTTAGGTCTTCTTCCCCTTTTGGATCAATGTCAATGCCTAGGATCTGGAGGCGGAATTTTTTTCCCGATTGCCGTAAATTGTACAAAACTGATTTCGGATCCCCTTCACAACTTTCTACGCCATCAGAGATAAAGATAATTTCAGTTTCTACTTGGTCATTCAAAAGGTATTCACCCACAACTTGTAAAGTTTGCGCAATGGGAGTGGAACCGGCTGGCACTAGGTTTGCCAGTTTTTGGCTCACAACAGATGCGCTTCCCCTTTGGATGGGATGGTACAACCTTGCGGATTGGCAACCTGCGATCCGATTTCCGTATGCAACAAGCCCTACACTGGCATCTTTGGGAAGACCACCTAATACGTGTATGAGTTTTTCTTTGGCGACAGCCATTCTGGTTTTACCATCCCATTTTTCTGACATGGAACCACTGGCATCTAATATAAAAACATAGCGTTTGTTAGATTGGTTTTGCGATTGTATCGGACGAGATGTGGAAAAGAATAGTGAAGATGTTAAAACAAATACAATTCCCAATCGGAAATTTGTATTAGGTTTCTGAACTGGTCCGTTTTGTTTTCGCACTTGTACAACATCGGCGAAAAATCCTTTTCCCCTTAGAGGGATTTGGGATCCAAAAAAGGTGGTTTTGTTAGGTTTGGTTTTACGATTTGAGGCAAACGGTCAAAATGAGAGTGGTCTTTTAAGAAACGTAAAACCATTTCACAAGTGGCTCCCCACAAAAGTCCATCCGACAAATCAAAATAATAAGCAAAATGTTTTGGTTCTCGGTTTGGGATTTCAATCGCATAAAAAGGTTTGGTCCAAAGTTCGGCAAATGGTAATAAAATGATTTGTTCCACTTCGTCTTCATTTCTCGAAAAGGAAAAATCACCAGTGTACTTCGCTAAAAAGGGTGTGATATGAAACCCTGTGCGAGTGTGTAATCCTTCCAATTTGCCAAGCACTTCGAGTGAATTTCGACCTACACCCATCTCTTCTTCCCATTCCCGAAGGGCTGTGATGAGTAAATTGGAGTCAGATTTTTCCATTACGCCACCAGGGAAAGAGATCTGTCCAGGGTGACTTTTTAAGTGTTTGGCTCGTTCCGTCAGAATGATCCCTTCGGCAGTTGTATGAGAACCAAACAAAGGGAAGATGACACCGGATTTTGTTTCCGATGTATCTGGGATGGAATCGAAGTCCCTTGAAAGTTGATTTACAAAGGACTGGTAGGGTAACATTAACCCTCGTCTTTCGAGTTTTGGTTTTGTTTTTTCCTACGTTTGGCAACAAAAGCTTCTTTGGATCGTATCGCCACCAAACGGTTGATCATCGAATCGAAGGGAAGGCCTTGTATGGCAGCAAGCAAACTGGGACCATAATTTTGTACTTTCCAATCAGAAAATACATTCAGGGCTTTCAGTTCATCTAAGTTTTTAGGAGCTGCTTTCAAAATTGTAATGAGTTGTTTGTTGGACGGCAGTAGAGAATGTTCCATCCGTCTAGCGCGCATAATGCGAAGTCGCCATTTTTTAGCATTTTCAAACTTATGATTTTCCTCTTCGTTAAGATCTTCACCATGTCGTTTAGAAAGTTCTGAAGTATCAATAGGATCATTGTATTCTGAAGTCAAAAGTTTGAAAATTTCAGAACCATCTTTTTTTCCAAACCATTCAATGCATTTTTCTTCGTTTGGATGGCCCTTAACAGCTTGTGACAATCTGTCGTTATTGAACACTCGAAAACTTGCTTTGTTGATTCGTTTTGCTTTTTCATCACGGTAACGAAGTAGTTCTAAAATTTTCCTTCGTTCAAGTGGTGTGAAATTGAGGATGTCAGGAAATTTTCCAAGAGAAAATCCTTCTCCTTCTTTTGCTACGTAATCTTCTGAAGCAATGAATTCAAATTCCGATTTGGCTTCCTCATACAAAGACCTTCGTTTTAACTCTTCCTCCATTTTCAACCAAATGGATTCAAGGTATGCGGTGTCGAGTGCTGCGTATTTGAGTTGTTGTTTTTGCAGAGGGCGAATTTCCCAATTGGACTTTTGTTCCACTTTGGAAAGTATCACTTTGTGGTAATGTTCCACTACAAATGACAAAGAACTTTGTTCTAAAGACAATAAACGAGAACTGATCATTGTGTCTGCCGTGTTCACAAATTTGAACCCAAAGTCACGTTTGAGTGCCTTAATGTCATCTTGGGCAGAATGGAAGATTTTCAGAATATTGGGATCTTCAAACAAAGGACCCAAAGCTGACAAATTTGTGATCTTGAGTGGGTCAATTAAGTAGTTTTTGCCATTGGAATTGATCTGAATGAGACAAACTTTGGGATAATACGTGTAATAACCCGAGGACTCTGTGTCAATGGACATGATTTTAGACTGTCTCAGATTGATCAGAGCCAAATCCAAAGCTTTTGCTGTATCGACGAGAATATAGTTGGAATTGATTTGCATCTAATTGGGATTTTGGAAATACTGCAATTGTCATTCTAACAATGATTCTCCAATCTGACAAACCAAAAGAAGAATGTGCCATATTCGGCATCTACAATAGCAAGGAAGCTGCTAATTTTACCTACCTAGGTTTGTACTCAATGCAACACCGAGGCCAGGAGTCCAGTGGGATCGTATCCACCGATGGTTCCCACTTATACCGGTATGCCAATATGGGCCTTGTGGCAAATATCTTCACCCAACCGAAGATCAAAGAGCTCATTGGGGATGCGGCCATCGGCCACAACAGGTATTCTACAACGGGAGCGAGTTTTCTTAGGAATGCCCAGCCCATCCGCGTGGAATCTCACTTAGGACCAGTGGCACTTGCCCATAATGGAAACCTAGTAAACTCTTGGGACATTCGAAACAAACTCGAACGGGACGGATCCATTTTCCAAACCACCATCGATTCTGAAGTCATTGTCCACTTAATGGCCAAAAGCCATAAATCAGACCTTCTCGAAGCACTCTGTGAATCTCTCGCACAAGTGCGAGGGGCCTATTCCCTGTTAGTTTTAACTCCTAGATACTTAATTGCAGTTCGCGATCCCAATGGATTTCGCCCACTGGTGATGGGAAAACGTTCGGATGGAGCGATTGTCTTCGCTTCGGAAACCTGTGCGTTTGATATCACGGAAACAGAATATGTCCGGGATGTGGAACCAGGAGAGATGGTTGTGATTGACCATACTGGAATGCGTTCCTTGTATCCGTTCCCAAAAGCAAAACCAAGCCTTTGCATTTTTGAATACATCTACTTTGCAAGACCTGATTCCTATATCTTTGAAGAATCCGTTTACAAAGTGAGAAAATCCCTTGGTCGTCAACTTGCACGTGTTATGCCCGTGGAAGCCGATGTGATCATCCCTGTTCCCGATTCCGCAAACATTGCAGCACTTGGCTACAGTGAAGAGTCAGGAATTCCTTACCAAAGTGGTCTTGTTCGTTCGCATTACATCGGTCGCACATTCATTGAGCCCGATCAAAAGATCCGAGACTTCGGTGCCAAAATCAAATACAATGTCGTAAAAGAAGTGGTGAATGGAAAACGTGTGGTCATCATCGATGACTCTGTGATGCGTGGGACCACTAGCCGTAAGATCATCAAAATGATCCGAAATGCTGGTGCAAAAGAAATCCATTTCCGAGTATCCGCACCACCTACAGTTGCACCTTGTTATTATGGAATTGATATTCCAACACATAAGGAACTCATCGCATCCACTCACACCATTGAAGAAATTCAAAAATACCTTCGTGTAGATTCTCTCGCCTATCTAACGTTAGATACAATGCACAAGGCAGTGGAAGGGCATAAAGGTGGTGGTTTTTGTGATGCTTGTTTTACATCGAACTATCCTGTCGAATTCCAAGACCACGCGGGAAACCAAAAGTCATTATTTTCGGAATACGCTACGGAAGAGTAATGGAAGAGATCGAACTTTCCAAAACCTTTGGTTTTGAAGCAGCACATTTTTTACCAAATGTTCCAGAGGGCCATAAATGCAAACGGATGCACGGCCATAGTTTTCGTTTTGCTGTGTATTTAAAGGGTGAAATTGATCCACATACAGGTTGGATTATGGACTTTGGTGAGTTGAAGTCCATCGTAAAACCAATATTAGATGAACATTTGGACCATTATGTATTAAATGATGTGCCAGGTTTAGAAAATCCTACTAGTGAAAACATTGCTGTGTGGCTTTGGAACCAACTCAAACCAAAACTACCACTCCTCGATAAAATCACTTTGTATGAAACCTGCACAAGTTCTTGTGTATACAGGGGTCCAAAAAAGTAAATGGGTCCCGTTTCGGATTCCTCATTAGGATCGAAATCGAAAAAAAAAGGAGCCGTTGTACTTTTGTCAGGTGGACTTGACTCAACTACCTGTCTCTATGTTGCGGCCAAAGAATTTGGATATCCCAAAACAAAAAACCTTCCGTTACTAGCTCTTTCTTTTGATTATTCTCAAAAACATAAAATTGAACTTACCAAAAGTAAAAAAATCGCAAAAACTCTAGGGATCAAACATGTGATCCAAAAATTGGACCCTGGATTTTTTTTAGGAAGTTCACTAACGGAAAAAAAAATTAAGGTGAGGAAAAACGCCAAATCACTGTTTAGTGGTGATGAAACAGAAATTCCGAATACTTATGTTCCTGGAAGAAATATTCTCTTTTTGTCCTTTGCTTTATCACTCGCGGAAGGTCACGGGTATGATTCAATTTATATTGGAGTGAATGCTCTCGATTATTCGGGTTATCCCGATTGTCGGCCAGAGTTTATTGAATCCTACCAAAAGATGGCAAACCTTGGAACCAAAAAAGGAGTGACGGGGGCAGGGGATTCCATCCAAATCAAAACTCCACTTCTACATCTAGGGAAAAAAGAAATTATTGAACTGGGAATGGAAGTAGGTGCACCTTTACACCTTACACATTCTTGTTATGATCCAATCAAAGGAAAACCTTGTGGCAAATGTGATTCTTGTATCTTACGTGCGAAAGGATTTTTGGAACTTGGATTGGAAGATCCAGCGTTAAACAGTTGATATACTTAAATTCCTTTTCCATTCCATACTCAATTTAAAATCACGAAAATGAAATGCAGTATACCATCTGAGATGATACGAAGAATCGAATTTGTTTTCTCCTTCACTTTGACTCAATTTCTGTTCTCTCATTGTTATCCTTTATCATTGAACAACCCATCCGATTTCCAGTCGAAGGCATATGCGGAGACCCAAATTCTCAAATGTATGTTAAACGATTGGGATTGCATTGAATTTCCTCAAGATAACCAGGGCATCAAACAATGGTCGAAAATTATCGGACAATCTGGAACATACCAAAGTTACGGAAATTCTGTAGCAGTGGATCGTTATGGAACTCTTTACGCAACTGGATTCACTTCAGGTGGCTTTGATGGAGAAAGTAAATTCGGTTCTTTTGATGCATTTTTGATCCAGTATAAGTAAGCACCCAGCTTACCTACGCCATTTGCTTGGTCTGGAAAAATTTTTAGTCCTGCTCGGTTTGAAGTTAAACCGGGATCGATTGATTTTTGGTGCATTGAAGCGAGCACTGTTAAACTTAAACCGACCAGGTTTGATATCCAATCTCCCTTTTGGAATACGAGTTCTTTCTTTTAAAATGGAAATGAGTCCACCCAAATCAATTTCACCACCCGAACTAAACCCGCCAGCTAATTCTTCTTCCTCTTCCTCACTTTCTTCATCGTCATCATCATCTTCACCATCTCCTTCATCTTCTGATTTTGATTTTTGGTCATTCATGCTGACTTCTAAGTCCAAAGGTTTTGGTTCAATGTATTTGGATTGGAAGTTAACCTTCGAATAAAAATCGATGATTTCTGTTTCGGCCAATTGAGGTGAAATCAATTCGTTATATTCTTTTTGAAAAGTTTTGGAGAGAATAAAAATCTGACTTTGTGATTTAAAACAGGAAAATATATAATATTCTTTTTTAAAACTTTCTAAATTTGCTTCTGGTTTAGCCACTTCTAATATAAACGTGTATGTGCCATCCCTGTATTCTGATGAATACGTTTCAAAAACGATATTTGATTTTGGGTATTTTTTTTGAATCACATCAACTAACTTTGTTTTTATGAAATTCTTTAATGTTGGTTCAATTCCGTTTGAAATAATATCTGAATTGATCTTTTGTGTGACATTGATGGCTTGTATTTTATACAAACCATGAATTGGATCATAAAAACTTACCTTTGTTTTACCGTCATTTAACACTGCATATCTGGCATCCACGGGAATTTTGGTATCGAATAACCCTGAATCTGAAATGTAAGTATGGTCTTTTACATCACCATAAACTGGGTTTAGGTATTTGATCGGTAATGGTTGGCTATTTTTATTCTCTAAAGAATTTAGGAATTGGTCTTTCGTATGATCAGAAAATCGATAGTCTTGGTTATATAATCTAACTTCATTGAAAATATTAAAAGTAGGTAAAAGTAACAAACTAATCAGTCGTCTATATCCATATTTGTAAGTGAAACTATTCGATTCCTTTTTAACAGGATTTCGAATGTATACGGCATAATAATGGTTTTCATAATTAACTGTGGGTAATATTCCTAAAGACAAAAAGAACAATGCAAGATTGTGATGGTCCTTTTCTTTCTTTTGGTATACAATGTAATAATATTGGGAACAATTTTCATACTCACGATATAAACTGAATAAACCGTAGTTTTGTAGGAAATAGGTATTTTCATCTGTGAATTCAGCTAATTTTAGTAGGATCTCTTTTTCTTTTTCATCAATTGGCAATGATTGGATTTGTTTGAATCGATTGAAATTTTGGGAACTTCTGAAAGATGCAAATAATTCAAAATGAGGCCAGTTTTCCGGGATACGAACCACTTCTTTGATGTGTTTGGTTGGAATTCCTTTGAGATTTAAATTGGTCCTAAGATTTTCTATGAATTGAACGTCCATCATCCATTGGGAATTTATGATAGTGCTTGGATTTTTTGCGGCCGAAGCGTAAGGGATCGTGGAAATGAAACAGGCAGTTCCGTTTCCGTCAAAAACGGTTTCTCCTTCCGAGATTGGGATTTCGTTCCCATTGTTTTTTGAAACCCGAGTGTGGTACCAACTGATTTGGCAATTGAATAGAAAGACAATGAGGAGATAAAAGGATTTCATATTGGGAACCAAGAAGAAATTAATGACAGATTACGATTTGTCAAAACAATTCGTAAACGGAACGATTCCACAAAAAATGAAGTTAGGATTCAAATATACCATTTGTTAGGTGACAAAAGGTGGTATCAATCGGAACTTTTGGTTTTATCTTTCTTTGGTTGATGATTTTGATCCAGTTCACAAAAAGAATTCCTGCATTTTGCACATTCTGTTCAGGAACCATAAGTTTGTGGCACTGGATTGGAACCAGTTTCGATTTGGAAGCTCCAATCTTTGTTGGTTTTGGCATTCAATCCCGTTACTTTTGCCCATTCAGGCCGCCACTTACGTAAATTTCCTGAAAATTTTGTTTCCAAAATGGCCATTTTTTCCATAACTACTACTAGTTTATGGAAATATTTGTTACAGCCGTCACGATTTTCGTCCTCGCGATCTTCGTGGGATTTGAAATCATCACAAAAATCCCTCCCATCCTCCACACCCCTCTTATGTCGGGTTCTAACGCCATTTCCGGCATCACCCTCATCGGGGCGCTCTATGCGGCCGGGATCCAAGAAAGTAACATCACCAAAATTTTGGGATTACTCTCTGTTATTTTTGCCACGATCAACGTAGTGGGTGGATTTCTTGTCACACACAGAATGCTTGGCATGTTCAAGAAAAAGGATGCACCTAAATAATGGAACTCATCAGCATTTTAAACCTCGCGTATCTCGTTGCTTCCATTCTTTTCATTGTTGGGATCAAACAATTAGCGCATCCAAAGACAGCCACTAGAGGAAACTTCCTTGGTGCCCTAGGGATGCTCATTGCGGTAGTCGCAACTCTCTTTGATAAGGAAATTCTTTCTTATGAATGGATTGCAGTGGGAGTTCTCATCGGTTCAGTGATTGGAATCATCCTTGCGATCAAAATCCAAATGACGGCCATGCCACAACTTGTTGCTGTGTTAAACGGTTTTGGTGGTATTGCTTCTGTATTTGTAGCAGGTGCTGCCTTACAACTATCCATTCCGAAATACCAATATGCAGTCAATTACCAAGAAGTTGTATCAATTGTATTCTCTGCCATTGTTGGTGGGATTACCTTCTCGGGAAGTTTTATCGCCTTCGGAAAGTTACAAGGTTTTATCACAGAAAAAGCAGTTCGTTACCCAGGTGACCAACTTGTGAAAATTCTAGTGGGTTTAACTGCGGTGGGACTTGGTGTTTACGGTTGTATGGTTCCAACGGATGAATCCATTTATTGGATTCTGAGTGGTGTGAGTTTACTCCTTGGAATCTTCCTTGTAATACCGATTGGTGGAGCCGACATGCCTGTTGTGATTTCCCTACTCAACTCATATTCAGGGATTGCTGCCTCTGCAACAGGATTTGTTCTCAATAACAATGTACTCATCATTTCTGGATCGCTTGTAGGAGCTTCTGGTATCATCCTCACACAAATTATGTGTAAAGCGATGAACCGAAGTTTGACGAATGTACTTTTTGGTGGATTCGGGGCTGTCGCTACAGAAATGAAAGATGATGGCGATTTTTACTCTGGTAAAGTGAAATCAACTAGTGCAGAAGAAGTGGCAATGTTACTAGATGTGGCAAGGAGCGTTGTAATCGTTCCAGGGTATGGAATGGCAGTGGCACAAGCGCAACACACAGTAAGAGACTTATACCAACTTTTGACCGCTCGTGGAATTGATGTTACCTTTGCGATCCATCCCGTTGCTGGTCGTATGCCAGGTCATATGAACGTATTACTTGCCGAAGCAGATATTCCTTACGATCGTTTGAAAGAGATGGACGAGATCAACAGTACTTTCGAAAATGTTGATGTTGTGATTGTTAACGGTGCAAATGACGTAACAAACCCACTTGCAAAAACAGATCCAAAATCACCGATTGCTGGTATGCCGATTTTGGATGTGGGAAATGCCAAAACCGTTGTTGTGATCAAACGAAGTTTGAGTGCAGGATTTGCGGGAGTTCCCAATCCACTTTTCATCGCAGACAATTGTTTGATGTTGTTTGGTGATGGTAAAAAAGCAACGCAAGAAATGATCGCAGCTTTAAAAGAATCTTAGAGTCGGAAGTTATGAAAAAACAAGTTTATATCGTTGATGACCATCCTCTTGTAGTTGATGCACTACAAAACCTAATCGCTAAATCAGAAGATTTAGAATGCATAGGAAGTGCAGACAATATTGAAAAAGCGTTTAACGATATAGAACAGATGCAACCAACATTGGTTTTGATTGATATCCAACTCAAACAAAACCAAAACGGTTTGCAACTTCTGAAACGTCTTAGGACAACATTTCCAAATATCGCCGTCATCATCATCAGTATGTTGACGGATGATACATTTGTGGATCGCGCCTTTAAGTTAGGCGCAATGGGTTACGTTTTCAAAGAAGACACAACAACTCAAATTGTAGAAGCGATTCATACAGTTCTCAAAGGTGATTATTTTGTGAGTTCATCCCAAGCGACAAGGTTACTGGGTCATTTGTATCGGGCTTCCCAGAAAGATGAAAAGGATCCCATTGATCGATTGTCGAACCGTGAATTAGAAGTATTTCTTATGATTGGAGAGGGGATGCCCGTAAAAGAAATCGCTGCGAACATGGGACTTGCACCTTCTACCATTGAAACCTTACGATCTCGAATTAAGGCCAAACTTAGCATCACGGAAAACGAAAAGTTAATTCGTGTTGCCGTTGAGTGGAAGTACACACAAGCCAAAACCGACATCGTAGTATCTTAAATACGGATCCAATTCATTTTAGAACATAAATTTGTTTTTTTATCTTTTAGATTGAATTGGTATTGGATTTTGAATCTATCTTAAAACGAATTTAATCCTCTAAACTTTGCAAACCAAAAGCCTAACCATCATTTCAAATTGATGTGACGTTGTAAAGGTGCTAATCAATTCAGTTTGGCATTCTATTAGTATCTCAGTTTAAAGTAATGGTACAATAAATCTTTTCCTTCACGTGAGGAGAGTAACATGCGATACGCTTCCGCAATTTTTGATTCATTTTGGGATTGTTTTTGGATGAAATGAAAAAAGTCATTGGCCCTTTCATCAAATCCTAAATTGAGAAGTAAGTTTAAATAAAAACTTTGGTCGTATTCGTCAGCAAACGGAGAGTAAGCGATAGGTCTTAATAAATTCTCTGCTTCTCGCCACATTCGCATTTCAAAATAACAACGAGCATATACTTTTTTTTCTCTCCAGCCGAGGGCTCTTGGGTTTTTTAAATAGGTGAGCGATTTTTTGGGATCTTTGTCCATAAGATAAATGACTCGGCCCATTAGATGGGATGCTTGTATATGTTTGGGGTCTTGTTCCAAAATTGAGGATAATTCTATTTTAGCTTTGTCCACTTGGTTTAATTCCAAATATGTTTTTGCAAGAATCAGTTTTGCCTCATTATAATTTGCCTTGTATTCCAATGATTTGTTTAACGATGTGATTGCGTTTGGATAATCTTTTAAGATAAAATACGCAAGTCCCAAGTTATAATGGTAAAAAGGATTGTAGGGAGAAATTTGATTGGTTTCAATCCAAGTTTCCTTTGCTTCCGACCAACTATCTTCTTGGGCATAAATCATTCCAAGTAGGAAACTTGCAGCTTCATGATTTGGTTCTTTTTTTAAAGTTCGATTTAAACTCTCTTTGGCTTCTTGCCACTCCATTCTGGAATACAATAGACTACCATTGAGATAATCATATTCAGCAAATGTTTTGTATACATCCGATTGGATTTTTTTCCATTCTGTATCTGCCAATACAAATCGACCGTAACGAAGAGCATTGATGATATTGCGACTTACCTTTTCGATTTCAATTTTTGCATTGAGCTCAATTGATTCTTGGTCCTCTGCATCAGCAAAGATAGGTTGGAGTGAACCAAATAACAAGAGTAAGGAAAGAAAAACTATTTTTTTATTTTTCATATATTTTTGAATCAATGGAATTTAACCAGTTTAGAATTTGAGTATGTGCATCGCGAACATAATTGATTTGTTTGGAGACGGTTTGGTTGGGAAATCGTTCAACCGATTTAAGCTCTGACAAAGTTGCTAAATAGGGAATCCCCAGTGTTGATGCAGCAAATTGTCCAAGTTTTGCGTGGATTTCGGATATCCCAAGTAAACTTACTTTTTTCCCTTTGGCGCAAGCTTCCATCATCGTTTGTCCAAAGTAGGTGCAAATCCATTCTGAGGAATCCATTTCACGTAAAAATTCTGGATAGGAAATTCTTTCTACATACTGGATTTCGGGATCATTTGGTTTTTGACCACCGATCCGAAGGATGGATTGGAAAAGTGGATTTTTGGATTCAACTCGATGATGGGAAAAACGAAGTAAAAAAGTATCGATTTCTTTTGATTGGACTTCATCCAATTGGCCCGCATACACTAAAATTTTTCCGGGAATGGGTTTTGTTCCACGATCGACTTCCGAAAGAGGTGAACTATAATAAGAAAGCTTTATAGAAAAAGTTTTCTCTAAAGAAGTTTCAGAAATTGGATAAGAAGGATGGGGTAGGAAATAACAAGCGTTTGTATGATTTGGTGGATGGTTAAGGTTATCGATATAGTAAGAATTCGAAACGGGAAACTCTTTTTCACGGATATCAAAGATATGAGGAATCTGTCTTTCTGAACTGTCAAATGAGGAAATGAGTTTTACATCATATCCATACAATTGCAAATAAATGGATAATGATTTACATCGTTCATAATGCCCATAGCCATATTCGTTTGGGTTTCCATAAAGAATGTTGACTTTTCGTTTTGGTTTTTCTGATTTTGGTAAATCAAACGCAACTTGTGCCACTTCTGAATTGATCGCAAACAATTTGGGATTGGACTTGTATAAAGAAAGAATTTCGGCAACACCAAAATTGGGATTTGTCTCTCCAAAGATGTTTGCAATTTCACAAATCAATTGGTAATCTTTTTCTTCATCGACTGTAATTCTTAGTTGTGAGAGAAAGCCAAATTCTTGTTGGAAGTGGGGAGGTGTTAAGCGGTATTGTTTGTGAATCTCGGGAAATTCTTTGATATGTAAAGATACATGTTCCTTATGTCTTTCTAAATCAGTATCATTTGATTGGTAAAACAACGATTCCGCTGAAAAACATTCAACTCCCATCCCAAGTGGCAAACCTGTCATCGACAAACTATAGTATTTGTCTTTAATCTCTAAAATCGCTTCGTATAAATAACGAATGGAATCAATATCTACAAATGGATTATCTGCAGTTAGGCGAAAAATATGCTTCGCACCAAACTGTTTTGCGGCTTTTCGAAACCTATCTCTTACATCCATTTCGGATCCCAAAAAGTATTGGTAACCTCTTGTTTTTAGAAATTGGATGGACTCTTCGTCTGATTCAGGGATTAAAAATACGATTTGGGTTTCATCAAATATGGTTTTTAGCCGGCGGTGGATATGATCCAAAAAAGTGGAATTTGATCCTTCTGGAATGGGTTTTAAAATTTTTTTAGGAAAACGTGTTGAACCGAGTCTTGCCTGTATGAAGGCAAAACTTTCATGCGTTGAAAGTGTACCACTCATCACAATTCAAACAAGGGGCAGGTATTTTTTCATGATTGCCAATAAAACTATTTTGGAAAAATTCCAAACCATTTTGCCAGATCGTTTCATAACCATCTTTTTCCAAATTTCCAATGATTTTTGATTGGTTTTGTTTGCAAATGGAAACATCACCCGTAACATTCAAATAAATATCGCGCGTTAGGTGCCAGCAAAAGTCTCGATGGATCGGTGTGAGGTCGCTTACTCTTCTTTCTGGTAATTTTTCGGCAAAACGATTGTATTTTTGCAATATTACATTGATTCCCTTTTTTTCAAAATTTGTAAAGTAAGGGTCTATTTCTTCCTCTACTTCTTTCATTTTAATCATTTGGACATACAATGAATTTTGTGGAAGGATTTTGGAAAGAGAATCTACAACATCCAAAACTTGTTTTAATCCATTTTTACCATATAAGGATTTGTAAGTATCTTCTTTAAGAGTGGAAACATTTGCGATGATACAAAGTTTTTCCTTTTTTTCCTGATCCAATTCCTGAATTAAGGAAACTAAAACATCTACGTTTTTGTACAATGCGGTCTCAATGATAAGTTCTTTGAGAAAACTCAATTTTAAAATTTCTTTTACGATTTGAGTCAATTCAGGGTGTAATAGTGGTTCCCCGTTACCTGATAAACTGATGGTGATCGGAGATGTTAATCCTTTTTCCAATTGTTGTATGATGGAAGAAACGGAAGAGAGGGAAACAGCCGTTCCATCATTGGATTTGTCCACAAATTCTCTAGGACAAAACACACAAAAAAGTTCACATCCTTTGTAAATTTCCCACTCCAAATATGATGGGGAACTTCGATAGAGTTTTGGATTTTCTTTGAGTGTGTTGTGTAAATTTTGATAAGGAATTTCTTCTGAGATCGCAAGTAATCCTTTGATGAGGACCTTTGAGCGCATAGAATGGTAACGAAAGTCCAATCTGAGTTGGCGCAAATCAGGTGATTGGAAAAAAATATCAACATCATATTGGTTGATGTTTTTTAGAAAAAACGAATGGATATCTGTTGTAAGTTTGTCAGGTAACGAACTTAAAAACTCTCGTGATAAGACAGTGGGGATCAGACCTGGAGGTAAATTTTCAGAATAAGAATATTGGCAAAAAAAGTTTTTATGGCGATTCCAAATTTTTTCAGTTAAAGTGGGATCTAAAAGTGGAGAGATCCCTGTGAAATAGAGAAAACAAACTTCATCCCACTCTGGATCTTTGAAAATGGACTCAGGAAGTTTACTACCTATTTGTTTTATGAATTCTATCTCAGAAATACTCAACTCATAAAGTACAAAGGATTTTGAAATTCCTGTTCCATCTAACTTTGATTTGATGGAGGTTGATATATTCATATGAATGGTTAAATTAGGAAAAACTTTGTGTAGTTTTTTTACGAAAGATTCTACGAGGGGAATCTCAAAATTTGATTCTAAAAACGAAAGAGATTGGTTGTCCAAATAAACAACCGCAAAACTAGGATTATATTCCTTACGGTTTACCATTAATCTGAATTGTACTTTTCTTCTGGATTGCTAATATTGTGTTCTTTGATGTAAATTGGATCAAAGATTGTGATGGACGTACTTTTTCTAGTCGCGGCAACCCATTCTTCAAAAGAAGTTTGTTCTTTTTCTCGGAATAAAAATCCTTGGATACCCTTTCGCACTGCATCTAATGGTGTAGGTCGCATACCTTCGATGTAAACGAGACAGTATCGTTTACGATCATCTCTAAATACTTCAGAGAACTTTCCTTGTCCACCTACTTGTGCTAAAACAGATGCTGTCATTGGTTGTGATTTGTACAATTCAAATGTAGGTACCCAGTTTACTAAACCACCATTCAGTTTGTATCTAGATTCATTCCTTGGTCCAGAAGCAACAAGTTTGAAAAATGAAGGATCTTGTAAGGATTTATTTCTAATTTCTGTGAGTTCGTTGAATAATCGCGATTCTTCTTCAATGGATGAATTGGCAGGAGAAATCACCAATTCACGAAACTTAAATTCATTTCCTACCTTCGCCTTGTTTTTGTTATACCAAGATTGAACTTCTTGTTCGGAAGGGAGGGGTGGACTCACCTTAATTTGCAAAAGTTGGCCTTTTTTGATTTGGTAAGGAAGGTCTTCCAACCAAACATCATAAGGAAGGTTAAATTGTGTTTGAACCGCTTTTTTAAATTGTTCCAAATCGCTGATCCCTTGGGCTTCCATCCGTTTTTGGATTTCCGCTTCGATCCGTTTTTCATTGACTTGGATGGATTCTTCGTCAGCAGCATTGTCAACAACGGCCCGATCGATGAGGAAATCAATCACTTGGGAATGTAAGGATCCTTTTTTGCGATACGTAGGAAAAAAACGAGAAAGGTTTTTGTACCGTTCCACACCTTCTTCATAATCCAAACTGGAGATCGACTTGGGGCCTACGATGGCAAGGACAGCATTTAACGACTCATAGGAGCCTAGAGGATTTGTAGGAACGGCTAAAAAAACACAAACAACCGCAGCAAAAATGAAAACGAAATGACGTTTGAGTCGTGAACTTTTTTGCATACGGTCAAAAGTTTACCCGATAAAGGTGGTGTGTAAAGCTTTTACTGCGTCTTCCGCTTGGTTTTGTTTGATGACACAGGAAATTTTGATCTCAGATGTCGAAATCATCTCGATGTTGATATTTTTTTCAGCAAGAGATTGGAACATTTTTGCAGCCACTCCCACATGTGATTTCATCCCCACACCCACTGCAGACACAATCGAAATATTTTCATCAATCTCTGCTTTCCCATTTCCATGTTCTTTTGCATAGGCTTCTATGATGGGTTTTGCTGCGTTGATATCTTTTTTGGCAATGGTAAAGGAGATCGTGTTGATACCGTCTCTTGGAGAAGATTGAACGATCACGTCAACGATGACATCTTTGTTGGATAGTTGGGTGAATAGTTCAGTTGCGATTCCAGGTTTGTCTTTTACGTCAGCAATGGTAACACGTGCTTGGTCCCCTTTTGCAGTCACTCCACTCACTTTCATTTTTTCCATAATTTTATCCTCACTCATTACTAACGTTCCCGGTTTGTCGTGGAAACTAGATCGTACGTGGATGACCACATTGTAGTTCATCCCTAATTCAACACTTCTAGAATGAAGGACTCCAGCGCCAAGGCTTGCCAGTTCCAACATTTCTTCGTAAGTGATTTGTTTGTGCATTTTCGCCGTAGGAATTTTTCTAGGGTCAGCCGTGTAAACCCCATCTACATCTGTATAAATTTCACATTCGTCTGCTCCAAGGGCAGCTGCAAGTGCAACAGCAGAAGTGTCACTACCACCTCGTCCTAAGGTGACAATATTTTCGTCTTTATCAATTCCTTGGAAACCAGCAACAATAACCACCTTCCCTTTGTTAAACGCTTCATCAATTCTAGAGCGATCAATCATTTCAATTTTTCCGTTGGAAAAATTTCCATCCGTCAAAATTTTTAATTGGGAACCAGTGAAAGACTGAGCGGGAACCCCTAACTCATTTAGAGCTATGGCAAGTAACGCGATGGAAACTTGTTCACCCGTAGAAAGTAACATATCCATTTCCCGTTTCGGTGGGTTTTTTGAAATTTGGTCAGCAAGGTCGACTAGTTCGTCGGTAGTATGTCCCATTGCAGAAACGACAACGGCTACTTTTTGGCCTTCATCATGGTAACGTTTGATACGTTTGGCCACATTTTTAATTTTGGTGGTGTCACCAACTGAGGTTCCACCGTATTTTTGGACAACGATTTTCGATGACATGGGTTTATGGACAGGCTAGGAGAGGCAAATCGGGAATCAAGTAGAATGAATTTTTTTGCAACCAATCGAATTGAAAAGACTCCAATAAGTATAGGTTATTGAATGAATTCTGCATTTCCTTCCGTTGAACCTGTTGTCAAAGAACGGGCTCCTTTACTCTTCCTCATTTTGTTTTTTCTTGTCCAAGCGACTGTCTTAACTGTTTTCACTGTTCCATTTTCCTGGACTCTAGTTTTGGTTGCCGTGGGTTCTTATTTCCTACGTATGTTTGGAATTACGGCCGCCTACCATCGATACTTTTCCCATGCGTCGTTTAAAACATCGCGGGTGTTTCAATTTGTATTGGCTTGGATTGGTTCGATGGCGATGCAAAAAGGGGTTTTATGGTGGGCAGCACACCACAGAAACCATCACAAATATTCGGATACTGAAAAAGACATCCATTCGCCTAGTCGAAAGGGTTTCTGGTATTCCCATATGTTTTGGTTTTTACGGGATGATTACAACGACTATGAGGCAAAACTCATTCCCGATTTTTATAAATACCCTGAGTTACGATGGTTGGATCGAAACCATTGGATCCCTCCTCTTACTTATGCAATTCTTTTGTATGCTGTTGGTGGTTGGGGTTGGCTTGTGTATGGATACGCTGTTTCCACTTTTATTTTAGGCCATGCTACCTGGACGATCAATTCTCTTTCCCATGTATACGGTTCAGTTCGATTTGATTCGAGGGACACAAGTAAAAACAATGTTTGGTTAGCTTTACTCACAATGGGAGAAGGTTGGCATAATAATCATCATTACTACTGTTCGTCGGCCAACCAAGGTTTTTATTGGTATGAAATTGATATGAGTTATTATATCTTAAAGATTCTCAGTTTGTTTGGGATTGTTTGGGATCTTAAAAAACCTCCACAAAAAGTTTTAACTGAAGGGCTGAGCCGAGACCTTGCAAAAAAACAAGAAAGGAATGAAGTTCGAAAAAACAGATATGAGGTAAAAACAAAAAAGAAAGTGGAAGTGCTGTCTGCTTCTTAAAGAAAAACGTTAAACACCCAAACGTTTGCGTATGTCTGCTGGGATACTTTGGATGGAATCGTATCTTTTTTTCTTTCCACCTGGCAGAGATACATAATAAAATCCATTGATCATTTCTAAAAAGTAGTCTTCCCCTTTTTCCCCCAAGGAACGATTGTCGAGTTCTTTTACCATTTTTTGGTATTTGGAAGGTAATAAATTCCAATTCATATAATTGGTTACAACACCTTGGTCGTTTACAGTATACGCTCCATCTTGGTGGAGGATTTTTGTACCATTGTAGTCAAAGATTTCCATCACCTTTAGGTTGTTATCTTTTTGTGATTTGGGGTCTTTTTTTGATTTTCCATCGGCACTTTTGTTAGAATCATCCAACGAAGAACCGGTTTTTTGTTTTTGTTTATCGGAATTATCTTTTTTTCTTAATTGTCCAAAGATGAGTAAGAAAATTCCAGCTAATCCAAGTGATGCGAATAAAAAAATTTCAGCGGTTGATAGGTCAAAAAGGTAACGTAACATATTTAACGAAAACTCGTCCCTATTGCCTTACAAGTGTCAGGCAGGTATCCTTCTGTATTCCAAGTTGCACAATCCACAAGTTCTATGGCCCGAAAGCAGAGTTTCAAATCATCAATTTTTACCCTTGAGATAAAGATGGTGCCTGGAAGTTTTTCTTTCCCACACGCTGAGTTTTTGAGTGTATAGGCTTCGAATGTTTTTTGGTTTCCTTCGAAAGCAGAATAAAAAAGATCCTCTCGGTTTTGGATACAATTCCCAAAAAATAGGGAGCTCACAAGAACCAAAAACATTGTATCGAATGAGGATTTTCTAGGGAAAAACCACTTCATTTTTTTAATTTGATCCGCGAGATTTCACGAACTGGTATGGGAAGTTTCCCAAACATAGAATCTACATGAACGGTTCCATAGATTTCAAATTCTGCTTCTTCCCCTTTTCTCGCCGCTGTACTTAGCTTTTCGGCAAGGACAAGGAGTTTGGGAAGAATGGAACCTTTTTGTTCCGGAACTAATTTTAATTCTACAATGGATTCTTGGTTTGGTTCTACTTCGACAGGTGATAAATTTTGTAGTTTCCCAATGTATTCCTTACCTTGGGCAGTTAACAGTTCGATTTCCAAATCAAATTGGTAAATGTTTACTTTTGTGGAATTAGGATTACTTACTGATAGCTTTGGGTATAAATCCAAGAGTGGAATGAGTGGAAAACTTGGATTTGGTTTTAGTTCCACACGAACATCCACCAAATCAAAATGACACGCTTTGAGGCTTTCTAGATTTTTTTTTGTATCACTGATACAATTTGAAAAACCTATGATTACCAGCAAACAAATCGCAAAGGTGGAAATTAAATTACGGACCAAACACTACCTTCCCTTCGGTCATGTGTTGTTTGTAAAATTCCAATCCTTCTTTGAAATCTTCAAATTTAAATCGTTTATTGATTTTGGTTTGGAAAACTGTCTTCAAATACGTTTGTGCTTCCTTTGCTTGTTTTTGAAATTCTTCTAATCCAATTTCATAAATCCAAGAAGACAACCAAAAGCCTTCAATTTTTTTATTTTGGAATAGGATAATGCCTGAATTCACTGCAAATGGTTTTTCTGATAAAGCACCATAACATAAGAGTTTCGATCCGTAAGGCATACATTCCACTAGAGACTGAGCGGTATCACCTGCTACGGCATCAATGGCATAGGTGGCATTTAATTTTTTAGATAATTTGAATAAATCCTTTTGGTAATTGGGAGAAGTGGAATTCAGAATGTGTTCTGCACCAATTTCTGCCAAACTATCTTCTTGTTCCTTTTTTCGCACAACATTGATTAAAGGAATACCTTTCTCTTTGCATAGGCGTACCACCATTTTACCAAGGGCACTTGCCGCGGCTGTTTGCACCATTGCCTGGTGTCCTTCGTTTTGGCAACGAGAGACCATTGCCCAAGCAGTCATTGGGTTTACAAAAAAACTAGAACCTTCGTCAAGTGTGACTCCATCCACTAACGGCAAACAGTTGTCTTCCGTGGTGATCATATACTCGGCCCATGATCCATCGTTTTGCGGGGCAACACAGGAAACAGCCATTCCTACTTTCAGTGTTTTGATCCCAGTTCCAACTGCATCCACGATTCCACTGGCTTCAAAACCAGCGGAGACTGGAGCTTTTTTTTTGAATCCATACAAACCACGGATGAACATCAAATCAGAAGGATTGATGGGAGAAAGGTGGATTTTGATCCTAACTTCGTTTTCTTTTGGAGTTGGAATTTCTTTTTCACGGAGTTCCAATTGTGGATCGATTTCATCGTATTTGAGAATGGTGACTGCTTTCATCTCATCCCATTCACTCATGGAAAATCTGCTTGCCAACTCTTTCTTTTCGAGGAAAGTACTTTGAGTCCCCCGTGAAATCAAAAAAATTAAACAACGAAACCATCACTGGTATCATTTTTTTTTCCCTTTTGGTTTTTGCATTTTTCACCACTGTCATCGAGCCAGACAAACCTGCTAAAAAATATCCATACCGACTTTCACTCTTTTATTCACGTATTGATGGTATCAAGGAAGGGACCGAAGTTCGAATTCTTGGAATCCAAAAAGGGTATGTAGCCCACATTGATTCCAGACCAATGATTGATGTGCCCGACCGAAGGTTTCTTGACCATAACATGGATCATGCGATTGAACTCCACATAGCGTTGGAAGATCCATTAACTCTTTGGGACAATTATGAAGTGGATTTCCAAACGATCACATTATTTTCAGGAAGGATCATCAATATCAATCCTGGTAGTTCCGATGGAAAACGACCCTTTTTCAAACCTACTTTTAGAGAAGGGGAAAAAACTCCCGATTATTTACCATCAGCAAGGTATTTTGATGATTTTTTTAAGGCCACTTCTGCCACGATGGAAGAAAACAGAGCCGACCTCAGACAAATCACATTGGATTTTCGTTCCATCTCCGATAAATTAAACCAAACAGAAGGTACCATTCCTAAAATCATTGGAAGTACCGAAATGTATGATGAGTTACTTGCGACCATCAAAGACGCGGAAGCCATTGGAAAAGAAGGAAGAAGGTATATGGAGAGTTCTAGGAATTTAGAAAACACCATGCCAATTCCATTTTTAATTACAGCATCGTATTACGGCCGTACTACGCCGATCACGGGAAGAAGGATAGGACCACAGGATTAATGAAAGTTGCAATTATACATGATTGGCTCACGGGTATGCGTGGGGGAGAAGTTGTACTCGATAGTATGTTAAAAGCATACCCAGAGGCTGATTTGTTTAGCCTTTTTTATTCCAAAGGCAAACTCAATGCAAGGATTGAAGATCGTAAGATCACTACTGCCTTCACAAATAATTTACCATTTAAAGAAAAATACTATCGGTACTACTTACCACTTTTTCCCACAGCCATCGAAACCTTGGATCTGAAAGGTTATGATGTTGTTATCAGTTCTTCTCATTGTGTCGCCAAAGGTGTCATCCCCCATCCTGATACCTTCCATTTGAGTTATGTCCATAGCCCTATGCGTTATGTATGGGATATGTATTATGATTATTTTCCAAACCGCAAAGGATTTAAATTTTTCCTATTACAATCCATTGCCAATTACCTTCGCACTTGGGATGCCGCATCCGCAAACCGTGTCGATTTCTTTACGTGTAACTCACATTTTGTGGGAAGGCGGATCCAAAAATACTACCGCCGTGATTATAAAATCATTTATCCACCATGTTTGCCCCAAGACTTTCGTGTGCATGATAATTCAAAAGATGATTATTATCTGATGGTTTCTGCCTTTGCTCCTTATAAAAAAATTGACCTTGCCATCGAAGCGTTTCGAGAAAATGGAAAACCACTCATCCTTGTGGGTGGGGGCCAGGAAGAAGGGAAACTTGTCAAAAATCTCCCGAAAAACATCCTTTGGAAAAAAGGCCTTCCGCGCACAGAAGTGATCGAATTGTACAAAAAGGCTCGTGGGTTTATCTTTCCTGGGATGGAAGACTTTGGGATCACCCCGGTGGAATCCCAAGCCTATGCCACACCTGTCATCGCCTATGGGAAGGGAGGAGCCCTGGAATCGGTCAAAGAAGGCAAAACAGGGGTATTTTTCCAGGAACAGACGGTCAAATCCTTAAATGATGCCATCAAACGAGCTGAAAAAATCCAATTCAAACGTTGGGATTTCCAAAATTCCATCAACAGGTTCACGGAAGAAAAATTCGTAAGCGAAATTCGAAAGGTAGTCGATAGACATAAATAGAAATCTCTGAAGGGGGATCTCTTGGTCATTTTACATCGACTCAAAGGTGCGGAATTTGTTCTCAATGCAGATTTGATTGAGACCATTGAGGCAAATCCAGATACGATCATCACTCTTGTGAATGAGAAGAAATTCATTGTACAAGAGACGGTAACGGACGTTGTGGAAAAGGTAATTGTTTACCAAACAAGAATCCACAACCTCCCTCGAGTGAGTGATAGAAGGCCTGAGGAAACATAAGAAATGGATATAGCTACAGTCATTGGTTTGGCCTTAGGATTGGCCTTGATGTTACTTGGGGTTGTTTCGGGGGGTCTCGCACTCACCGACCTCATTGATATTCCATCCGTCATGATTACATTCGGTGGTGCGGCAGCCGCAACCATCATCTCTTTCCCATGGACATCTACCATCGGTGTGGGTGCGGTGACAAAAAAAGCCTTCCAAAATCCTCCCTCAGATTTACCAGGCCTCATCACGACACTTGTTAGTTTCTCTGAAAAAGCTCGTCGTGAAGGATTACTCGCCTTAGAAGATGATATCAACGAATTACCGGAAGAATTTTTAAAGAAGGGAATCCAACTCGTTGTGGATGGAACAGACCCTGAACTTGTCCGTAACATCATGGAAACCGAAATTGGAAACACAGCCGCACGCCATGCCTATGGTCGCGGTTGGTGGGATGCTTACGCTGGTTTTGCGCCAGGTTTCGGGATGCTTGGGACCCTAGTGGGTCTTGTGGGGATGTTAAAGAACTTAGGTGGTGGGGATGCGAGTGCCATTGGACAAGGTATGGCGACAGCCCTTATTACGACATTGTACGGATCACTTGCCCAAAACTTATTTGCGGCACCTGTTGTAAGGAAACTCACAAGAAGATCGGAAGATGAACTTGTGATCAAACAAGTAATGGTGGAAGGAACTTTATCGATCCAATCGGGTGATAACCCAAGGATTGTAAAAGAGAAACTCGCAAGTTTCTTAACTCCTGCTGAACGCGTTGCGTTGAAGGATGATGGAGATTAATCCTTAAGTATGGCTTCCAAAAAAGAAAAATGCCCTGAGTGTATCCAAAAAGTTCCTGAGTTCATGGCAACTTACGGGGACATGGTGACACTTCTCCTTTGTTTCTTTATCCTTTTGTATACTACAGGGAAAACAGATGCAAAGGAAATGCAGATCATTCTCTCGGCATTTAAATCCACTACTGGCTTTTTCACTGGTGGACAAACTTTATCCAAAGGATCTTTGGAAGAGATGGGGATGCAAATTGAATCTTTGCCATCTCAAGTGGTCGGTCGTAATTTATCGAAATCGAAAAAAGACGCACAGGAAGTATTCAAACCTGAAGTGGAAGCAGGGAAAGTTCGAATCTCTGAAAATGAACGAGGACTTGTGATCTCTCTTGTCGGAGCGGATTATTTTTACCCAGGTTCTGCTATCCTAACACCTGCTATCCGAGAAACACTACGGAAAGCCGCGGGGCTTATCAAAGGACTTGAACGATTTGTGCGTGTGGAAGGGCATAGTGATGATGATGCTGTGAATCCAGTGAGTCGTCCTGGTCGTGAAGAAAGAGAATATATCAATAACTGGGATTTGGCGGGAGCAAGGGCCGTGAACGCCACTGTGTTTATGATCAATGCAGAAGAAATTGAGCCAAGTTGGTTCCAAGCAGTTAGTTTTGGATCCTACAGACCTCTTGTATTGGAAAATGAAGGTACACCAGAAGCGAAGGCTTTTAACAGAAGAGTGGATATCATCATTTTAACAGAGAAGTCTACTAAACGAGCACCAGGTGAAAGTAAATATGGATTACCTGACACTCGTTTGCCGAACACTGAAACAAATGTAGAAGGAGAATTTTAACATGGGCGACCGTGAAGTAGATGAAGAAGAAGGTGGGTTAGCCGAAGGTAGTTCCGCCTCTGCTGGGATGTCCCCCATTGTCAAATGGTTATTGTACATCGCTGCGGCCATTTTTGGAATTATCATTGTAACCGTTATATCGATGTTTGTTGCTCAAAAAACGGCAACAAGTGTGTTTAAACAACAAAAGAATATCTCTCTTGTGAAAGCTCCACCTCCTTTGGAAGTTTACACATTCCAAGAAGAGTTTAGAGTGAATACTTCAGATGTTGGTGAATCACACTTTGTGAAGTTAAAGATGTCTCTTGGATTTGAATCGGGCCAACCTGCACTCTCTGCAGAACTCGCAGCACGTGTGGCGCAAATGCAAAACATCATCAACTTGGTGATTGCTCGAAAAACAAAAGATGATCTAAAATCCATTACCAACCAATTGGATTTGCGTGAGGAAATCAAAGCCCACTTAAATCACATTTTGACCAATGGAAAAATCAAAGAGGTTTACTTTACCGAGTTCTTGGTAAACTAGGACTATGTCCGACCAGATTCTCGGTGTAATCCCTGCACGTTACGCGAGCACACGATTTCCTGGAAAACCACTGGCCCTCATTGGCACAAAACCAATGATCCAGTGGACCTACCACCATGCCTCCCTTTCCAAGTCTTTCCACCGTTTGGTGGTAGCAACTGACGATAAACGAATCCATGATGTGGTATTAAGTTTTGGAGGTGAGTCCATTCTCACAAGCCCCGACCATCCCACAGGCACCGATCGTATCATTGAAGTCGCAAACAAGTACCCAAACTACGGAATCATCGTCAATATCCAAGGTGATGAACCTGGGATGGAAGCATCACTAGTTGATGGAGTGGTGGGTTTAAAAACAAAACATCGCGATTGGGAGATGACAACAGCAGCCGTTCCCTTCACATCCGAAGAAGATCCAAATGACCCTAACAAAGTAAAGGTGGTCTTTGATACACTTGCGAAAGCCAATTATTTTTCTCGTTCTCCGATCCCGGCATCTTTCAAAGGAGAAGCGAAGTACTATAGACATCTTGGCATTTATGCATACGAACGGGATTTTTTAATGAAATATAACCAATTGCCAAGTTCCGATTGGGAAACAGTGGAATCCTTAGAACAACTCAGAGCCTTACAAAATGGATCTACCATCGGAGTTTTTCTCTCCGACAAAGCAAACTTAGGTGTGGATTCCCCGGCCGATTTAGAAGTGGTGAAGAGAGAGTTCCAAAAGAAGGGTTTGATATAAGAATTTGGATTTAAACCATAGATCAGTGGTTTCCAGTCATCAATTGGACAAATACCGATAGAGAGATTCCCTTCACTCTATCGGTTACAAACAAAGATTACGCTTCCCTTTCGTTATTACGCATTCCCCGTGAAATGTATTCATATAAAAATTCACCGGTGATCACCCCAGGTATGATCACTTTTTGCGCTCCATCGGCGACTAATTTTTTTGCTTCACCTGGTTCGTCACTTGTCAGAATGATTTTTGCATTCGGAGCCAATTTACTAAGAGTAGAAAGCAAACGGTTGTTATTGGTTCCTTTGAGAAATGAATCCGAGATGGTACAAATCACCATGGATGCGTCATGTAAGCCAATGTGGGAAAGGGAATCAGGGTGAGCAAGGTCTGCGTACGCCCATTGGAAACCTTTGTTTGTGAGTTCCTCTTTGAAAGCAGGGTTGTAATCCGCTATGATGATTCGTTTGATAAGCGAAGGAGACAAGTCTTCCAAGTATTCCACAAAGGCACGAGCAATTCGGAAGTACCCAAGGACAATGATGTCTCTCACCATTCCATCACCGTGGCCGCCATGCCCTCCATGACCACCTTGCCCGGAAGGATCCACTTTTCCCGTTTCTTCTGTTTGGTCAGTGATTCCCACTTTTGCCAAGAGACGTTCTAATGTAGCCGCAATGTTATGATTGAACATAATGATGTATGTTGATAAAACAGATGCGATGATGGTGGAGGTTAAGATCACTGCCTGCAGTTTGGGAGTGATGTGTTCAAAGCCAGCACCTAATGCGAGAATTACGAGAGAAAATTCTGAAATCTGAGCTAGGTTAAGTGCTGTGAGGAATCCATTTCGGACACCTTTGTTGAGTTTGATGATGACAGGGGCAATGGTAATCATCCTCACAAATAACATAAGAGCAATGATGGCTGAAGATAGTCCAATGACTTCCAAACTAGGAAGAGGTACCTTAAGACCAAGTGCCACAAAGAAGAGGGTAACAAAGAAGTCTCGTATTCCGATCAATTTGGAAATCACATCAGCGCCATATGGGAAGGCTGCAATGCTCATACCCGCAACAAGAGCACCCATTTCTTTGGAAAGTCCTGCTTCTCCCGCAATCCCACAAACTAAAAAACACCACATAATCGATGTTAAGAGAATGAGTTCGGGGCTACTGGCACATGCTTTGTATAATTTTGCGAGAACATAACGACTGACACTAAAACTAAAAGCAATGAGTAATACAATAATCCCAACAGAAGTGAGGATTTTTAAGATTTCTGGATTGTTTAGGTTCGGTTGGACCCCCATAAACAAAATCGCCCAAATGTCTTGGAAAACCAATACTCCTACGGTTAGTTTCCCTGAAAGGGTGTTGATCTCTACCTTGTCTTGCAATAATTTAACAACGATTAAAGTGGAACTTAGTGATAAGGCAACTGCAATGTAAAGAAGGTCAAATTTTTCAGAACCAATGGAAAGTCCGAAAAATGGAAACACGGAATAAACAAAGGCAACAGAAAGTGTGAATTGTAAGATACCAAGAGTAAACATCGCCTTTCCCATTTTTGCGAGTTCGGCAAGATTGATTTCAAGGCCAATGATGAAGAGTAAAAGGATGAGTCCAATTTCTGAAATGAGTTCGATACTTGCTTCGTTTGTCACAAGTTCAAATCCCATCTCTTTTCCAAGCATCGCACCACCAATGATATAACCTAAGATTAACGGTTGTTTGAGAACGCGAGCAATATGGCTTAAAACTGTAGCAAATATAATACTGAGACCAATGTCTTGTAATAGTGACTCTTCCCCGTGCATAGATACCTTCTTTAGGGAAAAGTTTAGGAATTCAGCGAGATGTGAAAGTCGTTTTTTTTTCTACAAAAGAATTACGACTATGGAGTGGGAGAATTTTGGAGAAAACTTGCAGTGGATGCTTGGAAGTGGGCTACAGCGACATGATGATCGTACAATGCCTTAATTTCACGCACTGCCGCTTCGGCACTTGTTTGTTCTCGAATATTCACAAATAAGAGAGTTGAATCTCCTAAAGCAAATCGTTCGCGTTCCATCACTTCCAATTTTCTGGCAAGTTCCACTTCACTTTGTGTGACAGTCACACGTTTTGCAGAAGCAATCACCTCGGAAATGGAGTCTTGTACTTCTGTTTTGATTTTATCTTTTGAAAATTGGAGTTCTTGGTCGAGTTGTGCAATTTTTGCTTCGGCCGCTCCGATCATCCCGCGAGGTCTACGGGTTTGCATGGGCAAATTGAGAACAAGGGATGCTTCGAGTTCCGGTTTGGCCCTCGTGACAGAACCTGGTCCAAAGTCTTGGGATCCAGCTACCACCAAATCAACTTGGGGTTTTAGGGCATTGTAACCCATGTCTTGGTCCACACGTGCCTTCTCACGTTTGAATTCATAGTCTTGGATTTCGGGTCGAAACTTCCATGCAATTTTAATACTTTTTTCAAGTTCCAATTCCTTATAGTCGATGGGTTTTGGAAATCCGATGGGCAGCCTATCCGTTGTGGGAAGGATTAAGTTCCCGTCAGCAGCCCGTAAGAATAACGACAAATCGATCGCTGCTTTTTGCATCTCACGTTCTGCAGAGACAAATTGTGATTCTCTTTGTAAAATGGCACGGTCATTTTCTGTGCCTTCCATTTTGGGTATGTCACCTAATTTGATTCGTTGGGCAATCTGTTGTTGTCTGTTTTTTGCAATCTCTAACAGGTCTTTGTTGACGAGGTATTCTTGGCCACTTGCCACCCATTTCCAATACCGTTTGGTTGCTTCCTTGATGACTTCAATTTTTAATTTTTGAATCGATAACTCGGCAAGTTTACGATCGATGTCAGCTTTTCGTAAATCCGCTCTGTTTTTATCGATCTCACGGTTTCGCATTAGAGGGACAATGGCACCTGCTCTCACTTCCCCATAATCATTGGTTTGCCTTCTGCCATCATACACAGGAAAGGTTCCACGACCAATGCGGTAACCGGCAAAGAAAGAAGTTCCACCAAGTGGAGTCGGTTTTTCGAACACATTGTCCGCTGCATTATTTGTATAATAACCCGTTGGTTTTGTTGTGCCCATGGATTTAAATTGTAGATCAAATGCACCTTCGGCTGCTAAATAATTGTATTCTGTTTCCGTTAAAAGTTTTTCTGCAGCAAGTACTAGTGGATATGATTTTTCAACAGACTTTAAAAGTTCTGCCAATGTGAGGACTCCTGGTTGTTGGTTGATATAATCTTGAGTATAGATATTCGGACCATGTAAAGATTCGAAAGGATCCTTTGTCGGATCTGCTTCTAACAGAAACGAAAAAAACATCCCAAAAGGGCATAAAAACGCAAATAAAAATGATTTTAGATGCGGTTTCATTTTCCTTTGTCTCCTCCACCATTCTCGTCTAACAACGATTTCATCTCCGGATCATCCATCGGTAAATTCGGTGGGAAGTCATTGAACCTTCTCCATAATTCATAACCAACACTTACACGATTGAGAAAAATCCAACCTTTGGCACGAACACCTTGTCGTAAGTAACGACTGGAAGGCCACTGGCGGTCATCACGGTCAGGGATGACAAGCACACGAAAATTTCCAGATCCATTATCAGTGATATCAACCAATTTCACAACACCACCAAAGGTACCAACAGCTGTCTCTGGCCATCCACTGATTTGTAAAACAGGATACCCTTGGAATTGCAAACGAACTTTACGACCTTCACCCACGAGTGGAATGTCATTTCCTGAAATAAAAAGTTCTACGGCTTTGTCTTCGGCGTCAGGGACAAGGATGGCAACACCATCTCCTTCTTTTAATTGTTGGGTGTCAGGGTTCACAAGGATTCGCATGATGATCCCATCTCTTGGGGCAAAAATTTCCTGGTTTTCTTGCCTAGACAACCTAGCTTCCAGTTTGGGTAGGTCTTCTAGAACCCTTGCTACTTCGGACTGGGCAGAGGCAAGGGATGCTTTGGCATCATTAATGGAAGCTTCGGCATCCTGTTGGACTTTTCCTGTATCACTATTTAACGCACGTTCTTCTTTGACCGCAGCATCATATGCGGCTCTTGCACGGTCAAGTCCTGTCTCTGCGTTAGTATGATCCAGTTCCGCAAGTTCCAAAGTTCGTTTGGAAGTAAGTCCTTTTTCCCATAATTGTTTTTGTCGGTCCAAGTTGAGATTCGCAGTTTTTAACGCTGCCTTTGCTGCATCTACTGCTTGTTCGCTGGCACGGACTCGGTCTTTTGCCATCATCCTACGAGAATCGGCGGCACTCACAGCACTTCCCATAGAAGAACGTAAACTCAAAATTCTAGAACGGATGTTATCTTCCCTTGTCCTAGCAGCCTCTAACCTTTGTAAGAGGGCATTTCTTTCTTCTCGAATCCTGGAGATAAAATTGGGGTCATTGTCAGAGATATCAATGATGGGATCTCCCTTTTTGACACGAGTCCCTTCATGGACATGCCATTTGACAACACGTCCACTGATGGGTGATTCAATGACTTGTTGGCGGTCTAGAGGTGCATAGGCAACCACTCGGCCAAAACCCATTGTGGTTTGTTGCCAAGGCACATAAAGTAAGATGAGGACACTTAAGAAAAAAATAACAGTGAGGATGTACGCTAAACTTTGTGCCGGAAGTGCTGTTTGCACCAACCGATACGAAGGTAGGTTTTTGCGGAGTTTCCATTTGGGTGACATATTTGTTTTCATAGAGTTTATGAATTCACCTTTAATGAATGAGTATCATCTTCCAATCTAAGGATTTGGTCCATTTGTGAGAGGACTGCTGGTGATTTGGACACAATGACCACAGTCCACTCCCGATTTTTTTGTAATAAGAATTTTAAACAAGAAGTTAACAAAGGGGGTGGTAATTGGTCAAGGATGCCATCGATAAGAACTAGTTTTGGATTTCCGATTAAAGCCCTTGTTAAAGCCAAAATAGCGGATTGGACATTGTCAAACGGATGACCAAAGGTTAACAGCTGTGTGTGGATCCCATGCGGTAAGGATTGGATGACCTTCCAAAGCCCTAAATTGTCTAAGTAATCTCGAATCGTGATAAGCGAAATTTCTTCCCGACCTACTCGGATGTTTTCCAAAATTGTTCCTTCAAAAATTTCGTTCCCTCTCACCAACACGGCATAAGATTGGATTTGTTCTTTCGAAACTTCATGGATGTTTTGGTGGTTGTATTCGACAATTCCAGAGTTTGGTTCGCGGAGCCCACTCATCAAATCAAGTAAGATGTGAGCATCATAAGGAGTATTGGATGTAACACCCAATGCCTTTCCCGCTTGGACTTTTAAATTGAATTGGGTAAAAATTTTATGACCATTGCTTAAGGAATAATCAATGCCTGATAGTTGTAATTGAATGGGTCCTTTGGAAGTTTCAAATGGAACTGTTTTTGCAGTGAGAGTTGGAAGATGGAAAACTGAATTAATTTTGTCAACCGCAGCAATCAAACTATAAAAACTATCGAGTTGTTTACCAAATTTTGATATATCACTGAGAACTTTTGCAATGACAAGTTCTGCCGCAACGAGTTGTCCAATGGTCAATTGGCGATGGATCACCAAATATCCACCTATTCCTAAAACGATTGCACTTGCTAACGCCTGTATACCAACAAGTCCAATGATTTGTTTGATATAAACAGAAAAGTATTTTTTGCGAGCGAAAAGATAATCTCGAATGAGTGAATCGGCCCGTTCTATGGCAAAATGAGATCCAAATGTAGAGTGAAATAAGGCAGAGTGACGAGAAACTTCCTCAAGCCAAGCGGCTACTTTGTATTTTTCTTTTGAGCTCTTTATATAATTTTCAGAGGCAGGTCTACCAAGTTGGTAGATCACAAGATATCCCCCCACAAACAAAATAAATAAAGAAAATACAATAAAAATCGGATGGTAAAACGAAATGAGGACAAAACCAATTACCGTGGTTAAAATCACTGCTAATCCATCAACTAACAAAGATTGAATGGATTTTTGAATGGTCATAGTATCAAAAAATCGATTCACAAGTTCTGGGTTGTGGTGTTTGTCCAAAGCATCTTGTCGAATTTTTGGAAAACGAATTGCAAATTCTGTAGCAATGCGAACAAATACTCGTCGTTGTAAAATCTCTACCACATAAATTTGGATGGTTTGCATAGCACCAGCAAATCCTAAGAAAAATACAACTAACAACGTCAAGATGATGACGGGTTGTAAAAGAACACCAAACGCTACTATATTGACAAGGGAAGAAGTTGCAACTGGAACTACGAGTGATAAAATTCCAATTCCGATTCCATAAATAAATACAATCCAAACATCTTTTGATTCGATACGGATGAGATGGTATATTTGTTTTACTGCATTTTTTAAAGCAGACGAAGTTGAACTAATTTCCTTGGGAGAAGAGAAGGCAAACGTAGGTTCTGCTACAATCCAATCCACAACATCTTTTGCAGATTTAATTTCAAATAATTTGAGTAAGTCCTTCTCCGATATCCATTCTTCTTCGGAGATATGATTGTGAAGAGGTTTGACCAAATATGCCGAAGCGTGGTAACCAAGTACGGCATACATCTCTGGAAGACCAAAGTCTTTACTTTTGAGTTGGAATAAAAAGGGAGCTTCTCGAGTGATATAACTTTTAATTTCGACAATTGATTTTCGAACAAAGTTGAGTTTGATTTGGTATTGGTGTGATGCGGCTATGAGATAGTCCAAAAACTCCAATTTCGATTCATGAGGGAATTTACTGCGTAAAGAACGAAATCCTTCTATGATTTGGCTTGGAATGGATTGGATGCTTAATGATTCGGATAAATAGTCTAAAATCGACTGTGCCAGGGATTCTCCTGTCGAAAGCCGTATGGGGAGTTCCGTCTCCTTTGCTTTGAAGAGTTGGTATCGGAAATGACGCACCAAAATTTGTAATAATTTTAACATGTGAATTTTATTTCGTGCTTTAGACTCCTCTTGACAAAACTTTGTTTTTGATTTTCCATCATTCAGCAGAGGTTTCTATGAAAATTTTTTATTCTATTTTAGCACTATTCATTGTCGGCACCTTCGGGTCAATTGAAGCAGAAGAAAATTGTAATTATGAATACGATCCATCCAAAACAAACCTGGAATGGACAGCGTTCAAATTTACAGAAAAAACAGGTGTTAAAGGTAAGTTTGATTCGATTCGAGTGATTGGAAAAACAAAAGACAAATCAAAGTTTGGTGTAGCTGAGAAAATTCGATTCCAAATTGACACTTCGTCCGTTAATTCTGCAAACCCAGACCGTGACCTTAAAATCAAAAAGTTTTTCTTTGGGTCGGTGAAAGGGAACCAAAAGTTGATGGGAAATTTTTCCGAAATGACAAAAGGGGAAACGGGAACTGCGAAACTTAACCTTCAATTTGGAAAATCAAAAACGACGATCCCAGTAAACTTTGTTTGGAAAGAAGACACAGTAGAAGTTTCAGGTACTGTCGATGTGCTGGCTCTAGGTTTATCGCAGGGTTTGGGCAAATTGAATGCAGAGTGTAACGACTTACATAAGGGTGCTGACGGTGTGAGTAAACTTTGGCCAACAGTTGATGTGAAAGTTGTCTCAACATTTAAAAAAGTTTGTAAATAAAACATTATTGTTTTGAATTGACGCATAATTTTAATTAGTTGGCAATTTACGCTATGAAGGGTTAAAGGATGGAAAAGGATATTCAGGTCTACCATCGGTCTCTACCTCCGGCCGATTTCGAAATTTGTAATGTCTTGTACGAGGTGATTTGCAAAAACCTTCCCAAGGCAGAAAGGAAAATTTGGCATGCCCATCCAGTTTGGTTTTTGGATGGGAATCCAATTGTTGGATATAGTAAATTAAAGTCTTGTACTCGCCTTCTCTTTTGGAGTGGGCAAAGTTTTGGTGTCGAAGGTCTCACATCGGAAGGAAGTTTTAAAGCCGCTGAAGTTCGTTATACGGATGTTACACAAATCAAAAAAAAGGATTTAAAACTTTGGTTAACAAAGGCAAAAAATATCCAATGGGATTATAAAAACATCGTAAAACGAAAAGGTGTCTTGGAACGAATCAAGTAAAATCCTCATTTTTTATGATTCACTGTAATTGGAAACTTTGCGGAAAAAAGATTAAGGCTTAAGGAATACAAATGATCAATACTGAAATCAAAAAATTATCTTCCGCTGATTTGTCACAATTCATTGAACTCATAGGCGTATTCGAAGATGTATTTGAAATGAAACCATTTCCATTGCCCGATTCAAATTACTTACAATCCCTTTTGGATCGAGATGATTTTTTTGTTTTTGTGTCTATTTTGGATGGAAAGGTAGTGGCTGGTCTTACCGCTTACTTGTTACGACAATACTATTCAGAGAGACCACTCGTTTATATTTACGATTTAGCTGTAAAAACACATCTTCAAAGGAAAGGCATCGGGAAATCACTGATTGCTTCTATCAATAGGTATTACAAAGAGAAGGGGATCGAAGAGGTGTTTGTCCAAGCAGATTTGGCAGATGATTATGCTTTGGATTTTTATCGATCAACAGGTGGTCGTGCAGAAGATGTGGTGCATTTTTATTATCCACTCGCTGAGTGAATACAATTATAAGCGGAGATACTTGTTATGAAATCTTTTCAATTTTTCTTTTTATTTACATTGTTTTTGATCCAGTGTAGGTCCACCAATTCGACAAGTCGATCTGCTCAAAATTTTCAATACCTAAAAACTTGTAATGCATCAAATGCAAAAATCTTATTTCCGGATGCAAACCTTATTAATGAGAAGGTTGATAACGGCCAACCCATTCTATCGTATTTTGCTAGGACCGGGAATATTGATTGCGCCAAATGGTTGTTAGACTTAAAAACAAATCCCAATCAGCGAGATGCTCGAGGGTTTACACCACTAATCTTCTCCGTTTATTCCAATCTAAAGATGATGGATTTATTATTGGAAAATGGAGCAGAATTAAATTCCGAAACACCGGATGCTGGGAATGCACTCATCCTTGCTGCAGAAATCGGAAATTTAGAAGCAGTTCAGTATTTGATTGGAAAAGGGATGAATGTCAATCATCTCACTAAAAATAGAGGAACCCCATTGATGCATGCGTCAATTCGAGGGCATGACCAGGTAGTTTCTCATCTCCTAAAAAAAGGTGCAGATCCAAATTTGGCGGATGTTTTGAATATAACACCGATTATGCATGCAGCTTCTAATGGACATGTGGTAACCGTTTCGTTATTAATCCAATACAATGCAGATATTCATAAAAAAGATTACAAAGGGTATACGGTAATCTTTGCACCATCTGATGCAAGAAATCCAAACGAAAATCATTTGGAGATACTTGACATACTCATGAAGGCTGGTGCCAATCTACATGATCGTAATGATGATGGTGATACTCCTTTAAGCATTGCAAAAAAAAGAAAACTTTCATTTTTAATCGATAAACTGGAATCACTTGGTGCGAAAGAGTGAGATCAAAATTTGTAAAAAATCTTTAAGGTTAAGAGAATAATTTCATGAAACACGAATGGATTTGTCCAAGTTGCCAAACAAAAGTTAGTTTTTTGAAACTAATGTCCTATGTCCCACCCTTTACAATGAAGTGTAACAATTGTAAGGAAAGGATGCAGGTGGAAAAAAGTCCTGTCGTTAGTTTTGTTATTTTGTTCACCTACTTGATGTCGGTTTTGGTTTATTTTACTTTAGGGATAAGGGAGCAATTCCATTGGTTCCCAGGTTTTGACCCTTCCCTTGTTTCCGTAACCTTGGTCGTGATCATCGTCATCGTAACAGAAGGTATCATTTATTTTTTATACCAAACCTATAAAATACAGTTAGTCAAAGAGAACTCATTTTTTTCCAATCATTATCTTTGGACATTGATTGTACCGATCATGATTTTATTTTTTTTCATGAAAGGTTGTCGTTTTTTTCCCGTATTACCATAGTTCGACTTTCTGTGCAAACTCCATTCAATATCTATTTTCATCCAAACGAATTAGAAGGTACTGCCTATATCGAATTTTTACCTGGCAATTACTTAGGCAAATGTTGGAATGAGAATTCGATTTTTCTGGATGAAAACACATTTTCTATTTTTGAAGATGTATTCGAAGAGATCATCGAAAGTTATGACCATTATGCATTCCAGGAACTTTCGGAATCAAAATTTGATGTTTTACTGCAATCTTTAGGAATACGATTGGAAGAAATCAGAAACGATTCCCTTTTTTCTAAATCAGGCAAAACACTTTCACTACCAGAAAAAGAGCTGATTCAAAAAGAGATACAATCAAACAAAGAAGGCGCAATTGAAGTTTTAGAAAGGTTTACATTATGGATCCAAGAGTTAAAAAAACAAAATATAGCTTTATCCATTTTAGGAATTTAAATACCAATTTTATGTTTCGAAATCCATTTATACCTTTGATCTTGTTTTGTGTCCTTTGGGTTGGTAGCTTAGATGCAGACACCGACACTACCGTAAATGTGAAGAAATCAGAGAAAATTTTAACAGTAATCAAATCAGGCAAAACCATTTTAACAATTCCGATCTCCCTAGGTTTTGAACCAAAAGGTGCTAAAAACGAAGAAGGAGATGGAAAAACTCCCGAAGGTAAGTATACCATTGATTACCAAATTCCGGAATGGGCTTATTATAAAGCCTTACACATCTCTTATCCCAACAAATCTCAATTGGAAGAAGCAAAAAAGAGAAAGGTCAAGGTTGGGGGAGGGATTCTCATTCATGGAATGAAGAAACATTGGAATTGGTTTGGACACCTCCATACCTATTTAAATTGGACTCATGGTTGTATCGCTGTGACAAATGAAGAAATGGATCTTTTATTCCAAATGGTTCCCGTAGGATCTGTTATCATCATCGAACCGTAAAAAACGTATCAAATCCTCAATTTGGGTTAGTTGCAGCGACTTCCTTATTTTTAAGAAGTGAACCCAATGTTGAAAGCAAAGCGATCGAAAAATTAAAAACGAAAGATATAGTTGAAATATTAGAAGAAAGTCATTCTCCCATTTCTGTAAATGGAAAACAGGGAAATTGGATGAAGGTAAAATCAAAATCGCAAAGTATCGGATATGTTTTTTCTCCTTATATTGTGATTGGAGATACAGAAGAAATTTTAGCGACACTATCCGATTTTGAAACGAAGGAATCAGGATGGGTTTATGTAAAAAATAAACCAAGTTTTGTGCACCAACTCTACAACAAAAAACTGATTAAAATTAATAATGAGCAAGTAGAAGAAGATCAATTTTACTTTGTGAAATCAAGGTATGTCACAAAAGAAGGAAAGGTATTTTTTCGAGTCTTAAAACAAAAATCGAGACAAGAGGATTGGTATTCAGAAATTGAAACGACTGTATTAACCGATTGTTATTTACCCGCCGAATCTCTTGTATTATCGAATCAATATGCATCATTATATGCAAAGATACGTTTGCTTGAACCAACTGAGAAAAAAATCTTCGATTTTTTGAGCAAAGAAATAAGTTATGATATTGATCCTAACCAAACTTCGATTAAATCGTTTCAGTCAAAAAAAGATCGATATTTCATTGTAGCAACAACAGCAAGAGATGAAAATGATGAATGCATTGGTTGTTTTTTATCAGAACTTGAAAATATCGTATATGTATTAAAGGAAAAGGGCAATACTTTTGAAATTATTTTTTATGAGTCAGGCAGTAGAAGTGCCATCATTGATACCTATGGTATTTCACCAAAAATTATCATACGAACCAGTCCTCTACCTGAGGGTGATGAAAGTCCAAGTAAGATTTATTCAAAGGAATATGAATTTAAAGGTACAACATTTGTCCTTACTAAATCAGAAACAACAGAATGAAAATTGTACGAAACTTAGGATTCCAAATCATTGTAAAAGTCTAAAGCTTTTCCAGTAGCTGTAATCGAAGAACTCAAAGTTAGTGCTGCGATCCCATTACAATCAGTAGATTAATTGTCATTTGATAAAAATGAAATACAAACCATTTTGTGAATTTTCTCGATCATTGGGATCATTGATTTGAATTAGAATCGGAAATTTGTTTTTTCCATTTTTAGTAGAAAATATATGTGTATGTGCCCAATAACGGATTGGAAAACGCCAGATCGTCTTACGTGCGTTTGCTCGAAACTCTACGACTTCATCATTGATTTGAAAACGAAAGATTCCTGTTCCAACAATTTGGTTTGGAATTAAATTGATTAAAAAGGCGTAAGGGCTCCAATCATCATCGAAATAGTGTCCATAAAATTCTGAAAGGATTAAGTTTTCATTTTTATCCTTCCAGTCTACTGTTCCCCAATCATATTGTATTTTCCGATGGCTAACAAAAACGTATGGTTCGTTTGCATTTTTTAAATGATTGATGACTCCCTCTAATTTTACCGGATCCATATTCTTTTTTTCGAACTGGTATTGTTCCTGATTCGCATATTCCCATTTTGGTTTTGAATTTGAATACTGCTCTTTATATATTTGAATTCCTTTAATTAAATCCTCTTGGGTATAAACCATTCTTGCCTCTCCAGCAACCGTTTGGTAATGGCTGAATCGTAATTGTTCGGCGATTTTTACAATCTGAATGGATTTGTTTTGAGATTTTTCATCGAGCCTTGGAATATTTCCCGAGTATTTCGAAACCATACAATTGACTAATAAAAATAAAATAATTGGGGAATGTCGAATCAATTTTGTGGTTTTAAATTTCATCATACTCACAAATTATCGACTTTGAGTTAGGTGATCAACTTTCTTCTGAGTGCATTCAGAAGAAAGTTTCATTTGTATTAATTGAGATGTCCTGCAAGTGGTAATCCAGATTCCAAATAAGTTTTGAGATTAGAAAGAACACTTGGCCACCCAGAAGAAATTCCCTTATACATTTGTGAGTCTAATTCTTCGTGGGTAACAGACAAACGGACGAGTCCATTGGCATAGGTCTCAATTTCAAACGTAACACGAGAGTGTTTCGTAACATCGTTGATTTCATTGGGTCTAGACCAAGAGATGACAAGTTTGTTAGGTGGATCTACTTCCAATACTTTTCCCAAAATATCAACCGTTCTTTCTTCGACTAAGTGAACGTGTTTCCATTCAGATCCGACTTTCCATTCGGAAACATTGATATGAGCTGGATTTTTTGATAATGGATCAGACCAATACTTCGATGTTATCTCTGGATTGGTAATGGCATCCCATACCTTTTCTTGTGTGCTGAGAATAAAAGTCACATATACGAAGTTATGTGGTTCCATGTTTGTCTCCTTCCAATTGAATTTTTAAATCGTGTAAAAAACTTAATCGATTTTCTTCAAATTTGCGCACCCAACGTTCATACACTTCATAAATCGGGACTGGGTTGATGAAATGTAGTTTTTCACGCCCTTTCCAAACAATGGATACGAGGTTTGCATTGATCAAAATTTCAATGTGTTGGGTTGCTGATTGCCTTTGCATATCGAGTTCTTCACATAATTGACTGAGAGTTTGTCCATTTTTCGAAAATAAGAGATCCAGAACCTTCCTTCGATTTGGGTCGGCCATTGCCTTAAAAACCAGATCTGTTCCTTTTCTTTCTTTGGGCATAGGAATTAATATGCAGGTAAAAGACTGCATGTCAAGGTTTTTTCAATTCAGTCCGAGCAAAAAGGATACGTCGGGCTTGGTCTGCCGCAGGCGGACGGGAGCGAACGCGGACCCCAGAGTAGCCTGGTCCCGTTGCATTCAATGAATGATACGGTAAAAGGAGTGAGCGTATGGTTCAAATCGAATTTCGGGATTTGCCCCTAACATAAATTAAAGACTAATGATCGCTAGTGCCACATGGGAAGGAATGGAAATAATTTTAGGAACAAAGAATATAATTTTGTTTGAGTGTGTTGAATGAAAATGAATGGGAGGAATTCATCATTTCCTCTAACCAATCGGAATCCCTTCTTTTTTTAATAACTCCAAAAACTCTGATTCGGAAACAAGTTTTACACCAAGCTCCGTTGCCTTGTCTAGTTTGGAACCGGCACCTGGACCATAGAGTAGGTGTGTTGTTTTGGAAGAAACACCTGTTACTTTTTTCCCACCATGTCTCGTGATGAGGTCCATCGCTAAGTCACGGGGTTGGAAGTTTTCAAAACTGCCGGTCACACACCAACTTTGGCCAACAAACGGCTGTATATCGCTTTTTTCAGTTTCATCTGCTTTGAACTTAAGTCCTAGTTTGATGAGGGTGTTTACTAGTTTCAAAGTTTCTTTGTCTTTCAAATGGCCTAGTAATGCTTCGATCGTCCTTGGTCCAATGCCATGAATGGCTTTCAAATCCTCACTTGCAGTTTTGGATTTGGAAAGGGTGAGGAGTTTGTCCCATGAATCATATCCGTTTTCGATGAGAATTTCGGTGACCTTTGGACCCACTTCATTTAAACCAATGGAAGGGAGTGTGAATCGAAAGTCTTTTTCTTTGGATTTTTGAATTGCATCAAAAATGATTTTCACAGATTTTTCTCCAAATCCATCTAACTCAAGTAAGGTTGGTCTGTACTTTTCTAATGTATACAAATCAGGTATATCTTTCACCCAACCCTTTTCAAAAAAAATCTGAATTTGTCTTTCACCTAATCCTTCAATGTTCATCTGTTTTTTACTGCAAAAAAAGATGAGTTGGTTTAGTTTTCGCTCAGGGCAATTTCTGTTTGTACAAAAGAAATCTACAGAATCGTCAACTTTCGTTAATTTTGTGTTACACGATGGACAATGATTGGGTAAAACAAAAATAGATTTTGGAGGGAATGTTACTTTTTCCACAGCTGGAATGATTTCTCCACGTTTGGAGATTAATACTTTTGCACCAATGCCTGCTCCAAGTTGGTTGATGTAGTCTTGGTTGTGTAAGGTGGCGTAGGTGACAGTGGTTCCTGCAAGAGAGATCGGAGTGACTTTTGCACGTGGTGTGACTTTTCCTGTACGTCCAATGGCAAAATCGATTTCTTCAATTGTTGTTTCTTTGAGCAGCGCATCAAATTTAAATGCCCTTGCCCAACGAGGAGAATGGCTTGTTTCACCTAAATTTTCGCGAAGGTTTAAAGAGTCGAGTTTGATGACGAGTCCATCCACTGGGAATGGCATTTTGTCTTTTTTTTTGCGAAATGATTCGATCTCTTTGATTAATTTGTTTCCTGGCAAAATTGTTGAGTCTGGGGCAAGTGGAAACTTTTCTTTTTTTAATAAACTTAAAATGTCTTTATGGGTATTGATTCCTTTTCTAGAGCTTGAAAAATAAACATCATACACATAAATTCGTAACGGACGTTTGGCGACTTCCATTGGATCCTTTTGTTTGATGGAACCTGCTGCCAAGTTTCTAGGATTGGCAAATTTTCCACCATACTCTTCGTTGAATTCTTCAAAATCAGCGAAGGTCATAAATATTTCGCCTCTGACTGTTAGATGTAAAGGTTCCGAAAGAGTTTGTGGAATGGTCGAAATGGTTTTTACGTTTTCAGTAACAATGTCACCAATTCCACCAGAACCCCTTGTCACACAATGGCTGAGTTTTCCATCTTCATAGTAAAGTAAGATGGAGGCACCATCGATTTTCCATTCTAAAGAATAGTTTTCTTCGATCCCAGTTTTTTGTAACCATTCCGAAAGTTCGGTTTCGTTGTAAGTATTTTCTAAAGATAATACTGGTACTTTGTGTTTGAATTTGCTAAACTGTGGGTTTAAGTCGGAACCTACTTGTGCTGTCGGGGAAGAGATGTCTGCAAGGTTTGGATTTTCTGTTTCGAGTTTTTGGAGTTCTTTGACTAGTAAATCAAATTCTTTGTCAGTGATGACGGGTGAGTTATCTTTGTAATACAAATCATTGTGGCGATTGATTTCTTTACGAAGTTCTAAAATTCGTTTTTTAGGATCAACGGCATTTGTTTTTTTAGGCAACTAATAAACTCCAGCTTGCATGTATTGTTCGGGATCGGTTTTTCCTTCTTCCGAAATAAAGATTTCATAGTGTAAGTGAGGCCCGGTTACGTTACCCGTTGCTCCTACTTCGGCAATTTGTTCACCAGCTTTTACTTCTTGTCCTGACCTTACATAAATTCGCGAACAGTGACCGTATAACGTGCTAAAGCCGAAATCATGTTGGATGATGACATGATGTCCATACCCAACATTGGAATATGTGACACGAACCACACGACCTGGTGCAGAAGCATATATAGGTGTTCCTGTAGCATTTGCCATATCCAATCCGTCATGGTATTCCCAATAACCAGTGGTAGGTGATTTTCTCATTCCAAATGGAGATGTCAAATTGTAAGAATACATCGGATTAAACAAAGGTGATCTAGATAAAATATCAGATCTCTGGTATAAAAATTGAAAGTTTGTTTCTACCAAACGTTGGTAATTGTCCATTCGGTGTTTTAATTGTCTCAGTTCATAAATCTCATTGAGATACTTACGTCCAACATCCAATTGTTTATCTTCTTTTTCTTCTTTTTGGAGTGAATCAATTGCCGAGGATTCAATCCAATCTTCCGTTGGAATTTTTAGAAGTTCATCGTCTTGTCCATCAATCAGAGTAAATAGTTCCAACATATTTTCGTTCAATTTAGAATACTCTTCTTTCATTTCTTCTAATTGGTTCGCATGGGTGATATAAGTATCAAAATAGGTTCCGTAAATTTTGGAGAGTTGGTTGATTTCAGTTTGTGTATTATTCGAGCGAACAATTCCAAAAATTGCTAAACTCAATAGACCTAAAGTGAGGCCTAAAAAAAATAGGATGGTAAAATGGGAAATTTGGAAGTGGAAAGAACTGTCATACCCATGAGGAATCACAAGAATGGTCATCCGTTGGTGACCTTTTTCTTTCACCTTATCAATCTGTTTCTTGATTTTCGGATTGTCTTGTGAAAAAACAGACGTAATCTCTTTAATTTTTTTCTTCATGACGAACCGCGATTCCTACATAAATAAGACGCTCCGATTCCTTTCCAGGGTCAAGTGGAAATCCCTGTTTCTGGGTTTCGTGATCATTTTTGGAATTCTTGGTTTTGTCACATTGGCTTCCAATTTAGGATTTTGGATTGTGTACCAGAACTCCATTCACACCAATCACTCGTCGGAAATCCCTGAAGCAGAAGTTGCCATTGTGCCTGGAGCAGCCGTTTATGGAAAAACTCCCTCACCCATCTTAATGGACCGATTGGCCTGCGGATTGGAATTGTACAAACAAGGAAAAGTGAAAAAGATTCTCCTTTCTGGAGACAATGGGAAAACCGATTACAATGAACTTAGGCCTATGCTTGAGTACATGTTGTCCCATCAGGTCAAACCAGATGATATCTTTGTTGATCACGCTGGATTTCGGACACTGGATACTTTGATTCGCGCCAAAGAAGTGTTTTTGGTAAACAAAGCAATATTTGTAAGCCAATCGTTTTTTTTGCCACGTGCCATCTATTTAGGAAAGGAACTGGAACTCGAGTTATACGGATACGAATGCAATTTGCGAACATACAAAAAAGAAACGTATTATTTGTTTCGAGAATTTTCTGCAAGGATGCTTGCTTGGTGGGACATCCAGTGGGACACACCACCTAAATATTTGGGTAAACCTTATCCCATTGATGGAAGTGGAATGAGCACTTGGAAAGGTTCCATTCCAGTCACGATTCCGAAATAAAAAGAGAATGTATTTTTTAATATAGATTCCAAACATTCAATTTTGTTTCGATTTTGATAACAAATGTAATATAGAAAATTTGAGTCGTGGGTTTACGTTCCTATCAGTTCTACCAAACGATTGTATTTTAAGATGATCCGTTTTGTCATCTCCTCTCCTTTTTTATTGATATCAGGATGGTATTTTTTCAAAAGTTCTTTGAATTTCTTTTTTACATCGGTGATATTGGCACCGGGTTCCAAATCAAAAAAGGCAAGTAAATCTTTTACTTCAGCCGAGACAGTTTGCACCAGTTTTTTCTTCTTTTTCTTTTTGGCTTCTCTAAATCTACCATATAACTCATAGTAGGTGCGATCTCGAAATTCCCTTGTGATGTCTCTGAAATTTAAAATTTTTGTTGGAATCAAACTTTTTAGATATTCATACAAAAATTCTTCTGCGCCAAATTCAGGATGGATGTCAAATTTCTCTAAAAATTGATGGATGGACCTTCTCACAAAAAAATCAATTTCAAATTTATCCATAAGATAGGAATCCACAGCATCATCAAAATCAATGGTGGCAGCTGTGAGGAGTAGGATTAATTCTTGGTCTAATTTATGGTTTGCGATTGTTTTTTGAATCAGAGTTTTGTATGATTCACGAAGTTCATATAACGGACGTTCACTAAAAAAAATCCCTGCTTTTAAAAATTCTTCCGCAACCTCATCCAAAGCCAAAATCCAAGCCAAAAAATCGATAAGAAGGTCACCATCAACTTCATGGAATCCGCCAGACAAAGTCATCTGTGGTTTGGCTGCTTTGAATTGGTAAACTTTACGTAGGCACTCTTCTTTTCGTATTTCTAGAAGTTCCGAGAGACGGTCATAAGAGAGAAACCATTGCATGGACTCGGAAACGTTTTGCAGTTCAAAAATGACATCATGCAAAATCTGTTTGGCCTTTTTTGTTTCCGTTTTTTGGACCATAAACTATCTCTTAAACCAATTTCAAATCGGGCCGACTTTTTTGCTAGTGAATCCTATTCCTTTTTTTGAACTGGAGATATGAGTCACCATATTTCTGAACATCCATCTTTACAACCGTTTGATATTTCCGAATACAAAGGCCTACGAGGAAAAAATTTTTATGATATGGATCCTGCCTTGCAGAGAATGGTGGATCGTTATTCAGCAACGTACGAACCCGATCACAAACAAGCCATGGTCGATCATATCCGAAAGTATGGGGAACTTGTGGGTGGGATTTTGGATGAACTTACCGAAGAGTGCCATAAGGAAGGGAAATACGGCGAAGTGGTCAAATATGACCGCACCGGCAAACGCATTGATTTTATAAAGTATTCAGAAGAACAAAAGTTGTCACGAAAGATTTCTTATGATCATGGTGTTGTCAATTTAGACTTTCACCCTGAATGGAGATTTGAATTCACACATATCCATCGTTATGCGCTCACGTATCTAATGAATTTAAATGGGGAGGGTGGAGTTGCTTGTCCTTTGGCAATGACAGACGGAATGATACTTGCCTTAAAAAAAATTGGAACCGATGAACAAAAAAATAAATATCTCCCACTTGTTGCAGGCAAAGGGAGTAACTCCCACTTTATGGCAGGCCAATATGTAACGGAACGAGTTGGTGGAAGTAATGTGTCAGCAAACAGAACCATAGCCAAAAAACTTCCGAACGGCAAATGGGAGTTAACTGGTGAAAAATGGTTTTGTTCCAATCCAGGTGATTTATGGGTAACCACTGCGAAGATGGAAGGAACAAATACGGTAGGGATGTTTTTAGTTCCTAGGATCAAAGATAATGGAGAATTGAATGGCCACCACATCCTTCGGAAAAAAGACATTATCGGTTCTCGTGGTAAGATAACAGTTGAGATCATTTATGACAAAGTGGAAGCGGAAGAATTCGGCCGGCCTGGTCATGGGCTTGTGAATTTAATTCGTTATATCATCAAAACATCAAGGTTACATGTAGGTCTTGGTTCTTGTGGGAATGCAAGAAGGTCTGTGATGGAAGCATCGGAGTATGCAAAGTATCGTACGGCTTACGGAAAAAAAATATTAGAATTTCCTTCCTTTGTGAAAACATTAGCAGAGATGCAAATCTTACAAACGGCAAATTGTTTTGTTAATTTTCGATCTGTTGCTCTAGCCGAAAAAGGGGATGAAGCCGCAGAAATCACTGTCCCGTTATTAAAATACAAATCTTCTTCCCATGCAAGTTACATCACACAAAAAGCGATCCTTACGTTAGGAGGGAATGGGATCATTGGAGACTTCTCACCACTTCCAAGATTGCACAATGACTCCATTATCAATGAAACTTGGGAAGGAACCCATTTGATCATCACAGACCATTGTTTGCATGCCTTACAAAAACCAAAAGTGTATGCTGCTTTTCAAACTCTTTTGGATGAACTCACATCCAAGGTAAGTGGCAATTCTGAATTAGAAACTGTGTATTCCCTTTTCCAAACGAAACGAAAGGAATTGGAACATTGTTTGAAAGAAGAATCCAAAGAATGGAAAGATATGAATCGTGTGTACATCGCTGATCTTACATACAATGTCTTAGTGTTGGCAGAATTACTCGAACAAACAGTCCACGATATAAAGGAAAATCTGCCGACCAAATATTTATATTTTGCAAAAGGTTATACGGAAATGGTTCGTGATGGATTAGAGGCACCGAGGCAAAAAAATGGTGTGTTTTTCGATCCAAATGCCCTTAAGACCTTTCTCTCTTTTTAAAAATGGAAAATTTTTTATTACTCGGAATTTGTTTTGGATTGGGGTTATTCTTTCGTCGGATTCCTCAATTTCCAGAAACCACTCCCAAGGTTCTCAATGGTTTTATACTATTTATATCATTGCCATCACTTGTATTATACCATGTACATGAATTAGAAATCTCTGTTTCAGCAATCATGCCAACCTCTATGCCTTGGTTAGTATTTGGATTTGCGATCCTCTTTTTCTATACATTTTATAAGCTAAAATTGATGACATTTCCAACTATGGTATGTTTGGTGTTAACAGCAGGTCTTGGTAATACTTCTTTTGTTGGATTTCCTTTACTTGAAACTTACTTAGGAAAGGAATCCCTTGGGTATGGTATCCTTTCTGACCAGTTAGGAACCTTTATGGTTTTGAGTTTTCCAGGGATCATCCTCGCATCCATTGCTATGGATGGAAAATGGGATTTTTTAACTTTAGTCAGGAGAGTGCTTGGTTTTGCTCCCATTTATGCTTTGTTACTTGCCATCCTTACAAGGCAATGGGAGTATCCGAGTGCATTAAAAATTGTATTGTTACGGTTAGGGGATACTTTGACGCCACTTGCTCTTGTTTCTGTGGGATATATGTTAGATTTAAGAACAATCGCCGGTCATGGCAGGTATTTAATTTTGGGACTTGGTTTTAAACTTGTTTTAGCACCAATCCTAGTGTATTTTGTCTATTCTCCATTAAAGGATGATACATTATTATTCCAAACAATTCTTTTTGAATCTGCAATGGCACCTATGGTCACGTCGACAGTCATCACAATTGAAAAAAATATTTCACCTCATTTAGCAAGCCTTATGTTAGGAATAGGGATTCCTGTATCCTTTTTTACAACCTATTGTTTGCATTTACTCATCAAAGGAAACTACATTTGAACATTAAATTTTTGATTCTCTTAATTTTGGCAATGGTCTCTTGGGGGATATCATGGCCAATTGCAAAAATGATCGCTGGTTTAGTGCCAGTCCCTGTCCTCGTGTTTTGGCGATTCCTTGCAACTTTTTTATCTGTTATACCAATCCTTTATGGATTACGATTGCCCATTCGATTGAATTCAGGTAAGGACTATTGGAATGTTTTGGTAGGTGGGATCATTTATACTCTATACAATCAATTTTTCTTTTTAGGATTGAAAAATGGATTACCAGGAGCAGGTGGAGTTCTTGTCACCACTCTCAATCCCATTGTCACTTTTTTTATCGTATTTTTAATTCAAAAAAAATCGATCTCCAAAAGACAAGTTTTAGGTCTTTTTTTCGGATTTATCGGTGGGCTTGTGATATTACAAGTATGGAAAATTAGTCTCGACTATCTTTTGTTATCTGGAAATTTATTCTTCTTACTCTGTTCATTTGTTTGGGCTACTCTCTCTCTCAATAGCCAAAAAACTGGTAAATCCATGTCTCCAATCACGTATAGTTTTTATGTTTATGGAGTTGGATCCATTTTGGAACTTCTATTTTGTTGGAATGATCCAAGTTTTTGGAAGGTATGGGATTTTGGTCCATCGTTTTGGTTTGCAATATTTTATCTCACCGTTATATCCACAACGTTCGGAACTACTGTTTATTTTTATGCGGCAACCAGACTTGGTTCTGAAATAGCGAGCAGTTTTATTTTTATTGTTCCATTATCAGCTTATATCAGTAGTTTTTTGATTTTGGATGAAGTCATACAAATTCCTGTCATCATTGGGGGCGCCTTGGCAATGTTAGCTGTGTACCTCATCAATTCTAAACATAAAAAAAAGGAACTGATACAAGGATGAAATCAATTTCTTGGAAAAAAAGATTCAAAATTTGGTTATATAATTTTTATCCACCTTACATTGGTGCCGGAATTCGTATCAAAAAAATCGCAAAGGATTTATCTTTTTTCCAAGTAGAAATGAACCTTCGATTTTATAACAAAAATTATGTTGGTGTTCATTTTGGAGGTTCATTGTATTCGATGTGTGATCCATTTTTTATGTTAATCCTTTTGGAACAATTGGGATCTGATTTTATCGTTTGGGATAAGGTGGGATCGATGACATTTGTTAAACCTGGGAAAGGTAAGGTAACGGCAACATTTGCAATTCCAGAATCAGAAATCCAAAGGATCAAAATGGAAGTGGAAACAAAACGGAAAGGGGAATATCATTTCACCACAAATGTATTTGATGAGGGAGATGATATTGTTGCTACTTTAGAGAAAACAATTTACATTAGAAAACGAGGAAGGCTCCCGGTTCAAAATGTATAAATTTTCTGATGAAGTGTCCGAGTGTTTCAACTCAAACTACTATGGTAACAAACTTTATCGTATTTTTAGTACTTTTTATCTTCGTCTTCAGGGATCATATTCGCATAGTATTGGAGTAAGGCATCGTTTTTAGAATGAATCATTCGATTGGCTTCTTCAATCATCTTACGTTTTTCTAAGATCTTTTTTCCTTTTTCCCAAATTTCTTCAGGGTCCCTCGTTAGGTAATTACCTTCATGGCGGGAAATAAAGTCCTCAACTAACATCGTACTTTGTGAGACTTCAATGGAATAATCATTCTCCACTAAAATTTTTGATACAATTTGGTTTGGTAATAATTTATGATATTGTTTCCAACCTTTTGTGATTCGGTAACTCAATTCGATTGTTGGGTCTTCTGTATGAGCATATTCTGATATTGGGATTGGATCACAGAATTCTACATATACATTGGATCGTTTTGCTAAAAACCCTGCCATTCCCAACTCTTCTGGGATATTACAAAACTGATTGTCTTCCGGAACGGTTTCATAAGAAACAGAAATGGGTACAATGACAATTTCTGTTCCCGAACTTCGGAATGCATTCACTGCAGTTGTAAGTAAACCAGTTTTCACTGGAACGATGGCTCCTGTTCTTGATCTGGTACCTTCTGGATACACTAGAGACGGAATGCCTTGTTCGAGCATCACTTGTGAGTATAAGGTAAGGCATTCTAAATACAAACTGTTCCTTGTCCGTTCGCGGTCAACTGCATACGCACCAAGAGATTTTAACATCCACTCCCAAAATGGATTGGACATTAAATTGATTCCTGCTGCATAACGAGGCACAGGCAGACCTAGATGGAAAAGAGAATAGGCAACCTCAACTGAATCCAAATGAGATCTATGTGTGGGAGCGTACAACAAATTGTATTTGGAAGAGAGTGCTTTGACTACTTCCGTTTTTCCACCAACATGTGGGATCATCGAACCTTTTAAAAATCCACCTGAAAACAATCGAATCGGAGCCACAAATCGTAAAACCGATTCATGAACGGTTGGACTGTAATTGTCAGCAATTTCATTTACATAGAATCGAACGAGTTCTTTGATCGAAGTGAGTTCCTCATCTTTTTGACAATTATGAAATCGTTGCCAAATTTCTACTTCCGATTCAAACTTTGCTTCTTCGAGTTTTTGTTTTTTTCGTTTAGCTATGGTTAGGCGTTTTTGTGTAGATTCAATCACGGCTGAGGATTGTTTTTTCACACGGCTGATTGTACCTGGAACATTGCTAATTTGTTTTAAGATTCTGTCGACAAGTAAGTTTTGAAAGTCTATCCCTGATGTTAAATTGAGACCAACTTTTTTCTGAACTACAAGTGGTATATTTTTGGCTTCAGTTTTTTTGCCACAAATCAGATCAATGAGAGCACCTGGTGGTTGTTTTCTTGTTAACACATCAAAGAGAGTTCGATGTAACGTAAATGGAAGGCGAATTTCATTTGCCAATTCGATGAGAATGCTAAGGGCATAAGTTCCTTCTACGTTATCATGCCATTTAGTAGATTCCCTTTCGATAAAAGAGCGAGGGGCAAAAAAGATTTCAATTCGATCTTTTAAACTGAGTTTTTCACCACCTGACAGTAGTTCTCCGACTATCTTTTGACCAAATCCTCTGTTTCTGCTTTTGTTGCTAGTTGCAGTAGTGATGAAGTCTGCAAGACCAGACCTTCCCATTACTGTGTCAGGCCTTGCACCATAACGCATCGCAAGGTCTCGTACTTCTTGGAAACCAGCGGATAAAATTTCGCCAAGTAAATTGGCTCCATACCGAGGAAGTAAGGATACAATTCCACTTGCAATGGCCATTGGATTTTTAGCGACCCCTACAATTTCCATTCCAATTACATCATCAGTGATGGATGTATTCATAAAATGAGATGAATACACTTCCGCCAAATAATCAGCCGTTGGTTTTTCGGTAGAACCTATGTTAAAAAAACTAAACTTTTCTTCTAAAATTTCACCAAGTAAAGATGGGCCATTGACAACAGCAACAGATGCGTTATTAAAATTGCGTTCGAGTAAATAATTTTGTAAGTATTGTGAATAAGTGACAAAACCTGTTTTTTTTCGGTTTTTAGAATCTAAAATCCCTTTTGTCAGAAAGGAAAACACATAACTATTAAAGGGTTCGAGAACTTCGATCAAACCATGGACACTATCCAAAAACGACCGAGAAGGGACGGCAACATGAAAGGCCCAATCATCCCTCCCAAAGGAATCCAAACTTGAAACGATTTCAATGTGGTCGGGAAGTTCGATGGTTTTTCCCATAATTTCTGTTTGGCGGCGCTTCTTTAGGAGTTCTACAAATTCTTTGTCAGGAATCCATAAAGTGATAGAATCATACTTTTCTGCCAGTATGGAAGCGATAATGATACCCATTGGGCCACTACCCAAAACTGCTTGTTTTAATTCGTTATAGGTTATTTGCATAAAAAATGAACATTTGGAAATTTAAGGAAAGTCTCATTGTATTTGTTTGCTTGAAACGAATTGAGTCTATCGAAAAAGTATCAGGTGAGTATAAATCGTCAAGTCACAATGATTCGAGCAGGCCTTCTATTTTCAATACTTTCCATTTTTCCTGCATTCTTCGGATGGTACCAAAATTGGCTTGGACTCACCCCAGCTCAGGAAATCAATTTAGCGATTGCGCTCCTTGTATCCTTCCTTTGGATCACAGAACTCATCCCACTCTATGTCACAGGATTTTTGGTTCTTTTTTTAGAACTCATTTGGTTAATTCCTGGTTGGGGACCTGGTGCTCCAAAAACGATTACTTTTTTGTCTTGTTACTTTTCTGAGACCATCTTACTGTTCTTAGGTGGCTTTGTAATCTCAAGTGCCATTAGTTTTTACGGATTGGATTCTACGATTGCTTCATTTGTGATCAAAAAAACCAAAGGTTCAGCATATTTACTAGTGCTTTCCTTAGGTATGGCTACGGCCTTACTTTCTTGTTTTATGAATAACACTGCCACGGCCGCCATGATGCTCGGTCTTGTCTCATCGATGATGAAATCCTTGGATGAAAAAAGTCCCCTTCGCAAATCAATATTATTTATGGTTCCTTTTTCTGCAAACTTGGGCGGAATTGGGACACCCGTTGGAACACTCCCAAATGTAATTGGAATTGCCTATTTACAAGAAAAAGGCTTTCAGATTGGATTTTTGGAATGGATGGCTTTTGCCTTTCCTGTCTTTTTAATCTCTGTTTTTGCTTTGTCTGGAATTTTGTACATTGTGTACCTAAAAAAAGAAAAAAGTAATTCCTCCATCCACTTAATTGGAATCCAAGAGTCCACAAACACATTTCCCAAAAACAAAAGAAACCTATCTATTTTTGTCATCCTCGTCACTATCCTTGGTTGGATCTCATCCGATTGGCATGGAATCTCCAATGGAACTGTTGCACTTTTCCCTGTGATTGTATTTTTTGGATTTTCCTTATTGGATTTAAAAGAATTCCGCAATTTATCTTGGGATGTCCTTATTCTTATGGGTGGTGGGATTGCTCTTGGAAAAGCATTTGAGGAGACAGGCCTTGCCAAACACTTCGTTAGTCTTTTTTTGTTAGGTGAATCAAGTCAGTTTTCTTTGTTTTTGTTTTTTTCGATTTTGTCCCTTCTGCTTTCTTGTTTTTTAAGTAATACCAGTGTAGCGAACTTGATTTTGCCGATAACCATGGGGCTTCCGGGTGAACTGATACTACCAGCGGCAATTGGTGCTACCATCGGTGCTTCCCTTGCCATGCCACTTCCAGTTTCCACTCCACCAAATGCTTTGGCTTTTAGTTACGGAGGAATACGAAGCATCGAGATGGTCAGAATTGGAGGTGCCATTTCCATTGTGGCCTGGATCGTGTTTACGTTTCTCGGCGGCTTCCTCTTACACCATTTGCATATTGTCGATTTTTCTCAGTTTTAAAAAAAAGGCTTTTCCTTCTTTTCTGAATTGATAGCCTTCTCACGGACTATGATTCAATTTCGAAATTTTACACTTCTTGTTTTATGTTCCCTTATGTTCTTACAATCTTGTTATAATTATATGAGTGAGGATGTGCCAATCGTCTCACGACCCACTCTCAAACAACAAATTCCACTACTAACGATTCAAGTTTTCACTCCTGAAAACAATAGAAACAAACGTGAGATTACTGCAATTTATACAAAGTACCTAACTGAAACAGGTTATTTTGGACGAGTGTTGTCCGATGGAGTACGTGCCACACATCATATCGATTTGTATACAAGTGAAGTAAACGAATACGAACACTTCTGGGTTTCTTCTATCTCAACCATTTTTATGATTGGAACTGCAGGATTATTACCATCCATTTATTCAAAAGAAAGAGTCCTTCAGGCTGATTTTTATTTAAACGACAAGTGGATTGGTCGTGAAAAATACAGACAAAAACATTCCACTCTATTTGGAGTTCCCTTTATGTTCATTTGGGAATCAGGAATCAAAGAAGCGAAAACAATTCAATACAACAAAGAAAGAAATCTCATCCACAATGTTGTGCAAGATTATAACCGGTATTTATAGGAGACGATATGAATTTACAATCGAAACAAAACCAAATTCAAAATAGGAATCGAAGCCAAACAACAAAGGAAGGTTCGCTAAGAAACATTCTTCCTGGTTTTGCTGTTTTATCCTTATTTACCTTTACTCTCTGTAAAACCCCTGAAGTAAAAAAAGCTCCCGTTGTTGTAGAAGAACCTAAGAAAGTGGAACAGGTTGTCGAAAAACAAGACCCAAAACTGGCTTTTTTGGAAAGTATAGAAGACGGTAGAGAACTTCCCGATTCTGATAAATGGAAAGTGGAACAATACGATGCATTTACTGAAGAGACTTTCCCAACATATGGTCCCGCAAATGCCACAATTGATTTTAGTAAAGTTGATTATCCGCTATTAAATGCTGCTATTTTCTATGTAACATCCAAAGAAAGAAAACAATTGGGAATGAGACCCTTTAAATATTCCGAACGATGTGAACAAGCAGCTTTTGGTCATGCCCAAGACATGGTAACCTACGATTTTTATTCGCATAACAGTACGGTAAATGGAAAAGAAACTCTCAAAGATCGATTAGATTTAGTCGGAATATCGGAAACCTATTCTGCTGAAAATATTATCAATGCTTTTGGAATCCAATACCAAAGTCGAAGGCCTGTTTTTACGCCTGTTCAGAATGGTGGTCCGTTTTTTAGTTATACCAAGGCAGGAACACCAATTCCAAACCATACCTATTTAAGTTTAGCAAAAGCTGTTGTGGAAGTATGGTTCAATTCACCAGGGCACAGAAAGAATATTCTCAATCCCGAATTCAATTATATGGGAGCAGGTGCTTACTTTTATAAAGACAAAAAGTTTTTTGAAGTCGATAAGGTTAAGGCAGTACAGGTATTCACAGCAAAACCGTAATTGGATTACTTGATTGTAACACCCGCTAGTTTTATCACAATTTCAAATTCTTTTTTGGTGACAGGTTGGATCGAAAGTCTTGATCCTTTTTGTGTCACCACCATCTTCTCTAGACCCTTCGTTTTTTTTAATAGGTCTAATGGAATGAGTTCTTGAAACTTAGTATGGGGTTTGAGGTGGACACCAAACCATCTTGGTTCTGTCCCTTTTAATTTTGGATCAAAGTATTTGTGATTGGGATCAAATTGGAAAGGGTCAGGGCTTGCTTCTTTCGCCACTTCGGCAATGCCTACAATTCCAGGTGGTTCCAAACGACTATGGTAAAATAATACCAAATCACCTAACTTCACTTCATCACGAAGGTAATTCCGTGCTTGGTAATTTCTAACACCTTCCCAATACGAGAGTTTTTCTCGTATTAGGTCGTCGATTGAAAATACATCTGGTTCTGTTTTAAAGAGCCAATATTTCATTAAGCCGAATAAGCCGGTTTGGTAGCGGATGCACCTTTCCCTTTTTTGGAACCAACTCCGGGTTTGTTATCAGAAAATTTATCAAACGTAGGTTGTACAATGTCCATCAGTTCTTGTGCATCAATGGTTTCTTTTGCAAGAAGGGCTTTCGCAATTGCATCCAATTTCTTTTGGTTTTTCTTCACCAAATCACGTCCCTTATCGAGGCAAGTTTGGATGATACGTTTGACTTCTTGGTCAATCATTGCTGCAAATTCTTCTGAGTAAGGTTTGCTTGTATGACCATAGTCTCTTCCCATAAACGGAGAAGACTCACCGGATCCGTAGTGGATGGTGCCAAGTTTTTCCGACATACCCCATTCACAGACCATACGACGAGCAATGTTCGTTGCTTGTTGGATGTCATTAGAAGATCCGTTAGAAGGGTCACCAAAGATGAGTTCTTCGGCAATGTATCCACCCATTGACATGACAATCCGGTCCAAACAATAGTTTTTACGATACGAATGTCTGTCTTCTACAGGGAGAGATTGGGTAAGACCCAGAGCTCGTCCACGTGGAATGATGGTGACTTTATGAACTGGTTCGGTATACGGCAGTAAGGTGCCAAGGAGTGCGTGGCCTGCTTCATGGTAGGCTGTCATTTCTTTCTCTTTGTCAGAGATGAACATCGACTTACGCTCAGGTCCCATCATCACTTTATCACGAGCTTCTTCGAGTTCTTCTTGGGTGACTCGTTTTTTGTTACGACGTGCCGCAAGCAGAGCTGCTTCGTTGATGAGGTTTGCAAGATCAGCACCTGTAAACCCTGGCGTTCCACGTGCAATGGAGTTGAGAGATATATCAGAAACCAAAGGAACTTTTTTAGCATGAACCGCTAAAATCTCTTCACGACCTTTTAAGTCAGGGAGATCCACAATTACTTGTCTATCAAAACGGCCTGGACGAAGGAGAGCGGGGTCGAGGACATCAGCGCGGTTTGTTGCCGCCATGACAATCACACCTTCGTTCATTTCAAATCCGTCCATCTCGACTAACATCTGATTGAGGGTTTGTTCTCTTTCATCATGTCCACCACCTAGGCCTGCACCTCGGAGGCGACCCACTGCATCAATCTCATCAATGAAGATGATACAAGGTGCATTCTTTTTCCCTTGGTCAAAAAGATCTCGTACACGTGATGCACCAACACCCACAAACATCTCTACGAAGTCAGATCCAGAGATGGAGAAAAAAGGAACCCCTGCTTCACCAGCAACCGCTTTCGCAAGTAAGGTTTTACCAGTTCCTGGAGGACCAACGAGTAAGACACCTTTTGGAATCCTTGCGCCGATCGCTTGGAATTTTTTTGGATCTTTTAAAAATTCAATGATTTCTAATAATTCTACTTTTGCTTCTTCACAACCTGCCACGTCGTTAAACGTAACTTTTACTTTAGGGTCAACATTCATCTTGGCACGAGACTTACCAAAGGTAAATGCCTTGTTTCCAGATGCTTGGAGTTGGCGCATCATGATGAACCAGATAATACCAAGGATGAATAACCATGGGATAATACCTGAAACAACACTCCAAAATTTATTTTCTTCAGTGGACTTTGCCGTAAAACTTAGGCGTGACTTTCGAAGTTTCGTCACCAAATCATCGTTAACTTGTGCAACATTTGTTTTGAAGGGTTTTGGTTTGTTGTCCTTACTATTTTCAGGAATGTACCAACCTTCGATGAGTTCTTTATCAATGATGATTTGTTGTTTGGAAGAAATGTCTTTTCCATCTTTGGAAGTGATTTTCCCTATGGGTTTTTTTCCCTCAATGGGTTCTACCATATTCAAAAAATCGGAATAACTGATTTCGTCGGGTTTACCGGCAAAGTCTTGGCCCTTATAAACCGTTGCCAAAATGACAAGGAATACGAGTAAAAATAGGAATACGGTTTTGATGTTTTTATTCATGTAAGACTTCCGATGATTAGACTGAAATCAAAGGTGATATTTCTGAATCACTTCGTCAATATCCCCCATGGATATGGAACGAATCGCCGCTTCGGCGTCATTGATGATCTGTATCAAACTCAGGTTCTCTAATGGCTCAAAATCTTCACGTAAAAAATCTTCTCTTTTTTTCGGATTGTAGCTGGAATTGAGAATTCCGATCCGAATCCGGATGAAGTTGGGGGAACGTAATGAGACAGAAATCGAGTTTACACCTTGATTTGTGTCATTTTCCCCACCTTTCGTGACGACGATTTGGCCAAGTTCCAGTCCTACATCTTCGTGGATGACAACGATGTCTTTGACCTGGATTTTGAGAAAGGAGGCAATGTAAAGGACCGACTCACCAGAGAGTTCGCTGAAGGTTTGTGGTTTGAGTAAAACCACTTCATCACCTTCAAAGTCACCTCGTCCAATGAGCGATTTTTTCTTTTTAGTTTTGATTTCGATGCCAATGTTATTGGCAATGACATCGAGAATCTTAAAACCAATGTTAGATCGATTGTTGTTATATCTATCGCCAGGATTTCCTAGCCCTACAATTAACTTCATTGGTTCTTAAAAGTAATTCTTACTTCTTAGCCGCTTTTTTAGCTGCTGGTTTGCCTTTTGCCGCATCAGCTTCAGCTTTTTCAGCGCGTTCTGCCGCTAGGATCGCTTTCGTTTTGTTACATGAAGCAACAATTGGATCACCATTCACTAAGATATCCCAAGATTTCGGATGTGGAAGTTCAGAAACTTTGATCATCATTCCGATATCAAGACCAGTTACATCAATTGTGATGACGTCAGTAAGATCTTCAGGAGTAGACTTCACTTTGATTTCGTGAACGAGGTGTTCAAATTGTCCACCAGCTTTTGATCCTTTTGCAACACCTGTTGTTTTGATGGCAACAGTGGTTTGGATTTTTTTCCCTGGAGTCACTTTGTAAAAGTCAATATGACGAATTTGCCCTGTGTGTGGGAATCTTTGGATTTCCTTTACGAACACTCTTTCCGATTTACCGTCGAGTTCTAGGTCAATGAGAGTTGCCTTACGAATTCCAGAGTCGATGAGTTTTTGGATTTCTTTTTCGACAACACTTGCCGATTTTGCTTCACCGCTTCCGATGATGTTAGCCGGTACTAAACCTTCCACACGCATTCTTCTGGCAGGACCTTTTCCTGTTGCAGTTCTTGGTTGTGCTTTGATAGTGATTTTTTCCATGATTATGTTCCTTAAAGTTATGAAAACAGACTAGAGATTGATTCTTCGTTATGAATCCGCTCGATGGCTTTTGCAAAGAGTGGGGCGATGGAGAGCGTTTTCAAGTGATTTATTTTTTTGCTCTCGGGAATGACGATAGAATTGGAGAGGACAATTTGTTTAAAATTGGCCTCATTGAGTTTTGTTGGCGCTTCCCCAGAGAGAACTCCGTGAGATGCACAACAAAGTACGGTTTTGGCCCCGTTTTCGTAAAGGGCAGTTGCAGCTTTTGCAATCGTTCCACCAGTATCGATCATATCATCCAACAACAAACAGTTTTTGTCTTTGATGTCACCGATGACATGCATGACAACGGACTCGTTGGCTTTGGGTCTACGTTTGTCGATGATGGCAAGAGATCCGTTGACTTTTTTACCAAAATTACGAGCTCGTTCAGCACCACCAGAATCAGGAGAAACAATGACAAGATCATCCATTTTAAGTGAATTGATGTACTCAGCAAGGACTGGTGAAAAATACAAATGGTCAACTGGAATGCGAAAGAATCCTTGGATTTGGTCCGCATGTAAGTCCATCGTGAGAACTCGGTCCGGGCCAACGGTTTCAATTAAGTCAGCTACCATACGAGCAGAAATCGGAACCCGTGGCTCTACCTTTCTGTCTTGGCGTCCGTATCCATAGTAAGGTATAACGGCAGTAATGCGACGTGCAGAGGCTCTTCTTGCTGCATCGATGATGAGTAGAAGTTCCATCAAACTGTCGTTAGCAGGGTAACTAATGGATTGGACTACAAATACATCGCGGCCCCGAACATTCTCTTCGATTTTGACAGAACTCTCTCCATCCGAAAATCTTTTGACTGAGATTTGGCCATTCGGAATTCCCAAGTTTTTACAGATTTCTTCTGCTAAAGGTTTATTCGCATTACCAGAAAATACTACCACTTCGCTAGGATTCATACTCCAACCAACCCATTATCTATATATTGTTTCGCTAGTGCCAAATCATCAGGAGAATTGATTCCATGACTTTCTAAAGCATTGGTTAAAGTTTGTGCTCCAACCTTTTTCCCTTCATTTCTGAATATCTTAATCACATCAGTGAGGTAATATTCTTTTTGTGCGTTGTTATTACCAATTTGTTTGAGAGCACCAAAAAGATCTTCTGTATTAAAACAATAGGTGCCCGTATTCACTTCGTTTACGGCTTTTTCTTCTGGATTTGCGTCTTTTTCTTCTACAATACGAAGTAGGCTCCCATCATCAGCAGAACGAATGATACGTCCGTAACCAGTTGGGTTTTCCATTTTGGCAGATAGGACAGTTGCGACATAACCATTGGATTTATGGTGTTCGATGAGATTAGAGAAGGATGACGCAGAAATCAATGGTGCATCTCCGCAAGCAACAATCGTATGACCAGTGTATGGTGCGAGTTGTTTCTCTGCCGAAATCACTGCGTGCCCGGTTCCGAGTTGTTCGGTTTGTTCAGCAAACTCAACACCAGGAAATGATTTTGCAATGTCTGTGACTATGTCTTTGCGGTAACCGACAACCACAACTTTGCGGTTTATGCCGGCGGATTCGATATTACGAAGAACATGGAGTAAAAGTGGAGATTCGTTCAGTACAACCGCAACCTTGGGAAGCTCACTCTTCATTCGAGTTCCTTTCCCCGCCGCCAAAATAACAGCAGTTACAGTATTATGTAGGTTCATCGTTCGTTCTATCGGATCTTTTAAAACTGGCTGGCCTGCTAGGATTCGAACCTAGGGAATGGCGATACCAAAAACCGCTGCCTTACCGCTTGGCTACAGGCCAGTTTCTAAAAAGAGAACGTTCGAAATTCCATTTCGGGGAATCTGAAGGAGACATTGGGAAGGGCCTCGTTTCGTTTCCCTTCGGTTGGATAAATGCCATAAAGACAAGAACCAGAACCTGAAAGAGAAGCAAAATCTGCTCCCGACTCAAAGAACCCTAATTTCAATTCCTTTAGTAAGGGTTGGGTCTGGAAAGCGATTTTTTCAAACTCGTTCTCTAACCTGTTTTGCAGGTAAGCCCAATCCCCGACGTGAAGACTTCGAATTAAATCCTCTGCCAGAGATTTCCATACTTCGGAACCATAGGGTTTTTGTAAACTTTTTTGAAGGCCTGCGTACATAGATCCGGTAGATAATCCAAACGGAGGGATGGCCATGATCCCAAATCCTTTGGCAACGGAGATCGGCTCTAAGATTTCTCCAATCCCACTGACAAAACAAGCTGAGTCTTGCAGGAAAAAAGGAACATCGGCACCAATGGATTTGGCAAAAAGGATCTGTTCTGGTCCGCTCAATTTTGAGAACGGCAAAATTTGTCGTAAAAAAACTCCCGCATTGCTACTGCCTCCACCAATCCCACCTTCGGGAGGTAGGAATTTCTTCAGATGGACTTTGATTCCTAAGGGTTCGATTAGGTTTGGTTTTAACGCAGCAAAAGTTTTGGAGAGGATGTTTTTGGTAAGGTCCCCTCGCTCTGACACTGCTTCAAATAAAGAGTGGCGGTACCCTTTCAAATGGTTTTCGGAATGGAATTCCAAAGTGGATTCGTTCCCTTGGGGTAAGGGTTGTATATGAATTTCCATGGGATCACCAAAGTCAATCGGAACAAAGACACTTCGGATTTCATGGAGTCCATCTTCCCTTTTGTAGGGGATCACTAAACCGATGTTAATCTTTGCGTGTGCAATCGTTTGCAAAAGAACCAACTTACGTTTCTAATGACTGGTTTTGTTTGGAAAGAGAAATGGATTGTAAATGGAGTCGTATGGAATCTTTGATTTCTTTTGGTTCCGCAACAAGAATGGAAGTACCATAACCAAGAATGGTTTGGATGAGCCAATTTTTATCCCGCATGGGAGTTTGGAATTCGCGGTAAGTCGTGTTTTGGATTTGTTTTACGTTTCCAGTTTCTTTTAGAGGGAGTTTTAAACCCAAATGGTAGGAAGCCGAGTCTGTCACCCATAATGTTACATTGGATTCTGGATTGGATTCGATTTCAAATTTTTGTTTGAATCCTTCTAAGAACTCAGAAGCCGTATCGGGTATGTTTGGGTAATCCTTATCAGTGATTGCGACATCTAAAATATAGTCCAATCGAAAGGAACGAAAACCTTCTTTCTTTAGGTCATAGGCAAGCAGGTAGGATTCATTTTCTTCGAGTAATAACCAAGGAGCAAGAGTTCTTGTTTCTTTTTCTTTAGTATTCCGCTTCCAGTAAACAATTGTTAGTATCTTTTTGGAGTGAATGGCATCTTGCACCATTTCTTTTGTTTTTTGATGAGGTGACCAGTCCCCAGAAGGCAAAACAGAATCTATTTTTTTTAATATAGATTGCCTTATAGAATCTTCTTTTGTGTTTTGATTAGTTAGTAGTAACGATCGTAATGCGGCCCATTCTTTGGGAGATAAGGGTAGAGCTGCATCAACAGCAATGGGAAGTCTAATTTTTACCTTGTCCCCATCAAAATCTAAATCCACAGCATCAGTCGGAGAATACGGATACATCTCAATCATGTACAACTCTCCCAAATCTTTTTTGAGAGAGGAGATGGATTTGTGCCCGGTTACTCCTTGGATTTCTTCTAATGTTAAACCTTCTGGGTGTGAAGCCAGAAGGCGTATTAAATTGAGTTTAGAAGCAGCCCGAGCGGTAGAAGGGTTCATTAAACTTCGAGAATCACCTTTAATTCTTTTGCGTTAGAGGCGCATAAAGATTGTTTTTCGATGTTTTTTGCTTTGAGGTGGCCACCAGTTAGTCTTTGGCTCACAACACTCGGTCCAAAGTCAATGATTGTCGTGATGGCACTGTCGTTAAAAATAGGAGCAATCGCCAAATCCCAGTAAAGTGGTTCAATGAGTACCATTTTGAAAAGGATGTCACGAAGGTTTCCATCTTTTTGTAAGTTATGACCATCAAAGATACTATAGACAGGAACTTTTAAATCAGCACCAGTGTAAGGGAATGGAACCACTGAAGCATCTTCTGCATTGAACTTATCAAGTGAAGTTTCCATAAAAGGACAATGGAAAGGAGCTGTTGTTTTTAAATACACGAACTTAAATTTTTTCTCGTCCATCTCTGCTTTCCACTGTTTACGGAATGCTAATAAGGATGATGGAAGTGCAGATAAAATCATCGAATCAGGAGTGTTATACAAAGAGATAAACACTGTGTCTTGGCCTTTGAGTCCAAGTGAATCGTTTGTTTTTTTCACACGGTCTTCGAGTTCCTCTTTTGAGTAACCAATCACGGCCACCATAGGAGCTGGGTTTTTGTCACCGTTTGCTTCGTTTTCTTTGACGATGTCTTCCGAAACTTGGAAGTTAGGGTATACTTTTTGTCCGTTGAACCCAAGATAAAAAACAAATTTCAAAAAGTCAGAGTAGGCCTTTAAGAATTCAGCGCCTTCTTTTCCAAGACCTACTAGAGCAGAGGCAATCACCCCTTGGCTATGCCCACTGACAGCACCAGTTGCTTTGATGAGTTCTGCTGTTGGATAACCACGTTTTGATACCAAAACATAGTTTGCGATTTGGGTCATAAAAATCCCAGGAACAGAGATGGGTGCACGGGCTAGGTAATCTTCGTTTGGTGCTGCATCTGGATTTTCAATCCAAGATTTGAAATCGAGACCTTCGTTTAAAAGGGGGTTTTTTCCGTCACGAGCTGCGATTTCACCAAGAGTTTTGAAACTCGTTTCGAAAAATTCTTTTAATTCTGGTTCTGCATACAATTTTACGAGTTCTTTGAGGTAAGGGGAACCCTGTCCTCCGAATTGAAGGAAAAATTTTTGTGAATTTTGGAGGGTACCGGTAAGGAGTTTTGCCGAAGTCATTGGATCTTCCTGAGAAATGATTTTTCTGTTACCGTACAGAGAGGACTTCTCAGAACAAGGAGAAAATTCCTGGAAGGACTGGCGAACCCCCCCCCCAGGATCTGGAAGCAAACCGACCGTTTAGGCGGCTTTGCTTTGTTCTAAATTGGATTTGATGCGTTCGTGGTCGAGGGCAAGGAGGACCGTATTTTCAAAATAGGTCGCAAAATCAATTCTCCCAGAAGCATAATCTTCATGGAGAAGGGCTAAAAGAAGGTAGAACATAGATCCTCCTGGTGGTTCCGAATCTATCAATGTGACATAATTCGAAAAGTCTTTTTCAAAGAAAGTGTTACTCAGTTTGTCGGCGGCTTTGGAAAAATTTTAAGGAAAATATTGGGCAGAAGGAAGGTTCTATACCTTCGATTTCCACTTTACAAACTTTTTTTCTCGGTTTCCCTTACAAACCTATGTTTGTTGCCTTAAGCCCCATCGATTATCTCATCATCTTTGTTTTCGTCGTTTTTATGGTGGTGATTGGGGTGCTTTTGAAACGATCCATGAACCATTCTGCGGATTTTTTACTGGCAGGGAGGAAAATTCCCAGTTGGATCACAGGGATTGCCTTTATCTCGGCAAATATTTCCGCCTTAGAATTGTTAGGGATGAGTGCTAGTGGGGCAGAGTATGGTTTTTTGACCTTTCATTTTTATTACTTAGGCGCCATTCCTGGAATGATCTTTCTTGGGATCTTTATGATGCCGTTTTATTATTCTACCAAGATACGAAGTGTACCTGAATATTTGCGGTACCGGTTCAACAGAGAGGCTCACTTAGTCAATTCACTCATCACCTTGTTGTCACTTGCTCTTGGTTCCGGAATCTATTTGTATTCCTTGTCCCTTGTGTTTGAAACTTTATTTGGTTGGAACCCACACCTTTCCATTGTATTTAGCGCTCTCATAGTTCTGATTTATACCTACTTTGGTGGACTTAGTTCTTCCATTTATACGGAAGTCATGCAGTTTTTTCTGACTGTGTTTGGGTTATTTCCGTTGGTCATAGTTGGATTAACAAGGTTAGGTGGATGGGATGGTCTTATGCAAAAAATTCCAGAGTCTCACAAACATATGTGGGTGGGCCTCGCTGGTGGACAAAATGAACTTGGTTGGGATATTCTCAGTGTAACTGTTGGACTTGGATTTGTTCTTTCGTTTTCGTATTGGACTTGTGGATTTGCGGAAGTGCAAAGAGCTATGGCAGCAAAGGATTTTCGTGCAGCGAGGAGAACTCCTCTCATTGGTGCCATGTTCAAATTGTTTTTGCCATTTCTTACTGTGATCCCTGGCCTCATTGCTCTTGCCGAATATTCTTCCGAAATGAATGGAGAGTATAACAAAAGTTTTTTGATTTTATTAAAAAACTTTTATCCTTCTGGGATGTTAGGACTAGGTACAACAGCGTTACTTGCAGCTTTTATGGCAGGGATGTCAAGTTCCATCACAGCAATGAATACGATTTTTACGTATGACATATACCAAACCTATATCAATCACAATGAAGATGATAAAACCTATTTAAAGATTGGAAAACAAAGTACGATGGTAGCAGTTGTATTTGCGATTTTTACATCTTACATTGCAATGCAATTCGAAAACATCATGAATTACATCCAGTTACTATTCTCCTTTTTTAATGCACCTTTAATCTCAATTTTTTTACTTGGTATGTTTTGGAAACGTGCATCCAAATGGAGTGCATTCTACGGGATGTTAGTGGGGACTGCGAGTGGCCTAGTTCATTATTTTTTGTATGTGAATGGGTATTTGTATTACAAATCAGATATGGTATCCAATTTTTATGGTGCCATTTACTCTGGCCTGTTTTGTTTTTTGGTGATGGTATTGGTGAGTTTGATAGAATCAGAAGATCCAAATCGCGACTTACATGGGTTAGTGTATGAAGATAGAGACAGGACCAATGAATTTTGGGATCCAAGGATTTTTGCCTGGGGTGTGATATTAATTGTCCTACTTGCAGGGTTTAGTATCGTTTTTGCGTAAAGATTTATACAACCGTAATAAAATAGTAATTGAATGCGAGTATTCTCAATTCTATGTTTGTTACAGTATACTCTAAGACCATGAAACCAAATCATTATACCGAAATCCCTGCTACCTTTGAAGTTCAATTGGAACATCTAAAGGATTATGATTCGAAAAAACATATCAGTGCCAGAGGGATCAAATTTTTCCATCCTTATGACATTGAAGTGCCTTCGATTTTAAAAATTTCTTTAAAAATGATTTCAATGACAGGATCGATCGACTTCCTCGTGAAGACATTAAAGTCTCTGAGAGTGGATCAGGAAGACCTATACGAAATCCATTGTAATTTTTATGACACAAATGCTGAAAAAGAAGACGAAGTGTTGGAGTTTATCAAAAGTTTTTAATCGTTTTTAACGATTGAAGTATGTTCGCCAACTCAAATCCTGTTAAGGATGTGTAACCTTTTGTATCACAATGGATTGGAAGCTATCTACAAAGTTCCGTTTTTTTCGCCAATCCATTGGAAGGTTTCTTCGCTAAAGGACTTTTCTTTGGGGCCGTATGTCATAAGCCACCGAGTTGGTGGTAAAAATCCGTCTGTTGTCAGTCCATACCCTCCACCTAACGGAGCACCCACTTTGGACCTAAGTTCAAAGTGGAGGTGTGCCGGGTAACTTCCTCCTGCATCTCCTATGGTTCCAATCCATTCTGTTTTTTTGACGAGTTGGCCTGGTTCCACATCGATGGTGTGAAGGTGGGCATAGACAGTTTCTAAATGATAAAAATTCCCATTGGCCAAGTTCTGGTGGTGGACAATGCGAACCACTTTGCCCCATCCCCCACCATAATCGGCAATTTCTGAGACCACTCCATTTCCAAAGGAATATACGGGAGCAGCAAAATCAGAGTCCCCACCTGTAAGAGCATTCCAGTCTTCTCCTAAATGCTTTCGTCCACCAAACTTTGCATTTTCGGATCCAAATTTTTGGGCAAGGTAATACCCATCGGCATATTTCCCACCAACAGGAAATTCAAAGTCTGTGGCATGGAATGAGGGGTAACGTTTGAGAATAGGGAATGGGTCCGTTGTGCGAACCTCTCCCGAAGACTCCATCCATCCAAAGAGTGGATTCCCTTGGTAAGAGTACCCTTTGGAAACACAACCTGTTCCGAGAATTAGGAAACAGAATGTGGAAATTAAGAATCCAATTGTCTTATTTCGAAACCAATTGTTTTTGTTTACGAGAAGGTGAAACATTCCGGCTACTTGAATGGTACATAGCACGTGCTTCAATTGGCAAATGGTTTCCTTCCTTCATTGCCTTTTTTTTGCCTCGTTCCATTTCCTTTTTCATCTCATACAAAAAGCTATCATAATCCACTTGGATGGTGTGCCTTGTACTACTTACATACCTTTTTTTCATCGCCTTCTCATCTTTTAGAATGGAGGATTCCATTTCTTCCTTGGATGGTAGAACATAATTTCCAGTTAAATACTGTGCGATCCATTTTCCCTGGCATTCTGCAAGTGGCATAATGGCACCTAACGGTTGCATGAGGCCAACAAAAAACAAATTATTGATTCCAGGTTTCATCATTTTATAATAAAGTGGGATGTAATTATTGGGTGCTGAGAGAAAATCTTCATCAAAGAAAGGGAACTTAATATTATAACCTGTGCAATAAATAAGAACATCGGCCTCTTCCTCTGTTCCATCAGCAAAGGCAATTTTTTTACCACGGAGTTCTGAGATCACAGGTTTCGGTTTGATATCACCACGACCCAGTCTTACCAGTAAGTCTTGGGAAATGGTGGGATGGGCAGAACCAAATTTATGATCTGGTTTTGGTAATCCAAAGTCCTCCATTTTTCCCACACCAAATCGAATGAGTAGGTGAGCAAATGTTTGTTGGATGAAAAAAGGAACCCAATGAGGTGTGTATTCCGTGAGTTTGTCTAATGGTTTTCCAAACAAATAATTGGGGATGACGTATGCACCTCTCCTTGCCGATAAAAATACTTTTTTGGCAACACCAGGTCTTGACAATTCAACAGAGATGTCCATGGCACTATTTCCCATACCAAGGATGACAACGTTTTTTCCTTCACAGTTAACAGGTGTTTTGGGGTCTACATAAGAATGGGAGTGTATGGTTTGGCCAGAAAATTTTCCAGGGAATGGTGGGTCTGGCCATCGTTCACTCCAATGGTGGCCATTTGCAACGACTAAGACATCATAGATTTGCGTTGGCCCTTTTTCGGGAGTAATTTTCCAAAGTCCATCTTCTGTGCGTTCTGCATGTTTCACTCCGTTTTTGAATTGGATGTGTTTGCGAAGTCCAAAGTGGTCTACATAGGATAAAAAGTACTGTTGGATGGGTTCGTGATTCGGGTAGTCAGGGTAGTTAGTTGGCATGGGAAAGTCACGGTATTCCATGCGGTCTCTATGTGTGTTGATGTGTAAGGATTTATAAATATTACTGAGACCATTGTCATTTTTGTAACGCCAGTTGCCACCAACATCGCTACCTTTTTCATAACAATCAAAGGGGATGCCATGTTCCTTTAAGGATTTAATGACGGTGATTCCAGATGAACCAGCTCCAATTACACAGACTTTCGGAAGTGCCATAATGGGTTTCTCTCTTACTAAAGATTCGATGAACGTTTGGGAAAGATTTATAAAATAAAGAACATCGTTATCAAGTAGATTTTATTACCATTTTGAAAAAAAAGTATGATATCTAACCTTTTTGGGAGAGAGGAAAGGGTTTTGGTATAGAAGAATCATCATATTTTTGGGTTAGGCTGGATCCAATTAATTAAAGTTTTCGAAAATGTTCGTTTGCTCCGTATAATGATGATTAAGTTAGAATTGGTATATATATGCTTTCTTAGATCATTAAGAACAAGTAATCAGAGTCGATTGCTGGTTGTATCAAAACCAAACATGAACAAAAGCGAGAAATCATAGGAGCTTATGATTAACCCATTGTTTCTTAAAAAATAGATTGGATTCATTTTTCCTTTTTGTGTCGTAATATGAGGATGGGTACTTCAGCGGGACAATTGAATCGAATGGGTAAAATAGACCATCCAATCCCTCCTGAGATAAAAACCGATTCACCTAACATAGATTTTTTCATTCCTAAATCATAGGTTTTATTTTGAACCGGCAGGATCGGTGAGAGATGAAGGAATGGAATCCGCACTTGACCGCCATGGGTATGGCCAGCGATGAAAAGATCAATGGATTCCGTATGTGGTGTATCCGCAGATTCGGGATTATGAGCAATTGCAATTCTATATTGTTTTGGATCAGTCTTTTTGAATATCGGATCGATTGGAATGTGGTCTTCCCAAAAATCACCAAGTCCACCAACGATAATCTTCTCATTTCCTCTATGAATTTTTATTGTTCGATTCCGTATTGATTTTTTACTTTTTTCCAATAAACGAAGAGAAAGCAAATGATTTGCCCAATGATCATGATTTCCATTTACGAAGACTTCTGCATCTTTGCCTTTCAAAAGTGGAATCAATTTCCACACATGGATCAACTCTTCATCAAAATTTCTTTTTTTTACATAATCTCCTATCCCAACAATTAAATCGGGATTTTTTTCATTGATCTCTTCAATGACATGTCGAATCCAAAATTCAGGGTTCAAAAAACCATAATGTAAGTCTGATACCACTGCGATTTTATAGCCATCGAAACTCTTGGGTATTTTTGAAGACTCGATTTCATAGATGGGAAAACGTACGATATAACGTTCACAAACAAACGAGTTAAAAAAAAGGATGAATAAGGATATGAAAATTAGTTTAAAGAATTTTTTCAAAGGTATAATTTGTTAACTCAACGTCATCTCGTTTGATTACATTCTCACGTAACAATACAAAACCAAGGGATTCAAAAAAAGGTTTTGCAGTGATACTCACATGGGAAATCAGTTTTTTAACCTTTCTCTCCTTTGCATCTTTTTCCAATCGGAGGTAAATTTGTTTTGCGATGCCTAATCGTAAATGTTTTGAACTTACATATAGTAAATCTATACAGTTTTGTGGGTCCAAAGTACCAAAGCCAATAATAGTTTGGTTATATTCTGCTATTATAACCAATTGTTGACTGATGATTTCTTGCCAGCGTTTTCCATCCCTCGATCCCAAAGTCCATTTTTTAAGTTGTTCTTCTGTATAATCATTGCAACATACATTGAGAATGGATTCTACAAATAGTTCCTGTAATTGGAAAAGATCCTCTTTGTTTCCATTACGATATAAAACATCATCCAATGGTTTTGTTATCCTACTCAATTCCCTTCCAGAAAAGATTTCACTTCTGTATCCACATTCGAAATTTGGATTTTTGTAACCTTTCCCTCTTTCAAAAGGATCATAGTCACCGATCCTTTTGTCCTGGGAAACGGGTCTGAAAGTTTTTCTTCTCTCACCAAACGAAGGGTATATGGATATGATTTCATTCTCGGGAGCGCAACAAATTTAGTAATCAGGGAAGGCATTCGATGGATGTCAGAAACAAGAACAGCTTGTTTGGATTCCAGGTAACCTTTACCTTCTTTTTCTAGTATAGGATGGATGATTTTACTGGCATCCATATCCGAAATGAATAAAACTTTATTGGTTTCAGTGGGGATGGGGCTCGGTTCTTCCCATTGGTTGGTGTAATTGATCTCTGGGAGTGAGTCACCAACTTTCAAAGTGGGGGGCAAGAGTTCTTCTGCTGTTAGGTGAGGGGAAAATGAAACAAAAAAGACCAAACAAAGAAAAACAAATCGTTGTGGTTTACTGGCTAATGGGCGGAGAAGGGAATTGGTTTGTGGTTTCATATTCGTTCCTTATGCGAAAGTTTGTCTTTCGATATCACAACTTGTAAAGATACTCTAACACTTGTTCCTTTGTCATTTTACTCGCGTTAGAGAATTCTCCACCTTTTGTAGATGTAATGAATTCACCCTTTGGAGATAAAACAACCAATGCAGGGATTCCATTTTGGATGGGATCCCCTAATTTTGCATTTAGACTTAGGTTTTTGTCAAATCGTCCCACATCAACTTTCATCACCACAAATTGGGAATCCAAAATGGATTTGGTTTCGGGATCAGAAAAAATTCCATCCAATGCCCGGCAATCGGGACACCAATCCGCTCCAAACACCACAATGAGTTTCCGATTGAGTTGGTTTGCTTGGGAAAGGGATCCTTCATATTGATTTAGAATTATGTCACTTTGCTTGGAGCAATGTGAGAAGGTGATGAGCGTGAAGCTTAAGAAAAGAGAGGAGAGAAAAAATAGGAATCGGTGTTCCATAAAAGTGCGGAAGGAGCCTTCCGCTTCGATTATTTTTTTGCGATTTCTTTTAGGATTTCTTGTCTTTTTTTGTCTTTCTCAATGTGAGAAAGAGACAACCAATCACGTTTCAATTGTTTCTCAGAAACACCTTTGAAGGTTGCATATTTGCCGAGGATTTTTGCTGTTTTTGCATTCATGGAAACCAGATTCTTTTGAACCAGCTTTCTGTCAATGCGAACCTACAGGACTTTGTTTCATCCTTGACCCCTAAACTCTTCACGAAACATAGTAAAGTCCAAGAAATCGATCGACCCTATGAAATCACATCTACCCGACCGTTATGATCCTGAATCTGTAGAACCAAAGTGGAACCAAATCTGGGAAGAAAAACAATCCTTTGCACCTGACACTTCACGCAAAGAAACATTTTCCATTGTCATCCCTCCACCAAATGTCACAGGGAATTTGCACATTGGGCACGCACTCAATCACACCATCCAAGACATCATCATTCGAATAGAACGGAAAAAAGGGAAAAACGTAGTTTGGGTTCCAGGTATGGACCATGCTGGGATTGCCACTCAAGTCGTCGTTGAACGAGAGTTAGCAAAGGAAGGTAAATCTAGAACCGATTTCACTCGCGAACAATTCATTGATAAGGTTTGGGAGTGGAAAAAACATTCTGGTGGAATGATTGCCAAGCAACAACGGTTACTTGGTGAATCGGTCGATTGGTCTAAAGAACGATTTACATTTGATGAAGGTCTTTCTAAAGCAGTGATCAAAGTCTTTAGAACCCTTTTTGATGAAGGTTTGATATACCGTGGAGAACGTATCATCAATTGGTGCCCTGTTACTAAAACTGCCATTTCCGATATTGAAGTGGAGTACAAAGAAAAACAAGGGAAATTGTACCATATTAAATACCCGAAGGCTGAGTTCAAAACTAAAGATCCAAAATCATTAAACCCTGGGGAATACATTGTTGTCGCAACCACAAGACCAGAAACCATGTTTGGTGATGTTGCAGTTTGTGCACATCCAGATGACAAACGTTATTCGGATTTAAAAGATAAATTTGTATTTTTACCCATAGCAGAAAAAGAAATTCCTGTCTTATTTGATTCCTTTGTGGACAAAGAGTTTGGATCTGGACTTGTCAAAATCACACCAGCCCATGATCCGAATGACTATGAGGCAGGTATCAGGCTAAAATTAACTCCTATCAATATCATGAATTTGGATGGAACCCTAAATTCGTTTGCAGGGAAATACAATGGACTCGACCGATTTGAGGCGCGCAAACGTGTGGTGGAAGAGTTAGAATCCAAAGGATATATTGAAAAAATTGAAACCCATATTCATAGTGTGGGCCACAACCAAAGGGGTGGAGCTGTCATCGAACCACTGTTATCAACACAATGGTTTGTCAAAATTGAATCCCTTGCCAAACCTGCGATTGAAGTGGTGAAATCAGGAAAGGTTCAGTTCCAACCAAAAATGTGGGAAAAAACCTACTTTGAGTGGATGGAAAATATTCGTGATTGGTGTATCTCTCGTCAATTGTGGTGGGGGCATAGAATCCCAGCTTATTATGCACCAAACGGAGATATGGTGGTAGCTGAATCATTAGAAGAAGCCATTACTCTATTTGAGAAAAAAGGAATCTCGTTAACAAAGGACACCATCAAACAAGATGAAGACGTACTTGATACTTGGTTTTCTTCTGGTCTTTGGCCGTTTTCTGTTTTTGGTTGGCCCGAAAAAACAGAAGAGCTTAAACAATACTACCCAACCTCGGTTCTTGTAACAGGTTTTGATATCATCTTCTTTTGGGTCGCTCGGATGATCATGAATGGTCTGAAGTTTATGGGTGATGTTCCGTTCCAAAAGGTTCTCATACACGGGCTTGTTCGTGACAAAGATGGAAAAAAATTCAGTAAGTCACTCGGTAACGTAGTGGATCCATTAGACATGATGTCCAAATACGGAACCGATAGCTTTCGTTTCTTTTTGGCAGCTGTTTTGCCTGAAGGAAAAGATATACTTTTCGACGAATCTAGGTTAGACGGTTATCGATCATTTTGTAATAAAATTTGGAATTCTAGTCGTTTCATTTTTATGAATTTACCAGAAGATTTTTCTCCAAAAGAACTTAATTTAGATTCTTTGGAGGACACTGACCTTTGGATTTTGAATGAATTCGACCAAATGTTTGCACGGTATGAAAAAGCATACTCTGGTTATCTATTTTTTGAAATGGCAAATGCAATTTACGATTTCGTATGGGGATCGTTTTGCGATTGGTATTTGGAATTAACAAAGGCTCGCGTGTATGGTAATGTCACTCCAGAGTCTGGGGAAAAAGCACGCCAAGTTCTCGTGAGTGTATTAAAAAAATCACTTGGGCTCTTACATCCTTTTATGCCTTTTATCACAGAGGAAATCCATTCACTTCTTGATGCAAAAGAATTAGCAAAAACAGAATTTCCAAAAGCATACGGAGTTTCTTCCTCAGCACCTGCTGTTGTTCGGATGGAACTTGTTCGTGAGATCATCACCAAAATTCGAAATATGCGCGCTGAACTCGGTGTGAAACCTGAGAAAAAATGTAAGGTGATCTTAAAGTGTGCAAATAAAGAACTAAAAGATATGATGGATAGGGAAAGCAAATCCATCCTTCAGTTATCGAAAGCTGAGACATTGGAATTTTTGGATTCCTATGAATTAAAAAATACAGATTCCGTTGGAGCCTTTTCGATTGGTGAAATCATATTACCTTTGGAAGGGATTTTTGATTTTGAAAAAGAAAAACAAAGATTGGAAAAAGAAAAAAAACAAATCCAATCCGAAATGGAAAAATTAGAAAACAAAATCAACAATCCTTCCTTTTTGGAAAAGGCAAAACCCGATGTTGTGGAAAAAGAAAGAGAAAAATACAACACATGGAAAGAGAAATTAGAAAGTACAGTTAGAGCGTTGGAAAAAATTGGAAAATAAATATAAAGTTTTATTATTAGGAAGTGGCGGAAGGGAACATGCATTAGCGGATGCAATTTCCAAATCAAACTCCTTGGAATCACTAAAAGTATTCCCAGGGAATGGTGGATTTTCTTCGGATATTTTATTAAGTCCAAATGAGATTTCCATCACGGACAAATCAAAGTTTTTTGATTATATAAAATCATCCAAAACAAATCTCGTTGTTGTTGGTCCTGAAGATCCACTTGTAAATGGAATTGCAGATTGGTGTGATGAAATTGGAGTCCCATGTTTTGGACCATCTGCTTATTGTGCGCAAGTCGAAGGAAGTAAACATTTTGCAAAAGAAATGATGAAACGAGCAAAAGTTCCCACTGCTTCGTTTGCAGTTTTCACTGACCATGAATCCGCGTGGAGTTACGCACAGAAAGAATTGTTACCACTTGTTGTGAAAGCAGATGGTCTTGCGGCAGGAAAAGGTGTAACCGTTGCATTTGAATTAAAAGAAGTCAAACGTGCCTTAGATGAAATCTTTTTAGAATCCAAGTTTGGTCAAAGTGGCAACAAAGTTGTGATTGAATCATTTTTGGAAGGAGAAGAAGCTTCTCTTTTTGTCATTACTGATGGGGAAAGGTACATGTGTTTGCCTGCAGCCCAAGATCACAAACGTGCATACGATGGCGACATCGGACCAAACACAGGTGGGATGGGTGCTTATGCACCAGCTCCCATTGTAACCGATGCAGTTTTGACAAAAGTGAAGTCACTTATCATAGAGCCAATGTTAGGTGATTTTAAAAGGTCTGGTCATCCATACAAAGGCCTTCTCTATGTTGGACTTATGATTACTAAAGAAGGAGAACCGAACGTAGTTGAATTTAATTGTCGATTTGGTGATCCTGAAACACAATGTGTGTTACGACTGATTGATGAAGACATTTTGCCGATCTTTTATGCATCAGCCACTGGGAATTTACCAGAACGAAACCTAAAGTTAAAACAAGGTTCTTCTGCTGTAGTGGTGCTTGCTGCCAAAGGGTATCCTGATTCACCAGAAAAAGGTATGACTTTGGAAATACCACCAAACGAAGGAAATGTGGTCGTATACCATGCAGGTACAAAAAAAGAAAACTCTTCGATAATTGCGAATGGAGGACGAATCCTTGGAATTACTTCTTTTGGGGATAGTTTAAAAAATGCAATCGATGAATGTTATGTTTTCTTAGGAAAAATAAAAGCACCGAATACGTTTTACAGAAAAGATATAGGTAGGAGAGCTCTTTAAGTGCCATTTAGTCTCTCAGGAAATTTTAAGTCTTGCGAACGATCAAAACTTCGCAACTTTGAAAAACACCTAGGGATTATTTTATCCGAAAACCAAACACAACTCCAACAACATTTGATGATTCGCAGAGCTCTTCAAAATTTGAGTGGTTCTGTTAGTGTATTGTCGAGTCTTAGTCGCCAAGAACTTTTATCATTTATCTTCATCTTAACTCAGTTTGGTGACATCATTCGTACAGAAACTCCGCCGGAGTATCTTCAATTGGAATCCATTCCTTATGTGATCGAATGGACTAAGGGACATTATATGATTCCACTTGAAATTTTGGAACACCTTGCACATGAAAGGATCTTTAGAGACCAAGGTTATTTATTTGCCCTTATTCCTGCCTTACCCATCAAAGAGAAAAAATCATGGATCCGTTGGATTGGTGTGGATTTTGAAAAAGGTGGGGACCGAGATTTAAATTTTGAAATTTATTTCCAATGCCGTGTATTACAAAAACCATTTTTGGGTAAATCACTTGTTCAAGAATCAGAGATACGTTTGGAACAAATTTGGCCACGTGGTAAAAATGAATACATCGATTGGTTTTATAAGGGATTATCTACCTTTTATTATGCAATGGAAGAGATGAGTCGAAAAGAAAAAGATCCTTTTTTACTCCATGTGATTGAACTCATCAAATCAGGAAAATTCATTTTGAAACGATTGCCTGACCATTATGGAAAAGAATCAACTTATTCTTTAGTTGGAACTGTAGAAGGAAACACACCTCAACTTCGTGAAACAACATTCCAATGGGAAGTAGAACGATTACGCAAAGATTCTTTGTTTTAATATATACTTCGGATTAATGCATTATGGATAGACCACTAAAAGAATTAAAAAAACAAACAACTGAGATGATTGAATCATTTCAGTCATATTGGACTGCACAAAATTTCCAAGAAGATTATGACAGGTTATTGTCTTTGATTGAGAAAGCCAATGACCCGAAGTTATGGGACTCGCCAGAACAAGCAAAAAACGTAGCACAAAAACGGAACGAACTTCAAATGAAGTTAGATCCATGGTTGGATTTAAAAAAAGAACTTTTGGATTTTCCGGATTTGATCGAACTCACATCCGAAGAGATGGGTGAAACAGGTTTAAAATCTCTAAACGATGATTTTGATCGTATGTTTGATGCGTTTGAAAACTTGCAGATGTTAGATGCTCTTTCTGGGAAGGATGATGGGAAGGCTGCTTTTATCAACATCCATCCAGGTGCTGGGGGAACTGAATCACAAGATTGGGCAGATATGTTACTCAGAATGTACACAAGATTTTGTGAGCAAAAAGGTTATCGTGCAGAACTTGTAGACTACCAACCAGGTGAAACTGCTGGAATTAAAAACGCCACCTTATACATCCAAGGTGACCATCCCTTCGGGTATTTAAAATGTGAATCAGGTGTCCATCGTCTTGTTCGGATTTCACCATTTGATTCGAACAAACGTAGGCATACTTCGTTTGCATCCGTTTATGTGACCCCTGAAGTGGATGATGACATCCAAGTGAACATTGAAGAAAAGGATTTACGTGTCGATGTGTATCGTTCCTCAGGAGCCGGTGGACAACATGTCAACACAACTGACTCTGCGGTTCGGATCACACACATTCCCACAGGCGTTGTTGTTTCTTGCCAAATGGAACGTTCCCAAATCAAAAACCGTGATACGGCGATGAAAATGTTAAAAGCTCGGCTTTATGAAATGGAAAAACAAAAAGCCGAAGAAGAAAATGCCAAAAAAGCAGGGGAAAAACGAGACATTGCTTGGGGTTCACAAATTCGAAGTTATGTGTTCCATCCATATAATATGGTGAAAGACCACAGAACCGATTTTGAAACAGGAAATGTCCACGCCGTAATGGATGGTGACCTTGAAGATTTTATCATTGCCTATTTAAAATACCTGACAAACCAGAAGGCTAACGCTAAAGTATAATCCCATGTCTGTAAAACAGGATATTTCCGGTACCTTAAGGAAAATCCAAAAAGAAATCCAACAACTTCCGAATATTACGGATCGTTTAAATTTCATTTTGGAAATGACCCTTACCCTTTTTGGTGCCTCTACAGGGAGTATTTCTATTATGGACCAAGAAGAAAAGGTCCTTACCATTGTGGCTGCCAAAGGGATGGACTGGGAGAAAAAAATTGCGGCAAAACTTCCATTTAACTTCGGTGTGACGGGACGTGCGGCTTCTACAAGAGAAATCACCTATGTTCCTGATGTAACTTTAGATAAAGATTATGTAAAACTTATTGAAACCGTAAGATCAGAACTTGCAATTCCACTACTCACAAGAGACTCTGTTGTTGGAGTTCTGAATTTAGAATCGGATAAAGTAAACTTTTTTTCCCCTGACATCATCAACCAAGCAACACTTTTTGCTTCTCAGCTAACGATTGTAATTCTAGAAGAAAGGATAGCCAAGGAAGCGTTTGAAAAATCTAAACGGGAAGAAGATCCTGTAGAAGAAATTTTAGGTTATGATCCAAGCATACTTTTTTTAAAACATCGGATCCGACAGGTGGGTCCTTCAGATATTTCAGTGATGATCATCGGGGAAGAGGGTGCTGGGAAAAAACTAGTAGCAAAAGCTTTGCATTTTATCTCACAAAGGAAAAATGCTCCCTTTCACACAGTGGACTGTTCTGGTTTAAGTTATGAACTTTTGGAAGCAGAACTTTTTGGAAGTTTCAGTGGCAAAATATTCAATCCTGGAAAATTGGAACAAAGTAATGGTGGATCCTTATACATAGAATCAATTGGGGACCTACCTTCCAATTTACAAAACAAACTTTTTCAAACATTAAGAGATAAATCCATACCCAATCCTATTGCGAAGAAAAAAGAAGAAGTATTAAATATTAGAATGTTTACGGGAAGCAAACGAGATCTTTTGGAAGACATCCAAAAAGAAACGTTTTCGATGGATTTGTATTACCGCCTAGCAGAAGTTCCACTCCGAGTACCACCTTTACGTGAAAGAAGAGGTGACATTCCACTTCTTGCCCATCATTATTTATACCAATACAATAAACAGTATGGAAGAAACAAATCTTTCTCAACCGAGGCTCTAAAAGCTCTCACAGGAATGCCATGGAGTGGGAATGTGCGCCAACTCCAATCAGTCATCCAATACGCCGTTCTTGTCCCGCAGGAAACCGTCCTCGAACCATATTCATTCCAACAAGATGGAAAACGAGAAGAAGAATCGCGCTCCAAGGCTTCTGGATTTGGAGATGGAACGAATGTTCTCACCCCGAGCGAGAACTTGTCCTTGAACTTAGCGATCGAAAAATTGGAGGCAATTTGGATCAAAGAGGCCTTCCAAAGGGCATCTACGCAAGAAGAAGCCGCAAAACTTTTGGGCATCAGCCGTGGTTCGTTGCAATATAAACTCAAAAATAACCAATTTCTGGACGGTTTCACTACCTAATCTTAAGAAAAGAATGGATCGAACCGCTCAGGTGGTCGATAGTAATAGAAAGGAGCTTCGAAGTGGCAGAAAGTTATTACCGGACCATCAGTGGTAAACAATATGACAATGAATTGTTAGAAATCGCAGAGAAGGCCACCAAACGCAGCAAAGCTCCTATCGGCAAAAATGTAGCCAAAACATTATTTGATGCCATCAAAGATGGTGGTGATTATACTGATGTAGAAAAACGCACCGTCAAATACATCCGAGATAATTTTAAATTTTCACCTGATGCCGACGAATACTTAAGATCGGAAATTCGTAAATGGGCAGCCAAAATCTCGGTTCCTGCCGCTAAGAAAAAAACACAATCCAAAACTTCTAATACAAAAGATTCACCTTCCAAGTCAAAATCATCTCGCACTAAAAAAACATCCATCCCTGTTGATGAATCTGAATCTTCCTACATGGAGATTTATGATTCTAGAGAAGATACAAGTTACGAAGTTGCGCCCACACCAGAATACAATGAACTTGTTGCTTTAAATAAATTCCAAATCACACCGAAACAAAGCCAGTTAGGAAAGTACATCCTCATAGGCCTTATCGTTTTGTTTTTACTCATACTATTATTTTTTGGTGTGCGAAGTTGTAATCGCAATACACAAACAAATGTAGCCAACAAAGTGAATGGATCAAACCAAGGATTGGAAACTAGTTCCCGTTCCTTAGAAAGAGTAAATTTGCAGACAGGAAAGGTTTCCAACAAATTTGATACGAGGGGTAAGGCAATTCGCTTTATCAATGACCTTCAAATTCGTTTTATCAAACAAAGTATGGCAACCGAAGACTTAGCAGCAGATAAAATAGCAACTCTTGCAGAAGCACTTAAGACTTATCCAGGGATCAAAGTTCGTGTGAAAGGACATACTTGTTTCATTGGTGAAATGGACGAAAATAAAATTTTGTCAGAAGAAAGAGCAAAGTTTATTTATGATGAACTGATCAAAAATGGTGTGAACCAGAGCCAACTCGATTACCGAGGTTTTGGTGAAACAGCAGAGATTGATACCAACCAAACAGAAGTCGGTCGTATCAAAAATAGAAGGGTAGATTTTACCGTTTTATCAGTAAATCCTAAAGATTAGATAGCAAACGATATAAAGATTTTGTGAGCATCCGTTTGGTGGACCGAACGGATTCAAATAATCCTTCGTACAATAACAAAGATTTTTTTGCTACTCCGAGTCTTGGATTTTCTTTTTCTTCCAAACATAGATGTTCATCATAACCTTCTGTTATCGTTAAAATCACTCGTTGGATTCCTAAACTTAAAATTTCATTTAATCCTTTTTTTTGTGATACTTCTTCATCAATCTTATCCATTTGTTTGATATCTTCTGAAAATGTTTTGGGATTGATTTGGTTTTTCTCAATTTGGTTGTAAATTCTTTGCGAAGTGGTGAGACCTTGTTTCACTAAGATTACAAATTCATTTAATGAAGTAATCGTATTTTGTAAGTCTTTTGCGAGTAATGTTTGGTCAAAAAACGATGGATTGACTGTTAGTTTGGATTGGATCAAATCCTTTGTCATTTTTACCAAATCTTTCTGTTTTTTTGATTCATCTGACAGATTAGAAAATTCTGTTTCAAAATCGGAATATTCCAAACCTTCTAATTTGGCACCAAACTTAGTTAGGTTGGTCCATGGATTTTCTTTTGAATGATCCTCAAACCATTTTTTAAAAATTAACATCTTTTCATTTGTGATATAAGTTTCATTGGCGTTTCCAAGAACTTGTTTTTGTGGTAAGGCAAAGAGTTGTTTATAATTGTGTTTTTCTCTTCGAAATTTTCTTGATTCTAAGTAATTGAGCCTTTCTTCGAGGACCGCGCCTTTTGAGTGAGCAAGTCCTTTTGTAAAACTTAAATCTTGACCAACTAAATATACTTTTTCTGCTCCCATCAGGGTTCCTAGGCTTGCGGCATTGGTAGAAACGGAACCACCAAAAGGAACTGAACCTATTTCGCCAGATGAAGTTTTTTCTAATAATTGGATGAGAGGGAATGGGGATGAAGTCACAAAACCTTTGTTTGGTCCTTTATCTAATCGTAAACTGATGTAAGTTGATGTAGGGTCAAAAATTAATATTCCGTCACCATTATAATCTTCTAAGTATTGGCTATTTAAGGCTTGTGGATCGACAGAATAAATTAAATCAGGGTCCACTCCAAAAGAGGTTAAAATGGGAACAGCTGTATCGACTGCAAGTAAAAGGAATTGGTTTCTATACTTACTGAGTTCAGGGATGGATTCAGATAAACTTGGTCCTGCGCAAGCAATCACAATTTTAATTCCTTTTGCTATGCCAAACAAATCTGACACAGGCCGAAACTTTGAAAGTTCAGGTATGTTATAACAAATATTTTTTGCCCAAATTTTTTCGAAACGAGTGAGAGTCGCAAGGTTCACATCTTTTTTGTGAAACATCTGTTCGGCGATATGTTTCAAGCGAACATATTCTGGTTCCTTCCATTGCCAAGACCCTCGGTGTGGTACAAAACTAATGGGATGGGTTCCTTTTCCTTTGACTGCTTCGGAAAGTTGGTCTTCTAAATGTTCCCCCGTGATGAGAACAAGTTTACCAGACAAAAAAGAATCGGAAAAATCAAATTTGCGAAATGCTTCGAGTATCAGAAAGGGAAAAGGTTCCATCCAAAGGATTGTAACTTTGGGACGTTCTAATAAATACGGAATGATATATCCAATACCAGCACCAAACAATAGATAAATGCGCTCTGTTCCATCATGAGGTAATTCTGATACAAATCGGAAGGCTTCTTTTTTCGGATCAAATTGGCTATGGATCCAGACACCATCTATGACTAAGGTTTCTTCTCCTGTTTTGGACAAAACTCGTTTGTAATCCTTTCCTTCAACCATAGAGTTTTCTGTTTGGATCCATTCCGAAACAGCAGAAGGCAAACTTGCTAAATTTTTGGAAAGAAATGAATCGTTCACTTACGGTTCCAAAATAATTTTTACATTCATGTTGGGTGATAAAGAGGAACTAGGTTTTGGATCTTGTGTTTTGACAAAACCAGATCCTTCGAGGGTGTAAGGTAATTTTAATTGTTTTAATACTTGTATGACTTCGGAAGCAGTAAGACCTGTGAGGTCTGGCATTTGTTTTGGATCTACCTTAAACAATTTGTTTTTTTGGTTTTGCAATCGATAAACCAAAGCTTTTTCACTTCGTTCCACAATCGGAATGATACTTTCAACGACTTCACGAAAAACAGGAGCCGCAATCCCACCTCCGGTATGAGACTCACCACCTGGTTCATCAAAAACAATCAGACCAACATACTTTGGTTTGTCGGCAGGAAAAAAACCAAGAAAACTTGCAGTAAAAAGTCCCGCTTGGTAACCAGCCCCCGCTTTTGCTTTTTGAGATGTACCCGTTTTTCCGGCAATGAAGTAGTTTTCTAAGTAGGCTTTTTTACCTGTTCCTTGTGAAACAGCTTTACCCATTGCATTTAATGTTTTTGCTGCAGCCCCTGGCTTAATCCCAAGTAACTCCGATTTGGTGGAAAATTCATGTACCAATTCCCCATATGAATTTGTGATTTGGGACACAACCGAAGGTTCAAATAAAATCCCACCATTCACAACGGCTGCTGCGGCAGTAATGAGTTGGATGGGTGTAACGGAAACCCCTTGCCCAATGGAGAGGAAGTAGGGAGTACTTTTATTCCATTTGTTTTGAGGGGCGAGGTATCCTTTTGCTTCGTGTATAGAAAAATTAGTGCGTTTTCCAAATTTAAAATTGTCCAGATAACGATAGTATGTTGCCTCATCAATTTTTTGTGCGGCCTTTATGATTCCAACATTACAAGAATATTGTAAAATTTCATCTAAGTTTACGTGGCCATGGTTATCTGTGCAACGGATGATTGTTTTACCAATTTCAATGTATCCTGGACAGTGGAATCGTTCTCCAGGTAAAATTTTACCTTCGTTTAAAAGCATTAGCGCGATGAAAATTTTCATCGTGGATCCTGGTTCGTATACATGTCGGATGGACCAATTGCTATGAGATTCAACTGGGAAATCTTGGAAATGGTTGGGGTCAAAACTTGGAAAGGATGCCATTGCCAAAATTTTTCCTGTTTCTGTATCCATGATCATCCCAATACCACGTTTGGAAGCTGTCTGCAGGAATGCCTTTTGTAAGGACTTTTCCAATCGGTATTGAATGATACTGTCAATTGTTAGATGAACATTATTTCCTTTCGCCGATTCTGCATCCGGTGTGGATAAAAGTTCGAGATTGTATAACATCTCAAGTCCCGAGAGGGCTTTATCATCATCATAACCAGTAAATCCAAGTAAACTTGCAGCAAGACTTCCTTGTGGATAAATCCGTTTGTATTCTTTTTCGACACGTACGCCAGGAAGGGAAAGTGTTTTGATTTTTTCTGCTTTGGATAATTCAATTTCACGTTTTAACAAAAAATAATTTTGTTTCTCTCGAATTGTTTCCATAAGTTTGTTTGTTGGAATTCCCAGAACAGGGCCTAACTCTTGTGCGGTGAGTTCTGGATCGTATATATTAGATGGATCAATCCCTACGGTTGCAGATTCTCTTGAGATCGCAAGTTCTATCCCTCGCCGATCATAAATTGTTCCTCTTTGGACAAATTTGTTTGCTTTTAGATTGATGATGTTTTCGTTGAAGTAGGTGAGATACACCACACGGAAAATTAAAACGACGAATAACGAAATAATAAAATAAAAAATGTACTTAAAACGAAGTTTGTATTCTGTCATTGTTAAAAATAAAAGACTACCTTTCCTTTGATTTTTTCTACAGGCACTAGACCGAAGGATCTAGAATCAGTGGAATACTGACGGTTGTCACCGAGTAACAAATAATAACCGGGTGGAATCCTTCCTTGTTTGTCCATAGCAAGAAATGGAGAATGATGGCGATTTAAAAAAACGGATGTTGAAGGTTCACTTGTGTATGTTCCTTTTGGAAGGTAATTTTCTAAAAGTTCCTTGGAATCAATCAATACTCTACCTGATTCAATGGAATAAAATTCTCCCGGTAGACCAATCACACGTTTGACAACAAGCTCATCTTCTTGGCTTACAAATAAAACCAAGTCTAGTTTGCCTATACTCGGTTCCGTATATAAAATCTCAGTTCCAAAAAATTTGGCGGAGATGGCAAATCCACCTTTCCACACAAAGACGATGGAACCGTGTTCCAAGGTGGGATACATAGAATTTCCCTGAACCGAGTAAATTTGGAATAAAAAGATACGGACAAAGAGTAAGAAACAGAGAAATAAGAAGACGAAGAGGCTCCTTCTCAAGTATCGTTTGCATTTGAACCACCATCCAGGGGTCTTAGTTTCTGTTTCCATATCCATCAAAAAACGATAAAAATCATTCGTGCATTTTTCCCCTTTCCAAAGAATGGAAAAGGAAGTTTCCGTAAATCTGAAGCCTAGAGAAGTCTATGTCACTTACAAAATATCAATTCCGAGCACAGTTTCGCTGCACGAACGACGCCTGTCGTAAAACCTACCCACTCCACCAAGTGATTTATTCTTGTTCTAGTTGTGGAGAACTTCTGAACGTTGAACATGATTTAGACAGCTTAAAAAAAATCCCTGCAAACGAGTGGAAGTCAACTTTCGAATCTCGTTTCCGCTCCAGCCAATTTCCGAATGCTTCTGGGGTTTGGGGGAAAAAAGAATGGGTCCTGCCCGAAATCAAAGATGAAAACATCATCACTTCTGGAGAAGGGACAACCCATCTCTACGACGCATCCCGATTTGCCAAAGACCTCGGTTTAAAAAGCCTACACGTAAAACAATGCGGAGTTTCTCACACAGGTTCCTTCAAAGATTTGGGGATGACCGTACTTGTGAGCCAGGTGAACCAAATGATTGCCGATGGTGTTCCGATTAAAGCAGTTGCTTGTGCTTCCACTGGTGACACGTCGGCAGCCCTTGCATCGTATGCCGCAAAGGCTGGAATCCCAGCCATCATCCTACTTCCCGCTAACAAAGTGTCAACGGCACAGCTCATCCAACCAGTTTCCAATGGAGCCATTGTACTGGCACTCGAAACGGATTTTGATGGTTGTATGGCGGTTGTGAAAGAACTCACGCAAGAAAAGTCAATTTACCTAGCAAATTCGATGAATTCGCTTCGCATCGAAGGACAAAAATCAATTTCCATAGAGATCACCCAACAATTGGGATGGCAAGTTCCTGATTGGGTTGTGATCCCCGGTGGGAATTTGGGGAATGTGTCAGCACTTGGTATGGGTTTTGAAATGATGTTGGAACTTGGTCTGATTGACAAATTGCCAAGGATCATCCTTGCCCAAGCAAAAAATGCCAGTCCCTTATATGATTCGTTTAAGAAAGGTTTTGCGGAGTTCTCACCAGTAACTGCCGAAAAAACCTTAGCATCGGCGATCCAAATCGGTGACCCGGTATCCGTAAAAAAAGCGATCCGTGTTCTCAAAAAATTCAATGGAATTGTGGAAGTGGCAACCGAAGAAGAATTAGCGAACGCAAGCGCGAAGGGGGATTTGTACGGATTGTATAACGACCCTCATACGGGAGTGGCACTTGCGGCACTTTTGAAATCAATCCAATCGGGTGAGGTCAAACAAAATGAGTCAGTGGTTGTCATTTCCACAGCGAACGGCCTTAAATTTACCGAATTCAAACTTGCATTCCATGAAGGTAAAATTCCCAAAGTGGAGGAAGCTCTAAGGAATGTGATTTTGCCTTGCAAACCAACTCTTTCAGGTGTGATGGAAATCCTAGGCAAACATTTGAAGAAAACATAAATCGCTAGACAAATCCAGAATCTACTGGCAAATTTTTGAAGTTTACCGGTATGTCCCAAGAGATTTCTCTCAGTCCAGATTTTTGTCATACAGTCGACAAGGCAGTTTTGGCTGGGAAAAAAATTTCCATGATCACCTATGTGATGGGAGACATAGGTGAGTCCAAACTCAAATACATTTTACTAAAAATTTTGAGTTCTGTCGGGAGGGAAGACCTGATGGAGCTGTTTTATACAGCCGCGAAAGAACTCATTGTCAATTCGACAAAGGCTGCGATCAAACGCATCATCTTCGAAGAACTCCGACTCAATATCCAAAACTTAGAAGATTATGAAGAAGGTATGAAACTCTTCAAATCGAGTTTGAATGAACGCAAATTTCCGACCTACAAACGAAAAATGAGAGAGTCGGGGCTCTATGTTAAAATCACTTGTATTTACAAAAAAAATAAAATCGATTTAGAAATTCGAAATAATTTTCCACTTTTGCCAATTGAGGCAGAAAGGGTAAAAGAAAAGTTTATTAATGCTAAAAAGTATGATAATCTATTCGAGTTCTTTATGGAACATGGCGACAGTACAGAAGGTGCGGGTATGGGTATCACGATGGTAGAAATATTATTGTCTCAATCTGGATTTGATCGTCGTTTATTTTCAATCTATTCTTCAGAAAGGAAAAAGGAAACAGTAGCGCGTGTAGAAGTTCCATTGGATGACATACCAAAATCGAATGGAATTCCTGAACAACTGTTTGTAGAATAATGTCAGAACTAAGCTCAAAAGCAGACCAATTAAAAAGACAAGCAGACCTCCTTGGTTTGACAAGAGAGGCCGTGTTTACTGATGAACAAGCCAAAGAAGTTTTACAAGGGAAAATCACAGATGGTTATCTTGTAAAAGTAAAAATTGATTTGGACAGTTTGAACGGTATGGTACTCATTTTAGTATCATCTATCCGTAAACACATAATGGAATTGTATGCTGTTGTGGGAACCTCGCCTACATTTCGGCGCATTCGAACCTTCGCTGACCATGTCCAAATTTCCACGGACTTAGGTGATATCGGAAAAACGGGAGGATACGATCCTGCAATTTCAGAAAATATAGGTCGAGCTGTCCACCGCACTTTCACCAAAGAGAAGTTAGAAGAACTTCTCCCCCTTTGGCAAAAAAAAGATCCATCCCATATCGCAGAAATTTTAGAGAATCCAATTCTTATGGCAACCAAAGGGAGGAATATCAAACTCCAAGCAGAAGTGGATAAAATTTCCACTGCTAAGTTTCGCTATGAAAATCCGATGAAAGGTGTCATCCTTCCCATTCCAAAACCTGAAGATGAAGCAGCGAGCGCTCAGGATGCATCGATTCCTTCTATCTCCACCGAACCGGCAAAAGGTGAAGGTTCTGCATTAGAAAGGCAAATCGCTGGCTTCCGAGTTGGTTTTCCAAAAGAACTCAATATGAAAACAGTCATCTCTCCTATCAATGGAGTGGAATTTGACAATCTCATTGAAGGGATGGAAATTTTATTTCGAGTTCCCACGGAAACTCCAGAAGGAATGACCAATGCAGAAATCCTTGGTCTCATCGATGAGGAGGGGAAAATTAAAAAGGATCCTGTTGTTGGAAAATTTTTAGGAATCGCTAGCAACAAAACGGAATACCATATCTTTGCCGAAGGTCCAAATCAATATTTATTACATTCAGTGGAAGAACATCCTGTTAAAGTAGCAATTCCAAAACCAACAGCAATGGCTGGAGCTGGAAACAAAGTGGGAGCTGGTCAAACTCAAAAGAAAAAAGTGGGGCAAGGACAATCCCAGGATACAAAATCATCAGGTGCCAACTTATTTATGTTAATGGGAGCCTTTATCACCATCGTTCTCATTGGAGTCCTAATCTTTGTGATGGTGATCTTGTAAAGGGAGATTAATCTAATTCAAATTAGATTTCCTGGTGACTAAACTTAAGCTTCTTAAGCAAATCTAGAAGTATATTTGTCATTTAAAAAGCTCTGGTATAAGTTATCGAATCTTAGATTACATTTTATTTTGAATTGTCTTTTTCATTTACTCCCTCGACAATTCGAATTTCATCGTTTGTCAGTCCATACAATTCATAAACCATTCGATCAATCTCTTTATCCGTAGAATCAATGACTCCTTTAATCGATAGCGCTTCTTTACGTAAACGCTCAAAACGATCGAGCCATTTCTCTTCATCCTTTACCGATAAAATTATTTTCTTTTTCTTGAGTTCACCTGCAAACTCGGACCAGTCAAGTAAATACCAATCCTCTAACTTCTCCGTTAGTCTTTCGATTTTAAATTCAGAAATTAAAAGAGTTGAAAACTTCTTTTGTATTTCTAGCAATTCTTTGCATTTTTTAAGCATAATATCGGCTTGCTGTATGAATGGCTTCTGGTTAGTTGGGGAAATGTTTTTTATAGGAAATTTTCTAAGGTCTTCCAAAATTACTTTTGGAAACATTAAGCGAACCGATTTAGCTGTGTTCATTAAAAAATAATAAGAAAGTAGAGAACTATTTAATATTGTTAAAATATATTTCAATTCAACGTTGGAGTCTTCTCTTTCTAAAATTGCAATATTGCTTCGATTAAAAAGATATAACTCTTCATTATAAGTTCCGATTATCATTCGAGGGTATTTGCCAGTTATCTCTCTAATAATAATATTTGGATTTTCAAAAATATCAATTGTTCTTGGTGCGGCAAGATGTTCACCATACTGTAAATATATTCCTGACCAATCAATACAATATCTCTTTACATCTTTTCCATCTAAGTATTCAAACGTATTTGAATCAAATTTATAATCATAATCAAAAGGTCTTTTTTTTACATCTTCCGAAGACTGTTTTGGTTTTCCTTTACCAGCTTCATAGGCTTGAAGTCCTGCTTTTATATTAGTCAAATCATTTAAAGGAACGGTATTCTTTTTTATTTTTTCTAAAAGTTTGTCTCCTTTCTCATCGGAGAAAACATAGAACTCAGAGTTTTCATTTTTACGAAATTCATCCTGTTTCTTTTTGTGAGAGAATTCGAAAACATTTCCATTACTAAGTAGAATTTCAATTTCATTATTCCTTATAGATTCTTTCTTTCCTATCATAATAATTGTTTCGACACTCACGCCTTCGAAAGAGTAACCAGAAAGATTTATGATTCGCTCTATAGACATATTTGCCAGAACATATTCTCGAAGATTTTTTGCAGAGCTTATCATTAACCAAGCATTTGGTACAATTAAACCTAAATTAGCATTTGTAGAAAGTAATTTAAGACCTCTTTCAATAAATAATAAGTAAGTATTTACTTGGTATTGCGCACTTTCATATTTTTTTATATAGAAGTTTTTTTCCTCTTGCGAAATCTTTTCACGAGCGAAGACATACGGCGGATTTCCAACAACAACATCAAAGCCACCTCTATTCATAATGTTTGAGAACTCTTTTTTCCAATCAAACGCAAGATCTCCAACAATCAATGGATCATCTATTAATGAATTTCCGACTTTAATATTATTGTGAAGGCTATTGAGCTTTTTATTCTTCGCCGCAGTCTTGAGCCAAAGGGCAAGCTTTGTGATCTCGACTGATTCACGGTTTAAGTCAACGCCATACAGATTGTTTTCGAGAATTGTTTTGCTGATTGAGTCAAAATCAAAAAGCTCACCTTGTGCGGTTTTATTTTTTATTTCTTTTATCTCTTTATATACTCTTTCATGTTCGTTCCATAGATAATTGAACGCAGCGATTAAGAATGCACCTGAACCACAGGCGGGATCTAGAATTTTTATTTTAGAAAGATATTCATCTCTATATTCACGTAAGATGGTATATTCTTTGTTCTTTTTTAAATTGGAATATTTCTTGATTACTTCTATTTCTTTCTCCTTTAACCAAGACCCAACAGTATTTTCAACAATGTAGCGAGTGATATAATCAGGGGTATAGAAGACTCCTTCTTTTTTGCGTTTGGTTTTTTTTGCATCAAATTCGAAATGTTTGTGCTCAACAACTTCAAACTCTTTTCCAAAGTCTATGAATTGTTCTTTATTTAGTTTTGTAGGATTTTGGTCAAATTCTTGGAAACTTACACGCATTTCTTCTAAATCAGAAATACTTTGTTCGAAAATATGCCCAAGAATGTTTACATTGAGTTCATTTTCGTCCCCGAAGTCATATTGATTTCCAATTTCGGCAACTTTCTCGAATAGGAAATTAGGAAGTTTCAGAGAATCCAGTTCAATGTCTGGTTTGAATAGTTCTCCATTGTATCCACCTTCAATGCCAAATGCCTTGCCTTCATCAATCGCCTGGAATAGATCTTTTATTTTTGCATAGATACTAAAATGATTCGGGTTATAGTATTTATCTTTTAACTGAGAACTTATAATATCACCAGAGAGAATATTGGAAGGAATTAGATTTTCTCGAGAATCTTCACAAAACTGACCTGCTCCCCAAAAACTGCACCGATATTTAAGTTAGTTTTCTCCGATATTAAGGAGAGAGCATTATGGCAAGAAAGAAGATAGAAGAAAGCGAGATTTTTCGGATATTAAAGGAAGCAGAAACAGGTATTCCAATCAAGGAACTTTCACGAAAATACGGAATCACTGAACAAACATTTTATCGCTGGCGTAACAAGTATGGAGGAATGGAGCTTAGCGAAATCAAGAAGATGAAGGCACTCGAGCAGGAAAATTCAAATCTCAAAAGATTGGTAGCTGACATGGCTCTCGAAATCCAAGCAATTAAGAATGTTTTGGGAAAAAAGTTTTGAGCAGATCAACGAAGGAGAGAGCAGTTGATCTGCTAGTTGAAGAGGGACTTTCTCTAAACAGAAGCCTAGATGTTGTTCTTCTTCCTAAATCAAGTTATTATTATCAGCCGAAAGCTATTGATGAAGAGACAATGAACGAAATTCGAAGACTTGCTTTTCGATGGAAACGGGAAGGCTATCGACGAATTTACCGAAGGTTAAGAAGGTCGGGTAGGACAATCAATCATAAGAAAGTATATCGACTATATTGCTTAGAAGGGCTTAAAATAAGGACAAAACCGAAGCGAAAGAAAAGAAATGCATCATCACAGCAACTACCATTGCCTAAGAATTCAAACGAAGTTTGGTCAATGGACTTTGTTTTCGAACGGACGATTGATGGAAGAAAGCAAAGAATTTTAACAGGTATTGATCATTTAACAAGAGAGAATACCATACTTCAGGCAGAGTTTACTTTTTCGTCAGAAAAGTTGATCAGATATTTAAACACCCTCGAAAGACTTCCAAGAGCATTTGTTTTGGATAATGGAACAGAATTTACATCCAAAGACTTCCAGAAATGGGCAGAAGATAAGGGGATAGAAATTCACTTTATTGAAAAAGGAAAACCAACACAAAATGCATTTATAGAAAGTTTCAATGGTAAACTTAGAGATGAGTGTTTGAATCTACACTACTTTAAAAATCAAAGAGAGTTAACCGATGCTTTGCGAATTTTCCAAAAGGAATACAACGACGAGCGTCTTCACTCTTCATTGAATTACTTGACTCCTTCAGAGTTTAAGCGATCTTATGGTTGAAATGTTTAGAGAAAACTAACTTATCCATTGGTACTGAAAATGGGGGCAGGTCAAAACCAACAAAAGATAATTCTATCTAAAAGTTTCTGAATCAATTGAAGTAAATCAGATTTTGGTTTTATTGATTCATATTGGTTATTGTGTTTTAATGCTTCATAAAAAAATTGAGTTCTTAAATTTTTATAAGAAAGGTAGAATTCTTTTTGGACTTTTGTTTCTTCTAATCCTTTAATTTTTAGAAGTTCTTCTGTACGAGAGATACCATTGGAATACAGAAGATTTTCTTTTTTTAAAAGTGTGATAAACTTTAAAAGTTCAGTTTCCGTTGATAGGGGTAAAAATTTATCCTTATATTCTTTCGGAACACTAAAATAGAAAGTCTCAAAGGAATTCTGTCCCTTATCTTTATTATAAATTCGTATTTCATTAAAGTTAGTAACAATTCCCCATTTCGCAGATGGGTGATTCAGAAGGTATTTCCAACATTGATCAACTGGAGATAGTTTATCACGACGGTTGGAAAGTTTTGTTAAATCACTAGTCTCCTGTCCTTTAAATTCAATAACAACTTCTGCATCTCCTTTAATTTTTGAAAACTGCCCTAAAGCTAAATCAGCGAAGCCTGATCCACCAGACACACCTGCACCTTCAATCTTGTATTTCGGATAAATATGAAAGCTTTCTGAGTTTTCTCCCTTACCTTTGTAACCTAGAATTTTCTTAAAAATTAAGTCTACAAACTCCAATTCATCTATACTTTCTTTATCTACATCAGGATTAAAGGATTCACAATTCTGCTGCCAATTTGTAACTAAATTTACTAGTTCCTTCAATCTCTCGGGAGAAATGTTTAATTCATTTCTGAAATAGTTATTTTTTTTAAAATATGTTTCGTTAAATAGTGATTGTGGCATATTATTTTATTTAGTTTTCGAAATTTACACCTAACTAGTATATCAGCGATATCATTAAATTAGTAAGTAAACTAGTCCAATGAAAATAAATGAAAATTTGGGAAAAAGTCCAATATTATTTAGAGGCAATAGTGTATCTAGATGACTATTTATTTTCGGAATTTGTCTCGGTTTATGGAATTGATGGTTTCCATTTCAACTTCAGTTTTAAAACAAGAGAGAATTTTCGATAAAGTAAGAGATAAAATGGAAATTATGTAGATAAATAAACTTTAACCCGCCACTACGATGTTGACGAGTTTACCTTTGACATAAATTTCTTTTTTGATTTCTTTTCCGACCCAGAAAGGTTTTGCCTTTTCCACTTCTTTGGCAAGTGACAAGGCTTCTTTTTCTTCGATGTCTCTTGGTGCTAAAAATTCTCCACGCATTTTCCCGTTCACTTGGACAACAATGGTGATATTCGCATCAATTAAATACTTCTCATCCCATTTTGGGTAGGGATGGTAAGCAAGAGATTCTTTGTGACCGAGTTTTGCCCAAAGTTCTTCTGCTAGGTGGGGAGCAAACGGGCTAAGTGCTAATACAAATGGTTCTAATACTTTTTTAGGTTTTCTAGGATTACTTGTAAACTCATTGATAAAGATCATCATTTGAGAAACCGCAGTATTGAATGCAAAACCATCAATGTCGTCTTTTACTTTTTTGATCGTCCGATGGAGGGTTTTGAGTTCTGCTTCATTCGGTTCGATATCTTCCACAAAAAAGGATTCGTTTTCGCCAGAGTGAAAGAGGCGCCAAACACGATTTAAAAATCGGAAGACTCCATCCACTCCGTTTTTACTCCAAGGTTTGGACATCTCAAAAGGTCCCATAAACATTTCAAAGAGTCGTAATGTATCGGCACCAAATTCAGAAACCACATCATCGGGATTGACAACATTGCCACGTGACTTGGACATTTTTCCTTTGTCTTCACCGAGGATAAGACCTTGGTGGACCAATTTTTGGAAAGGTTCGGGTGTTGAAACATGACCCAAATCAAATAGGATTTTATGCCAAAATCGGGAGTATAATAAGTGTAATACGGCGTGTTCTGCACCACCCACATACACTTCTACTGGCATCCACATCTTTTCAAGTTCTGGATCAATGAGTTTGTCATTGTTTCTGGGATCAATGTAACGAAGGTAATAATAACAAGATCCTGCCCACTGAGGCATGGTATTCGTTTCTCGTTTTCCAATTTCCCCTGTTTCTGGGTCTTTGTAAACTAACCAATCTTTGGCGAGCGCAAGTGGAGATTCTCCCGTTCCTGAAGGTTTGAATTCTTCTAAATCAGGAAGGACTAATGGTAATTCTGCGTCGGATAATGCTTTTGGTGATCCATCTTCAAAGTGAACGAGTGGAATCGGTTCACCCCAATACCTTTGTCTTGCAAAAAGCCAATCTCTCAGTTTGAATTGGATTTTTTTACGACCAATTCCTTTTTTTTCTGCCCAAGTAACCATGGTTTGGAAGGCATCTTTGTAAGATATGCCATCTAACTGCACTTCAGCGGAGGAAGAGTTGATACATACAGATTCTTTGGAATCAAAAGCAAGGTTTGCTTCCATCTTTCCATCGATCACTTGTTTAATGGGAAGTTGGAACTTTACAGCAAAATCATAGTCTCTTTGGTCGTGGGCAGGAACCGCCATAATGGCACCAGTTCCATAAGAAATTAAAACATAATCAGAAATATAAATCGGAACTTTGACAGATGGATCTGTTGGTAACTCTGCATAGGCTCCAGTGAAGACACCTGTTTTGTCTTTATTCAGTTCGGTTCGTTCCAAATCACTTTTTAAGGAACAATCTTTTTGGTAGGTTTCCACAGCCAATTTTTGTTCTGGAGTTGTCAGCTCTGCGACAAGTGGATGTTCCGGCGCTAGAACCAGGTAGGTCGCTCCAAAAATGGTATCAGGTCGTGTGGTATATACGGTTATGTCTTTTTTTACTGTTGGGACATGGAAACTGAGTTCCAATCCTTCGGATTTTCCAATCCAATTGCGTTGCATCTCAAGTGTGGATGGTGGCCATTCACAAAGAGAAAGATCATTTAGCAATCGTTCGGCGTAAGAAGTGATGCGCATCATGTACTGGCGCATGGGTTTTCGTTCGACCGAATACCCTTTGGAAGTCCATTCTTCGACTTCTTCGTTGGCAAGAACAGTGCCAAGAGCCTCACACCAATTCACTGGGATATTGGCTTCGTACACCAATCGGAAATGGGACAAAATGTCCTCTTTTGCTTTCCGAGATTTGGATTTCCAATCGGCACCAGAGAATTGGATCCCTTTTGGAAGTTCTACCCCTTCAAATGCCCGAGAACCTTCGGTTTCCAAAGTTTTGACAAGTTGGGTGATAGGGACTGCTTTGTTTTCTTTGCGATCAAAGTAGGAATTGTAGATTTGCAAAAAAATCCACTGGGTCCAACGGTAATAGTCTGGGTGGGTAGTGGAAATTTCCCTTTCCCAATCATAAGAAAGCCCAAGGCTTTTGATTTGGCGGCGAAAGGTATCAATGTTATTTTTCGTGGTAGTGCGCGGGTGGATGCCCGTTGTCATGGCATAACGTTCTGCAGGGAGTCCAAATGCATCCCAACCCATTGGGTGCAAAACCTCGTATCCTTCCATACGTTTGAGTCTTGAGATGATGTCAGTGGCTGTGTATCCTTCTGGGTGGCCAACGTGAAGGCCTGCACCACTTGGGTACGGAAACATGTCTAAACAATAGTATTTAGGTTTGGATGAGTGTGCGTTTGTGCGAAAGGTCTGGTGGTCGTCCCAGTATTTTTGCCATTTTTGTTCAATATCTTGGAATGGATAATTCATCGACTAACGTAGAGAAAGTGTAGTTAATTCTACTTTCTCACGGAGTCGATGATTTTTACAAGCTTTTTGAAACTCTTGGACAAACAAACTTTGCAAAGATTGTACTGATAAAGGGTAGTGACGGAGCCACATTCCGCACAAGGTTTAAGATTGTTAATTTTCACATTCATAAAGTCTGCAGTATTTATCTTTGTATTGCATTCGAGCATTCTATATTTACCTGTATGAGTCCGCTTATCGACAGTGCTGTTCATAACTTCCCAAATTCCCTAAAAAACGGGCGAGGGGAAACACTACGATGAAGTTACTTTATATGAAACCCACCCTTTGGGGTCAAAAAAAATTAGGATGTACACACAAAAAGATAAGGAATTTTTCTAAGTTTTTTTTTGCCGAGGTGCAATAGAATTGGAACGAAAATGATAATTAAAAAAAAGATAACTGTAATCAAAAAAATTGAAAAATCATTGTTAGGTGGCATTTTATTGAATAAATGCCCGTTATTAGTCATACGTTATGTGTTAGGTGATATTAAGTTTGGGGGAAAAACCTAGTGTTAGAATTTGAAAATGTGTTCAAATCATTTCACAACGAAGAAGAAACGATTGATGTGTTGAAAAATATTTCATTTCGCATGGAAACTGGTGAATTTGTAGCGATTATCGGCCCTTCTGGATCAGGTAAATCCACTTTACTTGGCGTTGCGGCAGGTCTTGACAAACCAGATTCGGGCATTGTATCCCTGGATGGAATCGATTTAACGAAACAAAATGAATCGAATCTTGCAGATATCAGGGCAGACCAAATCGGTTTTATCTTCCAAAACTTCCAATTATTGCCTGGTTTCAATGCAATTGAAAATGTTGGGATCCCTTTGTATTTAAAATCATCGCTTTCTGAAAAAGAAATTCTGTCAAAAGCAGAAAAAATTTTGGAATCAGTAGCGATGTCACACCGTGCAACCCACTTCCCAAAACAGTTGTCAGGTGGTGAAGAGCAGAGGATTGCCATTGCCAGGAGCTTTGTGAATGATCCCAAAATTATTTTTGCAGATGAACCAACTGCAAACTTAGATTATAAAAATAGTAAAACCATATTGGACTTATTACTCTATCGAAACAAAAAACAAGGCACCACTCTTGTTGTGGTCACTCATGATCCAGATGTGGCAAAACTTGCCGATCGAGTGTTGGAAATGAAGGATGGTGAAATCATATCAGATTCAAAGAATAAAAAATCCTCATTGGGTCCAAAGAATTCTTCCCAATCAAAATCCTCATCACAGAAAAAAACCACCAAACAAGGAAATACGACAAAACAAATAAAGAAGGTGAGTCGATGAAGGCATCCCTTTTTCGTTTTTATTTAAAACGGGAATTGTTTTCTCGTTTTCGGTACTCTCTTCTTATTGTAGTTTCCATTACCCTCGGTGTGGGTTCTGTGATAGGCATCCATTCCTATAAGGACAATACGGCAAATGCCATTAAAAAAGAGGCAAAATCGATTATGGGAGCGGATTTAGCCTTACAATCCCCCCAAGAAATCACGGAATCTGCAAAGGAATTGCTGAAAACACATCTTCCACAAGGTGCAAAAACGAGTAATTCCATCCAATTTTTATCCATGATCTCCAATGAAGTTGGTTCGGAAAATTCTCTTAGTTTTGTGAAAGGGATCGAAACAAGTTACCCGTTTTATGGGGAAATGAAAACAGAACCAGAGAACGCATACCGAAATTTAAAACCCAATCAAGTATTACTCGATGCAAGCCTTGTAGAAAATCTAAAATTAAAACTAGGTGACCGCGTTCGTTTGGGGGATAGCTTACTTGTTCTTGCTGGTGTTGTATTAAAAGAACCAGGTGCTGTTGGATCTTTTGTTGGTTCTGCTCCAGGCTCAATCATTCGGAAAGAGACTGCCATCCAAACTGGACTAGTGCAAAGGGGAAGTCGCATCCGTTATACAGTCTATTTACAATTTCCTGATACAATCGATAGTTTGGAATGGAAGGACAAAGAGTTCGCAGCCTTTATCAAAGAAGATTTAACCATCTATCATAATACGGAAGTCAATTCGGGTTCACAACAGTTTATTAAAAACACATTTGATTATATGGCCCTGCTTGCTCTCGCTGGGTTTTTTCTGGGAGCTATCTCCGTATACACTGCGGTTCGCACAAGATTGTTGGAAAAGCGAAATGAAATTGCGATTCTTATGTGTTTGGGTGCAAAACCAAATGCCATCCTTATATTAGTATTTTCGGAAATACTAATTTTATCTCTTTTAGGGACAAGCTTTGGTTTAGGACTAGGGTATGGCATCCAATCCTTATTGCCTGATATCAGTGGCCTATTGGCTGTAGGTACTCGGACAGGTGTTCTTGGTTTGTCGATATCATCGCTCCTTTGGAGTATAGTTCTCGGTTTGGTATTACCACTTTTAATTTCCATTCCACTTGTCCTTGAAACAAGGTCTGTCAAACCATTAGCGGCATTAAAAGAAGTCGAATCACAAACGAGCGGAAATTTATCAACTTCCTATTGGCAATTTGCTTCCTTTGTTTTGATTTATTTCCTCTTTACAAGCCTAGCTATCTTAGAAACTGAAAGTATCTTCAAAGGGATTCTTTTTACTCTTGTACTCTTAACATTACCCCTCCTTGTGTACGGTTTGTACATGTTTTTGGGTTTTTTATTGCAAAGGGTTTCAAAACTTGGTTGGTTATCTAAAGAATGGAGCCTTGTCACAAAAAAAGTTACAAGAAAATCGGGAGCCCTTCGGCTTTCCATTATCGGACTAGGGTCTGCGCTGTTTATTTTAACACTCTCGCTGATTTTACAAGAAAGTTTACTCGAGTTAAGTGGAGCAAGAGAGATTGAACGTAGGCCCAATATGTTTCTACTCGATATTCGGGAGTCTCAGAAAAATGACCTGCTAACAGCGATTTCATCTTTCCCACTGGAAAAACAATATGTGGCACCTGTGATTGGTGCTCGTTTATCAAAGGTCAATGGAGAACCTGTCAAAAAAGAAGATACTATCAAAAACGCAATGGATCGCAATTGGCGAGCCACCGCAAGGACCAGAGAATACTTTTTATCCTATCGAGATGAGTTGTATGATACCGAAGAGGTGACCAAAGGAAGTTGGTGGGGCCAATCGAGCCAAAATGAAATCTCTGTCGAACGAGATTTTGCGGGTTATTTACAAGCGGGAGTTGGTGACGAGTTGACTTTCAACGTACAAGGAAGGGAAGTATCTGGTAAAATCACAAACCTTCGTTCGGTGAACTGGGCGGATATGAAACCAAATTTTGTGGTGTTATTTTCCAGAGGGATTTTGGAGAGAGCCCCTCGCTTTTATATTGTTTCCTTACTCATTGATTCCAATGAAAACAGATACCAATTGCAAAAAGTGATCGTAAACAAATTCCCGAACATCACAGTCATCGACACAGAAAAAACCATCCAAGCCTTTATGGGGATTTTAGAAAAAGTGACCCAGATGATGGCACTCATGACTGCTTTTATCTTAGCTGCTTCATTTGTTCTTGTATTTACCACTCTCTATGCAAGCCAATCAGAACGGAAACGTGAGTTTGCTTTGTTGCGAGTGATTGGTGCAAACAGCCGTTTTATGGGCAAACACTTTCTTAGAGAGGCCTTACTTGTATCTGTGATTTCATTTTTACTTGGACTCGTGTATTCTGTCGTTTCCAATGAAGTATTGAACCGGTCGGTGCTTGAGTTACGAAGTGTTTATCCTTATGGACAACTCTCACTTGTGTTTCTCGGAATTTGTTTGGTTACTGTGGGTTTGTATGCGATTGGATTATTTAGTTTCTTTCGCATGCCAACAAAGACAGTCTTAAAGGAAATTAAATGATTCGTAGATTTAGTTTGTGAACAGGAATTTTTGAATATGAGTTCTTATGAAATACAATGATGATAACTCAAGTTTAGAAATGGTTTTTCTATTTGCATAAAAACAAAAAAGCCCGGGGTTTGAATCCGGGCTTTCTCATTGAAAGAGATGTATTCGGGATTATTGTGCTACCGAAATAACCTCATCTCGGTTGATTACGTTCACAATATGTTTGTATTCAGGAGAATCCTTTCCATATTTTAATTCAGTGGCACGAAGTAAGTGAACGTTCTTTTTGTAACGATACTTAAAGAGCATATCATCTGGACCTTTAGTCTTTTTGATCATGTTCTCTTCGAAGCTATATGCACTTGCAAGATACTTGTGAGCAGGGTATTCTTTCTCGTTGTCATCGATTTCGATGTAAAGTTCAAGAATTGGGATACACTGAGGAAGGTTTTGTAAGTCATACTCAGCCATGATCCAAGAACGATATACGTCAGAAAGAAGTCTTTTGAACTCAGGTCTTTCTCTTAAGTCAGGGTTTTTAATTTCATCTAAGTGATTGATCGATTTAGAAAAGTAGTTAAGAGCATCTTGTTTTGCTTTCATTTTTTCGCGATAAACAACACGTTCTTCTCTTGCTTTACGATCAACTTTTTGCCAGTACCATTTTTCATCTAAGCGTTTCTTTTCCGCTTCTTCTTTGCGGTACTGCTCTACCCAATCTCTATTTTTCATAATGGTGTTCACACCAGATTGGTAGTTTGAAAGAGCCAAACGGAATTGGTTGTTTGCAAAAGTTTTAGAAAGTTGGTGTAACTCTTGGAACGTTTTGTTATACCCTTTGAAATCAGGGTTCTTCCAAAGAGATTCCTGTTCCATAATTTCTTTCTTTCTTTTCTTTTGGTCTTCAGTGAGTTCCGCATCGTCATTCTCAGGAACGAGTTCGCCTTTGAGAAGTTCGTCGACTTGGTCTTTAGCCGCTTGGCTTTCTTGAGCGTTCGCAGGCTGAGTTTGTGCGAAAAGCACACTAAAGCCGGACACCAGTTGGAGAATAAGGAGATACTTAATAATCTTCATAGTCGTGTGACCCTTTTGTCTCTTTCAATATTTTGAACAAATAGGTTTATCTATTTCTTCAATGAAAGTATCGGTTTGGGAAGAGTCAATAATAACGAATTAAAGAGGAAAAAAACCTAAATGTGAACTTTTTCTTCGCAAACCCTTGGTTTTAAAGGGACATAAGTCGTTCCAGACCTAAAAAATCTCATTCCTTGACAGCTTAGTGAACTAAGGAAGATTGCTCATTGGAGATGAATTTATCCGAAATTACTTCGATCCGAGACGGAAATCCGCAGTGTAAAACCTGTGGGGGAGTGGGCATTACCTTAGCAGAACATGTAAGGGGATCTCGGTCCGGTGCCCTTGTTTTATGCCATTGTATTGGAAGTGAATGTAACACATGTGAGGCGAAAGGGCAACCTCCGTTTATGTCATTCGACAGAAAATTGGACAAAATGCTCCCGTGTGTTTGTCATAATGCCAGGTTTTCCCTTCGCAACTTAGAGAATTTGGTTGAAAAAGCCAATATCCCTCCTCGTTACCGATTCCAATTTTTATCCACAATTGACATTGGGGACACAGCAAACGATCCTGATATGTCCTTTATCATCGCTCATGACTGGGCGAATGAGCTGGTTCATAAGTTTAAAAATGCAGATTTTACACCACAAGGGTTTTACCTTTGGGGGGGAACAGGATCTGGGAAAACGCTGCTCGCCTGTGTCATTTTAAATGAACTCATCTTTCGTTATGGGATCACTTGTAAGTATGCGAAAGTAAACAAAGACTTTTTATCTGCCATCCGAGATACTTACCAATCAGATAGTGAGACCCATGGTCAGGAACGTTCCATTGAACGAGAATTTGCGAATGTAGATGTCCTTGTGATAGATGACTTTGGAGTCCAAAAGGAATCTGAATTCAACAATCGTAAGTTATACGATCTCATAGATAGTCGTTATGAACAAGAAAAACTCACCCTTCTCACATCCAATCACTCACTTGTAGAATGGAGAGATAGAGGCCAAGGTCGGATATATTCGCGACTAATGGAAATGACAAAAGAAATCGAATTAAAATGTCCTGATTATCGTACGAAGTTTGTGAAGAGGTAAGAGTATGAAGTATTCCAATATTGCCTTTTTGTCTTTAGGTTCCAACATTGGTGACAGACACCATTTTATGGACCAGGCAATTTGGGAAATCTCCACCTTACCTGAGTTACAAATACTTAAACAATCAGAACGATTGGAAACAGCTCCACTCGAAAATACCAACCAACCTTATTTTTTAAATCAAATTCTAAAGGTGATGGTTTCTTCTGCCTTCACTTTACCATGCCTTTTGGATTCTCTCCAAGGGATCGAAGACAAACTGGGGCGCAAACGAAGGTCTTGGAAAGGACCACGTGAAATCGATATCGATATCCTTACTTATGAAGCGGTGGTCATGAAAACTGATTTTTTACATTTACCACACCATTCCATTTATTCCAGACCTTTCATCAAGCAGTTGTTAACTGATATGGGTGAAATTGGTGTTTATGCCCTATATACGGAACTCAACCATGAAAAACATTATTCTACAGTATAAAAAGAAATACGATGCGGGAGAACCCATCTCTGTCATCACTTGTTATGATTACACATTTGCAACTCTATTCAATCGCACAGAAGTAGATTGCCTGTTAGTTGGTGATTCACTTGGAATGGTGATCCAAGGAAACCAGTCCACACTACCTGTCACTTTGGATGAAATCATATACCATACAAAGGCCGTCTGCAAAGGGGCACCGGACAAAACCATCATCGCTGATTTGCCATTTTTATCTTATCAAACTTCTTTAGAAGAAGGGATTCGGTCCGCAGGCCGTGTTTTAAAAGAAACGAATGCTTCTTGTGTCAAACTTGAAGGAGATTCTGACTTTATCATAGAACTCACCAAACGGATGACAGAATCGGGGATCCCTGTGTTTGCCCATTTGGGTCTCACTCCCCAATCGGTGCACACTCTCGGAGGACACCGTGTCCAAGGAAAAACGGAAGCAGCTCGGAACAAAATGATCCGCAAAGCAAAAGAACTTTCAGAAGCTGGCGCCTTTGCCTTGTTACTCGAGATGGTTCCAGAATCCTTAGGAAAAGAAATCACGGAATCCATCCGCATTCCCACGATTGGGATTGGTGCAGGGAAATACACATCGGGCCAAGTCCTTGTGATGCAAGACCTATTAGGTCTCAATGAAGACTTTCATCCGAAGTTTTTAAAGAAATTTGGAAACTTAAGTGGTGTGGTAAAAGATGCTGTGAATGCGTATCACAAAGAAGTGACGAAAAGGGAGTATCCTTCCGAAGCCCATGTATTTTTAGATCCATAAACTTCGGAGTCTTTGTTTCGGTTTATTTGCGTTTGTTTGCAGCCTCGGCTAGTTTTTCGAGCATAGGAACCGTAGTTTCCCAAGAGACACAAGCATCCGTGATCGATTGTCCGTAAACCAAAGGTTTGGCATCAATGGATTGGTTTCCTTCTTTTAAATGGCTTTCAATCATCACACCTAAAATGTATTTGCTTCCTTTAGCAAATTGTTCGGCCACGGAGTCCACAACACCTGGTTGTTTGCGAAAATCCTTTTGGCTATTGCCATGAGAACAATCCACCATTACTTTTGGAGAAAGACCAGCTTTTTCAATTTGAGCACCCACTTCATTCACTGACGCCTCATCAAAGTTAGGCCCTTTGTTTCCACCACGTAAGATCACATGCGTGTCTTTGTTTCCTGCAGTTTTGAAAATGGCGCTACTGCCTTGGTTTGTGACAGATAGGAAATGGTGGCTGGAACTTGCCGATCGAATGGCATCCACTGCAATTTGGACATTCCCATCGGTTCCATTTTTGAAACCAATAGGAGCAGAAAGGCCAGAAGCGAGTTCACGGTGTACTTGACTTTCTGTTGTCCTTGCCCCAATCGCTCCCCAAGCAACGAGGTCTGCGATGTATTGTGGTGAAATCACATCTAAAAATTCGGTTCCACATGGGATTCCCATTTTGTTGAGATCAAGTAATAGTTTTCTTGCAAGTTGTAACCCTTTGTTGATATGGAATGATCCATCTAAATCAGGATCGTTGATGAGACCTTTCCAACCAACTGTGGTTCTAGGTTTTTCAAAATACACTCTCATCACTATGAGGAGTTCTTTTTCAAACTCTTTGATTTTTGGTTTTAATTTTTCGGCGTATTCCATCACGGCACTGATGTCGTGAACCGAACATGGTCCAACAACGACTAACATACGTTTGTCGTCTTTCCCGTGAATGATGTCAGAAATTTGGCTTCTGGTTCTCACAACAACATCAGAAGCTTCGTCAGTGAGTGGAAGTTCTTCAATGATGACGGAAGGTGGAATGAGGCTATGTTGTTCTAATATTCTTAAATTTGCTGTTGGTTTCATAATTAATACTTTTGCATGTTTGGATCCACTAAGTCGGAATACGCTAATGTTCCGCCAGCGACGTTTTTGTAAGATTTAAATCCAGCTTGGGCCAAAATCCCACATGCCATACCAGACCTTCCACCAGACCGACAATAAACTAAAATTTCTTTGTCAATTTGGCTTTTGATTTCATCAATGCGAGCAGCAAGTTCACTCACAGGGATAAGTTTGTCCGTACCAGGGACGAGTGCAATTTGTTGTTCGTTTGGATTTCGTACATCCAAAACAAAAAAATCATCTTTTCCTTCTGCTCTTGCATCCAGACGTTTTTTAAAACTGACTACATCGATTTCCGGTACCATTATGTAACTCCGCCCATTTCCTCTAGTTCTATTGTCGCATCTTCCCAACGTTTTGTCAGGAGTGAGATTTCTCTTTTAATATCGTTATAAGTGTCCATTTCCAACTGAAAACTTCTGTTTTTAAAGAACTCTGGGTCTTGTAAAAGTTCCTCTTTGTCCTTTTTATTTTTTTCCAGTCTCTCTATTTGGACTTCCAAATCGGAAATTTCTTTTTCTAATTTTTTCCGTTTGTTTTTGCTCGCTTGGGGATTGGGCTTTTTTTCATCCGATTTTGGCTTTTGGTAGGTTTGGTCCTTCGCGTTTGTCCCCAATTCGTCTTCTTTGTGGAATTTCAGGTAATCGTCAAAACTGCAATTGAGGTTTTTTAATTCCCCACCAGAAAGTTGGAAAGTGCGGTTACAAAGCCCCTTCATAAAGTCTGGGTCGTGGCTGATGATGAGTAAACTTCCTGGAAAATCAATCAGGGCTCGTTTGATGGCTTCTCGGATCACAATGTCCAAGTGGTTTGTGGGTTCGTCTAGGAACAAACAATTGGATGGGTGGTTTACCAGTAACGCCAATCGGAGTCTACTTTGTTCCCCACCTGACAAATGTTTTACGGATTTAAACACTCCGTCACCGGGGAAAGCAAAATGCCCAAGTAGGGTCCTTGCCTTTTCTTCATTGAGTTCTGGGTATTTTTTTAATACTGTTTCGACAAGATTTAAGGATTCATCCAAATCTTCCCCATGGGTTTGCGAAAAATAACCAAGTTTGGTTTTGGGGCCGTAATATAATTTTCCCGTATCGAGTTTGTGTTGTTCTAACAAACAACGCATCAGAGTCGATTTTCCTGCACCATTTGGTCCAACGAGCGCAACTTTGTCACCAGCGGAAATTTCAATCTCAGCATTTTCAAAGATGGTTTTTTTCTCACCGGTATTACGATCAGGGTAAGAAAAGGATGCATGTTCTAAACGAAGGATGATATTACTCGATGGGACAAATTGGAATTGGTAGTCTGGTTTTTGGTTCCAAAAACTATCTTCTGGATTTTCAACTTTATCCCTTTTTTCCAATCGTTTGATCACAGATTGGACTTGTCTTGCTTTGGTGGCTTGGGCACGAAATCGTTCTACCCATTCCATTCTTGTTTTTAAATAGGTTTCTTCTTTTTCAAATTGGACTTTTAGTTTTTCTTGGATTTCATTTTTGGCTTCAAAAAATTCTTCCAAACTCCCTTGGAATTCAAAGGTTCCATGCGGATTGATTTCGATGATCGTGTCTACTGTTTGGTTTAAAAATTCAGGATCATGTGTGACAAGGACAAAGGCTTGGTTTTGAGAAACCAAAAAGTCAGCTAACCAAGATTTGGTTTTGTCATCCAAATGGTTTGTTGGTTCATCCAGAAGTAATAAGTTATGTGGATTGAGTAGGGCTATCGCTAAACCAATTCTGTGGTGGTAACCTGGTGAAAACTCTTTTGTTTTGCGTGAGAAATCTGCTGTGGAAAAACCTAAACCGGAAAGGATTTTTTTGGCCCTAGCTTCGAGACCGTGTAAGTCGTGTAAGTGGGCAAATTCTTCCAATTCACTTTGTTCATGTAACAAAGATTCGAATGCCGGATCTTCATGGTCTGTGGTTTCAAATTTGGATTCGATAATTTTGCGTTTGGAATCGTATTCGGCATACAATTTGTTTTCGTCGAGTACGGTTTCAATCACCGAAGTCTCTGGATTGAATTCTGGAATCTGTTGGAACAGGGAAAGGACGGTGTGTTTGGAGCGAATCACTTCCCCCGATTCGGGTTTCAGTTTGCCTGCGGCCATTTGGAAGAGAGTCGTTTTTCCAGAACCGTTTGGTCCCACAAGGGCGACTCGGCAACCTGGTTTGATATGCCAGCTGAATCCCTCAAAGAGGACTTTGGGGCCGAAGTGTTGGTGGATTTGGATGAATTGGATCAAGGCGTTTGCGAAAACCCGCCGTTTCGGCGGGGAATTTAGGAGGGACTAACCTTATTTCTTGGCTAGGAGTTCCGCCTTTCTTTCGCGAAGGTGTTTCACATAAAGGCTTGATTCGCCGTTCATGGTTTCAACCGACTTTTTAATGGCTGAGTCAATTTCCTCGACCGTCATTTTCGCGATTTTTTTGTTCTTCTTTTCTTTTTCTTCTGACATGGAAGTTTTCCCCTTTTAGGTACGTCACTGAGATTCTTCCAGGGTTTCCTCTCGAATCGAGACGGCAAGAAAAATAAGACAAAAATACGGACAAGTGGCAAACTGACCGCATGAAACGGATCCGTCGATTTTTCAGCGAAGTGTATTTGTATGATGTCCATGGCCTTGCCTCCGAACTTTCGTTTACCTTCCTTTTAACCCTATTTCCTTTACTCGTTGTGTTTGTGACACTACTCGGGCTTTTGCAAGACCCAAGGACGATCAATTTGATGACGGACCAAATTGGCAAATTTTTGCCGGCACCAATATTCCAACCCATCGACAAAAGTGTAGAAAATCTAACCAAAGTTAAAAGTTACAATGTGATCGCCATAAGCATTGCCATTTCTTTTGTTTCGAGTCTTACCATTTTTGGAACCATTTCCAAAGCCCTTCGATTCATTTCACGGGATGAAACCAAAGTGGGTTTTATCGCTTCTCAATGGATTAATTTTCGTTTGCTTGTTATTTCCCTTGTTTTGTTGGTTTTGTATTTTTATTTAACGTACGGAATTGTTTCCATTGAACGAATGTTATTTAAATCGTTTCGGTTTTCTTTTTTCCGTAACAACCCATACCTTTCTGTATCACTCATCATTTTACCATATAGCATTGGATTATTTACCTTCTATTATGCTTATATCACAAAAGCAAAAACTACTTTAAAAGAAAATTTGCCAGGTGCGATTTTTGCATCATTACTTGTTCTTGGGATGAGTTTTGGATTTCAGTTTTATCTCAAAATGAAAAACGTGGGTGTGAACTATTCTTATGCATATGATTTGATTTCAAAAATGGTGGTGTTGATGTTATACACGTATATAAACTCCACGTTTTTTATCTGGGGATTTTTATGGAACCAAGTGCTTGCTGATGACCGAGGGAAAAAATCTCAATCTAAAAAATAATCAGGTTCTAATATCCTTGGACAGTAAGAGATGATGATACCAAAATAATGTCTCGCCAACGAATGAAATAACCATTCACCACCGGACGATAAAATATCATCGGCATCTAAATCTGTGTATCCTCTTTTATGGAACAATTGGTCAAGACTCCAATTTTCTTCCCCGGGGATCACTTGGACTTTTAGGTGTGCATAAAATTTATTTTCTAGGTGGTGGTAACGAAAGACAATGGCTCTACCACCTAACGGATTTCTGATGGTGAATGTCAACCAAGATGGAAAATCATTGTCTGGTTCAGAACTTAAATGGTATAATTCCCAACCAATGTCTTTCGCATTTCCAAAAAATTCTTGGAAACTGGAAGTGAAGGCAGATTGGTATTCAGCGGTAATTCCCATGCCTAAATGAATTCATTTTACAATCCCATTTTTTAGGCAAACCCTATCTCTTTTTTTTGCTTTGGGATCGGATTCCTAAGAATCATTTTTACTCAATTCAAAACAAATTCAGGTTTCCTAAACAAGGGAAGTCCTTATGATGGGAACTCGAGGTTCGCCGCCATGATCGAAACCATCAACATCAATTGGCCAAGTGGTGCCATCGACCCAACCATCCATTGCCCCGCCTGCGGGAGTATGGTGCTCAGTCCTTTGGAAGAAGAGGGGCCTGGTTGCCATCACATTCAATTCATCATTGATAGCGAATCAGGTGAATTTAACTACATCACCGAATCATTTGATGAAATCCTAAAGGAATTTCGAAAACCAGATGTGGAAGAATTTGATGAATGGGATGCTACAGAAAGTTTTTTAGAAGAAGCCGAATCCAATACATTCTATGTGATGAATCTCATTTTACCAAGTAATGTTTCGATGGAAGATGATCCTGTTTGTTTACGGATCGGATATGAATTATTTTTTACGGAAGACCAAGAAGAATTATATGAGGAATTGGAAAGAAGACATGACGAGGAGGGTTTGCATGACCATAGCCAAAATTAAACAAAAGAAATCTTTATTCACGGGAGTGCTTTTGGCATTTTTGTTTTTGACCAATTGTCTCATTGGTTACAAAGACTATCCAAAAATTTTACCACTTCCTTCCGAAGAAAAAACTTTAGACACAAATTTTGTGTATGTACTTCCTACGTTCCCTCAGCTGAATTTGGGTGGAAGAGAAGCTCTCAAAAATTACTTTGAAAACAAAACTAGATTCAAAAAAACAACAGAAGGGGTTGATGTTCCTAAGACTGGTTATTTGGTGAACGTGAAGGTGAACTATCGTTCTCCTACTCCCATTGCCACAGCATTTTTAGGAGTTTCTACTCTCACAGCAACATTTTTACCTGCTTGGTCGACACAAGATGGATATGATGTACAATACATCCTTTACAAAGATGGTAAAAAAGTTGGAACTTATGATTACCATATCTTTCGTAACTATGCCCAATGGATATTCTTCATCCCTATCTCTTGGTACAATTTTGAAACTGCGACTGAAAAAGAAGTATTTGAGCGTATGACCTTAAAATTCTTTGAGGATGCAAAAGAACATTTTTAAATCATTTGGATCACTCATTTCAAATCTTCCATGAATTTGTTTGGGGTTTTTGGCCCGGTGTATTCATTGTATTTGGAGTGGGTTTTTTTGTTGGTTACTTAGCTTCCTTCCTCGGGCTCGGGGGAGGATTTATATATACTCCCTTTTTTCATAGTTTTTTTCATTTAACCGCTGTTCAAGCTGTTGCTGTCTCCCTCGCTCAAATGCCTGTTTCTGCTCTGTCAGGACTCTATGTGTATTATCAGAATAACAAAATCCGTTGGAAACAAGGGTTTTTGTTACTTGTCACATCCATTCCAGCAGCACAGTATACGGCCTTTGCTTTTGGAAGGTTTGAAGATACCACTTTCGGCAAACAATTGTACTACGGAATTCCACTTTCAGAATTTGTATATTTGTTTGTGTTTACAATTTTTTTAGGAATCCTTGCGACTTATAATTTGATCACCTCACTAAAAAAACGCAAACGATACTACGAATCATTGCCTATCCTCAATTCCGAATTGAATGCAAAACTACAGAACTCTGAAAAACGAACCAATTTGGTTGGTCCAAATCCGAATGAATCAATCATAAATGAAAAAAACCAGGAAGATCAGTTTCGTTTTTCTAAAAAATCTATCTCCATCGTTTTACTCGTTGGAGTTTTTTTTGGGATGTTTTCTTCGCTATTTGGAATTGGTGGTGGTTTTTTAGCAGTTCCATTATTTGTTTATTATTTTCGAATGAGTCCTGTAGAGGCAGTTGCTACATCGTTTTTAGGAATCTTTTTAACTTCTTTCGGAACCACGGTTCAATTTCTATTGTTAGGAAAATTACATTGGGAACTTGCTCTTATTGGAAGTTTTGGAGGAATTTTTGGTGCAAGGATTGGTTCTCTTAAGGCAGTGAATGCAAAACCATATACCATCTTACTTGTTACTTCTTTCTTTCAATTTTTAGTAGTGGTATGGTATTTAGTCGCTAAACTTCCAAAATTTTAGTTCTGAAAACTAAGTTGCAATCTTTGGCCGATCGTCTAAATTGGGTAACCGAAAAACATGAAGCCAAGTTTTCCTGAAGCACAGTTAGTAGATACACCCAATGGAAAAGTACCAAAGTTGTATAGTTGTGCCGAATGCCGTAGCGGGGCAGGTTTGGATTTTTCCTTTTCCATGGCTTTCCAACCCATAGTCGATTGGAACCAAAAGAAAATTTACTCACATGAAGCTTTGGTCAGAGGAACCCAAGGAGAATCCGCGTATTCCATTTTATCAAAGGTAAACCAAAACAATCGTTACCAATTTAATCAGTCTTGTCGGATCAAAGCAATCCAACTCGCAAGCCAAATCCAAATTCCATCTTTACTCAATATTAATTTTTTACCAAATGCAGTTTACCAACCAGAGACTTGCATCCGTACCACTTTGGAAGCAAGTAGAGAATACAATTTTCCTTTGAACCGTCTCGTATTCGAGCTTACAGAAGGGGAAGAAGTCCAAGACCATAATCATATCATCAATATTTTTAAAGCTTACCAAAAGTATGGGTTTTTGACAGCCATTGATGATTTTGGTTCTGGTTACTCAGGCCTCAACTTACTGGCAAAGTTCCAACCTGACATCATCAAGTTGGATATGGAACTCATTCGAAATATCCATATCAATTCTGTAGCACAAAAATTAACGAAAGCGATAGCAGGTGTTTGTCGTGAGATTGGCATTGCTGTGATTGCGGAAGGTGTGGAAACAATTGAGGAACTAAAAGTCCTTGTGGACATGGGTATCAATTTGTACCAAGGTTATTTGTTTTCAAAACCTGCGTTTGAGTCCGCAGGTGAACTTCATTTCCCAAATATCGCAACGTAATACCAAAACCTTTTGGTAACAAAACCAAACAAAAGGTTTTAAACTAAAAAACTTTTTAAATCCCTTCTATAGGAATCAAATCGGTAGGAACTTCGGCCAAGCCTAGCGATCAATTGGATTTCTTGGGTGGGTTTGAGTTTCAGGATTTGTTTTAATTCTTTGGTAAACAAACGACTTTCTGGATAATCTTCCACCGCTTGGTTCATGGTATGAAAGGCTATGTTTTTCACGGAACAAGAAAGAGTGTACCGCATCAAATCTCTACCGGTCTCAATCCAAGTGGTTTCATCATCCTTTCCCTCAGAGAGAAAAAAGACTAAGGCTTTCGCGGAGTGAACTTGTGATGAAAACATACTGATTGCCGCTTGTTTCGAATCTTCCGAATGCCAAACCTCTTTTGATAGATCCACAAAAAACTTTTTAGCAATCCATAGTTTGATTCCAGACAAACCATTTGCTTCTAAGGTCAATCCATCTCGGTTTTCTAAGATCGATGTTTCACTCAATCGAAACCATCTTCGATTGAGTTCGTTGGAAACATACCGATTGGTTTCCATGGCAAATGCGTTTTCTAACACTGGTAAAATGGCTCTTAATTCATTTACATCATTTGTCCATTTCATTTGGTTTTTGAAAGGAAGTGCAAAAGAATGTAATCCTTCTAATTCTTCTTTGGTTAATATCTCACCTGAATATACCGATCGATTCATCCTTCGATCCCTTACACCAGCAAATAAAAAATCGTGAACACATTTGGTTTTGGGTTTTAAAGAAACTTTTGCAATTGGAAATTTTGAAAATGTTTTTGCATATGGTTTTCCATTGGGAAAAAGTTTGATTGTTGTATCAAACATCAGTGAATCAGCAGTTAGGTGGCATAACTCTAAAAAACAACCTTGGGTATGGTAAAATTGACGATTGATGGGATCTATTTCAGGTAGTTGTTTTTCGCCATCTCCAAAAAGGTAAAACTCAAAATCAGATATCTTTTTGAATTTCCAAGGTTGGGAATTATGAGAGTTCGGGGCGAGGATGGCAGTGAGTAAAACTTGGTCGATGGGGTTTGTGTAACCAAGTGATTCTGCATAAGCGATTGGGTTTTCCCTGTGCTGTTTGTTCTCTTCACTGCCAAATGCATAGAGATTTTTTTGTAACGAGGTAAATGAAATGAGGCTACCAAACGCCAAACTTTTTTTTAAAAAACTTTCTCTACTATGTTTCATCTTTTTCCTGGTAATTCAAACAATCTCTTTATGAATCGGAGTCTAATTTCAAATGTCAACCAACTCTGAAGTATTTCCCATCGATATCGTTTCCGATGTAGCCTGTCCCTGGTGTTATGTTGGTAAAAAGAAACTAGAAAAAGCTTTGGCACAGGTTGGCAATTCCATCACACCAGAAGTCCGATGGCGCCCCTTCCAACTTTCTCCTGAGATTCCGGAAGAAGGAATTGATTACAAATTGCACCTAACACAAAAATTTGGAAGTTTGGATCGATTGGATGGAGCATGGAAACGACTCACGGATATAGGAAAAGAGATTGGAATCAACTTCCAATTCCAAAATATCCCAAAAGCCACAAATACATTAGTCTTACATGCACTTGTAGCGGCCCTTCCCACATTGGAAGAACAACAGAATTTGGTAGAACGATTTTTTGCAGCGAACTTTGAAAACGGTTTGGACCTAACAGACAAAGAAGTAGTTTGGAATGTGACAGAACCAGTTTACAAAGACAGAACCCGTTTTGAAGCCATTTACAATGATGGCAATTTGAAACAAGAAATCCAAAAAGAAATCCAATATTACCATCAAAATGGAATTAGTGGGGTTCCTTACTTTATCATTGGTGGCAAATATGCTGTGAGCGGAGCGCAAGACACTTCTGTTTTTGTTGAAGTCATTGAGACTGTCATAAAAGAACGAGAATCCGAAAATAAGGATCAATAAATTTCCGAAACATCTTGACTCGCCAGTCAAGATTCTAAATTCTAAGAATCCGAAGTCATACTATGAGAAAAGTCATCCATTTTTTTGTTTATAAACCGCTAGTTGCCAACCTAGTCTTTATCTTTTTATTCCTTGCGGGGATCATCTCTGTCCTTTCGATGAAACGAGAAGCTTTTCCACGTGTAAACTTTCGTCAGGTGAGAGTTCTAACAGTGTATCCTGGGGCAAGTCCTGTGGATGTGGAAAAAAAAGTTACGATTCCCATTGAAGAGAAGTTACGTGAAGTAGAGGGTCTCAATTCTGTTCGTTCCATCTCAAGAAACTCTGAATCTGATATCAGTATCAAAATTGATTTGGAACACAGTAATCCAGATGGAGTTGTAAATGATATCCGACGAGCGGTAGACCGAGTCACAAATTTACCAACTCAGGTAAAAGACAGACCCATTGTAACAGAACAAAAAAGTTCCAACTTCCCGGTTTTGGAAATTGCCATCCATGGTGCCATGGATGAGATGGAACTACAAGAGATGGGGCGTTTCATCGAAGATGAAATGCGTAAGGTGTCGGGAGTTTCGCGTGTGGATGCTTTCGGGAAAAGGAAAGAAGAATGGCGCATTCGAGTGGATCCCGACCTTAAAAAAAGGTACACCATTGGTTTTGCAGACATCATCAATGCCATCTCCAAACGGAATATCAGTGTTCCCGCAGGATCTTTTTTAAGACCCATCACACAAGACATTCGTGTGACAGGTGAGATCAACGAAATCAATGACATAAAAAATATTCCGATCCGCTCCAATGAAACAGGGAACACAATTTTATTATCGCAAGTTGCCAATGTAAAAGATACTTACGAAAGACCTAGAGTTCTTGCTGTTGTGAATGGGGAGCCTGCTTATGTGCTTCAAATCATCAAAAAAGACAGTGCTGACATCATACGGACTGTTGAAGCAGTTCAGGGAAGAATTGCTGAACTAAAAAAACAAATTCCAGCTAACATCCAATTTACGGAACTAAATAACGAAGGGGCAAGGGCTCTGAAACGATTGGATGTTGTGATCACAAACTCATTACAAGGATTGTTATTGGTTGTGGTGGTTCTGATTCTATTTTTTAGTTTTAAAGATTCACTTTTAACAAGTATTTCGTTGCCACTTACCTTATTTGCTGCAACGATCGCGTTCCCAATCTTTGATGTGTCTTTTAATTTGGTTTCCATGCTTGGGATCATCATTTCACTAGGGATGCTCGTAGACAATAGTATCATCATTTCAGAAAATATCTATAAGTATCGATCCAAAAATTATGATTCTAGAGAAGCAGCAGTACTAGGTGCCAGCGAACTCTTTGTTCCCATCATTGGTTCTTATCTAACAACGGTTGCCGCGTTTTTACCGATGGCATTTATGTCTGGGATTATGGGGAAATTCATTTGGCAAATTCCTTTTATGGTGATTGTGGCACTCACCTTATCACTTTTTGAATCCTTTTTATTGTTACCAGTGCGTTATGCCCAGTTCACTTCCAATGAAACCAAAAAAAGATCCAAACATAGGGAAAGGTTTCGTTCTGCATTAGAAAATGGGTTTGAATCTTTAAAAACAAAATTCACAAACTTCATCACTAAGGTGGTCGGTAGGCCTTTCCTTGCTCTTGGATGTATCCTCATCGTGTTTTTGTCATCATGTGGACTCGTTGGTCTCATGAATTTTAATTTGTTTCCAAAAGAAGGGATTGATTATGTATTAGTGAGAGCAGAATTCCCACCTGATTTTTCTGCCCAAGAGACCGCAAAACAACTGCAATACTTCCAACCGATTTTAGATAAAATTCCAAAATCAGAAGTCCAAAGTGTGATTTTAAAAATTGGAATCCAACAAACTGACCCAACAGACCCACTCACAAGGATAGGGGAACAGTTAGGAATGGCTCAAATCATCCTGATTCCTGAAACAGAACGGAATCGCACGGCCCAAGAAATTTTTGGAGAACTGGAACCCGAACTGAAAAAATTACCAAATGCAATTTCTGTTATGGTGGATTTGGTTGTGAATGGCCCGCCGATTGGTGCGGCAGTAACCGTTGCCATCGAAGGCCGTGATTACAAAACCTTAAAACTCATCTCAAATGAAATGCAGGATTTTTTACGAAAACAAGAAGGTGTCATCAATATCAATGACGATTACAAACCTGGTAGAGAAGAAATCCAAATCCGGGTAAAGGACACTGCCTCTGCCATCACTGGGATTGATACAGAAATCACTGCCTACTATGTGAGAACAGCGATGGAAGGATTGGAAGCATCCAACCTGCGAAAAGGAAAAGATGAAGTGAGGATCATCATCCAAAACGATGATCGTTTCCGAGATGGGATAGAAGATTTAGATTCCATTCGGATCTCCAATAAATTTGGCCTCCTAACACCGATTACAGCTGTGACAACAAAAACAACCGTACAGGGAATTGAAGCATTGTATCATAATGATTATGAAAAAGCGATCACTGTCCTTGCAGATGTGAATGAAGCCATTACCAGTTCTTCGATCGTCAATGGAAAAATCGAAGATGAGTTTGGCAGTATTGGAAAAAAATACCCTGGTTACAAAATCAAATTTCGAGGGGAACAGGAAGAAACGGCCAAATCCATGATATCCTTGTTAGTTGCAGGGGTGTTGGCATTTTTTGGGATTTTTGCCATCCTTGCGATTATCTTTAACAGTATCAAAAAACCAGTGTTGATCATCCTTTCGATTCCATTGGGATTTGTGGGTGTGGTGTTCGGATTTTTAATTTCAGGGAAAGCTCTTAGTTTTCTTGCTATGATAGGAATCATAGGACTTGCAGGTGTGATCGTAAACGCCTCGATTGTGTTAGTTGACACAATTGAAGAATTTCAGTCAAGAGGAGAGGGCCTTTTGGAATCTCTCATCACAGCATCTTCGGAACGATTTCGTCCCATCCTTGTGACTACAATGACAACCATGGCAGGGATGATTCCAACAGCCTACGCGATCGGAGGTTCGGATCCACTTCTCATACCAATGACATTGTCTCTCGCTTGGGGGCTTGGTTTTGGAACCTTTGGGTCATTGATTTTTATCCCAGCAAGTTTTTCTGCGTATTACAAACTAAGAAAACGAGCATGAGGATTTGATTTGTTTTATTTGATGGGAAAACTTTGGATCAGTTTGTAGATCCAAAGTCTTTTTAACCTCAATTCAAATCGACGGCATTGAATTCACTAATAATGATTGAGAACTTCTTCGGCAAAACCTAATATGTTCTCGAGTTTGATTTTTTTCCCATCATCTAAAACAACAGTTCCATTAAATGTTCCAAACACTTGGTGTTGGACGGATTTGATGATAAGAAAATTCATATAAGAGTTTCGGTCCACGATTGGTTTAAAATCCAAATCCAAACGATTGTCATTCGAACGGAATTTCCAAGGCGCCATGTAATCATTTGTATTGATGATGAATTCTACTTCGTCTAACTTGTGGATTTTACCATCATACAAAATCACATTTTCGGAAGCAGGCGTACGATCCGAAAACCCATACCCTAAGTTGAGTCCAAATGGTTTTCCAGCAATCCAAGCGGATACAGAACTCCAATACCAACGATTTTTGTAAGTCCAAACCCCTCTTCCCCAATCTAACGCACCAAAGTCGGTCTTTGCATCGAACTTGTAATGAGTATTTCCTACTCTGACTTGTCCCTCCGCAGGCATACAATTGATTTTGGTATTATAGTAGAAGGCCTTTCGGTTTTCTTTCCAAGAGGTGGCTATGTTCATTGTATCCATTTTCGGTTCTTTTAATTCAATTTTTCCTTGGATCCCTTTGGAACCATCAGGTGTTAGGAATTGTTCAGATCCAAATTCTAATGTACGTTTACCATCTTTTGTTTCAAAACGTAAGTGTAATTTTTTGTCTTGGAAAGCGACAACTCCAAGATCATTCACTTTTGGAAATCCAGTTTTACCTAAAGGAACTACGGACAAAGTATCAATTTGTTGGAATGTTCCTTTTTTAAAATCCAAAAAACAGATTGCAAATAGTCCCGCATAACCTAGATCAGATGCTGTTAAGGTGATTCCAAATTCTTTTGTAGGGGAGAGGATCGAATAATAATCCCATTCTTTGATCCGAAGTTTTGAGGCGGCAATATTTTCTCGGTTATAAGTCCAAAGTGGTGAACGTGCCCAACCTTCTTCAGTAATGGTTCCATCTGCGGTTAATAAAGGGATTTGTTTTTTGATTTCAGGCATGAACCGATTCAAAACCAATCATAACATTCGACCAGAAGTTTTTTCCGATTTCCTAAGAGCGAATTGACAGAAAATGAATTCTATCTGAGAATCGGATTCGCTCATTCTCCACAAACAAGGAAAAACGAACCATGAACCAAACCATTCCAAAAGAACATAAATTTGATTTCGACGTGATCATCGTTGGGTCAGGATTTGGTGGTTCTGTTTCAGCCTATCGACTTTCACAAAAAGGATACAAAGTTTTAGTGATCGAGTCTGGAAAACGATGGAAGGCTGGTGACTTTCCTAAAACCAATTGGAGTTTGCGTAAGTATTTATGGATGCCAAAACTTGGTTTTTACGGAATCCAAAGGATCAACTTACTCAATGATTTTTTACTTGTCAGTGGATCAGGAGTTGGTGGTGGATCACTCGTATATGCTTGTACATTGTATGTTCCTTCTTCCAAAGTTTTAAACTCGCCATTGTATTCCAAAATGGGTGGGGAAAAAGCATTGTTACCTTATTACGAAGTAGCAAAGCACATGTTAGGTGTAACTGAAAATCCACAATTATGGGAACCCGACCATTTATTATTAGAAACGGCAAAATCATTTGGTAAAGAAGATACATTCCGAAGAACACCAGTAGGAATTTATTTTGGAAATAAAAAAGATCCAAAGGATCCATTTTTTGATGGAGAAGGACCTGACCGCGATCCTTGTATTTATTGTGGTGGTTGTATGGTTGGTTGCCGCCACAATGCAAAAAATACATTGGATAAAAACTATTTATACTTAGCAGAAAAGTTAGGTGCCTTGATTTTACCAGAAACAAAGGTTACATCACTCATTCCACTCAATGTAAAGGGAATCCCTGATCCAGAAGCAAGTGGGGAATTTGGATATGAGTTAGAAACAAATAGTACAACAGGTTGGTTTGGGTATCCCAAACGAAAGTTTCGATCAAATCAAGTAGTTCTTTCAGCTGGAGTTATGGGAACCGTTGGTTTACTTCTCAAGATGCAACAAGAAAACAAAATGATTCGTTTGTCAGAGAAGTTAGGTGATACTGTTCGTACCAATAGCGAAACGGTTTTACCAGTCACGGTTCCTGGAAGTCATAATGCAGACTACTCAAGAGGGATTGCGATCACCTCTTCTGTACATCCAGATGAAAACACTCATATCGAACCAGTAAGGTATTCCAAAGGATCAGATTTTTTTGGAGTGATGGCGAGTGTGATGACAGACGGTGGGGGAAAATTTCCAAGACCTTTGAAATTCTTTTGGACAATGGTTCGTCACCCTCTTTATTTTTTAAAAGCCCATAATCCCTTTGGTTTTGCAAAGAATTCGATCATTTTACTAGTGATGCAAACTGTAGATAATAGCGTACGACTTGTTCGAAAGAGGAGGTTTGTTTGGCCTTTCCAAAAGACATTGACATCAACACTTTCCACTGGAGAGCCAACACCAACATACATTCCAATTGCCAATGCTTTTACGCGTAAATTGGCAGAAATTGTAGGTGGTATCCCACGTAGTTCTTTAAATGAAACTCTATTATCGGCGCCAGTCACAGGTCATATCATGGGTGGTTGTATTGTGGCAGAATCACCGGAAAAAGGAGTGATCGATTTAGAAAACAAAGTGTTTGGTTATGAAAACTTGCGAGTTTGTGATGCGTCCATGTTAACCGTGAATTTAGGTGTGAATCCAAGTCTCACCATCACTGCTTTATCGGAAAGAGCCATGAGCCTGATCCCTCCGAAGGAAACAAAAGAAATTCAATTTTTGAAATTTGAAGTGAAACGAGGATTTGATAAAACGATTGGATTCAAACAGACGAAACGTGTTGTTAAAAAATCGACAACCAAACAGAGACAATTATTGTAACAGGAATGGATGTCATTGAGGTAGCAAAATCGGGAAGTATACAAGAATGGGATGAAATCTTAAAGCAAGGTGCCGATCCCAATGAATTGGATTCCTACGGTACCAATGCACTCTCTTGGATGTTGAAAATGGATCATGTTGGTTTATTCCAACATGCGATCATAACTGGTGCCGATCCAAATTCACCGTATCGAACTCCAGGCAATGTGATCTTTGATGCGGTCAGTCAAAACCGCACTCAATTTATAGAAGCTTTGATTGCAACGGCAACCTACTGGAAATCATCACCTCATTTGCACACTCGAGATAAGGAAGGAAACACTTTATTTCATATTTCACTTCTTGAATCAGCAGAAAGTTTATGGGAGACCATCCATCCTTGGATTTCCCATGAAGAAATGATTTTAAGGAATGAATTAGGGAGATCCATTTTTTTAGAAGCAGTTGTGGAAAATCGAATTGAGATCATTTCCTATCTTTTAAAAACATTTCCAGAGATCGTAAGCCAAACAGATAGTGAAGGTAAAAATGCACTCCACTTGGCTTCCGAAAGGAATTTAGACGAAGTTTGTTCTATTTTACTTGAAGACAGAAAATTCAAATTAGAATCAAAAGATAACTTTGGTAATACGGCTTTGTTTTTGTCTGCATCTGCCGATGGAGTGGAATCCATGAAAGAACTTTTGTATGCAGGTGCGAACCCTTTCGTTTGGGGAGAAAATGAAGAATCCATCACGAGGTTACTGGATCGAGAAAAATTTGGACATTGCCTCAAATCTTGGAAAGATTTTGTGATTCAAAAAGCGATCTTAGGTGATGTATATCCCTTCAGAAAAGAAATGATCCAATACATCAAATTAGAAAAACCTTTTAAACCAGAAGAACTCGCCAAAGCAAAGTTAATTGACTTAATTTAAATCAAAATGAATTCAATCACAACTTTCTATTTCTGCGGAGTGGAATCATCTCCTAAAAATTTAGGTCCATAATTCCCTTCTCTGTCTGAATGATTTCGTTCACTCCTAGGACGTTCAAAGGTATAATGTTGTTCGATATTGGTTTTGAAAGGGGCGTTTTCAGGTGATTCCCCATATTGTTTGAGTTCATTTATTTTTAAAACTGTCCTTGGGTGTTTGCCAAGCCTTCCTTGGAATTGAAAAAAGGTCGCCACTGATTTATCAACTTGATGGTGTCCGTCTGGGTCTTCGACAGCTTTTTGGTTCACCCAACCAGGTTCTTCCCACATGACCAACTTCTCGATCCTTTGTTTCACCATCCTTCTAGCATCCACAAATTGTGTAGGAGTTTGGTTCACTTGTTCTCCTTCAATTTCGGAATGATGAGATCCTTTTTGATCAATCGTATCTGTTTTGACCTTGGGGTTAGATGTACCAGGTCCTATTTTTACAGCCATTAAATCATTCTCTGATAAATCAGATGGAATGACTAAAATGGATTCTTTTGCATCAAAACTTGGGAATACATCCCAAGGATCCGAAATATAATTGAATAAAAAATTACCTGCATTAAGTTTTACCGTATAACCACCATAAGCCGAAGTTGGATTTCCGCCATCTGATCCCATATTCCCTTTTGCCACATACAATATGGGATGGTTGTTTAGGGAATTGATATTGTTAAAATTTGTATCGAGTAATATATGATTGTGACCTGTAAGTAAAATTCGTTTTGGTTTTCCATCTTTGGATATCAGAAGTGCATACGATTCCAGATCACCTTGGTGAATGTTTCCAAATTTTGTTGGGCCTTCATTCCAATCATACCAAATCCAATAAGACACAACCATATCACCGTTCCCAACTTCATACCAATAATTGGCATCATCACGAAAACCTGGTAATGCTTCTTTTTGTGTTCCTGATACCGTTGTTTCAGCATACCTCACATGGTAATACAAGTGAGTTGGGTTTTTGGTTGGCAAAAATTCCGGGAAGGAAACAAAATTCCAAGTTGTTTGCCCTTTTGTTTTCCTTCGAAGATCCTTTTCCGGCAATGGGTATTCCTGCGAAGTAAAGAATTCGGAATATTTCTCTATGTTAGATGGTAAATGTTTTTTATCTTTATGGAATACTAGGATTGGTGCAAATTTTTTGGCTATTCCTTCCTGGATGCGATTTGGAATTTTGTTTTCTTGGCTGACAAATCGAAATTCCTTCGTGAGATTTCCACCTAATTTAAGTATGTCGTCTGGAGAATACCAATACGGATTGTGGCCAGGGGAAAACTTGCCGTGAACCTTTTCAATGCCTGTGATGCGAATTGCCAAATGTGTCCAATGGTTTGGAAGTGTTTGATTTTGTTTTAAGCTGGCAACATTCGTTTTGATTTTTCCTAACTCATATCGATTTTCTAAAATAGGAATATAACAGTTTTTAGATGTTGGATCTTGGCATAAAAAGAACTGGAGTGAAAAGGATATCGGTTCTCCGACAAGGTCCTTAGGGATCGCTGATAATTTCAATTGGAGAGAGAGGGAACTTGGAAGACTCGAGGGATTAGTTGTGTTTTGCGTCGTTTTACATTGGTAGGTAACAAAAAAAACAAAGAGGATTGTGAAGAGGCAGTTTGTATGTTTCATAAAATCAGAATTCTTTTAGAAATAAAAAAACCCCTGAAATCAGGGGTTTTTCAATAAAAGGAAGAAAGGAATTACTCAGCGTCTTTCTTTGCTTTTTTTTCTTTTTTGGCTTTCTTAGCTTTTTTTGCCTTTTTATCGCCGTTTTTGTTATTCTTTTTCTCTTTTTTCTCACCGTCTTTGTTGTTCATTTTATCTTTTTTAGGTTTAACGGTTTCAGAAGCTTCTTCTGTTTGCATTGTTGGTTCTTCGTCTGCTTCCGCTGTTTGTGCAAACAAACCAAAACTGCTAAAAGAGAAAAGAGTTAGAATCACAAGAAATTTTTTCATTTTTTACCTCGTATCGAATGTGCGACCAATTAGATACTACTTCGTCGATTATACAAGATTAAATTTGGAACGATCTTGTTTATTTTCCGACACAAAATTTGCTAAAAATTCGACCCAGAATTTCCTCATTTTCGACAGTCCCATTCACTTGCCCAATCTCTTGTAATGCGACATTGATTTCTTGGATGTAAATTTCCGCTGGAGCACCGTTTTCCATCAGTTGGATGGCTTCTGACAAACAAGATTCAATTTTTTGAATGTGATACCTTTGTCGGTCTTCGAGTAAGACCAAATCCTCAGTATCATCTTTGGAGGTAAGTTTTGATTTTAATAATTCTAATAATTCGGGGATTCCTTGTTTTGTTTTGCAAGAAATTTCTGAAATCGTGAGTTGGAATTCCTCTTTGAAATTATGAACGGATTCCATTTGCCATGATGGGTGTTTTGCATCGATTTTGTTGGCTACGATGAGTGAACCAAACAAACGATCTTTGTGTTTTGCAAAAAAAGTTTCTTTTTCGAAGGGAAGGGATGTATCGATGAGAAATAATTTAACATTCGCACTATCTGCTTCTCGTTTACTTCGTTCGATTCCCATTCGTTCGATAGTATCATCTGTATCTCTAATGCCAGCTGTATCAACAAGTCGAATGGGAATGCCATCCAAACTTAATTCTTCCGCTATGTAATCTCTTGTTGTGCCAGGAACATCAGAGATAATTGATCGATCTTTTCCAATCAAAACATTCATAAGACTCGATTTACCCGTATTAGGTTCTCCATACAATACAACTGTTGATTGTAAGATAAAGGATTCTGCTCTCTCTGAATCTTTGATCAGTTTAGAACATAAATTTTTGAGGGCAACCATTCGGTTTTTTCGTTCTTCTAAACTTTCGAAAGTGAGGTCTTCCGTTGAAAAATCAATTTCGGCTTCACATTCCGCTTTGAGTGAAATTAAATCACTTCGGATTTTAGAACTTAATTTGGTGATCTCACCGAATACGTTTTTTTGTGCGAGTTCCAATTCGAATTTGGACCTTGCTTCAATCAATCGACTAATGGCTTCTGCCCCAGACAAATTGATTTTTCCATTGAGATACGCACGTTTGGTAAATTCACCTTTATCTGCAGGTCGTGCTCCTTTTTCCAAAAGTACATGGAGTGCACGTTTTAATAAAATGGGATTTCCATGTAAATGGAATTCGGCTAGATCTTCACCTGTGTATGAGTTAGGTGCTGGATAATAGATAAAGACAATTTGGTCGAGAGGTTTTCCGTTTTCCACAAAGTCGCAGAAAATGGCAGATCGTTTTTGGTTTTGTATGAATGTTTGAGTTAGGGGAGTTCCGTTTTTTTCTAAAACGGCAAGGGAGATGGGCAAAACCAATGAACCCGAGACCCGGAGGATACCAATCGCTCCTGGGCCTTGGGCAGTGGACAATGCCGCTATGGTATCAATCAAGATCTTCTTGGTCTACTCCATCTGCAAAATCTTCAACAGGCAGACCTTTTTTTGACGGATCTTCTAAGTCTTTGTATTTGTGTTTTTCTTTTGCTGAAATGACACGTACACGTTTAAATGTTCCGTTACCTTCTGATCTTGTGAACACTCTTTCGTCTTCTTGGATTGCCATGTGGACAATCCTTCTTTCAAAAGGATTCATTGGATCGAGTAGTTTTGACCTTCCTGATTTAATCACTGAAGCAGCTACTGATTTTGCCAATCGGATGAGAGATAACTCGCGTTTGTCGCGATATGATTCGATATCCAAAACAATTTTACGATTGTGTCGGATTTTTGGATCCACCATAAGATTAAGAAGGAATTGGAGCGAATCCAAAGTGCCTCCACGTTTTCCAATGATGAGACCAGATTCTTTACTGGTTAGTTCCACATAAATTTTTCCGTCTACGTCACCCATTCCTACAACTTCTGCAGGGATTCCCATCTTTTTCAAAATGGTGATGATCACCCCATGGATGATTTTTTCTGATGGGATGTCCGTGTTAGCAACAAACGCGCGTACAACGGCAGGTTTTTTTTGAGTGATTCCTAAAAAGCCTGACTTTCCGGAATCAACTACTTCGAAACGTAAATCGCCTGCTTGGAGACGAAGGGTTTCGAGAGTGTAATCTTCTGCTTCCCCTTTCGTTTTTCCTTCGGCTTCGAAAATGTAATTATTCATCTGTGATCTTCCTTGTTAAACAATGATTTCATTTCTTTTTTTTGTTTTGGTTTCTAAAACCAGGCCTTGCCACTGCTTGTGAGTTGTTAGCAGGAGCCGGTCCACCGTTTGTCGGTTTTTTATCCTCAGACTTACCAAACTTGTTTGTATACACTTGTTGTGCGATGGACAAAATGTTTTGCATCGTCCAATACATCGTTACTCCCGCAGGCATTGACCAAAAGAAATATAACATAATGACAGGCATCATGTACATCATCATCTTTTGGTTTGGATCTGTAGAAACTGTTGTCATTTTGGATTGGACCACTTGAGTTGCTACCATGATGAGTGGGAGGATGTTGATGGCTAACGTTCCAATGAAGGCTAATTTTGGTGTTGTGAATACTGTATCAGGTTCACTTAAGTCTTTGATCCAAAGAAAAGGGGAATTCCAAAGGTCTACCGTGTCTGAAAATGCCGTATACAGTGCGATAAAGATCGGAATTTGGATGAGCATTGGAAGGCAACCCGCCATCGGATTGGTTCCATTCTTTTTATAGAGTTCGATCGTTTTTTCTTGTTTGAGTTTTGGATCGTCTGCATATTTCTCATTGATGAGTTTGATTTGCGGAGATAACTCTTGCATTTTCTTCATTGACTCCGCTTGTTTTTTGTTCAGCGGATAAAATGCTAATTTGAATAGAATGGCAAAGATAACTATCGCCCAACCGTAGTTTGGAATCACCAAATAAATTTTCTTTAAGATCCATACAATCCCATTGCGAAGTGGAGTTGTGATCCCTTGGTTGAATGATTTGTCGAGAGATTCACTTAAGCCCGCAAATGTTGAGTCTTTGTTGATTTTCGGATCGAGTTTGCTATCGCGGAATGCAGTTCCATCCAACTCACGAACTCCTACATAGGCCGCATAATCTAAGTTAACTTCTTCACCAGGACCAAGTTTCCAATTGTCATAAACAAGTAGGACTCCAGTTTCGTTACCTTTTCGGTTATCCAGTAAAACACCTGCTGGTTTGTCGTCTAGTGGATCGATCACACCGATAAAATAACGACTTCCTGTTCCAACAAAATCAACTTTGTCGTTAGAACCTTTTTTGATTTCGTAACGAGTGTCTTTTCCTTCGTTGGATCCAAATAAATTGTCAAAAAATCCTTGGGTGGTTGTTCCATCAATATGGTCTTTAAAACTTCCATCTAAATAGTAGTAACGAAAGTAGTGAGCATTGTCGCGGTCATTAAAGTCTTCTTTTTTCTTTAAGATGGGACCAAGGGAACTAAAGGAACGAAAGTATACATCAGATTTTGTTGGAGAAATGTGAATGGTTTCAGATGTTTTGTTTTTTAATGTTAAATGGAACTTAAAGTAATTTTCAGAAGGGAAAAATTGGAATTTTTTCTGGATCGTAAATTTACCATCGATAGATGGTGCTTCAAAGATAACAGTTTTGGTATCGGCATTGTAACTAGAGCTGAAGTTAACTAAGTTATATGCAGAAAAAGGAATGGTGTCTTTGTCTTCAATGATGTTGAAGTCAAATCCTTGTCCTCTTGTGAGCTCTACTGCTTTTTCAGTTTGGCCATCAAAATCAATTTGGAACTTTGGGTCTTTTGCAATTACAAATTCAGAACCATCTGGTTCTTTATGATCTTTGATATAATATTCAGTGATCCTTCCACCCAAACTCGAAAATCGAACTAAAAACGAATCAGTTTTTAACGAAAAGGTTTTTACATCTTCTGGTTTGACTGGATTAAGTTTTGTCGATTCAGATGTTGCCTTTTTGATTTCAGCTTTTGGACTGGCATTTGTTGTTTTTTCTTTTTCCGTTCCCTCAGTTTTAGCAGCCTCATCAACTGCTTTTGGTTTTGGAGGTTGTGGTGGAAAAAAGATATAATTGATCCCCATCCATACTGCTAAACTTAAAAATAAAGCGAGGAATAAGCGACCTTGTCTGTTAGTGGAATCGTTTTGCATAATTTAACTCTTGTTATAAGATTTCGGTAAAGGGTCATGCCCACCTTCATGATAGGGGTGGCATTTTGAAATTCGAATGATACTTAAAACAAACGCTTTGTACCAAGGATAGGTTTCAAACGCTTGTTTGGCGTATTCAGAACAGCTAGGAGTGAATCGACATGACGGAGGTAATAGGGGAGAGAGCAGTTTTTTGTAGAGGAAAATAAGAAACAAAAACAGCCGATTCATGGGAATTGTTTTAGTGCCGAAAGGAATAAAACCTCTCGGTCTTCCTTAGATAATTTCGCAAATCCAACCTGCACAAGTAGCGCACAATCGAATCCTACTGGGATCAGAGAAAGATTTTTCCGAACCAACTCTCTTAGAATTCGTTTCGAACGGTTGCGTAGAACGGCAGTTTTGTGAGTTTTATCGGGGCAAAATAAAAAACTGGCAAAAGGTTGGCCGTTTTTCCGAACAAGCCAACGAAGTGGAGGCTTGCCCATTTTTCGATTCTGACGAAAGAGTTCCTGGATCCTAGTTTGGTCGCGAAGGGTCTCCGAAGGAAGCTCCTAAATTAGAACTTTCTCCCGATTTTTTCGTCGGAAACAGTCAATTTATAACGTCCCTTTCTTCTTCTAGAAGCTATCACATTTCTTCCGCCTGGGGTAGCCATTCTGGCTCGGAATCCGTGAGTTCTCACGCGTTTAATTTTACTCGGTTGGAATGTACGTTTCATGAAACACCTAATTTATCTATATATGATCGCAAAAATATGAGGTCTTTTGAAAGGTTTTTGGTACCCCCATGGAAGTCAAGGGGAATTGGGAAAAATGATTGGACAGCAAAGATCTTATGTGACATAAGACCCATTCCATCAGTTCCTTCCAGGCAAAACCCTTCTTGCTTTCCCACCTTCCCTTGTCGATGGTTACAACGGAAGGGGAAACAATGAAACATTTGGTTTATGCTTTGTTTTGGTTTTTCCCTGTTCTATTGATTTGCATCCAGGGATTGGGTGCCAACCCAAAGAAAGTCATCCCATCTCAAAAATTGCGGGATCCAAAGCTTTTCAGCTTACAAATCGCCATCCAAGAGTCCATCCTCTACTTTCAAAAACTCCCACAAGATACAAAGTTTTTGTTCCATGGGGAAACATATTCACCAAATGAAATTTTACACCCTCTGCAAAAGATTCAAAAACAAATCCACCTCTATGAAACTGCGGAACTCCTCACTGAAGTGAAAAAACTTTTCCAAGAAGTGGAACTAAAAACAGGGAATGATCTCCCACTGATCACTGGGTATTATGAAGTGAGGGTCCAAGGAAAAACCAAACTAGAGGGGCACTATGCTCACCCGGCACTTGTCCCACCCATACGAGGAAACGTAGACGCAAAAGTTGTCTCCTTTCCACGAGAGTATTGGAAAGAAGAATCCCATTGGAAATCCCATTCGCAAGCAATCGTTTTCCTTCGTTTGACGGATCTCCACTTGGCACAATTGGAAGGATCAGCGATCGTACAAACGGAAACAAAGGAAGTCTTTCGAATCAATTATTCTTCTGACAATGGGTTGGATTATGTCAGCCCATCTGTTCATTTAACTGGTGTTTGTCAAAGTTTGAAGCCATATCATCTTTCGAATTGTATGGAAACAAATCCAAACGAAGTAACAGACGCGATCTGGAAAAATCCAAGGTATATTTTTTTTGAAAAAGAAACAATTCATAATCATAAATCCAATTCGATTCCCATCGGACCATTGGGAAGTGGTGGCATACGTCTTGTAGAGGGAAGATCGGTCGCAATGGACAAACAAATTCCTCTTGGATTTCCAGTCCTTTTGAGTTTTCCTTCCACCAAACAGACATATCATGACCATCTGGCATTTGTTCATGATCGAGGGAACGCCATCCAAGGCGAAGGAAGAGTTGATTTTTATTTAGGAAATGGTTTTGGAGTTGATGAGGTTGCAAACCAACTGTTAACCAAAGGAAAAGTGGTGTTACTAGTTCCACGAAAAAAAGACTGCCAAACTGTTTCACCAAAAAAATGTAACCGTCGGCAATCAAAATCAATGGAATGATCCTAATAAAAAAATCTTAGTCTAAATGATTTTTAAATTTAAGGATCCTATGGTACTCATTTCATAGAACTGAGTCCAATTTGGTTTCCTTCAGAATCTTCACAAATGGATACAAATCCAAATTTGCCGATTGAAAACTTTTGCCGAACTAATTTTCCACCAAACGATTTTAATTTTTTTTCATCCAGTAAACAGTCTTCAACACTAAAATAAACCATAGTACCACCTAATCCAGGTTTCTGGTACTTTGATTCCACAAGGGCACCAGAAGAACCATAAACAGACATATCCGAAGAAAAAACTTTCATTTTTGTTTCACCAGTTGGGTCGATTAGATCTTCTAAGGTTTGTTGGCATATAGTTTCATAAAATTTTGTGGCTCTATCCAGTTGATTCACATAGAGATCAAACCAACCAATGGCATTTGTTTTTGTCATATCATTATCCTCCATCATGAAAGGTTTTGTTTTCATGATGATTGACTTTACTTCAAAAATGAAAGTTAAGATTGTATAAATCAGACATCGAATTGTTTGAAATATTCTTTTGGTGTGTAACCTGTGATTTTACGAAAGGAGTGTATGAAATGAGATTGGTCTGTGTAAAAATCTAGATAATGGCCTTTTAATGCCTTTTGTAATCTTAAAATTTTTAAAAAATCGTGTGGTGAAAATCCTGTTGCCTCTTTGAGTTTTCGTTGTAACTGTCTAGGAGATAAGTTTCCATATACTGCCATATCTTCTACCGACTCAATCTCATCCAAATTTTCTAAGATTAAACTTACTAATTCATTTTTCTTTACAATTCCATCTTTTAATAATGTTTGCACAAGTTCTGAAAAGATTTCAGAAAAATTTTCAAACTCTAAATTTGAAAGACGGTTTGCCGTAGCCACGAGAGGTAAGTTTCCTATGTAAGGTTGGTCCACAAATCCAGAAACGATTTCTTTTGGATTCCCTTGCCACATTCCCGGCAAAAATTGAATGCCTGTATAATGAAATTTTTTACCTAAGTTGAGAGTTACATATTCCGTTTTTCTCATCGTGACTGCGGCAATTTTTGTATCCAATAAATTAAGTAACACATTCACACAGGCATCCGGAATCACATGTAGGATAAAATCTTCCTCTAACTTCTGAACAGTTTTCATTTCCCAGTAAGAATGGACAATGTATTGTAATTCGTTCGGAACCTGTGTTACCTTGAAGGAAACAGCATGGAACTTTTTATGAATGCCATCGTTGATTGGATCGTACTTCACAAAAGTTTTTCCTTTCTAATTCCTCTTTCATTGGATTGAAACATTAGTGATGATCAATTCATTTTTAATTTGATATGCCACGGTAGAAAATTGAAAAAATAGATTCGATTTCAGTATCGACTTCGATTGGATACTTGGGTGCTAAGACAAACTTAGTTATCAAAAAACTGGCACCTAAACTGAACGAAGCACGTACGATTTGATTTGGATCTAAGTCCTTGCGAATATCACCTTTTTCTTGAAAATAATGAAAGGCTTCGAGCGAGGTATCATACAAATTCATTTTCCACAATTGTCCAAATATCTCTGCAAATTCTTTTGAAAATAGAAGAGCGCCAAGCAAAAGTTTTAATTTTTGTGGTTCTTTGGCAACAGCATCATACCTTGCTTTTAATATCCCAGTATACCAATCCTTAAAATTTGGATTCAAAGTTTTGAGTCTATGTTTTAAATCCGTCATATGTCCTGGCAAAATTGTCTCAAAAAGTAAACCAGATAACACTCGTTTGTATAAATCATTTTTTGTAGGGAAATATTTAAATAAAGTGCGTTCTGTAACTCCTGCTTGTTTTGCTAGTTCTGCGGTTGTGGCACCGCTAAATCCTTGTTCTGCAAAAACATCCTCAGCTGCATACACTATATCTTTTTCCTTCTCAGTTCGTGGGTTTTTGTAGGATTCAAATTCATTTTGTAGCAGTTTTAAGGTAAGTTTCATGAATATTTTCTAACTCGTTAAATCTCATTTTTTTCCAATCGTTATTTTTTTCGATTGATTTTTTGTATAGTATTTACTTTACAATGAATTTAGCTAGGTATAGTGTATACTATACACGGGAGATTGTCATGAAACGAGTCAAATTAGGTTTGTTACCCAAACTTGAAATTGAGTGGCTACGTAAATCTGTAGATTCGGCTGAATCAGGAAGGGAAATTTTACCTGATGGGCGAGTCAAGTATTGGATCCGACATGAAATTCTAGATGGAATTGAACCGAAAATGTTGGTTTGGTGGTTTCAAAATCTGGAAGGAGAGATGGAATACAAAGGAAAACATTACAATCGATACCATGTATGGCATCCAGAAGACCATGTTCATGTAAGTTACGAAAAACGAAAAGAAGATGGTTCGATCGGACCTGGTGCCGTATTACGAATCGTCGAATATCTGGGCCGACAAAAAAAATATTTAGTCAATGTAATCAGTCCGATTGAAAAATTGGATGAGGATGGATTCATCCACAATCCTAAATTGTATGGGTTGTTCCCTTTAGCAAGAATGGAATATCGTTTCCAACAAACCAAAGATGGAACATCTTATGAGAATTGTTTAATTGTTGGTTGGAAGGGATTTTCTTTTCGTTTCTTTAGACCAATTTTTGAATTTCTATTCTTTGACAAAAAACATGGATATGCTTGGATCAAACATAATATAGAAGAAGTAGGTCAGTTCCAAAAATTTTTGCCTGATCTCTATAGGAAAGAAAATGAAAATTTACGGTGATAGCCAATCGGGAAATTGTTATAAATTACAGTTAGTTGCTTCTTTTTTAAACATAACCTATGAATGGATTGAATTAGATATCAAAAATGGAGATACGAAAACCGAGTCATTTCTCAAATTAAATCCAAACGGGAAAATTCCCATCCTTGTGTTAGATGATGGTAGGGTTTTATCTGAATCAAATGCGATTTTAAATTTTTTGGCCGAAGGAAGTGATTTAGTTCCAAACGATTCATTTGATAGGGCGAAAGTATTACAATGGCAGTTTTTCGAACAATACAGTCATGAACCTTATATTGCTGTTGCAAGATTCATCCAACATTACTTAGGAATTCCTGCTGATAGAAAAGTGGAATACGAATCAAAACAATCTGGAGGACACAAAGCCCTTCGTGTAATGGAAATCCAATTGGAGAAAACACCGTATTTAGTCGGTGAATCGATGACACTAGCAGACATTAGTTTATTTGCTTATACTCATGTAGCCCACGAAGGTGGATTTGATCTAACTGAGTATCCTAAAATCAATGGATGGATCCAAAGGATTCAGAATCAAAAAGGTTTCATTCCAATGAAATCAAGGTAATTGGAGGTTACAAATTTCCTCATCCGTTTCAATTTCTATTGTTGTATGAACAATTGCAAATTTGATAGCAATGTTTCTGATTTGTTCTTTGATACTTTGGTATCGATTTGGTTTCAATTTTTTATCAATCAATACATGAAGCGAGGCCACATGTTGGTTTCCATCCAAACTCCAAATTTTGATGTCGTGAACTGACTTCACACCTTTAATTTGTTCCCATTGTACGATCAAATCTTTGCGATCGAGAGTAACGGGAACGGCTTGTAGAAAAATTCGCATCACTTGTTTGGTATTCCCATATGCATTATATAAAATCCAAATTGCAATCCCTAACGATAACAATGGATCAATCCATGGCACTTCCCAAAAATACATTAGGATACTTCCGAATAACACGGCGATCCATCCTAATATATCTTCCAAAAAATGCAAAAAAACAGCTTTTTCAGAAAAACTTGACCCATGTTGCAATCGAAACATGGCAATTCCATTTACGACAACACCAACAATGGCAAGCAAAAACATGACATCCGCTTTCGATTCTGCAGGTGATAGAAATCGTTTAACGGATTCGATGATCATAAATACAGAGCCAACCGATAATAAAACTGAAATAATTAGAGCACCTAATATGGAAAAACGTTTGTATCCATAATCGAAATGCCGATCAATCGGTTTCGTAGAAACTTTTTGTAAATACCAAACAAATGCAAGAGAGAACGCATCTCCAAAATCATGGAAAGCATCAGAAATGATAGCGATACTATTGGAATAAATCCCACCCAATAATTCAAAAATAGAAAAAAATAAATTTAATACAAAAGCCCACGCAAGATTTTTAGATGCGGAGGAATGATGGTGTGAATGGTTGTGGTCTTTGATTTTGTGATTAGAATGATCGTGGCCATGTCCCATAAGGATAAAATAAAAACCAAATCAATAGAATGCAACCAGGAAAGAAATCATTTGTATGAAGGTTGGGTTCCGAAATATGCAATACAATAACATTCAAAACGCTTTTTAGAGATCTTTTGCAATTCTATTTCATTCGAATAGGATGATTGGTTTTGAATAGATGTAACCTTGCACGATATGGCAGGAGGTTTTTTTCAAATGTTGGATTTGTTCTTCCCTTTCGATTCCTTCTGCAATGGTTTTTAACCCAAGGGAATCTGCGAGATGGCAGATTGATTCCAATAACAGAAAATTTCGATCGGAGATTGCAATGTCATCCAAAAACGATTTATCAATTTTTAATTCATCAAATTGAATTTTTTGCATATAGTGCAAAGAAGAATATCCTTTTCCAAAATCATCCAAAGAAACGGAAATTCCATTTGCCCGAAGTGAGTTCACAATTTTTTCTATCGTTTCAACTTCATCTAAGAAAACATCTTCTGTGATTTCAAAAATTAATATTTTAGGATCAATGGATTTTTCTTTTAAATAACCGATGATATAGTCATTGAAGTTTGGATATAAAAAGAAGATAGGTGAGATATTAATCGAAATTTTAATTTGATTCCCATATTTATGGAGTAAGTTTGGAATCTGGCTGATCACTTTTTGGAAAATATTTTTCCCAAAGGGAACAATCAAATCTGATTTGGTGATGATGGGAATAAATTCTTCTGGCGAAATTTCTCCATATTCCTTTACACTCCATCTAGCAAGTGCTTCCAACCCTACAACTGATTGAGTTTTGATATCTACTTTTTCTTGGTATGCAATTCTAAATTCGTTTGAATGAATTGCTTTCTCTAATTGGTTTTTAAGTTTTTGTTCCCTTTCGATTTTCTTTTCCATCTTTGGATCAAACCAAACAAGAGAATTGATGGAATTTTCCCTTGCAACATTCATCGCGATGGAAAGTTTTCGGATCACTTCATCCAATGTATTGGCTTCTTCTGGAAATCGAATTCCGGAAACTCGGTATTGTAATCTATGTCCTAAACGATCTGGAGTGAGGATTTGGTTATTATTTAAATCAAATTTAACGATGGCATCTTCAATCCTTTCGCGAGAAGAGTTTTCAATCCAAAGGATAAATTCATCCCCACCCAAACTGGCAATAATGGTGTTGGGTCTTTCTTTTGTGTATTCTTTCAATACGTTTCCAATTAATGTTAAAATTTGATCACCAAATCCAATTCCATGTAAGGCATTGATGACTTTGATTCCTTTGATATTAATGAGTAAAACAAATGTATCTTTTTGGCCTGAAGAGATCCGGTTTTGAATCGATGTTTCAAATAAATATCGATTTGGTAATTGAGTTAAATTATCGTAAAATGCTAGTTTGTCGATGTATTGGTTTGACTTAAGGATTTTTGCTCTCGATTCTTTTAGATAAATAATATTTTTGATTAGTTTTGCCCTTAACCTTTGGATTAAAAATCCGGATAGGATTGAGAATATAACCAAACTAACCGTCTTGAAATACCATTCTCTTGGACTTTGGTTTCGAATGCCTAACTCATCTGGAAAGACTAGGTAAGAAGTATAAACTGAAATTCCAAAAATTGCAGGTATGATGGAGATGAAAAGGGCTGATACTAAACTTGGTAATGGTGGTAAAAAAACAAAAAAAGATATGATGATAAAGGCAAGTGACATCTCACCTGTTCCCAATAAACCACTCCGAAAAAATGATAATACCGAAATAAAAATTGCTGACCCAATGAGCGTCAAGATGCGAACGATGAGTGGAACTTTGTTTTTGAGTAAATATTCTAGAAAAAATAAAAAGGAAATTCCGATGTCTACGAATAGAAAAACATAGTCAATTTCACCCTTGTTTGTGAAGAAAGGGATGAGATGCAAACAAGCCGCGACTAAAAAAAGTAGTGAAGTAGCGATTAAAAATCTTCTGAGTAGTGGTCCCGTATCTTTACGGAAATTGAGCCAGTAGACGTAATTTCGTTTGGTTGTACTCATATTGTCCCTACAGTTTCATCTTGTCTAAAGGCGGCAGGTTTAAAAAAGTCTTTTCGAAACAAAACGTCAACACTATCTTATCCTCATTGTGTCCTCTCCTAATGAATTACCGCCGAAGTCACCACAAGAATCTGCTGTTGAAACCCGTCATATCGTTTTGCCTAATGATGCCAATCATTATGGTACTGCGTTTGGTGGTGCAATCATGAGTTGGATTGACTTAATTGCTGCAATGTCCGCACAGAGGCATTCTGGTCGCGAAGCTGTTACCGTTAGTATCGATCGGATCAATTTTATCACACCCATCCAAATTGGAGACCATGTCAATTTGAAGGCTATGGTCAATTATGTTGGAACCACCTCAATGGAAGTAGGTGTGCAAGTGAACCGTGAAAATCCTTATACAGGAGAAATGGTTCGTGCAACAACCGCCTATCTATCGTTTGTTGCATTGGATGAAACTAAAAAACCAGCTCCTGTTCCACCATTGAAATTAGAAACGGAATTGGAAAAACGCCGTTATGCGGAAGGGAAAATGCGGATCGAAATGGCAAAAGAATTTGCCGCAAAAATCAAAGCAGGTAGAAAAACCCTTTAGTCTTCAAATCGTTCGTACTCTGCAATTTGCGTTGTACTTTCTACTGATGGTACAAAGTATGTTTCCCGTATTTTTTTATAATCTGGATCTGCGAAGAAACTTTGTTTTCTTTCTTTGTTTTTGAAATAAATGAGAAATACTCGATTGATAGGGTTTTCTGTTTCTGATTTTAAAGTTTCTTGGATTTTGAAGTCATAACGAAATCCACCTTCATATTGTTCCAAAATGCCCTTCATTGCATTTCGATACTCTGCATAAAGGTTTTCATCTTTGACTTGTAAACCAACGATTGTTTCGAATGATAAAATTTCTTTTTCCATGGATACTCTCATATCATTTAATTTAAATTTGCTTTTTGAATCTACCAAAAACAAAGTTTTGGACTGTACCAAATGGTGTATGGTGGTCTTCTCTTTGGAATTCTATGGGGATAAATTCTGGTGAAAATGTATCAGTTAACGTTTCTTCGGTGTATTGTTTGATTTCAAGACCACTACATTTTTTGGGACCATCGTTGCTGAAGGTTCCAATGATAAGTTCACCTCCTTTGTTCAATGCATTTAGTAAATTGTTTTTGTAAAAAGCGATAGACTCCGGATCAGTTAAAAAATGAAAAACGGCGCGGTCATGCCAGATCTCGTATTTTGTATTGGAATGGAATTTGGTAATGTCTGTGACAATCCACTCAATATTTTTGCTTTTATCACCTAGTCTTTGTTTGCATCGAATCAGTGCATTTTGGCTTATATCGAGAACAGAGATATTTTCATATCCTTTCTCTATCAAGTGGTCAACAAGGTTTGATTCTCCACCGCCGACATCTATCAGTTTGGAATTTTTGGGTTTGTTTGTATTATCAATCAATTGTAAGGAAAGAGAAGGAATGTTTTGGGTCCAACTCACTTCACTTGGTTGTTTCTCAGTATAAATTGTTTCCCAGTGTGATTGATTATCCATGTTGTAAACCCATCCCCTTTCTTTTTTGAAGGTAATACAAAGTAACGATAGAAACAAAAACCAAAAAAGGGATACTCACTAAGTTGAGTGATAACCAACCAATTTTATGTTCCAAATAACCTGCGCTATAGGTAGATAAAATTGCAAATGAATATACAATTGTATCATTTGTTGCTTGGATTGTGTTTTTTTCAGAAGGATGGTATTGTTCTACAAGTAAGTTTGTCCCTCCGACATACATAAAATTCCAGCCAATGCCAAGTAGAATGAGAGCCACTGCAAATGGTAAAAACTCGGTTCCTTGCAAAGCAGAAATACATTCGAGTCCCATCACAAAAACACCTAACAAAATCAAATAGGGTGCTGTCATTTTCCGAACTAAAAACCCAGAGAAAAAAGAAGGAATGTACATCCCTAAGACATGCCATTGCAATACAAGTGTGGAAGCATGCATGGCCATGGCCATGGGTTTTCATGGCAACTGGAACTGCCGTCATCAGCATTGCCATTAGACCAAAACTAAAGGCTGTGGCAAGAATTGAAACCCAAAGTCCCAAGTTTCTGATATGAAAGGACATGGGACGTGTCAGATCTCTTGGTGAAATAGGCTCCGATATATTTTCTTCTATTGTATTTCTTTTGTTAGGTGATGGTAATAAGGTAATCAAACCAAATTGTATAGATAAAGAAGTTACCAAAATCAAATAACATCCTAAAAATAAAGAAGAAGGGAAGAGGTCTTTGCCTTGTAATCCAGCAAGTGGACCAAGAAAGGCAGCTGGAATCCCTGCAATTAAAATCCAAGAAAGAGCACTTGCTCGGTCATGGGTGGGTACAGATTCCATTGCCACAAAACGAAGGTATTGGATAAACGATTGGTGGAGACCAAATAACAAGTGTGCCACGGTAAATAAAACAAAACTTTTTTCCCACATCGCATATGTTGCGAGTATGGCTCCGAAAATTCCAATGATCGTACCAAGAAGTAAACCATATTTACTCCCTTGCCATTTCATAAACTTTGAAGCTGGCACAAGTCCCATGAGTGTTCCCAAAATCACGAAGGATATTGGAAGTGAGGCAGATTCGGGAGAAGGAGCGATGGTTTGTCCAGCAAGGGCGGAGACAGCCATGATCATCACTGTACCAATTTGGAAAACAGTTTGGGTGATGGAAAAAATTCCAAGGACTTTGACTTTATTTAGGAAATGGTTCATAAATCAGATAATAGTATCCAAGTGTTTGGTTTTGTTTCACGATGTTATCGATAAAACTAATTCTATTGGATAAGTTCTGTTTATATCCCAAGTTTTGCGATGATTTCTTTTGCTTGGGATACAAAATGTATTTCTTCTTCTTTTTGGAAGGGAACAAATACATTCTGAGCAAATCGTTCGGATAAGTGAGCATATTCAATACAACCTGCGACAGTGAGTTCAGGTTTGGCTTTTCCTGGGAAAATTTTAATATCGGAACCGTTGGGCACAACAAGAGATCTGGGTGGGATTTTTTTTCCACCTCGGATCATACAACCTGCCGCAATTTGTGATCCGTCCCCAATCTCTGCATTATCGAGTACAATTGATCCAATGCCAACAAGAACTCCTTTACCAATTTTACAACCATGGATCATTACGTTATGACCAACTAACGTCCATTCTCCGATCGAGATTGGACTTGTTGAGTCCGTATGCAATGTGGAATTGTCTTGGATATTGACAAAATCACCCAATTTGATTTGGTTCATATCTGCACGGACCACTGCACCCGGCCAAATGGATACCGAAGTTCCAAATTCTATCATACCAAATGCGGTGGCATTTGGATGGATGAATGGTTTTGTAAAATGAGGAATTTCTTTGTAAGACATGGTTCAAAGTCAACCAAGACTTTGTATTTCGCAACCGATAAATGTAATGTCGTCTTGTTTTGCATGACCATCAGTGAACAAAGAGAGTTCACTTAACACTTTTGCCATTGTATGGTCCAAACTAAGTTTTAAATTTTCTTTTAGAATTTCATACAATCTGTCTTCACCAAAAAGTTCTTTTTCTTCATTAAATTGTTCAAAGATCCCATCTGTGAATAAAAATATTCGATCACCTTCTTCAATTTGATGTTCGATGAGTCGGTATTGTGTATGGTCCATAAGTCCGATGATTTTACCTGTTCTAGGCAAAAGTTTGATGTCATGAATTCGTTGGTGGATTTGATCTGGGTGGCCAGCTGATGCATAAAACAACTGTTTGTTTTTTAAATCAATATCACATACAGAACAAGTAAAAATGGTTTGGATATTGCTATATTTATTAATAAAAATTTGATTCATATGAAAAACCAAATCATCTGGATGGTCATAAATCATTTTGAGTGATTCGTATTCTGCCTTGATTGCCATTGTGATGAGTGCCGCTTGGATCCCGTGGCCTGTGGCATCGGCTACAAAAATTCGGTAATAATCGGCTTTCACTTGGGTGAGGTCGTAAAAGTCTCCACCCACTTCCGACATCGATTGGTAATAGGAATGGAAATGAATTCTTGGATCACTGGTTTTGATATCAGAGAATAATGTTTTTTGGATTTTTTTGGCAACGTTTAGATCTTTTTTGATGAGATTTAATGATTCATCTAATGTTTTTGTGCGTTCTCTTACTTTTTCTTCAAGGGTAACAAGGGCTTCAGCTTGTGTGTTTGCTTTTTCTTCTTTCAATTCGTTGATTTTGTTGGCTAGAGCAAGTGATAAAATTCCAGCCTCTAGTGTGGACCCAATTTGATTTCCATACAATGTGAATACATTGACTGGAAGAACTCCATTTTGCATCAACGTGTACATCAGGATTCCGAAGAGTAGAGTAATCCAACCAAATAAAAATAATCGAGCTTGTTTGTTTCCACTGCTATAATTCACAAGTGCCACAACTAAAACGGATACAACGAATAATTGAGCAATGAAGTTGCCAATTCGGACGGCAATGTCAATTGGAAGATAGGCATAAGGAATCAAAATATAAAACAACACAATGAACTTTAAGGATTGTAAGAGTCTATGTGACCATAAATTAAAATCTCGTAAGTTTAATGTTTGTTGGGCAAATGTCCATCCTGTGATCGCAGAACAAGTTACGATGATACTTCCAATTCGGTTATGGATTTCTGGATGATCTAACGTAAAAATTTGGTTCAAAATTCCATTTAGATACATTTGCAATAATAAATTACAAAAAATGGATATAGAATAAGTAATATAAGCTTTTTCTTTTAAAATAAAATAAATGAATAAATTGTAAATCACCATAATGAATATGGTGCCATAAAAAAAACCTAGGATTGTATTTTCTAAATTTTCCTTTAGATAAAAAGTCTCTTTGGAATAAAATCGAATCAAGTAACTTATGTTAGATGAAGATTTGGTTTCTAAGATAATCGTTTTTGTTTCACCAACGGGCCAATTGAGTTCAAATGCGATGGATTTAGAAAATGCATCCCAATGGGAATGAGCAATAAAATCTCCACCTTCTTTAATGGGCTCTAACGTCCCTTCTTCGTAAACTCTGATGAAATCTAAATGAGGGTTTCCCAAATCTAAAATGAGTTTTGGAACTGAAGTATGGTTTGTTGCTTTGATTTTTAAATATACATGTTCCGATTGGAAACCCAAACTCAAATTGTTTTTGAAAATAGGAGTCCATCGAAGTTTCGGTGAATCAATTTCAGATCCAGAATGGATCACATAATCGATTTTTTCAGGCACAAAACTTTCGTCACTGATGGACTTTTGGATCTCCCACCGGGAACAGGAAAATAAACTTCCCGATAAAATAAAGAGACAAAGGATCCGCATAAACTCGAATGATTTCCCAATAAAAATTGTGATTTGTCAAAGCAAATTTATCGTAAGGTATAACCGTTGTCTTTCGCTGCAGTTACCAAACTGTCAGAAAGTTCCTTAAATCGTTCTTGGGTAAAGGTTTTATCATAGGACATAAGTCGAAAACGATAGGTTACTGATTTTTTCCCTTCGCCAACGGATTCCCCTTGGAAGATGGTTTGCACATAAACAGATTCCAATTCAGGGATTTGTAATGTTTCTACCAAGTTCGCAAATGGTTCTGTTGGATCTGATTCGTTCATGAGTAAGGATATATCCAGTTGTCCCTGTGGGAAATGGGAAGGTGGGATGAAATGAGAATTCCTTCCATGGTTTTCCCAAATTTCGACCAATACTTCCATATTGATTTTAGCAAGGATGACCCGACGTTTTACATCATAGAGATCGCTAAACCGTGTATGTAAGATCCCAAGTTCTGCGACTTCTTTTCCATCATAGTGGAGAGCCAAACTAGCGTTTGGATGGAAATGGGAACGGTTTTGTTTGGACCATAAAAATTTTGGTAAGTTGAGATAGAAAAAAAGTTCTGAAACAGTTTCCCGTAAACGTAAGAATTCTTGTTCAATGGAAACAAGGTCCGTTGGTTTGTGTTTGGATAAGGAGAGAATGGAAAGCCAACGTTTTTCTTCCGCTAAATCCGAACCTTTCCCCTCTTTGTGATAGGTTCTCCCCAACTCAAACAAATTCACAGATTCAAAACGATCTTGGTTTAACTTTGCTTGTTTGATGAGACCTGGATACAAACTGGTACGAAGTAAGGAATGTTCTTCCGGCATTTCATTAGCGATTTTTAATGAAGATTCTGTATAAGCCACTTCCAGTTTCGCATCAGCCGAAGAAGCAAATGAATAATTGTATACTTCATTGAATCCAACTTCTAAGGCTAAAAATTGTTTTACCCTTCTTTCCAATTCACGTAGTGGGTTTCGGATTGGAGTTTCCACCGCCATGGAAAGTGCTTCCGTTCGGATGGAAGCATAGCCAATGGTCCTTCCAATTTCTTCTACAAGATCTTCTGGAATGGTAACATCATAGTTTTGTCTATATTTTGGGACAACAACTGATAAGGATTCATCCTTTGCTGTGACAGTAAAACCTAATCGTTGTAAAATGTCCGTTACTTCTTGGAGACTAATCTTTTTACCCAGTTTATGGCGTAGGAAACTTAAATTGGTATCGATTGTAACGGTTTTGGATACTGTGTGATTGAATCCTTGAGGTTCAAATACCTTAACATTTGGATTTCCATTTTCGATAAGAAGTTGTACAGCACGTTTGATCACCGGCAAACAAGTGTAAGAATCCAATCCTTTTTCATAACGAACCGCTGACTCCGTACGAATATTCGTTTTTCGGATGGTGAATCGAACATCTTCTCTTTTGAAAACGGCGGATTCCATCACGATGTCTTTTGTGGATTCCGTGACGGCTGAATCTTTTCCACCCATGACTCCAGCTAATGCGACAGGAGTATTTCCATTCTGAATGAGTAAGATGTTTTCTGGAAGTTTAGGAGAAGTATCATCTAAAAGAGCAAAACTTTCCCCTTCCTTGGATTTGGATACGGTAAAGTTTGAGGATTGTAATTTAGAACGATCGAAAAAATGAGTGGGTTGTCCAAGTTCCAATAACAAATAGTTGGAAACATCCACCACATTATTGATGGAACGGATTCCACATTTTTCCAATCGGGATTTGATTTTGGGAATTGAATTTGTGACATTTACATTTTGGATTGCACAAACATAATAGGCATGTGCATGTTCAGATTTCTCAACCGTTAAACCTTGGTTACCCGATTCCCAGTTTGTATCTGATTGGAGTGGAAAGGAATTGAGAGGGATTTGGAGTTGGCTTGCAAGTTCTCTTGCAAATCCAAAATGGTTCCAAAGGTCAGGCCTATGGGTAATGGACTTATTGTCGATGGTAAGAATGGTATCTTCCCATGAAAAGAGTTTACGAACCGAAATGCCAAGTGTTGTGTCTTTGGGAAGGATGAGTACCCCTGATGATTCTATTGCCGTGCCCAATTCTTTTTCGGAGCAATACATACCTTGCGAACGAACTCCACGAAGTTCGGAATCTAAAATTTCTTTCCCATCCAATTTAGTTCCTGGGAGTGCTAATGGAACAATATCCCCAACATTCACATTTGTGGCTGCTGTGACAATTTGGTAGTCTTTGGTCCCGTCTGTCGCTATGGTTGTTTGTAATTTTTCCGCATTCGGGTGTTTTTCTAGGGATTTGATTTTGACTGTGATAACGGATGATAGGTGGGATTTAAATTCTTCCACATCGTCTATCTCACAGATGGACGTATTAATCTTTTCCAGTACTTTTTCGAATGGAATCTGGGAGAGCGGGGTAAAATCGTTTAGCCAATCAACTGAAAGTTTCAAGTGAAATCCTTATTTGTTAAAAACGGCGGGAAAGCGAACGGGTCAATCCGAAATTCCAAGTTCTGTTTTTAGAAAATGCAGGCAGTCCTCCGAAGTCATTGGTTTGGCAAAATAAAATCCCTGGATTTGGTCCACACCACTTTCGGCAAGTAACTGTACTTGTTCCTCAGTTTCTGCTCCCTCCGCCACAACACTCAAACCCAGGTTATGTGCCAGGTTGGAAACTGCATGGATGATGGTTTTGGAATCCTTGTCGGTTGTGATTTCAGAAACAAAGGATCGGTCAATTTTTAAGGAAGAGATTGGGAGTTTTTTTAAGTATCCCAAACTACTGTAACCCGTTCCAAAATCGTCGATGGCAATTTTGGCTCCCAGTTTCCGAATCTCTTGCATCGTGCGAACTGCTGCATCTGCATTTTCCATAACCGAACTTTCTGTCAGTTCCACTTCTAAGTCATGTGGGTCCACTTTGAATAATTTTAGATTTTCAGCAATGGTTGAAATAAGCCTTTCGTGTTTGAATTGTTTGGTGGAGATATTCACTGCCATGGAAACTTCTTTTATCCCTTCGTCTTTCCACATACGCATGGTTTTGATGGCAGACTTAATCACCCATTCTCCAATTGCTAGGATCATACCGGTTTCTTCTGAAATTGGAATGAATACATTTGGTGAAATAAGGCCTCTTTCTGGATGGCGCCAGCGGATGAGAGCTTCCACACCCACTGGCTTTCTTGTATACAAATCAATTTTAGGTTGGTACATCAAAGTGAACTGGTTTTCGATGATGGCGATCCGCATCCTGTTTTCAATTTCCAATCGTTCGGCAACCACGGTTTGGAGTTCTTCAGTGAAAAACACATAACAGTTTTTGCCTTGAGACTTGGCTAAATTGAGAGCACTATCTGCGTTTTTGAGCAGTGTATTGGAATCTTTTCCGTCTGTTGGGTATAAGGCGATTCCAATCGAGATATTCACAAAAATCCTTTCTCCATCGATGACAAAGGGATGTGTCATTGCATCTAAAATGGATTCAGAAATAACGGCCGCATCTCTTTCATTTGATAAGTCTGGTAATACAACCGTAAATTCATCTCCCCCTTGCCGGCTGATGAGATCATACACTCGGATGCTTTCGCGTATGCGATATGCCACAAGTTTGATGATTTTATCTCCAAAATCATGGCCACGGGAATCATTGATGATTTTAAAATTATCCAAATCAATCGCAAGGATCCCCACCAAATTTCCATGACGCCTTGCTTCTTCAAAAATAGGAAACAGTTTGTCGATGAGAGAGTTCCGGTTCGGGAGGTTTGTGAGTTGGTCAAAAAATGCCATATAGGCAATTTTTTCTTCCGCATGCCTTCTTTGGGTGATATCAAGAAAGGCAACCGCTAGGCCAAAGTTTTCAATGGGAATGGGTGTTGCTAAAATATCAAACCAAGTGATTTTGTCTTCTTTGATCATTCCAATTTCCAAATTCCGAATCACTTCTTTGTGCCGAAGGGCCCGCATCAAACTGGATTTACGTGGGTAAATTTTGGTTCCATTGGGTTGGATGAGAGTGTACTTCCGAATGTTTAATGTGCGGTTGAGAAGTTCTCCATCTTGGATGTCGAAATAAGTCCTTGCCGTTTTATTGGTTTCAATGATTTTTCCTTTTTCATCGGTGATGGCGATCCCCATGGGAAGGTTATCAAAGATAGACTTGTACTTCTGTTGTTGTAATAAAAATTCAAAGGAAATGTCTTTTTGGATCGTAACATCTCGGTCAAAACCCAAAATGATTTTGGATTCACGAAGTGGGATCAGTAACCAAATGATCCATACCTCTTCTTTGGATTTGGTCACAAGGCGATTTTCGAAATTCACAATATTCGGATTTTCACCCAAACTATTAAATGTGTTTTCTGTGTTTTCTTTATCGTCCTCTTGAGTGAATTTAAGGATGGATTGACCCACCAAATCTTTAGGCTCAAATTCCAAAAACCGAGCAAACCGATCTGTGACAGAAATAAAATGCCCCTCCCAATCCAAAACTTGGAAACTGTTTGGGTATTCGGTCAGTAAAGATTTAACAGTGAGACCAGAGAGAATTTTACTGCCTAAAGGCTCATTTCGCATGTATTTCTTTGCCTAAATAATAGACCGCTTCGATGGATCCAGGAAATTGGAACCCTTCGAATGGCGACCATCCGGACTTACTTTTAATCATGGATTTTTTAAATTCAACTGGTTTTTTTAAATTTAGGATAGAAAAATTTGCCGCATAACCTTCGTTAATAAATCCAACCCCTTTTCCAAATGATTTTGGTAAATAAGGTGCTACAAACTCACCGGGATTTTTAGAACAAATTTTGGCAATGAGTGTCAAGGGAATGTTTAATTTTAATATCATATATGTGACAAAAAGTCCATATGTATCCAATTGTGAGATGCCACTTGTACCTTTTTGTTTTTCTTCGATAGAATGTGGTGCATGATCGGTCGCTAAATAATCAATATGCCCATCAAGTATGCCTTTTACCATCGCTTCTCGATCTTCACGTCCACGAAGCGGAGGGTTCATTTGGAACCATTTGTGATTGGTTTCCGTTAACATATCGGTATCAAACATCAAATGGGTTGGAGTCACTTCACATGTGACCTTCACACCTCGCTGTTTAGCCGCAATGATCTTGGAAAGACCGTCTTTTGTTGAATAATGACAAAGTTTCCCTTTGAGGTTGTACTTCTCAATGAGATATAACGCAAAATCTGTGGCGACAGTTTCTGCTTCTTTGGGACGCCTTGTTTCATGTGTGGGTTGGTCTTTGTTGGCGATGAGGATTTCAGGGTCTTCGCAATGGAAACTCACATCTTGGCCTTGGTAGTGTTTGATCACTTCTTCGAGTGACGGGTTATCGTGGAAAAAAAGTTCTCCAATGGAAGGGCCCATAAATACTTTATAAGGAACTTTTTTGGATAGAGGTTTTGTATGAGGTCCAATTCCTGCATAGAGAGTGATATGGATAGGAGCTTTTTCGGTAAGCGCTTGTTTTGCGGTATAAGTTTCGTCATCAATTGGTGGAACTGGATTGTTTGGCATATCTGCCACATGGATCACACCTCCATTGATGGCAGCTGCACTTGCCGATAAAAAATCTTCTTTATAAGTGTGTTTGCCCGTCACATCTTCTCTTGCATGGATGTGGATGTCTCCAAACCCAGGAAATATCACACAATCTTCGGAGTATTGGCGTGCATTTGGATCCAAACCTTCCTTCACATTTGTGATGAGCCCAGTTGTGACATCAAATTCGACCGTTCCCAAAAATTCTCGTTCGTGAGTGACAATCCTACCTGCAATTTTTTCCATAATGACCCTTTGAATCAGCAGATTCTAATAGGGAAGGAAAGTTTCAAGGGAATTTACTGTAAATTCTCATCAGTGATTTGAATGGATCTATTCAATTATGGAACGAAAATCTCAAATCGACAATTGTTGATTGGTCGAAGTGATTCTGTTTTGTTTAGTCCCACTTAGCCAAAATTTCAATGATATCATTGCCAAATCGTTCCACTTTCGCAGGGCCAACACCTTTCGTGGCTTCCAGTTCGGATAAGTTTTTGGGTTTTCGTTCCGCAATCCGTTTGAGAACAGGATTTTGGAACACCATAAACTTTTTCCATTTGAGTTGCCTTGCTTTACGATCGCGGTAATTCATCAGTTCTCGTAAGATTTGCGAATGTAAGGTAGGAACTTTTTTTGGTTTCGTATTTTTACTTTCCACATCATTTGTGTTAGATGATGAGCCGAGTTTTACTTTGGTTTTGGAAAAATTGGGTAAATACAATTTAGGGTACTTTGCCCCCGCCACCAAAACTTTTTTTTCTTCCACCCATGTTTCTAATTTGGCAACCACTGCTTCTTCTGGGATCCCTTCCAACTTTCCATGGAATGGATTACGTTCCATACGGTAACGTAGGACATCTTTGGTACGTTTGCCTACTAGGGTTTTTGCAATGATGTTTTTGCCAAAGACAGCAGGGTGTTCTTTCAAAAAGTTTTGGATGGTTTCTTCTTCCCAGTCGGAAAGTGGGTATTCCCGCTTTTCATTTTTTTTCTGGAGTTTTACTTTTTCTGATTCTAAAAACTTCGAACGGTTAACACTGACACCTGTCTCTGTGCAAATATCGCAGGTTCCACAGGGAGGAATGGTTTCCCCGAAATAGGAACAAAGTTGCACTTGCCTACAAACTTCATGGTTAGCATACTCTTTGATGTATTTGAGTAAAGTATCTCCACCTTTGAAGTTTGTCTCTTTTGACAACATAAACACTTGCGTGGCAACATCACCAGCTTTGTAAAATAATACACATTCAGATGGTAAGTTGTCTCGGCCTGCACGACCAGCCTCTTGGTAATATGCTTCGAGAGAGGCAGGGACTTGGTAATGCACCACCAAACGAACGTCAGGTTGGTCCATTCCCATCCCAAAAGCATTGGTGGCAACTAGGATCGGTACTTTTCCTGAGGTATATGCGTTTTGAGTGCGTTCTCGGATTCCGTCTGTGCGTCCAGCATGGTATTTCCCAACGGAAAACCCAAAGTCTTTCAAAAGATCGTACACTTCGTCCGTTTTTTTTCGCGTGGCACAGTAAACAATGGCTCTTCCAGGAAACTTCCTGCCATCTTTCCATGGTTCCAGTAGTTCCATGAGTCTGTCTGCTTTGTCTCGTTCTTGGTTTGGGTATTCCACACTGAATTTGAGATTTGGTCGGAAAAAAGTGGAGAGCACCACTTTTGGCGAACGCATCCCAAGGGAGGCTTGGACATCTGTTTGTACTTTTTCAGTGGCTGTGGCAGTGAGTGCTAAGATAGGAAATTTTGGATTCGGATGCCGTTCTCGCAAAATATGGATTTGGCGGTATTCAGGCCTGAAATCATGACCCCATTGTGAGACACAATGGGCTTCATCCACAACAAGGGAAAATAAATCCATCTCACGAAAGATCCTTAAAAAACCATTTGATAATGCCCTTTCTGGGGAAACCAGTAAAACCCTTAGTTCCCCACGAACTGCTCTTGCGAGGATGGTCATTTGTTCCACTTCGTCTTGTGTGGAATTACAAAATGCAGCAGGGATTCCTTTGGAAAGTAAACTCTCTGTTTGGTCTTTCATAAGAGCAATGAGAGGTGATATAACAAGCGTTAGTTTTGTTTTTTGTATGGCCGCCGGTAGTTGGTAGATGAGAGACTTGCCGGCTCCAGTAGGTAAAATTGCAAGTGTGTCCTTGCCCAAAAGAACGGATTCAATTGCTTCCCTTTGTCCAAGGCGAAATTCTGAAAAACCGAATTTGGTTTTGAGTTCCGAAAGTAGATCCAAGCTAACTATAAGATTTTTGGGAAACAGGAACGGGTCAATGATAAGATTCTCCCTTTTTGCCTCATTTTTGAATTTTACAGAATCTGCTAACCTTGAAATTGTAACGAAGACCGATGCTTTTTAACACTTTTGTCTTTTTATTGTTCTTTCTTATCGTGTATTCGGTTTTCTTGTGTTTTGGTTGGTTTGCCAAAAAAGAGAAATGGGCTTACCGCGCGCAAAACCTTTGGTTACTCTTTGCTTCCTATGTTTTTTACGGTTGGTGGGAATGGTTTTTTCTCTTCTTAATTCTCATTAGTACCACCATCGATTACGTCGCAGCCAATCTCATCGAATCTTCAAACCACCAAGGGCAAAGGAAACTTTACCTATCAGTTTCCATTTTTGCCAATTTGGGCCTTCTTTTCACCATGAAGTACTATGATTTTTTTGCTGTGAACCTCATTGATTCCTGGAACCAAATTGCCATTTGGCTTGGAGGGAGTGCTGCCACAGATTCGAGTACCTATCTTTTGAAAAACATAGTCCTTCCTGTTGGGATTAGTTTTTACACCTTCCAAACCATGTCGTATACGATTGATGTGTACAGAAAACAAATCCCTGCTGAAAAAGATTTTTTTGATTTTGCATTGTTTGTGAATTTTTTCCCACAACTGGTGGCAGGTCCGATCGAACGGGCACAAGATTTACTCCCTCAGCTAAAACAACCGAAGTTCCCAACATTGGATGGAGTCCAAAAGGGTTTGTACGATATCTTACTTGGATACTTTATGAAAGTCTATGTAGCTGACAATTTGGCTACGTATGTAGACCAGGTATTTTTTGCTGCCAAATCCATATACACCCAAAATCCAGAGATCATCCACTCCATCGACGGCTCACAAGTGTTTGCTGGAGGATTTTTATTTTTAACTCAAATTTATTGTGACTTTGCTGGGTATTCTTTCATTGCACTTGGAATTTCTAGATTACTAGGGGTGACCCTCACAGTGAATTTTGAAACTCCAGAATTTTCGAAAACCCCCACAGAATTTTGGAACCGTTGGCATGTAACATTGAATCGGTGGTTTCGCGATTATATTTATATCTCTCTTGGAGGGAGTAAGTATGGGAAATTTGCTCAATACCGAAATTTATGTATCATCTTTTTTCTCTCTGGGCTTTGGCATGGAGCCAACTGGACATTCATTACTTGGGGATGTTTGCAAGGTGTCTACACTTTGATTTACCTTGTTGCCTTTTCCAAAAAGAAGGAAGATTTAGGTGATCAAACGATCGAAACTTCCCGAACCATTTCCACTACAGTTTCCCAAATTCTTACGGGAACGTTTAGCCGAGTTTTGGTATTCTCACTCGTTGCTTTTAGTGCCGTTGCATTTCGTTCCTATGATGCCAATATGATGTTTGTATACTTAAAAAAATTCTTAAGTGTTTGGACATGGGACCTTTCTCCCAATAGTAATGTGAAAAATATGTTTGGACTGTGGGAAGAATACTTTAAAATTTTTTTTCCACTCCTCATCATCGATGGCATCACCTATTTCAAAAAAGAAAGGTATTGGATCTTTTTAACACATCCAATCATCCAAGCTTTTGTATTATCGTTTATGGCATTTCTCATCCTCACAAGAGGAGTTTTTGGAAAAGAGGTAATTTACTTTGCGTTCTAAATTCTTAGGCATTGGTTTGGCCCTTTTGTTTTTTTTGGTTTTGGAAATCACAGTTCGTGTGACAGGAATCCATTATTTAGAACAACCTGAAATCTTTTTTGTAAACTTAAAGAAAAACTTTGTAGAATCTGGCAAAGGTGATGCCGACATCATCGTGTTAGGTGATTCTAGGTCCATGGCTCTTTCCGGTTATGCCAAAGATGAAAAAACAGAATACTCTGTTTACAACCATAGTTTGCCTGCCATGGGCCCAAGGTACTACCGATTTTTTTTGGATAAATACCTAAAGAAAGGGAACAAAAAACCCAAAATGGTTCTCTTTGCCGCCTCGCCGAAGTTATACGCAACAGGTTATGGCCCACCATTGTATGATCCAGATGCGAAAGTGGTATCAAACAATGAATCCATTTCTGCCTATATCAACCGACGATGGAACGAAGGGTTTGAAAAAAACTTTTTTCGAACTCCCACAAAATCGAATGTCATTAGTTACAGTGGCAAACAAGAAGACATGAACCAAATCCTTTGGGAATTCTTTGGCCACAGATACCTCCACCAATTTACATTTTCGGAACTTTCTGAAAATTATTCTGGAGTGGAACGCCTTTTCATTTTATCAAAAGCAGCCCCGTTACTCTATGAATCCTATCGGTTTCATGGTGCTATCCGAAATGCGTTAAGCCTCTCCAATTGGAAGGTAGACAAACAATACAAAGAAAAATCCTTCTTTTGTGAATCCTGTGAAAACATCGAAGCAGGGCTTTGTAAACCATCCCCCTCCCAACTCGAAGACAATTTAACCATCGAAGACCAAATCAATCGTCATTTCGGTAAATATAATATTTCCAACCGATTGAAACCCGAACTAGTTGTTTTTTCCAAAGCCCTTGTGCAAAAAGAATTGGCAGAGGAACTCAAAAATCCAACCCCATTCATCTACCAAAAACCTGACTTTCAAGTATTAAAAGACTTAATCGAATTCACTAAAAAAGAAGGAATCCCTTTTGGACTTGTGTACATGCCATGGTTGAAAGAAAGACAAGAAACCAAGGAATCACTTGCCCTTCTTTCTGATCTAAAAGAATTTTTTTCCCAAAATCCTGAGGCAAAACTCTTTTTCTTTCCTGAATCTTCCTACCCTTCCGAGCGATTTGTAGATAATATCCATTACGATTGCCGAGGAGAAAAACGGGTAAACGCCGAATTTCGGGAATTTGTGCTGCCACAAGTCTTTCGTTTTTTGTCATCTAAACAAAAATCCAATTGATTTCCGATTTCTAGTGTTGGAGAATGAGGCACTCCATTCGGATAAGAGGAAACCCAATCATGTTTTCGTTACGAAACATATTTGTTTGTATTCTATCTGCCTATCTCATCGGTTTACCGGTGTTTGCGCAGAACCGTTATGCGTTGTTCATAGGAACGAACTACAAAGGGAATAAGGCAAAAATCCCTGAGTTGAATCTCTGTGAAGCCGATGCGAATTTTTTAAAAGAGAAAATCCAAAAAAAAGGAAACTTTAAGGATATCAAAGTTCTGTTAGGTTCCATGGTGACTCGTGAGAACGTGAAAAATGCAATCAGCCAACTTGGGAAAGTAGTTGGGAAAGAAGATTCTGTATTTTTGTACTTCTCTGGCCACGGGATGTACATGAAAGATGCGAAGGCAAAAAATGGAATGCGTAACTATCTCATCTGTTACGATCGCCCGCACATTTCGGATGAAGAACTCAATGAATTTTTAACGGAAATCAAATCACCCAAAACGGTTCTTGTGATGGACTGTTGTTATTCTGGTGGGATTGCCAAAAAGGGAAAAAACACACGTGGTGCCGCAGAGATCCCGATTGCCCAAGGCAATGATGGGGTAGTCCGCCAAAATGCTGAGGATTATTTTTTCCAAGACAAGGCTGTGATTTCTTCTTCTGATGATGACCAAACTTCCATCGAAGTGGGTGGTACCATCAACCATGGAATCTTCACTTACAATTTTGGGAATGCCTTAGAAAAAGCCGACCTCAACAAAGATAGCGTAGTCACCGCACTCGAAGCGTTTTTTGTGGCAAAAGAAGAAACGATTAAAATGGCACGTCAGTTCAGCCATGAACAGACCCCACAGGTTTCTGGAAATGCTGCTGGTATCTTTTTAACAGGATCACCCACTCCGCAAACCCCTCCACCGAAACCTCCCAATGTAGTGGTGAACGTTCCCATCACTCCAGTGGAGACCACCACTCCAAACAACCAAACAACAACCACTCCGGTGTCACCAGAACCAGTACCGGCTCCAGCCAATGAAACGACGGTTGTCATCCCTCCTATCATCGAAGTGGAACCTCCTGCTCCTCCGTCTGTATCGACAGGGAACATCCTCATCCGCACTTCCATCATCAAAGACAAAACCTATGGGGGAGCGGCCACAAAGTCACCTTACGACCTCCTCAACAAACAAGGGAAACTGAAGTCGTCCCAACCGGAAGAAAAGGTGAGGGCGATCAAAGTCCTTGTGGATGACCAAGAATACAAGGCCCAAGTCACAACGGAAAAATCCAAAATTTGGGGCTCGATCACGCGGAATGGAACTTTAATCCCAGGTGATATTTACAATGTAAAAATTGACAATTTGCCTGCTGGGGTCCACCAAATCGAAGTTCGTGCCGACAACTACCCGATTTACAAAACGGCAACGGCTGTGATTCCGAAACAAACCGTGACAGTCGATGCAATGAGTTCCATGGATGGATTTGGTGCGATCCGAGGCCGTGTGTTCTTCAAAACCTTGGACAACCCAATCGAAAAACACCCCATCTATATGCCAACGGTTGTGTCTACAAACCAAATCTTTAAAGTCACAACGGACAAAGATGGATACTTTTGGTTCACCAACCTAAAACCAGGTAAGTATGAAATCAGAGCTAGTTTTATGGAAGAAATGAAACTCGAAAACTCGGAGATCGTCGTGAAACCCGGCGAAGTGACGACGGTTGAGATCATCCTCAATAAAAAATTGAGTTATACCAAAACCAAATACTGACCAAAAGGTTTCTGTTCCGATCCACACCCAAAGAGAACTGGTTGGGTGATGGATTTAGAAAAGGCCCTCGTGAAGAGGGTTTTTTTTTGTCCTGATGTTTGCTGAATTCCTTTTTTACGGCACTCAAATGCAGTTTTATGCGAAAAAGAGTGCCGTGATTCGCGAAGGGACTCTGTTTTCTGCACCGGAAACCAAGGGTTCTCACCTCAAAAACCGTGTCATACAGCCGAAAACAGGCCCAAATGATTAATTTTAATCCAATAAAGATTAAAATTAATCCAAAATGAAAGAAATTTCTTGTTTTTGGTCGAAAACGAAGTTTTTTTCCTCTTTTTACGATTGAATTTAATCCCCTTTTTTAGAACTCTATAGTCATATAAGAAAAAGGGGATCGGAAAAAGAGGTTCCCAGATCTAGAGAGGATCACATGAAAACAACAAAAATAATCGCAACAGGGATCTTGGCAATGGGACTTGCAACTGCAAACCTACATGCTTTGGACACAAACGAGAGATTAGAGCTTTTGGAAACTGCTATGATTGAGCAAGCTAGCACTCCAGCGCAAAAGTCTGCTGTTTCTGAATACCTAGCGAACGTTGCCAAAGAAAAAACAGAGTTGGCTCAAGCACTCCGTGAGAGAGCTGGGGCACCTCGTGGTGGTAAAATTCTTAGCCAAATGAACGAGAAGAAGGAACTCCTTCGCCGTGCAGATGCTCTTGAAAAAGAAGCTAAGAAATACAAAAACGTGTCTATGGACCTTCGCACAGATTCCAAGCAAGTAGCACAAAACTAAGCCACTCAAATTCAATTTGAGTTTAGCGAGAAAGGTCAGGTTCGCCTGGCCTTTTTTTATGCCCTTTTGATAAATGCTTTCCAAACAACCTAACTATGTGACATAATCAATATATGGTTGACACCCCCCAAGAAATCAAAGAAAAACGATTTGGGCGTGTGGTACCGATCCTTTTAGTCCTTTCCGGGCTTTTGGCTCTCGGATTACTCTTCCGTTGGGGAAGGCCAGTGAAACCTGTGGAACGTTTGCAGTGGGAAGGTTTACAATACCTGACTCCACCAGATGTTTTGACATTTATCGGTGCGGATGGTTTATCACCAAACACGAATGAGTGGAAGGATTGGGAAAAAAAAATTTCCAATCACCCAAGGATCAAAAAAGTTCGAATCACAAGAGATCCAGATGGATTTTTATTGATTCATATAGAGGAGAAAGTCGCAGAATTTGTCATACATGTAGGTAGTTCTCTTTATGAAGTGGATGAAACATTAGAAATTTTATCCAAAGACGCAGTTTTGAATACTCACTTAATCGTGATTAGTGGACCGTTTTCAATTGGGGAACAAAAACTGGAAGGCAGACAAATTTTTGATGTCACCAAAGAAATGCGATATGCCCTTTCCCTTTACCCAGCACTTTCCACAAGAATTTCTGAACTTGTCGCAGAACGTGACGGTAATTATACTATGTACTTAAAATCACCAAAACCCATGAAAGTGTTTTTGGGTGATAAATTAGAACTCAATTTATTTCGTAAATTATACGCCTCACTTGCGTATATGGAAGCAGAGTCCATCAAAGCCGTTTCTATTGATTTAAGGGGAGAAGACGCAGTTTACCATTAATATGATCGAAGATGATTCCCCCATCATAACGGCATTGGATTTAGGTTCTTCCCTTATCAAGGTTGTCATTGGACGACTGATGGGTGATCATGAAATCGAAATTATTGGAACAGGTGTTTATCCATCTTCAGGAATTAAAAATGGTTCCATCGTCAATATAGAAACCACTACCAAGTCCATTATAGAAGCGTTTGGTGATGCCGAACTCATGGCTGGCCAGGAGATCACATCTGTTGTTGTGAATGTTTCTGGTAAATCGGTTCATGGGTTTAATGAAAAGGGAATCATCGCTGTTACCAACCGCGAACGGATCGTTTCTGAAATGGATATCATGCGTGTGGTGGAAGCAGCCCAAGCTGTACACGTTCCGAATGACCAACAAGTTATCCACGTCCTTACCAAAGAATTCAAAGTGGATGACCAAGTGAATATCAAAGATCCAATTGGGATGACAGGTGTTCGTTTAGAAGCAGAAGTACACATTGTATCTTGTGGCAATACAGCTTTGAATAATATTGATCGTTGTGTGGAACAAGCAGGCCTTTTGCAAATGGATAAGGTGTTATCCAGTCTTGCTTCTTCTGAAGCAATTTTAACAGCGGGAGAAAAGGACTTAGGGACTGCTGTCATTGATATCGGAGCCGGCATTTGTGATATCATCATTTACGTAGATGGGGGAATTGCTTTTTCCTCCGTGGTTCCTTTTGGTGGGTTCCATATCACAAGTGATATTTCCATTGGTCTGAAAACCACTGTGGAAACTGCGGAAGTCATCAAAAAACGATACGGCCATACAAGAATTGATATGGTAGATCCAACTGAAAAGTTTGAGATCCCATCCATTTCCGGTAGGCCAGCCAGGTCAGTGTTTCGCCAAGAACTTGTGGAAATTTTAGAACCAAGGGTTCGAGAAATTTTAGAGATGATTGACCATGAACTGATTCGATCAGGGTATAAGTCAAGTTTGGCGGGGGGAGTTATCTTAACAGGGGGAACTTCCTTATTACAAGGCATTGAAGCGACTGCCGAAGAAGTACTGCGTTTGTCAGTGGGTCGTGCAAAACCTGCGGGGCTTAGTGGCCTTGTGGAACGAATTGCAAGTCCTGAATACGCAACAGCTGTTGGTCTTATCAAATACAGTTCCAAAATACAAAATTTAGAACAAAGAAACATGCATTCCGTATCGGACGGAGAAGGATGGATGAAGAAGGTTCGTCGTTGGATGGAGAATAATCTCTAAGGAAAAATGAATGTTATACCTAGAAGAAGAAAAAACTAGCCCAGCCATTATCAAAGTCATCGGAGTTGGTGGTGGTGGAATGAATGCTGTCACACGAATGGTGAATTCTAAAATGACAGGTGTTGACTTCATTGTAATGAACACCGACGAACAAGTATTACTCAAATCTCCCGTCGAAGTCAAAATCCAACTTGGTAACAAAGTGACACGTGGTATGGGTGCTGGTGGTGATCCAGAACTCGGACAAAAAGCAGCCATTGAAGATAAAGAGAGAATTGTGTCGGCACTCAAAGGCGCGGATATGGTGTTTGTCACTGCAGGTATGGGAGGTGGAACGGGAACGGGGGCTGCTCCCATCATTGCTGCCATCGCCAAAGAACTCAAGTGTTTGGTTGTGGGTGTGGTAACGGTTCCATTTTCTTTTGAAGGCAAACGCCGTGCAGAACTTGCCAAACAAGGCATCGACCAACTGAGAGCCAATGTGGACACTCTCATTACCATTCGAAATGATTCTATTTTCCAAGTGGTAGACAAAAACACACCTTTTGATATGGCATTTCGTGTCATCGACGATATCTTGTTAAATGGTGTTCGTGGGATCAGTGATATCATCAATCACCCTGGAATCATCAATGTGGATTTCGCTGATGTGAAAACCATTATGAAAGACACAGGAGATGCCATTTTAGGAGTGGGTGAGGGACGAGGTGAGGCACGTGTGAGTGAAGCTGTAGAACAAGCCATCAACAACACTCTGTTAGAAGATTCTAGTATCCAAGGAGCTCAGTCCCTTCTCATCAATGTGACTGGCGGAAGTGACCTTACCATCCATGAATGGAATGAAGTTTCTCAAATCATTACGGCACAAGCGGATCCCAATGCCAACATCATCATTGGACTGAATGAAGACCCAAACCTTTCTGACCAAATCCGAGTGACAGTGATTGCCACTGGTTTCACTAAAAAAGGAAAACAATACCAAAGGGAACAAAAGGTTGTGGGTTCGGAAGAGTCCATCTCCCCCATGGTCTACATCAAAAAACCAGAGGAAAAAGAAGCAGGGTTTGCAAGAGAATTGGATGTACCAAAGGGGATGAGGCAAAACCAAAGGAGTTTTGGGGCACAAAAACAATCCTCTCCATTTCAGAAATATGGAGAGGACTACGATATCCCAACGTTCTTAAGAAAGAAAAACGATTAAAAAAAACTAACCTTCATTCTGTTAGTTGGAGTAGGAACGAACCGAAACAAATAAAGGTTTTCCTTCTTCCACTATCAATTTTTTCGGAGCATTAGTCACAACAGATCCAGGGGAGTCTACTTTGAAATCGTATTCTCCTGGTGCGAGCAAAACTCGTTTCACTTGGAAATTGGATGGAATGGTCCTCCAACAACGTAGGTCAGGTGCAATGGTTTGTGAAACTGCGATTCCGGCTGCAGCTCCCGCTGCCACACGGATAAGGCTCGAAACCAAGTCATTGTTTTTCCCACGACCACCTGACTCAATCGCCCGAGCCATTGCTTCGGAAGCAATGACAGCTGCTACCACTTTGACGGCGAGTGAAGTTAAGTTTTTTGTGATGAGAGCTTTGTAGTTTTCATTAAAATTATTCATCGCTGTCTCAGAATAATTGTTCATGATATCGGAATACCCAACGTCCACACCATTGATGTAGTATTTTTTTGGAAGGGAACCTTTTGGATCGCGTTCTTTGTAAATAGGGATTGGGTTTTCTGCAACGGACAATGCTGTAATTGCACCTGCAAGCGATGCACCTGCCCCTTTCACAGCAAGTCCCTTTTCGACTGCACCACGTAAAGCGGCTGCAAAGTATTCATCTTGGATGAGTTTTCCCCGAGACATTTTGATGGCTGATTTCCCTGCTTCATGGATGATGATGACTTCCGAAAGTTTTTCGTTTTCGGGAGAAGTCCTTTGCATCGAACTGTTGTAAGCTTGTAAACTAGAGCGACCTGCACCGTATTTGGATTTGTCTCCGGAATCGCCTTCTTTGGCAGCTAACAAATACCTGTCGGCAATTAGGTTTTGGCTTTTGCCAATGAGTTGTTCCATGTTTTTGTATTGGACACGGGCATCATTGTAGCGGCCAAGAGACTCGGAAACATAGGCATCGATGAGCCTAGCTGCATTGTTTTGGCGGTATTCGGCAGCCAAAAATCTCATTTCTTTCAGTTCAAAGTCCAAACGTCTAAAATAAATTTTTGCGTTATTGGTGTCACCTTGCAGAAGGTAATTGTTCGCAATGTAGAACTTAATCATTACCCTTTCAAAATCTTCCCCCGTATAATTGGATTCGTTATCGGAAAGGATAAACGATAGTCCAGACCGAGTCATACTGACCTTGATATTGTCTGCAATGTCTTCTGCTTCTTTGAAAACTTTATTGGAAGTGACGTAATCCCCTTTGGTATGAAAGATCATACCCGCTTCCATCAAAAAAAGAAGTTTGTCCTTATTGGAAGAACCCTCGTAGAGTTCTCGAATTTTAGGAATGGCAGAGTCATAGTTTTGACCGTAGTATGCCGATTCGGTTGCTTCGATGATTTTGTTATAATCACTGGCACAACCGAGAAAAAGAAGAGAGAAAAAGAGAAATGATTTTTTCATGTATTGGTGGAAGGGATTACCAACTAACCCCTTTGTTTCCTCTAACGGCTAATTTTCGATAGGACACCTTTTCTGACCAAACAGCAATCGTAGTTTCCACTTCTACTAGTTCGATGTTGATTGATTGTTCTACGATTTTTTCTCCGTCCGATGTGAACATGTTTTCGTTGATTTCACAACGAACAAAGAAGTTTGGAGATTTGAGTTTTCCAATGGAAAGTCTATTAGAGGTAAGACCAGACAAACTGAATTGGATTTCGTTGAGCGACTGTTCTCTTGTTTTCGTACGAACTGTATAAATTTTGTTTTTGATGAGTTTGGAAACAAACGCGTTGTCAAAAAGTTCGGTTTGGATTTGTTCCGATGTATCGTTTCGTGTAGGGAAGTGTGCCACAAAGACACCTTCTTCATGTGGGTTTTCTTTGAAATACTCCCCAATTTGACCGGCTAATTTTTCGGCCGCTTTGACCAATTCTTGGCTTGTGAGTCCACCTGAGTCGGAGATATAATCATCAGCGTTGTCGAGCCTTTTCGGGCTGGAACTGCATTGGAATAAGAATCCTACTAAGAGAAAGGAGAAGAGAATTTGTTTCATAACCCCATTTATATGGGGGATGGAAACATGTCTTGTCAATTCCAAAAATCCGATTTCAATTCCTCGATTTTAGAACTCCGATAAAAAGTTTTTTCCTCATCGGTCATTTCCTTCATTTCCCTTTCATACATGAGATCCACCACTTGCCGGTAAAAATTTGGGCTTTCCCATGTTTGGATGACCCATTTTTCCTTTTGGTAAAGTTCCTCTTTTTTTCGCAGGAAAATTCGTTTTCGTTCTCTTGAGTAACTATAGGGATTTCTCGAAATGTAATCTTCCAAATAGGAAACCAAAATGGCTGGAGGAGTTGTCGGGTGTTTGGGAAAAATCAACTCGTAGAGAACACCCGGGAAAATTTCTGCTTTCAGTCGGTTTATGGCTGTTAGCTTTTCGTAACTTGTAAGAGAAACTTGGGATTCAATTTCATCCGCTTTTTCTTTCCAATTCATATATGCTACATAAACTGCATAGAGGACATGACCTCTTTCGTCGGGATATTCTGTTAAAAGGAAACTGTATGTTTTTTCCCTATCGCCGTTCCATTGGTACGATTCTTTTCCCCGTAAGGTTTCTAAAAAATCTCGTAAATCACTTGGGTAACCTTGCCCTTTAAGGACCTCTGGGCGATTTTGTAACCTTTTCCAATAGATCTCGGAACGTGAATCAAAGGAAGTTTCCATAGGATCCACTTTCGTTTTTTTCAGAAAAAGGATATAGACAAGACTACCAAGTAAGAAGGAGAGTAGAATCGAGATGAGTAGAATGAGGGCGATTTTCTTTTTGTTTGTTGGCATTCTCATTTTGGACTTTTCCTGTACGAAACAATCAAATCAAGATTCCAATACAGAACTACTAAGTGCGTTACTCTCTCAAGGGAGTCCTGTCCAATCCGCTTGTCAAAGATTTATTCTAACGGAAGCCAATTGTGTCGCAGTGCCCGATCCAAGTGTATCTGCTTGCCCAAGTCTTATTTCTAAACTAAAAGATCAAATTTTACCGAGAGAATTGAGTACGGACGCGGTAGCCATTTTGTATTTTGATTGTTTTTCTAAAATTAATTTGGCATATAATAGTGCTAAGGCTTGTAACCAAAACTCATTTGCTTCCAATTCTGAATACCGGAGGGTCCAACGTACAGGGACGTCTCCTGCTGAAACTTCATGGCAAGAAGCGATGAACCAATGTGGTTCTTTAGAAAATTCCGTTCCCCCTGCTGATTCGGGCCTTCAGGAAACAGACACCATCCTTGGTTCTGATCCTTTCCAATGATCTTTAATAGGAGAAAAAAATGTCACTTGTCACAAGAGACCAATTGGTCCAAAAACTAAATCCCATTTACCTACCTCATGAAATTGAGGAACGGATCCTGCCACTTGCGGAAGAAATCAACCGTCTCAAAAAAGAAAAAAATGCAGTGATCCTTGGTCATAATTATATGACACCGGATGTGTTTTGGGGTGTGTCTGATATCATTGGAGATTCGTTGTATCTATCCAAGATGGCAAAGGAAACAACTGCCGATCTCATTTTGTTTAATGGGGTTCACTTTATGGCAGAGACTGCTAAAATTTTATCCCCAGAAAAAAAAGTTCTCATTGCCGACCCAAAAGCGGGTTGTTCCCTTGCGGAATCCATCACACGAGAAGATGTCAAAGCACTCAAAGCTAAATACCCTGGTGTTCCTGTTGTAACGTATGTCAACTGTTCGGCGGAAGTCAAAGCTGAAACAGATGTATGTTGTACTTCGGCCAATGCCGTACAAATTGTCAATGCGGTCGAAGGGGATACGGTAATCTTTTTGCCAGACGAATACTTGGCGGGGAATGTTCGTAACCAAACCACAAAAACCATCATCTCACACCCAGGACGATGTATGGTGCATGAGATGTACACTCCGGAAGACATTCGTTCCACAAAACGGTTGTTTCCTGGTGGAGTCACTGTCATCACTCACCCTGAATGCCATGAAGATGTGGTAAAAGAAGCTGATTTTTCGGGTTCTACATCACAAATGGTTGATTTTATTCGAAAGAGCAAAACAGACAAAATCATGCTTGTAACAGAGTGTTCGATGGGCGATAATTTACGTGCCGAGTTCCCAGAAAAAGAATTTGTCTCCACTTGCCAAACTTGCCCCCACATGAAAAAAATTACCTTGGAAAAAGTGAGGGATGCACTTTTAAAAGAACAGTTTGAAATCTTTTTGGACGAAGAAGTGATCCGGCTTGCCCAAAAATCTGTGAATCGAATGTTAGAATTGAGTTATAAAAAATAATATGTTTAGAATTGGAAACGGAATCGATTTTCACAAACTCATCCACGAACCCTTTCGACCACTTGTACTTGCAGGTGTTGAAGTAAAATCAGAATTTGCTTTCCTTGGACATAGTGATGCCGATGTGATTTTACATGCAGTTGCCGATGCGATGTTGGGTGCCCTTGCTTTGGGAGATATTGGTGTTCACTTCCCTGACACAGACCCTAGGTACAAAAACATGAAGTCAACTCGGATCATTGAAAAATGTTTGGAACTTGTAGCAGAAAAAAATTTCAAACTTGTGAATGTAGACTGTACGTATGTGGGGGATCATCCAAAAATAAATCCTATCCGAGCAGAACTAAATGCTTCTTTGGCAAATATCACCAAACTTCCGTTAGATTGTGTTTCGATCAAAGCCACCACTTCCGAAGGAATGGGAGCTTTGGGTAGGAGTGAAGGTGTGATGGTGATGGCAACCGTGCTTATGGAAAGCACAAAGAAACACCACTAAAAACGTTTTTCTTTGGATGAAGCGATGAGGTTTAGGTCGGCATCGCTAAAGAACAAAAATAAAAGTTTGGATGAGAAATTGGAAACTGGTTGGATCTCCCAAACCCCATGCACACGAACACCGTTCTCAGTTGGATCAAGTTGGTAGGTCTCTTTTAGCACTTGGTAATGTTTGAATCCTTCTGTTTGGATTTGGAAAGAAATTGTCGGTGTATTTGCGACAGCTATGGTCTTACACTTTACCGTTTCCCCTAATGTTTTGGATTCCCATTCTTCCCCCACTGTTGGTTGCCGATAGGATTTCGGTTGGAACGATTCGTATAAGATCTTTTGTGTTTGGTCGGGTTTTAATTTTACTTCCCAAGTACGCTCCAAACGACTTTCCTTTTGGCCAAGGACAGCGAAACCAAACACAAAAACAAAGATTCCAAATACACGAAGATACCAAATCATATCTCCATAGAAAAATCTATTGCCTAGGGATCGATTGAAATTTATTTTTCTCCTACCGAAGGAGAAACTTCGGGAGGGTTTAGCAACTGCATTCTGCAAGAGAAATATCATCCAAACGAGTATCTGGCCTCATCCAAGTTTATGAGCGGGAAAACAACCTCACACCTCACTCCAATCCTTTTCCTGAAATTTTAGATGATAACACTTACACTCGCATCCTAAAAGATCCGAATTATTGGATTTCGCAAGTCCTGGAAGATAAAATCATCCAACAAATAGCCTTGTCGTTGGATATTTCAGGTATTTTATATCATGTTGGTACTGAAACTCTTATCACAAATGCGTATGATTTGTTACCATTGGATGATACAAGAATTGATATTGTGGAAATGATCCAACGGTTACCAATTTTGATTGGTCGCCTAACAAGAGTAGTATATCTCAATGTAAAACCATTATCAGAAAATTATTTTAAATTTGTTTTTGTATATCTCCCAGAATACCAAGAGAAATGGTATGATGCTGTTTTTTTCCAAGGAATGTTAAATGGGTTAGCCGTACTATTTGAGCTAAAAGAATTCAAAATCAGAATGACGAAAACCAAACTTTTTGGCATTCACGTTTCTCATAAAGAACTGGGCGAAGAAATTCAATTTGGTTCTGATTCCAATGAATACGAATTAGAATGGAAAGATGATATTTTATATTTATCCAGGTCTCACCTAACAAAAGAAAATGTTTCTTCTCGCCACCGAGTGATGGTAACTTCACGTTCTGAAACAGAATTAGAAGAAATGTCCATAGTCGATGTTCGGGATGTTGTGGGCAAATCACGTGAACTAGCAATTGAAAATCGTGATTTGGAAGCAGCAGTAGAAGTATTGAAGTCGTTTAAACAAGAGTTAGAAAAAAAACAACTCTCTATGGCAAAAGACCTTCGATTGGCAAAGAACATCCAAAAGGGTCTTATACCAGAAATTATTCCAGATTGGAATGGAATTCAGTTTTGGACTGGCTTTAGTCCCATGCAAGAAGTAAGTGGGGATTATTATGATTATTTTCCCTATCATACAGATAAGTTAGGAGTCGCTGTTTGTGATGTCTCTGGGCATGGTGTGCCCGCTGCTTTTATCACAGCATTATCGAAAATGTTATTTTCGAATTTTAAAAAACCTAAACCTTCTGAAACATTCAAACTCATCAATCGGGAGTTACTTGACCTTGTCAAACAACAAGGTTACACAACATGTGTTTATTTACTCATCCATTCCGATTATAAAGTGGTGTATTCGATTGCTGGTCATCCAAGGCCAATTTTATTTCGGCATAGAACAGGAAAGGCGGAAATCTGTGATGGCGAAGGAACCTTTCTGGGAATGTTCCCAGATGCTGGTGATACATATCGAGATTTACATATCCAATTGGAGCCAGGTGATAAACTCTTTTTGTATACGGATGGTCTAACGGAAGCAGAGAATGATCATGGACATGCATTTGGTGAAACAAAACTAATGCAACTCATAGAAGAAAATGCAAATGGAACAATCCAAGAAACAGTTGAACTCATTATGAACCAACATCGTGAATTCACAATGGGAACTGATTCGATGGATGATATCACCTTACTCGGATTACAGTTGTCACCCAAATTGGAAGACTTTCGTATTTTACAATCGAAAGGAGATAAGGTTTACCAAAAAAAAGAATATGCAGAAGCCGCCCAGTATTACAGAGAAGCTCACAAAATTTTACCGAGAGAACTAAATACCCAACTTGCATATGGGAAAGCACTCGCCTATAGCGGTGATTATGAAAATGCGTCAGTTATGTTGGAATCCTATAACAAATTCAAAACCAATCATTTTAAATCGCATGCGATTTTAGGATATTGTTATTACCAATTGGGTATGTTTGAAAAAGCGGAATTGGAATGGAAAAAAGCCTATTCGATCAATGATTCCAATTTATCGAACTTATACAATTTAGCTCAACTTTATAGAAAGTTAAACCAAAAACAAAAAATGAAAGATGTCATCGATAAGATGAAACACATTGAAGCTACATACCTACACATCCTTCCACTGGAAAAAAAGTGGAAATCATTACCAGATGAATCGATTTAAACTTTTACTTGTATCAATTTGTTTTTTTCATTTTAGTTTTCCAAAAGACCATAGTTTTCATTCCGATTATGCATTGGAATGGTGTTATTTTGTTGGTCATATCAAAGCAGAATCGGGAAATCTATATGGATATGAATTATCTTTTTTCCGGTTGAAGTTTTCTGATGGTGAAGATTGGAATCCGGAAGTTTTTCCTGTTCACTTCGCAATATCCGAATTGAATCAAAAACGCCATGAAACAAGCCAAACCATCAAACGAAATTTAAATGATCTTGCTGGTTACAAAAATAATTTGATTTATAGTGGAGAATATGAATTTCAAATTCTTTCCAAAGACCAATTTTTGATCAAAGCCTATCCAAAATCTAAAAATATTGCATTAGAACTTTCGTTAAATGGAAATGGTAACATCCTTTCGCACGGCAAGGATGGGATTTCAATTAAATCCAAACGGAATCCAAGTATTTTCTCGTATTACTATAGTTATCCGAGACTAAAAACAAAGGGAACTTTATGGTTCCAAGGAAAAAAAGAAAATATAATCTCTGGTGATTCATGGATGGACCATGAGTGGAGCGAAAAATCTTCTAAATCGATTCCTACTTTGGCACAAGGTGAATCCGGATGGGATTGGATTTGTTTGATGGACGATAGTGGTGGAGATTATGTATTCTTTCGATTTCGTGAGTCAAAAAACTCGATGCCTGAAATTTTTGGAACGTATCGCGACCCAAAGGGAAAAGTCACCTATTGGAAAGAAGGAATAGAAATACAAATGGATCCGGTTGGTAATAATTGGAAAAGTGAAAAAACCAAAATTGCCTACCCATTACAATGGAAAATCAAATACCCTGGAGGTGAGTGGGAGATAAAACCCATTTTCAATGAACAAGAGTTTGATGGAAGTGATTCCACTCAAACCATCTATTGGGAGGGAGCAGTTTTAGCCAAAGATTCTAATCAAAAAAAGTCTGCTAAAGGATATTTAGAATTGAAAGGTTATCAAAAATCGAAAAAGTGGTGGGAGTTCTAAGCCATGTGGAAATACTTTTTAAAGCGGTTTTTGTTGATTTTTCCAACTTTACTTGGAATCACATTTTTAGTTTTTTTAATCTCTCATTTTGCTCCTGGTGGTCCCCTCAATAGCGAAATTGCAAAATTGAAAGGTGCAGGGAATTTAGCTGGAGCTTCCACCAAACAAATTTCCCAAGAAGAAATTGATCTAATCAAAAAAAGATTACATTTAGACAAACCGGCACCAGTTGCTTATCTCTATTGGTTGAAACAAATCGTACAGTTTGATCTGGGTGAATCGAGATTACATTCAAGAAAGGTATCAGAACTCATCGTGGAAAAACTACCTGTTTCACTTTTCTTTGGATTGTCAGGATTCTTTTTAACGTATTTGATCTGTATTCCTTTAGGAATACAAAAAGCGTTAAAAGAAGGAAGTCAGTTTGATTTTATCACAAGTTTTATCATCTTTTTTACATATTCACTTCCCGTATTCGCATTTGCGATGTTACTCTTGTATTTATTTGCTTCAGGTGAGGTATTTTCTTTTTTCCCATTAGGCCATGAAGTTTCCGATTTTTATGAAGACTTAAGTTTTATTGGAAAAGTAAAAGATCGATTGGCTCATATGTTCTTACCTGTGATCTGTTATGTGGTAGGCAGTTTTGCAGTACTTACTTTACTTATGAAAAATAGTTTGTTAGATCAAATTGCAAAGGAATATGTACGCACAGCAATTTCGAAAGGACTTAGTTTTTCGGATTCTATTTTTAAACATGCTTTCCGTAACTCACTCATTCCAATTGCAACAGGATTTGGAAGTAACTTAACTTTAATTTTCTCTGGATCCTTATTTATCGAATTGGTTTTTAATATTGATGGAATGGGTCTTTTGAGTTTTGAGGCAGTCAGAGAAAGAGATACCGATCTCATGATGGGTTTACTTTTGGCACAAAGTTTTTTAGGGCTTATTGGTAAGATTGTTTCTGACTTTTGTTATATCTTAATTGACCCGAGGATTGATTTCGAATGAAGTTTATATCAAACCCGGCAAACGTCCGTAAGTGGGAGAAATTTAAAAAGAATAAACGAGCCTATTATTCTTTGATGATTTTATTTTACTCATATATTCTTTCCTTGTTCTCACCTATTTTAATCAATAACAAACCTCTTTTTGTGTTGTATGAAGGATCAGTTTCTTTCCCCATTTTTCAATTTTATCCCGAAACGAAATTCGGGGGGGCGAATCTGACTGAACCTAATTATAAAAAATTGAATCGTGAGTCTAGGTTTCAAAATTCCAATAATCATATGGTATTCCCACCTATTCCTTTTGGTGTGAACGAAGATAATTTAGAAAGTTTGGAAGAAGGAACAAATCCTCCTTCAAAACCAACGTTACGCCATTGGATGGGAACTGATGACAGAGGACGAGATGTCTTCACAAGAATTATTTATGGTTATCGGCTTGCCATGACATTTAGTTTGATACTCATCGTTGTTGAAATTCTACTCGCTTCCTTTATTGGAGGGATCCAAGGGTATTTCGTTGGTCGCTTAGATTTGTTTTTGCAAAGGATTATCGAAATTTTATCAGCTATCCCGTTCCTTTATTTGATATTGATTATGGGTTCTTTTTTTGGAAGAGGATTTATGGTTCTCATTGTAACCTATGGTTCCTTAAGTTGGATAGGACTCAGTTATTATATGCGAGGTGAGTTTTTAAAGCTCCGCAAACAACAGTTTGTTGATGCAGCAAAAACTTTAGGTGCATCTTCTTACTCGATCATCATGCGCCATCTTTTACCAAATTCACTCACACCACTTGTTACTTTTTTGCCTTTTATACTAATATCCGCCATTTCGGTTTTATCAGCTTTGGACTTTTTGGGTTACGGCATCCCTGCGCCTAATCCGTCTTGGGGAGAACTCATAGGACAAGGAAGAGAAAGGCTCACAGCATGGTGGCTCATCACCTTTCCTTCTGTGGCTCTCTTTTTGACGATTTTATTTTCTGCGTTTGTGGGTGAGGGATTACGTGATGCCTTTGATCCGAAAGATAAGGTGGTTTACGAATGACAACGAATCCAAAAGCCATTTCAGTAAACAACCTTTCCATCGAAATCAAAACAGACGATGGCGTTTTACCCATTGTCAGTGGGATTAGTTTCGATATAGACAAAGGCGAAACTTTAGCATTGGTAGGTGAATCGGGTTGTGGAAAATCAATCAGCAGTTTGGCGTTAACGAAACTTTTACCCACCAATACAACAATGTATCCAACAGGTTCCATCCTTTTGAATGGCACAAATTTATTAGAAGCTGATGCAAGTTACCTTCGTTCTATTCGAGGAAAAGAAATCACTTATGTTTTCCAAGAACCTTTTAATGCCCTTAACCCTTTACAAAAAATTGGAAACCAATTAGTTGAGGGTTTTTTATTACATGGTTTGGGTTCAAAAGAAGAAGCGGAAAAAAAAGCAATTTATCTATTGGAACGTGTTGGAATCACCGACGCCAAACATCGACTAGATCAGTACCCGAATCAGTTTTCTGGAGGTATGTTACAAAGAGTTTGTATCGCTATGGCTCTTATGTGTGATCCAAAAATCTTAATCGCTGATGAACCAACAAGTGCGATCGATGTAACAATTCAACTTCAGTTAATCGAATTATTAAAAGAATTAAAAAAAGAACATGGGATGGCAGTTTTGTTCATCTCACATGATATAGGACTTGTAAGTCATATTGCAGATCGAATTGCCGTCATGTATGCTGGCAAAATAGTAGAACAAGGGAAAGTTGATTTGGTAATCGATTCACCTAAACATCCTTATACGAAGGCTTTAATTGCAGCGTATCCAAATCATGAAAATATTGGTAACCATTGATGGCATTGTCCCATCCCCGAAATCATATCCAAGTGGTTGTCGTTTTCATACACGTTGTAAAGAAAAAATGGAGATCTGTGAATCTAAGATTCCAATCTCAAACAAAGTAACAGATTTCCAATTTGTAGAATGTTTTTTGTATGGAGGAAAAGAGAGTGCTTAAGGTAGAAAACTTAGTTGTATCTTATAAACAATCACAATCTCTTTCCTTTTCGACAAAACGATTGGTGGCCGTTGATGGAGTACATTTTTCGATTCCCAAAGGTAAAATTTTAGGACTAGTTGGAGAATCGGGTTGTGGAAAATCCACAATTGGTCGAGCGATCTTATCATTGTTACCTTTTGATCAAGGAACCATTTCGTTTGAAGACCAAGAAATTGGTAAAGTTTCCAAAGAAAAACAGAAACTATTAAAAAGGAAAATACAAGTTGTTTTCCAAGATCCTTATTCTTCATTAAACCCTCGTTTTACGATAGAAGAAATTGTCACAGAAGGGTTACAAATTCATTTTCCAAATTTAAGTCAAAGGGAAAAAAAAGAAAAGGCAGTCAAAGCTTTGTCAGAGGTTAACTTACCTTCAGACATTTTACATAGATACCCTCATGAGTTCAGTGGTGGACAAAGGCAAAGGATTGCAATTGCGCGTGCACTTATTTTAGAACCTAGTTTAGTTGTTTGTGATGAAGCAGTCTCTGCGTTGGATATTTCCACTCAAGCACAAGTAATCAATAATCTATTATTGCTTAGAGAAAAGTACGGTTTGTCCTATTTATTTATTTCACACGATCTTAATATCGTCAAACATGTGTCAGATCGAATTGCTGTTATGTATTTAGGACAAATAGTGGAAGAAGGCAGTCGAGATGAAATCAGCCAAAAGCCGAGGCATCCATATACACAGGCTTTGTTTTCTGCAAGTTTTGACTTAAAAGATCGAAACAAAACGGCCAAACCACTCGTTGGGGAAATCCCAAGTATCCTCAACCAACCAAAAGGATGTAAATTTCATACACGTTGCCCAATTGCAAAAGAGATTTGCAAAACTGAAGAACCGAAGGAAATTTATCCTTCGGAAGCACATCGAGTGAAATGCCATTTCCCACTGCAGTGAAAGTTTGTGAAGTTGTCGCTACGTGATACAATCAAAGGTGTAATCGGAAAAATCCTTTTAACCGGTATTTTTGTCATCTCCATGACAATGTTTTTTATATTGTATCCTTTGTTAGCTGATCCTGACTATTACAAAAATTTAATCCTTGAAACGACATATAAAATCACAGAACTCAATGTGAATTATAAAAGTTCTGAACCTGTTTTTTTCCCGTTTCCTGGGATTGAATTGAATGATGTAACTGTATCCAAATTTGATGATGAGCTCATCCATGTGCAAAAACTTCGTATCGAAGTTTACTACGGTGTATTTGTTGGAAAGCCATTGGAAATTAGGAAGGTGTATTTAAATACGGGCACCGTTGAGATCACCCGAGAAAAAGATGAATCCTTTCCTTTATTTGAAAGGATCACAACCAAACCAAATTTAGAAACAAATTCAAATGCCAACGCAAATCAATCTGGAAACATTAATTCACAAACACCTTCCAAAACCAAAAATCAGAAGGTTACAAACCCTTCCGACGTAAAAGGAGAAAATGTAGATAAAACCATTGATTTATATTTTTCCAAAACCTTTGCTAACTTTGTTAATCTCATCGAAATCAAAAACATTACGATATTATTTGAAGACAGATTATATTCAAGGAATATCAATTTATACCTTTGGGGTGCCACCTTTCAATTAGATAAAGACCTTCGGAATTTGGATTTCTATATTTATGGCAAACTAAATAACGAACCTATTTCGTTGAGTACTGATCTTTTGTTTTCGGAAGATAAAATGACGTATGAATCCTTACGAGTAGAAGGTGAGTTTACCTTCCAAAATTTGAAAGGCACCGATTTACACGATATTTTAATTATTTTTACAAGAGGTGATTTACGATTTGCAAAAACTTCTGGAACAATCCCATTTTACAAACGTGATGCGGCAAAAATTTATGCAGTAGTTGAGCGAATGCACATTCAAGATTTAGCATTAAAAGATGGGAAAACATTTGCTGATGGTCATGTTTCCACTTTAATGCATTATGATAGTATTGAAGATAAACTATCATTTGCAAATATTATCGTCGAATGGAAAGGTAAATCAAAATTGTATGGTTCTGGTTTTGTTAATTTTCTAAAACCTCCCCTCTCTCCTACGATTTCTTTTGAAGGAAGTTCTGATTACCTTGATGTCCCAAGTATCATTAAGGTGATTAAAATTTGGGCAGATCCTGATTTTGAAAAATCTATTTTGACCCGAGATATTCCTAGTACTGGGTATGCGAATCGGATGAATGTATATTTGAATTTTCATTTACGAAATTTGACTGTGGTGGATTTCAAAGCTGATTCATTAAAATTAAATGTGCATTATGCAAAGAGAAAATTGAACATCAACCGATATGAATTAAGAGCCTATAACGGTGTTGCAATTGGGAATGGTAACTTTAGCTGGGTCAATCCAGTTGGATTGACACTAAAGGGAGAAATCCAACATGCAAGTATAGCTCCTTTACTTTCTGATATATTTAAAATTTCACCAATTACTGGTAATTTAGATTCGGAATTCATACTTTCTTCTCCATCGGATACGGAAGATGGTTTATTGTCCAATTTACAGATAACAGGAAATATAAACGCTAAAAATGGAGAATTATTAAGTTATACAAACATTTTGAAACCAATTAGTTCAATTGGTAGTATCATTAACTTAAAGAAAATTGATTTTAGTCGTGCGACACCCTATAACGAACTCAAATTTGATTTTTTATATGCAAAAGAAAACATTGATGTAAGAAACTTTGTTTTGAAAGCAGATGGAATTGCGGGTTCTGGAGGTGGTAAGATTGGCTTCAACAAATCAATTGATATGAAGTTTACAATTGCATTTCCTGGAGTTGCGGGTAAGGCTTTAAAACTTCCAATTATCTATCGCGGAACTTATGGTGTATCCACTCCTTTTATTGATCCGATATGGTTGGGTTCCGTTTATGCAGGTACTATTTTTTTAGCAAGTCCTGCTGGAGCCGCTGTAGGTGGGATTGCAGGTTCTGCAATGTCCGAGTATGTGAATAAAGCTGTAGACAATGTAACAAATGGTGTTCAAAAAAGTTGGAGTGGCATTAAATACTTGTTTGGTGGAAAAGAAGAAGAAGAGAAAAAAGAAGAAAAAACCAACGAATGAAGCCATTGATTTTTCCTTCTATATAACTATTGTTATTGCATAATGTACTGGATGGCTTCACAAACCCCAGAATCTTCATATTTAAAATCCACTTTGGGTTTGTCGGATCGTAATTCGGAAGGTGAAAACTCGATTTGGAAGTATTTAGAACCACCTTCATAAAAACATAATTTTTCAGATGCTTCTATCTCTTCTTCGTATTCAGAGTAACAACTCCTTTCGATTCCAGTAATGTATAATTCTCCTTTTGGTTGTCTCCATTTGCTAGTGGATATACAATTATTTTCATCAATTGAAAAAGAAGTATCGAGTGTGCCTTCATAATCCCGATTTCGTTTCACATTCGGATTGAATCGAAACAAGTCCAACATCATCCAATATCGGTTGTTAGAGTATAAAACGTAGACCATCTTTCCTAATTTTTCATCAAACCCACCTTCACCAAATTTTACAGCGAGTAACATTTTGGCTTTGTCATATTCATTGTTTTTGATGATGTCTTTGTAATCATTGGGAATACCTTTTACATATTCTTTGAAACCTTGGCCTGCAATTAGCAAATTAGGTGTTGTTTCCAACGGAGATAAAATAAAATCTTGTTTATCCGTTTTGACTTTGAATCCCAACGAATTTCCAGATTCTTCTGCTGATAAGGAAAGAATCGTTTGAATCTCTTCTTTTGAAACATTTCCCAATCCATCCAAAATTTGTAATTTGATACGGAAATTGGTACCGGAGTCTTGCAAAATTTCAAAGGTTGCAACTGTTTTGGTTGGATCCAAACTTTGTTCCAGTTTCTTTAATTTTTCTAGTGCAAGGTTACCAGAATCTGTCTGAACCAAATACTGAGTTTCGAAACCAGAAACTGAATAAACTCCTTCTTTAGACAAATACTCGAAAACTTTTTCAGAAAGGTATGGGTAATTTTTAAGTTTATTGAACTGCCCAACTAACCCTTTGAAGGTGGATGATCGTAATGGAAATCCAGCTATAAAGGAATTGATAAGATCGTTTCGTTGTTCCGTTAATTTTTGATCAAAATCGTTATTTGTTTTCACTGATGAGATGGCACCTGCTTCGTCTACTTGCGAAAGTACAGGATACTTCTTTTTAAGAGCAGTTACATATTGGTCTTCCCTGGAAGGGTTTTCAACGAGTTTTACGATTTGGTACAGTTCTTCTATTTTTTGAAGTTGGTCATCGGTTGAAGAAACCAATGATTGTAACAAAAATTGAAAGATTGTGAAATTGTTTAATTCAAGGGAGTCCTTAACTGACTTCGGATCAAGCAGGAGTTTTTTGATTCCATTACTTTCAGTGTATTCCTCTTCTGATACAACAATCATCTTTTTTTTGACTGAAGCATTGGAAGATGATTTTAGAAAATCGTTTCCAGCAACATCAAATTCTCTAATGTAACCAAATTCCGTTTTACACTTATGTTTGATAGAAGTAGGGCATTTGATTTGGTATGTTTTGTATACCATATCATTTTTTTCATAAGAAATTAACGATAGTATTTTTACAGCATCTGAATCGCCAATTGATCCTACTTTTTCAGCCAAAGGTTCTTCGGATTGTAGTACGTCGATTGTATCTTTTGGATCAACGAAGAAGATTTTTTTGGGAACCGTAAAGTTCTCTACTTTTTTTTTGCTGCAGTTCATAAGAACCACAGCTGATAAAAGAATCAATGTACCAATGATAGGATTGGATCGTTTCATGTGAATTCCTTAGTAGCTATCCACAACATGGATGTATTCACCAAACAAATATCCTTTTTTACCGTCACTTGTTTTCACTTGATACCAAAAGTCTTCCATTTCTTCGCCTTTGCTATTGGTGATGATGTACTTACGTGGTTCTCTTGAAACAATTTCGACAACTGCATTTCCAGGAAGACCCGTGATGACTTCCGATCGTTCGTTAGCCTTAGAACGTAAATTCAAACGATCAGACACGTTGATAATCGCGTATTGTTTTGCTGCTTTTAATTTTTTTAAGTTAGCACTTAAGTCAGACAAATTCGGATGATTTGGGTTCGATTTCTTAAATCGAATCAAAGTAGGAATGACTTGTGCTGGTTTGAAATTGGAAATCGCATCAAATGCTTCTTTGCTGATTTCTGTATCAGGGCTTGGTAGGAGAGATTCAATCGCGCTTAACGATTCATCAGTTTTAAATTTTCCCGCACTATACAAACAAGCCATGACAAAGTCTTTGTCCGCATTTGAACAAAATGGTTTTACATACTTCCACTCGTCCCAAGCGTTGATATTCCCTAAGCCACGAATGGCTGCCAGTTGAGTTGGTTTGTCTTTCCATTCGATCGCATTACGAAAGATAGGTGCATTTCCACTCCTTCCAACTTTTGACAATCCTTGAACGCTAAAAAAACGAATTTTTTCGTTTTTATCTTTGGCCCCTTTTTCAAAGTAAGATTGGGATTTTGCATTTCCAATTTTTGCCAAAGCTTCTATGGAAGCCTCTCTTACATAAACATCATCATTGTCATAGGCTTTGTGTAATTCGTTGATTCCTGCCTTGAGTTCACCGAGGGAAGTTGCAGCCTGGGCACGGATTTTACTGGATTCTCCTTTTTCCAATTGTTCTGTCATTGGTTTTACATATTTTGCTTCTCCCGATTTACCCATTTCGGCTAAAACGGAAATTTTATCAGCATCACTACTTGCAGATTTGAGATCGTCTTTTAGATCACCTGCATACAGTTGGAAACTTAAAGTTAAAAATAAAAATGTGAACCCTTTCTTCACGTAACACTCCAGTCATTGGCAATTGCCAGAATTCACCAAATGTTCTGGAATTTTCTATCTTTGTCAAGGATTCATTCGAAGGAAAAATGGAACAAACCTGTGTGAGTTGCATGTCTGGGATGAACTCCACGAAAATCCAATCGAAAGGTCATTGTATTTTCATTTAGTTAATAAAAAATTTCCTTGTAATGGCCATTTTTTAATTCGATATTTGTTTTACCATGAGTATGGATAAAAAATATCGAAAGAGATGGGCACTCGTTGCAAGAAATCCTTTGGCTTTTGTGAAACAATATCAGAACAATCGATCTCTTATACTTCTTGTGTTTTTGTCCTTTCTTGCGTTTTGTAAACCTCTCATTCTCAACAACCCTTCTGACCCTAACTCAAGAAGTTACTTTGAAAATGCAGTTGTAAATTGTTTCCTCGGAGTTTACGAAGCCTGTAATTCCTGCAAACCAGCACCTGGGCGATGGGATAGTTTTGTTGGCACAGCCACGAGTGGCACAACCTTAGGGTTTGGGATTCAAGTGGATCGGAACTATAATAGTTATTCGATTGGACAATCCCAGTTCAACTTTCCAGGAGGTGGTGTTGGTTTTATAGGAACTCCTGGTTCTGATATCAATTTTTTTATCACTAAAAAAAATCCGAATGGTCAGTTAGACTGGTTTAACTATGTCGGGAATCGTGCGGATGGACGTTTTGATATTTTGTATCGCGAAAATGATGGAATTTATTTTTTCCTTAGAACGAATGCTCTATTACAATCCGTTAAACATCCATTTGCTGGTGCAATTGGTACCGACGGCAATTCGGTTGTCGGAAAACTCAATCAAAACGGTGAGTTTATTTGGACAACTTATATCAACAATTCTGTGAATGGTTCCGATACAGAGTTAGGATCAGTCATCGACAGTCAAGATGGATCAGGACTTTACCTTTTTGGAAACACGGTAGATGGTTTAACTGATAATGGAACATTAAATGGAACTTATTCAGGCCAAGATTTCTTCATTCGAAAACTTTCTTATGATGGCCAAACGATTTGGACGAAAGTGTATCAAATTCCGGGTGACGTCACATTGTATCGGCCTATTAAGATCACAGAAATTCCGAATGGATCTGGTTTTTATCTGACTACAAGTGTTAGCACAAGTGCAACTGATTTAAGTGTGAGTTACCCAAATGGAAAAAATTCAAAGCCTGCGCTTAATACAAAACTTGTTATGAAGTTAGACCAAAATTTTGCCTACCAATGGCATCGTTAGGTAGGAGATGGGGCAAATCCAACCGAATTATTTTTTATTTCTGATTTAGCTTTTGCCGATGCAAGTTTTGTTTTGGGAACTACGTATGGTGATGCTGTTATATCGAGTGGCCTTAACCACCCAAACCCTTTAAATGGAGATGCTACCCAATTTTTTTCGTTAGATGGTTCTGGAAATCAAAACTATTCCAGTTTCATTTATAGTGGAATAGAATATTTAACCCATGGCACAGCCAGATTATTGGATCAAAACTTGGATCGTTATATCTTGTCTGGTGCAAGGATACAAAGCAGTGTATCTACTGGTTATATCTCTGAAGTGAACAAATCTAATTTTACTGAGTTAACACGTTATTATACAAATGGTACTAACATTACTTCCTTTCAAAGGCATTGTGATGGATCCTATACAGCTTTAGGTATGAGCACAACAGATATCCCTGATGCAATTATCCCTAAAGGAAGTGCTACCTTAAATAGTTTTGTGACTCGATTCAAACCTTAGGAAGTGTGAAACAAAGGTTACTCTGCTTCGCTTCGAATCGGAATCCCTTCTTTTTTTAAGATCTTTAAAGCATTTGTGGAAGTAGAAACCCCACTTCGGATTTTGTAGTCGAAATCCATTTTGCCATCCAATTCGAGTTCGGTAAAGTGGAATCGTTTTGCCCAAGGTATATCAGCCAGTTTTAAGTCATGGGTTGTTAAAAATACAATGCAGTTTTTTTCGCGTAAGACAGATAAGATTTCGCGAGTCGCAATGAATCTTTCTTTGGAATTGGTTCCCTTTAGAATTTCATCCAAAAACAAAATCGGAATTTTTTTGGATCCATTTGCATTTTGGATGATGGAGGAAAGCCTTCGCACTTCGGAATAAAAAAAGGATACTCCATCTTCCATCGAATCTTGGGAACGGATCAAAGTGTGGATTTGGAAATCGAACTGTTCAAATTTTTTGCCCAACACAGGTGCACCTGATCCTGCAAGTAACAACGACATGGCGATCGATCTCAGATATGTTGTTTTTCCGCTCATATTGGAACCAGTGACAATCATCAGATCACCAGGTTTCATTTCCGGTAGGGGATTAAACACACGGTTCGTTTCAGGGAGCATGGGATGGACCAAAGAATCTGCTTTGAGTGATTTTTGGTTGGATATGTTAGGAAAGTTTGCTTCTGGGTGGATGTAACCAAAATTAACGAATGGAAGGATCGAATCCATACCAATGATTTGGTTTTGCATACGGTTCCAATCTTCCGAAAATTTGAGTTTCCATTTGATAAGGGATTGGATTTTCCAAAGGTCCCATAAAAAAATTAAATTCAATACCAAATGGGGGAGAGGAGATACCAGAAGTTCCGCAGAATCACCAAGTTTACTAATTTTAGTTAACATTGATTTGGTGGTTTTACGATTTTTCGATAAAAACAAAAATGTTTTTTGGAAACGTACCGAGGCCGTACTAAGTGCTTTGATTTCCTTCCAATACAATAAGGACTCTTTCCTGTAATTTAAAAACAAAAGTCCATTGATGAGAAAAAGAAAGGGTATGAGTGGAAGATCAAATAATAATCCCACTGACATATACATGGGTGAAAACACTCCCCAAATGGGAAAAATCCATCGTAACCAATTTCGTTTCTCCCAAAAAGAAGAACTTTGGTTCACTTGGGGTAAGGCGAATTTTTCATTGGGTTCTCCATCTAAAACCAAAAATTTTCGCATCAATTGAAATGGATAATTCCTTTGTTTTAAGATTTGTTCCACTAACCCTAGATTTGGTTTTGGTTCTCCCACCAATCCATTTGGTTCTTGTAAAAAACGGTACAAATAATTATGGAAACCGGATTCTGTGATGGTAATATCAAAAACTCCCAAAAATCCTTGTTTGGTGCAAAGGTCCAAATCGATGGAAAGTGGATGGTTCCTAACCGGAACCGGGTATTCCCAAATTTCTCTAGTTTTGATTTTTTTAAACTCACCTGTAAGCCTGTGGATTTCTTCCTCAATGAAATGAAATGTTTTTTTGGCAAATTGAAGTTGTAATTTCCTGCGCGCATACAATCGAACTAAATAAATGAAAGGTAATAGTGGAAAAAGAGAAAGTAAATATTCCAACCAAGAAAGTTTTGCCAAATAACAAACGCTAATGGCAGAAACAAAAACAAAAAATGTGAAGAGACGAATCAAACTAACAATTCGAAGTCGTTTGGATAAAAATTGGATCTTGGATTTGTATTTTTTTTTCCTAAGATTTAGGAAAGTATACCGTGGATTAGTGGAAAAGTGGTCGTTCGTAATTTTCTTCTTCCCTTCGAGAAATCTCAGTATCAAGGACTCGGATGAGACTTCCTAAGTCATTTAATCTCCATTTGTCGATGAGACGCCCTTTTCCTCGACCGGAAAACTTATTTAAGTATAGAGTGCCAAATAGGTCTTCTCCATACTCATAAGCAACGAAGCGCCCACTTCGTCTTCCTGTAGAATTTTCCAATCGAATTGTCATGAACGAATACCAAAAATCAGAGAAAAAAAAATAGTACAAGCAAAATTTTTTGCTTCAGGATATTCATTTTTCGGCGATACATATATCGGGGGAAGGCTACTTACCACGGATGGTGGGCCCTTCAAAAACAGATACCCCAGAAACCGGAAAGCACGGAGGCTTGTATGGATTTCTATCCTGATATGAATTTGGAGTTTAAAAGCTCCTTTGTGAAGACCAACCAGTTTTTTGCCAATACGCAAGACGAATCCCTTCTCCCACAAAAGGGACTTGCGGCACGTAACCTACTCAACCTCGCACAAATGACCAAACTTCGCGAAATTCGCAAACGACATTTGAAAAAAGGACACCAACGCGAAGGGTTCCACTGGGACTAATTGCCTAAATTTCTCTTGACCATCTGAAAGTAGGGTCTATCATAAAGACCGCTTTTAGATGGAGAGATATGGCAAATAACCTAGCAGAAGTTTATAAGGAATCCGCAGAAAAATTTGGTCCAAGACCAGCATTTTGGTATAAAAATGCGCAGAAGGATTACCAAGCCCTTACCTATAAACAACTTTACGAAGATGGTATCGCACTTGCTGAAGCCCTTATTGATTTGGGTGTAAAAGCAAGGGAACATGTTGGCGTTCTTGCTGACAACCGAGTGGAATGGATCATCGCCGATTGTGCCGTGTTAACTGCTGGAGCGGCAAACGTTCCTCGAGGTTCGGACATCACAGATTCGGAAATCGTTTACATTTTAAATCACTCAGAAGCCAAAGTTGTTTTTTTAGAAAACGATAAGGTATACGAAAAATACAAAAATAACAAGTCCCAAGTGAAATCGGTAAAAACCGTCATCATCATGGACAAAGACACCAAATTAAAGTCAGGTGCTGGGATCTTACATTTTTACGATCTTTTGGAAAAAGGAAGGGAACTTCGTTCCAAAGGAAAACGAGAAGCGGAAAAACGAATGTCTGGAATCAAACCAGATGATTTGTACACTCTGATTTATACTTCAGGAACCACTGGTATGCCAAAAGGTGTGATGCTCATGCATTCCAACATGATCCACCAAATGCATTATGTAGTCCCTCGCGTTGCAAAAGTAACACCTGACGATCGTATGTTGTCCATCTTGCCTGTTTGGCATATCTTTGAACGTGTTGTGGAATACTTTGCCATCATCAATGGTGGTTCCACATATTACACAAAGGTCACCGAACTTCGTAATGACATCCAAAAAGCAAGGCCTACTTTTATGGCTTCTGCACCTCGGGTTTGGGAAAGCATTTATAATGGGATTTACACCCGTATCAATGACCCAAAACAAACCCCTCCAGTCAGAAGGTTTTTGTTTAAAGTGGCTTACTTTTTCTCAAAACACTACCATGCGGCAATTCGATTTCTCAAAGGTTGGGAAGTGGATTACGAAGGACGTAATATTTTACAATCCTTGGTTTTGTCCATTGTATCGATTGTAAAACTTTTGTTAACTGGTCCTTTCACTGTGACGATCCTGTCTCTCCTAACTTCGCAGTTTTTGGTTCCAGAAGAAAGTCCATTGAAAACTCCGTTATATGTCCTCGCGGGACTTGGAGTTTTGTTTAATAGTTTAACCTTGGATCGTATTGTGCTTTCCAAAATCAGACAAGCAACTGGAGGCCATTTGCGTGCTACCTTGTCGGGTGGTGGGGCCTTACAAAAACACGTAGATGCTTTCTTTATGGACATTGGGATCACGGTACTCGAAGGGTATGGGATGACGGAAACAGGGCCTGTGATTTCTGCCCGAACGTTTGATCGGCCAATTATGGGTTCTGTCGGTGATATTGTTCCCCTCAGCCAAGTCCAAATCCGTGATGATGCCGGGAATGTCCTTTGTCATATTGACGACAAAAAGAATATCATCTTTGGGAAGTTAGGTGTGAAAGGTGTGGTTCATTTAAAAGGACCACAAGTGATGAAAGGGTATTACAAAAATCCAGAAACTACGAAAAAAACCATCGTAGACAATTGGATGAACACTGGTGACATCGGAATGATCAACTTCAAAAAGACACTGACACTCACCGGTCGTGCGAAGGATACCATTGTGTTACTTGGTGGTGAAAACGTAGAACCTGTACCAATCGAAAACAAAATTGATGAATCACCTTACATCAAACAATCGATGGTTGTTGGACAAGACCAAAAGGTTTTGGGTGCCATCATTGTTCCTGACTTTGATGCTCTTATCCCTTGGGCTGAAGAAAATGGGATCTCAGAAAAAGCTCCTGAGAAACTCATAGTCCATCCAAAGGTTGTGGAGTTTTATAAAAAGGAAGTACGTAATTTTAACAGTGTTAAAACTGGTTTCAAAAACTTCGAACAAGTTCAGTATGTGACTCTCATCACAAAACCATTTGAAGTAGGGGATGAACTCACAAACCTTATGAAGATGAAACGCCATGTGATCACTGAAAAATACAAAGACAGAATTTTGGAGCTCTACAAAAACAGTTAATATGACTCCTTTTGCAGAGATCTTTCATGGAGACCGCATCTTGGAAATCAAGATGCAGTCGAATGAAAAGAACACTTTTGATTTTGAAGTATTTGTATTATTCCAACAAATTTTAAACAAACACGCAAATAATCCTAATTTGCGTGTTTTGCTTTTTACCTCCGCACAAACTCAGTTTTTTTCCAATGGGATTGAACCCACTCTCATGTATGGAAAACAGGAATCGGATGTTAGGCGTTCTGTGGAACAGTTGTTACGAACTGCGCAAACCTATTTCCATTTCCCGGTTCCTACGATCGCTGTGATCAATGGACATTGTATGGCAGCAGGAGCAGTATTTGCTCTCTTTTCAGATTATCGTTATATGGTGGACAAAGGAGGAAGGATTGGTTTCTCCGAAGCAATTGTGGGTCTAAACTTTCCTTCCATCCCGACGATCGTATTGCAAGACTTAGTTGGTGTGAAAGCCACAAGGGATTTACTTTTTACGGGGAAACAAATCAAAGGTCCTGAGGCAAAAGAAATTGGCCTTGTGGATGAGCTTTTTAGTGCAGAAGATTTGTATCCAGAAGCGATGAAATTTGCCGAATCCCTTTCCAAACTCACCTACAACTCAAGCCGAGGGATGAAAACTGCACTACGTGAACCATACCGCGCCCAAATGGAATCTTTATTCCAATTAGATGCAGACCTCTTTACCAAGGTGATTTTATCTCCTGATGGGCAAGAAGGGTTTTTGTCTCTCATAGAAAAACGTAGACCAAAGTTTTCCACATGATGCGACTTGTGATTGTATTTGTGGTCATGATTTTTTTAAATTGTGCCACAAAAGCAGTCATTAAGAGGTCAAAACTTGTTTCTACCCAAATCCATCATTTGGATTCTGTAAAGCTTATCCATCCTGACTATGATTTACTCTTTGAATCCACGGAATTGAAAACAAAAGATGGGACAACATACAAGCCTGCCCTCAATGGATGGGATCGGAGTTCGAATACTTGGTTTGCACCTCACCCAGATAGCCAACTAGACAAATTGGATATGAGAGAGATCACAAACCCAGGGGAAACCTCGCGTAATGGTGGCATCTATTTCCAACCAAAGTCATACAACCATTCTTGGTCTCTGTATCGATCCAAGGAGTTCTCTGTTGTATACAAATTATCGATTGATGATTACACGGGGATTCCCAAAGAAATAGAATATGTGGAATATGAAAATTCCTTTGGCATTTGTCTTGAATTAAAGTCGGGTAAAACTTGTTATGAATCGATTCCTATCGAAACGAGTCAGGATCCGCATTCTTTCCGATTGGCACTTTGTGATGTTTGCCAAACAAAAATTCGAAAAACCATTCGCATTCCCAAACAACCTACAGATGACTCTCTCATTGTTGCGCTAGTGGATGAAAAAGGAACCGTAGGAAAGATGTACCGAATCAACACAAAAAAATATGGATTCCTTCTGCAGCGGTATATGGAAATCAATTCTATAGATAAGTTTGGAATGAATGTTACGTGGTATCCTGTTTTGCCTTTTGCCTTCCTTTGGGATGCCATTACCATCCCATTCCAATTGATTTGGGCGATTCTGACACTCATTGCTTACAGTCGTTCTTTTAGCTAAGAAAAGAGATTAAAACCAATCCTTAAGAATTAGAAACTTTGTCTAAGATATTAACCGAACCTGAACCCTTTTGGCTGCCTGATTAGGGCTTGCCCTTGACGAAATGGGAAGGTCAAAAAACTTCATTATAAAGAGGCAATATGGCAGAAAATCATTATTATAATGCAAAAGACTTAGGAAAATTTGGAGAGATTGGTCGCACGAATCCCGCTCTTGCTGATAAATTTTTTGGATACTACAATGCAGTGATGGCAGAAGGAGCTTTAACAGAAAGAGAAAAGGCACTCATTGCACTTGCAGTGGCTCATGCCCTAAAATGCCCATATTGTATTGATGCCTACACGACCACTTCACTTCAAAAAGGTGCCGATGAAGCACAAATGAATGAAGCAGTACATGTTGCAGCAGCGATGGCAGCTGGTATTAATTTGGTACACAGCGTCCAAATGCAAAACAAAATAGACGAACTTTCGTTTTAGAATATGGATGTAACCGAACAACATTCCACCTTACAAGGATATAGTGGAAAACATTTTTTTGAAACCGTTGGAAAACCCATCCAGGCGCGTTCCATCAAAGTGTTCCAAATCAATGTTGGCAGATGGTGTAACCAAGCTTGCCGGCATTGCCATGTGGATGCGTCTCCCATTCGAACTGAGATGATGGACGAAAAAACTGCAAAACTTTGTATCGAACTCATATCTAAAATTCCAGAAATTGAAACGGTAGACATCACAGGTGGAGCACCGGAAGGAAATTCAAATTTCAAATACATTGTAACGGAAGCTAGGCGACTTGGAAAACGAGTGATCGATCGTTGTAACCTTACCATTTTGGAAGAACCAGGTTTTGAATGGTTGTATGAGTTTTTAAAAGAAAACCAAGTGGAAATTGTTTCTTCCTTACCTTCTGTCTTGGAAAATGTTACTGACAACCAAAGAGGAAAAGGTGTTTACCAAAAGTCTATTACCGCCTTAAAAAAGTTAAATGCTATTGGGTATGGAACCTCACTTCCGATCCATTTGGTTTATAATCCCAATGGGCTATTTTTAAGTTCAGGGCAAACCCAGTTAGAAAAAGAATACAAAGAACATTTATCGAAAAAATATGGAATTGTGTTTAACCAGTTGTTTTGTATCAACAACCTTCCGATCAATCGATTTTTGGGTTCTCTAGTTCGCGGTGGAAAATTTGAAATGTATATGGAAACTTTGGTGAATGCCTACAATCCGGCGACAGTGAACGGTCTTATGTGTTTGGACCAAATTTCAGTAGGATTTGATGGTTCCGTATATGATTGTGATTTTAACCAAATGTTGGAATTAAAATCAAAAGCTGTGAAACACATCCAAGATTTCGATTTGCCCGCATTCCTTGGGCGAGAAATCGTTGTAGCAAACCATTGTTATGGATGTACTGCTGGTGCTGGTTCTAGTTGTGGTGGGGAGATTGTTTAGATGTCAATTCAAAATGAAAAAGACCTACAGGGAATTTTAAAAGCAGGTAAGTTTGTTGCTAAGGTTCGAGAGTTATTAAAACTTTTGGCTAAACCTGGTGTTTCAACATTAGAACTTGATATGGCCGCCAAACAAGAGTTTGAAGCAGCAGGTGCTTTTTCTGCCCCTAAATTTGATTACAAATTCCCTGGATTTACCTGTATCAGTACCAATTTTGAAATTGCCCATGGCATTCCCAAAAAAGAAACCATTCTCAAGGAAGGGGATTTGGTAAATGTGGATGTATCTGCAAAGTTGGATGGTTATTATGCGGACACCGGAATTTCATTCATTGTTGGAAACTCAAACCCAACACTCCAAAAACTTTGTGATACTGCAATCGAAGGAACAATGCGTGCCACAAAACAGGCGTTTACAGGAAATTATCTACGCCATTTAGGAAAAGAAATCCATTCGGCTGCAAAAGAAAATGGATTCACTGTCATCAAAAACTTGGCAGGCCATGGCACGGGCAAAAAACTCCATGAAGAACCACAAGTTTTAGTATATGAAGACAAACGTGACCATAGAAAACTAAACCAAGGCCTTGTCCTTGCGATTGAATCCTTTATCTCCACTGGGAGCCAAACTGCATACGAAGAAGCAGATGGATGGACTTTGGTAGCTGGGAACCGACAAGGACAATTAAGTTATGTGGCACAATGCGAACACACGGTCATCGTACAAAATGGCAAACCCATTATCGCCACCATGTAAACAAGGGAGTAAAATTAATACCTTTGATTTGGAATTGGTTTCCTATTGAGATTCCAATAAACGAAATCATCAATTAACAAAACTAAAATTTATGTTAGTTTTGTTAAGATTGTCCATCGAACCATCGAACATCGGACCATTGTAGATCGAATTCACTTAAGTAGTCTATGTTTCCATTAGAAATCATTGAATCTGGTGCACCTCCAAATGAAGCAAAAGGGATACTCATCCTTTGGCCAAGTACGGGTGGGAATGCAAGGTCCTTTCGGATCCGAGATTCGGAACTCGTTTCTTATGGCTTACGTTTGGTTCGATTTAATCCACCTTCTCATGGGAATTCGGGTGGAACCTATGATCCAAAAACCGCCATCGATATGTTAGATGAGTATCTAAAAGGAAACAACTATTTAGACAAACCATTGTATGGGATTGGACATAGTGGGGGAGGGGCAGCCCTTCTGATGTATGCCAAAAAAACTCCCTTTCGAAAATTGTTTTTACTTTCTCCCATACTCGATAGTGTATTAAGTTTAAAGTATTTGTATGAATCCGATTCCATTGAGGAATTCAGTCGTTTGCTGCTTCTGCCGAATCTTTCAGATGGTGACTCTCCCAACAAACAGATATTAAAGTCATTAGCGACTCCTGATTGGTTGGTATCGGGGGAAGTGGATCACCTTTCGTTTCCTGTGAAAAATGTTCGGATCCAAGTGGATTCACTTGCTACCTTTTTACGAAATCTATTTTTACCAGGCTTCCAAGTAGAAGGTGGCATAAATGAAAAACGAACAGATGTTACCATATTTCTGCCCGCAGAAGACAAATGGTTTCCAAAACAACATACTATCGATTTTGCAAAGCGGAACCAATTTCGATCCTTAGAAATCCCTGAGGCCCCTGACCATTTTTTCTCCCAAAGTTGGCTCAGTGTCTGGCAAAAGATCAAAACCATCGGTTGGGATTAAATAAGTATCCATTTTCACTTAAAAAAATCCTTTTAAATGGTTTACAAATGAACCTAAGTCATTTAGGATTCTCGCCTGTATCAATTCGCAAATACAAAGAAGAATTGGTATAAAGGAGAAATTGTGGAACCCATCTATTTGGCTTTGATTCTATTCACTCTTTGGACACTCGGACTTGGTGTCACACTTACAAGTTATAGAAGCGTACAAGTGTTACTCGGGAAAAAGAAATCCAATGAATTCCCGGCCGGAATCCAACATGGAAGTGATTTCAATTGGAGGCTCAACCGTGCCCACCTCAATAGTTTAGAAAACTTACCTCTATTTTTAGCAGTGGTTTTTCTGACGGTGAGTTTGGGAAAGGTGGATGCATTTGTCAACCAAGTGGGGTTTGTGATTTTAGGAGCAAGGGTTTTACAATCCCTCACTCATTTGATTGCTACCAATGTCTTAGCAGTAAACATTCGATTCACATTTTATATGATCCAAATTGTGAGTTATATCATATTGTTACTTCGATTGGTTTAGACACCTTCCCGTTTGAGGTCACGGCTCATCAGAGCTTTGACCACTTCTTTCGGATCCTTATCTTCGTATAACATACGATACACTTCTTGGGTGATGGCCATCTCCACTCCCAATTTATCAGCCAGGTTTTTTGTGGATAAAGTGGTTTTCACACCTTCCGCGACTTCGTTCATGGATGCCAAAATTTCTTTTAATGTTTCCCCTTTGCCCAATCGAAACCCAACGGTTCTGTTTCTTGATGCTTCCCCACAACAAGTGAGTACCAAGTCCCCCATCCCTGACGGTCCAAGGAAAGTCATGGGATCGGCCCCCATTTTAATCCCCATCCTTGTGATTTCGTTTAACCCTCGTGTGATGAGGGCAGCCCTTGTGTTTTGTCCAAACCCAAGACCATCGGCAACACCTGCTGCGATCGCAATCACATTCTTTAATGCACCACCCACTTCCACGCCAACCACATCGGGAGTCCAGTAGGTTCTGAAATAGGTAAAGCTAAAGATCTCTTGCACTCGTTTGGCGGTGGCCTCGTTTTTGGAAGCGATGGAAACGATGGTGGGAACACGTTTTACCATCTCTTTGGCAAAACTAGGACCGGAAAGATAAGAAAGTTGAGAATGGTATTGGCCAGGTAACTCTGATTCAAAAATTTCAGAAACAAGGCGAAGGCTCTCATTTTCGATGCCTTTGGAAGCAGAAACAATGGGAACTTTGGGTGGGATATGGTCTTTGATTTCCTTCAGGATGCCTGAGAGGGCATGACTCGGAGGAGCGGAGACAATCATATCTTTGTCTTTGACCACTTGGATGAGGTCTGTGTTTGCTCTCAGTTTTTCTGGTAGGACCAAATCCGGCATATGTTTGGAATTCATATGGTTTTCATTGATCGAATGAGCTTGGCCTTCACTTCTTGTCCAAAGGGTGACATCATAACCCTTATCTGCCAAAATACTACCTAGTGCAGTGCCAAAACTTCCAGCGCCAATGATTCCAATCTTCATGAGTTCCGTATTCTAAATCTGCTTTCCAAAAAGGCAATAGAAAATAAAATTAAAATATGCTTTTGACGGATCTCTTCCGTTTCAACCCACTGAATCTCTTTTTGCCACCAAAAGTGGTCCCAAAGAGTAATTACAAAGTTACCTTACTACTCGGTAGCTTAAAAAAAGTCATACAAACGGAAATCATCGCGGAAGACCCTGATTTAGAAAGTTTAGAAGTGGGCTCCTCCAAAGGAGAAGTCATATTAACCGGGACCTATCGAATGGAATGGCTTTGGATCGCACGTTTTTTAAAAGTGCAATCCATCCGTTTCCGGGTTCGACTCAAACCCGTGTTAGTCAAAGATAACAAAGCTAGATTAAAAATTGTTGGATACCGAGCTTGGGATACCAAACCTCGTCGGTTTGATATTGTTAGGTGGTTTGTAAAAATCGACCCGTTTCACAAAAAAAAAGTATTCGAATCAATCATGCATGAGGCACCTCATATTTTATCCATCACTGGTTTGCAGTGGGAATTATTATTTGATTTGAATTATTTTTTAAATTTGGTACCTGCCATTGCAGGGAAAATTGAAATCCAATACCTTGTGGCTGATCATAATGAATTGTATATCTTTGTTCGATCCTCCACAATTTTAAAACCACTTGTGGATTTTTTTGGGCCAGAGTACTTAAAAATCGATTACATTGAAGAAGATAGAGATGTTCAAATGTTGCTGTGGGAAAATGAATAAATGAAGATCATCTATCTTACTGATATCCATGATGGACTTCATGGACTCAAACGAATCTTACAAACTACAGAAGCAGACTTGTATTTGTTTTCGGGTGATATCATATACAAAGCATTTTTTTCCTTTGATCGGATCATTGATTTTTGTGGAGTCCAAGAGGAATTATATTATTTGTTAACGGAAAGAAAAGATGACTCAACTCCGTTTGACTTTACAACACATGCCATTCGTTTTCCAGAAAAGTACTCTACGGCGATCGTTGAAAAATCTCAAAAGTACAGAGGCTTATATAAGTTAGCTGCCAAAACGATGAAAGAAAAATATGAGATCATCGAAAAACTAATTCTTAAATATGCAAAGTCACCTGTGTATTGTTTGCCGGGAAATTATGATTTAGATTTGCAATACACTGAATTGTACCAACGCGAAGTGCATCGTAAAAGTTTTGAATTTCAAAATATTAAAGTATCTGGGTATGGGGGTGCACCCATTTGGACTTCAGGCATTCCAGAAAAACTGACCGTTGTGTTTCACGAGTACACGAAAAATGGAAAAAACTACAGTGAACCAGAAGATTTTTTCCGTGAAGAACTGCCGGATATCTGTTGGATTCACAATCCCGCTTACGGATATTTTGATACCATCCCTGGTGTTGGAAAATGTGGAAGCCAAGGAATCAGGCGGTACTTAGATGATGAGTCACCTTCACTTGTTGTCTCAGGCCATGTGCACGAAGACCAAGGAATTAAAAAAACAAAAAATACTGTTTTTATCAATCCATCTAACTTTGGTGCGGTGGATTCCTTACATGGTTTCCAAGAAGGTGGATATTACGCTGAAATATTGATGGAAGGAAAAAACGTGGTCCAATCCAATCTCTGTCAACTCCGTGGAGAAGATTGGCATAGATTGATAGAAGTGGATTGTTCTGAAAAACATTTAAAACTCATTTCTCAAAATCCAATTTCAACAGTGAGTTCCGAAGATTACATCCGAGGGAATTAAATGGTCACCTTTCTTACGATTTGTGGCGTACTTTTTACTGTAGCTTTTTTTCTGTATGCACTCTCCGCAGTTGACAACCAAAGTTTAAACCAAAAAGAAAAAGAACGTTTAAAAAAAGAAGAAAACCTTCGTGTAGGAGATCCAAGAAAAGTTTACGGAAAAGAAAAAGACCCAAATCTTCCTAGACTTCGCCTATGCCCTGTTTGTGGGACTGTCCTTAGAAAAGATGAATACTTGTATGCGGCCATATCCACTTATACCAATAGTGAAGGAAAAAAACAGGCGCAAATTTATGGATGTAAGTATTGTTATCTGATTCTGGATTCTGAAAAAAACAGTTCTGATCCACACCAAGGAAAAGAAAATCCTTTTGGCCCACCAAAACCAACCGATGAGATATGAAACCAATGTTTGATTTAACACAAAGTTTATCGAATTTAAAAGGGATTGGACCCAAACGAAAAAACGTTTTACTCGATCATGGAATCACTACGTATTATGAATTATTAACGTATTTTCCTAGAAGGTATTTAGATCGAAATTTTACAAAGGATATTATATTAAAACAAGGGGATGTAGTCACATTACTTGGAAGTATTGTGGATAGCTATATAGTTCATGGTAAAAAAAGTCGCTTACTTGTTGGGTTTCGCACCTTAAACAATGAAAGGATCAATTTAGTTTTCTTTCGTGGAGTCAATTTTTTTCATAAATTGTTCGCTATCGATAAAAAGGTGGTGGTGTCAGGAAAATTAGAATACTTCCGAGGGTACCAAATCCTCCATCCCGAATATGAATTTTTATCCGATAAGGATGACCCTGAAGATTCCATCCACGCAGGAAGGATCATTCCGTTATACCCTTCAACTGAAGCACTAAAAGAAGAAGGACTTGATTCAAAAGGATTACGAAAACTCATCCACCAAGTTTTGGAAGGTGGAGAGATTAGTGAAAACTTACCTTCCAAATTCATCAAAAAACGTAAGTTACTCGGTCGTGATGAAGCATTTCGTAACATTCATTTCCCTGATACGATGGAAACTGTACAAATTGCACGAAAACGATTTGCCTATGAAGAGTTTTTTTATTTTCAAAGGTTATTATTGTACAAACAACGAGAAAGACAGAAAGTCAAACGTTTGTTATGGCCACTTCCTTTGTCACCTTCGCGCAAAAATTTGGAAAAAAATCTGCCCTTTGAACTCACAGATGACCAAAAATCAGCTGTGACAACAATCCTATCCAAAACCAATACCGATTCTCCTTCTGCATTTTTATTACAAGGGGATGTTGGTTCGGGAAAAACGATCACAGCCCTTCTTGTTGGATTACACTATATCGACAACCACATCCAAGTGGTTTTTTTGGCACCAACAGAAATCCTGGCAAGACAACATTACCAAACCATCTATAAGTTTATGGGGAATATGCCATTTCTTGGGATTGAACTATTATTAGGTGGAGAGAATAAAAAGATCCGTGCAGAAAAGTTGGCGAGGATCAAAACAGGTGAATCCAATATCATCATCGGAACCCATTCCTTATTACAAGAAGATGTGATTTTTTCTGATTTGGGTCTCGTTGTGATTGATGAACAACATAAATTTGGTGTGGACCAAAGAGAAACCATTCGATCCAAAGGAAAAAATCCTGATATCCTGGCAATGACTGCCACACCCATCCCTAGGACACTTTGCCTGACCTTATACGGAGATTTGACTTTAGTAAATATTAAATCCAAACCTAAAGGACGTAAACCAATTGATACTCGTTGGTACAAAGAAGACAGAAGAGCGGGAGTTTACAATTCGATACGTAAGTATGTCAGTTCCGGAAGGCAATGTTACATTGTGTACCCTCTTGTAGAGGAGTCGGAAAAAGTAGATTTAGAATCCTGTACTGTTGCCTATGAGAATTTAAGAACATCAGTGTTTCCCGATTTGAAAATTGGATTGTTGCATGGGAAAATGAAAAGTGCCGAAAAAGATTCGGTCATGGAAAAATTCAAATCCGGTGAGATCCAAATCCTTGTCACAACGACAGTTGTGGAGGTGGGAGTGGACGTTCCCAACGCAACCATTTTGGTTGTGGAACACGCCGAACGATTTGGTATTTCCCAATTACACCAGTTACGTGGTCGGGTTGGACGAAGTGATTTAGAAAGTTTTTGTATTCTCATGACAGGAGATTTTATTAGCGATGAGGGCCGTGACCGAATCGAGGCACTAGTTTCCTCCAATGATGGGTATTTTTTAGCTGAAAAAGATCTGGCAATTCGTGGGCCAGGCGAACTTTTAGGGGTCAAACAAAGTGGATTGCCTGAGTTTAAAATTGCTGATTTGGTTGCGGATCGTGATCTTTTAGAAGAAGCCAAAGAAGACGCAGCTTCCATTCCACTAGATGATCCAAAGGAAGTTTCGGAATTAAAGACTCGTTTTAGCGAAGGCAAATTTTTATTTGCGAATTAATCCAAGAAATTTAAATGAACTTAATTATGTTTCGTTCGAAATTTTTGTTTCTGTTTTTGTTATCATTATCATCTGTATGTGGTGAAAAACCCATCAAACAAACATCTTCTGACTTATACTTAGGAATTGATAAAATCTCTTATTTAACGGGTAAATTCAACTCACCTGGACCTTTAGCGCCTGTTATCTTGGAAGAAAACGCAAAGGAACATTATTTACGTCCTGATGTAAAAAAAGCCCTATATAAGATGATCAATGACTTTGAAGATTCGAAACCAAGTTCTTACAAACAACATATCTTTTTGGTTTCCAGTTTTCGAAATTTCAGCCACCAAAAAGGAATTTGGGAATCCAAATTCACAGGGAAAAAAGCGATGCGAGTTCCCATCAAAGGAAAATCATCCGAAGAAATCATTGGTTTGATTTTAGAATTTTCAAGTGCACCTGGAACTTCTCGCCACCACTGGGGAACTGATTTTGATTTAAATGCTCTTGACAATGCTTATTTTGAATCGAATGGGAAGGGAAAATTCCTTTATGATTGGTTAAAGGAAAACGCATCCAAATATGGATTTTGCCAACCGTACAACCCACTTGTTTCCAGAAAAAATAAAGGATACCAAGAAGAAAAATGGCATTGGTCGTATGCCCCCATTTCCAACCAACTCACAAAAGAATGGGTGAAATCATTCCAATTGGGAGAAATCCAATTGGAGGGTAGTTTTTTGGGAGCAGATGTGTTAGGTGACCGGGCGTTGGATTATGTTAGGTCCATCAACCCGGAATGCGAAAAAATTACAATACCTAGTTTATAGGTTTTTGTACAAATTCCACATACTGGCAAGTAGGGTTTCAGCATCACTGTAAATGGGAGTCCAGTTTAGTACTTCCCTTGCTTTTTTGGAAGAAGCAAGTAGTTTTGCTGGGTCCCCAAGACGCCTAGGTCCTGTTTTGTGAGGGATTTGTTTCCCCACAACTTTTTCTGATAAATCCGCCATTTCTTTCACGGAATATCCAGATTCAGAACCTAAGTTTACAGTTAAACTCTCATTTTTCGCCATAATGTAGTTAAGCGCTAGAACATGTGCTTTTGCCAAATCTGAAACGTGGATGTAGTCGCGGACACAAGTCCCGTCTTCTGTTTCGTAGTCGTTTCCATAAATTTCAAAACCCTTTCGAATGCCAGAAGCTGCTTCCATAATGATGGGGAGTAAATTGGCAGGTGTTTTTTCAATCCCTTTGATTCGCCCTTTAGGATCGTATCCTGCCGCATTGAAGTAACGAAGCCTTGCAGACTTTAATCCTTTTAGTTTGTCAAACCATTCCAAATTTTCTTCAATGCAGAGTTTGGTATAACCATAATAGTTTTCTGGTTGTAATGGATGATTTTCGTCGATTGGTAAATACTTAGGAGCTCCATAAACCGCTGCAGATGATGAAAATACAAAATATTGGCATCCGTATTTGATCATGGCATCTAACAATATAAAGGTGCCATTTAGATTGTTCATGGTGTACTTTAAGGGATCCGTCATGGATTCACCTGCTGCTTTCCATGCGGCAAAATGAAAAACTGCATCCACTTTTTTAGCGAAGGCTTTTTTTAGGATCTCAGGATCTTGGATTTCACCTTTGATGAATTCATTTCCAGGAAACAAATTGGCTTCGTTTCCTTTTTCCATATCATCTACAATGATGATTTCATGTCCTTGTTCCATTAGTTCTAGGACAATATGACTCCCAATATAACCGGCTCCCCCGGTAACGAGGACTCTCATTCTTCGTCGGATCCACCAGAAACAAATCTGTGATCCACTACACCACGTTTACTGGATTCGAAGAATTCGATTACTTTTTGTACTTCGGGAGCAGGGTTTGGGTCTTTTTTAAGTTCAGCTAATGCTTGTTTTGTGTTAAGTCCACTATGGTAAATCACTTTGTAAACTCTTTTGATGGCAAGACGGACATCGGAAGAAATTCCTGCTCGTTTCATTCCTACCACGTTCAAACTTACTATAAGTCCTGGATGGCCATCCACAGTGGCATATGGAGGGACATCTTTGACCACTTTTGTAAGACCTGCTAACATAGCATAATCAGCTACTCTTACAAATTGGTGTACCCCAACAGATCCAGAAATGAATACTTTGTTTCCTATCACAACGTGACCAGCAAGCATCGTATTTTGAACCATAATGTTATGGTCGCCTACGACAACATCATGGGCAAGGTGGACATTTCCCATAAGATAATTATGATTTCCGACGACTGTAGCTTTTCCTTCCACAGTCCCTCTGTGGAAGACAACGTTTTCCCTTAGGTGGTTGTGATCCCCAATTTCCAAATAGGTTTTGGTTTCTGGTTTGAAACCCAAATCTTGAGGCAATCCACCATAACTTCCGCCAGAGGAAAGTTTGTTAAATTTACCAATTCGTGTCCCTGATAGAATTTTGACGTGGGATTCGATAACAGTTCCTTCTCCAATTTTGACATCCTTTTCGATGATACAAAATGGTCCAACTTCTACGGACTCATGCAATTCCGCTTTGGGATCGATGATGGCGGTGGGGTGAATTTTCATATTGTTTTACAAAAAAAACCAATTGGAAAGCCCTGCAAATGATTTTTTAAAATGTAATTTACACGCTTTTCCGCGTCTGTTATCTTTTGGAAGGGTGGTGTGAACTTGTTAATAGATTGGTCGCGAATTGAATCTCTTGTGGATATGAATGATCCTGAGGACCAAGCATGGCTTAAGGAAATGGTAACTTCTCTTTTGGAAAACATGGCAACTCGGGTTGAAAATTTGGACCGACTCATGCAGACCAAAGATCCAAAAGACCTACAGTCAGAACTACACCAAATCAAAGGTGTGGCAGCTCTTTCTGAAGTTGTGGTCAAAGCGGAGTCGCTTGTAAAAGAAGGAAATGTTGAGTCTTCCATAATTGAAGGAAAAAAAATTCCTGCAATATGGGAATCCACCAAACAAGAGTTAGAGAAAAAGTTTTCTTCCTAAACCATCAATTTGCTGTTGCCATGGCGACAGCCGTTTTACTTCCGTTATAGATACCTTCGATTGTGTTTTTGATAATGCATTCGTTCATCCTAAGTAAAAGATCGTCTGATTCTGTGAAGATTTGTACGAGTTCCTTCGCATGCATCGCTTCACGGCATTCCACAGTTCCCTCACCTAATTCCAATGACCGAACAACGGAAGCAGCTTCATGATCACCAACCCTACGGATAAAAAGTTTTGGAATAGGAAAAAAAGCCAATTCCGAAGGTTTTGTCACTAACACATCAGCAATGCGGATGAGTCGGTCAGTTGCAGAAAATGCTTCTGTGTGTGACGGAAAATTAAATAACACAACCGGCGGATTGTTTTCATTGTCATCAGATCTAAGAGGATGTCGTGTAATGAAAGTTAATAGGTCATCCCAAGAATCAATGGAAAGGTAAGGAATTTTTTGAAAGATCAAATACTCTTCAATTGCTTTCAAAACTTTTACATGATCCCCAGTATTGATCCAATATACAGCTTTTCGATTGGTAAGATATGACTTGGTCAAACGAATGAGATCCAAGATATAGCCTTTTTGTGCTCCAGCACCTCCAATCGGAATCAAAAACCTTCTGATTTTTTTGGAATCAATCCGACGCACTCGGTTTTCCGAATCGGTCACTGCATTTGATACAATGTCTTCCGATACCCAATGGCCAGCCACGGCTAAGTTCTCTTTTGGAACTCCCATCTCAATGTACTTAGTATAAGAAGAAGGAGACTGGACTAAATTGAGTGCTCCTGGAACAAGTAAGTAGTACTGCGGGTAATTGTCACAAATGAGATGGATGGTTTTTTGAAAATTTGATGCCACTGCAATCTGGCCATTTAACGGGTATGTGGTGATGACTGGTGATTCTTTGGGAATTCCATTCATAAGGCCTTTGTATAAGGCAGCCAGTTGGCAAGAAAGTTCGAGTGAAGTGAGATTTCCTTGGGACATAAGTTGCCCCCAAATCCATTCTACAGGCCCCCCAATTTCGGAACTCATCCTAGAAAAAAAACTATACCCAGAATCGATATCACCAATGGCTTTTGCTTCCGGAGATTCGATTGCGAGCAAATCATGAAGGTAAGTCGGGATGTTTTGTTTCAAAGAATGAGAATACACAGACAAAGCCATTCTATGATGTCCGTAACCCATCCGGATACTTCCGACCACGAGTCGTGTTTCGATTGGATTTTCCCCTTTGTCGGAAATGAGTTCCAAACCAGGATACAGAGGGGATGGGGAAGAAAATAAGGGAATGGAACTTTCTCCAATGGAATAACGTTTTTGGAGGATCCCTCGAATGAGGCCTGCGGTTTGTTTGGAAATAAAACCTGTGTCTAGGCCGAACATTGGTTCTCGATTCATGCAGGAAGTCTACTTAAGTGGCATTCTCTTTCAAGTGAAATTTCAATTCTTAGCTGACAGGTGACCAAATTTGCCCATACCTGGTATCTATGGAACAAGTTTATATTTTAGGTGGACTCAGGTCCGCATTCGGTAGTTTTGGCGGAACTCTAAAAGACATGAGTGCCGTAGACCTTGGGGTCGAAGTCACTAAAGCAGCACTCCAAAAAACTGGAGTTGATCCTTCCTTAATTGAAGAAAGTATTTTTGGAAATGTTATCCCAACTGGCAAAGATGGAATTTATTTGGCACGTCACATCGGGCTAAAAGCAGGGGTTCCAATCGCAAGTCCTGCATTAACACTCAATAGACTATGTGGTTCAGGAATGGAAGCAGTCATCCAAGCTGCCAAAAAAATTATGTTAGGTGAAGCTCATACTGTCCTCGCTGGTGGTGTGGAATCTATGAGTAATGCCCCTTATGTGGTGCGGAATGCAAGATTTGGTGTTCGTTATGGAAATGCTGAGTTTGAAGATTCACTCGCTCAAGGTTTAACAGACATTTATGTAGAACTTCCGATGGGAATGACGGCGGAGAATTTATCTGACCAATACAAAATTTCTAGAGAAGAACAAGACACTTGGGCAGCTACTTCGCAAGAAAGAGCAGAAGAAGCAACGAACAAAGGGATTCTCAAAGAAGAAATTCATCCAATAACGATTGGTGGAAAAAACCCAATCGTATTCGATAAAGATGAATTCATCAAAGGAAAAGCTGGCGCTACAAAACTTGCCTCACTGAAACCGGCATTCAAAAAAGATGGTACTGTGACAGCAGGCAATGCTTCAGGAATCAATGATGGTGCCTCTGCACTCATCATAGCTTCTGCATCCCAAGCAAAAAAACTCGGCAAAGAACCTCTCGCAATTGTAAAATCTTGGGGCCATGCTGGTTGTGAGCCTGCGAAGATGGGAATTGGTCCTGCCATTGCCATCCCTGCTGCTTTACAAAAAGCAGGTCTTAGTTTGAAAGACATCGGTCTTGTGGAAGTGAACGAAGCGTTCGCAGCACAATACTTAGCCGTACAAAAAGAACTAGGTCTTGATCCAAAGATCACCAATGTGAATGGTGGAGCTGTTGCGATTGGACATCCACTCGGAGCTTCAGGGAACCGTGTGACATTGACATTGGCTCTTGAGATGCAAAGAAGAGGTGTGAAGTATGGTGTGGCTTCTCTTTGTATTGGTGGTGGACAAGGGATTGCAATTGTTTTAGAAAATCCTAAAGCATAGTACAAAATGTACCTTCTATTTCCGGGGCGTCACCATCTCCTCACCAGGTACCAAAAAGAGTATTTACTCAAATTGGTAAAACATGGTCTCTCGGAAACATTGGATGTGTTTGGAAATCCGTTGGCGATTTCCAAACCACCCACTGCCATCATCTTTGCCGTTACCTCGGCCAATCACAATAACACAAGGCGTAACCCACTTTCGCTCTACCAAAGAGCGATGATGATCCAAGATTTTTCAAGAGAGTTAGAGCTACCAAGTTATGTGGTCCCAATCGATGACATTGGTCAATCACCTAACTTTGCTTTGTATACGTTAAAAAAAATTGAAGTTGAAACTGAATTAAAAGTATCACTCACTCCTGAGAATACGATTGTACTATGTTCAACACCCGTTGCAAATTTATATCTCAAACTTGGATTTAAGATCCTTCCCGTGGAAAAAGTTCCCGGTAACAAACTTGAATTTTTCGCAAAACTACCTTGGGAAGAATTAGAGGAGATTGTATTAAAACGAAAACAATCCAAACAGAATGGAAATGATTTTGAAAAAACCAAAAATCCCAAAAATGACTTACCTAAAAGTTTTGGGGAGTTTCTCTCTGAGGATTGGAAACAATTAGATTCAGCTAGCATCCGTTTGTGGAAAGACTATGGTCTTTTCGAAAAAGTAGATATGTTGTTTTCAGATACATTAATTGGAGATGATGGAGATCTTACCGAATCCAGGGATTATAATACGTATGTTCGAGAGATGGATGAAATAGCCGAACTCAAATACCATGAAACCAAACCATTTGTGAAACCAGGTAGAATAGGTGATATTGGTTGTGCCGTAGGATCTTGGATCAAACTTGTTTGTTCGGATCAAAATTATTTGGAATCTGATTTTTATGGTGTTGAGATCGCAAGGCACCTCTTCCAAATCTGCGAACAACGAAAAGAAAATGGTGAATTCATAAACCCAAATGTTTTTTTTCTAAGAAAGAATGCAGTCAGTGGATTGGTATTTCCTAAATTAAGTATGAATACCATCCATACCTCTTCCCTCACTCATGAAATCGAATCGTATGGTGGTCGTGACCAACTGATTTCCTTCCTGCAAAATAGGTTCGAAGAACTCGTTTTGGGTGGGGTTTGGATCAACAGGGATGTGGTCGGTCCAGAAGAAGGAGAAAACGAAGTTTGGGTTTGGATGGAAGAGGACTCGAGCACAAACTTTAGTCGGAGTCCCGAAGAGTTTCCCAATTTCAAAGAATATCTAGATTCTTTATCCACTAAGGAACGTTTTTTCCAATTCCAACGTGACTTTCGTAAAGAAGAAGGTTATGTGCTTAGGGCAAGTTTATTTTACGTCGATGGTATAGAATACCACCGTATGAAACTAAAAGACATTTGTGAATATATCTCAAAAAAAGATTACACGGATAATTGGGAAAGTGAAATGCACGAATCCTTTTGTTTTTGGAGTTTTAACGACTGGAAAAAAAATTTGGAGTCGATAGGGTTTCGTATTTCACCCAAGTCCAGTGAATATCGTAATGAGTGGTTGGTTAAAAATCGTTATGAAGGAAAAGTGAAACTTTTTACTTCAAACTCTGACAATCCAGTGAAAAAAGAGGATTTGATACCATTGGATTTTCCTGTCACACATATGTTATTGTTAGCGGAAAAATAAATGCAAGCAGACGTTAGGCGTAATCTTGATAAAATTCGCACAATATTTCGTTCAAATTATTTATTGGCAGAATTAGAGGAATCAGAAAGGGAAACGTTAATACCATACATTGAAGTAAAATTTTTAAGGATAGGACAAACTTTAATCAAAGCCAACCAAATGCCTGACTACATTCATTTTGTACTCACTGGCAAGTTTGGAATGAAACAAAACAAACAAGATTTAAATGTAGGTAGGTATGCCTTTGTTGAAGTAGGAGAATCCATCGGTGAAAGGATTACCCTAACGAAAACTCCCTCCAAACATGATTATTATGCATTAGAGCCTTCCATCGTTTTATTATTACCAACATCTCGTTTTCTAAAGTTAGTTGATTCTCATCCTGAAATTGCAGAAAAAGCTAAACATCGTGAAGAAGAACAAGAAAAATTTCATTATGTTAGGAAATTAAGTTTTTTTGATGAACTATCACCGGAAGAAATCAAATCAATTTTAAAATCCATCCAACTCATCAAAGTCCCTCAAGGTGAATTTATTTTTGTAGAAGGTGAAGAAGGGGAATCCGCATACATTGTTCGGTCAGGGAAAGTTCAAATTCGAACAGAGAATCCAAGAAAAATCATTTCGATTATGAAGTCAGGGGATATTCTCGGCGAAATTGCAATCTTCAAACAACAAAAACGTTTAGCCAGTGCAGTAACTGCAGAAGACTCAGAACTTTACCAAATTCCCGGAACTATTTTTAGAAAAGTCATTGGTGCAGAAAAAGGCAATAAACTTGAAGAAATTGTACAATCGAGGTTACTCAGATACTCAACGTATAAAACAAAAGAAAAAGAAGAAAATTCAATTCGACCTTTTGTATCCAAACGATTTGAAATCAAAAAACCTACTGAAACAATTTTAATCGAACAAGTAACAACAGATCAATTGAGTCTTGTTGGCTTGGTTTGTTCTGAACTCGCACTCCGAGTGTTTGATAAGCCACTTCCATCCAATTGGAAAATTAGAATCAAAAATGAATTAAGTCGAAATATCATTCCTGGTATTTTTGAACTCGCAATAGAACTAGAAAAACATGGTTTTTTAACTAAACAATTGCAGATTCCTTTTATGGAATTAACAACATTAGAAAATCCAGTTTTTATCACAGACGATGAAAACATACCTTGTTTATTGTATTTGGTGGATTTGGAATTGGATGCAGTATTAATTTCCCATCCAATCAAAGGAGTTTTTGAACTTAGCAAAGATCAGTTTTTAAAAGTTTGGGATGGGATCATCTTACAATTCTCAGTGGCTCCAGCCAGTTTGTCTGCGGAAGTAAGTTTACTTAGTTTTTTTAAAGAGCTAAGGATGTTATTTAGTCCGAAAAAAAAAGAAATTCGTTGGGTGATGGTTGCAACATTTTTCTCAGCGATTTTATCTTTATCAATTCCTTATTTAGTTCGTCAAATAGTAGACCAAGTTTTGGTATTCTCCGATCGAAATTTTTTATTTACGATAGTCATTGGTGTTACCTTGGCTGTTTTCTTTCAAACCATGTTTTCCCTTTTTCGAAACCTAATTTCGATAGGATTGATGCAAAATTTAGAATATAATTATTTTGTAAGATTTTTTCAACATATTTTAAACCTAACTTTGCCAGAGTTTAGAAAGTTTGAAACTGGTGATTTTACACAGAGATTAAAAGAAAACCAAAGGATTTTGGAAATCACCCAAAGATCGGGGTTGTTTTTGATTTTGGATTTGATCACTTTACCAATTTATCTTTTGGTATTGTTGCGATTGGATGTTGGGTTATCTTTTTTAGGATTATTTTTTCTTATCATTTATGCTTTGGTTGTTGTCCGTTCAGGCTCAAGGATCAAAAAATTACAAAAACATAGCTTTGAATCGAAAAAGAAAACAACTACTTTCTTTTTATCGTTATTTTCCGGTATTCAACTGATCAAATCTTCCTCTATAGAAAGTCGTTACCTTTCCAAGGGTCTGAATGAAATTGCAAGAACCATATTGACAAATCTACGTGTGGGCAAACGTGTCCAAATTTTAGAACTCATTAGTAAGTTTTTTGAACAAATTGGACTCGTGGCTGTCATTACGTTTGGAGTGAATAAAGTATTAAATGAACAACTTTCTTTAGGAAGTTTTTTAGGTTTTTTGATTTTATACTCTTTGTTAATGGAACCAATCGTTCGATTGTGCCATCTTTATGAAGACTTAAGTGAGTTAAGAGAATCTCGGATGAGATTATCCGAAATTTATTCGTTGCCTGGTGAAATTGTCAGTTTACGTCCGTTTGGTGAGCTACCAAGGCTTACAGGAAAAATAAAGTTAGATCATATCAGTTTTCGTTATAGAGAAGGATCACCAGAGATTTTAAAAGATATTGATTTGGAGATTGAAGCTGGCGAAAAAGTCGCCATAGTCGGTCGTAGTGGTTGTGGTAAAACTACTTTAATGAGAATTATGATGGGAACTTTATCTCCTACGAAAGGAAAGGTATTCGTTGATTCTTTTGATTTATCTACCCTTGATCCAGAAGAAGTTAGAATCCAATTTGGTGCGGTAGAACAATTCCCGATTTTATTTTCTGGAAGTATATTGGAGAATTTATCAAAAAAAAATCCATCCTTAAGAAAGGAATCTTTGTTAGCTGGAGCAAAACTAGCCTCCGTTGACCAATTTGTGGAAAGATTCCCAATGCAATACGATACAAAAATTGGTGAATCAGGTGTTGGTTTGTCTGGTGGACAAAAACAAAGGTTGGCGATCGCAAGGGCCTTAGTAACAAACCCAAGTATTTTATTTTTAGATGAACCAACGTCTGCTTTGGATTCTGAAACAGAATCACACATCCAATCACAATGGGAAACGGTTTTTAAAGATAGAACAGTAATTCAAATTTCACATCGTTTGCACAGTACGGTGAGTGCTGATAAAATTATTGTTTTGGATGAAGGCAGAATTGTTGAAGTTGGCACTCACGCAGAACTCATCCAAACAAAAGGTTATTATTATCATTTATTCCCCACGTTTAATGAGGAGGAAAGTTTTGTTTAAAAAATTTAAAAATCTAAAAGAAACAGATTCCAATTGGGAATCAAGACATTCTGCCTCTTATTATGATGAACTATTAAAGCACCCGGCACCTAACTGGGAAAAGAAGGGGATTTATTTAATATCTGTTTTTTTTCTTTGTTTTGTTTTGTTTTTGATTTTTGGACGAGTTGATGTTGTTGTGCAGGCAAATGGAAACATTAGACCCAAAGGGAATTATCATGTTGTGGAGGCATTGGAAACAGGAACATTAACAAATTTGTATGTTAAGTCTGGGGATTTTCTAAAAAAAGGAGATCCTATCATGGAGTTAGAATTTTCAGAGCAACAAATTGAATTATCAAAAGACACAAATAATTTGGAATATGAAGAGAAGAAACTACAGCGACTCATTCGTAATAAAAAAGAAGCTGAAAAAATTCTGAAAAACCTTGCTTATAATTTAGAAAATAATCCAGGTTCTGCTTTGTCAGGCGGAGTATTGAATAAATTTGTAAACTTAAAGAAAGCCTATATGGATTTTCAAAATGGAGTAGGTGCAAAATTTATTTATGATCAAAGTTTATTAGAATTTAATGAAGAGTTCGGCAATTTAAAAGACGAAATCCAAAGAGAAGAAAACATAATCTCTAGTTTACGTGGTGATACTAAATTAAAGAAAGAAAGAGTAGCAAATGCGGTGATCAGGATGCCATTTTCTGGTGTCATCGGCGAACTAGCTGTCAACAACGTAGGTCAGAATATAATTCGTGGGCAAACTGTTGCTTCTCTTATGGAAGAAGGCCAGCCACTAGAAGCGATTGTTGAAGTGAATAGCAAAGATATTGGTGCCATTCGAATTGGACTAAGTTCTGTCATTAAAGTAAAAGCTTTCCATCAAAATGATTTTGGTGTGGTAGAGGGAACGGTTTCGCAAATCATTCCGAATACAAAAGAAAAGGATTCTTTTTCGGTGATTTTGGTTTTGGGGACACAAGATTTAAACCAGGATGGAAAAGAATTTCAATTGTTTCCAGGCCTTAAAGTGGTCGCTGATATCGTGATCGATCGAAAAAGTATTTATCAAATTTTATTTCGTTATGCTGATCCAAGGAATTAAGTTTGAAACGTAACTTAAAAGAAATTCCGAATTTGGTTAGAGAAGATAGTTTTTTATCATTATTACCTTCATCAGATATCAAAAAACTTTTAACACTATTTGAATTTCGATCACTTGTGGCAGGTGATAAGATCATAGGTAATGAAACTGATTCCATTCCTATTTTGATTTTAGAAACAGGTAGAATTCAGGTAAAAATCAAAATCAACCAAAGTGAACTTTTAATAAAAACCATTTCAGAAGAATCAATTTATGGGATTGGTGAGTACTCTTCTGATTCTTTGCAGAAACAAATCTATTATGCAGAAGAAAATTCAAAAGTATTGGTTCTACCAACTTCTTCTTTTGCAAAATTTATATTAACAGATAAACATAGGAAAAAACTTTGGGATGAATATAAGGAGAATGTTCAATTAAGAGATGAATTGAGAATCCATCCATACTTCCGAAAACTTTCAAATACGGAAATCCAAGAGTTATCAAAACTTCTTGTGAAACGTAAGATCAATTCAGGTCAAATATTAATCAAAGAAGGAAGTGTAAGCTCTTCACTTTTCTTTATCAAAACGGGAAAGTTTAAAGTAACAAAATCAACTTGGCAAAAAGATTATTTTTCCTATGTTGAAGCGGGTTCAGTATTGGGGGAGATGGGTGTATTAGAAAAAAAAGTTCGAAATGCAACGGTAACAGCAATAGAAGATAGTTATGTATATGAATTGTCTTTGAAACACGCAGAATCCTTTTTTAAAAAGTCTGAAAGTTTGTTGATAACCATTCGTTCCATTATGAATGAACGAAAATTAAATTTAGGGGACAGAGCAGATGAAAGTGATTTCGAATTTTCAAATATTTATGAAGAAGATCAGTTTCATTTTTTACCTAAAATAAAATTTTCACCTCCTTTACGAAATCAAATTCGATTTCCATTTTTATTCCAAGAAGGTAAGTCACAATCGGGTGATGTTTGTCGGAAAATGATTTTTCGATATTGGGGTTATACTTTTGCTGAATATGATTCGGATCCTTTGTTTCCCGATTTCGATCACGACATCCTTCCACATCATTGGAAACAATGTTTTGGTGAAGAAAAAGGAAATTGTTATTTCGTAAACTGGAGGGACCACGAATCAGAAATTGGTTCTATACCCACCATAAACTTTTTTGAAAATACTAGATTTATCATCGTCAAACAAATTGGTAAAAAATTTGTTACGATTCTTGACCCTGAAAATGGTGAAACAGTTTTATCGCGTGAAGAATGGGAAAAAAAATCTTCAAAGATTTTAATTTATTTTGTACCTAAAGTATTACCAAAAACATCATTTGAATGGAAAAATCGTTTTTTTGCTGGTATTGGAGAATATTTTTTACCGGCGATCCAATACTTAAAAGCGGGAATCCTTGCTAGTTTTTTATTAAAGGGTTTAGAAGTATTCATTCCTTTAGTAAATTTGTATCTCATTGATGCCGTTTTGTTACAAGAAAATAGAGAATTTTTTTTACCAGTAATCTTTGCGATTGTATTACTCAGTCTATCACAGTCATTTTTAGGATACTTTCGATCCAATGTCATTTTTTTTACAAGTAATAGAGTAAACCAAACAATTGCGATTCGTTTTTTAGTGAAATTGATATCTTTACCTATTTCATTTTTTGAGAGAAATAAAAAAGGAGAAATTTTAAATCGATGGGAAGAAATTGAGTCAGTAATTTTGTTTTTTTCAGATCAAGGAGCAATGAAGATCTTTGATTTGATTTTTAGTTCTCTTGTATTTATCATCTTTTTGTTTTTATCCCCCATATTACTTTTCATTATTATCCTTCTAATAATTCCTGAGTTTTTGGTGCTTAGATTTTTATCTCCCAAAATCATTGAGGAAACTAAAAAAGAATCTTTAAAAAGATCGGAGACTTTAAGTTACTTTATTGAGTCTGTAAATGGATTTGAAACCATTAAAAATTTGGGAGCAACTTATTCCCATAGATGGGACTTTGAAAAAAGATTAACATCACAATTAAATTCAGAAAGTAAAAAATTGTACTATTCGAACTTATTATCAACTAACACGGATTTCTTTAAACAAATCACGATAGTTGCAGTCATGCTTGTTGGAAGTCTACTAATTTTAAATGATTTGCTCACCTTGGGCACTTTGTATGCAATCGTAGGTTTGATCACTTATATCAGAACACCTTTGATTTCTTTATATGATGATTTTTTGAAATTTCAAAAAGCGAATTTAGCATGGAATCGATTGAGGAGTTTTGAGTCATTGGATAGCGAAATTTCTGATAAAGATAATTTGTTCAAGGTTGATTTACCAGAAGTGAAAGGTGATATCGAATTTAGAAATATCAACTTTGCTTATGATAATCAAAAACCAGAGTCAGGAATTCGAAATTTATCATTAAAAATTCAAGCTGGAAAAAAAGTTGCCTTTGTTGGTAGAAGTGGGAGTGGAAAATCAACAATCATTAAATTGTTGTTAGGTCTTTATAACCCTAAACAAGGTGAGATATTCGTCGATGAAATATCCCTTAATGAAATTTGGTTGCCCAGTTTACGAACAAAAATCGGAGTTTGTTTCCAAGAAAATCCGCTGATTGCAGGAACAGTTAGAGAAAATATTTCCATCACAAAACCAGAAGCAACACTGAGTGAAGTAGTGGAAGCCGCCAAACTTGCTTGTATTCACGATGATATTGTAAAGTTACCACTAGGTTACGATACAGAATTAGCAGACCGGGGATTTAGCTTTTCTGGTGGTCAAAAACAGAGAATTTCCATCGCAAGATTGTTTTTGCAACGTCCCAATGTTTTGCTATTAGATGAGCCTACTGCTTCCCTTGATAAAGAGACAGAATCAAGAATTCTGTCTCATATAAATTCTGTCTTTGCCGATGCGACCATCATTACAGTTGCACACCGATTGGATACAATCAGACACTATGATCAAATTTTTGTTTTAGAAAGAGGCAAATTGGACTCAAAAGGAAATCATAAGGAATTACTTTCTAAAGGTGGAATTTACCAATTACTTCATTCTAAACAAGAAGCAATCCGATAATTGAATTAGTGACTCACTTAAGGAAATTTAACTATATTCTTTTTTTCCTTTTTTTGTCAAATATGCAGTTGGCAGGGGAGGTTGTAAATTTTACAGATTTACCAAGGTTAGTTGGTGAAAAATCATATGAACTAAAATTGAAAGAACTAGAAATCCAACGCAAAAAAGTTGATATTGACTCTAAAAATTTACGTTATTTACCTTCTGTAAATTTAGACCATACTCCTTTTTTTGAATCACTTCGTGGAGATGGTTATAATCGCAAAGGATGGAATACTACTTTAAATCTGAACTGGAATTTTCAAGAACAAGGTAATACAATATTCACTAATCTGATTTTAGAATTAGAATATGAACGTCTGCTTTTGGAATACAGAGCATTGTATCAAAAGGAACTTTTTGACCAAGCCTTTCAATATGCTGAAACATTAAAACTTTTAGCATTTTATGATTATGATTTTTCAAATGAATCTGATGCAGACAAACAATTTCAAACAGTTCAAAAATTGTATAAACAAGGCATTGAATCTTATTTAGTGACACAAAACTCGAAAGTGGATTACTTCTTTTATAAATACAATGCAATTAAATCAAGGTTAGACCAACAAAAAAGCCAATCTATTTTTAGAAGAAAATTTTTATTAAAAGATGTAACTTTAAAACAAATTCCGGAACGTGAGTATAAAATTTTGCCATTGGAAGAAACTTTGAAAGAATATGAAAAAAACTTATCAGAGGTAAATTTTGATATAGTATTAACTTTGAATAAAGTAAAAATATTAGAGGTTCAAAAACAAGTAAGATTTAACGATTTATGGGTACCCGACTTTTTTGTGAATGTATACAATCAAAATGCAAGGGAATCTTATTCTGGACTTAGTGGTACATGGTCAAACTCACAACAATTGTATGACTACAGTCGAAATGATTATAGTATTTATGCTAGATCATCGGATTCGGATTTTAATGTTGGTGGTAATTTTGGATTTCGATTTCCTTTATTCAATCGTTGGTTGGATAAAAACGAATTTGATAAATCAAAAATTGAAGTTAAGTTAGCAAAATCTGAATCACAATTTTTACGTGAAAATACAGGTTTACATTTGTATGAACTGATCCAACAACATAACAACCTAGTAGAATTGTACGAAATTTCGAGAGAAAGCAAAAGAATCGCTGAAGAAAACTATCAAATCATGGAGAAAGCTTACAAAACAGGATCTGCGTCTATCATCGAATTGCAAACGGTAGATAGACGCTTAAGAGATGTTATGCGAAATGAAATTCAAAATCGATATGATTTGATTCAATTGAGACTCCAAATTGGATTACTTCTCGGTGATACAATGAAGTTTTTAAACAACTAAAGCCCTAAATTGTCAGATTCTTTTTCTTTTTGTTTCGCTTTTTTCATACCACATTTTTCTGTTTTCCATTTATCTAGTATATCATCCGCTCTCATTTTGTTTCTATATTGAATGAAAGGTGTTGTGAGAATTGGATAAATAAAAATTGGAGAGATCGCTGTATTGAGTAGTGATAAACTTACGACTAATCCTAATGTTAATACGTTTTCATCAAAAACTTCTGTTACTTGGCGTTTAGTTTGAAAATAATATGCCAAACATTCATCAGTATTGTTGGCAGGTTGGAAAGGAATGCTTACACAACTAACCATTTGTGAAAAAATAAGGATTACAATGATTCTTCTATACTTTTGATACATGTATTTACTGCTTCTAAGTTTGTTTCTTCAACCATTCGTTGGAATTTTCTCACTTGATAAAAACCATAGAGGTATTCAAGAGCATTCCCCTTTTTGACAATAGTTTCCTCTTTAACTAAATTTTGATTTAAGAAGAGTTTGTATTGAAACTCCACACTATATTCGCCTATTCGGTATTGGATGGGCCAAATTGCTGTGAATGGCCAAAGGGCAGGCCATGAAATCCACCAATTGTATTTATCGTCATAATTAGTTTTCATTTCAATATCAATGGTATAAAATTCTTTTATGGAATTTGGTTCTAATTCGGTTATCACATTGGAAAATAATGCAGCTGATTGTAAATGACCCTTAAATGATTTCCTCCAAGCATCTGTATAAACACCACGATCTGCGGACAAAATTTCAAACTTCCCAATGACAAGGGTTAACTTAGATTTGATTCGATCCGTATTTCCATTGATTGTTGGAGGAGGGACTTGCCTGAGGTCAGTTGCACATTGTAACAGGAACAAAATGCCTAAAAAGGGGATAAACTGTTTCATTCTCACGGTTAGATCGTGCAGAATTTAAAGAATCAATCAATCAATTTTCTTTTGTTCGAAGATGAGAATGTGGTTTTCTATTTTTGAAATGAGAGAATACCCGGAAGGAACATCACTCAAATTAACAAAGTCCTTTCCTTGGTAGTAAACAAAATATTTGGCCGCATAAATTTTGTTAGGTAAAAACAACTGGATCTCGTTTCGATTGGAAAGGTATTGGGGAACATTGGAAACAATGGATTCCCCTGGAAGGAGTTTGCGTAAAATTGATACATCCTTAGTCGTCACCTGGCGATTCATGAAATCTTTCCGATAGGAATACATTTTTGAAGGTGGACCAAAAAAGCAGAACATGATTATGGAAACTATAAGAGAAGATAAAATTAATATTTGTTTCCGTTTGTAAAAATAGTTTTCTAAAGTTTCGATAAAGCAAATGAAAAGAATAGGAATCGGAAGAAAACTATGATGGGTAAATGGGCTTTTGTTCACTTCAAATTTTGAAAAAAGTGAATACAATGCATAAGGAAGTAAACACCAAGTCAAACGATGGAATAAAGGTAAAAACAATAGAGGTAATGTCAAAAATAAAAATAGATAAGGAAATAAATGTAGGTTTTTTAGAGCAGTAAGAGGGTCGTCGTAACGTTCTAGATGTGCCAATTTAAAATGATTTGATTGGTGGTAAAAATAATTGAGTAAAGAAAGAGAAAGTAATAAATAAAATAAAGAAATAAATCCAATCAGTCTGCTTTCTTTTTTATGCGAATTCCAAATGAGTATCGAGAACGTAATCCAGACTAAACTTGTTTCCTCTTTCGTCATAAGGCTTAGGCAAAAAAATAAGAACCAAAATTTGGATTGTTTTCTCCAGAATAAAAAAAACAGAAAGAATAACGGAATCCACATTACTTCTGGATGAAAATTAAAAATTTGGATCCAATAGATTGGAAGAAATAATGCATATAACACTGGATAGAAATATAAATATGATTTTTTATTTTCAAAGAATGGAAAAAACAGGATTGGTATCGTTAACAAAAATGCCTGTAAAATAAGTAAAAACTCAACCCCAGGAAAAATATGATAGAGTAAAGCAATCGGATAAATATACCAATTGATGTGATCAGCGAAATAATGGTGAGCATCGCCATTTAATCCGAGTGAGGTGAATGCATTTCCAGTATGATTCAACTGATAAAAAAGATTTTCAAAAAGTCCAATATCAACGCCCGCACCCATATGTTGGTAACGAAAGATAGCACGTTCAGACAGATAATAAAAAATGATACTCCAAATTAGAATGGCTGGAGTTAACTTCCAAAAAGATCTCATTTTACTTAGAAAAACTGCCAGTAAGAGCTGCCTCAGCACATTTCATCCCATCGATAGCAGCTGACACAATTCCCCCTGCGTAACCTGCACCTTCTCCACAAGGAAATAATCCTTTGATTGAAATGTGTTCTAAAGTTTCGGGATTTCTTGGAACTTGAATAGGCGAAGATGTCCTTGTTTCAGGAGCATGCAAAATTGCTTCGTTTGTAAAGTAACCTTTCATCGACGAATCAAATTCTTTAAATCCTTTTTGAAGTGCTTCTACAATGAGCGGAGGTAAAACTTCGGATAATGACACCGAGATAAGACCAGGTGTATATGAAGTTTTTGGAAGGTCGGAAGAAACAATGTTTTTTGTGAAATCTACCATTCTTTGGGCTGGTGCTTTTTGTGTGCCACCATTAACCAAAAATGCCTTTTGTTCGATTGAAGATTGGTATTTTAAGGCTGAGAATACTCCCGATGATTCAAATGTTTTAAAATCATCTAATCTGAGTTCTACGACGATTCCTGAATTTGCAGTTGGTCTGGAACGTTCTGCACTTGACCAACCATTGGTGACTACCTCACCAGGTTTTGTAGCACAAGGCGCAGTCACACCACCTGGGCACATACAAAAGCTATACACACCTCTTCCATTAATTTGTTTTACCAAAGAATATTCGGAAGCAGGTAAGAGTGGGTTCTTCGTATCGCAGTGGTATTGAATGGAATCTATTAAACTTTGTGGGTGTTCAACTCGGACACCAATTGCAAGCGGTTTTGTATGAATTTCAATACCTTTCTCGTGAAGTAATTGAAACATCTCTCGACCAGAATGCCCTGTTGCTATAATGACATGATTAGCCATCCATTTTTGCCCGTTTGCAGTTTGAACACCTTTAATGGATTTCCCATTTAGAATTAAATCTGTGACTCTTGTGTTAAAATGAACTTCGCCACCGGCAGCTAATATACACTCTCTAATGTTTTGAATGATCCTTGGTAATTTGTTTGTACCAATATGTGGATGTGCATCAATTAATATTTGTTTTGTGGCCCCAAATGATACGAGGTATTCTAAAACCTTTCGAATATTTCCTCTTTTTTTTGATCGAGTATAAAGTTTTCCGTCGGAATAGGTTCCTGCGCCACCTTCTCCAAAACAATAATTTGAATCCTCATTTACGATGTGGTGGACATTGATTCCTCTTAAGTCAGCCACTCGATCTTTAACATTTTTTCCCCTTTCGATGATGATGGGTTTTTTACCAAGTTCTAAGACTCGTAAGGCGGCAAATAAACCTGCTGGTCCAGCTCCAATGATGAGAATCGGTTCTTCTAAGCTAACATTCGCAAAATTGGGAATAGAAAAATTGGTTGGAACAAACTCTTCATTGACATACACATCCAACCGCAATTGAAATACTACATTTTTTTGTCTGGCATCTATAGACCTTGCAGTACATTCTATATGTTTGATATCTTGTTTCGGAATTTTGTTTTGTTTTGAGACAAACTGTAAAAGGTGATCGGGACTTGCTGCAATTTCAGGTGTGACTCTGACATTTAATTCTAGTTTCAATGTATTCCAGTGTAATCAAACTTTCCTTTTAATTGAAAGTGAGATATTCCAATCCTTATGAATTCTGATCTAAGGATTTTTTCATTAAATTGGCAATCGCTTTTTCGTTTTCGCCTGGCATTCTTTCTAGATTCTGGATTACAAGTTTCCTTCTCTCAATGGAATGGTTTTGGCTTAGCTTTTCTTTTCCTTCACAATGAGTGATTTGAATTCGAAAAGGAACAATTCCGTTTTGTAATCCTCTCAAATAATTTGGATCTACTTCGCTCCATCGGTAACTTGAAGTTTCAGTTTCAAATGTTTTAACCAAAAGTTCCAAACTTTTTTGGATTTCAATTGGATCTTCAATGTATGTTAAAATCCCTTTGATATGGACGGCAGTATAATTCCACGTAGGAACAGAATGATTGGTTTCATACCATGATGGTGAAATATAACAATGTGGCCCAGAAAAGATACAAAGCACTTCCTTATTTTGAGAATTTTTTTGCGGATTTGGTTTTGCAAAATGTCCTATTAGGAATTTCTGATCTTCAGAAACTAACAAAGGTAAGTGTGTTCCAGATAAAGTTCCATCTATTTCAGAAATTAATATTCCAAATGAATTTTCTTTTACAAATTTGAATATCGAATCGTATTCCATTAAATATTCTTCAGGGATGTACACGATAATTTACCTTGGTTTAACCTGTATTAAATTGATTTCCAAAAATAAGTTAAAAATTCAGTTTCTTCTAGAAATCCTTCTTTTCCGTATAAAGATCGAGCATCTTTGTTGTGTCTTGATGTAGAAAGTTCTAATCCTTTGCCACCAAAAGTTTTGGTAAAAGATTTAGCTTCATTGATCAATAGTTTGGCGATCCCTTGTTTTCGGTAATCAGGTTTAACATACAAATCATTTAGCAAATAGGATCGTTGCATTGAAATTGATGAAAACACGGGATACAATTGTGTAAATCCTGCAAGTCCTTCCGTTTTGGGATCTTCCGCTAGAAAAATGATCGATTGGCCATGTTCCATTCGGTCTAACAAGAATTTGTTTGCACCACCGACATTACTTTGTTGGCCATAGAACTGTCGGTATAAATCGAAAAGTTCGGCAAGTTTGGAAAGATCTTTAAAGTTCGCTAGTCTGATATTCATATTTTGGCACCAATGTAAAGCTAACCACTGATAGAAATGCAGTGACAGGTGTTGCCAGTAAAGTTTCTAAATCTGTAACTGCAATTAAATTCCCTATCGTATTTAGAAAAAATATAGCAGAGATAAATCCAAAAACCATTCGGATCCAAAGTGGCACCAAACTATCATTCAAATACTGTAAATACAAATAACTGCAGTAAACAAAAAAGATATTGGCTAAAAGAGAAATCGTTTCCATTACATACATTTCTTCGAGAGATTGTAACCTGCCTCCCCAAAGGTACTTGTATGGAACAATTTGTAACAATGCCAAAATATGGAAGATAGAAGTTAAAGTAAAAATGGATAATAAAATTTTTGTTGCGATTGTTCTAATTCTATTGGAAGGGTTCCACATATCATTTTCCTATAGTTTGTAAATAATAAACATAATCGATTTCCGGAGAAGGTCCGCCTAACTGAGTGATGGCAGCTGTGGTTTGACCTCGATGGTGTGTCCTATGATTCATATTGTGTTGGACTACATCACAAAACAGAAGTTCTGCTTCAAATCCTCTCATAGTTTTATAACGGAACGTGTCTTGCCAACGTAAAGAATCAAATTTCTCAATCCACTCCTTCCAAATTATGATACTTTGGAGTAATTTTTCTTGTAAGACTTCTCTGTTACTTTCTAATTCTTCTCCCAATGATTTTGGGACGTATAAATCTCCAATGAGTCTAGAATACCAAACTTTTTCCACCACCAACAAATGATTTAAAGTGCCATGAATGGATTTAAAGAATAATCCTATGTCCTTTTTATAATCTTCATTCGAAATGGAATTGATCGATTGGAATAAAAGATTAGTGGCCCAAAGGTGGTATTCATTGTTCCTTAAAAAAAAATCTTTCATACGGAAAGATTTTTCCATTCATTCTAAGGAGACAATGAGAAATTATCCAAAAATAGAATTCCGTTGCTTCGTGATTCTCGTTACTTCAGATGTAAATTACAAGACTGATAGCGACTGAGGCAATCACAACTAACCAAGAAGGTAATTTCCAAAATTCTAAGAGTAAAAATCCAACGATCACAAGAGCAAAGTCTTTCGGAGAAAATACTGCACTTGTCCATACAGGATTATAAAATGCTGCGAGTAAAATTCCTACAACCGATGCATTGATTCCTAACATTGCCTTTCTGATCTTTTGGCTTTTTCTTAAGCCTTCCCAAAATGGTAAGGCACCTACGATCAATAAAAAGGATGGTAGAAATGCTGCCACCAAACATAAAATAGCACCAGTCCAACCATTCGGCGAAACACTTGAAACAGCTCCTAAAAAACTGCTGAAAGCAAATAGCGGACCAGGAATTGCATTGGATAACCCGTAACCGGCCATAAATAAATCGGTACTTACCCAACCTGTCGGAACAACTTCTGCTTGCAATAAAGGCAAAACAACATGTCCACCACCAAATACTAGTGCGCCTGCTCGATAAAAACTATCAAAGTATTGTACTTCATGTGAGCTAACAACCGTTCGCAATAAAGGTAATAAAAATAAAAAGGCAAAAAAAAGTGACAAAAATATAAATCCAATTGTTTTTTTGCCTTTATGAATTGAGTCGTGTGGAAACTCCTCCTTGGATTGTAAAAAATAAATACCAATAAAGCCTGATAAAATTAAGATCAAAATTTGTAAGAATGCCGAACTAAAAAATAAAAGTATTACACTGGTAATGGCAGCGATTGTAAGTCTCTCTTTGTCGGGACAAAGTTTTTTTCCCATACCAAGAATTGCCTGAGCCACTACAGCCACTGCGACTACCTTTAATCCATGTAACCAGTGTTTATGGTGAGAAACATCAAAATACGAGAGTCCGAGTCCAAACATGATTAATATAAATGCAGAGGGTAATGTGAACCCAATCCAAGAGGCAATGGCTCCTAAGATGCCTGCTCTCGATAATCCAATTGCCATCCCCACCTGGCTACTGGCAGGTCCAGGTAAAAATTGGCAAAGAGCCACCAAATCAGCATAGGCATGAGCACTGATCCATTTTTTTTTGGTGACATACTCGTCATGAAAGTAACTTAAATGTGCTATGGGACCACCAAACGAGGTGCATCCGAGTTTAAATGCTGTCATAAAAACTTGAAAAATTTTCATTTTTTTCTCCTATTGTTTGTTATAAATTCATCAATGGAAAAGGTTCCACTTTCGTTCGGAAATTTATTCTTTGAGAAATCGACCAATTCCCAAAGTATCTGAGTATAAAAATTTTTGTAATCCTTCGGAAAAGAAAATAATTCCTACAATACATCGGATCCAAATCACAGTTCTATCTTTGTCTGTTAACAAAAGTTTATTTGAGTATTTCACCAATTAACTCCTTTAGTTTGATTTTAGCGGAAGTGAGTTCTTTTTTACCTTTTGGTGTGATGCGGTAAAATTTTCGTTTTACTTTGCCCATCTGTTCGGTGCGAGATCGTATGAGTCTTTTTTCTTCCAAGTTCCTGAGGAGTGGGTATAGTGATCCAGGGCTTATTTTGTATCCGTGTTCCTTTAGTTCCTCAATCATCCATACACCATAGATTTCTTCTTTTAGACAGTGGTGTAAAATATGAATTTTAATAAAACTTGAAAAAAATTCATTGATTCTCATTCAAAATCAAAATACGATATCGAAAATCGATTGTCAAATGGAAAAAATTGAGCGATAATTGGTTTTAAATTGGAATTAATCAGTCTGAAATAAAAAAATTTTATCCTCTGCAATTTTTGAATGCGTATGATCGGGAAAATGTTCCCAAATTTTGATTTGTTCTTTCGATTCTGGAAAGTTTGTATATAAAATATCAAATGAGAATCGATTTTTTCCATATTCACCTTTATGAAGTAAGTGGGCAGAAAAAACCAAGAGATCACCTGGGAAATGTGGAATGAGAATTTGGTTAGGTAGTTGTTCGTCGCTACGGTGAGTACCAATCTCTAACCTAACTTCTCTTTCTTCTTTGTGATCCCATCGTTTATGGGAACCTGGTACAAACCAAAGACCAGGATCTTCTTCTAAAGGTATTCGGAAGTGCCACACAAAGTCTTTTAGGATGCGGACTGTTTGTTCTTCTTCTGGGATTCCTAAGTATTGGATATCGCGGTGCCAATAAGGTTTTTTTTCATTATCATTTGGATTAAAAAAGATTTGGGTATTGAGAAAATAAAATTCATTTTGAAAGATCTGTTTACAGATTTTAAGGATTTGATCACTGGCTATAAAGTTAAAAATTGTATTTCGATCTTCTTCGTTTTGTAAAAATTGTTTCGAAGTGAGATAAGCACTGTTTATTAGTTTTGGATTTTTGTTTTTTTTTAACCATTCTTCATTTGCTTTTTTTAATATAGATTTGATCTTTGAAATGGAATCTAAATCAAAATAGTTTTGAATCAGATAATACCCATCATTTTCCAAATGATGTTTTATGTTTGATAAAGTATCCAAAGGAATCTTATGTTCAAATTGATTTTTCCATATAGTGATGGGATGGAATTTTTCCTTCCCAACCATTTGGATGCCTTGTTTCTTTTATAACAAAACCAAGTTTTTGATAAAGTGCAATGGCAGCTGGATTTTCTGCTGATACATCCAATGCAATTGTTTTGTAATCACTATTGTATTGGATCATATGTTCAATAAGTTGTTTGGCGATCCCTTGGTTTCTGTGAGATACTGAGACGGCAATATGCCCTAAATACAATCGTTTGGATTTTGGAGGTTGGATGATGGTCTCTGTTTTTAAACCACGAGCCATCACTTTTGCTGCATTCCATTTGTATAGACTTATGATTTGTAAGGCAGTACCTGCAGTCAGTGCAAGAAAACTGGGTTGTGTATAACTCAAAATGGAACCAACTACAGCTCCATCTAGTTCCGCCACAAAATGATTTGTATAGGAGATTGTATTCCCTTTTCGGGCATATGCACGATTTAAAAAATCAAATGGGGTTTTGTTTCCTTCTTGGAAAACAAAATTCCAGGCAAGAGGTCCAGAAGAGTAGATGAGTGGAATGATTTGATCTGCGTCTTCGATTTTTGCCTTTCTAATGATAGGTGGTGTTTGATGATTAGAAGATATCATATATGCCGTTGTATTTCTTTCTGAAAAAGAAATACAACGAAATTTTAATCCATTCGAATGAACCTTGCGCCCCGGATTGTAGCGGAAATCCTTTGTGAAACAAAGATTGGAGCGTAAAGCCGGAAATGTGCGCCCATCGATCCAAACTGACAAGTTAAAAACTATAAGAGAGAAAGGCATTCACTAACTCCCGAGTTGCTAGTTGGGGTCCATTTAGATTCTGATGGAATGGTTTGCCATATTCAATTCCAAATCGAATGCCAGCTAACATTCCCTTTGTGATTAGAAAATTGACACCTATAAACATGTCACTTCTCATACCACCTTGTCTGTATGGATCATTTTGAGGATCCATTTTTGGATCTAAAGTAGCATCTAACCCTTGTATATTGAGAAACCTTTGTTTAGCTACTCTTATTGAAAAAGACATCGAATCAAAGAGAAGATAGGATATCCAACCTGAAACTTCATATCGATTTCCAAACCTATAATTGTTGTCATTTTTACCAATACGTAGATTTGCTTGAGATAAAATACCCCAGGTAAATCGATTAAATTTTCCATCATAAGAAAGTTGAGGTAATAAATTGTAAGTGCCAGTTCCAGGCTGCATGTTGTATGGGACTTTTTGTTTACCCATCATCGGCATATTATCTCTTTCATCAATGGAGCCAGTTGGCAAAGAAATCCCCATACCTGTAAAAAAATTTTGATGTTCCGTTTTGATGAGCCGATAAGCCGTACTAAAACTAACATCACCAATTCCTCCAGAACTCATTGGCGCTCTATCAAAATTACTTGATAACATCGTCATACGATTTTTAATCACAGGAACCATAAACATGATCATCCATTTGTCTGTAATTGAAGTCATAACACTTGCCATATTCATTTCCATCACCATGTCTGTAGGAACTGACATATAATTATATTTGTTTTGAGAAAGTATTGGTATCGTTGTACCTATAGGAGAATTTGTGATCAAACTTCCTGTGGGCATAGAAACCGTTGGATCTGTATAAGGAAAATATAATGTTCCTATATCAGATTGCCCTTTGGTTCCAGATTGTAAACCCCACATCTTCATCCCCATATAACGATAATCAATCATCCACTTACCTTTTTCATGTATATGTGGGTTCATGATACCAGCAGGACCAATCATATCAGCTCGATTGTGGTTATGTTGTCCTTCGTTTCCATGGTGTTCATGTTCCGAATGATTTTCATCCATACTTTCGTTTGATGTAGTTTGGCTAGATGCATTTTCCTTAATGTTATAATAGTTCTGAGATTTTGGAGATGTTTCTTTTTTTGTTAAAATCGATTGGCTAGGTTGGATTTGACTTGTGTTAGGAGATGAAGTTTCGACTGGAATTTTTGTTTCGATTTCATATCCGTTGTCAAATACTAATCGAAGTGAGATCATATCTTTCAGTTTTAATGGAGAAGTGATACCAAATATCATGATATGATAACATTTGGATGATAAGATGACAGTTGATTTTTTTGGAATTGGAATTTCGTTTACAACGACCATTTTTTTTCCCGATTCGGTTGCGATCATATCATACAATTCGATTCGATTTGCAATGTTTGAAAAACTTTGTACGAGTTTTATATCTTGGTTAGAATCATTCGAGATGTTTAGATAAATCACAGAATTGGAACCAGAAGTATATTTTAGATATGCTTTATCAATTGTGATTTCTTTTGCCAACAGAGTTGAATAAAAAAACATTAGTATTGGGATAATAGAAATTTTAAGTTTCATAAAAGTAATTTTTCCTTTTCCAAAAAATCAGGCTAATGATTGAAAATCATTAGCCTGACAAGTGTTTGGAGAGATTTTTTACATTTCGGTATTCGAAACGATGGAACCGATAGTAAACGAAGTGATTGTCGCTCCGTTTAAAACAAAACCTAGCCGTTTTTCAGCAGAATACACAGGAACATTCATCATTTGCATGATGGGATAATAGGACATTGATCCTCTTTCTGTATCTGTTAATTCCGAACACGGTTTGTTGAATCCATTTAAGAATCTAGATCCACCTGAAGTGTATTGAAAATCCAAACAATAAGTATATGTGGATCCAACGGATGGGATCGGAGCTGTAACAGAACCTCCTTTGCCTGTATTGCCAAAAACTCCAGAGGTATTTTTGTATTGGGTTTGTGCGCCAGCTAACAATCGATAAGTAGGTCCAGAAGTTGGGTTTCCACTACCATAAGCAATAACATCAAGATTACTTGAAACAGAATTTAAAGAGAATGTAATTTCAATATTGGTACCACCTTTACTGGTAGCAAGCATCACATCTATATTTGTCGATATTATAGAGTTAGACGATATTCCTGTTGCACCTATGTTTATTTCAGATTTAGATAATCCAACATTGGCGAAACCTGATTCATCACATGCAGATATATTATACTTAACTCGAGGTTTGCTCTCCACCTGGGTTAGGTTACTTGGAATTGCTTGAGTTTGGCTAATGGCACAATTGGGATTCATTGTAGAAGCCACAAGTAATGACAATAGATTAGATGTAGAAGTATCTGTTTTATCAGTAGCCAGACTACAGTTGATTATAAAAATACTAATAGTTAAAATTCGGATGATATTAGAGAACATAAAATTACCTTTCAGTTGATTTCCAAGGTTCGTAGATTCTTTGTGAACCAAGTAGATTTCAATATGCTTCGATTAAGATTGAAGCACTTACAAGTTCGGTTTAGAAATTAGAAATGTTTCGGTGGTTTATCTAAGAGTTGGCAAAAACCAAGCGGTAATAACAAATTGAATCCTTTAGTAATTAGGATAGGATCTAATTGAAGCAGATTGATTGTTTCTAGATCATTTGCAAAATTGGGATTCATTGATTGTGATTGAATGATCTTAGTTGCCATTTTTTTCTTAGAACATGTACAGATATGTGGTCCCGTCGTTCTTTTTAAATGACAAGTAATTCTTTTTTTTGGAAAGTTTTCTGATTCCTGATGAGCTTCTGAAGGGGAACTATGATTGCAATGGCAAACCATCGACAATTCGTACAATGATTGTGCGAAGAGTCCTGATTCCAGTAAAAGGATTTTTCCAAAAAATGGAATCAGGAAAAGAATCGCTATGATTTGTATCCAACGGTTCATCATGGTTGGATCTATTTTGTATCATTTGATCAAAACTTTCCATGATCTAAATCAAGTATGGTAAAAGTTTTCCAATGTAACTATGAAAGTTTGGTTTAAAAATTTCTATTTTGGAAACGTTTGTAAGAGATCCAAATCGGAATACTTACCCATAACGATAAGAAGATGATTGCAATTGATAATACGCCTGTAATTCCAAGATTTTTGAGTAATATTGCTCCAGAAAATCCTAAAAGTGCCGCTGAACTGGTTTGTAATAATATAAAAATTCTTACCAAATCTATCGGATTAAGTAAAATGATGATCAGTGATGGAATTTCAATTGGATAATCTCCAAGGTATACACTGAACATAAAAACTATTGCATCAAAGAATATAAAAAAGTATAACCAAACTAATAAGGAAATGGTAAGTACAATTTCTCCTCTTCTAATATAGGCGGAAATTAAAAATGACAATGCGACAAAAATCATCGTTAAAAAGATTCCAAAAATCAATAGTTCAAAAAATAAAAAAAGAAAATTGGTATCTTGAAGGAATAAAAAGAATCCAGGGATTCCAAGACCAATCACAAGGCCAATTGATAAAGAAATCGTAATTCCAAAAAATTTACCAAAAAATAATGACTTACGACTGACTGACTTCGATAACAGAACTTCCGCAAAAGGCATGGATTCTAAAAATGACATTCCTGAAAACGTGATGGAATACAATGGTATGACAATCAGAGTTAAATTCGTTATGCTAACAAGTAAACGAATTCCATTCTGGTCTCCAAAAAAACTTAACACTAACATAACAAAGACCAATAAACCTGAATAAATAAAAATCCATCGGCTTCTGATGTTTTCTTTGATTTCGAAAAGTAATATTTCTTTCATAATTTAGTTTTGTATTCCTTATTCCAGAAATTCATCAAAGCTTCATCGATACTTTTTTTGTTGTTTTTTTCAAGAAAATGTTTTGGTGTATCATCAATTAAGATTGTTCCTTCAGATAATAATAAAAAACGATCAGCTAATTCTTGCACTTCTGACAGAATATGTGTTGAAAATAAAACTAATGAGCCTTGGTTTTTTTGTTCGATCAAAAGTTTTTTCAATAGATTAGAAATATATGGATCTAAACTGGCTGTTGGTTCATCTATCACATATAAATCTTTTTTGGCAGAAAAACATTGTAAAATACTAATTTTTTGTTTGGTTCCCCCAGACAAACTACCAATCTTTTTATCCATATGATGTTTTAATTCTAATAGGGAGTATAGTTTTTCGAATCTATTTTTATCAACTTCTTCCAGTTTTTTAAAAAAAGAAATTAACTCTCTTACTTTGATGTTGGTTGGGAATCGAGGGGTTTGTGGCATATAACCGATGTTATAACTATTTTCGGTTTTACCTGAAACTATAATATTTCCTTTTGAAGCTCTAACGAGTCCCAAGATTCCTTTAATAAGCGAACTTTTTCCTGAACCATTTGGCCCGATGATAGATACAATATTACCAGATTCGATACTAAAACTTACATTATTAACTGCGATATTATTTGTTCCATAATTGATCGAAAGATTTTTAACTTCTATCATATGCGTGCCCTCATTCTGGGTTGTTTGTCTTCGAACTCGATAGGGGTGACTATTGGGAATACTTTTTCAATTCCTTGTAAAAATATAACAACTGGTGATTCATATAAGATCATGAGAAAAGGATACACTGCAATCCAATATCCAAAGAAATGAATTGTTTTGTGTGGTACATCACCAAATTGATCTAAATTTAAATCATAACCTTTGTATTGATCCCAATAATTTTGAATGAAAATATTTGTTGTAGATTTTGTGTTTGTGCTGATATCAAAAACATTTTTGATGAAATTATTGTTTTTGATTAGGTTGTGATCTGTGTTTCCAAGGATTTTGATCCCCCAACCATTATTGATAAAGTGGTTATCTACAAAATTAACGTGAGTGATTCCATCTGCAAATACAGCAATGGTATTCCCTTTGAATTCGTTTTTAAGAAGTTCACTATCTGAGATATCTTTAAGTAAAATTCCATTAGAACTTTCTCCCCAGTTTTCGATGAACTGGTTTTCTTCCATCAGGATTTTTTTACTATACATAACAGCAACACCGGCTGAATTATTTTTGAATGTATTTTTTGAAAAACGATTTTCATTCGAAAACATAAAATGCATTCCGTATCGTATGTTATCCTTAGAAAGATTATTTGAAATTTCTAAATCTTCAGAAAATTCTAAATAAATACCATCTCTATGTTTTACTAATGTATTCCCAAAGATTTGATTTTTACTTGAAGACCATAAATGAATTCCATTTCCACCAAGAACTTCATTCTCTGCATTGCCAATTGAGGAACTATTTTTGATGCTACAATTTTCGGTTTCTGATAAGTAAAAACCGTACACATTGTCCACTAACTCTAAGTTTTCAAATTGGCAGTGTTTTACTTTTTCTGTGTAGATACCTGCATATTCTGCTAAATCAGAAATCCCACTTCCCATCACTTTTAAGTCTGAAATTTTGACGTGATCATGATATATGCCAAAAACATGTTTTTCTTTGAGACCATCGATCGTCACACCAGGTTCCCCTTCAATCGTAATCGATTTGGTTATGGTTAAAAATCCTTCTTGATACAAACCTTTTTTGATTTGAATGGTGTCTCCATCATTTGCCAAAAGGATTGCTTGTTTGACAGAATGTACCGAACAATTTTTACAAACAGTAATAGTTTTAGCCCAAATTGAATTTGGAATAAAGAAAGTAGATACGTATAATGAAAAACGTAAGAGACGGAACAGTCTAATGAATGAGTTTGTATCCCGAAAGGCACAAAAATTGATGAATAGATCAATTTTTGAAAGATGATGCGTCTTCATTATTTTTAAAAGCGGCTAAACCTCCGCCCATAGGAGATCGAATTTGTTTTGATTGAACAACAATAGCATTTTCTTTTGTTAAAAATTCATTTGAATTCAAGTAGTTTCTCATCCAAATTTGTTTTGCTTTGATATCATTTTGTTTTGTATAATGATTGAAACACTCAATGGCATCAAAATGATAACGTTTGCCTTTGTAAGTAATCAATTGAGTGTGAAATCTCATGTCAACAATGGACATGGAGCAATGGTCACATTTCCTCTCTCCTAAAGTTAATGATTCCGGTTTTACCTCCCCACAGTTGTATAATGCAACTGTGGAAATGAATAAAAAAAGTTTAAAATTTTTAAACCACATCCGATTTTTTCCTTCGATTTTCATCCCAAAGGATGTAAATCAATACAACGAGACTTAATCCAAGAATCATACCACCATATGAAGGATAACTACAGGCAGTGATGTTTAGCATCACCTTACAACCGAGTAATGGTGGTTGGTAAGCCATTCCCTCAATGATGATCGGTGCATCTGGGTTTAAATTATGACCGTAATTGTATTCCCATCTCCAGAAATCAAATAAACCAACAATCCCAACGATGACCAAATTGATGATCCCAAGAATTGCCATTCCAACTTTTGGATACAATTCTGTTACTAAAGCGCCAAAAATTAAATAGGCTAAAACATATGGCATTAAAAGTAATTCAGGAATCGATTCTGAAATGATTTCTTTCATACCAATGTAATGGTTTAAGAGATTGATGTTCTTTAGATCGTAAGGAGTTGCTCCAGTGATTTGATTGATCCAGATATGCATCCCAAGACCTTCGGGGTATTGAGGAGCAGAAATGGATATGGACCATATGGGTATAAAATAAACCAAAACAAGAAATAAACCGACCCCTAATATTAGGAGTCGGTTTTTTTTACTTAACGTGTTGAAAAGTAAATCTTTCATATGCTTCACGGAGTTACACGGATGTATTGTTGCATCTCTTGGTGAAGAGCAGAACAAAAATCTGTGCAATAAAATGGATATATCCCTGGTTTAGGAGCCACCCATTTAAAGGTTCTTGTTTCACCTGGCATGATGAGTAAATTTGTCATGTTAGGTGCACCACCGATTGCAAAACCATGGGGAATATCATAATCTTGTTCCAAGTTTGTGACATGGAAGTACAATGTTTCTCCAGACCGTGCTTCAATGATATCTGGTTTGAAGTGAGACCTAATGGCAGTCATGTAAATATGTGTAGTGTTACCAAGTTTTACAATCCTTGCATCATTTTCACTTTTAGTTACATATGGGTGTTTGTTTTCTTCAAGAGGGTATAACTTTGCAGTTTTTTCCATGATAAGTTTTGCAGGGATCATTTGTGAATAATGTGGTTCCCCTACTGTAGGAAAATCTGAAAGTAATTCTGCTTTACCAGAAGAGATATCATAAAGTTGAGCACTTTGCGGTAACTCCATTCCAACTGGTAGGTAACGATCTTTTGTGATTTTATTCATGGCAATCAGATATTTACCATATGGTTCTGTGGAACTTCCTCCAACGATCGATAAGTGGCCAACACTATAGTATGCTGGTAAGTGTTGTACAACTTCCCAAGTACCAAGTTTCCATTTCACAACTTCTGAACTCACAAAACAAGAAGTATATGCATATCCTTGTCCATCAAACTCTGTATGAAGTGGTCCAAGGCAAGGTTTTTGAACTTCACCAGCAAGAGTTGATTCATACTTGAGGACTGGGATCCCTTCGATTTCAGTGGAGTGATGTTCCTTTTTATCTTTCACCTCTATCATTTTACTGAATGAGTGTACAGGAATCACAGATGCCAACTTTCCTCCTCCAACGATGTATTCGCCAGTTGAGTCAACATCGGTTCCATGTGGACTTTTTGGAGTGGGCATGTAATACATCATACCCGGACAATCCTTTGGATTTAACATTTTCACTCCACTTAACCTAGTGGAGACGGCTGGTTTGTTTTCTTCTTTGAAGTTATTTACATAATCACCACCGAAATTGTAAGCTTTTCCTTGGTCTTTACATTCTTTTGCACGCACCCAATTGAAAGCTAAGATAAAATCCTTATCTTTTTTAGATGCTCCTACTTCTAACATTTTGTGTGCTTGTTCTGAGTTGTAACTGCTGAAAAAACACCAATCGTGTGACTTTTTCTTTCCACAATGAGATAAATCGTAATCAAAACCTGGAACTAACACTTGCAATTCGACTGAAAGTCTTCCAGTGTTTTTGTCTACTTTTACCATAGTGACTGTTCCTTTGAACCCACCTTTGGAAAAACTATCTACAGGCACACTTGCTTGTGGAACTGGAACCGAGAATCTTGTCGCAGCCATCAAGTATTCGGTGTTTTCAGTTGCGAAGGGAGAAGCATGGTTTCCTGCAGTGTTTGGAATTTCTAATATCTCTTTTGTTTCAAAAGATTTTAAATCAATCCTTGCAAGTCTTGGTGTGTTGTTTGCGTTTAAAAACATCCAACGTCCATCTTGTTTTCCATCAGTCATAGATGCTTCTACGTGATGGCTATCATCCCAAGGAACATATCCATGTGTTGTTTTCAACATGTCTTTGGTTTCTTCATCAAATCCATATCCATTTTCTGGAAAAACGGAAAACACTGGAATGATTTTGAAAAGTCTTGCGGATGGAATTCCGTAGACAGACATTTGACCACTAAATCCACCAGATAAGAAGGCATACACTTCATCCTTTTCGCCTGGAGCCACATACACTCTGGATGCCGCATCAGAAGCTAATGTAGCTGTTGCGGCTCCCTTTTTACAATTTGGTAAAAAAGTAAAAAGGGTGATTCCAAGTGTAACTAAGATTAAGTTTGATTTTATTAACATATAGTTACCTATTTTAAATCCATTTTACGGAAGTACTCGAGTATCTCTCTTGCTTCTTCCTCTTTTACATTCTGAAATGTCATCTGTGTTAGATGTTCTCCGAGTAACTCTTGTCCAATTGGATCTTTTTGAGTCATTTCAACTGGATTTAATATCATGTTCATAATCCATTCAGGAGTTCTTCGTAAGGTAACATCTTGAAGTGCAGGTCCAACGACCTTTTCTTCAAATTTATGACAGGCAGAACATTTAGCCTCAAATTGTTTTTTGCCTCTCTCCGCCATCGATTGGTCTAAAGCACCAATTGTGACTGATGACACTGGTCCAATACCCTTAGAACTGGCGTTAGATGCAGGTGACTCTTCTGTTTTTTCTCCTCCACAAGCGAAAATTGTTAGAAATGATAATAAAGCTATTGTCATTCCGATTTTCCATCGAATGGATCCTTGATTCAGATTGAATTCATTCATTTTCAATGCTCCTTTATTGTTAATGTTTCTCATTTTTGTTAGGTGGAAGTAAAACTGTATCCACGACATGTATGATTCCGTTTGCAGCTGGAATCGATGCGATGATGGTTGCTCCATTGATCAGGGTTTTCCCGTTTTTAATGGTTACTTTTGTATGAGCACCATTTGCCATACCAAGTTCATCGTCTTTACCCGTGAATTCTGATTTTAAGATAGCCTCTGTTAGGTTACCTACAACTACATGATATTCTAAAATATTTTTTAGAGCATCCTTTTGACTTGGTTTCAAAAGATCATCCACTGTACCAGCAGGCAATTTTGCAAAAGCATCATTGGTTGGTGCAAATACTGTAAATGGACCTTGGTTCGCAAGTGAATCAACAAGTCCTGCCGCTTGGACGGCCGCAACGAGTGTGGAGTGGTCTTTCGATCCGATGGCTATTTTCAAAACATCTTGTTGTGATTTGTCATCTGATACAGCTGAGATGCCTTTTCCAACATTTGTATCATCACCTTTGCCACATTTTGTTGCTGTGATCAAAACACAGGAAAAGATCATAATCATTGTTATTTGAGAAAATTGATTTTTCATTTGGTACCGCCCAATTTTTGGATCTGGTTCTATTGGATACCAGTCTCAGTTTAAATACATTGATTTGGATCAAGCGGAAGTGCAAACTTTAGGTTGATATTTATCAATCTCAGAGTAGTTCCTCAAACCACAGATTGAGGATTTAAACCTTGTGAAACAGACACTTGAGAAAAAATGGAATCTACGAGGTACTTATGATTGCAAATTGGGATGTAAAGTATGAAACCAATATTTCAGAGATTGACTCTCAACATAAAAAGTTGTTTCGTTTGATCAATCAAATTGAAACCATTTATGAAGAAAATAAAGGACATCTTTCTCTGAAAACAAAATCTCTGATAGATGCTGTTTCTGAACTTGAAGATTACACCCTAAGTCATTTTTTGATTGAAGAACGTGTAATGGAGCTAAACCAATACCCAGATTTAGAAGCACATAAAAGACAACACGATCGCTTTACCGATAAAATTTTGGAACTTAAAAATCGGTTAACATCTGGTACACTACTAACAAATGACGTCGAATTGAATCATTTTTTTAGCGATTTGATAGGTTTTTTAAGGTTATGGTTAACCAATCATATCTTACAAGAAGATATGAATTATAAACCATACATCAAATTGGATCTTTAAAAATCAAATTACGGGTTGTAAGTGATTGAACGAACCCAGATCAATTTGACAAAGACGACAATTGCAAAACACATTAGGAATTTTCCAACAGTTTCTAAACCAATCGAAAATGGAATCAACTTAGAGAACAGTATATTTACAAATCCAAAATTATAACAAACAAACACCAACCAAGCTTGGAACTCTGGTCCTCTGGGTAAGTTGGAAAGGTGTTTGGGAAACATCCAATACGCTGTCCCCATGATAAATTGGATGAAAAATCCCCAGATCATTATGGAATAGTGTATGGGAAGCAAAAACCAAAGACTCACCTTCCAGATAAAAACTTTTTGTAACATGAGCAAGGCGCCAAAAATTGTTCCTATCAAAAAATATAGTAATGAAATCCGAAGTAACCAAACCGAAGGAAGAGGAAACATCGATTAAACAGGCTTCCTAGGAACTGGTGTGAGTCTTGGCCAAATTTCTAAGATAAAACAAAAGACACCTAAAATTTGTAATACAATGGAACACAAATACGAAACCTGTAACAGTTCGCGGTGAACATACAAAAATGGTTCTGAAACAAATCGCAACAAAAGCCCCAGATTCAAACTAAAAAAAGAAATCCAGGCGAGTTTGGATCCATGTTTCGAAAGGGAATTTTTTCCTTTGGGGAACATCCAAAGGGAAACCCCCATGATGATTTGTGTGATCCATCCAAGGGCAATCATATGCCAATAGACTGGAAGTAAAGGGAGTTTGTCATTGAATCCAGGAAATTCAGAGATTGCATAAATAAAAATTCCGAATAACAGAAATAACATTCCTGATTTTATAAAGAATCTAGAAATTTTTGGCATATGGATATTTCAGGATCATTTATTTTTTTTCACTTTCCAATTCGATTTTATAACTCGCATGGCAAACCACACAATTTTTTGTAAGTTCATCCATATCTTTTAGAATTGAATGGATTTCTTCTTTTTTCCGAATCTTAGCTGCGATCGAATCAAATTTTTCATGTGTTCCAAAGCCAAGTTTTTTGAAAGATACAGGAAGTTTTAATAAAATTGTTTTTTCTTGGTGTTCCAAACTAGCAACAAGTCCCATTCCTACTGCTTCCGCTGATTTTGCAGCTTTTTCATAATCTTTTTCACCAAGACCATTTAGCATACCATTCACAGCTTCAAGCAGTGCTCTCATTTCTGTAAGCACTAATTGTCTTTCTGCAGGTGTTAGGTGGATTGCAGTTCTTGTATCGAGAGACTTACTCGTATTACCATAGTAAAAAAAATATCCTAAGGTGATGATTGTCACTAACCATAATAGTATTGCGATTTTAGCGAATTGTAAATGTTTCATAAAAGTTCCTTTAAATATATTGTTCCATTCCTAGATAAAGACTAAACACACTCATCGTTTTTTGATAAGAGAACTGTAAGGGATGTATTTCTGAAGTAGAAAAGACAGAGTGTGATAACGTCCAGTCAGAAGTTTTCCCACCATTAGTTTTTTTAGGAAATCCGTATTCACATGCAAGATGGAAAGTTGTATTATTCCATGAGATACTCCCACCAGTAGATAGGTGGTGCTCAATACTTGCACCTAACATTGGACTTACACCACTAGCAGGTATGATATTATTACCATAACTGTAACCGACACGAGTTTTGTATGTTTCATTCCACTTATATTCAGCTCCGATCGCTATGATTGTCTGATTTTTCCAGTTTAAATTGAACTGAAATGCATTTGTTTCCACACCAAAAGGCGTTCTTACCCATACATCTTCTAATCTGAATTTACTAGAATTAAAACTTTGTGACCACGGAATGTATTTAAGATCTAAATCGAAAATCCATCTATCATTGTGAAAAGATATCCCTGCTATATGTTTATCGGGCCAAATCATATAACGTGAAACTCTTGTAGCGAAGGCACGTTCTGGTAAATAGGAATCGACATACATAGTACCATCCAGTGGTAGTACATTACGAGTTGTATAGGAATAGGCAACACGTATGTTTTGTGTTAGATCATACGAAAATCCAATTTTTCCACCAACAGTATATGCTGGATCACTTTGATAATGAATTCCTCCAGGTATTGTTAGGCTTCTTGTTTCATCTTGGTAAGTTCTTTTGAGTTGCATAAAGCCATACACTAAATCGAGTCCAAGACCAAGAGCAAACTTCCCTTGTTTTATTCCTACACCAAACGTTGATTTCATAGTCATAAATCGAAAATTGAGATCTTCGACTGCCAAATTTCTTTCACCAATCAAAGGGACGGTATTTCCAAATGTATCATTGATAGAACGACCATCGGGTGTGATTCGTTTGATGTTTTTAAAATTCCCACCACCACCACCTTGTGCATACATTGCAAAACCAATACTTATACTTTCTGTGATAGGTTTGATGATTCCAATATAAGGTAAAATTGCCTTTGGATTCTCTACCATATTGTTTTGGTATGAGCGATTTGGGTTCGTGTCTATGTAAGTATCATTGTATTCGATCGTAGGTAAGTGAAAGGAGGAACCTAACTCCCATTTGGTTTTTTGAACACGTGCCAAATGGGAGGGATTGGATTCTAAATCCATCACAGATCCACCAACCGCTTGGAAGGCACCACCCATCCCCGCTTGTCTTGCACCAAACGCTGGTTGCATGATCCCATGGAAAGCCTCCAGAGGTGTTTGGGACTTTGGTACCAAGTAGGTCCAAATTAGAATCGATATAAAAATGAATTTGCGACTCGAAATCATTTATTTCAGTCGAAAAGCATTCTCTTTAGAGTCAAGAGGATTTTTAACTAAAAGACTGAAACCCCCCTTGAAACCAAAATCCCAAGGACCGTTATGCCTAATGAGAGTAATAAATTGAACCTGCCAAAAAAACCAGATAGTTTGCGATACCGTTCGAACATAACAGGATCATTTTCTAAAAATACAAATGTTTTTGGTCCAGAAACAAAATCGTGGTAAAGTGAGGAAAGGAATAATAACAAAAACAATCCTATCTTTAAAGAAAACATATAGCCGATATTAGATGTAAAAAAAGAGACGAACTGTCCTTGTACCAAATAACCTTTTGTATATAACATACCTAATCCTGATACAAACAATAGGAGAAAAAGAATATAAGATATTTTTCTAAACTGGAGTGCAGTTAATTGAAGTAAGGTTAATTTTTGTTCTTTAACTTTTGGATTTCGAATGACAGGCATCACGACGATCACATAAAAAATCATTCCTCCCAACCAAATCATAGCAGAAAGAATATGAAACAATAAACTAACCAAATATACCCACATGGAATCAATGGTGCATAAAGGAACCTTCTTTTGTCGTTCTATTTTTTTATTGAGAAAGAAACTCCCTTCGGTTGTTAGTATTGATTAGAATGATTTCCTTAAGGTTTTGTTATGAAACAATATAAAATATTATTAGTTTTTACGATCGTGATACTTTTTGCAAGTTGTGGAAAAGGATCTCATGAAGAAACCGAATCCTACACTTCTGAGGACCGAAAGATGAGTCCTTCTTCTTATGAAAAGAAGGATATGCCAAGTGCAGAAGCAGTAGAAGAACGTGCCGAACCCTTACTCCAATCAAAAGATAATTCAATTGGTCCAGTGTTTTTACCAATCCAAAATAACCAAGAACGACTGCTTGAATTCCAAATTGATTTGGGTTATCAAACTTTGGACTTAATCAAAACAAGAAAAGATCTGTTATCTTTCATCACCAAATATGGATTCATCGAATCTAGTTCCGCTGTCAATTCTGATTCTCCTTATATGAATGTAAAAATTCGCATTAAAGCGGAAAAACTATATGAAGCATTACTAGAGTTAGATACATATGGGACATTATTGAATGAAAACATCAGTACCATTGACCACACAGAAGGAATGGTTTGGGAAAAAATCAAAACAACTCGCGAAAAAATTCGAGTCAAACGAAGGACGATAGCAAATAACCAAACCACCAGTAATTCCAAAAATTGGGAATCGATTGAGGAAGCTATTTCCTCAAGTGAAGATGGATTGGACCAATCTGAACTTCAGATTTGGAAAATCAATGATCGGGTGAAATGGGCAACCTTAAATCTGAGTTTTAGTGTGCCAACACCAAGTGACAAAATCATTGTGCCAGAATACCGAAATGCCCTAGTTGGGATCACCAATCTTTTCTTAGAATTTACCTACCTGCTAGTTTGGATGATCCCGGTTTTCCTTGTTGTTGGACTTTTATATGTACCAAGTAAAAAATTGGTTCAATGGGTTAGACAAAAGAAAATCTAATCCTTATTTATCTAATTCATTCTCCGCAGGATTGAGAATTGAGGTTAAATGCCTTTTTCTCTTCCGAGTCGGAGATTGTTTTGGCATAGTCACTTTGTAATTTGAAACAACCCATTCGATTTTGTTTGGTTGCCTGTTTCATACAATCACATACCAGTTTTGTTTTTTCTTCCGTTGTTAAATTTGGGTCAACCTGCGGGAGACCAGCTAATTCTTGTTCACATTGGTTAAGGGATTTTAAATACCCTTCATGTTGTTTCGAGCCTTTTTTTAAGGCTTTTACATGTTTTTCTCTTAAATTCAAACATTCTTTTTTGTCTGATTCTGCCTGGGATGACTTGGCTTTTTTGAGACATTCACACATTTCCTTTGATTTTGTATCTGCGTTTGCAAAAACAAAATAAGGTAAAAAGAAGAGAATCCATATTAAAGTAATTTTTTTCATGGCAATGGAAATACTTTGGATTGGAAAAGAGTCAACTTGTAATTATTGAATTCATTTAAAGAACAGAATTCAATTTGAACCAATGCCAGAAATGGGTAAGGAAAGGAATTTGAATTAGTTTTTAAAATATTCTTTGGTGATAAAGTTTTCTTCTTTTGTCGGAGGAATGTAATAAGAAGTAACCATATGAAATTCTTCATCAGTCATGAAGACAGAACCTTCTGGTTTTTCCAAATTTCGTTTGTGGAGCTGTTGCAGACAATCTTCGTCCGATAGATTGATCAAATGTAACAAGTGATTGGCGTTCGCTGATTCAAAGATTTCACGGATCCAATTTCTAGTTTTCGGGATGTTCGCTGGGAAATCTAATACAACAGACATCCCATTTAATAGAATTTCTTTAATATGATCCGTTAGAATCGTTTTCAATCTTGCACTGTATTTTTTATAATCTTCGAAGTCTTTGATTTCTTCTGGGTACAACCTTTGCAACCAGATGTCTTCGCTAAATAAAATGGCCTTTTCTTCCAGGGAAATTTTTTTTGACAAAGTGCTTTTGCCAGAAGCCATTTTTCCGCAAAGGAAATGTAACGTTGGTTTTGGTTTTTCCATAAGCTTTCATGTTGGAATCGAACCTACAACAATTTAGGAATTGTCATAAAATTTCTGAATAGGTCAATACCCTGACATTTTCTGTTTTTATCTGATTGCTTTTCTTTTCAACTTTTATTCACTGAATTCTGTTTGGTCTCAATTTTATTCGATCAAATTCACCAATTGTATGATCAAAATATTACTCATTGAGGATGAACCCGGGATCCAAGAAACGATCCAAATCGCATTAGAAGCAGAAGGGTTTTCGATATTCATCGCAGCTACAGGAACGCAAGGCTTGCAGATGTTAGCTGATGATATTTCTCTTATTCTTCTAGACATAGGCCTGCCTGACCAAAGTGGATTTGATGTTTTAAAATCAATTCGCAAATCTTTTGCCACACCTGTGATTTTTTTGACAGCGCGAAATTCCGAAATCGATAAAGTATTAGGACTTGAGATCGGAGCAGACGATTATATTGTCAAACCATTTAGTCCTAGGGAACTTTTGGCAAGGATACGTGCCATTTTACGACGGACCCAAAACCCTTTGGAGATCGAAAAAAAATCAAATTCAAAAATTAGAATTTCCCTTGAAAAAAAACTCATTTATTTTAACGGAAAAAGTTTGAATTTATCACCTTACGAATACAAAACGATGGAATTGTTTTTTAAATGGCCTGGTCGAATTTTTACTCGCGAAGAAATTATGGACATTGTTTGGACAGAACCAGAAGATAGTTTTGATCGCGCCGTAGATACTGTCATAAAGAATATTCGAGCAAGGTTTAAAGAAATGGATTCGAATTTTGATCCTATTGAAACGAGACGAGGGCAAGGATACGGTTTAAAGGAAATTATATGAACCTTTGGTTACGAATCATTATCAGTTTTTTTTTATCCTTTGTATTGGTTTTTATTATTTAATCGATAAAACAGAAGAGTCCATCCGACCTAGGTACATGGAGACGATTGAAGAATCGTTGAATGATACCACACATGTTTTATCAGCCATCGTTGAAGAAGAAATTAAAAAAAATCCAAACAATCGGTTTCAATTAACTTCGCTTGTGAAACGATTGTTTCAAAAACCATTTCAAAATGTTCGTACTCGTATATTCGAAGCAAAAATTTATTCTCTATTAAAAACCAATGCTGACATTCAAATCTATGTGACTGATTCCAAAGGAATCGTAATTTTTGATTCTGAAGAGTTCCGAGAGGGACTCGACTATTCAAAATACAATGATGTGTTTCTAACACTCAAAGGTAAATATGGAGTTCGCTCAAGCAAAATGTTTGATTCTGAAAAGGAAGGTGCTTTATTCATTGCATCTCCGATTCGTTATCAAAATGAGATCATTGGTGTACTCACGGTTATCAAACCAAAAATTGGAGTGATTCCTTTTATAGAGGAGGCCAAAAATAAATTTTGGCATATTTCTTTGTTAGTGGCATCATCAATTGCCATTGTTTTCAGTATTCTTGCTTATATTAGTTTTCGTCCTATCATCCGATTGTCTCAGTATGTCATTTCCTTAAGGAATCAGGAAAAAAAAACATTCCCGAAATTAGGAATTAAAGAACTAAACGATTTAGGAAAAGAAGTTGACCAACTTGTATTGGAACTCGAAGGAAAAAAGTATGTAGAATCTTATGTACAGACACTTACCCATGAAATCAAAAGTCCTTTGTCTTCCATTTTAGCTTCTGTTGAATTAATTGAATCTCATCCAAATGAAATTCATAGGCTTACTAAAACAATAGAAGCAGAAGCAAAACGTATTCAAAGTTTAATTGACCAGTTACTCGAATTATCATCGTTAGAAGGCAAAAATTCAATTGAGTTAGAAGACAAAATTGAAATGGTTTCATTTTTAGAGAAAGTGATCCATCGATTTGAGATTGTGTTAGAAAGAAAAAATCTACATGTGAAAAAGATATTTTCGAATGATACCCTTCAGATCAAAGGAAATGAATCCTACTTGAGAATGGCTATTGAAAATATTTTAAGAAACTCGATTGAATTTGCAAATTCAAATGATCAGATCACGATTCAATTGGAATTGGTAAATCAATCGTATACAAAATTAATCATAGCAGACGAAGGACAATCGATTCCAGACTTTGCATTGTCAAAACTGACAGAAAAGTTTTTTTCTCTTCCAAGACCGAGTGACAAAAGAAAGAGTTCGGGGTTAGGTTTGAGTATCGTTAAAGAAATTACGGACCTTCACCAAGCCGAACTTACAATTCGCAATTTAGATCCCAAGGGAGTGGAGGTCAGCATTTTATTCCAAAATTTTTAATCCTCACACAATCCTCACATTGCGACCATAATTCTCTCACCAATATCTCTTACAGTAGATTGGTAGGAGTTTTGTATGAACAAATTAATATCTTCCGTAAACATTCGCCTTTTGATTTTAGGTGTGATGATAATTTTATTTTTAATTCCCCTTTCCATGGTTGGGTCGCTCATCGAGGAACGCAGTTTATCTCGTATGGAAGCAGTTTCTGAAGTGGGAGCAAAGTGGAGCCAAAGCCAAACATTACTCGGTCCCATTATTGTGATTCCTTATAACGTAAGAATTCCAAAATCAGGAACTTCTCAATCAAAAGAGAAATGGGACTACATTACAGATTATGCTTATTTCTTTCCGGAAGATCTTAATTATGAAGCAAAAATGTTAACGGAAGAAAGGAAACGTGGCATCTATCATATTCCCCTTTACACAAATAAAATTCATCTAAATGGAAAATTCTCAAACATCTTAGTTTCAGATTTTCCTATGGATACAACTTATATTTATTGGGAGGATGCAAGGGTAATGGTTTCTGTATCCGACTTAAAAGGATTAGGTGGAGATTTAAAACTCAATTGGAATGGGAAGGAAAAGTATTTTTCACCTGGAACCAAATCTAATTTTTTTACGACAGGTATGAGCCTTCCTATCAAATTAGATGAAAACTTTGGAACAATGAATTTTGTTATGGATTTATCACTAAAAGGTTCAGAAATATTTTCCATAATTCCCATTGGTAAAAAAACAAAAGTTACCATGGAATCAAATTGGAAAGATCCTTCTTTTAATGGAAACCTTTTACCAGTGGATCGAGAAATTCATGATACTGGATTTCGATCCGTCTGGGAAACTTCTTATTTTTCAAGATCTTACCCTCAAGTGATCCACTCTTTAGACGATTCGATTGTAAACTCAATTTACAATTCTGCCTTTGGTGTGAGTTTACTCATTCCTGTGGACCACTACTTAAAATTAGAACGATCTGTTAAGTATGGACTGTTATTTCTTGTAACAAGTTTTACCTTATTCTTTTTGATGGAAGTTTTTGGAGGAATCATTTTGCATCCGATTCAATATATATTAATCGGTTGTGCTATGGTAATCTTTTATGTTTTGAATTTATCATTATCGGAACACATAGGTTATCTATCGGCTTACATAATATCCTCATTTGCAGTCACTTCACTGATAGGATATTACGCGATGCATGTTCTAAACAATAAACGAAAAGGAATCATAACGGCGATTTACTATCTCACTTTATATTCCTTTTTATATGTAATTTTGGCTTCAGAAGATCAGGCTTTATTGCTGGGATCAGTAACGTTATTTGCTATATTGGCGTTGGTGATGCACTTTACTCGAAAAATCAATTGGTACCAATTTGGATTAACTTCTCAGAATCAGTGATGTATACAAACTCTGTAATGAATTCAAAATTGATTGCAGAGTTTTTTCTTAAAATTCAAGATAAGTGAGGAAATAGTTCCGTTCAAATATGTCCCCAATTGGAAAAATACACAAAAATTCAATTCACATTACCGATTTGTTTTAGATTCTTTATTTTTTACTCGTCTTTAATAGAGTATGCACTCTATAGAGGAAAAGATGAATTATTTTTTTCGGAATATAGGTGTCTTTCTATTTGTTTTTGTAGTATATTTCACCTCTGGAAAATTCAGTTTGTATCTTTCTTCGATCGACGGATACAGTACTCCTGTATGGCCGCCAGCTGGGTTTGCACTCGGTTTTATTCTAATTTTTGGTAACAGAATTTGGTTCGCATTATTTTTAGCAGCATACCTGACAAACACATCGTTTTCTGATCCAGAGTTCAGTTGGTTCAAAACATTTACTCACAATCCCCAAAATCTTCTTATCTCATTTGGAAATTCCATTTCTGCATTGTTTGGTGGATACATACTAAAAAGGTTCTCTGATTCAAAATTAAATATTTTTTCTGTAAGAGATTTATTGTCTTTTTTTCTTTTGGCAGGTCCAACCTCTGCAATTTTCTCATCAATCATAGGAAGTTTGTCACTCTACCATTTTGGAATCATTTACCAGGATTTTTTATTCCAAACTTGGTTTACTTGGTGGTTAGGTGATTCTATTGGAATTATCATATTTACTCCAATCGTTATTTTAACCTATAAATGGTTTTTGAAAGAAGAAACTGGTATGCGGCTTTTACTATTTACATCCGCTACCATGGGAACATTTGTTTTAACTCTTACTATTTTTTTTGTAACTCGAGATTGGGAAAAAGAATTCATTCGTTATCGAATTAAATCCGATGGTCAAATCATTTCTTCTGAAATTGAAAATAGAATTTTCGAGAATTTGAGAGTAGTAAAATCATTAGGTGCGTTTCTTTCCTTACAAAGGAATTTAACAAAAAAAGAATTTGATTCTTATGCGCAGTCTATATTGGAAGAAACGGAAAGTGTTTCGGCTTTATCTTGGAATGTTTCCATTCCTCATTCGAAACGAAGTTACTATGAATCTCAGTTAAAAATCGATTATCCTAGTTCAACTGGGATCAACACTAGAGAAGATAACCAATTCAAAAAGTCACCTAACGAATCTAAATATGTATTCATTCGTTATATTTACCCTTTGATTGGCAACGAGTCAGCTGTAGGTTATGATGTGTTTTCCAATCCTGTTCGTAAAGTTGCCCTTCTCAATTCTTTGGAAACTAATGATTTAGAAATTACTGGCAAAGTCAATTTAGTACAAGATAGTTCTGATAATATTGGTTTTTTGGTTTTTTATCCCATCAAAAGAAGTGACGGAGAGTTTGGTTTCGCAACGGCCGTAATCAAAATTACTTCCATAATCAAAAAATCTTTAATTGGGAATGATCAAAACAATTTATGTGTCCAAATCATGGATGGTGATAGAACAGAAGCAAAAGAAGTATATAATCGTAATTGCAATTCTTCGCATGAAAAAATGTTTTCTGAATTTTCGCATACTCATAAAACTCAAATTGGAAGTCACACCATAACATTCAAAATTGTAGCTACCAAAGAATACTTTGAAAAAAATCTAACAAATGCCTCACGGTTTATTTTAATCATCTCTTCTTTTTTGACAGGTTTGTTGGGAATATTAATGCTCATTATTCTTGGAAAAGAAAAAAGCATTCAAGACATAGTAGAGAAAAGAACTTTTGAGTTAGAGAAAGCCAATCGAGTTAAATCAGATTTTTTAGCAAATATGAGTCATGAAATCAGAACTCCAATGAATGGAGTCTTGGGTATGTTGACTTTACTCGAAGAAACAAATATCGACATCGAACAAAAAGATTATTTAGACAATGCAAAAAAATCAGTTTTATCTTTACTCACAATCATCAACGATATTTTAGATGTTTCTAAGTTAGAAAATCATAAATTAGAAATTGTACCAACAGAGACAAACGTATATAAGTTATGCCGTGATATCCAATTATTATTTCAATCAGATGTAATCGATAAAAATCTCAAACTTAATTTGGATTTTACCATAGAAGATAAAAACTTACACATACTAGTAGATGAGAATCGATTACGCCAAGTTTTGAATAATCTGATCAGTAATTCGTTAAAGTTCACACCAAGTGGAATCATCACCTTGGCTGTCAAATTAGACCCTTCTCGAAACTTTATCGAATTTTGTGTGCATGACACAGGGATTGGAATTTCCGAAGAAAATATCAAACGATTGTTTGATCGATTTGTACAACTTGAGGATGCTCGCACCAAACGATTTGAAGGTGCTGGTCTTGGTTTGTACATTTCTAAACAACTAGTCAATTTAATGGGTGGTGATATAAAAGTTGAAAGTATGTTAAACATTGGATCTACCTTTAAGTTTACCATTCCTTTTCACCAGGTTGCAATTCCAGAACAAATCAATAACCGTATAGAATCACTCGATACATTTAATTTAAAAAATATAAATGTGTTAGTTGCTGAAGATAATCTTCTCAATCAAAAATTTGTCAGGAAGGTTCTTGAAAAAGAAAAAGTAAATGTAACCATTGCTTCCAATGGTAAAGAGACGATTCAACTTTTAGATCGATCACTTACAAATGAAAGTTTTAAGTTTGATTTGATATTAATGGACATTCAAATGCCCGAATTGGATGGCTTGGAGACAACGAAACGGATCCGCCAAAGGAAAGACGACTACCAAAGAATTCCCATTATTGCACTCACAGCGAACAACATGGATTCTCAAATCCAAGAGTATTTGGAAAACGGAATGGATGATTGTGTGAAAAAACCTATTATTCTATCTGAATTGTTGCATTCCATTTATAAAATTTTTTCAAAAGCTAATTTGAATAAATCGTAATCGAAGTTCGAAAACCTCGTACTGCATAGTACGATTCTGCTCCATTGTGGTACACAAAAACAGTGCCATATCGATAGTCACAGAAGAGTGCCCCACCTAATTTTCGTATGGATGGTGGTGTTTCAATCCAACTTGAAGTTTTTTTATCAAATTCTCCCAAAGTTTGCAAATAACGATATTCTTCTTCGTTTAAAATTTTGCTTCCCATTGATTTTGCAAAATCAATTGCATTATTTTTTGGTTTGTGTTCCTTTCTGGAATTGAGTGCTTCTTTATCATAACAGAAACTCCTTCTGCCACTTGGAGTTTCTAAAGAACAATCATAGAAGGTAAACGTATTCTTCTTTTTATCGAATTGGACGAGGTCTGGTTCTCCACCTGACTCTTCCATCTTAAGTAGAGTTTTTAGTTTTTCTGGATGTTTTTTAAGTTTGTCCAGGACAGCTTCCCATTGAATCCCTTTGTGCCGGTTGGGATGTTTTTCAAATCTTTCTTTTAATAGGATGAGGAACGATTCTTGGTTCATATTCGTAAGTGGTATTTCTTGATTGATTCCTGACTCAGATTTGCCAGAATCAGGGAAACTGAATTGTATTCTGACATCGGAATTCGAATTTTGCAACTTCAAAACGCCAATTTATTGTTAGGGCAAAGGTATTTTTTTACGATGACTATGAATTTAGAATGACACCTAAATATCGTAATATGTATGTTTGCTGGTACCGACGATTTTTGTTTTTGAATATGCGAGTGAAGTGTTTTTTTAAAAACTATTTTTTATTCATTTTATTGGGTTTTAATCTAAACGCTTGCCTTCTCAATCCAATCGTTCAACAAATTTTATGTTTCAAAACAGGTAAGGATTCTAGAGAATCTTTTTTTCTGACTGCATTGCTTTTGAATCAGAATCCGTACATCGAACTCAATCGGACTTGGGCTGGAATTCGAAAAGGAGAATCCCTCCAATTGGAAGGACAGTACTTTGCTTTCGGTCAAAATCTTGGTTCTAGTTTCCAATGGTCAAGCAGTGATCCTTCGGTTGCTAGTGTAGACTCAAACGGTCTTGTTTCAGGCATTGGAAATGGTAAAGTAACAATCCGAGCCACTGCAAGCGATGGACGAGCCAGTGCCGACAGTAACATCACTGTGTATTCAGGGTACGTCTTCACCACATTCAATCTAGATAATTTGGTTGGCCATTTGACACAAAATGCGAGCACAGGGATTTTATCTCCAACAGGCACGATTGGAGCAGGAGCTGGCAGTGATCCCAATGGGATAGTGACGGATCCAGCAGGTAAATTTTTGTTCACTGGAAATTTTGCTAACGATACCATTTCGCAGTTTACCATCAACCAAACGACGGGAGCATTAATCCCGAATGCCACATTTACTTCTCCTGCCGGTACAAACCCAAGAAATTTAGTTGTGACTCCCGATGGAAAGTATGTGTACCTTGCTTCGGAAGGGACTCAGTCCATTCGTGCCTTCGCCATCAATGCAGATGGAACTCTTAGTTTTATCAATTCTTATCCAACCGGGAATGCCCAAACTCAACTTCAAATCTCACGTGATGGAAATTTTATTTTTTTTCTGAGTTCTAGTTTTACAGAACTTGTATCTTATCGGATCAATCCTTCCTCTGGGACACTCGCGCAGGCAGCAACTAGCCCTAGCTTTAGCAATGATTATTCGGGAAATGTTTCCACTCATCCAAATGGAAATTATTTATATGTGGGGACATTTCCTTCCATAACAGTTTTGGGTTTTGATTTTGTTTCAGGGAATATGAGTTTGGTGGAATCCGTTACACATTCTTTGAGAATCAATGGATCTGCCATTCATCCAAACGGTCGATTTTATTACACTGTCAATATCGATGATGGATCAATTTCTTGTTATATGATTGATCCGAACACTGGCAAACTCTCGTTCAACTTTACATTGAGTGTTTTATTCCCCAGTAGTTTACGGTTTATGGTGATCGATCCAACGGGAAGGTATGCTTATGTTGCGGACAATAATGATGTATATATGTTTCAGTTTAGCATCAACCAAACAACGGGCGAACTTACTTCTTTGGGAACAGTGAACCTTACCTACCGTCAATGGAATTTGACTTTTTTATAAGGATATGATGGTGATTTGCCTGAATGTTTTCTGACTTGAAAGTGATCCTTTTTTCAATCCAAAGACACCTGAACCATTAAATCTCAGTTCGAATCCTTTGGTTTTCCTTTACGATGTAATCCTCAAAATCTTTTTGATAACGCTTTATTTTTTCTGAGATTTGTTTCTGTGTTTGGTATAAAGCTGAGTATTTCGATAAGGAAAAGGTTTCCGGGTCAATTGTCTCTTCTTTCTCTTTTTGTTCTATATCATAAACCAACTGATCTAATAAAATTGAATAAGTAAAATAGATGGAGATGATTTCCATTTTGTTTTCGGGATCTTTGAGTGTCTGAATGGTTTCGAATTTGGATAATAAATTTTCACCAATTACATTTAATGATCCTATTTTTGCTTCGATTGTTTCTTTAGAGTCTCTGATTTCTAAAAACGTATGTAATAGAGGTAAACTCACTGTCTGATTGATCAAAATAATTTTGGACAAACTACTTTTCTCTAGATCATCTAATAAAAAAACTTCAAATTTTGTTAATTTGATGTTTTGAGGTACTAAATAATTCTGAATGAAAAGTGACTCAACTGCATATGCATCTGCTTCAAATAATGCTTTTACAATTCGATTGTTTTTATAATAAAGAAAATAACTTTGGCTATTAAAAAAGTCATAAGCATGTGTAAACTCATGTACCAAAGCAGAGAAAAAGATTGTTGGATTTTTTTCAAATTGGTCTAAAAAATAAGTTCCAATGACAATGGCAGGTTTTTTGTTTTCGTTATAGAAATCAACAAAACCCATTGCAGATAAATCTTGGTTTGCATTTAAGTCGATTAGAAAGGTTACCTCACCTTTCAGCGCTTGGTTCATCATAAAAACCACTTTCTGTTCGACTAATTCGTGTTTTTTTGGTGATGATTTGAAAACCTTTTCAAACTGAGTGAGTGCATTTCGTAAAATTGGTTCATAGTCCATTAAAGTTTTAGGGGTAGCAAAAACTGCGGATGGCAAAATGAAAAACAAAAGAATAGAGAAAAGGTGAGTAATTAGTTTCAATGGAGTTTCCTTTTTTATGGTTTTGGTTTTCTAAGTATTTTGTCCATTGACTTACCCTTTGCAAGTTCATCGACGAGTTTGTCCAAATAACGCACTTTTTGAGTGACAGGGTTCTTTATTTCTTCTACCCGATACCCACAAATCAATCCTTTGATTAAATTTGTATGTTCGTTTAATTTTGCTTTGGCGAAGAAATTTTCAAATGATACATTGTTTTTGATCATTTCTTCAATTTTCTTTTGATCAAAAGAAGTAAGCCAAGTGATCACTTGGTCCAATTCCTGCTTCGTTCTTCCTTTTCGTTCCACTTTCGTGACATACAATGGATAAACCGAAGCAAACGTCATTTTCGCTAATTTTTCATTGTGTTCTTCTGTTGGTTGCATTGGTTTTATCTCCGTGTTCGGTAATGGAGTGCCATATGGCCTGAAGGTAATTTTCGAGAGTCGATAAGATCCAAAGAAACAGAATGTTTTAGGGTTTGGTTTGCAAATAACTTTGGACCACTTCCAACGATGACAGGATGTACCACAAAATGGTATTCATCAATCAAACCCACTTGCGAGAGCTGTGTTGCAACACTCAAACTGCCTATACAAATATCCTTCCCAACTTGTTTTTTTAACTGAGAGACTGTTTCGACTAAAGGAAGACTAGCGAGCGTGGTATTGGGATCTTCAACCTTTGTGATGGTATGAGAAAATAAAATTTTTTCTAAACCAGTAAATACGTCCGCAAACTCATTGCTAACCTTTGACATGGATTTGTTTTTTGCCACTTCTGGCCAAAAAGGTACCATCAATTCGTATGTAATGCGTCCATACAATATCTGATCCGCTGTTTTTAATAAATCTGTGAAGTATTGGTGTAGTACATCATCCACAACCATTCCTGTGTGGCCATAAAATCCGTCGGCGCTTGTATTGATGCCAAAAACAACCTTTCTCATGCGCACTTTTTACGATTTGTAGTGGAACTTGAAAGAACATTTTGAACCCGTAAATCTGACAGGGAAAAAAAGATGGATCTAATTTGCCTTCCGAGATTAAAAATGTAGACAATGAATCAGATGTTCTGCTGCAAAGAATCATTCATTCCAATCACCTAATGCAGTGTAGATGTTTTAGGGAATCTCATAAAAATCCATTGCCCTATTTGCAGTTGTGGTGCATTAACGAGCTATAGTTGGCGAATGGAATTTGTTTCAAAAATAATAAAATTTGTGTTAGTCGAAAAAAAATATTGACTCATTGGAATTCGTTTTTCACATTTGGCGACATTATTATGCCATGGGTGGCAACCTATGGGTGTAGTAATTGATTTGAAAACAAAAGGTAAAAAGTATGCGCAAAGTAATGTTTGTTATCTTTGCTTTTTCGTTTTGTCACATTCTAACGTGCAAAAGTGAAAGTGGGATAACTAATTTAGACAAGATGTTTGTGTTTGGTTCATTTTTTGCTTCCAACTCAGTTTCAGTAAAACCTGAAACGGGAGCAGTGATCCAAGCACCAACGATGAGTTTAACGATACCTTTAGGTGCGTTAGATGAAGAAACGGTGATCACGTATTCTGAAACTTCCTTACCCGAACCAAGTGGCTCAGTCGTACCAATCCAAGTAGCTTATAAATTTGGTCCTGAACATTTACAATTCAACAAACCTGTACAAATGAAAATTTGTTATGATGGTAGACCTGAATTTTTAAAAGGGAAACGGGAAGATTCTTTACAGATACAACACTATGATCCGAAAACAAACAAATACATCAGTTATGGTGGAGATGTTGATTTAGTAAATCATTGTGTGACAACATCAATTTACCATTTCTCAAACTACATTTTGACTGCTCAAAATTTAGTTTTGGGAAACAACCCACCAACAATTGGTGGTGCGACGTTTTTCCCAGGTAGATTGATTGAAGGACTTCCAGCAACTGTTAGGACCACAATTACAGATTGGGATGCATCGGCGATTGTGACAGCTAGGTTTTATTACCGAACACAAGGTAGTGGTTCGATTTTCAAAAGTATCGTGATGTTACCAGATGAAAACGATGGAACCAATCAATTTTACCAAGCAAAAATTCCAGCAACAGATATCGTTGCACAAGGATTGGAATACTACATCGAAGTATATGATTCGTTAAATGCTCGAGTGACTCGACCGGCAACGGCACCAACGGCATTCGATACAGTTAATGGTGATATACGAGATGCTGTAACACCAATTCGGTTTCAGACTACAATCACGAGGATGACCGCAGGTTTTTCCAGAGATCTAACAGTACAGGTAAAAGGGAATTCATCTGCAACATATTATCCAGTTCCAGCGGAAACAATGACATTTGCTGGTGGCAAAGGTGTTACTTCCAGGCCAAATTGGTTAAGCGCACGTTATACGGCACAAGTGATTGGTGGGTCTTATATCCAAGCAAGTTATGGAAACTTAAATCTATCCATGCCAATTAATGTGTATCCAGGTATTATGGTTCGTATGTTGATTTTATACAATTCAGCAGAATTACCAAATCCATTTGAGGTCACAGCTGGTTCTACAACTGCACTTGATGCTGTCGGATATGATTCATTTAACAACTTTATATTCGTTCATCCTACTTTTGCTTCCGAAGGAGTGATTGGTACTTTTGGTGATCCATTTTCGGATTTTGGAAAATTTACCGCCTTGTATTATCCAACAGACCGGACGGGAACGATTTCAGTTAGTTTGGGAGGATTCACCTCGACTTACAACATTTTGGTGAAAGGATTTGGTGTATTGTGTCAATATGATGTTGGGAGATTTGATTCCACATGTATATTCAATTGAAAAAATTTTAGAAAAACATAAGAGGAAATAATGATATGAAAGGTAATATTAAAGAATATTTAAAAAGTGGATTTTTTAAAGGTGTAGGAATTACATTAGGATTTTTTACAACAAGTTTGGTAGCAGCTGCAGCAGCTATGAATTTATTTGCTCCAGGAGAAGTCATTAGCTCTGCTCGCATCAATCAAAACTTTATGATTGCAGCTCCGGAAGGTGCCGTGGTTGCATTTTATTTGAATGATTGCCCGGAAGGTTGGGCACCAGCAGATGGAACCAATGGTACACCAAATTTACGCGGTGCATTTGTTAGAGGAAGAGACGATGTAGGAACAGGTCCAGCAGATCGAGATGAGGCTGGTCCAAGAGTGATTGGACATTACCAAGAAGATAGTTTCCAAGGCCACTACCATGATCTTCAAGCTTACTATGCATCCTATTCTGGTGTCATGGGTGGTATCATAGTAACACGTGATTCTCCAGTAATTGGATCCACATCGATTCAAGGTGGATCTGCAAGTACAATCAAAACTGATGGGATCAACGGAACTCCAAGAACAGGAAACGAAACTCGTCCTAAAAACGTTGCTTTAACGTACTGTATGAGAAAAAACTAAAACAACTTTTGTTTCATACAGATTAGAAGTTACCTTTCAGATTCTTTGGATGGTTAACTTCTAATCTTTGAATAAGATCGGCCACGGAAACCTTGGTTCGATTGGCTTAAAACCAATACAAAATCAATAAGAATGCCAACCCTAAAACTATACAAAGTGGATTGTAGATCCGTTTCGTATATTGAACAAAGATTGGTTTCCAATGTTTGGTGAGGAAAGGGAAATATCCCAAAATCCCTCGGAGTAAAAAGATTCCCGAAACAATGTAGAATAGGTAAGGCAGTAAATTCAAAGTTTGTTGAGTGAGTTTTAATTCAAAACGAAACATCCAGATCCAAGGCAATAAAGAAAATAATAACAATCCAGTTGCTACAAAAAAACAACTGAAAGGCGATGGGAACTGATTTCCCTTTCCGAACACTTTATCGATTAAATCTTGTTTGGTTTTGCCTGGCCACAAACCCCCAAATCCCCAATAGATATGGATTAAGGAAAGAGCAAAAAGGAGTGCCGTCGTAAGGAGTGCAAGGATGGTTTGGAGAGAGAAGAGTGCCATTGGATCCACCTATCTTACTTAGTCTTTTCGATTTTAAATGTGTTCACAATTTGTTTTACTTCTTCAAAAACTGGTTCAAAATTTTCTTCCACCATACCAGATCCAATCATATAAAAATACCCTTTCCTTGGAAATACCCAAATTGCTGAAACCACCTTAGTTTCGTTCTGTGCTTCGTCCATGATGGTATGGGAAAAAAGAGCAAAACCCGCTAAATTTCCATTGATCCTCACTGCCTTTGGTTCGATGAGGTAATCAAATTTTTTGAGCGCCATAGAAACTCGAAATAAATAGGTTCTAAGGTCTAATGGTATATTTTTAAATTCTAATTCAGTTGTGAGTGCTTTGATGTTGATGATCGTAAAATACTCTTCCAGATTTGGATCGACCTTTCGGATGGAAAATAAAGGAAGTTCTTTGCTCTCATGTAAAAGTTTGGTAAACGTTTTCGATTCTAAGTGGATTTGATTTTTGCTATCACGAAACTCTTCGTCAGTGACTTCTTCCCAATGGTTAGGAGTTTCAATGGACAAACCTAAAGATTTAAGTTCAACTTTTTTGATAGGATTTGCGAATAACATAGAGGTGTACATGAGAGATAGGAAAATCCGATACCATTGTTTCATTTCTGTTTGCATCCTCTGAGATTGACAAATCCCCATTTGTCTTTTATGGCAAATGTAAAAACTCCATCTTTTAATGGGCCAAGTTGATCAAAAGTAGGAGGCACAACCCATTCTGCTTTGCCATTGATAAAACCTCGTTTCCCACCTTCTTCCACAACTGCCAGACCTTCACTAAAGTTGGAAATATGAGAAAATGTAGGTTCGATCAAATACTCGCCGTTTGGTTTGATGATTCCGTCTTTACCGCCAATCGTTACGCTCGCATATCCATCTTCAAAGTCATATTCGGAATCAAACTTGGCTTCTATCACAACATTTCCTTTTTGGTCCAAAAATCCCCATTTGTTTCCTAGTTTGAATCGAACCAATCCTTCTTTAAAATTACCCAGGTAATCATAGTTTGGTGGAATGATGACTTTGAAGTTCGCATCCATAATTCCCATTTTTTTATAGTGTTGGAATATGATGGAGCCTTCATAAAAATAACCACGAAGGTCATATTTCTCATGGACAAACTTTTTTTCTTCGCCCTTAGCATTGATGATTCCTTGGTGTTCTTCACGTTTGAAGACCGCCCATCCATTATGGAAACCGGTAATCAAATCATATTGAATGGGTACAACAATCTTTCCGTTGCGATCAATGAAACCATATTTTTTATTGATTTCGACAGCTGCCAATCCATTTTCAAAATTATATACCATGTCGTAAAACTTTCCACCTAACAGATCTCCAGTTTTACTAACAAATCCTCTTGGGTCCCGAAAGTTACTTCCCGATCGAAAAACAGCATAACCATTATGAAAATCGCCTACAAAGTAAAAATCGAAATCTGAAACTTCCTGCTCATTTAAATCGATGAATCCAAATTTTCCATTTTTTTTTGTACGCATCCAATCTTCAGAGATCGAAGATAAATCATCATATATGATCTTACTCACCTGAATTCGATTATCTAAGAATTTTAGATTGGGTTTTGGTCCACCACTGGTTTGTAAGGTGGTCAATTGGAAACGAAAGTCACAACCATGGGAGGTTGGGTTTTTTGGCAAACTGGTACAAAAAAGAAAGGGAATGCAAGTAAGACAGAAACCAATCCAAATCGGGAACTTCATACGAATCCTAACGTAGATTTTACTGTGTAAGAAGGGAAATCAATTTTTGCAGCGCCCCCGATTGCAGCGGAAATCCTTTGCGAGAGCAAAGATTGGAGCGAAAAGCCAGAAATGTGCGCCCAATCGAAGGTTAAATAGCGCAAATTTTTAAAAAAAAATGAGTTTGGTGCAATAAACAGGGATCTAGCATACATCTGTTAGGTCCCAACAAACGATCAGAAAGTGGGAAAGGCCACTTAACAGGCTTTTTACTACAAAATTGGTATTCCATTGTATGGTTTTCTTCTAATGGATGTTCAGTGGATTGACACAAATTGATTCCCAAAATACTTCTGTCAAAAATCACTAATCACCAGGAGAATCATGTGAAAAAGAGCATATTCTTTGCCATCTCACTCACATTACTATTTCTTACATTGAATTGTTCTGGAAACAATTTATATGTATACATGTTTGCACCAGGAGCAAATACAAACCCTACACGTGAGTATGCTTCCCCATATGTAGCAACAAAGGGAGGATTTTTCTTCCATAAAAATTACATTCCAGGTACGCTCGGTCTCAACGCGGAAGGTACTTCTGAAGGAAAGGGATGTAGCCATTCCATTCTTTCTCTTTTTGCGTTTGGTGATTCCTCAATTGAATCTGCGAAGAAAGCAGGAAACATTACAAAAATAGCATACGTTGATTATGAACATCTCGGAATCCTTGCAGGTCATGTTTACCACCGAGTTTGTACAATTGTAAAAGGATCATAATCGGAGCCCAATATGAAAATGAAATTAGCTTTTATCTCAATTTTATCCGTATTTTTATTCGCAAACTGTGCGATTGGACCTAACCATGGTGGTATCTTTACCTCTACAAAATTTGCCGGTACTTTCAATGCTGAAAACAATGTGAAAGTCACAAAAGAAGGTAAAGGTTGTATGTGGACAGTCCTTTATCTCTTTAGCGTTGGTGATGCGGGAGCTGGTTCTGTTGCAAACAAAAATGGAATTAGTAAAATTGCAACAATCGACCACTCTACCCTTTCTGTATTAACCGGTGTATTCCGTAACTACTGTACCATTGTAACTGGAGAATGATCATGAAATACCTTTTACTATCCATTTTTAGTTTAACACTTTTTACAAATTGTGTGACCACTCCTATACCTGGTTACTTTTTCTCATATACGACACACCATTTAAACGGTGACGCAACTGGCAATATGGTGACATCTGCAAAATTAGAAAAATCAGGTAAGTCTTGCAGTTTTTCAGGATTCATTGTGAACGTTTTCTTTTTTGGTGCGGGAAACTCAATTGAAGAAGGTGCACAACATGCAAACATCAAAAAAATTGCCGTTGTGGATCGAGAGTCTTTAACCATTTTACCGTTCGGACTTTTTTATCGCGAATGTGTGATTGTTTGGGGGGAATGATTCGTGTCCCATAACAAATTGATCCTCACTTTGGTAATGATGTTTCTTTCCTTTGGTAATCTTTTTGCCAAAGAATATGATTCCACACATGAATTACCAGAAGTAAGACAACCTGACAAACATAGAGTTTATTTAAGAATTACGGATGGATATGGTAATTTAAAATTTCCAGTCCAGAATCGTATCCAGAATGAAGTGATCACCAGTTTTTTAGTGAATGATGTATTTACCTATCAAACATCAGGTAACTACTCTAAACTGGATGATGCTTATTCCTCGACTTCAGGTCAACGCGAGCTTGAGTATCGATATATGGATAAATTTCGTTTTTTTATAGAAAATCGAAACTTAGCAAATATTGATCCAGGCCAAAGTGATTCTAGATTATTACAATTTCGAGAAAGATATAATGGCATTGGGGTTGGTTATTTTCATCCATTGTCTCCGAATCTCAGTGTAGGTGTGAGTTTGCGACAAGTAGATATCGAACAATTAACCAAAAGACAAGTTTTGTTTTATGATTTTGGATTTAGAAATTTCAATTCGATCTCAATCTTGAATCCAATTTCAAGAGAATTTACAATGAGGGCCCAAGGGATAACACCAGGAATCCATCTCGAGTTTAAACCATTAAGATGGTTTGAGATTCATTTTGGAAGGCAAATGTTTAATCTTTCTGGTACGGAAAGTCAAAATTATGCAACTTACTTAATCGAAAGAACAAGAAATATTGTCTCTCAAGAACAAGGTGCGGTAGCCTTTTCAAATGGGACCGTTAGTTATACTGGAGAAAAGTCTAATTTGGATTTTGTTTTCCGTTTCTCATCTTGGTTTGCAACAAAATGGGGGTATAGTATCGAAAGGTATACGATGAAGTATAAGAATTATGCTTATCTAAATGAAAGTATAGCATCTTCTTTATTTTATTCTGCTATTGATAGAACTCAAAAACAATCGTTTCAACTTGATTCTATCAACCTTTCTCTAGAATTTTCTAAAAGTTTTGGTGAGTAAAATACTCTAAAACAAGCCTAACAGGTTCATTCCTGTTAGGTTTTGCCTTCACCTTGGCTTCTGGCTACTATCTATCATCTTCCGCTTTCTTAATTTTGAACCAATTTTCTGAGTTGAATGGGTTTCTGTGCCCATGGATTGATCCCAAAAGGTACCCTGAAATGGATTGCCAATCTTTCGTTTTTCAATTAAATTTGGATATAAATTGATTTCAACACAGATTAGCGAACCGAAACGACTTGGTTCGTATGTTATTCATTTGGAGGATTTTAGATGAATCGACACATAATAAAAATCATGTTCCTGATTTTATTGGTAATGATCACCAATGTGACGTACGCGGGACCAGAAGCAAAGATGAAAAGTGAAGTCTACCTTCCCAATGATCCAAATAAAAAGAAGGTCGGTGAAGAGTGTAAGTCCTCCGATGAATGCCAAAAACATCATGAATGCAAAAGTGATGGAGAAAAGAATGTATGTACAGAGCCTCCAAGGCCAAAGTTACCGCCGGGTGTTGTAACCTAATTACATTTGGGTATCGTACTCAAGAATCGCAATGGATTTGGTATTCACTAAATTTTCACGGTTCGATTTTGTTTTTATCATTGGGATCACTCTCCTTGCCAGTGTGATGGCAGGAGTCACTGTGATTTGGCCATTACTTTTTATTCCTATGTTAACAGTCCATAGTTGGCTTTTTGGATATGAACATTTATGGTCTACTTATACTAGGTTACTCTTCCATTCAGATGATCGAAAAAAATTTTGGCCATTGGTATTGATTGTACCTCCCATTCTGTTTCTTATCCTATTAAAGGTGGGCGCAAATTGGGGACTGAAGGGAATTTTTCTACTTTATTTTGTTGGTCAATTTTATCACACCGTACGTCAAAGTTGGGGCATATTGCAATCTTACAGACGTAATGCGGGAGGTCTTTCTTGGGATTCGGAAGTTTTGTCTGAAGTAACGGTATGGTCTGTTCCTATTTGGGGTTTTCTTTATCGGTGTTCCCAAAGGCCAGACGAATTTCTTTTCCAAGAGTTTTGGCTTCCACCAGTTCCTAAATTCGTTGTTGATTTAGTGGGTGTGATCACACTTATGCTTTGGTTGTATTGGGTTTATTCTCGAATCATATCCTTTAGGCGAGGTAAATTGCCAATGGGGCATAGTATATTTATGGTTTCCCATTTTTTTGTTTTTTTTGTCGGTTATATTTTCATCGATGAGTTGTGTTCTGGTTGGTTACTCGTCAACGTTTGGCATAATGTCCAATACATCGTCTTTGTTTGGGTTTACAACCGCAGTCGATTTCGATTGGGCATAGATCCAAAGGCAAAGGTTTTATCTTGGCTTTCGCAGGTGGGTAGTGGGAATGCGATTCTCTACTTTTTGTTCACAATCACACTCGCTTTACCAATCTACTATTTACTTCCAGAGCTGGGATATTCACTGGATGAATTTTTTAAAAGACAACTCGTACCGATGTCTGTAGTTCTTGCGATGTCACTTACCTTCCACCATTATATCATAGACGGGGTAATATGGAAGGGTAGGAATAACACAGTTTCTATTTTTCATACTTGAAATGAATCCCCTGCGCCCCGGATTGCAGCGGAAATCCTTTGCGTAAGCAAAGATTGGAGCGTAAAGCCGGAAATGTGCGCCCAAATCTTACATCAGAATCGGTCTAAAACTTATGGCATCGTTATCGTTTCCCACTTTTCCCAATATAGAAAAAACCTACACAGCTCTTCCAAATTCTTTTTTCCAATTCACGAATCCAACTCCGGTTTCTTCACCTAACGTTCTTTTGTGGAATGATGATTTGGCAGAAGAGTTTTTGTTCGATCATTGGAGAAAAGATGATGTGGTCACAGCACAATTTTTTTCTGGCTCCAATTTACCAGAAGCTATTAAACCTTTTGCTCAGGCCTATGCAGGTCATCAGTTTGGCCACTTTACAATGTTAGGTGATGGTCGCACAATAGTGATGGGAGAGTTTCAAAATCGAAGAGGGGAATGGTTTGATTTCCAATGGAAAGGATCTGGTAGGACAAAGTATTCGAGAAATGGTGATGGACGAGCAACAATCAGTGCCATGGTGCGTGAATACATTATGAGTGAGGCAATGGCTGGGTTACAAATTCCAACGACTCGAAGTTTGGCCGTGGTAAAAACAGGTGAGCCAGTGCTGCGAGAAGAAATACAAGAAGGTGCGATCTTAACTCGAGTTGCTTCTAGTCATATTAGAGTCGGGACTTTTGAATATGCATACCAAACTTTATCCTTGGACGAGTTAGAGGCTTTGTTTCGTTATACGGTGAACCGGCATGCTCCAGAACTAATGGTTACTGAAAATCCTGCACTATCTTTTTTGGATTTTGTTATGAAAAGACAGGTAACACTCGTCACTAATTGGATGCGAGTAGGATTCATCCATGGAGTGATGAATACAGATAACATGAGTATAGCAGGAGAAACTATTGATTATGGACCCTGTGCATTTATGAATGGGTATTTTGGAAAACGCGTGTTTAGTTCAATCGATACAAATGGCCGTTATGCGTTTGCCAACCAAATGGGAATTGCACAGTGGAATCTTGCATGTTTGACCAATTCGCTTCTTCCACTCATTGATTCAAATGAAGAAACAGCAATTGAATTGGCGAAATCAAAACTAAACGAATTGGAAACTTGGTTCCAAGAAAGTTACATACGAATGTTAGGTGAAAAAATAGGTTTCCCTAATCTAACAGAAAAAGATTTACCATTACTACGGACCCTCTACCAGTGGATGCAAGACCGAGAAGCTGATTTTACAAATACCTTTCTTGTATTGGAAGGAGTTTATACACCCAAAGATTCAATATATGAAGATAGCCGCTGGAAGGATTGGGTAAAGGATTGGAGAGAAGAGAAAGAGAAACAAGGAATCCGAGAAGAAGATGCGATCAAACTCATGCGAAAATCGAATCCTAGTTTCATTCCAAGGAATCACTTGGTTGAAATTGCTCTTATAAATGTTCGCCAAGGGTATATGAGTGTTGCAGAAGATCTTATCAAACGGTCTCAGAATCCTTACATACGTGAGATGGGTTATGATTATGGTGAAGAAGTCCCGAAAGGTGGTGATAGCAATTACCAAACATTTTGTGGGACATGAGAGATTGGGGTTTTTGAGGCAATGAGAATTGATACACAATTACCAAGACTGAATTAAATTTTCCAGAATCATATTGAATAGTACTTATGATCAATACTTGTGCTGCGGAATACCAGACTATCGCAATTATCCAATTTTAAAATGATATTTCGAGTTTGTTTCTCGTTGTAAAAATATTTGAAAAACATGGACGTACTTACATAAAGTTCATCGATTTCCATCTACTGATTTCAAATTGTTGATCAAGACCTTATGGAATTCATTTGGTGATTCTAATTGAGGAATATGGCCAACTCCAGAGATCAAATGCAATTGGGAATTTTTGAGATAGGTTTGGATTTTGTATGCATCTGATATTGGAGTGACTGTATCTAAATCCCCCCAAAGGATACCAATCGGCATCGTAAGTAGATTCGCATTTAACTTAAAATCCTTGGCTAGTTCATCATTGGAGTGAAAGATAAATTCTCCTAGCCAATCTCCTAAGAAAGCCGTGGTTCCTTTCAGTTGCATTGGCTTTTGGATTATCTTAACTTTTTCTTCCGTGATACAATCTGCAGAATGAACAAATTGGCTAAACAAAATCTTTGTTAGATGAGGATTTGTTGCAGTCACTTCGAGGATTCGATTGCGAAATAAGGAAAAATTCCAAAATTTTTCCAGAAATGATGGTTCGGTAACAGTTGTTTCTTTTTTTTCTTCTAAGTTGACAGCGATATCAACGAGCTGTAATGAGAGGATACGGTTAGGTATTGTGAGTGCTGTATGTAAAGTTGCACCTCCGCCAAAGGAATGCCCCACGAAATGGAATTTTTGTACGCCGATTGCATCCAGGATTGTCACCAATCGTTTCGCCTGTTCTTTAGAACTTAAATTTTTTGGTCCTGGTCTTTCCGAAAAACCAAAAGGTGGTAAATCAAAGGCAATAGCATAATAACCGTTATTTGACAACTCTACCATCGTTTCCTTCCAAAGTTCACTCCATGATCCCATTCCATGGATGAGCACAACGGCTGGATTTTTTGGATCACCTAACTCTTGTATGTAGATTTTTACATCATTGCTTTGGACAAATCTGCCTGTCTTTGGAGCGATATCTTCTGGCGAGTATGATTCGCGAAAATACCGTAAACTTCCATAAAAAACAAAAATCGATATGATCACAAAAAAAACAATGAGTATGAGATTTTTTATTTGTTTCATAAAATCCTAAGCTTTAAAATTTTTTTTAAAAATCGTAGATATGTTCTGTTTCAATATGTGATTCTTTTAAAATTTCTAACATTGATTTTAAGTATTGTACTTTTGTAACAAGTGCATATCGATTTTCACCAGGTCTAGTCAGAATGTCTTGCCGGAATAAAGTTGTAACGTTAGGAATCGTTGGTAAAGATTCTCCTTTTTTAACTAAAACAGTCACTAAAGTGGCGGATGTATTCCCCGCGATCTCTTGTATTCCTACCGTTTTTCCAATTAGGATTGATTCCAAAGTTGGATGAAAGTCCGCATACCGAGGAATCAAATACACCGCGTGAAGAGGATCATTGTCATTTAAAACTTGGATTTTATCATTGGTGTCAATCCTTTCATTCAGAACAATAGCCGTTCCTAAAATTGGATCTTCATAGGTTGCCTTTGTTGCTTTTTTGATCAGAAAACCATACACAGCTTTCACAAAAATATCCGTAGTAAGATAATACCGTCTTTCCCATTTGCGAAGCATATGATCTCCGAATAGTGGGACTTCCAACCATAAAGATTTTAATTCGTTAAAGAAGTTGTATTCATACCAAGGTGTTTGCAAGATAAAGTCTACATATGACTGAGTAAACTTTGCGTTAAACTGATCTTCTTCCGTTAATGCTTTGTCTTCACTAAGGGATGTGACTCTTCCAATCATTGTCTCATAGATTTGTTTTGCACCGTATTCCACCGTTGTGCTTACTGTTAATACAACAATCATGAGATGGTATCCATAATTAAATTCATATGATTCCATAATTTGATCGGATACGATCATGTATGATTTCCAAAGTTGCAAAACATGTTCCCAATACGGAAATGTGCTTGAGGTTCGAGTTTTAAAATAGGTAGCTTGTTCGTTTGGACTATGTACTAGATACCATTCTGGAAAGGTTAAAAACGTTTGGTCTCCTGGACGAACATGTTCCTTGGGAGTCAAAATATTAGTTTCATTTACCATCCAATCATTGGAAACTTTTTCAATGTATTCCGTTTTTGATTGTTTGGACGTCCAAATGCAAATGCTTAGTGAAAAAGAAATGATAGTTGTGAAGATCAATCGACTCATTTTGACACCTTTGTAAAAATCATTAATACGTTGTCAGAAGGATCATCCTTCTGGAGTAACCTGGTTTGTCCTGCCTCGAAATGAAACTTCTTAAGGATCTCCACCCATTCATCAATCGAACGGAATTTTTTAAATTCAGCAGATTCAAATTCCCAAGTTTCTTTTAATCCAGCGTTGAATACTGTATGGATAAGGGATACAAATCGAAACATCTCTGAATCTTTTACATCATGATCCCTTAATATGAATTTGCCACCTACACGTAGGACTCGGTGTATCGATTGGATAAATGAATCCAATTTGTCTAATTTGATGTGATGTAATCCGATCAAACACGTTACAAGGTCTAAACTTTCGGTAGGAATTTCTTCACTGATTGGATCATAATCATTGAGAGGGAAAAAATTTCCTAATTTTTTGATTCCACCTCTTTCTAAAATATCCGCGGGACTGAATTTTGGTGGAACTGAATTGATGAGATAAATTTTTTGATTTATTTTCAGTTTGTTTTTTAAAGTAGAAACATACCTACCTGTTGTTCCGATTTCCAAATAACCGTTGATCGTTGTTTGATTTCCCAAAAGTTCTAATATCTGTGACGATAATTCTTTTTTCTGTTTGAATAGCGCAGGTAAGGCATAGGTCAAATCCGCATGAAAAGGTTTCACCGAACTCAATTTTTCGACAATTTGTAAATAGATCTCCTTATCGGTTTTATATAGTTTTGTGGTATCATAAATTAACTGGAAAAACTTTTCTTCCGGATATAAGTTGAAGATCACTTGTAAGAAACGATAAAGGGCATCACTCCATTTCACATCAGAAAAAATACGATGGAAGTCTGAATCCGGTATTTCTGGTTTTGGTTTTTCATTGTAATATGTATCCCAGAAAATATTCCTAAATCTGAATTTGGGATCGAGTTTTTCTTTAAGAGCAAATATTTCTTTGTATTTTGGATAGGCTCTCTGAAACATTTCCCTTGAAGCATGGGTTTGGTAAGGTAGGTAATACGTACCTCCCGCATCGATACTGGCATTCATTAATTCTCTAGTCCATATCGCAACTTTTAGTTTATCCGTTTCATTCACTTTTTGTTTGTAGTATAATACAAACGCAAAACTTTCCTTAGGTGCCCAGGATAAATACGTTTCTTCGTCTGCCTTTGCATGTCGAACCGAAATATTTACCATATTGACCTGATGGCGTTTTAAGATATCACACAATCGATCTGAAAACACATTGAATTTTTCAATGGGAACAAAGTATTCTTGTAAAACATAGGTTGATTTTTCTCGTGCTGATGGTTCCAATTCTAAAACGTCATACCCAGCCTCGTAATTCCTCCAGTGCACTTTTTTGGCCAAAAAGAGAAGGGGATCAACAATGTATTCACGTCTCCATTTTCCAAATGGTGACTCTGTAAAGTCCCAGAAAAAATATCTGTGAATTGGATATGATGCTTGTAATGGCATAAATCTAGACTTTACAGTTGGTTTGTCTAAGGTAAATTCCCAGCTAACAGAACGTATGTTTTCATATTTGGGTGGATAAATATCCGCGTTATGAAAAATTACTTTTTTATCCTCTCGAACGCTGTATTTAAAAAACTGGAAGTATTGGTTTTTTTTCATTTTTTTGCTGACTTGTTTGACTTTGACATTGTCATCTAAATCAAACTCAACTGCGGTTATGATACCAACAGAATTATAACCGCCAATCATCCCTGCAAATATGTCTGAATTCTCTGTTCGGCCTGCTCTGACTAGACTACCATCAGCTAACAAAACATCAATTGACCGAACTGACAGAACAACAGGCCCTAGTCCCATATAACGACCATGGCAATTGACACTCAATGCTCCACCAACAGTGAAGTTTGCATAGGTTTGCATGATTTTGACAGAGAGGTCGTCCTTATCAATATAATGTTGGATATCACACCAACGAATGCCAGATTGGACTTTGATTCGTTTTTCTGCAGGGTTGTATTCCAATACCTGATTGAGTTTTCTCATATCGATATGGGTGGAACTTGGGCTTGCTGTCTGCCCACCCATACTAAATCTTCCACCTCCCACGGAAATTGGACCCGATGAATTTTTAATGATCGTAATCAGATCTTCCACTGACTCTGGTCGAATGACTTCCGAAACGATCACAGGATTGAGTCGGGTTACATCATTGATGATCATTTCTTTTGATTTTAGGTGAGGGATTGTTGTCCCATCATCGTTTTTATAATAATCAATCTCTGATCCAGGTACAGCGCCATATTGGTTGTCTTTCGTATCCCCTTTTTTGAATGCCAACAAGTAGATTACGACTAACGGTCCAATGATGGGAATTAGCGTAAGTAAAATGGTGTTTCCTGACTTACCAATATCGTGGAATCGTTTTGCTGAAACCGCAAGGATTCCCCAAAGCATCAGTGGATAAATGATCCAAGTAGCACTTTCTCCTAAGAAATAGTCCAAAGTTTGGTAAAACACATAAAAGTTGGACCACATAAACAAAGAGGCAATCCAATATACCTTTCTATCAATTCGGCCTTTATAATTTAAGAGTAAGTATGTGACAGGTAGAAGCTGTTTGATTTTCAAAAAATCTCTCCTAGAGGGTTCATCTCTAAATGGTTCGAGTTAAATTGCAATAAAAAATGAATCAATTTTTTTCGTGTTCCCAGATGTGGGATTCCATTTGAGACGTTAGACGATAAGAAATCTAAGATGTTCAAAGTGACCGATTGGTAGGGAAAATGTCATCATTGTCAGGACAAATCTTAAGTGTTAGGCTAAATTTGTCCGTTTTACTTCCAACATTTTTTGGTTGTTACACATCAAACTCAATTTGAATCTTTTGATCCTCCCGTTTCGCGATTCTATCAGATTGGAAGAATCAAGTCACCAATTCTATCACCATTTCACTGTTAGATGTTGATTTGGATTCTATTTTTGATGAAAAAATGATTACCCAATGTGATTTCATTCCTCAATGGAATCAGCTTTGATTTCCAAAGGGTTTCTACTCTTTGAAGTTGATGAATCTAATTTAAGTCAAACAAAAATTGATCGTATGATCTCGATCGAAAATCTGAGTTATGAAAGGAAAGGGTATGGAAAAAACGAAATCAGTGGTATCAAATATGATGCTATTTGTAAGGATATAAAATCCGGTAAAATTTATTGGAAGCAGACGGTTACTTACAAACCCACTCAAAAGGTTTTAATCAATTTGGATACCATACAAAATTCCGTACAGGAACTTTTTAATCTCTTAAGTCAAAATGGAGATATTTAAATTTTAGAGAAGTAAAACTACCATGTTAAGAGACAGATTGTGATTCTTATCATAAAAATCACCACAGAAAATTTTAAAAAAATATAGACCAATTGGTATATCTATGGCAATTGTCAAAGAAAGTTATTTCCTTAGTTAGTTGAGACTATTTTACTTTGAAAAAGCTGATTTTAATTTTTTTACAAATTGTATCTTGTAGTGAGTTACGTTATCAAAATTTATGTGATCCTAAATCGGAGCTATTTCTAAAAGGACTGATATCATTTCAATTTCTCGGAGAAAGTCGATACAGGTGTAATTCTTTTGACATTGATATTAAGACCAATGTTTTGGATATTACTCCCAATACAGGAGTTCTATCGGAATCAGGAATAAGTTTTACTGTAGGAACTAGCCAAACTTTTGTCATTCGACTTACAAAAACGCCTGTTGCTGACGTTACAATTCAAATTGTTGCTTCAGACTCCTCTCTTACAACTTTATCTACGAATTCATTGACGTTTCCAAAGGAATCTTGGTCTAGTCCATTGAGTTTTACTGCGACTGGCATCAATGATTCGATTATCAATGGTGATCGAAATTTTAAATTCAATTTAAAAATAGTTTCAACTGATGAAGAATTTCATGATTTGGGATTTGAGATTCCTATGCAATTAAAAGATAATGAAAGAAGATTATTTCTATCCACGAGTACTTACAAAGGGGGAGAGTTCGGAGGAATCGCTGGAGCTGATTTAGTTTGTAACGCGGATATCAAATGTCCCGTTGGATCAAGTTGCAAAGCAATGATACTCGGTCCAACTCGAATTGCTTCTGCCACAGCAAACTTAGGTGATGGTCAAGTCGATTGGGTGTTGCATCCATTTGCACATTATTACAGTCCGAGTCCGACAAATACACTCATAACAACTACGAATCAAACTTCTTTACTCCAGATTCCTTTCGCAAGTGTGATAGATGCTGTAGGGATAGGTGGTTGGCTTGGTAGCTTTTCGGGTTATGTGTTAGGTGGAAATACATGTTTCAATTGGACAGAAATTACAGCAATCACGACTGGCTTTATGTTTCGAACACAATACACCGACAATAATTTGTTTGGAGGAAATTTTTCCTGCAGTAATCCTGTGCATTTAATTTGTGTAGAATTTTAATAAAAAGTGGAACCATCTCTCTTATACTTTTTTTGTAAGAGCATGTGTATCTTTTTATAGGCAACTCGCAACCAAAAGCATAAATTCCTTTGAATCTTGGATTCGACAGGTACTTTCCGTTCTAATCGTTTCCTTGATTCAATACGAGATTGATCGATGAACTTTCAAAATCTCGTTACTTCATTGTTGGAACCTGTTTTGCAGCAGCGGCCGCATTTTTTTCCCTTTGGCAATTGCATTCTTTGAATTTTTCTGAGATGTTTGTTTGGTTTTCGTTTTCGGATTTTTATCGCCCATTTGGTCACCTGACTCATTGGTCCGGGGCTTGCTTTGCCACGTTGTAATTACTGTCGAAAGGAGATCATTGATTGTTTCGGTTGTAAACAAGAAAACGAAATTGTGACAGCAGTTGCACTCAGAATGGTTGTAATGGACCTGTTAGCGATGTTGTAAAGGCAATGAGCGTAAGAATCCCTATGCTTCCATTTTTTTCTTTTCGACTATGGTAATGAAGTGATGATTCGGGATATGAAAAGCCTCCGATTCCCCGTTTATAAAGCAAACTTCTTCCTTTTTCACTGTATATTCCCTTGAGACAGATCTCAATCGATGGATTCAAAACCAGTTGCATTTGGTGTTCGTCGGGTTAACCTTATGTCAATCGAAAGACCGACGATGGCGTTATGCGATACGCAGATGGACCTACGCAATACAATTTTCTATGCATGGAATAGTAATTTTGTGGTGGAATTAGAATGTATCCAATCTAACGAAAGGTATTTAAAATGATTCGTAAAGTTTGAACACTACAAGCTAGGTTGATTTTTGTGAAAATGATAATACTGAGTTTGGGCCAAAGCGAGCTTTACCAGTTAAAAACTCGCCATTTGTAACAAACTAGAAATTCATATTACTCATACTTTACAAGATACATATCAACGGACCCACTCAAAATATGCCCATCCAGATTTCCGTTCGTAGTACCCGTTATGATCACCTTACCATTTGGGTCTGATATGATACCGCTTGCTTGCGTAGTTTTATTTGAGGTTCCTAACAAGGAAGTCCATATTTTTATACCATTGGTATTGTATTTTACCAAAAATGAATCACGTGTTCCCGTTATGGTTTTCCCATCTAAGTTACCTTCTGTGGGACCCGTGACGTAAATGTTTCCATTCAAATCGATTGTAATTCCATTTCCACTTGTAAGTTTATTTGTTACACCTAGCAATTTGGTCCATTGTTTTATACCGCTTGAATCATATTTTATTATGAACAAATCAGCAGATCCTGTTTTAGTTTGTCCATCCAGATTGCCATATGTATTTCCTGTAGCATAGACATTACCAAAGGAGTCTATTGCTATACTCATAGCACTTGTTTCTTGGCTAGCAACTCCTAACTGTTTGGTCCATTGTTTGACTCCACTGGAATTGTACTTTACGACAAAAAGATCACGATTTCCCATTTTCGTTTGACCATCTAGACTTCCATTTGTGAAACCTGTCGCATATATATTTCCATTTGAATCAGATGATATTCCTCTTGCTTGGCTAAAAGTTCCTGCGCCACCACCTAACAATCTAGTCCATTGTTTTGTTCCATTTGTATCATATTTTACAATAAACATGTCTGCTTGACCTGATAGTTGCTGCCCATCTAAATTCCCGTAGGTATGACCCGACACATATACAGAACCAGATATATCAGAAATGATTCCGTAAGATGTCGTTGATGTAGTTGTGCCAGGCACTCCTAATAATCTTGTCCATTGTTTGACACCATCTGAATTATATTTAACAACAAATAAATCAGATGGTCCCGACTTTGTAATTCCGTCCAAGTTTCCAGATGTCGCACCAGTTGTGTAAATATTTCCGTTTGCATCCAAAGTGATCCCCAAGGCATCTGTATTGCCGCCTACTACACCTAACAATTTAGTCCATTGTTTAACCCCGTTCGGATTGAATTTAATTACAAATAAATCAGTGTTACCAGCCCTAATTTGTCCATCTAGATTTCCACTAGTTGTGCCTGTTGCGTAAAGGAATCCATTGGAATCCGATGTTATGCTTTGAGCTATTGTCATAGAACTAGTCACTCCTAATTGTTTGGACCATACCTTAACTCCAGTTAATAAAGTCATAGTTATGACTGTTGACTTCACATTCAATAAATTCGCCCCACCACAGCTTCCTTTGTCGTCTGTAAAGGAAAATTGGACTGTGTATTCTCCTGCTACATCTGGCGTAAAGGAAGCTGATTTAGTATTTCCATTGGTGATGTTACTAGATGTAAGATTTGAAGTCGGGGGTTTGTTCAGAAGACTCCAGTTATATACATAATTTGCTGGATTAGCCCCGCAAGCCACAGCATCTGGATCTCCTGAAAGCGAAGCGTCTAAGCTTATAACATTTGGGAGTATTTCCGAAATTGTATCCACGAGCGAAATGGTAGGAGGTAAATTCTTACGAAGGGTAGTAGCAGTTGTTATGCCATTCCAAATGCTGTAATTGTTTGATTCATCAACGGCTACAATACAAAAATAGTATATGGTATTGTCTGCTAAGTTTGTGACAGTAAAATTAAGTGCCGTACCTGCAGGGCTTGATGGCAAAGCATTGGGAATGGAAACAGCACTTCTACACTGAATATCTGTGAGGAGAGGAGTCGTAGAACGGTATATTTCATAATATTGGGCAGAACCTGAATTTCCATCATCACCTACAGCATTCCAGCTTAGTTGGATTTTATCAGTGTCTAGAGTAGTTGTAGTAACACTTATTATGTCTGAAGGAGGTGTGATGTCTGGAGAAGGATAAGTAGTCGCGAAAACAGTTCCATTCCATCGATTGAAATTTCCATTGTCATCGACAGCCCGAATACAAAAGAAATAAGTTGTGTTTGGATTTAAACCGCTTACATCTAATCTTTCGCTAACGCCTGCACTTTTCGGAATCAATGAATGATTGATTAAGACTCCATTACAATTTCCATTATTTGTGATAGAACTTGATGATCGAAAAATTTGATACGCAACAGCTCGACCATATTGACTATCATCTCCTGGGGCAAGCCAATGTAATTGGATTTTGTTTGAAGAGACTGGAGTTGCGGACAGAGTTGTAATATCATTTGGACCGACTGTATCCAGAATATTTACCGTTGCAGTGGAATTCATTGCACCAACTGTTGCTACAACACCCGCAGTTCCGGGTACAGAAGGTAAAAAGGTACTAGAATTCATAGTGCCGACAGGGCCACCATTCAGTCCAATACCAGTAGCCGTATAACTCGCGTTTACATATCTTGGTGAACCGCCAAAGCTAGCAGTGACTCCAAAGATTACTTTATCGGTTATATCGAGACTAACTGTAGATGGCATGATTTGTAAAAAATCAATAAGAGGATTGGCTTCACCATTTGGAGTATGGTCAACGACGTTAGGAATACCATCTCCATCGGAATCCAGAACTCCTCCAGCATCACCAGGATTTGTATCACTTCGTCCGTTATCTCTTTCCCAAGCGCAAAGCAGCCCATCGTTATCTTGATCCAATTCGAAATTGGAAATGTATAGAGCTGTGTTGGAACTACTAGGATAATTAAAAATTCCAGTAGAGGGGACAAAACTAGTTTGTCCATAGGAATCAGAAGCTGAAATTTGGATTTGAATTCCTGATTCACTCATTGCTTCATACGGAATATTTACGGTATACCAATCAGTGACTCCTTCGCGGGTCATAGGAATTGCGACAGCTCCTCCATTTACTGGACCTGTAATCAGATAAACTTTGATGGTATCTCCATCAGGATCGATGACTCTTGTCCGCAACATATAGGGAAGGTAACTGCAACCTGCTTTAAAATAATAAAATGCTCCCAGATTGATCGGTGGCTGATTGCCAGGAGGAGGTGTCCCGATTCCAAAAATCGAAAAGGTCTCCGTATTAAAAACAACTTTGTCACCAGTGACTATGGTATCGTGAGCGGTCCAACTTGGAAACCTTCCTGAATTATCTGTCACACTAGTTGTGCTATACGAAAAACCTAAACTTTTTGTTTTAGAAAGGTTTAAACTTTGTATGGAGGAAGTATCTAATGACATACTCACAGTTACGGGTTTTTTAAATCGATACGATGGCTGGATTTCATATGCAGAGCTTGTCGGTAGATAACTACCAGGATATGAATTTGATACCAAGGTAAATTTAGAAATTGTAAACTCTACAGTATCTGTGACAGCACCTTCAGGAATATCGATTGTGATCATACCATCACTGGAACGTATGGTGCTTCCATTAATGGTTACCTCTCCTCCACCTACAGGTACTGAATCATGGTCTTCCGCAGTTCCTGCTGAATGATTTAAGGCACCCAATGCAAGTAAGATATAGTCCGAGATTCTACTAGGTTTGTTATTAATATTGAATAATGAAGCAAGAATACAGTTTGTAGTAAAAAAAAGCACAACTAGAAGATTTAAGAATTTCATATGTTTCCGTAAAATGTGTATTTTCAATTATAAACATGATATTGGTTATACGTAATTAAAAGTCAGTTAATTATTTCCTTATCAGAAAACTTTTGTTAGTTTTTTCCATTACAAAAATCAACCAACCTACCCGCGCCCCGGATCGACCGAGCGCCCTCGTCGAGGAAGAGCCGGAATGTGCGCCCAAAACAAAAAAGGGAACCCGTAATGGCTCCCTTCACGTTTCTAAATGGAATGTTTTTAATACCCGTCGTTTCGATATGCTTCGCTACTCAACGACCGAAACGATGGCATCAAATACCGAAACGACATCCGACCAACAAAGCCGAGCATTGAGTAGGCCAAAGGCCGTATCGAAAGGCGAAATGCCCCCTACCGGATCCCTGGTTTAATGTATTTCAACTCATCCAAGTAACGTCCTGTTCCGAGCACCACGCATGTGAGTGGGTTTTCCGCACGGAAGACCGGAACTCCAGTTTCTTTGGTGAGGTAGTGTTCGAGACCTCGGAGGAGGCAACCACCACCCGTGAGAACGATCCCTCGTTCTACGATATCGGCAGCTAGTTCTGGCGGAGTGCGTTCGAGAACCGATTTGATTCCGTCTAGGATTTCGTCTGTTGGTTCTTTCAGGGCTTTTCGGATTTCGTTGGAATCCAGTTCGAGGGTACGTGGGAGACCAGAGATGGCATCACGGCCTTTCACTTCCATTGTGTCCACACGTTTGTCAGCAAATGCATTTCCAATCGTGAGTTTGATGTCCTCAGCAGTTCTTTCTCCAACCACTAGGTTGTATTGGTTACGAAGGTATTTCACAATCGCTTCATCGAATTCGTCACCACCTGTTCGGATGGACTCGGCGATCACCATACCACCAAGAGAGATCACAGCGATTTCTGTGGTTCCCCCTCCGATGTCCACAATCATGTTCCCTGCTGGTTCATGGATGGGGATGTTGGCACCGATGGCAGCAGCGAGTGCTTCTTCGATGAGGAAAATTTCTCGGGCTCCCGCTTGTTCAGCGGACTCACGAACGGCACGTCTTTCTACTTCGGTGATCCCAGAAGGAACTCCGATAACGATGCGCGGTTTTACAAATGTAGTACGGTTGTGGACTTTTGCGATGAAGTAACGGATCATCTTTTCCACGGTTTCGAAGTCGGCGATGACCCCATCTTTCATGGGGCGGATGGCAACGATGTCACCAGGAGTCCTTCCGAGCATTCGTTTTGCTTCTTGTCCCACGGCGAGGACTCGACCAGTGGAGGCTTGGACTGCCACGACCGAAGGTTCTGATAGGACGATCCCTTGTCCTTTCACATGCACGAGGGTGTTCGCGGTTCCCAAATCGATTCCCATATCGTTCGAGAAAAGTCCATAAAGATTATCAAATATCATATCAGATCCTGGTGAAAGAAGTACGAAAGGGGGAATTTACGGTGGGTTTACACCAAAACTTTACAATTCTACCCGTTCCCCATAATTTTCGGCTGGTTTTTGCTTTCAACCGTAAAAATTTTCGATAGGCTAGTAAGATACAAAATGCTTCCTTTCTCACACATCTTACGCAAACCAAACCAGGCATTTCGCACGGAAAAGATCCTTGCTGCCATCGATTTGGGCACCAATTCCTTCCATATCGTCATCGTCAAACTAAGACCGGACGGTACACTTGAATACCTAACGAAAGAAAAGGAATCTGTTCGTTTGGGAAGCGGTAGCAGTGATTATGCGGTCATTCGCGATGATGCAATGGAACGTGGGATTGCTTGTTTAAAGCGGTTTAAAACACTCGCCGAAAGTTACAAAGCGGAAATCCGAGCCGTTGCCACAAGTGCCCTAAGGGAAGCGGAAAATCGCCAGGTCTTTCTGGATCGCGCCGAGAAAGAAACGGGAATCCAAATCCAAGTTGTTTCTGGAAACGAAGAGGCTCGCTTAATTTATTTAGGAATTTTACAAGGGTTACCAGTTTTTGACAAACGAATCCTTCTCATTGATATTGGAGGAGGGAGTACAGAACTACTCATTGGCGAAAAAGGAGAGATTCTTTTTTCCACCAGTATGAAGTTAGGTGCCATCAGATTAACAGAAAAATACTTAAAAAAAGATCCAATTTCTGCCACCGATTTGCAAAAATGTAGGATCCACATTGAATCAGTGTTATCTGCCTTTTTACCTCAAATCGAAAAGTTAAAACCATTTTTGGTTGTGGGGAGTTCTGGGACTATCACTTCGGTCACTTCCATGGTACTTGAAAAAAAAGGAGAAAAACGGGAACGATTGAATGGAACAGAGATTCCCATCGATTCCTTTAAAGAGATCCGCAAACAAGTATTAGATGCTGAAAGTATCAAAAAACGATTAAAAATCCCAGGTTTAGATGCCAAACGGGGGGATATTATTGTTGGTGGGATTCTCGTTTTGGATGAAGTTTTACAAAGGATCAAAGCACCAGCATTTACGGTAAGTGATTTTGCACTCCGAGAAGGCATTGTATACGATACGATTGAATCATGGTTCAGGCATACAGACACATCATTGCCAAGACTCGATAACATTCGGGACAAGGCGATTAAAACCGTTGCGAATCTTTATCCGCAAGGGAAAAAACATGCAGAAACAGTTACAAGACTCACCTTGCAATTGTTTGATGATCTAACTAACTTACATGGACTTGGGAATTTAGAGAGAGATTATTTAGAAACTGCCTGTTATCTCCACCAAGTGGGTCTTTGTATCTCCCACCACAACTATCACAAACATAGTTATTATATCATTCGTAACTCAGAAGCAATGGTTGGTTTCTCCAACGCGGAAATTGAAATCATCGCACTTCTTGCTCGTTATCACAGAAAAGGTGGACCGAAAGGAAAACACGAGGAATTTAAGGCACTCAGACCAGAAGACCAACTGCTTGTCAGGAAATTAGCTTCGTTTCTTCGAATTGGTGATGGTTTAGACCGTTCTGAGAAATCCATTATCGAACGATTGGATGCAGTGTTAGAAAAAGGGAAGGTAAATTGTAGGTTGTATTACCAAAAGAGTGAAGATCCGAATTTAGAAATTTGGTCTGTATCTGAAAAAAAGGATTTGTTTGAAGATACATTTGGTACGAATTTAGAGTTTCAATTGCACCCAATATGAAAAAATTCCTTTTTTCCATTTGTTTTTTCATCTCGCTGTCTAATTCAATTTTTGCACTTCCAATTGATTTAACTAAAAATTGGTATGTCACCAAAGGATTTGAAATTTCTGAGAACCCTGATGGGAAACAATGGAAAACTTTAGAATCCCTACCATTGTCAACGATCCTAAAACAATTTGAATGGGAAAAGGGAAAACTACGAAAAGTGACAATGGCAAAATCTTTTTTGTTGTCACCAACTGACTTCCAAAAGGTGGAAGATGACGCCTTTAGCCTTCATGTCCCATATATCTCTAACTACTTCGCCATTTATATAAACCAATCACTTGTGACTTCTGGTGGGAGTATCAAAGAGGATTCAATAGAGACGAGTGGTTATCGTCGCCATATCATCGTTCGATTGAAACGTAGTAATTTAAAGGTAGGCCAAAACCAAATTAGAATTCTTGTCGCAGCAGAAGAAGGAGAAGAGTTAAATGTTTACGATCTATTTAATGACTTTCCAACTAATATCAATTTAGCATCCAATCATTCTGAAATTGAAGATGAAACACTAACATATATGTTATTGTTTTTGTATTTCTTTGTTGGGATTTATCATGGTCTATTTTATTGGAAACGTAGGCAAGAAACATATAACTTATATTATGCGTTATTCTCTATATTTTTGGCAATATATATGGTCTTTCGTACGCAAGGAATTTACTCCCTGGGATTGGAACCATTCGCTCAAACAAAAATTGAATATTTTGTTGTCTTCCTTACGCCAAGTTGGTTACTTCTGTTTACCGATCTGTTCTTTCGTTCCAAAATCAGCATTGTTTCCAAAACATACCTTGTATTCAGTGTTTTATTAGCCATCACACAATTTTTTGTAAACCGTGCTACATCTGTTTTACTCCTTCGTATCTGGCAAGTTTCTGTTTTTGTCTTTGGAGTGATTTTGTTATATCTCATCATTTCCGCTGTAAGAGCTAAAAACAAAGATGCAAAACGCCTCTTAATGGGTGTTTTGTTTTTGTTAGGAACAGGATCTTGGGATGTGATAGGGGCATCAGGGATCCTTCCCATCCAAAATCTCAACTTACTACGTTTTGGTTATTTGTTTTTTGTTTTAGGCATTGCCGTGGTGCTTGCCAATCGATTTTTACGTGTCCATCGTCAGGTGGAATCTCTTAATTTAAGTTTGGAAAGAAAGGTAGAAGAACGAACAAACGAATTACAGAACACCTTAACGAAAGTTCAAGAGTTAAAAGTCCAACAAGATGGTGACTATTTTTTAACTTCGTTACTTTTGGATCCTCTTGGTCAAACTAAAGTTAACTCAACCCAAGTTTTGTTGCAAGCATTCGTGAAACAAAAAAAGGAATTTGAGTTTCGAGGGAAAAAAAGAGAAATCGGTGGTGATATCATCATCAGTGATTCCATCACTTTGAATGGAAAATCCTATTTAGTTTTCATCAATGGGGATGCAATGGGTAAGTCCATCCAAGGAGCAGGTGGTGCACTTGTTCTTGGAGTGGTATTTTTATCTTTTATCAAACGAACACAAATGATTTTGGAGAACCAAAACAAATCTCCTGAGCGATGGATCAAAGAATGTTTTTTTGAACTGCAAACTATTTTTGAATCCTTTGATGGTTCCATGCTCGTATCCGTTGTGTTAGGTCTTGTGGAAGAAGATACGGGAGTTTTGTATTACCTCAATGCGGAACACCCTTGGACTGTTTTATATCGCGATGGGGTCGCTTCGTTTATTGAAGAGGAATTAGAGTTACGAAAAATTGGAACGAAAGGAATGGATGGGGATGTTCGCATTCGAATTTTTCCTCTGGAAACTGGTGATGTATTGTTTATTGGTTCTGATGGACGAGATGATTTGGTATTGGAAGAAAGTGGAGATGGAAATCGCCTCATCAATGAAGACGAAACAAAATTTTTAGAGGTGGTAGAGAAATCGAAAGGTGATTTAAATTCAATCGTTGAAAATTTATTGGATGTAGGCACTTTTTCTGATGATTTAACGTTACTTAGGTTAGAATGGCTTGGGTCTTTCAAACGAGTATCGAAAGACTCGCTAAATCATTTGAATTCCGATGATTATTTATATTCGAAAATTAAATCTCTTTTGGATCTTGGAAAAGCAGAGGAAGCGTTCCAAACCATCGAAACATTTTTGGCAAATGAATCGTTGCAGGATGATATTCGGATCAATTTAATTCGTGAAAAATCACGCATTTCCTTATTGCTCAAAAAATTTGATATCGCGGTGGATGCTCTCGAATCTATTTTTCCATATTTTGTCACAGACAACGAAATCCTTTTGCAACTGAGTTTTGCCTATCGGAAATCGAAGAACATCAAAAAGGCGATTGAACTGGGAGAACGTTTGCGAGCCAGAGATCCCAAACACATCCGAAATCTCATCAATTTGGTGGAATGTTACCGGTTAGTTGGGAATTTGGAACGGGCAAAAAAGATTTTTTCCCGTTTGGCGGCCCTTTCCCCTGAACACCCCCAAGTGGTGAAATTACGAGAAGTTCTAGGATCCCTCCAAAATTAGGTGGGAAATTTTCCATTTGGCTCCCGATTTAAAAATTTTTTTTCAAAAAACCGTTCAAAACGTTCTGAAAACGCGATTTTACCGTTTTTAACGTTCTGAGCCACCGTCCCCCCGATCCAAAACTATTGCAAAATGAAGGCAATTTCGTGTTACTTGCCGTAAGCAAAAAATGGAAGGAATGCGAATGGATGCTACCAAACAAAAACTAAAATTTCCAATTCTCACTTTAGCGTATCTCATCATGATGGCGGCTGGTTTTTTCCAGTGTGGCGTTGTGTCAGGTCTTACAGGGAACCCTGCCTTAGAAAAGGAATTGAAAGATACGCAAACCCTAGCACTACTTGGGCTACTCAAACCTGGTGAGATCCAGTATATAAACGAAAACACGCCACCTATCGACAATCCTTCCAATAACACTGGGACGGATCCGAACTCGGTTGCACCCCTCACTCCACCACCCGAACCACTGAAAAACATTTGGGCAACATTAAGTAATTTGCCGAGATCGTTTTATGAGGCAACATCGCAAACGATAGGTGATAAGATATATTTGTTTGGTAATAATGTGTATGGGAATTTATCCGATGGAAATGCCTATTCTTACAATACGGTAACGGCGCAGTGGAATAAATTAAAGAATATGCCTTCACCTAGGCATGCAGCTTCATCCGCTGTTATCGGAAATAAAATCTATGTGTTAGGTGGAAGAGAATATTATTATAAAATGTTGTATGACCCAGCACCATATTGTGTCAATCAGCTTCTTTGGCATTGTTTTGAGTGGTATGACCCACCTCCAACTTATGGATATGCCCAAAGAGAGACAAATACCGTATTTATTTATGATACAATTACTGATACTTGGACCACTGGTGCTCCAATGTTGGCATCACCTAATTATCACTCTAGCATAGCTCATAATGGCAAAATTTATTTGTTTCGGTACGGAGCTGTAGAAGTTTACGATATTTCGACGAACCAGTGGAGTCGAGTTTTGAGTGATTCACCTATTTGGTATTATTATTCGATAAAACTATATAACAATAAATTTTATTTTTTTGGAGGACTCTCAAGAGTAAATGGATATTTTAACAATGTCTTTGAATTTGATCCTGACACTTTGGTGTTCACTCAAAAAACTAATATGCCTACGAATCGCGCATTCGTTGTAACTGCATTAGTTGGGGATAAAATCTATGTTATGGGAGGTCACGATAGTTCGAATTTCCGAGTTGTTGAAGAATTTTCCCCAGATTCAAATTCGTGGACAGTTAAGACATCATTACCACAATTTGCTTATCTAAATCAAGGTGTAGGTGGGTATGCAAACGGTAGATTTTATGGATTAGGTGGATATAACAACGTCGTCGTTTATTACGACCCAGCCAATGACACTGCAACTCATTTAAAGGTCTTGATGAATTCTTCTCGTTACTACTTTGCATCCGCAGTTTACAATAACAAGTATTATGTGTTTGGTGGAAATATTAATGGTACACCTATTTCTGGAATTGAATCATTGGATTTGGTAAGTAACTCTTGGTCGAACCAAGGCAATCTTCCCAATGCAAAATTTGGTCATAAAGCGGCAATTCTTGGGAATAAAATTTACCTCGTAGGAGGTAGTCGAGGTGGCACAACTCGTGCAGAGGTAGAGATTTATGATCCAGAAACAGGCAATATCACCCAAGGAACTCCGATGGACACACCAAGACAGTATCATTCTCTATGTGTCAATAATGGGAAAATGTATGCGGTAGGTGGTAACAATGGGAGCACGATTCTCAATACCATAGAAGAATACGATCCTGCTACCGATAAATGGACTTACAAAAGAACTATGACTTCAGCTAGAACAGAAACTGCCTGTCTTTTCCATGACAATAAAATGTATGTTTTTGGAGGAAGAAACGTTTCTTCATATGAGTCAACAGTGGAATCCTATAACCCAGGTTCGGATTCTTGGTCTTTACATAAACCTATGAATACGGCACGTGGTTTGTTTGAAGTTGTAAAATTACGTGGAAGGATCTACGCCGTTGGAGGATACAATAGTGGAGCGATGGCACAAGTGGAAAAATACGACCCTCTGCTCGAGCAGTGGATCCCAGAATACCCTATGAATTCTGCTAGGTATGGCCTTTCTGCGATTGCCCCCGATCCCAATCGGATCATCGTAGTGGGTGGCCATAATGGAAATGGATCACTCAATAGCGCGGAAGAATTTTATTAAGTAAATAGGATTCGCATAAGGCTAGAGTGCGGGATCAACACAGGTCCCGCATTTTTTATCAATATCGATTCAATATGCAATCGATTGATGGGGAACAATTTCAAAGTTGTTTTCCTAGTTCTATTGACCATAATTCATTCCAATTCTCTTTTACCATCCCACCCAAATCCAAAAATCCTAAAATTCATCTCTAGTTTAAGATACGACAAAAAATCCAACCAATTGGAATTTGGAATTCGAATGGATTTTCAATTCACGCGTTACCATATCTTCGTCGTTGGCCTCCTTGCATTTCTGCAATTCACCGTTGTTTTGGATTTTATGATCTTATCACCGTTAGGTGTTCTAGTGATGCATGAATTACAAATCCCAACGGAAAAATTTGGGTATGTAGTATCTGCCTATGCTTTTAGCGCTGGGATCTCTGGATTACTTGCTGCCGGATTTGCAGATCGGTTTGATCGCAAGCGATTGCTTCTTTTCTTTTATATAGGGTTTGTCTTCGCTACCTTTTTATGTGGCATTGCCGTTCATTATGAATTTTTATTGTTTGTTCGAATATTGACTGGTATGTTTGCGGGAGTTTTGTCTTCCATTTCGTTTGCCATCGTTGCTGATCTTTTCCCCTTACAGGTTCGAGGAAGGGTGATGGGATTTATCATGACAGCGTTTGCAGCAAGCCAAGTATTTGGTCTTCCGATTGGAATTTATATTTCGAATCTTTGGGGTTGGCAATCTCCATTTCTGATGATTGCAGGAGTGAGCGGGGTTGCAGGATTATTCATTTTTTTGTTTCTAAAACCTGTGACTTCTCATTTGGACAAAAAAACAGATACCCATGCGTTTCACCATTTGGTCACCACTTTGACGATGCCGAGATACCTTCCTGCGTTCATCGCAACAACACTAATGGCAACAGGTGGTTTTATGCTGATGCCCTTTGGTTCCGCATTTTCAGTTCATAATTTAGGAATGAAATTGGAAGATCTACCTTTTATCTACATGGTCACTGGAGTTGTATCTATGTTAGGTGGTCCAATTATGGGGCGATTGAGTGACTCGATTGGAAAATACAATATGTTTTTTGTTGCTTCCACTACTGCGGCCGTTATCATTTTATACTTTACTCGTCTTAAAATCACTCCGCTACCGATTGTCCTTGTCCTCAATTCACTTTTGTTTGTTTTCATTTCTGCTCGTATGATTTCCGCCAATGCCATCAATTCTGCTGTGCCTGAACTCCATGATCGAGGTGCCTTTATGGCGATTAGTTCTTCTATCCAACAAATCTCGGGAGGGATTGCTGCCTCTGTTGCTGGTCTCATTGTGATCCAAACCCCAAGTGGGTATTTAGAACGTTATGAAGTGTTAGGTTATGTGGTTGCGACTGCAATTGTCTGCACGATTTTACTAATGTATAAAGTGAATGAGATGGTTTTAGGAAAAAAATAAGGAAACAAAAGTAAGGAAGGAAAAGTATCGAACGAACAATAAGAAAAAAATCAATAATTTTAGCGAATTGGAAGTTAACCTAAAACCACGGTTAGAAAAACAAATCGATTGAATTCTCTAACCGTAATAGAATGTATGTTAGCTGATGGATTTATTTCCCAGCAAGTTCCTTAGCAAGATCCACTAACAAACGAACACCATATCCAGTTGGGCCATGGAATTGGGTTCCTGATTTTTTTTTCCTCCAAGCCGCACCTGCGATATCGATATGGGCCCAGTTGACCGACTCATCCACAAACTTGGAAAGAAAAATTCCAGCAGAAATTGTACCTGCACCTTTTCCGCCACCTGTGATGTTTTTAAGATCGGCAATGTCTGATTTGAGGTCTTCGCCATATTCATCCCAAAGGGGAAGTTCCCACACACGATCATCAGAGGCTTCTGATGCCTTAAAAATAGCTTCCCGTAATGGATCTGAGTTGGTGAGAATGGCAGCTGCCTCGTGGCCTAGGGCAATGATCACAGCACCGGTGAGAGTTGCTAAATCTACCATGTAATCTGGTTTGTAGTTTTTGGAAACATATGATAAAACATCACCTAACACAAGTCTACCTTCAGCATCTGTGTTTTGCACTTCGACAGTAGTTCCATTGTATGCAGTATACACATCACCAGGTTTGATTGCCTTTCCATCAGGCATATTTTCTGCAACGCCTATTGCTGCAATGATATGGATGGGAATTTCAAGCGCTGCAATGGCACCAATCGCGTGTATGGTGGCCGCGGCTCCACACATATCATACTTCATCTCATGCATTTCACCAGGTGGTTTTAAAGAAATCCCACCTGTATCGAATGTGAGTCCCTTTCCTACAATTGCAAATTTCTTTTTGGCTTTTGACGGTTTGTATTCTAAAATCACCATCTTACCTTCGAGTTCTGAGCCTCGGGAAACGGCAAGGATTCCACCGAGTCCCTCTTTTTTCAATTGTGCTTCATCCCAAACTTTTACTGTAAGTTTGTATTCTTTCGCAATTTCTTTTGCTCTCGATACAAAGTCGTTTGGTGTGAAGTAGTTGGCAGGAAGGTGAGCAATATGACGAGCACCATTCACGTGTTTTGCGACGACTTTACTTTTGAATAGTCCGGCTTCAGCTATTGAGATAACTGTTTTATCTTCAAATTTGAGAAAAACACTGCCAACTTTCTTTTTTTCTTTGTCTTTTTTCTTCGTTTGTAAAACGGAAACAGGGTAACTACCAATGAACAATGTATTGGCGATTTGGTAAGCGATGCGGTCTGCAGAAAACTTTTTAGAAAGAGTTTTGGGAATATGGATTTCTAATCCCATGCCATCATAGTTTAGGATTTTTTCTCCATACTTGAAAAAATGGGAAATGAGTTTCCTGAAACTTAATTTTTCTTTTTCACCTAAACCAAGATAGATGGTATGTTCTGATTCATCTCGGAATTCTTTTCCAAGTTCCCCAGAAAACACTTTGGTTTCGATTTGTATGGGGAATTTTTTCCCAAGTTCTTCTTTTACATCTTCTTGGAAAATAGGAATGAGTTTATAATAAGAACCAGACTTAAACTGACCGATTTGGATTTGGAGTGGAGAGATTTCGATTTTCATTTCCCTTGGATTTCCTGAATGTCTTTGATGATTTCATCAACGTGCCCTTTTACCTTCACGCTGTCATAGATTTTTTTAATTTTGAGAGAACTATCCAGTAGGAAAGTTGAGCGAACAATTCCCATTCCTTTGCGACCCATAAATACTTTCTCTCGCCACACACCGTAAGCCTCACAGATTTCACCAGATTCATCGGAGATAAGGTCAAAGTTGAGTTCTTGTTTTTCGATAAACTTTGTGTGGGACTTAGGATTGTCTTTGGAAATACCTACTACATTGTAGCCTAATTTTTTCAGACGAAGAAAGTTGTCTCGAAAGTCACATGCTTCCGTCGTACAACCTGGAGTCATGTCTCTCGGGTAAAAATACACAACGATTCCATTTTTTCCTGTAAGATTTGCGAGTTTTACTGTTTCGCCGTTTTGGTTGACACTTGTAAAATTGGGGGCTTTTTTTCCTACTTCCAACATAGATTTCTCTCCTAGTTAATTCATTCTTTTAGACAATTTTCAGTTGTCAATTTCGGAAAATCGTTCGATACTCCTATTATGGACGCAAGAGAAAGGGTACAACTCATACGCGAAGGGAACACTGCCTTTAATGCAGGTGATATCCGCAAGGCTCGTGAACTCTTTCTAAAGACTGATTACAAAGATGGACTCATCCGTTTGGGTGACCATTTTATGTATGATCGAAAACTGCCAATGCTTGCCTTCGGTTATTATAAAAAAGCGGGCCGTCAAGACAAAGTAGATGAAATTTACCAACGTATGGTCTATGCACTTTCTGTTTGGTTAGGGCGAGATAAATGGAAGGGTCCCAATTCTGCAAACCAATCAAACGAAGGGAATTCAGGTGAAAATCAAACACCACTGAATCCAGATGACTTCAGAGTTCATCCCATCCTAAAAGCAAAAGCGCTAGAAATCCTTGCTTCCAAACAATAATAGGTTTGGTTTCGTCTAAGGACTATACATGATTGATAGTTTTACTTTACAAGCACTCGTTATCTCTACACTCATCATATTTTCTATTTTATCGAGTAAACTTTTTTTTCGTTTTGGATTTCCCATTTTACTTATTTTTTTAACCTTTGGAATGTTAGCTGGTTCTGATGGACCTGGAGGGATTGATTTTAGCGACTACAGTTTAGCTCAGTCGATCGGTATTTTTGCCTTAATTTATATTTTGTTTCTCGGTGGACTCGAAAGTGAATGGGATAGTTTAAAAAACTTTTTATCTGTAGGGATTCGCCTTTCGATTGTCGGTACCGTACTCACCGCACTCATTTTAGGAGTCCTCATCCATCTTTTATTCCCTGTGCTTGGGTTTATGGAATCGTTTTTACTTGGATCCATCGTAAGTGCCACAGATGCCGCATCAGTCTTTAACATTTTTAAAACTGGTTCCTCTGACCTGCCTGTACACTTAAAAAAAATCATTGAGTTTGAATCTGGATCCAATGATGCAGTGGGAGTTCTTCTCACGACTATCTTTATGAATCTTCTCACTGCTGATGCTAGTTTTAGTGGGTTCCAATTCTTTCGGTTTTTTGTCATGCAAGTCCTTGTGGGGATGATGATGGGATACAGTATGGGAATTCTCATTTTGTATTTAATGAACTCCGTCAAACTTGGATATGACGGTCTTTATTTAGTATTCATTACGGCTTCTGTGCCTTTCATTTATGCAGTGACAACTGTTTTCCAAGGGAATGGATTTTTGGCAGTGTATATTGCAGGGATTATTGTTGGTCGAAACAAATTCATTCATAAAAAATCAATCTTCCGTTTTTTAAATGGATATGTTTGGATCTTACAAATCAGTATGTTCTTATGTTTTGGACTCCTTGTGTATCCAACTAGGATGGCAGATATTTGGGTACCTGGCCTTCTTATCGGGGTGTTACTCATATTGTTTGCAAGGCCACTTGCTGTTTTCATTTCTCTATTCAAAGTCAATTTACCAATCAAAGAAAAATTGTTTATTTCTTGGGTGGGATTAAGAGGTGCATCTCCCATCATCCTTGCCACTTTTCCCATTGCCCAGGGACTCGTTTGGGGTGATTTACTCTTTCATATTGTATTTTTTGTGGTGTTGGTATCCCTTCTCATCCAAGGTTCCCTCATTCCGAGAGTCGCAGAATGGTTAGGAATCTTAAAAAAAGACACAGACAGAAAGATTTACCGCCCAACAGACTTTGATAATATCGAATTTCCAGGAATGACCTTACAAGAGTTAATTGTTCCTTACAACTCAAGTGTTGTAGATAAAGCTTTGTTTGAAATCAAACTTCCAGAACAATCTCATATATTACTGATTGCTCGTGGAGAACAATTTTTAATTCCTTCTGGCAACACACAAGTAAAAGGAGGTGATGTGGTTTGGGTACTTGCGAAAGATGATGTGATGCCAATCATAGGCAAAACATTTATGTCGATTGCTTAGAAACCATCTTTTTATCCAATCGAAAGAGATAATAGACTGGCAATGCAATGAATGTGATCATGAGTCCCCAAGATGCAGTGATTGGTTTTTCCACAAATAAAATCACCATAACAGCAATGTTGGCAAAGATGTATAAAAATATTGGTAATGGATAGAGTGGGATTTTATAATCCGATTTCATTCCCATCTTTTCAAATCGAAACGGAGTTGCTGCCGTTAAGCATGACAATATGAGAATGGAACATGTGATCATGTAAAGTAAGGCTTCGATTTCTTTCACAAACAAAAAGAGAATCGCAACAAATGCCTGAAAAAAAATAGAAACATAGGGGCTATGCCATTTGGGATGGACTTTGGAAAAACTTGGTAAAAACACTCTATCTCTTGCCATCGCAAAATACACACGACTTCCACCGATCAGGATGGCAGACATTGATCCCAATATCACCCATGCAATAAAACTTGTGGTTAGTATGGAATAGTTGGTTCCGAATAACTTTTGAAAGGCGATCGCACCAATTCCATCTTGGCCAGCCAATTCGCCGATGGGAGCTGAGATCACAAAGAGCAAATTGATCGCAAAATAAAGCCCCGCGACAAGAAAACAAGCAGTGATCGCCGACCGAACAATTGTTTTTTCTGGTTGTTTTACTTCTTCTGCAATGTAGGTGATCATGTTCCAACCTAGGTAAGAAAAAGAAACCGGTACAATGCCAATGAGGACTTTCGAATAAAACGACAATTCTAATACATTCGGAAAAGGAGAATCGAATAAATAACCCCAGTGGGTGGAACCAATCGAAAAACCAAGGACCAAAAATAAAAGTAATCCAGTGATTTTTAAGACAGCAAAAACATTTTGGACACGCACAGCTGACTTGATTCCAAAATAATTCAAAACACTAAAAAATAGGATGGGTAAAATTCCAATGAGAGTTGTCGAGCTCACTTGTAAATCGAGACCAAGGAATGTGTATGTAGGTGATTCAAAGTAAGGAAGTTCAGGAAATAAAATTTGGACATACTTTCCAAAGGCTAAGGCAAGTACCGAAACACAGGCTGAAAAATTGGTGAGTAGTGAGGACCAACCACTCATAAACGCAATCGCTGGCGAATAAGCAACTTTGAGGTACACATAATCTCCTCCAGCAAACGGTAGGAGACGAGCTGCATACGCATAGGTGATGGAACCAGACAAAGCAAGAAAACCGCCGATGATCCAACAAAAGAGGACAATCCAGAGGTTACCGGTTTCTTTGATTAAATAACCAGAAGTGAAAAAAATCCCTGACCCCACCATGGAGGAAAAGAGAACGGAAATGGAATCAAAAGTATTGAGGCTACGTTTTAATTCCAATTAACTGCCGAGGAGACGTTTGACCATTGTTTCAGAAATAGGTTTCATCGAAGCAGTTGAGACCGATCCAATTTTTCCTTTAAATTCTTCCGGGCTTAGCATCATACCAAGAGAAAAAATATTTTCCCCTTCCACTTCTTTTTTCTTCAGTTCCGCAAGAAGGTTTGCAATGGTGCCTTTGCTTGTTTCTAAAATTTCTGGTTTGGAAACGTTTCCTTCACCTAACTCGGGAAAGAGAGGTTCTCCCTCAAACAAAAGTTCTTTGAGTTTGTTTTCTTCTTGAGTGGTATCTTCCAAAAGTCCAATCCGAGATTGTTCTTTGGAAAGTTGTTTTTGTAATTCTGTGAGCCGAGATTGGATATTGTGGTATTGAACAGGGAGGCTGACAACAAAGTCAGATTTTTCATCTACTTTTTGTACAGGCGTACCTGTTTTCCCAGAAACATCTTTGGTGTCCTTTTTGTCCTGGATTAATTTTTCGGCTGAGTTGAGGAGACGATTGAGACGAACATCCATGTCCTACCTTCCTTGGTAATGGCCTTATGTCTCGGCGGTGCCTGGACATAAATCCTGTGACTACCTGTCTAATTTTCGGCTAACCCGTACAATGAAAATAAACTTTTTCTAAAAAAAAGTAAAGAATTATTAAAGTTGACTGGGGTTTTTGTAAGGTTTTGCTAGTGGGAGTTTATGGAAAGAAACCAATTCCTTCTCTTTCTCTCCTTTTTGTTCTCCATTATTGCCACAATTCTTGGAATTGCCATCTTGGTATCTGGATCAAGCCTTGCCCGTTTCTCCAGTGGAACTGGTGGCAGCCTCTTCCAAGCCAGTGAAATTGGAGCTGTTGTGATACCCATTGTCGGGGAAATCCATTCGGGGGAATCTACGTTTGATTCCACTGGGGCCGACACCGTCTTACGCCAATTACGTGAACTTGATGAAGACACAAATGTCAAAGGGATCCTCATCGAGATCAATTCCCCAGGTGGCACTGTGGCTGCTTCCCAAGAGATCTTTAACGAACTACTCCATTTGCGAAAATCGAAAAAAATCGTGGTGAGTATGAAAGACGTCGCTGCATCCGGTGGGTATTACATTGCTGCTGCATCTGATTACATCTTTGCGGAAAATGGAACCATCACAGGGTCCATTGGGGTCATTTCCTTTGCACCAAATGTAAAGGGACTCCTTGATCGATATGGAGTGGGGGTTCGCACTTACAAAGCGGGCAAGTACAAAGATATGTATTCACCCTTTCGTGATTCAACAAACGAAGAAGACGATATGATTGGTAAACAACTCCAAGACACCTATCGCAAGTTTGTTGAAGATGTTGCCAAAGGAAGGAACAAAACTGTTAAATCCATTGAAGAGTTGGCTGAAGGAAAAATTTATTCTGGTGAAGATGCCTTTCGTAACAAACTAGTGGATGATATTGGTGGAAGGAGAGAAGCGCATAAAAAACTTTCTGAACTTTGCCAATACGAAGGCCTCATCCCCCTTTTCGAACAAGAATACTCTCCTTTTGAAAGGATGATTCGTTCCCTCGGAGTGAAGTTTTTAGGGGAAGGTTCCCAAACGGCAAAAATTCGTTCTCTATTACAAGCACAAGTCCTTGTGATTTTGCCAACTGCCCTAGGGAAATTGATGTTATGAGAGATTTTTTCTTCGATTTGGTAGATACTTTGGAGTTGGTGTTCCTTGACCCACTCCGTTATTCGGAAGAGGTAAAAGAGATTCCTTTTGCAATGAGTCCAATTTCGAGTTGGATGTTTTCGATACTTTCCGCCTTATCACTGTCAGTTGGGATGAGTATCTTATCTGCACCTTATACGATTTCTACTTTGTCCTTTTTGTTTTTTGGGTTTATTGCCAATTTGATTTTGTTTCGGTTTTTCCCTTTTTTTTATTCGTTAGTTGCTGACTATTATGTTCAAAAAAAAGGGAGATCACAAAAACTTTTGTTTCTTGTGATGTTTGCAAGGCATTCTACCATCCTCTTTTTAGTATTTGCTCCCGTATGCATTGTGTTTCATGCCATCGGATTATCGGGAGTGGGTTCAGGATTTTTTTTATTACTCACATTCATTGTGCTCTATGGCCTTATTATTGCTCGCGGACTCAAATCCATTTATGAACTACGAAATCGTGATTCCATTCGTTTTTCATTTTATGCATTGGGTCTTACGATTTTATTTCCCTTTTTAATGAACTTGTACACAGCGACAAGTGTCCTGCAATCGGTTTCAGGCGGTTTTTAATTGAATTTACTCATAACAAATGACGACGGGATTTCTTCCGCCGGAATCAAAGCTTTGGAACGTGTCCTTGGCAAATCGTACAATACCTATCTCATTGCTCCCTTAAAAGAACGTTCTGTCACATCCATGGCTCTCACTGTTTTCCAAGGCATGCGAGTGGAACGAATCAATGACAACCACTACATTGCGGATGGCTTTCCCGTTGATTGTGTGAATATAGGTTTGTATGCAGAAATATTCCCTAAAATTGACTTTGTAATCTCTGGAATCAACAGAGGTGTCAATATGGGGTATGATGTCCATTATTCGGGAACTGTAGGCGCCGCCAAACATGGTGCCTTACATGGAATCCCTTCACTTGCAGTGAGTTCTGGTCGCATTGATCCAGAGGATGGGTATGAAAAAGAAGCCAAACTCGTGTTAGCTTTTTTAGAGCAATACAAATCACAAATTAAGTCAGGTGAGATTTGGAACCTAAATGTTCCTCCTGAAGTCAGTGGAACAGGATCCATCAGTGAACTTGTTTTTACAAGACTTGGGCGTCGTCGTTACTCAGAAAAATATGAAAAAAAACAAATCATTGAAGGGGTCAGCGAATTCCAGTTAAACGGAAGTTTGCTCGGTCATGATGAAGAAACGGGAACCGACTTTGAAGCGTATTACCAAGGTAAAATCCCTGTGACACCAATCCAATTGGACCTCACAGAAAAAAATCGACTGAAGGAATTACAATCTAAATAAAACTATGGCTTCTGACAACGATTACCTTTCTTATATGAACAAAGGCAATTATGCCATGGCATTAAATCTTCTTGACCAGGCTTTGTTACAAAATCCTGAAGATCCTATCCTCTTATACAATTTTGCCCTTTGTTGTTTCCAAACGAAAAACTTCAAAAAAACAATCCAAGTTTTGGATCGGATCTTAAGTGAATACCCAGGTTTCATTGAACTTGACAATGTGTACCGTTTAAAAGTGTTCTCACTTGTCGAGTTGAAAGAATGGGAAGCTGCAGAAGGGATCATCAAGGAAAGATTACAAATTGCAATTGATGATGCAAAACTTCTCTCGTTTCTTGCTCACATTTATGAGTACACCCACCGTTTGGAGGATGCAATTTCCATCCATCGAAGGATCCTCAAAGCAAACCCGGATTATAAAAATAGTTTGAATTCGCTTGGGTATCTCCTCGCTCTCAAAAAAAAGTTAACCGCTGATGAAAGGGCCGAAGCCATTCGTTCTTTAAAAAAAGCATTGGAATTAGATCCCAATAATCCTGCCTATTTGGATAGCTTTGGTTATTTTTTGCAAACCAATGGAAAACCAGAGGAGGCCTGGAAGGCCTACCGCAAAGCCTTACAAAAGAATCCAAACCACCCAGTACTTCTCGAAAGGCTCAAGAACCTGAAGAAATAAATCTCCCTTTTGTTGACACAGTCCTTCTTCCAAAAACACTGGTGTTTCAAGGACTTTCTCGGGATGTAGCGCAGTGGTAGCGCATCTGTTTTGGGTACAGAGGGTCGCAGGTTCAAATCCTGTCATCCCGAATCAGTTGGTTCTATCTGACCCGGTAGCTCAGCTGGATAGAGCAACTGCCTTCTAAGCAGTTGGTCGGGGGTTCGAATCCCTCTCGGGTCGATGATTGTTCTAGAAACGGTGGATGTAGTTCAGCGGTAGAGCCCCGGTTTGTGGTACCGGTCGTCGCGGGTTCGAATCCCGTCATCCACCCACTAAAATCGCCTTCGGCGATTCAAAATTCCAAACAACTTAAATAGATAACCAAGAAATTGGGATTCGAACGATTTTGCGAAAGAGTTCGAGTAGCCAATTTGGCAAGACACCTTGCCTAATTGGCGTTAAACGAGAACGACCGAGCACATGGAAGTGCGAGGGCTCGCAAAAGACGGCCTGGAACGAGTTCGACCCGGAAGGGAGAACCGTGTAAGGCGAAATCCCGTCATCCACCCACTTGTTAAATTTCCCATTCAACGAATAAACTTTTTGAAAATTGGTTCAGGCGCCTTGCGTTCGCCTGGCCCTCCATGGCCAGAGCTCCCGCTCGCACCCGTCCGTGGTTGCTTTGCGGCGCCCGTACCAATTTTCAAAAAGAACTCGAATTCATTGGGAAATTTGGAACAAGTGTTAAAGTTACTTAAGAAAGAATTTTATTGGGATTCGAACTTCATTCGGGAAATTTGGAACAAGTGTTAAAGTTACTTAAGAAAGAATTTTATTGGGATTCGAACTTCATTCGGGAAATTGGGATAAGTGTTAAGGTTATTGAGGAATTAATTGTATTGGGATTCGAACTTCATTCGGGAAATTGGGATAAGTGTTAAGGTTATTGAGGAATTAATTGTATTGGGATTCGAACTTCATTCGGGAAATTGGGATAAGTGTTAAGGTTATTGAGGAATTAATTGTATTGGGATTCGAACGATTTTGCGAAAGAGTTCGAGTAGCCAATTTGGTTAGATACATTCCCTAATCGAAGTTAAAGGATGATTTGTCGGGATATACTTCAAATTCAGCAAAATTTTCTCAATTTTGGAAATTTTTTGCCAAAATAGATTCGCCTTCAATTCAGTCCACTTTCAATAATGGGATGTTCATCAAGTATTCCATGAAAACCTTCTTAGTTTAGTAGCGATAAACGTTCGAAAAATCAGAGGGAGATTGTCGGCGGTGTTAAATGATAAAGTTTCAAATTGTTTGGCATCGATCGATATTCTACTTTTTTTTTGCTTTCCAAACTCTATATTTTTTCACCCATTGCAAAGGGGAAAATTTTTCCAATGTTTGTGATCCTCAGAGCAAAGCATACTATCAGACTATTTTTTTAAAGTTTGCATTGAATGATAAAAGTATAACTTGTGGAATTGGTCCATTCGCCGGAAAAGAAATTACATCATACTCAATTCCTTCATTAGGAATATCTGGAATTATCTCAGATACGAATATCAGTCTTGTGTCTGATACACTCTCGTCTTTTACTCCGTTAGTTGCTAAATTTACAACCACTGGGGAAAGTGGTTCGATAGGTAACGTAACGCAGACGAGTGAGGTTACCTCAAATTCGTTTTCGTCAAATCTTATTTATACGGTGACTGCTACTGATGGTACTAGTAAGGATTATACTGTCACTCTTACTGCTCCAAGAATCTATGGAGGTTCATCTTTAGTAATTTGGTTCAAGGCAGACAGTCTTAATTTATCTGATGGTGCAAATGTTCAAACCTGGAATGATTTTAGTGGAAGAGGCAATCATCTCACGCAAATAACTTTCCCGACAAGACAACCAATTTATAGATTGAATCAGGTGAATGGTCTTCCAGCTCTCATTTTTCACAAGCATCTTTGACTTCGATGAGTTACACTGGTGGAACTGGATTTTCATCTGTTAACAGCGGATCTTTTTTCTTGGTATTTAAGATGCCACAAACTCATCCTGCCACAAATTTACTTTTAGTTGGTCCTGCAAATGGAAGAGAGATTAATATAGGTGCTTCACCTGGAAATGAGTTGTATCTTTGGCGAAATGGGTCTGGACTAACTCCTCCATCTGTCAATTCTATTCCCATTACCACTTTTATCGCAATTGCCAGTGTTCAGAATACTACTGTTAGTTGGCAAGAATATTGGAATGGTGACTTAAAAGGGAATGCAACCTCAAATATTGAAAGTTATGTGACAGGCACAGTTGGATCCCTTTCCAATGGCAACATGGATGGTGATGTAGCAGAGTTTTTCTTTTTCGATTCAGCATTATCGCAAAATGAAATCGATAAAGTATTTTGTTATTTGAGGGCTAAATACAAATTGATTGCTACTACGAAAAGCTGCGGAATATAAATCAATGACAAGGCCGACTCATATACTCAAAGTTTTAACCAAAAACTTGCCTTTAGATACCGACTCAGTTTTCACCCGCGGTCATTTTCCTTGCACACACCCATCCGTAGATATTGTGTATCGCCTGCAGTCCTTTTTGGAAAAATTTTGAATGTAGAAAACTACAAAGCACTATCGGTTCAAAAGATTGACGAGAGTGAAAAATACCTACTTAATTTATCCAAGTTGAGTATACAACCATAGAAATTTACCATCGCCCATCAATGTATCATTACCAAAATGTATTACAATTCACTCCTGAAGATGAGTAGAGTCATCCAAATCCCCAAAATATTGGAAATTTGATAAGGGAACTGAACCAAAATTGTAATATTTAGTTAGCATGTGTTAGGTGAAATTGGGCTAGTTTTAGTACAAGTCCTATTTAGCACCATGGTTTGCTAACTCAGTTTTCATTTGATTCGTAATTTTTCGGATTACGATATTATTTTATTTTCTAATTCACAACATTTAATAAACTAAAGCTAACATTAAGAGGAAAATCATACGTATGTATTCTTATTTTTCAAATATAACCATTCGATCCAGACTTATCCTTTTACCTCTTCCTGTTCTCCTATTTTTGTTGATAGCACTGGTTTTGTACATTCAATCACAGAATCAGGAAATTGATTTTTCGTTAAAAGAACAAAAGGGAATCGAAATTATCAAACCAGTTTATTTTGCCTACAAAGTAGCATTGCCAAAATTTAAAATTGGCAATGAGAATGTAGATGATCTGAAACCAATGATAGAAGAAGGAAATGTAACCATTCTCAAATCAGGAATCCTATCTGAAGACTCTAAACAAATTCAAAAATGGAATACGTATTTATCATACGATCGATTTGACCAACTCACAACACGCAACTTTTTGGAAGATACACAATCTTTAGCGGTCAAAATTGGAGATCATTCCAACTTAATTTTGGATCCAAAACTTGAATCTTATTACCAAATGGATATCATCTTGTTCCAAATTCTAGCATTGTGGAAACATGTCGGGCAACTGAAAGAATTAATTCGAGATGAGTACTTAGGAGAGAATCGAAAAAGAAAGAACTTCTCCAATATTAGTTATACAAAATCGATCATATCAATTAGTGCCATTGAAGATATTTGTATCAATATAACAAATTCATATCATAAAACAATGGAAAATGCTCCAATCTACCAAGAGAAGATTCAAAAAAACGTAAACCAGTCCAATGAAACTTGTAATGCTTATGTTGCTGAATTGAAAAAAGTACTCATCACTCAATTAACCAAACCAGATTCATCAGACGAATTATTTAATATCATCCATAAGGGAACATTTCTTAGATCTGAGATTCAAAATTTCTCAATATCGGTATTTGAAAAATTGATAGAGGAACGTTTAGCAGAACAAAGATTCCATCGGATGGTTAATATCATCATACTTGCATTGGCACTGAGTATTTCTATCCTTTTGATTTTTCTCATTTTTAAAAGTATCAATCTTCCTTTAAGAACCGTATTAATCAAAATTGAAGAATTATCGAGTGGTAATGCAGATCTAACAAAACAGTTACCTTCATTTGGCGAAAATGAAATAGGTGAAATTTCTGGTTCTATCAATCGGTTCTTAAGTCAATTACATGATATTATCATTCAACTCAAATATTCTGTTAACCAAGTTGAAAAAAGTTCAGAACAATTAAAACTAGATGCCTCTTCCGTATCGGATAATGCAACTGGACTCGCATCAACCACGGAAGAGTCTGCCGCTTCCTTGGAAGAACTATCGTCATCCTTTGAAGTGATGTTTGGTTCCATTACCGATGAAACAAAAAACATTTCAAAAATTGCAGAAGAGATTCGCAATATTCCATAGTCAATATTGAAAAGGAACTCTCTCAGTTATCTATTGAATCTGTTACATCAACTCAGTTGGCTGATAAAGGGAATGGTTCCATTCGTAGTACAGATCGTTCGATGGAAGATATACGATTGGCAACTAAAGAAATTTCAGGGATTGTCGGGTTGATTACCGATATTTCGGAACGAACCAATTTGCTCGCCCTCAACGCGAGCATAGAAGCTGCAAGAGCTGGCGATGCAGGTAGGGGATTTGCCGTTGTGGCTGAGGAAATATCCAAACTCGCAGACAAAACGAGAACATCTGTGAAAAACATTATGGTATTAATTACTAAAACAGATACTGCGGTAAATACTGGCATCGACCATGTAAACGAAACGGTAAATGTACTGAATGAAATTGTAGGCCAATCCAATCGAATTCAATTGGGTGTCACTAAGTTAAAAGGTGAAATTTCATCCCAATCCAATAGTTTAACAAATGTTTCAAATGAACTGAAAGAACTTCAATCATTGGCCGAATCGATCGAAACATCTTGCCAAGAACAAAAACGTACTTCCGAGGATATGGTTGTGAGTGTAAATTCGTTATCAGGAAATGCACAGGAACTTGCACAAAGTTCGGAAGATTTAAACCGAGTCAGTGTGACAATTAGTACTGTCGCAAAAACCATTTCTACGATTGCAAATTCTTTTGTAACTTCTAATCGATAAAAATGAATTGATCATCAAACGATTTTTGAATCATGCAATTGGAATGGAATTATTTGTTCTTTGAAATCAAATTCCTTCTTGCTCTTTCCGAAATATATTTCTGTAGTGAATTCAAATGGCAATGAATTCCACTACAAAGAAAGATAAATGGATTATAGGTTCTTTATTATTTCTTAGTTTTGTTCCAAGCATAGCGGGTCTCGTACGTATTTTCCAACTGACAACTGGATCTGGTTATACGGTAGAAAACCAAAGGTTTTTTGATGACCCTATTCCTGTTCTATTTCATATCGTTTCTGTCCTCATTTATAGTATTTTTGGTGCATTCCAATTTGCTCCTGGATTTCGAAACCAACATCTTACATGGCATCGTAGATCTGGTAGAGCACTTGTTTTCTTTGGATTAACCTCTGCTATCTCCGGAATTTGGCTCACACTTGCATATCCCAAAGTCCCAACTGACGGAGACTGGTTATTCGGTATCCGTTTGTTCGTTGGATTTTGGATGTTGTTCTGTTTGGTTTTGGGATTTGGATTTGCTTTTCGTCGCAAATTCCATCTACATAGCCATTGGATGATCCGAGGTTATGCGATAGGAATGGGTGCTGGCACACAAGTGTTTACTCATTTGCCATGGTTTGTGATTGTTGGTGGAGACCCTTCGGGTGTCCCAAGAGATTTGATGATGGGAGCCGGTTGGTTTCTCAACTTTTTATTTGCCGAATGGATCATCCGTAAAAAAGGAAAATAAGTTTTTTTTAAGAATTTTGAAATTCGAGAGATTTCTAATTTAGCAGTTGCCAGATTTTTTCCAATCGGTATGCCTAAGTAAGTTTCGACTAACGTAAGCGAAACTTAGTGGGATGTACGAGTGGAAATAGAGACAAAACAAATTCGTAAGATCCCCTCTTGGATTAAAATTCTTAACCCATTCCTCTTTTTCGGACAATCTAGTTTTGCTAATGAGTCAGTTGGCCTGTACTTAAAGTGGAAACACCAATTCCAATTTGCTGGTTATTACACTGCCTTAGAAAAAGGATATTATAAAGAAGTGGGACTTGATGTCACCATTCATGAAAGTAAAAATGGATTGGAGGGATTACACCAATTTGTTTCCGAAAAGGAAGCTCGTTATGGTGTTGGTACAAACGAAGTTTTGTTACAATGGCATGCAGGAAAACCAATTGTAGTCATTGCAGTTATCTTCCAACATTCTCCCACCGTATTATTTACCAAAAAAATCCAAACAAATCAAAGTATCCAAGATTTACTGGGAAAAAAGATTATGTTGTCTCCACATGTTTATGAAATTCTTGCTTATTTAAAAAAGGAAAAATTTAATTCAAATAATTTCAAAGAACTTCCTCATAGTTTTCGATTTTTGGATTTGGTAGAAGGAAAAGTTGCTGCCTTAGATGGATATTCAACAACACAAACTTACGAATTCCAAAAAATAGGATTTCCAGTCATGGTTTTTTCTCCAAGAACCTAAGGAATTGATTTTTATGGAGATAATCTTTTTACAAGCCAACTCGAAATCCAAACCAATCCCAATCGCGTAAAACGATTTAGAGAGGCTAGCCTTCGCGGTTGGAATTATGCAATGAAAAACAAATCCGAAATAGTGGATCTTATCTTTCAAAAGTATTCTAATGATATAACAAAGGAACAACTATTATTCGAAGCAGATGAAATGGAATCATTGATTCAACCTAACCTTGTAGAGATTGGTTACATGTACGAAGGAAGATGGAAACATATTTCGGATGTGTATGCTGACTTTGGAATGTTGCCAAAAAATCTAAATTTAAACGGATTTTTATACTATCCCAATCCAAAACCGGATTATGGTTTACTTGTTTCGATTTTTGTATCGGTATTTGGATTTTTGTTAATTGTATGGGTATTACAGAGGTATCGATGGAATGTGCAATACTCAGAGAATCTGAGAAGAGAGGTATTACATCGGACAGATGAATTAAAAGTATCAAATGATAACCTTCATTCAACAAATAAAATTTTAGAATTAAAATTGAGTGAGTTAAGAGAAGCACAAAGTAAATTGTTAACTTCAGAAAAATTGGCAACAATCGGAAATGTGACGGCAGGTATGGCCCATGAGTTAAATAATCCTCTAGGTGCGATTGTATCAACAAACAGTGGTATAACGGACTTTTTTCATAAAGAACTGAATTCCATCATCCACCAATTGGTTTTATTTTCCAAAGAAGATAGAGAACGTTTTTTCCTTCTCATCAAAAGGTATACCAATATTCAAATAGATCTTCTGATTGGGAAAAAAGAAAGGGAATTCAAAAAAGATTTAAAAATGAAAATGGTTTCAATTTTAAATAAACAGGAAGATTTGATAGAAGAAGATTTTTTAGATCTACTCATCGATTCACTTGCATATACTTTGGAAGAAAAGTTAAATTGGATTTTGGAGAGTTCAAATGCTGCTAAAATTTTGGAATTAGGATCAAAAATAGCAAATGTATATCGATCGAATTCTATTATTTCTCTTGCCTCAGAAAAATCGACCCAAGTCGTAAAAACATTAAAGAATTATCTACTGACAGATGATGCTTCCCATAAAGAAGAAAGAAATATCGACATCATCCAAGGAATAGAAACCATATTGTCTTTGTATGAGTACCAAACGAATAATCGTGTGAGATTCATAAAAGAGTTTCGTTCTCATAGAAAAGGAAAGGGCAATCAGGACCTTTTCCAATTGGTTTGGGTCAATTTACTGAATAACGCTTTGTATGCGATTCGCAATGAAGGTACAATTGAAATTGAATCGAAAGATGATGGTCCGTGGATGGTCGTCAGTTTTATTGATGGAGGAATGGGGATCCCAGATGAAATCAAAGATCGAATCTTTGATCCATTTTTCACTACGAAAAAGGAAGGGGAAGGATTGGGGTTAGGACTGGGTATTTGCCGTAAGGTTATGGAGAAAATAGGTGGTCACATTCAATGCGAAAGCCGGGCCGGACAAACTCGATTTGATGTGTATGTACCTGCTGATGAAGGCTCTCCATCAACTGGTTCTTAGCTTGCAAATTAGACTAACCCAACCCAAAGTCAAACTGACACAAAAAGTTACAATCAATTGGGAACACTTTTCTTATGCTTTTTTTCTTTATAAATTGTTTTATCAATTTCCAATGCATTTTTTAAAAGAGGAATGAGGATGGAGGATTTGATTTCATCAGGGGAATGAAATGTCAGGCAGTACACTTGTTTACGATTTTCTCTTTCTAAGATTTGCTTTGGATCTTCCAATAGATAGCCATTACAAAATCCAAATTGAACACCTGACTTGGGACCAGGTTTGATGGATGCTGGCCAAATAAAACAAACGCGACTGTTTTGGAAATAATACAAAACCGAATAGGAAATTCTTTCTTCCAAGTTAGGGAATGTATTTAAGATTTCCTTAAGTTTCATAACCATTTCCATCTCGGTTTTCGTAATGGAAGAATAAAAAGTATCAAATTTGTGTTTGTTTTTCAGATCTTCTTGTTTTAATTGATTTGTTTTCATGTTTTGTTTCTCAATTCATTCTAAAGAAAACTCCAACGATGAACCATTCCTCTTTTTGATAGAAAAACCATAGCTTCATTGTCCTTTTCTGCTCGTAAACTAAAATTAATTCTTCATGAATTTAATTAGAAAAGGAATATAGATTTCTGATTCCATTGATTGATACAAAATAGAAAATCGAAGTTACGGAAAGTTTGGTTGAGTTTTGTCTTTTGGTAGAAGAAATAATTTCAGTTAGGTGGTATGTTTTGGATCTTTATTTGGAATTTGATCAAGTGGGCTTTTGATATTTTCAAGTCGGCTTCTTGCTACTTTTGTATAAATTTGAGTGGTACGGACACTTGCGTGTCCGAGTAGAGTTTGGATCATTCTCAAATCAGTTCCCAGTTCTAATAGATGCGTAGCGAAAGCATGCCGCAAACTATGGAACGTAACTTTCTTTGTAATGTTGGCTTTAACGACTGCTTGGTTAAAAATAGTTTCTGCAGTGCGAATGTGTAAAGGTTTTCTGTCCATACCAGGGAATAACCATTCGATCGATCGCATTTCGTTATAACTGTACTTAAGCAATAAATTGTATTCTCGGATTTTTAAGTATTCTTTTAATTCGTTTATCAGTGAAGTGGCAAGAATTGTATACCGGTCTTTTTTACCTTTCCCTTGTGTGACTCGAATCATATTTCTTTCCAAATCAATGTCCTTCGTTTTTAAATGGATAACTTCTCCTACACGTAAACCTGCTGAGTAGCTTAACAAAAGTAACATTTTATGTTTTATATTTGGTAAAGCATCAAAGATGGATCTTGTTTCTTCAGCGGTTAAAACTTCAGGAAGTTTTTGTTCCCCACTCATTTTTGGAAATTTTAAATGCAGTATTTGCTTGCGCACAACTTTGAAATAAAAAGTGAAGGCTTGCCTTGCGCTCCTAATGGTTGCTGATTTCACTGATTTTTCTTTTACTTGGTAGTCTAAAAAATTTTCTATGTCTTTGGATTTGATATTGATTGGTAATTTTCCTGTAAAAGAAAGGAGAAGACTTAAGTGTGAGTAATAGGTTTTTGTGGTGCAAAGACTAAAATTTCGTTCCCTTGCTCCTTTAAAAAAATCTTCTAGTATTCCACATTGTTTTGGAATTTCTTTGAAAACAATGCGTATGTCTTCATTGGAAAATTCAGCTAATACTCGTTTTATGGTATTAGGTTCGTTTGGGAAAGACCAAGTTTTATTGTCTGGATGGTAAATCGATTTTGGTATGGATTTAACAATTTTTACAATTGATTCCGAATAAGGGAAATATAAATGGAATCGTTTGTCTTCTGCAGAAAGTTTGAATTTCATCATAAACCACCTAACCTTTACGTGTTATTGGCTATAGATGGTGGTATAAACGAAAGATTGTCTAAATTTTATGATAGAATTTGATTTATAAAATTTTTTTTTCTTGGAAAGTTCACCCTTCCTCTCAAATTGAAACGGTAAGGGAGAAATATGAATTTAGTTACAGTAGGATTGGGAATCTTTTTTATCATTTATGGGATCACAACATATGTATTACGACTCTACAAACCGAGTTTTTTTTGGAAATTGGAACCAATGAAACAAAAATGGGGAGAAAAAAGAGGATACTACATCCATGTTTTTAGTTATTCGATTTTACCTGTTTTCCTAGGTATCGTATATACAATATTAGGTGTTCGCGGTTAAACGTAAATTCGCATAGTTCGCGTTAGTGGGGCGCCTCCCAATCATTTAAAAATACATTTTATTTCGTAATGGACCGGGCCCTCCGCTACAATCTTTCTCATTCGAGAAAGGATTTCCGCTAGGGTCCCTGGCGCAAAATTAGAATTATAATTTATGAGAAAGGATCGTGTCTAGTCTGGATGGAGTTCTATCTTCAGGATAATCCGTACTATAATGCAATCCACGGCTCTCTTTGCGGAGTAATGCCGAACGAACGATGAGTTCTGCTACTTTCACTAAATTGCGAAGTTCCAATAAACCAAGAGATACCGTTGTTCTATTGTAATAGTCTTTCACTTCTTGTGAGATCAATTTTAAACGACGAAGGGCTCTTTCCAGTCGCATATCCGATCTTACAATCCCCACATAATTACTCATAATCGTTTTGATTTCGATTAAATCATGTGAAATGAGAACCCATTCTTCTGTATTGGTTGTTCCTTCTTTGTTCCAATCAGGTATCAAATCCGTTTCGCTTGAATACCCAAGTTTTCCTTGGGAACGTATGTCTTCTGCAATGCGATGTGAAAAAACCAAACATTCTAGTAAACTATTCGATGCCAATCGGTTTCCACCATGGACTCCCGTACAGGTGGTTTCACCACATGCATATAAGTCGGCAATATTCGTTCGACCTAAAAGATCAGTGGCAACTCCACCACACATATAATGGGCAGCTGGAACCACTGGGATCGGATCAGTTGTGATATCAATTCCTAGTTTTTTACACCTTTCATATATGGAAGGAAAATGGCTGATGATATCATTTGCAGGACGATGTGTGATATCGAGTAAAACATGTGGTTCTCCTCTCTTTTTCATCGTATCGTCGATTGCCCGCGCAACAATATCTCTCGGTGCAAGTTCACCTAACGTATGGTAGTCTTTCATAAAAGGCCTTCCGCCAATTTCGCGAAGGATCCCACCATGGCCACGGACGGCTTCTGAAATTAAAAAACTATTGCCTTGTTCATGGAAAAGTGATGTAGGGTGGAACTGGTAAAATTCCATGTTTTTCACAATGGCACCAGCGCGGTAGGCACTTGCGACTCCATCCCCAGTGGCAATGTTTGGATTGGTTGTATGGAGATACACTTGGCCAGCACCACCTGTTGCCAAAATTGTTTTTTTAGCAAGAACAGGGAATACCTCACCCGTTTCCGTATCTACAATATAGGCACCATAACATCGTAAAGGAAGATTGTCTTTATCCTTTAAATGGTGTTTGGTGATAAGATCAACACAGGCATGGTTTTCTAAGATCTGGATATTTTTATTTGCATGGACATGGTCGAGAAGAGATTGTTCAACCGCACTTCCCGTCCTATCGAGGGAATGGATGATGCGATTTTTACTATGGCCACCTTCGCGTGCTAAATCCAATTCACCAGTTTGATTTCGTGTAAATGGTACACCTAAATCTAAAAGTTCTTTTACCCGTGTTGGGCCTTCTTCTACAAGAACTCGTACTGCCTCTGGGTCACATAAACCTGCACCTGATTCTAAAGTATCTTTGATATGTTCTTCAAATTTATCTTTATCATCAAAAACAGAGGCAATCCCACCTTGTGCGTAATTGGTATTGGATTCATAGTCTGCCTTTTTGGTGACCACAACAACGGATCCGAGCGGCGCCAATTTCAAAGCCGTAAACAATCCACTTACACCGCTACCAATGATCAGAAAATCTGATTTAATTCGTGTCACATTGTTTCCAATCTATATAATTCAAAATACAAACTTCTAAGTTAAATCCTTATTTTGAATTTAACATCCCTTCAATGTAATCCAAACTACGAATCAACATATAGTCAGGTTTGATGGCATCATTCGAATGTTCTTTTAAATATTGATCAGCCTTACCATTTTTCTTCGCATATTCTTTGATTGCGTTTAAGTTAAACTTGGATTTGACAACACCTTCGTGTGGGATGAGTGGTAAATGATTCCACATATCCTCTTCACGGTAACGGAAAGGAAAGGATCCGTCAGCTTCTTCTGAAACTTCGATGTCTGGAGAAACCCCTACCACTTGGATGGTTTTTCCGGATGGAGAGTAATACCTTGCGTTTGTGATTTTTAGTAAGTAATTTGGGTTATTGTCCAAATGTTTTAAGGTTTGGACAGTTGCCTTCCCAAATGTACGTTCTCCGAGTAAAATCCCTCTTCCATGGTGTTGGATGGCACTCGCAACAATTTCCGAAGCCGAAGCAGATTTTGAATTCATTAAAATGGCTAACGGAAGTTTTGTGATGTCTTTGATTTTTGCATACTTTTCATCATCACTTCTACCTGGTGTTCTTGTAGAAACAATCACACCTTTTTCGATGAACATATCTGCAATATCCACTGCTAAATCCAAAAACCCACCAGAGTTTCCGCGAAGATCCAAAATAAGTGCTTTTAATGGTTTGCCATTTTCTTTTGCAGTGCGTTCCATTTCTGCAAATGCTTCCGCAATTTGTGTATCAATGGGTGGTTCCCCGTTGCCTGGTTTCACAAATCCTGTGAGTTTGATGTAAGCAACTTGAGGGTTTTCTTTTACGAGGTGGTAGGTAACGTTTTTAATTGTAATCTTATCTCGAATCACTTCGATATCAAATTTGCCAGTGTTTCCCTTTCTTGAAATGGTTAACACAACTTTGGTGGCCTTTGGCCCTTTGATTTTTTTTACCACTTTATCTAATGATAAATTTTTGATGAGTTTTCCATCTACAGCAACAATGTTGTCTCCACTGCGGATCCCTGCTTTCAGAGCGGGGCTACCTTCCAATGGATTTTCTACGATGACTTCTCTGCTTCCTCCACCAGAAAGGATGGCACCGATCCCTTCAAAGGAACCATCGCTGATTTTGGACATGGACTCTTCCCATACTTCTTCCAAAAATACATTGGAGTGTGGGTCTAAGGAATTCAAATAACCATTTGCCGCAGCAACAAATACTTGTTCCATGCGAAATTCTTTCTTTTCGTCTTCCTCTTCTTCTGGAAGTTCACCATCAAGTTCGACAAGCCCTTTGAGAACTGGAGTTTTGTATGTTTCTAAGTTGTCATTGATATAAGCGATGACTCGATCAAAATCTTTCCGTGAAAAGTTGATTTCTTCCCAACGAGCAGAGATCACCGATTTTTTTAATTTTTCTTTTTCGATGAGTTTTTTGAGTTCTGGATCAGAGAGTTTTCTGTTTTCATTTTTTTTACGTTTCTCTTTTTGGATTTTTTCCACCTGAACGTAATCGGGATCAAAAATCACAAATTTATCAGAAGGAGAAATCTTAAACGTAGTCCCTGGCCAAAGGTCTTCCTTATCATCATACTTTTCTCGTTCTTTAAAATAACTTTCTGGGTAAATATAAAGTGGGTGAGGTAAACTTAAGAAAGCAAAACTAGCAGCATCGGTATAAGCTCGATTTACATTGATGTGTTTGTCGATGTAGAGTTTGTCAACGGTCCGAATGACAGTTTCAAAGTCTTTGTAATCAAATTTCGTTTCGGTTTTTTGAGCTTTTTTTGCTTCTGGTTCACAGGAAATAAACCCTACTGGAAGGGCAAAACTGAGAATGGTGAAAAAGGATAGTAGATAAACAAATCGTTTCAAGGGATCTCTCGTAAAGTGGATAGATTATCCTAAGAATTTCCGAATTTCCAGTGTAGGCAACACAAAAAAAATTGGGACAAAACTAGGACACACGTATATCATAGACGGTGGCATGCGCGCATTGGTTGTCCTGATTTTCGCCCTTTCTTTCGGGTTTTGTTCCTCGGAACCTGGTAAGAATCCCAATCGTAATCCTTACAGCTTGGATACCTTACTTTTTTTGGAAGAGGTTTTGCTCGATGTATGGGAAAATCCATCGGCTAAAGAAGATGCCATGTCTCGTCTAAGGTATGTTTGTCGAACAAAAGATACTGATGATGGATATTTGTGTTATATGTGGGGTCTACTCGAATTCCAAAGAGGGAATTACAACGAAAGTTACACTGGTTTTCGAAAAGCCTTAGACAAAAGTCCAAATGACACACTTTACAAAAACATGATGCGAATCTCCGCAGAGAAATCCGGAAACCTTTCCGATCTCAAATCTCATTCGTATGATGGAGACGTACTTGCTACCCTTTCGGAATTGGAAATTGGCTGCCGTGAGGGCAAAACTGAAGTGTACCCTAAATTTCAATTTTTAATCACGCGGGGAGTGTTCACAAAGGAATCGTTAAAACGGGGATCTTTTGTGAATTGTTTTCAGTCATTAGAAACAAACGAACAAATTGCACTCTTAAAAGAAGTGAAAAACGCCAATGTATCTTACAGAGAACGACTGTTGGCTGACCAAATGAAAACGGATCCCTTTACCAAAATTTGGGACACTTCTGGATTTCACAGAGGTGACTCTGCAAAAGAAATGGTGGGTGCGACTGCCAGTGCTGTCACTGCCAATGTAGGTGAGGGTTCTGGAGTGAATGTTTCGGGGGGATTCGGTTCTACCCGTTCCCAAACACTGATCACTGATGCTTGGAAAAAGGTAAAATTGGCTTCGAGCTCCGGCAATGAAACATTAGCAAAAGAAGCTTTAAAACAATTTTTAACGGAAGTGCAAGGGAACAAACGAAAGGGAAAATCAGAAGCGATGATGGCAGAGGCCCTGCAACGAGCAGCAAAACTCCTCATCGAACAAGACCCTCAGTATGTTAAGATCCGCTCCCTTGCGAAAGAACTCTAAGATAGTCTTTTACCGTTTTTTCCAGTCCATCCACAAGGCTTTGTGAAATCAACCTGTGTCCAATGGATACTTCTTTCAAATAAGGCAGTTTTGCAAAAACTAACAAATTATTTGTATCCAAATCGTGGCCAGCATTCACAGCTAATCCCAGTTTGTTTGCTTCCATAGCCGCTTTCTGGTAAGAATCAAAAATTTTCATTCCTTCGCTTTTGGAAACATCATAGGCATGGGCAAAAGGTCCCGTGTAGAGTTCAATCCGTTCGGCTCCAAGAGCGACTACTTGATCATAAAATCGAAAATCCGTTTCCATAAACAAAGAAACTCGGATCCCTTCGACCCGTAAGGTTTTTACAATTGGTTGTAAGGATTTGAATGTTGTGGGATCTCCAAAATCAAAACCGTGGTCAGAAGTGATTTCCCCAGGTTTTACTGGAACCAGTGTGGCTTGGTCAGGTTTCGCTTTCAGCACAAGCTCCAAAAAGCGTTCACTTGGTTCGCCTTCGATATTGTATTCTTTTTTAGAAAATCCTAATTTAGTAATTTTTTCGTTGTAAGAATGTAAAAACTCCTGTAATTCGAATACATCTTGTTTGGTGATATGCCTTTCGTCTGTACGTGGGTGAACAGTGATCCCATGAGCACCTGAATCCAAGATGAGTTCTGATAATTGTAAGAGATGGGGGAGAGATCCCCCACGTGAATTGCGGAGAGTGGCGATCTTATTGACATTGACACTTAATTGGGTCATAGGAAAAAAAAAACTTTTCATTAATTTTCATCCAGGAGAAAACCGTCCAATTTCAAAAAGGTTGTCCCAGAGAGGGGATTCCCAAAACTGTCAAAAGTACGTTTATGGTCGCAAAAAAAGCAGCAAAGAAGCAGGCCCCACCCAAAAAGAAGGTGGTAGCCAAAGAAAAGTCAACTAAGGACACAAAGTCCTCTTCCCCGAAGGAAGATAACAAAAAGGCGGGAGCCGGGTCAAAAACCCCTGCAACCAAGGCGAAAGCTGTGCCAGCACAGAAAACAGCCCAAGCCACAAAGGAGAAACAAGCTCCAGGGGCAAAACCTCCTGCAGTGAAAATCGATCCGAACAACCCACTCGGAAAGAAATTCAGCTGTTACTCCTGTGGAACGAAGTTTTATGATTTGAACAAACCCGAAAAAAAATGCCCCAAATGTGGAGCTGACCAGTTGGCAAAACCAGCGATCAAATCCCGAATGGCTGCCATTCGCAGTTCGGAATACGAAGTGGAAGAAGAGGAAGAACCAGTCATTGAAGATGATGAACTCTTAGAAGAAACGGAAGAATTAGAAGAGGCCGAAGAAGAGGAGGTCGTTGCCGAGGAAGAGGAGTGATCCTTCCCATCCTTGGTGGACCTACCGGTTCTGGAAAAACCTCTCTTTCGCAAGCACTCGACCCAAAACGTTTTGAAATTGTTTCTTTTGACTCGCGCCAAGTCTACCGGGACCTTCCGGTAGGCACAACGGCACCCACTCCCCAAGAATCTTCCACCATACGACATTGGCTCGTCGGTTTTTTAAACGCTGATGAAAGTATCAATGCAAACCAATTTTCTCTTTTAGCCCGTGAGGCAATTGGAGACATCCAAAGTCGTGGAAAAATTCCTTTCCTCATAGGAGGAACTGGGTTTTACCTACGAGCATTTTTACTCGGTATGTATCCCGTACCAAATGTACCCATGGAAACAAAAGAGTATGTAGCCAAACTCTCTTTAGAGGAAGCAAGGGACCTCTTAGAGAAAAAAGATCCAAAAGCAATGGAATCCCTATTTGCCCAAGATGGATACCGGATCAAACGTGCTTTGGAGGTTGTACTCACAGGAGTTTTGTGGTCAGATGTTTCCAAAGAAACGGTGGGTGGGTATTTGGAAGACCATCCTCAAGTAAAACTCATTGGCCATTGGATGGATTGGCCTAGAGAAATTCTGTACAAACGAATCAACAGGCGTGTCGAAGAAATCGCAAGTGCAATGTTAGAGGAAACGAAAGTTGTGGTTTCTAAGTATGGACCAGGCTGTCCTGGCCTACGCACCTTAGGTTACAATTTTGCGCTTGCATTCCTAAATGGAATGATAGACAGTAATACATTCATTGAACAGCTGGCGCAAAGTCATAGAAATTATGCGAAGAGGCAAATTACTTGGTTCAAAAAAGAATCATTCCTTTCGCCCATTTCTTATGATGCCGCTGTCCAACTGTATACAAATATAGAACAAAGATAGAGAGAACACTCGGGATTTCCAATGTCGGCAAAAAACAACATCCAAGACCAACTTCTAAACACAGCAAGAAAGGAGAAAATAGATCTCACCATCTACCTGTTAAATGGAGTGCCATTAAAAGGAAAGGTTGTCAGTTTTGACAATTTCACCATCATTTTAGAAAACGAAAACAAACAGAATTTGGTCTACAAACACGCCATTTCTACCATCATTCCGGCAAAACCGATCAAACTCCACAGCGAGGAAACACCGAAAGAAGCAGGTGGGGCATAACTCTTTTCTAGTTTTCCTCTCTTTCCCTTTCTAAATTCTGGTTCCAAACCCTATGGCAAAATTACCAAAAGAATCCCCAGTGGTTCTGATTATGGCGGGAGGAAAGGGAGAGAGGTTTTGGCCTCGTTCCCGCACCAATTCCCCTAAACAGCTCCAAAAAGTATATTCTAACAAAACCCTCTTAAAGGAGACCATTGACAGGGCCCTTACCATCACCTCTCTTGATCGGATCTACATTGGAACCAATGCCAATCTCAAAGCGGAAATCTTAAAAAAAGATCCAAAATTCCCATCGGGCAATTTCATCATCGAACCAGAGGGGAAAAATACAGCCCCCATCATTGCCCTTTCGGCCCTTTACTTCCAAAAAAAATATGGAAACCCCAATCTCATCGTTTTATCTGCAGATGCCTTCATTGATCCCATCAGAGAATTCACAAAAACCATTGAAGAGGCTCTGTACGAAACGGCCAATGGAATGGTTTTACTGGGGGTCAAACCAAACCGACCCGAAGTGGGGTATGGTTATATCAGCACAGGTAAGCCAACTGATGTTGGTTATACGGTAAAAGCATTTTTTGAAAAACCTGATTTTAAAACCGCACTCAAATACATCAAAAAAAAGAATTTTTATTGGAATCCAGGGATTTTCCTTTTCCGAACGGAAACCATTCTTTCAGAACTCGAACGCCATGCCCCACATATCCTTGGTCCTTTGAAAAGTGGATTTCCATTTAAGAACTTTGGGGATTTGAAAACTGCATTCCAAATGTTGCCTTCGGAAGCAATCGATACTGCCATCATGGAAAAATCGAATCGTATTCGTATGGTAGAAGCAACCTTCAATTGGGATGATGTCGGATCTTGGATGTCACTCGAACGAATTTTACCTGGTGACAAAGAGAAAAACCACCACCAAGGAAAGGAAGTGCATTACCACAAAGCATCAGGGAATATTTCATCTGTTCAAAAAGAGCTCATTGCCTTTCTTGGTGTGAAAGATCTCATCGTTGTGGAAGAACCGGATGTACTCCTTGTGACCTCACGAGAAGGTGTGGGTGAGATCAAAGCGATGTTATCCAATATGCGGAAAAATAAAGTTTTACAAAAGTACCTCGACTAGAAATTTGACAGAACAGGCTTGATATAAGGAGGAAGGAATGCCTTCCGGAAAAAAGAGAAAGCGCAGAAAAATCGCAACCCACAAACGTAAGAAAAAACGCAGAGCCAACAGACACAAAAAGAAGAAATAATCTTTCTTCAGTGACTTAATGTTTCCTCCGATAGGTTTGTTATGAAACAAGTCTGGAGGAAACAGAAACCCCGCACACCCGGTTTCATCCGAGCATTTACCATGGAAACACCTCTCGGGGATGTCCTGGAGGCTGAGTTTAATTTTCACGAACGACTCGTTCGTTTATCTGTCGAAATCAAAGAAGAGAAAGGTCGTATGTACGGAGCCACCGTGAAAAACGGAACCGTGCAATCCGAGAAGGACATTACTTCTGGGCGTGCCTATCCGGTCTTTCGTAAGATTTGGCCATTTCGCGAATACTTTAGTTCTCTCCCTGACAAAGATATGTTGGCGACTCTGGGCGGAGCGTATGAAATTTACCCTCCCTTCCAACCAGAGGTTTCGGAAAAAAAACGAAACGCTCGCGGACCAATGGAGTCGGCACTATTCCCGTCTACCCGGTATGATTCCATCTTTGGGATTGTCCGTGAGACAAAGTTCCAACGTTGGAGAAGGGAACGAAGAGAGGCGAGAGAAGCGCGAGGATCGCTCTGGACACGTTTCAAACGAAGGGTCTGGGGAGATTTGCAAGATATCTGTCTGGGCGTTGGATTTGGCTGTTTGGTCTATTATGTATATTATGATTATGTCGTATTAGGTCTCTGTTTGGGAATCTTAGGGATGGTCGCAGGCCTACTGGATTTTCTTGTGAGAAAACGTTCTGTCCTGATGACAAAAGTGTTGTCATTTCTCAGTTTCGGTTCATATTTTTTCTACAACGGCTACGTCTATTTTTAGACGCAAGTAGTAGAAATTGATATGGCAAAAGAAACATCCCAAGCAAACCAATTCATCCATGAGCAGTACATCATATTCAATTTGGGCGATGAAGAGTATGCCATCCCCATCACAATTGTTGAAGAAATTGTAAAAATCACAAACCTAATCCGAGTTCCACAATCGAAAAGTTATTTTGCCGGGATCATGGACATCCGAGGCAAAGTTGTCCGGATGATTGATCTTGCCAAACGTTTGAATATCAAAAATGTTTCGGAGACTTCTGATCGTGCGATTGTCATCAATGTGTCAGGTAAATCGATTGGGGTCATCGTGGACAAAGTGTCACATGTGGTGCATTTTCCCGCCAACCAAGTGGACCCACCTCCTCCATCAGTCAAAGGGATTTCCTCACGTTACATCACAGGTGTAGGTAAAAAAGATAACCGGTTCATCATCCTCATCGATATCGAAAAAATCCTCACTGTCGAAGAGATGACGGAACTTGCTACCGTCTAACATCGGTAAGCCTGATGGGAGTGGATTCAAATTGATTCAATTGATTGAGGTTCCGCTGATGCAAATCAGTGAGATTTCCATTGTTTACGTTTTAGTCCAAAGTTAAAAAAACAATGATCATCTCTAAATTTTATTACTTACGGAAAAACTTATACTCCATGGCGGAACTTGTTTTGGAACAAGTGATCCTTCTCAGTGAAGCATTGGAGGCTGATGATTATGAACAAGCACTCAAAATTGTCGAACGAGATGATCTCATCGATGATTTAGAAAAGGAAAATGATAACCTTTCCCAAAATGCCATCTTAGAAGCGGTGAGTAACCGAAACATTCTTGGGATGGGAGATGTGGACAATGATATCGTTTTAAAAAAAGACCCATTACGGTTTGCCCTTTCAGCGATCCGGATCACAAGGAACATGGAACGAATGGGAGACCAAGTGGTGAACTGTGCGGATGTGTTCCGTCATAAAACCATTCGCAAAGGTCTTTTTAAAAATGAAGAACCGATGACCTTAATATTGTCTCGGGTCACCACACTTGCGGGAATGGCGATTGAATCCCTTGTGGAAGAAAAAGAAAGGTTTATGGGAAGTGTGAATTCTCTAGAAGATGAGTTGAACGATCTTTGTGACCAAGCCTTCCAAAAGTATAGAGCCGTTCCAGATATGGAAAAACAAGAATTTGCCGATGTGTATCGGATCATTCTCGCATTGGAGCGGTTAGGTGACTATGCGGTGAACGTAGCAGAGGAACTTGTTCGTCTCAATACAGGAAAAGACATACGACATTTGGAAAATGTAAAATCGAAACCGGCTCAATATCCGTAAGCAAAATTTCTCATTGTCGAATTGAACAAAGAATTATCTTTGTTTAAATTATGATTTCTGCTACCTTTATCTTCAAACAAAAATCTACTGATATTGAATTTGAAACCTTAGATCATTCCATAGAAAAATTTGTAACAAACCATCCTGAATATTTAGGAAGAGACCAATGGTCAAACCAGGAAAAAGGAATTTTAGCAGTTGTGTATTACTTTCAATCCGAAAAAGGACTGGCTGCATTAAAAACATTTTCCGAACATAAAGAAGCGAAATCCAAATATGACAAATGGTATGAAGGATACAAAGTGATCATCTCACAAGTATTACATACGTATGGTGACGGTAATTTGGATCATTCGATTCTAGATAGATCAGAAATTTAAGTTCGCTCAAAAATAGTAGATCAATCGGATGATCCCTCAATCGCACTTTTGCTCTTTACAATATTTTTGTATGTCTGCAACAAATCTTCGATATAAAAAGGTTTACTGATGAAGCCATCCATACCCACTTCAGAGCACTTTTCTTTGTGTTCGTCTAAGACGTGAGCAGTGACTGCGATGATGATGGATTTTTTTTCTTTAGAAGTTTCCATTTCTCTTATCTTTAACGTGGCTTCGAACCCATCCATGACGGGCATTTCACAATCCATCAAAATCAAATCATAATGTTTTTGTTTGGCCAATTCAACTGCAACTTTACCATTTTCTGCTAAATCAAATTTGATGTGTTGTTTTTTCAGTAACCCACCAATCACTTTTTGGTTTAAAACATTATCTTCTACAACAAGGAAAGTTTGGTTCAAAAAGAGTTCATTTTGGTGATCTTCCTCTAAAGGATACTTTTCCTTCTTTTCTAAATGATTTGGTTTATCTTTTTGATCGGCCACTAAAAGAGGTAAGAGGCACCAAAAGGTGCTGCCAACATTTTGCACACTTTCGACACCTATGTTTCCACCAAGTAGTTTTACCAAACGTTCCGAAATCGCTAATCCAAGTCCAGTTCCACCATACTTACGTGAGGTGGACGTATCAACTTGGGAAAATTTTTGGAATAGGGAAGGAAGTTTGTCTGGGGAGATTCCAATGCCAGAATCCTTGATTTCAAACAAAAGGGAGTTCCCTTTTTTGCTAATGATCAAACTGACAAAACCAGTTTCTGTAAATTTAATCGCATTTCCAATCAGATTGAACAAAATTTGGCGGATACGTCCTGGATCAGAGAGTATTTCCTCTGGCACATCCGAATGTATGGTATACGTAAATTCTAAATTTTTAGTACTCGCTTCAATGTGAAAAAGATCAAAGATTTCTTTGACCAAGTTTTGCAATTGGAAAGGGATAGTTTCAATTGCCAGTTTTCCCGCATCAATTTTAGAAAAATCTAATATATCATTTAAAATATTTAAGAGGGCTTTGCCGGCATCTGCGATTGTTTTAATTTAAGACTTTTGTTCTTCATCTAATTCGGTTTTAAAAAGAATTTGAGTGATTCCGATCTCTCCATTTAAAGGTGTCCTGATTTCATGGCTCATGGATGCCAAAAATTCCGATTTGGCACGACTTGCCATTTCTTTCTCTTCGTATAACTCCTGTAATCTTTTTTGCGTAGTGTTCAAACTACTCAAAATTGATTTTGTATTCTTTGTTGGATAAATTTCTCCTGTGAATTTACCTTCTCCTAATAAAGAAATCCTACGAAATACTTCATCCACACTTCCTCCCATAATCGAAACAAGAGATCTATGTGTTAAATACAAACTAAATCCAAATATGATTCCTGAAAAAATAAGTATGCTTCGAAGGAAAAAAACTTTTTCTTTGGCATCTAAGATAGCCTTGGTTGTTCTATCGTCCAATTGATGGTACAAATCATTGATCGGCTTCATAATCTCTGCTTTGCATTTTAGATATTGGTCATCAAATAAAATTTGTACAGCTTTAGGATTGGGTTTGCCTGTTTTTAATTCCAAATCAATTAGTGCCATCGATTCGAATTCAATTTTAGTCAGTTCATCAGACTTTTCTTTTGACAAAGATAATAAAGCATAATCGGATTCTAAAAATTCGGCCTGTTTCATGGCGTCATAAATGCTAATTTTATCTCCATCTTCAGAAGGAGGAAGGAGCTCATCTGCTATGACCAAATCCCAATAGGCGTAATCATAATCTTTTGGACGTGCGATCTTTCCATTTCGAATTTCTAAAATTCTTTTGAAGTAAAGTTTGTACTTAGTTTCCTTTTGGATCGAATACAATCTTACCAAATTTGTGAGTTGGTCAGACGACTGTCGGAGTTCATTTGCAATTTGAAGTGATCGGTGCCTGTTCTCTTCCGCAGCATTAATTTTACGTTCGCTTGCTGTATAAAAAGTGAAGGCGATGCTTACAAAAATGAATAAAATAAAGTTGGTCAGAAGGTAAGGAAACAAACTTCCTTTTGGCGACGAAACTGTATCCAACATGGCGATAGTTTACATAGATTAGAAAAGTAGTAAAGGAGAATATTCGTTGTGGAAAGGGAATTCCGAAAACGAAGGGAAGAATTAATCCTAAAGCAAAGAGTAATTTTTACCTAAGGATCAAAATACAGAAATCATCGCTTAGGCTGTTCCAATCAAACTAGGGGAAAAAAATTGCCAATTTTTTAAGCAGTGAAATTTGTTATTTCTACTAGGATTCTTTCTGTTTTACGACTTCCCTTCCATATAAGCTTGTAATTCTTGTTGGAGTCCCTCTGGTAAACTTAAACCCCTTGCCCTAATCCTTTCATTGTATTTGTTAAAAGACATTCTATGTTGGTTGGTGTTTAAATACCCTTCCAAAGCTTCCGATGCCCAAGGAATGATCTCTTTTACAAAATCATGATTTTCTTCTAATTGGTCACAAAAAGGAATGAAAAGGGGACGATTGACAGGCCTTCCTATGTTTCGATAAAATAATAAACAATAAAGTGTTTCGTCTCCCAAAACTGATTCGGTTCGAATTTTTTCTTCTACATATTTGAGATTGATTGCATCTAAATAATCAATATTAAATGATTCAGGTGCCAATCGTTTTGTGACATACTTAGAGATTTCTGTTTTAACAAAAGTTAGATTGTTGCAGTGAGAAGGACAAGTGCCTTGGTCTTTGTGAAGGTCACATTCTAACAATAAAATGCAATCTACATCTGAAGTAGGATCCACAATTCCAAAATTGATGGATCCTAGAAGTTCGAGGGCTACTTCATAACCTTTTCTGGATAGTTCTTGTGTTGCCAAACGAAAGGCTTGCATACGTTTGAGGGCATACTTGGTATCATAATTTCTGTATTTATTTTTGAGAACAAGATACCTTTCGACTATATTTTTGGACATGGTGATTTGCCGAATGAGTTTGGGATTGAATTTTAGTGAACGCCATTTGTCTTAAGAATACAACACCTTTTGTATTGGGAATTTTGAAATTTCGCCGATAATTCAGAACAGGAAGGAATGGAATTTGTTGTCACAGAACTTGGTCAATCTGGTCTCTAGAAAAAATAAATCCAAGTTCACCATGGTTTTCTTATTTGCTTTGGTCCAAATGGCTCTCTTTGCAGGTGAGGAAGACCGAAGAAATCCACTTTCGGGTTTGTACCTTTCTCCTTTGCAGGTCATTTCCTTGGAGGAAGTCAAATCCCTCGACACAGAAAAACGCATCACCATTGATGAAGATTCTGGAATTGCCCTTCGTGATGAACCAAAACCTGTTGATCCGAATGCTCCCGATGTGCCAGTAGTGCCTGGAGCTGATCTTCCAGTCGATCCTGGACAAGAAACAGGTCCTAAAAATTTAGAAACTAAGATCCGTGAGGCGGAGGGATTACTCAAACGGTATTACAGCCAGTTCATTGAAGAAAAAAGGATTTGGGAAGACCGAGAAAAAGGAAATGTTTATAATTCTCGAACGGAGATGAATGACATTCGTTTATTACTTTGGCAAAGCACTCACAAACATACAGAAACATTTATTGTCCGTGATTCTCCACTTCTTTATTACCTTCACACAAAACTTGCGAAGCTTTATGTAGAGTCGGAAAAGTTTGCCCCAGCACTTAGGCATTACCTAGCGGCATTTCGTTACCATCCGTTAGAGATGACAGAAGAGGGATATCGAACAGGAGAATGGCAAAAAGAAGACTTACTTGGATATGATGAAAGTGCAGCCAAAGAACATGAGAGATTGTATAAAGAGTGGATCCAAGCTGAACAAAATTTCAAAAAAGCAAAAGATGCCATTCATATCAAAGAAAGTAATTGGATTCGAGAAGGAAAAAAACTATCGGATTTGAAACTACAATCAAACCAATGGAACGAAGAAGTACTTAGGTTAGATGGTGTTAGAAAAAAAGCAAAATCGGATTATGAAGATTCTTATAATAAAAGGTATTTGGTTTATTTAAACAAAAGAAAACAAATTGAATCAAATGATTTATATGCATTTGCCAATGTTGTTAAAAAACTAGAAGATGATAACAAAGAAAGATTAAAAATTGTAAACAAATTGGGTACAGCGGGAAAGGGAATTTATGTACTCTTTGACTACAAACGAAATACTGATTTTTTTGCGTATGAACTGATTTTAGAGCGAGCTTATCGAATTTGGAATGAAAATCCAAATGTTTTGAATGATATCGCTGAACAATACAGACAAGATGGGAAAAAAGAGAAGGCAGCCGATTTTTACGAAAAAACTTTGAATGAGTATTTAAAAAATCCTAATCCAACGGCTGAAGAAAAAGAAAAAATCATCAAAGCAAACTTACGTTTAGCAACGATTAATGCCGATTTAAAACGAAATATTTTGGCGGGAAATTATTATGAAACATTTTTTCGTTTGAGTGCAGACAATCCTGAAAAAACAAGAGTTTCCTATGAAATTGGAGTGTTTTTCAACCAAAAGATAGGTGATCCAGAAAGAGGATCAAACTTCCTTGAGTATTGGTTGGATAAAAATAGTAAAGATTGGAATCCATCCCTTTTGGATGAGACTGGTGTTCCCGAAATGGAAGCCATTGCTTATTTTTATCTCAGTAAAAAAGATAAAAAACAAAAAAAATATGAATTAGAACAAAACAAGTTAAACATCGCACTCATGCAATGGAAAAAAATTGATGAGAAACTTATTTTAGCTGAAAAAGAAAGAATGGAGTTGATTGAGAAAAAACAAACTCTCAAAAAAGACCTAATGGTTACAACTCTCGATGATGTATTGTCTCAATACCGTTTGATGGATTTAAAAATTGAAGACCAGGAAGCAGTGATTCGAGTTTTAGAAACCAAACGAAACAAAATCCCGTTAATTAAAATCTTATTTCGATTAGGTGTCCTTTCCGAAGAAAACAGGGATTTTAAAAGAGCACAAGAATACTATGAATTTGTGATTAAAGAAGGTGGTGAAACAGAGGTGCGTGTAGCATTAAAAGAATTGGAAAGGATTAAACGTATTTTAGAAACGGGTAACATCCAACCTCCCATCAACGAGAGTATTTGATGATTTCATCAGTTTGATCACCAGCTAATTCTTGTTCTAAATTTTCTTGTGTATAACCTTCGTCCGGTAAAACACGAAACTTCACTTCATCTACCGTGTCCCCCTCGTATACTATTTTAATCAAATATTCTCCCGTACGTAGAAGAGAAAATTCATCTCGTATAGCAAGAGTGTCTGGTTCTACTCGTTTCTTTTTGATATCAATTTCCACAAAATCCAATTCATAACGATTGAGTGAGATATGGAAATCAGTTTCGAGGCCAGGATTTCTTGAAAATTGGTAAACATAATGAATGGTATCAGTTGGTGAAAAGATAAGGTCATCACGCATCATTTTATAATCGGTGATGGTTTGGATGTGTTTTTCTAAGATATCCATTTCTTCCATTTTCGTTGTGGTCCAACCGAATTCTCCTTTGGGTACACCACATTGAATGAAAAATAACAATAGTAATACGAAGAGAATTGGTTTTAAAGAATTCTGTAAAAAGATAGGAAAGGATAATAATAGAAACTTCTTGGACGAATTCTGTCTCATCTTACTTAAAGTTTCGTCCAAACTTTCGAAATTCCTCTTTCGAAATTAAGGTTTATTCGATAATTTTTCCGCGGTCTGAGATGTCTTTTTCTTTGGATTTGGGTCTGTAGGGATTGTTTCGTAAATCTTCTCTTGGGTTTTTGCCAAATTCTTCCGCTATTTTTGCGGGTAGGATTAAAATGCGACTCACCCAGCGGAGTAATAAAAACAGTAAAATCGATAAAACGATGATTTTTGCCATTTGGAATTACCTGGAACGTAAGGTTTTAGGTAGGTAGCGGTCATCTTCATTTTCACCCCAACCAAGCCTCGTAACACCATACAATCCGATGAGTAAAAAAAGGAAAACAGAAACATAAAGGATTGGGTTGTATTCTTCGGAATAAAATACCTTACCCTCCCCTGGTTTCGGAATTTTTTTCGGAGATAAAGGTAGGCCATAACGTTTTGCAAGGGACTCAATTTGGATGAAATTGATCACAGGTGTTTCTCGTTCTAAAAAGGATTTGATGACCGAATTTGGTATCAAAACTTCTTCGGGAAGATCGGTGATCAGTCCATTTTTGAAAACTTGTTTGCCAAGGCTTGTACCAAGGATCGTAGTCCCTCCACCTACATTAATGAAAAGTTTGATGGGTTTACCTTGCGATAATTCATCATAGTACTTCATTCGTTTTTCAATTGAGTCTTCAAAGTGAATTGGATCTAAAAGTTTCACATTGTTTCGCTTCAATGCGCGTATTAACAGGTCTTTGCCTTCTTTTGATGTTCCAGCTGCTTTGTCTTGGATCCCACCGAGAGAGGCGTAACTGGAACGAAAGGAAAAAATTCCAGACGATTCCAATTCTTTTTCCATATCCAACCATAACATCTGTGGATGATTGGCACCAAATTGAGAGGCAGAAGCACTGGAGATAATAATTGGTTTTAATTTTAATGTATCGATTGCGGCAAACAAACAAATGTTTAATGCAGGAAAGGAACCTGAGATGGCTACAGCGACTGTATCACCTTCTTCAACTTTTGCTTTTTTTAAAAATTGTACCATTACGGCCGCAAAATTTGGATTAATCGATGTTTGTTTGGCTGGTAAAGAGCCGCTATTACTTGTGACTGGAGTCAGAAACTCTCCGATGAGTCCTGAATTGGAAGGATCAAATTCTTTATAATCAGGTTTTTTATGTTTTAATAATTCGGGTTTTAAAATTTGAAATCCACGTTCCGCAAGTTTTGCAGCATGTAATTTTTTTTTGAAGTATGATTGTTCTTTTTTTACCTTACATGATTCAATGAGGAGTAAACCCAATACACCAAGGATGGCGAGTAAAAATAATGCAATTCGCGAATGTTTCCAAGGTGACCAATAAATTTTTGTCATCATAAGGTTTCTAACTCATTTCCCAATAAGAAAATCAAAAGGATTTTGACAAAAACGGCCGCAAGGATTAGGACAGATGTTGTTTCTAAAACACCTTGCCTTTCATACCATATCGCGATTAAACCTGGTATGATAAATCCAATACCTCTTACCTCTGCAAGATATGTTAATTCTATATCTGGTAAAATTTGATAATTGAGTAAATATCCAAAAAAATAACCAAGTAACAAGATAAAGACGATTTTTCTTTTCCCGAAAATCATTAGGAAATGTGAAAGTATTTCCACACAGATAAAGGATAAAAAAGCAATAAAAAAAGTAAGTGCTATATTTTTGGGATGATTGAGTGACAAAGCCAAATAACCGGGTACAACAAGCCCTGTCCCTAAGATACCAAAAAGTTCGGAGAATACCAAGCTGATTACCAAACTAAGTCCGATTGACAAAGGAAGAATTTCATTCATAAATTTGTTCCGACCTATTTTTTAGATATAAAGACAAATCCATTCCCAGTCCTACAATATTTCCAATACCAAAAACTAACGCTTGTTTTGGTAAAATTGCGAGAAGTGATTCAAAGATAACATCCAAATTCATATGTTCCCAAACATAAATTGGGACATCCACTTGTGAATACGTTTTTAAGTATTGGAACGCTAAAGAAGTTGATGAACCGATAAGAATGACTGCATCATAACCTTCCCAGTTGGCAAACTCTTTTGTCAGTTGTTTTGTGCGTTCCGGTCGATCATCCCTTGTATGAAACAAAATAAAACGTTTTTGGAATGAAACATATCGTTTGGTAATGGAATTCCAAATGAGTTTTGTGCTATTCGGATCGTTTGCTGCCATTGCATTCACATAAATGAATTCCTTCCCAAAAAAATGAATGGGTAAAACCGTAAGTGCTCCTGGATCAGGTGTGACTTTCCACATAGCTTCTAACGCATTTTTACGATCCACACCTAATAGTTCACAAACTTTCAGAGCCATACATACATTTTCTTTGTGTTCCCAATAGGGAAACTTTAGAATTTCTTCGTCGGTGATTGTGTTAATTTCTTTTTCTTCAATGAAAATTGGATTTGTATTTCTGTCCTTACAGGCATGTAAAATTTCATTGGGGAATTCATTTGGTCCAACAACAAGTGTACCAGAAATAGGAGTCGCAGATAACAATGTTTTGGCGACATCAATGAGCTCAGGTCCCATAACTTCCAAATGGTCCTCACGTATATTTGTGATCACTCCAATATCAGAATGTAAAATTTGCCCTTCGCTTGCCCATTGGTATCTTGGTTCCAAAGCCATACATTCTAAAACAACAATATCTGCTTTTGCGTCTCTCGCTTTCCTTAAGATTTTGATTTGTTCGAGAATGGATGGTTTTCCAAAACGCGAAATCGATGTTTCCGAACCATCGGGAAAAATCATTCGTGCTAAAGTACCTGTTGTTTTTGCAAATACTGAATATCCTTTGGAAGATAATCCAGCTCTGATCAATCTGGTGACACTGGATTTCCCCCTCGTTCCATTGACATGGATTCGATGTTTGAATTTCTTTAACGTTCGTTTGTGTAGAATCACCTCGATGGTATAATAGAAAACCAAAACCAAAAGGATCAGAAAAAATAAAGTGGCGTTTGGTTTCATTTGAAAAATTCCAGATGATACATTTCCTTCAAAGGAATGTCATTTGATTGTAACGTAAATTTGCGAAGATGCACGTAGTTTTCTATGAGCATACGTTACAAATTCTTATTAATATTGAGTGTGAGTCAAATTCTTCTTGTGATTGCACTCACAACCAGTTTTGCCTATCTTTTACAGTCGGTTAAAAACATCCCACAAACCCAACGTGCAGAAGACTTATCGCGGAATTTCCAAAGGGAATTAGAGTTCAAAGAGGAAAAATTAAGATTATTATTAGAAGAAATTACGTTTAACGCAAGAACCAGGGAAATTTTAGACAGGGGTCTTCGTGATCGTCAAGTTTTACAAAAAGAACTACCTTATTTGCAAGAAATTCTAAAACGGTATGGGCTTTCTATTTTTGAATTGGGTGATAACCAAGGAAAGGTGGTGTTTCGAGTCCATAGGCCAAAGGATTTTGGTGATGATAAAAAAAACCAACCTATCATCCAAAATGCCTTAAATGGACAAGCGACAGCTGCATTAGAAGATGGGCATAGTGGCCTTGGGTTTCGATTGGCTGCTCCTCTTTTTGGAAGAGGGACTCTGCTCATTGGCCAAGTTGTTGATGATAATTTTACCAAAACAATTTCCAAAGACAATCGAATCCATTTGGCCATTTTCCAAGAAGGAAAAGTGAAAACCATTGGCTCTGACATGGTTCGAATGGTGATGAATGAAAATCCAAATTTACTCCTAGAAGAACAACGATTCCATTTTCAGGACAAACCTTATTATTTAGTGAAAATTCCATATCTTGGCACCTCGCAATCCATCAAACAATTGGTATTCCATGTGATGATTGATGAAAACGAAGTGGAATCAAAAACTTGGAAAATTTGGTCGTTTTTTGTAGTCGCATCTTTAGTGTTATGTGGTGTTATCTTTTTGATTTCCTTTTTATTTTCTCGAGATATGGTGGAAGCAATCAAACTATTAACTTCGGCCATGGTGGATTTAGACCAATGGAAACCAGAAACTCTTCCTACACATCGCAGTGATGAAATTGGACAAATGGGAAGAGTATTTGTCGAAATGAAAGAAGAGCTCGCCGAACACCAAAACCATTTGGAAGAGATGGTGAACCAACGAACTAGGGAATTAAATGAAACACTCTCTGAAATGCAGAAAATGCAAGAAAAACAAGATGGTGATTATTTTTTAACATCCCTTTTGATCAAACCTCTCAAAGGATCATTTGCGAAATCCGAAACTGTTTCCATTAAAATTTTTGAAAGGCAAATGAAACAATTTAAGTTTCGTAACAAACAATCAGAGATCGGTGGAGACTTATCTGTATCCGATTCGATTTATTTGATGGGGAAAAAATATACAGTTTTTTTAAACGCAGATGCTATGGGGAAATCCATCCAAGGGGCAGGGGGAGCATTGGTTATGGGAACGGTGTTTAAATCCATCATCACCCGTACTCAAAAACTAAGATACATGCAAGACCGTCACCCCGAACGCTGGTTAAAGGAATGTTTCCAAGAAGTTCATAATGTGTTTATCAGTTTTGATGGGCATATGTTGTTATCAGCTATTTTAGGTTTGGTGGATGAGGAAACAGGAACTCTGTATTATATCAATGCTGAACACCCTTGGATTGTATTGTATCGAGATGGAGTTGCGAGTTTTCTAGAAAACGAACACTCATTGCGCAAGATTGGATTTACAGAAATGAGTGGGGATGAAGTGGTCATTCAAATTTATCCATTAAGACCAGGAGATGTTTTAATTTTAGGATCTGATGGCCGTGATGATTTGTTTGTGGGTCATTCGGGTGGAAATCGAAAAATAAATGATGATGAAACGGTTTTCCTTCGCCATGTAACGGAAGGTGGTGGTGATTTGGCAGAGATCTGTCGTGTGCTTATGTTATTTGGTGAATTGACTGACGATTTAAGTTTGATGCGGATTTCATTTTTAGAAGAAGTTGCGTACGCTGCCAAAGAATCTACAAAAAATAATGTTTATTATAAAATGTTGGGTGAAGGAATTCAGTCTTACCGCGATGGAGAATGGAACAACGCCATTTACGCTTTGGAACTTGCTTTGGAATCGGAACCTGATGATCTGTATTGTTTGAGAGAATTGTCAAAACTATACATGAAATCAAAAGACTATGAGAAAGCAATCGTACTTGCGAATCGGTATTTACAATTAAATCCAGGGGATACTGACTTTTTATTTTATATAGCCTATGCTCACAAACAGAAACGTGATTTTGTTTTGGCTACTGATTATGCAGAAAGATTAAGATACAGAGATCCCAAAAATTTTAACAATCTACTTTTGCTTGCTGAGATTTTAATGCACCGTCGTGATATTGAACGTTCTAAAGAGGTATTACTTGCCTTACAAGAAATGGCACCAGAAAATCCGAAACTTTTAAAACTCAAAAACTTTTGGAAAAAAATGGTCACAACTTCAGTCACCTAATTTAGGTAAAATGGATTGGATCTGGTTTATCTTTAAAATTAGGAATGGAAGGATTGGATTGCATCTTCTGTTGATTCAAAGATTTGAATGACGGAAGATATTTTTGAAATACGAAAGATTTGACGAATGGTTTTGGAAACGTTTACAATTCGTAATCCACCACCTAATTCTGTTAGTTTGTCGTTTAAAGACATGATGAGTCCAAATCCAGAAGAGTCGATAAAACTAACACCTTCCAAGTCGAAAATAAATCTGTGTTCGGATTGGGACGCAGATTCTTTGATCCTTTCCTTTAAGATACCGGCATTTAACATGTCTAAGTTGCCGAAAAGTTTCAGGACTACAATTCCGTTCGTTTTAGATTCCGTATATTCCATCGAATCGCTTAGAGAATAGCTAGTTTTCCGAATTGGTCAATAGTTTAATTCACAAACTTATCCCATTTTTCATCAACGGAAATGTTTCGTAAAATCCGCCAAATGAGTTTGGATCCATTTTCCGAATTGGTCATGATGACCACCCCATATCCTTTTTCAGCATTGAATATGGCGAGCGATTTATGTCCCTTTGTGTGCCCCCCATGGAAAAAATACTCCGTTTTCCCAGTGCGGTTCAAAAAGAAACCATGAGCAACAAGTGCATGGACGGTTAAACTGGCTGCACTCATCTTTGGTGAAAGTAAGTATTCCGCTGATTCCTTACTTAAAAATTCAGATCGTCCTTGTTTTGCTTTGGCCACCTCATTGAATACGATCCCCACCTCTTCGGGAGTTGTCCAAAGCCCTCCGGAAGAAAGTTCAGGTGTTACGAATATTTTTTCAGGTAAAAGATTTCCTAACTCATCATAACCATCACAACGATCATTTGCTTCTTTTAAATTCTGCCGAAAGGTACTACGTTTCATTTGTAAAGGTTGGAAAACAATTTCTTCCATAAGAGTGGGGAAAGGTTTTCCCGTACGTTCTGTAAGGATTTCTTGGACGATACTATACCCTCCACCGGAATATCTCGATTTCGTTCCTGGTTTGTAGTATAATTTTAATCCATTTCCTTTGGAAGTATTTGTGTCTTTTAAATCTTTCAGATGTTTTTTTCCAGAGTTGATAGGATCATCCCAATTCCCTTTTTCTGTGAGCCCACTTGTGTGAGACAATAACAAGTCTAAATTTACCAAACTTCTTTTTTTACCCTTAGGTACGGACACTTTGAACTGTTTTAGTTTTCCGATCCAATTGGAATATAAGTCAAGTTGCCCAGTTTCCACTAATCGTAAGGTAGCAGTTGCTGTCATTGTTTTGGATAAAGAACCTGCTCGAAACAAAGTTTGTTGTGATTTGGTTCCATACATTTTTTTCCAACTTAAGGAATAGTTTTTAAAAACAGCGATACCAAGAGATGGAACTTTTTCTTCCTTCATAAGGTCTTCAATGTATATTTCGTTTGGGGAACCAGTTTTCTTTTTTAGATTTAGTTTTTTTGCATTGAAGATGATTTCAGTAAGTGTAGACTTAATGGAAGAAAGATCACCTTTACTCACTCCATAGGGACTCACAATCGATATAAAAATTCTACTTTTTAAATCATGGTAGAGAAAATTAGAAATTCCCTTTTTTTTTCCGTAAGTCCAATAAAAATAATCACCGACATAAACCCCTTCTCCAAAAGAAATTGGATCTTCTGCAATCGCATCTGTTAACACAGTTTTTTTGAGAATGGAATTTTTGGATTCCTTTGAAATGAGTTTTGTTTTTCGAATGGTTTCGACAAAGAGTAATAAGTCTTCTGGTGTACTTAAAATTCCACTGTTTCCAAGAAGAGTTTCATTTCCATCAACAGAAGAGTGTTTCATCCCTAGTGGTTGGAATATTTCTTCGTTTACGACTGCGGAATAGGGTTGAGATGTTACTGCTTCGATGACATAAGCCAAAAACAAATAATCCAATCGGCTATACTTCCAATATTCTCCTGGTGAGAAGTTAGGTTTCAAATTGGATTCAATGAAAGATTTTTTAATATCCTCTCGTTTAAAATTGGATTTTTCGGAATCAAAATTTGGTAAAAATTCTATGATTTTGGGTAATCCAGATGTATGTCGTAACAAATGTTCAATGGTTGTTTTGGAATGAGGAAACCACTTGATATGATTTTTGACAGGATCCGTAAGAGAAATTTTCTTTTTTTCCACAAGTTTATGGATCAGAAATGTAGTGAAAAGTTTGGATGATTCTCCCAAGGGGAAACTATGTTTTTTGTAAAGTTGGGAGCGTTTTTTTTGTTTCCCAGAGTAAATGGTTTCTCTGAATAAAACGGTATCATCTTGAGAAATGAGAACAACACCTTGGAACCCATCTTGTTTGATTTTTTTTCGGATTTTTTCTTTTGTTTCTTCAGAAAAGGAACCGATCTCATCTTCTGAACAGTTTATCAATGCTAAACTGAACAGAAGGCAAATGAAGATCCGAAACATCATATAGGTGGTAACAACTACTATCTTTTGATTAGACTTGGATGGTATCCTTCTGGAGCTTCAAATCCTAATAAATCCATCATCGTTGCGGCTACGTTTGCAAGTCCAATGCCTTCTAAATTTGAATTCAGTTGGATGTTTCCTTTTGGGTCATAGAGTACAAATTGTACGGGGTTCAGAGTATGACTTGTTTTGGGAACCGGTTTTCCATCTTTTGCTGTTTGTGCATTTCCCTTTTTATCCAATTGGTACATTTCGTCGGCATTACCATGATCCGCAGTGATACACAGAACGGTATTTGTTTCGTCGCAAATTTTTTTGATCCGATCCAAACAAAGATCCAAGTATTCCAATCCTTTTACAGTGGCATCCATATTTCCCGTATGCCCCACCATATCTCCGTTAGCATAATTCACACGAAGGAAGGGGTATTTATGTGAAGTAAGAGCTAATACTAAGTTGTCTGTGATTTCTTTGGCTTTCATTTCTGGTTTTTGATCAAAGGGGATGATATCTGATTTTACTTCTTCATAGGTTTCGATCGTTTGATTGAAATAACCAGACCTGTTTCCGTTCCAAAAAAAGGTTACATGCCCAAACTTTTGTGTTTCGGAAAGCGCATATTGGGCAATCCCTTCATTGGCAAAGTATTCACCCATCGTTCTATCGATGGCGGGAGGTGCAACTAAGTATTGTTTGGGGATAAAAAGATCTCCATCATATTGCATCATACCCGCAAATTCAATTTTCGGAAATCGTTTGCGATTGAATGTTGTTAAGTTTTCTTCTGTGAATGCTCTAGAGATTTCAATGGCACGATCCCCTCGGAAGTTAAAAAACACAACAGAGTCATTGTCTAAAACTTTGCCGACTGGATTTCCGCTTTGGTCTCCGATCACAAACCCTGGTAAGTATTGGTCAATGACGGACGGATTTTCAACTCGGAAAGTTTCGATTGCTTCATTTGCGGAATGAAACATTCTACCTTCCCCTTCCACATGGTGGTTCCAACCTCTTTCTACCATGGACCAATCGGCATCATAACGATCCATGGTTAATTCCATACGACCACCACCAGATGCGATTAAGATATCTGTGCCTGCCTTTCTAAGAGTATCTAAGTATGTTTCAAATGGAATTAGATAGTCTAACGCTGATTTTTCGGGAACATCCCTTCCATCAAGTAAGATATGTAATCTGATTTTTTTAATATTTTCTTTGATTGCATTATCGATGAGGGCCTTTAAGTGATCGATATGACTATGTACGTTTCCATCAGAAAAAAGACCAAGTAAGTGAAAGGTGGATTGATTGGATAAACAATTGGAAATCAACTTTTTCCAAATAGGTCCTTGGAATAAAGATCCATTTTCGATGGATTGTGATACTAGTTTTGCTCCTTGGTCAAAGATTCGACCAGAACCCAAAACATTGTGACCCACTTCAGAGTTTCCCATATCTTCGTCACTTGGCATTCCTACTGCAGTTCCATGTGCTTTTAATAAAACTGTGGGATGGTTTTTCCATAAACCTTTGAGAACAGGCATATTGGCTTTTGCAACTGCATTGCCGTTTTCAAATCCTTTTTCTGTGTAACCAACACCATCTAATACGAGAAGTAAAACTTGTTTGGCAAGTGGTCCTTGCGGATGTTTTTTAAGAGTTAACATAAATTAGATTCCCCTGTCTTTTTCCATTTTGAAAATTAGGGAAGATTTTGCAACTGGAAGATATCAAAAGGTGTTAGTTCTACAGAACTAGGAATTGGATTTAACAAAACGTTTCCAATACTTGTATCAAAGACATAAATTCCTGGTCTCGAAAAATCAGTGGAACCAACTAATAATTTTCCTTCGTTTGTAAGTAATAGTCCCGATAAACTGATCCCTATATTTCCTGGAATTTGTAATAAGGTACCTAATTTTTCTCCCGTGCGAGGGCGGAAAACTTGGATGGTTTTGTTAAATCCTGCATCGAGAACTGATGCATATCCAAATTCCTCATTTTTAATCTGAAAGGATAAGATGTCTCCACCTGCTACTTGTTCTGCATACAATCTTTCAGGATGAAACTGCCTTGTGCTCAAACGGAATGCAATGATTCCAGCATCGATTTGGGATATGAATCCAACTCGCCCTACACAAGAAAAGACCAGATGTGGTTCTCCAAATAAAAATACTTTTTGGATTTTGGAACTTGGGTTGCGATAAGGTAAAGTATATACCGCTCGGATTTGGTTTAAATCCATATCCACTTCAACCAAAAGTGAATCAGAGTTAGGTGGTAAATATCCGGAAACATCATTTCGATCAAGCCTTTGTAATAAAACAAACAAACTCGATCCATCTTGTACCATGTAGGATGCTTCTACAGAAGAGTCGGGAATTCCTGAAGTGGAAAAGGTTTCTTTTAGGGATGAAAAAGACACAGCTCCAATTTTAACACCAGAACTCCGACTGTGAATGACAAGTTCGTCTGCGTTGTACAAACTGATAAAGTATTTATCATTCCAAACCGCAATGTCTTGTGGATTTTTCCCTTGTCCGACACTAAACTCTTGTTCGGTGAAAAAGCCCAGTTGTGGATTTAAAACTTGGATGGAATCCCGATTGAGACGATTGACAATAAAAACTCGGTCATTGGAATAACGACCAACAGCATCAGAATGGATTGGTATGGATGTCGGAAATGTTGTGAATGAATTGGGTTCAAAGGTTTTAAACCTTCCTCCGCTGGCAAAGTCTGAAGTGACTACCCCAACAGAAGTAGGAGAAGCTGATAAAAATAAAAATTGGAATAAACTAGGTTTTTCAATTTCCAATTGGTTACATTGGAAAACAAATAGTATTAAAAATAAAATCTTCCGATGAGCAGTTTTATATTTGGTCTTTCCATTTTCTAATACGAGATAAAGGAGTCTGATTGATAATTTTTTTTTCATTAGAATCGATAACTCCCTGTCATATAATAACTTCGACCTGGCAAAGGATAACCCACCAAATCTTCCACTCGTTTGTCTGTTAGATTACGCAGTTCAAAACCTATAATCAATTCATTTCCTGTTTCTTTATTTTTGTAAGCAGAGTATTGGAGATAGAGATTCCAAAATTGGCGAGCAGGCAAATAACCTAAATATTCATTGGTTCGATCACGGAAATTGGCTCCAATGTATTGGTATTCAATGCCAATTTCAGAAGATTCATTAAAATAGGCAAGTAAGGCACTGCCTTGGCTTTTGGAACGTAAAGGAAGGAATTTTCCATTTAACGCTGGTGATTCGGAGTAATTTCTTGCATCTTGGTAGGTATAATTGAAGTTAAATTTTATTCCTTTATTCCAAATAATGTTTTGGTTTGTTTCCACACCTCGAATGAATGCTTGGCCAACATTTTCGGGCCTTAAAGTGAACTGCGAATTTGGTAAAAACAATATCATATCATAAATACGTTTTTGAAAATAAGAGATGTCGGATTGGATTTTCCAATTTGAATTTGGTTTTGCATTTAAATAAAAACCAATGTCTCCATTCCTACTTTGTTCCGGCCTTAATTTTGTATTCCCAACAATACTTCCTCGTTCTCCAAATAACTCTAAAAAACTTGGTATTCGAAAATCCTTACTGAGATTGGCCAATGATCCAAATTCTAAATTTTCATTTTTAATCCATACAATCTTTAATCCCAAACTTGGATTGGTGAAATTTTGCCTTACATAAAAAACATCTGTTAGTGGATCAAGTAATTGGTTTCGAATACTTGTTTCATCTTTTCCGAAGCGATCTGTATATCGTTCAAATCGTACTTGAGGGACAAAAAACAAACGATTCGAAAGTAAACGTATCTCATCTTGGAATGTAAAACTTTGAGAGTCCCTTCTTTTTTTTGGTTCCTTTCTCTCGGTTTCATGATTGGCTCGTTTTTCGTAGCGCGTAAAAAATTCTTGTTCTGTTTGGAAGGAAACACGAAGGACTTGGTAATACTCTAATAAGTACAATGTGGGAGATAATTGAAATCCATATTGATTTGTTTTTGTATAGGCATTCGGTGTTCCAAAACTAAATTCAGATTTAGGATCAAACAAATCATCTTTTGCAAAATTCCCATAGGTTTTGGTTTCTAAGGTTAAGTTGGTGAATAAAAACTCATTGGTTTCTGTAGTGATGGCTGATGATAATTTACTAAATACTCTTCCTACAGATGTGGTTTGCCTGTTGCCAGGACCAGGTAATCCTTGTTTTCTGTGGATATAATCATTTAAAAAATTGATTTTGGTTTTGTCTAAAACAAAGGAAAGATTCCCAGTTAATCCAGTTTTTCGAAATTGGGCATTCCTTCTTTCATCAAGGGTATCATCGTATGTATTAAATAAAACAGTTCCTTTGTTATTGAGGTATGTAAAATTTTGATCGGATGTTTCTTGGAGAGCTTGGAGGAAATAAGAACCATTCGTAAATTGGTCCATGTGGGTAACAGTGGCTTTTGCCGTTTTAAAACTACCTCCCATTAAATTCACTCGAGTGATTGGTTTATCAATTTTTGATTTAGAGACAAGATTGATACTCCCACCAATTGCTGATCCGGAAAATCCTGCTGGTGTCCCTGATTTATAAATTTCAATTTTTTCTAAATTATCAAAAGGTAAATCAGCTAAGTTGATCTCACCACCTAACGAATTATTTATGGGAACTCCATTCCAATAAATTTTAGATTGATTGGGATTTGTTCCTCGTAACGAAAGTGTAGAATAGGAACCAAGTCCTCCGAATTGGCGGACCCTTACACCAGCTTCTCGGCTGAGTACATCGGGAAGGCTCATGTAACGAGTGTTTGATTGTTCTAAGTTGATTTCTTTTTGAAATCCGGTTGGATTTTTGCTGAAATTTGTATTTTTAGAATTGGAATCGACATTCGCTTTGATTTCAACGGCCTCAGGTTCTTTTTTTGGAGGCTCTTGTGAGAAAAGGAGATTTGGTCCGAGGAACAAACAAATGAGGAAAATGAATTTGAATTGGGAAAGCATGAAGTCGTTTTTTTCTCGGTACCTTGTCAAACTGAAATAGGAAAATTGAGTGTCAATTCCCTAAAGGAAAAAAGCATTGGTATCATGAGACATTACGACGTATTTGGCGTAGGGAACGCCCTGGTAGATATCATTGCCTTCATTGATCCCAAATTTTTAGAAAAACAAAATATAACCAAAGGTGTGATGACCTTAGTTGACGAATCGAGACAAGGTCAAATTCTTGCCGACCTTCATGATGAGAAAAAGGAACTTAGGTCTGGTGGAAGTGCCGCCAACACGATGATAGCCATTGCCAATTCTGGTGGAACCTGTTGTTATACGGGAAAAGTCACTCATGATACGTATGGTGAGTTTTATAAAAAAGATATGGAAGATGCTGGGGTTTTGTTTGAAACCACACCTGATAAAGCAGGCCATACTGGTACTTGTGTTGTGCTCACCACACCCGATGCAGAACGCACAATGCTTACGAATCTTGCGATCTCCACATCTCTCGGTCCAAATGATATCGATAAAGAAAACTTAAAAAAAAGTAAGTTTGTTTATGTAGAAGGATATTTATGGGATGGAGATTCCACTAAAAAAGCAAGTGAACTTACGATGAAACTTGCAAAAGAAAACAATATCAAAGTTTCCTTTACTTATAGTGATCCATTTTGTGTGAATCGTTCCAGAGATGAATTCATTCATCTAACAAAGGAATACGTAGATGTTGTTTTTTGTAATACGGAAGAGGGCCTTGCCATCAGTGGAGGGAAAAAACCAGAAGAAGCAATACAATTTGTATCCAAACTTTGTCCCATGGTATTTATGACGGCTGGAAAAGACGGAGCTTATGTTGCCGAAAATGGTAAAATCACATTAGTTCCTGGATTTCCCGTAAAACCGATTGATACAACGGGAGCCGGAGATGCATTTGCGGCTGGTGTTTTATATGGACTCACCCAAGGGTATTCCGCACAAAAATCGGCACGATGGGGGAATTATGTTGCCTCGCGTATCGTTTGTGAGGTGGGGCCAAGGTTATCCGTAAAACTAATGGGCCGCCAAGAAGAAATTTTAGCTGGGTTCCAAGATAAATAAAACACAAGATTTTTATTTTTTGTAAAAATCTTCCCATAGGGTTTGGATTTTTTCAGAAATTTCAAGAGGGGCAAACGGTTTTTCAATTACACCGATGCCCCCTCTTTTTTGGTATTCTAAGATTTCATTCTTTAACACACGTGATGTGATAAACGCCACAGGAATTTCTTTGGTTTCTGGGAAAATTTTTAACTCTTCAATGAGTTCCATCCCATTCATACCTGGCATCAGAACATCCAAAAGGATCAAATCGGGTTGCAGGATGATCGCTTTTTGTAAACCTTCTGGACCAGTTTTGGCAAAACTCACTTCATAACTGGAATTAAATGCAAGAGCAATCCTAAGGATTTCAACGATGTCTTCTTCATCTTCAACAATTAACACATGTTTTAATGTAGGTATCGTCATTGGTTCATCCCAATGGGAATTTGCCCAGGTTTGTTTAAGGGTAATTCAATCGTAAAAACTGTACCTGAATCGTCAGAAAAAAAATAAATTTTGCCATTCATGGCTTCGACAAATCCTTTCGTTATGGAAAGCCCAAGCCCTGATCCCCCTACAAGTTTGTCTTTGGGAGGTGCACCTTGTGCAAACCTATGGAACAATCTCGGTGCAAAATTAGGATCAATTCCTGGACCATTGTCTCTAATGAGAATTTTTGTTTTGGTTTCATCGGTTTGAACGGAGATAGTTACTTCTGAGAATTTTGGAGTGTACTTCACAGCATTGGAAATTAAATTCGTGATACAGTGGTTCAAACGATCTTCATCCACATAAACACTTGTTTGTGGGAAATTGGAATCAAAATTTAATAACACATGGTATTGTTCTGCAAAGGTACGCATCCCATCCACGGAAGTTTGTAAAATTTCTCCTAATTGGTAGGTTCTAAATTTAAAATTAATATTCCCAGAATCTAATGCTTCAATATCAAGTAGGTCAGTCACAAACCGAACTAACCTTTGCGTATTCTTTCGACAAATATTGAGTAATGACTTTGTTTGGTTGGAAACTTCACCGGCAACTCCAGCAAGCAATAAATCAATTGATCCTTTAATCGATGTGAGTGGTGTTCGGAGCTCATGGCTTACTAAACTGATGAATTCATTTTTTAAAGCTTCTGCTTTTTTTCGTTCCGTAATATTCCGAATGATAGCAAGAGCATCCACATCACCAGTTTTTGTAAATCGTGCTTCGAAATACTTTTCCCCATCTGAATCATGGATGGAATATTCGACAGTTTTACTCACTCCCAAATCAATCACTTGTTTGAGAATTGTATGAATTTCTTCTAATTTATTTTCAGGGAAAATATCCTTTATATCTGAATAACGAAGATTAGTGTCTTTGTTTTTGCAGTCCCAACCTGTGAAATGTGGGAACTCTTTATGGTTGATGGTTTGTCCATTTCGATGGATGCCATACAAAGAATCTGGAAGAGCATTCAAAATGGTTTTGTTTTTGGTTATGATTTGGCTAAATTCATCTTTCGCGTTTTTTTCGTTTGTGACTTCCGTTGCGATGATGATGGTAAAGTTTTCTTGTGGGAAAACTTGCATATCATACCAACCTAAAGTTTCGAAGTAGGTTTCTTCTGAGCGAAAGGTTTTTTTTTCTTGGATGGCCTCAGATAATTGAGTTCCAAATTCGATGGATTTTAATACGGGAAATAAATTCCAAATGTTTTGCCCTAACATTTCTTCTGCGGATTTCCCTGCCATTTCCACAGCTTTTGCATTGACATAGGTGTAATTTCCGTCCTTGTCTAATACATATACCGCATTCGTACGCGTTTCTAGGATTTTGTCAAAGTATTGGGGGACAAAATTGTGCCAATTTTGGCCGAGAAGTTGCTTTGCATCAAAAAAGCTCTCTTCATCCTTGAAAAAGCTTTTGATTTTTTCCAGAAATTCATTCATAGGTGCAGGTATACGAAAACTAAACCAAAGTTATGATACAAGTCAGCAATTTATCCAAATTTTACGGCGAAAAACGAGCCATCTCAGGGCTCAATTTTAAATTAGAGAAAGGTGAAATCGTAGGCCTACTTGGTCTAAATGGTGCAGGAAAAACCACGACCATTCGGATCCTCACCGGGTATTTGATCCCAAGTGCAGGGGATGCTTCCATCGATGGGAAGTCCATCTTTGATTTTCCTTTAGAAGCAAAACAAAAGATCGGATACTTACCAGAAACACCACCCCTCTATGAGGATATGACAATATCCGAATACCTTCAGTTTGTGGGTCGTATCAAAAAAATTGAGGACTCAAAACTAAATTCGGAAATGGATAAGGTCATTGAAAAAACAAATCTCATCCATGTAAAAGACAAACTCATTGGAACCTTATCCCTTGGGTATCGTAAACGTGTAGGGATCGCACAAGCTATCCTCGGAGATCCTGAAATTGTGATCATGGATGAACCCATCTCTGGTCTTGATCCAAAACAAATTGTAGAAATCAGAAGCCTAATCCGAAGTTTGGCGGGAAATCATACCGTTCTCATCTCAAGTCATATCCTCACAGAGATTTATAAAACTTGTGATAAATTCTTATTCATACACAAAGGAAGTTTGAAACAAGAACTTACGTTGGCTAGATTAGAAGAGGAGATGAACCGCCTTGCAGGTTGGGAAGTAGGTCTTTCTGGTAAAGCGAAAGAGGACTTAAGTCAATTTATGAAAACGGTTCTTTCTGGAAATGACACCGTTTCTGAATTGGGAACAAATAAAGAAGAAGAAATGTTTTTAATAAGAACTACGAATCCAAAACAATTCAAAGAATCCTTATTTTCAAAGGCTTTGTCATCTGGGATTCAAATTGAATCATTAAAAAAACAAGAAGTGTCACTCGAACAGATTTTTATGGAGAAAATATGAACTGGCAAACGGCTGTTTGGATCTATAAAAAAGAAATACGTTTATTTTTTGGAACTTATATGGGACCACTTGTCCTAGGTGGAACTGCATTTTTAAATGCATTGTTTGTGATGATCCTCAATTTTAATGGCACTGCAAATTATGAAATTGCAACCTACATCACATTTATTTCTTTTATGACAACCATACTCATTGCAATGGTGATCATTTCCATGGGTTCCATTGTAGAAGAAAAAAATAAAGGAACATTAGAACTTTTGTTCACTTCTCCCATTACCGATTTGGAAATTGTGTTCGGTAAATTTATGTTTGGTGTGACAGTGTGTGGTATTATCACAGTTTTCATCAATGGACTTTTTCCACTTCTACTATATACATTTTGGAAAGCTCCATTTTATATGGTGGCTTCTGGGAGTATTGGAGTCTTTTTGTTAGGGATTTTTACCTTCACCATAGGCATGTTTGGTTCCAGTCTTGGGAAAAACCAAATGATCTCACTCCTCATTTCTGTGCTAATCATTTTGACACTTTGGGTGGTTGGTTATTTTTCTCATCTCTTTCAGGCTACTACGAGAAAGGTTTTGTTCCACTTACATATTTTTTCGCACTTTGCTGCATTTGCCAAAGGAGTGTTACCTTTAACAGGAATTGTTTTTTTCTTAAGTGGAACGTTTCTATTTTTGTACTTAACCGTAAAGGTCTTGGAATCCAGGAGATGGAGAGGTTAGATCATGTTATTATCTGCTGATAGAGTATTACCATTTGTTAGTTTAATTTCCCTTTTCGCCTATTTCTTGTTTGATGGAATGGTTGTGGACCCAAAAAGAAAAATTTTATTTTTGGGTGTTGTGTTTTTGTTTTTGGCTTCGGATACCATTGTCCGTGCCTTTTCTAAAGGGATCCGAAAAGAAGACCAGAACCGTTACATTGCTGCTATTTTTGGGATCACTGCATTTTTACTTTCAGTCCTTCGTGACTTTTTGGATTTAAAACCAGTTGCAGGTTTTAATGAGGAAGTGAGTGCCATTCCTAAAATCAGAGAATTTCTCCTTTTATGTGTGGTTCTCTTTTCTTTGGTATTTTTATTACAAATCATTTTACTTGAGATTGGTAAGTCTTCCTTGGAAGCACAAAGTAATTTGGCAAAGTCAAAAAGTTCTTTGTTACAAAATGCAGTACTTGGGTTTTTATTTGTATTACCAATCCTTGTGGCGGTGAATTATTTTGCGATCAAACGAAACTATAACTTTGATTTGAGTAGCCAGGGGAAATTTTCTTTATCACAAATTTCAAGAAATTTAATCAAACCAATTTCTCAAGATGTTACCATTACTGCTTTTTACCCAAGGCCTCTCGAAGCAGATGGGCCTGCCAATGGAGACAAACTAGCAGCTTTCGCCTTAACACGCGTAAGACCTGATATTGAAATTTTACTCGACCAAATCAAATCAGAAAATTCACACATTACGGTTCAGTTCATCAATGCGGATGTAGAGGTAGATTTGTTAAAAGAGTTTGGACAAGTTTCGAATGGGACTATTTTTGTTCGTTCCAAAAAACAGTCCCTTTTGACTTCCACTACGCCATTTGCAGAAGAAAGAGTGATCGCCAAAGAACCGAAGGATTTGGAGGACTTGGAACGTAAGTTAGTTGCAGCTTTACTCAATGTAACCACTGATCAGAAAAAAGTATATTTCACTGTTGCCAATGGGGAACGATATGGAATGGCATTCCGGGCACTTCCCAATGAGCAGGTAAATCGCTTTGTTTCTTCGTTGCAGTTTTTAAATTTTAAAGTAGCTGAACTTGGATTTGCGCAAGGTTGGCCTTCTAAACTTCCAGAAGATGCTGATATGCTTGTGATTCTTGGACCAACAGTTCCCTTTTCCAAAGAAGCAAGAGAAGAATTAAACAAATATGTTTTAGAAAAAAATGGGAAAATTCTCATTACGATGGAACCAAAAGGCAGCGAGGACTTTAGTTGGTTATTACAATCAGCTGGTTTAAAATTTAATGCTTCTCCATTGATTGAAAGAGATGAAAAACCTGGGTTCATCGTAGCAAAACGATTTCCTGATAACCGACTGACTGACCTCTTACAAAAAAAGGACATGGGAATATTATTTCCTTACAGCGGTTATTTGGAGACTGAACCAAATGCTCCTACGCCTTACGTTTGGAAATCGGAATCCTTACTCGAATCAGGTTTTGATGCCTACCAAGACCTAAACAAAAATGGAAAGTTGGATGCAAACGAAAAAAAGGAAAGTAAAATCCTTTCCACTGTATTGTCACCAATGTCTCTTACTGGAGAAAAATCTGGAAAAATCATTTTACACACAGGCACCAGTTGGATTACCGATCAGTTCATTCCGTACGTAATGAACGCTCAATTTTCAACTGTATCCATCACTGGACTTTTCCAAGATAGTATCGTGGCTGAAATTCCATTAAAAAAAGACGAAGTGGATACAATTACATTGTCCGACAACCAAAAGTTAGTTGCATGGGCAATTGGTGTCTTTTTGTTCCCTGGATTTATTTTAGCTGTTGGTTCTTACTTTGTGTATACCAGACGAAAACATTCACTAATAGAAGTATGAAACAGAAGTTAACTTTAGTCCTCATTGCATTTTTCGGATTGTTTTTGCTATTTTATCTAATGGAAGACCATCCAGAAAATATATCGGAAACTAATTATTGGAAAGAAGATTGGAAATCGATTCGTTACAACCCACCTAAACCAGAGTGGTGTGGGAATTTGGTCCCAAGTTTTGCAGATTCAACCATGGTGTTTCGAAAACTTTCCAGAAGTTGGAATGCTCCAGCTTTGTTCACTGTCACAACGGAAAAAAATGGAAACGTTTTGGTGTATGAAGGAAACTATAATGTCAAAAATAGTTTTTCTGAGATCAGTGTACTCAAAACAAAACTCATTGAATCCTCAACTGACGAGATCAAAAAAACATATTGTTTAAGTGAATTTTCTCCCTCCCTAACTGTCTCAGAAGATAACGGGAAAGAAATTCAATTTGATGGCAAAAAACAATTGTTATTTGGAAAAAAAATTGGTGCGGATGAAGGTCGAGTTGCGGTCGCAATTCAAAATGAGATCATCGCTCCCTACCAATACATCATTGAAAAATTTAGAACACCCGTTACCAATTTTCGAGAGAAGGCATACATTTCTGTAACGGATGGATACATTGAGGAACTCAAATTTTCTGGACAAGGAAACCTCGTGCAGGTGGAAAACCGAGCAAAAAAAAACCAATACAATGTGTATGTAAATCATTGGAGTCGGACCACTGGGGAACGCATTGTTTTACCTCCAGATGTTGGAAACCAATGGGAGAACGTGGCCAAAGGTCTGAAGGTTGAATTTTATCCGGACGAAGTGGGTGCACCCCAGTTTCCATCGCTTCCTGAAAACGTGAGTCCCGAAGCAACCCTTGCTGTAAACCTTTCAAATGGTACAAAAATCATATTGTCTTTTTTTCCCATTTGGGAATCGGCTGAGGGAAAATGGCGCCCTGTTGTACGCCAGTTCCCTTCCTATTTTGATGAATCAATCACTTGGATGAAAGAGGATTCCTTCCAAAATTTAGTGAATGCGGTCATGAAAGTGAAAAGTGCTTCCCGATACGAGCGCCCCAACCAGAAAATCCAATAAGGTGCAAAAAGTTTCAACCATCACACAACGGATGCAACTCATCCGTGATTTATTTTATTCTCCTATGTCTGCCTTTGAATCCTATTTTCAAAAATCAGACTTGGGTGGGCGGGATTTATGGTTATGCCATTTACAATTGGCATTATTGGCACCACTTACCAAATTTCTCGGTAACTGCATCCAAATTTTGATCTTTAAAGCCTCCTTTGTTGAAGAAGAAACAAAACTCACTTACACCCAAGGAGTTGGCACCGTATTCTTTTTTTATTTTGGATTCTATTTTGTTGTTAGGATTGTCGATAGTTTTCGGATGTACCACCAAATGCGAGACCGAACAAAAGATTGGGAGGGACCAGAACCACATGTTTTTATCATTTCCTTTTTGGCTTTTTCGGCCACATCCATCTTTTGGATTTTTCCAGCACCGATCCCCTTATTCATGTTAGCTGTTGGTTTTTTATATTCATTACATTTATCTTATTTTTATTTATCCATTCGCAGAGCTTGGAGTTCCTTTGATTTTTTATTTTTTCTATTGAAAGTGGTATTATTCTTTTTGGTTCTACTTTCAATTCCTTTGTTTTTTTATAACCTAGTTAGGACGGTACTCTTTTGAAGATATTTTTGGTAGGAATTGGCGGAATTGCCATGGGCAATTTAGCGTATATGCTCAAACAACAAGGTCATGACGTGTCTGGTTCAGATCAAAATTTATACCCTCCAATGTCTGATAAATTGGTAGAGTGGGGACTGTCACCTAAATCTGGTTATCGCAAAGAGAATGTCAAAGGAGCAGATCTTGTTATTATCGGTAATGCGATCTCACGAGGAAACCCAGAAGTAGAAGAAGTATTAAACACAGGCATTGAATATATGAGTATGGCAGAAGCCATTGGTCATTTTTTCCTAAAAGGGAAAAAACCAATTGTGATTTCTGGAACTCATGGCAAAACCACTACCACATTTCTAACCCATTGGATATTAGAATCAATTGGTTTAAAACCTGGACTTTTTGTTGGAGGGATCCGTAAAGATGGATACCCTGGCTTTGCTCTTGGAGACGGAGATTATTTTGTTATCGAAGGGGATGAATATGATTCTGCTTTCTTTGATAAAAGTTCGAAGTTTTTACATTACAGACCTTATTATCTTGTGATGAATGCACTTGATTTTGATCATGCGGATATATTTGCCAATTTGGATGCGATCAAAGTTATGTTCAAACGGCTGTTAAACTTAGTTCCTAGTCGCGGAAAGGTGTTTTACTGGAAAGGTTCCAAAAATTTAAGTGATATCACAAAAGACTACCAACATGCACCTGTGGAATCATTTGAATTGGGTGATAAAAATTCCATTTTTAAATACGAAAAAGGAATTTTAACAGAGATTCGAACAAAAGCAAAAATCAAACCATCTCTTATTGGTTCCCATAATTATCGTAATGTGGAAGTTGCAGTGCGAGTGTGTCTGGAAATTGCTCCCCAAAAACGAAAAGAAATTTTGGAAGCTGTGGAATCTTTCCCTGGTGTGAAACGTAGACAGGAAAACCTTTATGTTTCCGAAACTAGTTTACTTGTAGAAGACTTCGCCCACCACCCAGTTGCCATCCAAGAAACCATTAAAGCACACAAGGAAGCATATCCTGGTTACAAAATCATTTCTCTTTTTGAACCAAGGAGTGCCACCTCACATAGAAATGTATTCCAAGATGATTTTGCAAAAAGTTTTAAAGGCAGTGATGTGAGTGTAGTCACAGAAGTTTACCAAGTTGACAAAGTGAGTAAAACACTACGCCTCAATGTAAAAAAATTGGTGAAGGACATCAAAACCTATACGAAAAAAGAATCATTTTATGTGGTCTCTCCTAAAGACATTCCTTCTCTATTAAAAAAGATATTACCTCAATACAAAAAAGATAAACTCATCATACTTGCCATGTCCAATGGAGCATTTGGTGGGATTTATTCTGAATTAAAATCCTTAATGGAAACAAGAGAATCACTATGAGCCTATCCCAAGAAATTGAATCCTTAGTCAAAGAGGCTGAGTCTGTCTTAAATGTTGTCACTACTGAACAAGAGTTAGATGCTCTAAAAAACCAGTTCCTCGGAAAAAAAGGGAAACTCACTTCTGTTCTTAAGGGTCTAGCATCTCTATCTGTTGAAGAAAAAAAGACAGTTGGGAAACAAGCAAATGAAGCTCAAACAAAACTCGAAAGTATTGTAGAGTCCAAACGAGTATCCCTCAAAGAAAGTTTTTATGAAAACCAATTGGGAAAGGAATTTTTTGATACACTTCGTCCTCTCCCTAAAAAAGAAAGAGGGAGTTTGCATCCCATATCCCAAATCCAATATGAGATTGAAGATATTTTTACTTCCATGGGTTTCTCCGTAATGGATGGCCCTGAAGTGGAAACGGATGAAAACAATTTTGGTGCTTTAAATTTTACGGAAGACCATCCGGCTCGGGATATGCAAGATACGTTTTATACGGTTGATGGCAATCTACTTAGAACCCACACTTCTGCCATCCAAGTACGGGCTCTCCGAAAATTAAAACCACCCTTTCGTATCATTGCACCAGGTCGTGTGTTCCGGTATGAAGAAGTGGACGCCTCCCATGAAAATACCTTTTACCAAGTAGAAGGGATGGTCGTTGGTGAAAACATTTCGGTTGCCCACTTGATATACACAATGGAAACGCTTTTATCGCGTGTGTTCCGAAAGGAAATCAAAACAAGACTCCGCCCAGGATACTTTCCCTTTGTAGAACCTGGCTTTGAATTGGATATCAATTGCCTTGTTTGCAGTGGAGACGGTTGTAGCGTTTGCAAACAATCGGGATGGCTCGAACTCCTTCCTTGTGGACTCGTCCATCCAAATGTCTTAGAAGCCGCTGGCCTTGATTCCAAAAAATGGACAGGTTTTGCCTTTGGACTTGGCCTTGATCGATTGGTGATGATGCGTTACGGGATCCACGACATCCGTTATTTCCAATCCGGGAATTTACGTTTTCTAAAACAGTTTTAGGTGGTGGCTTTTCCATTGTGGATTTAGGCTAAACTGATAAAACAAAAACTAATTTAAGAATTTGATTTTGTCATCAGATGAAATCAAATTGAATCGATTCAAATGTTCTCGTTGATAATTTTTAAAGATTTCCCTTTTTTTGATTTATAAAAACGAAAATCACTATCGAGAGTGAAGATATTTGGAATTTCATACATATCGGAAATGGTCATAAGTGTTGCATCTGCAAAATCCATTGGTCGATCTGAATACTTGTCCATATAAAACAAAATGGATCTGAATTGTTCATTACCTTGGTGTAAGATTGAAATTGCACCTTGCTCTATCCATTCAATAAAGGCTTTTTGAATTCTTTTGTTGTCTGACAATAAATAAGATACTTCCGTAACAACAGCAAGTGAGGTGAATAATTTACCTTTAAATTGTTTTAGAAAAGTCCTACATGGAACACAGTAATGATCAGATTCATCAAAAAATGCAACGATTGGACCTGTATCAATGATTGCTTTGATCATTTCCGTTTATGAATCAAAGCATCTTTGATGTACTTTTGATGGTTTATCGATTTGTCAGAAATACCACTTTTATATAATCCGAAGTATTTTTCTCCTAACTCATAGGCCGAAGGTTGTTTCGCAAAATGATCGATATAGTAAACGATGGATTCTTTGATGATCTCTGATTTACTTTTATTTTCAATTTTAGCGACTTCTGAAAGTTTCTTTTCTAGTTCCTCAGGTAATCTTAAGCTGATCATACAAGTGCCGTAATACACATGTATCACATTTTTCATTCTCTGTCAAGAGCTTCAGGGCTGACTTCTCACTCAACCCAATAACACAGCTTGGATTTTTCCATCGATCATCTGGAACTCCACTTTGGTTTTTCCTAATTCCAACCCCTCCTTCGATACTATCTCTTTTCCTTCTTTGTCATAGAGGTTTGTGAGAACCATTTCGCCATTGTCTTTGGTCGAACAAACAATGAGGTAAGGTGGTTTTTTTTCGCCACCAGGATTGAAGTAGATGGTTGTAGCAGAGAGAATGGTAGCTTTTTCTTTTTCCTTGGGACTGGGAACATTTACTTCTAAAGGTTTCAGGCCAATGGGTTCTTTCGGTATTTTCTCCGTTTTGTTTTTGGCAAATAGAATCACAGAGTTGATGCTATCAATCCCACCGTTGCCTCCAAGCAAACTTACTTTAGGTGGTTCACTGAGAACATTGGGAATCGGATGTACGGAAAGACCATATTGGCTAGCGATGTCTACAAGTCCCGTAGCCCCGGAGATTGCCATGGCTGCTTGGTAATTCAAGATCCCTCCACCTAAATTGATGGGAATTTCTTTGGATCCATTGGAAATTTTACCGTTACGAAGTGCATTCGCTGTTTCTTTGGGAGAAACTCCAAAATACAATGAGGCTTCATGGATGATCATTCCGGTAAAACAATCATAAATCCAAGCATATTCAATTTCAGAGCGACTGATCCCACTTGATGCTACCGCCCGCTCACAAGCAAGTCCCGCAGGGCTTTTTAAATCTTTTTTTTGGATGAGGTATTCTGCATGGGCACTATGACCTGAACCAATCACATAAATGTGTTTTGCATCCGCCTTAATCACTTTATTATCGATTAACTTTTGTTTCATGGCTTCAGATGTGATGAGGGTGGCAAATCCATGGTCTGTGACAATTGCAATCATTGGTGTGCTATATACACCTGAAAGTGGTTTTTTTAATTGTTTTTCGACCATTTGTTTTTGGTATTGAAAGGCTCGTGGATTGGTTTCAGCTAGGGACCTGAAGTGTTTTGTGATCTCTTCTAAGTCTTCACTTGTCACACCTGTATCAAACATCATTCGTTCGCATAACAAGGAATAGAGTCCGATTAGGGTTGCTCCATAAGGCATCTCCCAATCCTTATGGCAAACGGTTGCTGTTAAACGTTTTAAATCGGATACTTGTTTGAAAACGGATTTGGGAATGTCAGCAGCCGCCACAAGCACCACAGCATAGGGATTTGCTTTTACGATGGTATGTGCCGTTTGGATGGCACCACCAACACTGGCTCCACCAAGATCTACTGTATGGCAGGCAAGACCCCCAAATCCCATATCGTTTGCATCTTTGATCGTAAACCCATACCCCTCTCTACCGAGAGACTGAGCTTCTACGGATACAAAATCGGTGAGGTAGGGTTTGAGGGTTTCTCGGTTCGTTCCTAAAAAACCAAATAGTTTATCAACGGATGTGAAAAGTAAGGAATGGTATTTTTCTAAAGGAGAAAGGTTTTTATAAACTTCCTGGTCAAATTCCGATTCAATTGTGTCGCTAACACCAAGCAAAATAGGGTCCATGGAGCCATATTTAAACTAACCTTCGATATTCATCAACGCATTCATTCGAAAATCTTGTATGATTTGTTTGCAGCGTTCAGTGATCCGATTCAAACATTCTCCAAACTTTTTGCCATTGTAAGCATTATACGAATTAGGATATTCCTTTTCGTTCACTTGGACAATCATATCAGGGTTGATTCGGTTTTTTGCTGTAAGATCTTGTACGGCCACGATGATATTTTTTAGGGCAATACATCCATCCTTCAAAAGATTTTGAGATGCTTTTTCGATGACAATTGCATTCCCGTTGGCATCTAACAAGGTTTTGATGAACTCTTGCATCTTCATGGAAGGAAGACCACGCCGAGTGAGCCCAATTCGCTCCACTTGTAATACTGCATCTTGCAAATAGGAATATTCTGGTGTTCCCTTAAAGATATAAATCAGCACCGGAAGTTCCATTTCTGTAAAATCTAACATCGCTCCATAAAAGTATCGAGTTTCCAGTTTGGCTAAAGGATGGAAGTCAACCTTTTTGTAATTGGCCAACTTCTCAATCGATTCGTCCATGATACGATTTAAAGTTTGTGCTTTTGCTGCTTCTTTTTTTGCTGCTAGTTCTTGGAATTTTGATTTGAGTTGTTCCAAAAAAGTTACTTCTTCCGTGAGAAATTTTGTAATATTCCCACGAAGTTTTAACACTTGGATGTAACGTTGCTCAAATCCAGTTTGGTCAAATGCCTTGGGATTCAATTTCCCATGTTCTTTGTATTCCGATCTAATTTTTTCTAATATGGCTTTTGTTTCTGCTTCGGACAGTTCTTTCATTTCGATTGTTTCCAGTGTTCAATTTCCAAAATGGTTTTATCTAAGTCTTGTGCAAAATAAAGTGAGGCATTTTTTGCATCCACAAACATCAATTGGTTCGCATATTGTAATTGTTTCACTTGAATTTCATTTTTAAGATTCAATATATTCAATAACTGCAAACTTAACTTTTTAAGGTCTTTAATGATGGAATCTGAATGCCTTTGCATTTCAAACAAATGTAAATGATTCAACTTTTCTTTGTCTGATTCAATTAGTTTCATCTCTTCCCGTTTTTCCACAGGTGATTTGGAAATGTAATAGGTAATTGGACGAGGATAAGAGGTCATTTCTTTATGAAGATCGATCATTTTATCGATGGCCTCAAAAACAGTGGCTTCAATTTCTCTTGAAAAATTACCCACAATGTTTTTGTTTTCGGAAGGATCTCCTGTGAGTTCAAAAATCCTTGAGGATTGTAGGTTCCGTATGATGGCTGTGATCCGTTCTCTATAAGTAGCGATGATCTTTAAAAAATCATCAATCCGTTGTTGGGCTGTTTTTTCCCCAGTCCCTTCCTCTAGCCTCATGTTTGCTGTGATGGTAGATGTGTCTTCATCCTCGGGTTTATGAGGCTCAGGTGTGTTGAGAAGTCCTTCGTGGGAAAGAATCTCCTGTACTTTCGGAGGTTCTTCACCTTCAAAGATATCTAAATCTACATCTTCTCGCATCAAGTTCTCTTCTAACACTGGAGTCAGTTTTTCTTTGGAGATTTCTAAAGGTTTTACCCCTTTATCTTGTGTGGTGAGTTTGGGATCAGGTGTAGAGATTAATTTCCCTAAAATGGGATTGGCCCTCAAGTCTTCTGAGATGATCGGCGGTTGAGTTGGAGAAGGTTTCGTTTCAGGATTTGGATCGGTTGAGGTTTGGTTTTCTTTGGTTTGGGAAACTGGATGGTGGGGTAGGACCTCAAAATGGTTCCCAATCAGTTTCAAAATTTCGATCCTTCGGATTTCTTTATTGAATCTTAAGGCATAACGATTGTTATCTTTATCAATATACCGTTGTTGGATTTGTGAAATAGATAGTTTTTGTGGATCGATGTCTGTGATCGAATCAATTTTAATATAATGGTATTTTGATTTTTCAGGAGTCACAGTCGCAAAATTTCCAACAAAGCTTCTGTGAAAGCATATGAGAGTAATACGTTCGGGTCAACTTCCTTCTCCCGAGAAATGAGGCTTAATGTAAAAAAATCATACCGTGAGAGTTCCAATCGTTCATAGTGGCCAAGCTCACCTGGCGGATAGGGTCCAGGTTCCAATCCCTCCAATTTGAGGGATAAAATAGCCATTTTCACCACAAGTCCGATGTCTAGGTGGCGCTCGGTCAAGATTTTGTAAAGTTCGGAATCGATCCAAATAAGAGCAGAAAACATGGTACCTCCGCAGGAAGAGGTCTTGGGAATGTCGTTTGGTACTCATTTTTTTCTCTTTCGCCTTGACCGGCAGAGTGGTACTCAAAAGATAAGTAAAAATTCCTCATAGGGGACATTCCTTGGCTAATTTAAAATCATCTAAAAAAGACATTCGCAGAACTGCTCGTAGAAAAGAGCGAAATGGAGAAGACCGTAGTGAATTGCGCACTTACGCACGCCTTCTCATCAAAGCCATTAAATCTGGCGATAAAACAGAAGCATTATCTGTATTTTCAAAACTTTCTTCTAAATTGGATCGAGCTGCAAAAACAAAACTCATCCACAAAAAAAATGCAGATCGTAAAAAATCTCGTATGGCTCTTCGCATCAATTCCATTGACGCAAAAGCCGCCTAACATTCGCACATAACTCCTAGGAATGAGGCCACCATCGAGTGGCCTTTTTTATTTCTATTTCTCATTTACAGAATTCGAACAGCTAGTTTACTGGTCATAACAACGGGCGATTAGCTCAGCTGGGAGAGCAGCTGCCTTACAAGCAGCGGGTCGGCAGTTCAATCCTGTCATCGCCCAAACCGTTTGCCTTTATTCTTTTTTTATTTCCCATTCACAAACAGCTCGCACAAAGCAAAAAGATAGACTTACAGTGCGAATCCAAGAGCCTTGATCGTATTGTATGCATTTTACTAAAGAGTATGATCTGTCCTCTCTCATGATTTCCATCTCCGGTGTTCGGGGAAAAATCGCACAAGGATTTGGATTGGAAGAGGCACTTGCTTTCTCAAAGTCCTTTGCAACCATGATGAATGGTGGAACGGTTGTGGTTGGCCGGGACTCAAGACCAAGTGGTCCTTATTTAGAATCCCTTCTCACCTCTGCATTGTTAGCTTCTGGATCTTCGGTATTAACATTGGGTCTTGTTCCCACTCCCACAACAAAGGCAGTCGTGAATTTGGCAAAAGCGAATGGTGGGATTATGATTTCTGCTTCTCACAACCCAATGGAGTGGAACGCATTTAAATTTATTTCCAAAAAAGGGTTTTTCTTTTCTGCGGAAGAAAACCAAAAACTTCTATCCATCCTACAGTCTGGGTCTTTTACCAAAGAACAAATTTCTCCGAAAGGTTATATTGATTCTGGAGAAGATTATATCGATCTTCATTTGTCTTCTGTTTTGAAACGTGTAAATGTTAACAAAATCAAAAAGAAAAAGTTTACGGTTTTTGTGGACGCTGTTGGAGGCGCGGGCTCTTATGTAGTTCCAAAGTTCTTACAGATGTTAGGTTGTAAAGTAGTTTCCCATAACTGTAATCCGGATGGAACATTTCCACGACCTCCCGAACCAACGGCCGCCGCCTTAAAAACTGTTGAACCTTTTTTTAAAAAATCAAAAGCCAATATCGGTTTTGCACTCGACCCTGATGCGGACAGGTTGGTTTTATTCACTCCTAAACGTGGTGCCATTTCCGAAGAGTATACCCTTCCTTTGGCTCTAATGAATGTTTTAGCAAATTCCAAGAAAAAATCCAAGGTTGTTGTGAACCTTTCTACCAGTTTTTTGAACGAAGAAGTGGCTTCTCGATTTGGAAGCGAAGTGATTCGCAGTAAAGTGGGTGAAGCAAATGTTGTAGAAGAAATGATCAAAACCAAAGCAGTGTTCGGTGGTGAGGGCAATGGTGGTGTCATTGATCCAAATATCCCTTCCTTTGGACGTGATACACTGTCTGGTATTGCTCATATCTTAAATGTTATGGCGGAAACAGGGAAGTCCATTGATGAGCTGATGGATGAGTTACCAAACCTCTATATGGACAAACAATCTTTCCCTTTAGCTAAAGGTATGTCCTTACAAAGTTTATATGAAAAATTTACATCTGAGTTTTCTCCGAAACTCATTTCCGAAAAAGATGGGTTGTGGATGTATGTTTCCGATTCATGGATCCATATACGGCCTTCCAATACGGAACCTATCTTTCGTGTCATTACAGAAACAAAATCCCAAACTGATTTGGAATCTACCTTAAAGAGGGTAAAACAATGTGTGGAATCGTAGGTTATTTAGGTAAAAGAGAAGCTCTTCCTGTCATCATCAAAGGACTCAAACGATTGGAATACCGTGGCTATGATAGTGCCGGTGTGGCATTGTTAAACGGTGGTTTGGAAATCGTTAAAAAAAAGGGAAAGGTTGCTGATTTAGAAACAGAAATTGGCAATAGAAAATTAGAAGCAAGCCTTGGAATAGGACATACTCGTTGGGCTACACACGGTGAGCCTAGCGATCGTAACGCGCATCCTCATACAAGTTCCGATGGTCATTTGGCAATCATCCACAATGGTATCATTGAAAATTATGGTTCCATCAAAAAAGAGTTAGAAAGTAGCGGACATAAATTTAAGTCAGATACTGACTCAGAAGTCCTTATCCATTTAATCGAAGAAATTAAAAAACAAAATAATTGTTCGATCGAAGAAGCCGTACGTTTGGCTTTAAATGAAGTGGTTGGAGCATATGCGATTGTTGTACTATCAAAAGACAATGAACGAAGTATGATTGCTGCAAGAAAAGGATCACCACTTGTGATCGGAATCGGTGAGGATGAATACTTTGTTGCTTCAGATGCCACACCTATCATTGAATATACGAATAATGTCACTTACCTCAATGACCAAGAAATGGCAATCATCAAAGACGGAAGTCTTGTAGTTAAAAATTTAGAGAATGTGACAAAAACCCCATTCATTCAAAAACTAGAATTGGATTTGGAAGACATAGAGAAAGGTGGATACCCACACTTTATGTTAAAAGAAATTTTTGAACAACCAAAGTCGATTCGTGATGCGATGCGTGGTCGATTGGTTTCGCGCGAACACCATTTGTTCTTAAGTGGAATCAACCAATACCTCAATCGATTTTTGAATGCGGATCGTTTGATTTTAGTTGGTTGTGGGACTTCTTGGCATGCAGGACTCATTGGAGAGTATTTGTTTGAAGATCTGGCAAGGATCCCAACAGAAGTTGAATATGCATCTGAATTTCGTTACCGTAATCCCATAGTAACCGAACGTGATGTTGTCATTGCGGTTTCCCAATCAGGAGAAACTGCGGATACGCTTGCTGCTATCGAACTTGCCAAGTCAAAAGGGGCTTTGATATTTGGAGTTTGTAACGTAGTTGGTTCATCCATTGCTCGTGCTTCACACGCAGGTGCGTATTTGCATGCTGGGCCTGAAATTGGAGTTGCATCAACAAAGGCATTCACTTCCCAAGTCACGATTCTAACGATGATGGCACTTTACTTGGGATTAAAAAGAGGATCTATCTCTCTTTCAGACTACCAAACATTATTATTAGAATTAGATTCTATTCCGGACAAGGTAGCAAAAATTCTAACCAAAGATGAAGAGATTCGAAATATTTCTGAACATTTTTATAGAGCATCTAACTTCCTTTATTTGGGACGAGGATTTAATTTCCCTGTGGCATTAGAAGGTGCCTTGAAATTAAAAGAAATTTCTTACATCCATGCCGAAGGTTACCCTGCTGCCGAAATGAAACATGGTCCGATTGCACTCATAGACGAAGATATGCCAGTTGTTTTTATTGCAACAAAGGATAGTTCCTATGAAAAGGTTATTTCCAATATACAAGAAGTAAAAGCTAGAAAAGGAAAAGTAATCGCTATTGTTACTGAAGGTGATACCGAAATCAAATCGATGGCTGATTACACTTTTGAAATTCCAAAAACTGCTGATGCTTTGGTCCCCTTACTTGCAGTCATCCCATTACAGCTGTTATCGTACCACATAGCAATTCTTAGGGGATGTAATGTGGACCAACCTAGGAATTTAGCAAAATCGGTTACAGTGGAGTGATTTGTGAATCTCCTATTAGATGATTCAAAACGAAATCCTGCATTAGAACCACTCTCTAGATTCCATTCTTTTTTTGAATGGAACTTGGGAGGTATGTCCTTACTTGAAAAGTTAGAAAGGAAATACCCTGGTGCCAAAATCTTTTACAAGGGCCCGAATCCAGATTTTGAAACTTTAATTTTTAATCGTTATCCACATGTTTTACCGGCTTCACTTGAAACTTATGATTCGATTTATAGCTCTGATTCTTTTTTGCCTTGGGAATTATTGGGAACTGTCACATCCATCATCGAGGACACCCTCAACATTGAAAAAGAATGGAAACGATTCCGTCAAAAGTACAAAGCAAAACAATCAGGATTCCATATTGTTGGAAAAGAAAAACATTTGTACATTCATGCTGGTGCCACTGTGTATCCAGGAGTTGTTTTTGATACCACTCACGGTCCCATCCTTGTGGAAGATGGTGTCAAAATATCTTCTTTTAGTTTTTTAGAAGGCCCACTATTTATCGGAAGAAATAGCCAAATTGACAATGCTCGCATCACTGGTGGAACGCTGATTGGAAACCAATGTCGCATTGGTGGTGAAGTAGAAAATTCTATCATTTTAGATTTTACCAATAAACACCATGAAGGTTTTTTGGGGCATAGTTTTGTTTCCAATTGGGTCAATTTAGGTGCTTTGTCTACGACTAGTGATCTTAAAAATAATTATGGCATCGTTAAACTAAAAGTAGGTGAATCAATCGTAAATACTGGCACCATTAAGTTTGGTTCCATCATAGGTCCCTTTACCAAATTGGCAATTGGTGTGATGTCAAATACAGGTACGGTTTTTGATATCGCAAGTAATGTTGTGGAATCCAGAATCCAAGGTTATGTGCCAGCATTTACATGGATCAAACCTGGTGGTCGGTATCGGTTAGAAGAGTTTTTATTTGATACAAAAAAAATTATGGCTCGTCGGAGTATGAATTTATTTGAATTTGAAGACCATTATTTAAGAAAATTATATGGAAAGTTTACGGAGTGAAACATGACACCTAGTTTACAGGCACATATCAATTCCGGAAAGTCTGTGGAAATAGATGGCCTTAGTTTTTTTTATTTAGAAGAAGGCAAGGGTGATGAAATTATACTTTTGTTACCAGGTTTTTTGACCACTTCCTATAACTATCGTAAACTGGTTGAATTATTATCTACCCATTACCGCGTGATCGCATTAGATTTTTTGGGTACAGGTTTCAGCAGTCGGCCAGATGGGCCCTTATCTCATAGACTACAGGCTCATTACCTTTCCCCGTTTTTGGAAAAAGTAGTAGGTGATAAAAAAGTACATGTGGTCGCCTATGATTATGCCTTGCCTATTTTGTGTTTTGCATTTAAGGAACATGCTAACCAATTCAAGTCTCTTTCGATTTTAGGTGGGTTTATGAACTTACCAAAATTTAAATTTTATTTTCCATTACATTTTTTACGTTTACCGCTGATTGGTGAGCTCTTTTCATTTTTGTTCAGGCCACCTTTGCTTCGATTTTTTTATAAATGGTTTTTGGTGAAAAAAACTCATCATTTTACAAGTGAGTGGGAAAAGACCATGTATCATTTGTTATTCGAAGGAAAAAATCGAAAAAACACTTTGGAGTTTGTTCGGAATGTCGACCGTTCCACTCATGCGTTACGAGAAATTGAGGAAGGTGCAAAAAATTTTGTTGGCCTCAGACAAATTTACATTGGGGAAGAAGACTATCGTATCTCTCCAAAACAAACTGAGTACATGAAAGAAACCCTTCGTACAAGTAGTCTGATTTTTTTACCTTGCAAACATTTAGCAATGGAAGAATGCCCAACCGTCGTTTATGAAAAACTCCATTACTTCGTAGATAGTTTTTCTCATAAAAAAACCAAAACCTTCCACTTTAACAAACAGAACAAGGACTGATATGGAACGACTGATCTCCAAAGTGAATCCCCTTTCTTCGGACTTTATAGCCAATCGTACAACATATTTGGAAACTTTGGTTCCAATTCGAAAGACAATCGAACAAGTGAAGTTAGGTGGTGGAAAAAAAGCTTTGGAAAAACACAAAGCTAGAGGAAAACTCACTGCAAGGGAACGTATCGCAGAACTCATTGATGCAAACACGGAATTTATGGAAATCTGTGGGCTTGCTGCAGAAGCCGTGTATCCAGATCCAGTGCCTTCAGCAGGGATCATCACAGGTATCGGTAAGGTAGAAGGAATAGACTGTATGATAGTTGCAAATGATGCAACTGTCAAAGGTGGAACGTATTACCCCCTTACTGTCAAAAAACATATACGAGCCCAGGAAATTGCTGAAAACAATTTTTTACCATGTATTTATTTGGTGGATTCTGGTGGCGCATTTTTACCCATGCAAGATGAAGTTTTTCCAGATAAAGATCATTTTGGTAGGATCTTTTTTAACCAAGCACGTATGAGTGCAAAAGGAATTTCTCAAATAGCGGTTGTTATGGGGTCTTGTACGGCTGGCGGTGCTTATATCCCAGCCATGTCTGACGAATCCGTGATTGTAAAAGGCAACGGAACGATTTTTTTAGGTGGTCCTCCCCTTGTGAAAGCAGCAACAGGAGAAGTTGTGACGGGAGAAGAATTAGGTGGGGCAGATGTACATTGCCGTATATCAGGCGTTACAGATCATTTTGCAGAGGATGATTTTCATGCTCTGGAAATCACACGTTCTATTATCAAAAATTTAAATGCCAAAGCGGATTCTCCTGACAGAGAAACAGAAGAACCTTTATACCCGACAGAAGAAATTTATGGAATCATCGAAAGAGATTCCCGTAAATCCTATGATCCAAGAGAAATCATCGCAAGGTTAGTGGACGGGTCACGTTTTCATGAATTTAAAAAGCTATATGCAACTACCATAGTCACTGGTTTTGCCGAGATTTATGGATACCCAGTGGGAATCATCGCAAACCATGGAGTGCTTTTTTCCGAGTCGGCACTTAAAGCAGCACACTTCATCGAACTCTGTGACCAAAGAAGAATCCCCCTACTTTTCCTACAAAACATCACTGGATTTATGGTAGGGAAAAAATATGAAAACAATGGAATTGCACGTGATGGTGCCAAAATGGTGAATGCAGTGTCCACAACTACCGTTCCTAAGTTAACAATTGTTACAGGTGGGTCATATGGTGCAGGGAATTACGGAATGTGTGGCCGTGCTTTTGCTCCAGAATTTTTATGGATGTGGCCCAATGCACGGATTTCAGTGATGGGTGGGGAACAAGCTGCCAATGTATTATGGACTGTGAAAAAGGACCAAAAGGAAGCAGCAGGGGAAAAGATTTTAGCTGAGGAAGAAACCACATTCAAAAAACCAATTTTGGAAGATTATGAAAAAAAATCGTCTGCTGTATACAGCTCTGCACGACTTTGGGATGATGGAATCATTGATCCTGCCGATACAAGGAATGTACTAGGTAAGGCACTGTCGATTTTAAGTCGGCGAAAAGAAGAAAGAAAACCGTTTGGTGTCTTTCGAATGTAATTTTTTTCCTTTTCATTTCCATTTAAGGTGCAAACGTAAATCAAATGGTCATCCACGAAACGTCATCTCATCAAGTAGTCGTTATCACCATTGAAGGTGAAGTCGACTTGTACAACGCAAAAGAATTGAAAGATATTTTAGATGAGAAAATGCGCAAACACCAATATGAAATCGTGGTTAACTTAGAAAAAGTTCCTTTTATGGATAGCTCTGGGATTGGAACTCTTGTGACGGCCATGTACAAACTTAAAAAATACCATGGAAATTTGAAAGTTTGCAGTGTTCATGGATCGGTTGCCAAAGTTTTCAAAATGACAGGTATGGAAAGCCACTTAGAGGTGTTTGAAACAGAAGACATGGCAGTGCAGTCGCTCATCAATGAAAGGAATTCTCATTCGGAATGAGGGAGTTGTAGTCCTTGTTTCACTGTTTCCATTACTGATTTCCCTTCCAATAATTCTAAAATGTACAAAGCAAATTCAAAGGCAGAGCCAGGTCCAATACTCGTATGAACACGGTTATGCGATTCAATTCGATTCCCTGTATACTTTCCACCTTCTCCTTTTACCAAATCTTCTGTTGAAGGAAATGCTGTGTAAGGATCCTCTTTTGAAATGATTTTTAATTTTCGTAAAACAGCCGGAGCGGCACAAATTGCGGCAATGTGTTTTTGAGAATTATGGAAAGAATGTAAGAGAGAGTGAACCTCCCCTTCGGCCAATAGATTTTTTGTGCCATTCAGTCCACCCGGCAAAATCATGGCATCAAAATCATCTGCCTTCACTTCAGAAAAAGTTTTGTCTGCCAAATGAATGGTATTTCGTGAAGCAATGATGGGTTCTTTTGTTTTACTGACAGAAACAACTTCAACCTTGCCACGGCGAAGGACATCAATTAAGATGATCGCTTCCATTTCTTCAAAACCTGGACATAGGGGAACCAAAACCTTACTTGCCATACTAAGACTTGTTTTGCTAGTTACAAATTGTTCAAGTTTTTTTGTAAAAAAACGATCCCAAGAAATGGGAACTTTCCCCCCGTTTCATGGGTCTGATACTATAGGAGAGAGTGTTCATTGTCTATGACTGAGAAAAAAACGAATCCTTTACGATACATAGCCGTCGCGTTTAGTTTTTTATTATTGGGGACTTTTTTGTCTCCCATCCTCACTTGCGGAAATTCATCAGAAAACCCGTTACAACTGAAAGCAGATGGCAGTGATAAACTATCACCTGCACAAACCCAAGCTGTAGCTTTAGAAGATGCGTTCCAAGAAGTATTCGATAAGGTTTCCCCAAGTGTGGTTTCCATTGCAACGGAAGGGACTGTGAATGTTCCCTTACATCCATTTGAATATTTTTTTGGCCCACCTCAAAACCAAAGAAAGGGCTCGCGCCAACAAAGGTTATCTGGATTAGGTTCTGGCATTGTGTTAAACGAAGATGGGTACATCATGACAAACCACCATGTAGTGGAGAACATGGATAAGTTTACCGTAAAGTTGAAAAACAAAAGTGAATACGGAGCAAAACTCATTGGTTCTGATCCTACTGCTGACATCGCTTTATTAAAAATTAGTGCTCCCAAAGGAACTCTTGTTCCCAGTTTGATTGGTGATTCGAGTAAAGTAAGAGTAGGGAACTGGGCCATTGCCATTGGTGCTCCCCTTGGACTCGAACAATCCTTTACCGTAGGAGTTGTTTCCGCCATCCAAAGGGGAGGTCTTGACCGATCTGGTCTTGCGTACATCCAAACCGATGCAGCCATCAACCAAGGGAATAGTGGAGGGCCACTCTTAAACATTCGTGGTGAAGTGATTGGAATCAACCGAATGATAGTGAGCCAATCCGGTGGATCTGATGGAATTGGATTTGCCATCCCCATCAACGAAGCTCGCAGAGTGGTAGAAGAGTTAAAGGTAAATGGATCAGTGGCACGAGCTTGGATTGGTGCTGGTGTGGACCACATCACCGACCGAGACTTAGCTCAATTTGGATTAAAAAGCAAACAAGGTGCCATCATCCACCAAATCGTAAAAGGTTCTCCAGCTGACAAAGCGGGATTGCAGTTGATGGATGTCATTGTCGAAGTGGAAGGAAAACCAGTCCGAACCCCAGATGAACTCGTTGGATTGATTGTGAACTCCAAAATTGGCAAACGCATTGAGTTAAAAATCATCCGAAATAAAAATGAAATCTTGACGTCCATCACTCCAGAGAAGAAACCCAATTGAGGTGAGTTTACGAGAAGATTGGATGCAAGCGGGCGAAGAAGAACCAAACCTTCGCCCTACAAAACTGTCTGAGTTCATCGGACAAAAAGAGGTATTGGCCAATCTCTCGGTCTATGTCGAAGCGGCACGCAAACGAAAAAGCCCCCTCGACCACGTACTCATTTCAGGCCCACCTGGGCTTGGGAAAACAACTCTTGCCAATATCATTGCCAATGAACTTGCCGTTGCCTTCACTCCTACATCCGCTCCTGCGATTTCAAAGGGAGCTGATTTGGTAAGGTTTCTCACCTTACTCAAAACCAACGAAGTTCTCTTTATCGATGAAATCCACGGTTTCATCAAAAAACAGGAAGAACTCTTATACCCAGCCATGGAAAACTTTTTTGTGGACCTTGTTGTGGGGGAAGGCATCACCGCAAACGCTTTGCAGATCCAACTCCAACCATTCACATTGGTCGGAGCCACCACAAGGTCGGGTCTTGTCAGTGATCCACTCAAATCTAGATTTGGCATCCATCTCAAACTTGATTTTTATACCGATGAAGAGATGCAAATCATCGTGGATCGATCTGCCAAACTTCTCGGTGTGGAATTGGGAGAAGGTGTTGCCATGGAAGTTGGTAAACGAAGCCGTAAAACCCCAAGGATCGCAAACCACTTACTCAAACGCGTAAGAGATTTTGCAGAGGTAAACAACGAAACATCTGTTAGTCTAAAAACCTGTCGGTATGCGTTTGACCGCATGGGTGTGGACCATTTGGGACTCGATGCCGTTGACCGCCAAATTTTGGACATCCTGATTTCGCGTTATGGCGGAGGACCTGTGGGCATCAAACCCATTGCGGTTGTGCTTGGTGAAGAAGAACGTACCATAGAAGACACGTACGAACCATTCCTCGTACGTGTGGGCCTAATTGACCGCACCCCACAAGGCCGGGTGGCTACGAAAAAAGCTTACGAACATTTGGGACTTCCGTATATTGGAAATACGGGAGAAAATCGTGAAAATGGCCCCACTCTCTTTTGATTTCCGATTACCCGAAAAAGAAGAAGGGGAAAAACGTCTTTTTTTCGCCTTTACCTTTGTAATTTTGATTGCTTCCTTTTTTTTAGCTCACCTCATCACACGTAATATGTTATGGAAGATGTGGGCAGAGGAACAAGCGACCGAAACCCTTGGACCAAAAGAACAAGAAAAAATCTACGAAGTCCTCGTCGAACAACAGTTCATCAATCCAGACAAAAAAGATGAATACAAAGCCTTATCTAACAAAGATTCGGCGGGAGGCGGTGGTGTTACCGAAAAACAAGGTTTTCATACACTCACCAAATTTCATGAATTTGTGATGGGAAGTTCTTCTTCTACACCGAGTAAGGCACAACCCAAGTCGGAACAAACCAAAGAAGATGATATTTTTGAATTTGGAATCTTTAAGGCAGATCCAAAATCCAATGCCAATGCACAGGAGAGCCCAAACCAGTCAGCAAGTTCTGGTCAGATGACAAAAATTCCTTTTAATTATCGTTTCCAACAAGACTTCTTGTTCCGATGGGATGGTGCAAAAGCATTAACGATACCCACCAAACAGCTCGCTGGTTATTATTATTTCAAAAACATGTTGAAACGAATTGAGGAATCCTTTGCCCCACCTGGTGGAGGGAACTATGCTTACCGAGATATGGCGGGAGTTGTAGCCAGGGAGGGGATCAAAGAAGGGGAAACCAAAGTTTTATTTATGTTAAGTGAACAAGGACAAGTTTTGGATGTTCGTTTGGTTTCTTCTCAAGGCCAAGTCGTTGTCGACCAAGCTTGTATGGATTCTATCCGTGGGCAAAATTTTGGCCCAGTACCTGAAGAAGTAAAAGCCAAAGGACTCATCTTTGGCATCAATTTTATTTTTCCAGGAATGCGTTACTATCGTTAAAACGTTAGTTAGTTCCTTCATTTAAAAGGCTACAACCATATTGTTTGGATTGGAATTTTGCGGTATTGGTTTTACCAAGACCTCTTACGGTAACAGAAGTATTTTCTTTGTCTAGTTTGAATTCACTAATCGGAACCCATTGCCTTGCAAAATCATGGCATTGTTCTTCCGATAACTCCATCACAAAGTAACAACTGCAATACTCTTTGGAATAAAAGCTGGAAATGATGGAAGGAAAACTAGAGAGGTGTTTCCAATTCCACTGTGCCCAAAACAAAAGCATTAAGAATAATAAAGATAAAATGACTGAGATTTTACGTTTCATAAGATTACCGAATTACCGATTCCTTAATTAATTTTAAAAAATCATTTTTGATAAAGGCTTTTTCCCGATCATCTCCAAACCGAACAATGATTAGATCTAAGCTTGGAATCACATACATCATTTGCCCCCAATGCCCAAGAGCAGCGAAGGTATCTTTCGGCGCATCAGGCCAAGGTTCGTGGATGCCTCGATCGGGCACACCTGTGTTGGCATACCAATGAGCAGTATAATTATCCTGAGATAAATCTTCTGAGTATGGAGTTGTTTTGTAACCTGGAGCAGGGGTTCTAGTGAAATTCACCCAACCTTCAGGTAATAAACGTTCTCCGTTCCAAACTCCATCGTTTAAATACAAATAACCAATTTTGGCAAGGTCTCTCGCTGTGAGATAAAGATAAGATGAACCAACAAACGTACCTGATCCATCTCTTTCAAAGGTAACATTCGAAATTCCTAATGGTTGGAAGATTTTTTCGAAAGGGAGTTTATCGTATTCCTCTTTGCCATACACTTTTTTTAAGATCGCTGAAAGGATATTGGTATCACAACTTGAGTAATACACCTGCGTGCCTGGTTCCGCGCGTAAAGGTAGGTTTGCACAAAAATTGCCCATATCCGATCTGCCTCTTGTATACAACATCGCAATGACGGATGATTTTAAAGGACCACTTTCATACCCTTCCTCAGCGGCAAGTCCTGAAGACATATTCAATAAATGACGGATAGTAATTTTTTTATGAGACTCATCTCGGCTGAGAGGTTCGTAATGATAATACCCTGGGTCATCTAATTTGATGAGACCTTGTTTGACAGCAATTCCATACATGGTTTGTAATACACTTTTTGTAACTGACCATGTTAGGTGAACTTTCTCTTCATTAAAATTACGCGCATATTTTTCATAAATGAGTTTTCCATTCCGAAGGATAACAAGTGCATCCGTCCTTCTTCCTTTGCGGTCTGTCTCATCACCAGTTCGAGTGAAGGCATACTCTTCAGCTAATTTGAGTTTTGCGGAAGAAACACCTACCGATTCGGGGGTGACTATTCTCCAGTTGGGAATTGGCCATTCAGGTTTTAATCGTTTTGGTAAAGCTTGTACATTGACTTCTCCACCAAAGGGAGAAAGATCTTTTCCACAGTGGATCGTAAAAAGAACAAAGATGAAGATTAGAATTTGTTTCATAGAATTCCCAAAGATGATTCGAAAGAGAATTCTAAGCAGATAAAATCAGTTTGCAAAGGAAAAAAGCGAATGATTATACTTTTTCTGCATAACCCTTTAGTTTTTGTACCATAGAAAAGAGTCCATTCCGCCTTGAGATGGATAAAAATTTTGAAAGACCTACTTCTTCAATAAAACTGAGGGAGGCATTTGCTATATCTTCCGGACTTTGTCCTGAAAACACGCGTATAAGAATGGCGATGAGTCCCTTGGTAAGTGCAGTATCACTATCGGCATCAAATTCCAATTTTCCTTCTTTGAGTTTTGGTGCGACCCACACTCTTGATTGGCATCCTGGTACTAAATATTCTTCTGTTCGTTTTTCATCTGGGAACGAAGGTAATCCTTCACCTAACTCAATTAAATATTGAAACTTTTCTTCCCAGTCGGTAAGCTCGGAAAACTCGGCGATGATTTCTTTTTGGATTTCCTCAATGTTTTGTTTCATCTTTAGAACTTCCTTTTGGGATTTCTGCGAACTTATCTTTTTTTCTCATGTAAAACTGATTGAAGTTAGACGTAGAAAGGTTTTTGATTTCTACTCGATTGACCGTAGCAACTGTTAATTCAAACAAATCTTCATTTTTATGAAAGAAATAATCCATCCGAAGTTTTTCATCCAACGGATATTCGACACCTTCCCAAACTAATTTTTTGTTTTCAAAGTCTACATATAAACATTCTGGAGGTTTTGCCAATACATAACAAAACTCACCTGGTTTTGGTACACCTTTATAAAACAGTCCGCAACCAAACATTCCAAAACTGATTGTTACAAAAAGGAATGGGACTCGTTTCTCATTAAGAGGTTGGACGATTGATTTGAAAGATTTGATTGTTTTGCCTTTGTTCGCTAAAATTCTAATAATGGAAGGATTGGTTTTCATTCTTTTTTATCCAAAGATAAATCCAATTTTGTTTTGAGACCTGGTTTTTCTTTCATAAACTTTGATACCAAAATTGGAATCTCTGGATTTTTTTTCCCTGTGGAAATATAATACTCTTCTAAAAGATCGATGCCTTTTTGAGATAAATTCTGCAAATGAAAGATAGTTGCTTCAGTGATGATTGATGTTTCAGTGATTGTGTCAGGGTTTGTCGTTTTGGCTTGTCTCAGTAAAGACAAAGCACCCACATAATCCTTTTTGTAATACTTTCCAAGACCACGCAAAAAATTTTCTTCCCTAGGTGTAAATTGGATCCCTAATTTATAATTTGGATCTTTTGTAATGGTGATCAATTTATCAAGCCCAGTGGCATCACCAGCTAACATCGTATTAAAAGTTAGTAACCAAATGTAAACCGATTGGAGTTCCAAGGAAAGTTTGGATCTGTCAATGTTGCCATATTCCTGAATCAATACTTGTGGGCGTTTGACTCCGCGATGGGTTTCCCCTAAAAATAATAAAACTAAATTATTTTCCCAATCGGAAAACGGCGAGGACGAATAGGATTCTGCGGTCCTTGCATTCCAAAAAATGGAATCCAAAGTGGATTCGGCCAAAACGGAATTTCCAATAAATTCTCGGAAAGGTGATCCTAAATGTAAAATCAAACTATCATGGTCGAATTGGATCCCAAGGCGGTTCAAATTCCAAAACAAACTACGGGCAATTAAGTGAAAGGCAACTGGATCTGTTGGGTCTTTTTCCGAATAGGTAACAGCAATCGATTGGAAATCTTCGATTTCCTTTTCCTTCAGGTTTCCCGATTTCCAAAGTTCTATCGTTTTTTCTTTGGTCTTTTCTGCTCGAACGCTTTGGTCTTTTGCAAAAAGAAAATAAATTTCTTTTCTATAGGTAAACCCTAAAGCGGAGAGGCCTAACGCTAAAACCAATAAAAATAGCGGTGCCTTGGATTTCTTCTTTCTATGTGGTTCGTACCGAGAGTAAATCGCCATCGTTTGATCCCATTTTTTTTTGCCCTCCCCACTTGACACGGCTTTTTCTTTGTGATTTAGTGAGAAGGGTATGGAAGATGACTTTTTAGATGATGACGAATTCGACGCAGAGAGCCTAAACGAAGACGTCGTAACATATGCTTGTGAAGACTGTGACCATCGTTGGGAAGCAGAAGGTGAGGATGAATACCTCGATTCTTGGGAGTTAATTTGCCCGATGTGTGGATCATCCAACATTACCGAACTATAATTTGACCTTATCCCAATCTTTTTTTTGTTTTTTATTCGTCCCAACATTACTTTGGAGCGAATCCTCTGGATTTTCGCTCTTATATACAGAATTTAAAAAAGGGAACTATTCTCTTGTTTCTAAACAATCGCTCCAGTATCTCAATGGACGCGAACCTGAAAAGGATCCTCGGATTTTTTTTCTGTATGTTTCCACGGAAGAAAATTGGTCAAATCTAAAACTACGAGTAGGGAAAGAAGTTTCACCTAACTTTCGTTCCTCTGTGCATTATTGGAACGCTATCTATTTGTTTATGGAACGGGCTCTCGTATTTGGAGAATCAGACTTACTTGTTGAATGGGGAAAAGAATTCCAAAAATCGGGAAAACAAAGTCCTAAGTACAATGATGCCTTATTATTGTATGGTTTTGGCCTTTTGGACTTAAAAAATGATTCGGAAGCAAAAAAGATTTTTTCGGAAATTGAATCCAATTCACCCTCCAAACAGATTCTTTCCCAATTAGAAGAAATGAAAACGGTAACCAAATAAATGAAGGGTTTGCGTATCTCACAGGGGAAGTGGAAAGGAAAAGAAATCCCGACACCTCCCGATGTTTCTGGTCATTTAAATTTTACCAACAGTTTGGTGAAAAAAGCCATTTTTTCTCTAATGGATTCTCGTTTACTCTCTTGGGGACTGAGTTTCGATTCGATTTTGTTTTGTGACTATTTTGCAGGGAGTGGTCAGATCTCTGCCGAAGCGTACAGTTTGTCCGTAAATCGACTGCTCACTTATGAACTCGATCAAACTAGATTTCGGAATTTACATAATTTGTTTCGTGGGTTGCGTAATGTGCAATTATTTCGGAAAGATGCCACAAAACATGTATTAAAATGGGAGATAGGTGACGAAACTGCTTATATTTTTTATTTAGATCCACCGTATACCTATTGGTCAGTAACACCAGCTCGTATGCAAACGATGTTGGAAGAATTGTATCAGTTTTGTTTATCCACTGGAAAACCTTATTTAATACTATGTCAAATCCCCGAACATCAAACTGTGCAAAATATCTGGGTAAATGTTCCCTATAAAATCAGAGAGTATGGAAGCCATCTCATCATTGAAACAGGTTATGAAACAAATCAAACATTGGAAGATTGATGTTTCTCTTTCGTTTGTTTTTCTTAATTTAAATTTTTTTAATTTTCAAAAATTCATTTTTTTTGTTTCGATTTTTTATTTATTCTTTTTCACAACAACGTTATTTGCCTTCCCAACTTATACGGAAGTAAAATCCAATTACCAACCTTCCGACATTCGATTTTATGATCGGAAGGGAGAACTCATCCAACGTTTGCGCATACGTAAAGACTATCGATCTGAAGATTGGGTTGAATACCAAGAATTTCCAAAGTATTTAGTAGATTCGATTTTACACGCTGAAGACAAACGGTTTTTCCAACACAATGGTGTGGATGGGAACGCCATCATCGCATCGTTTTGGACAAGTCTTAAAGGGTCATCCCTTCGCGGAGCATCTACAATTTCCATGCAACTTGCCACGATTTTAGACCCCGAGTTGCAACCAAGTCCGAACAAACGTAAGTCGATCTTTCAAAAAATAAAACAAATCAATCGGGCAAGAGAACTGGAATCATTTTGGACCAAGGAAGAAATTTTCACCGCTTATGTAAATTTGATTTATTTTCGTGGAGAATTAAAAGGGATATCAGCTGCTGCAAATGGACTTTTCCGAAAGTCAGTGAGTGCACTCACACCAAACGAATCCTACTTACTTGCCGCACTCATTCGATCTCCTCAAAGTCCCATTGAAACGATTGCCAAACGCGTGTGTGCCCTTAAATGGGAAAGAGATGGTGGAAACTCTGATTGTGAAGATGTCTCAAGATTTGTAAGGGAATCGTTATTTCGTAATACAGATTATGTACAGTATCCATCTTTAGTCCCTCAATTTGCGAAATCCATTTTAGGATGGATGCCTTCCTTGGAAAAAAGTTCCGACAAAATTGAAACTACTTTATCCTTTTTTTACCAAAAGAAAGTAGAAGAAATTTTAATTAGAAATATCAAAACTTTAGAAAATCGAAATGTTAAAGATGGAGCTGTGATTGTTTTAGAAAACAAAACAGGAAATGTTTTGGTTTATGTTTCTAATATTGGAAAAGAAAGTTCTGTTTCGCATTTGGATTTAATTCGCACCAAACGACAAGTAGGTTCTACTCTGAAACCTTTTGTATATGCTTTAAACTTTCAAAAGAAAAAATTAACACCAAATTCCATCTTATCCGATTCACCCATCGGGATTTCCGTGTACCAGGGTATTTATAGGCCTCTCAATTATGATAAATCTTACAAAGGGAATGTTACGGTGAGAGAAAGTTTGGCATCGTCTCTTAATATTCCAGCAATTCGTGCTTTGTCATATTTAGATGTGAATGAGTTTGTTTCATTACTGGAAGACCTTGGAATCCAAGGATTACAATATCCTGAATACTATGGACCTTCACTTGCTTTGGGTGCAGCTGACATTAGTTTATTAGAACTTACCAATGCGTACCGTGTATTTGCAAACGGAGGAACCTATTCTCCAGTGAATTGGGTACAGGAGTCTAATGTTAGAATTGCAAAACCAATATTTTCACCCCAAGTGAGTTATATGATCTCCGATATCCTTTCTGACCGAGAAGCAAGATCCCTAGGTTTTGGTTGGGATAATTTTTTATCAACATCGTATTATACCTCTGTTAAAACAGGTACAAGTCAAGATATGCGTGACAATTGGTGTATCGGTTATTCAGAACATTATACAGTAGGAGTATGGGTTGGCAATCCCACAGGTGCACCGATGTTAGATGTTTCAGGGATCACCGGTGCCGCACCTGTTTGGCGAGAGACGATGGACCTATTACACGAATCATTGGGTTCCAAATTACAATCTCCGTCGGAAGCAATATGGACAGAAGAAAACAAATCAAATGAGGAAAAATCTTCGTCTAATCCAAACGAGATAGAAAAAACAAAATCATTTAGAATTTTGACACCTGTGAGTGGGAGTATTTTTGCAGTGGATCCGGATATCCCAAGTGGCCGACAAAAAATCCTCTTTACAATTAGTTCTTATGATGTTTCCTATTCGTATTATTTGAACGATATGTTTCTCGCAAACGCTGGAAGTCCCTACCTTTGGGAACCTAAAAAAGGAGAGTATCGTTTGGAAATCAAAGACAAGGAAAAGAGAGTGGTCTCATTGTCTTTTTTTGAAGTTCGGTAGGTACCATGTCTAAACCAACAAAATACAAACACAAATTCATCCAACAGGTGGTCTGGGGAGAGATGGATGCATTCGGACATGTCAATAATGTAACCTATGTTCGTTATTTTGAATCTGCTAGAGCGGATTATTTTACCAAAGAAGGACTTTGGGATTCTCCTTTAAAACCAGTCAAAGCTGGGCCTGTGTTGACACATTTGGATATGGACTATCGCAAACAAGTGGTATTCCCTGCCACACTCGAAATCACGTTAGAAGTCAGTTCGATTTCTTCACGTGCATTTTCTGTGATTTGTTCGATGTGGAATGAAGCAGATGAATGTGTACTGACAGGAAATGCTTCCTTTATTTGGTTTGATTTTACTTCACAAAAACCATTTGCTTTACCAGATCATTTTAAAACAAAATTCGGAAGTACGCATTTGGTATGAATTCAGAAAGTAAGCGAGATGATTTCAAACTAGACGATGAAGTTCTGAAAATTTCAAGAATCTGCCTTGCTGTATTTTCGAGTTTCATTGGGTTTGGAATCTTTGCACCAGTGGACGAACTAGGCCTGTATGATCCTAAGTGGATTCGAGTGGTCCATGCTTCCATTACCATCAGTTTTTTTATCGCTACCTACTTTGTAACATGGGTACGTAAGAATATACAAGCGATCATGTTTGTCTTTTTTTACACTATGAGTGCTCATTCTCTTATACTTTTGTATTGGAACTCACTTTACATCGGTTATTTGGTGGGGATGATCTTGGTTTTGACTTGTATTGGTGTTAGTTTTGTGGACAGACGTTCCCTTGTTTCCTATTTGGGAACAGTTACTTCAGCTGGAATTCTGATTGGAATTTATACAAAAGAACACCAAGTTGACTTACCACTTTATTTATCTGCCATCATCACACCTGCTTTGGTTTCGTATCTAACACTCAATATAAGATTGAGTTCGGTTGAGAAGTTAAGAATTTCGGAATCTCAATTAAAAAAATTCCAAGACCGAATGTTGAACGAATTGGAACTTGCAAATGAAACGCAATCCAATTTGGTGACAACTGATTGGCCAAAAGTAAAAGGAGTCAAAATCCATTCTTTTTTTCGTTCCTTTGACCAAGTCGGTGGTGATGCCATCAGTTATTTGGAAAGAGAAGATGGAAAAATGGCAATTTTTTTTGCTGATGTTTCAGGCCATGGAATTGCGTCGGCTATGGTTTCTGCGATGGCAGTCCTCGCTTTCAAAATTCATGGAAACAAATCGTTGCCTTCCGAATGTTTAAAAGCTATCCATGATGAACTACAGTCTCTTGTTCCCAACAATCATATCAGTGCTTGTGTTTTATTTTTTGATTATGAATCAAAACAAATGTTGTATTCCATTGCAGGACATCCGCCGATCATCCACATCGAAAAGGAAACAGGACCAAAATTTTTGGAAGGCCTTGGCACTCTAATTGTAAGTTTTTTGAAACCGAGTTTGAAGGATTATGAGATCACTCTGAAGCAAACAGACCGGATTTTATTGTATTCCGATGGAATTTTAGAAGTTTTTGATGAGTCGGGTGAAATGTATGGGGATGAACATTTGTTCTCTGCCATCAAAAATCATTCTGACAAAAAAGGTGATGAATTTTTAACTGCTATTTATGAAGACTCGATGTCATATTCTGCGAAGCGGATTTCAGATGATATGAGTATGTTATTATTGGAAATTCAATGAACCTTATCTTAACACCTTTCCTCTGGTTCAAAAGAGAGTTTATTCCTTTTCGAACTCTAGATCGATATTTGTTTTTTGATTTTTTTAAAACATTTTTAGGCACACTCATCATGTTAACTTCGATGATTGTGATTTATAAATTCACCGATGTGATGAAGTATTTGGTTTCATCTAAAGTAAACCAATCTCATGTTTACTTACATGTTTTGTATTCCTTACCTTCTATGGTGGATCAAGTTGTCGCACCTGCATTGATGTTCTCCGTATGTTTTGTCATTGGACAGTTCAGCGTGAATAAAGAATTAGTTGCTATGATGGTTGCTGGAGTTTCTTTTATCCGCATCATCACACCTATTCTGATTTTTGGGATCATCATCTGGCTCGTTATGACCCTCTTTGGTCAAGTGGTTGTGATCCCAGCCAATAAAAAGGCACAAATCGAATTTAGCATTATGGCAAAAGGTTCCAATCGATTGATTGATTTTGTCTATCAATTACATATCAAAGGCAAAAAAGGTTTTTATTATGTGTATTGGATCGATGAAAAAGATAACACAATCAAGGGTGGATTCAATTACATAGACATTACGAATGACGGTTATCCAACTTACACTGTCACTTCGCAAAAAGCAAAGTATATTCCAAATCCTCATAGTTGGATTTTGTATGATGCGGAAGAAGTTCGATTCAATGAAAATTTGGAACTTGTATCAAGAACCAAATACCCTGAAAAAACCTATGACTTCCCTGAAGATTTGGCTTACTTTTCAAAACCTATCCGAAACCCAGAAGAGATGAATTTTTTTGAACTTTCAGATGAGATCGAATCTAGGATTACAAAGGGAATCCCGTATCGCAATGTCATTGTCCAACAACATTTAGCCTTTGCAATGCCACTGATGTCGTTTGTGGTTGTGACACTCGGAGCCCTAGCTGGTGCCATCACCAAACGTTCGGCAGGTGTTGCAAGTCTCGGTCTTACCATAGCGGTTGTTTTATTGTATTATATTTTAAATTCTACTGCAAAAACTTTGGCTGAGAATGGTGCACTGCCTATTTGGATTGGGATGTGGATGACTCCTGTGATCTTTACCTATGCGGCATATTTTCTATACAGAAGGATGAATATCTAACTAAAAGAGTCTTTTTGTCTCTTTTGATTGGAAAGCGGATCTGACTTTGTAAAAAAGAATTTATCTTTCTAAGGGATGACTTGTAAAGTTGTTACCTTCCCCATTGATTGATTTGGAAAAGATAACAACTTTTGGATGAACGTGATTGGTTTTTTAATCAGAAATTTAAGTTAAAAACACTCGTTTGTATAAATCTGTTTGTAAAATTCCTTTTGGATCATACTTTTTCTTCAAACTATAAAACTTTTTTAAATTCTCTTTTGGAAAATAGGATTCCATCACTCGTTTGCGAAGAGTTGAATCCTTAGCAAAGTAAAACCGGCCTTTGTATTTCAAAACAATTTCATCTAACTCGTAACACAAAGCCCATAATTTCTCACGGTTACTCTTTGTCACAGGGAAGTCCATTGCCATTGAAAATCCATCCACTGCATGTGTGAGTAAAAATGGATCTGGTTTATGTTTTTTGAATACAGAAAGATAGTTCACAATTCCACGTTCTTGGCATTTTGTGAATATCTCACTAAATGCTTGTTTTGCGCCTTCTTTTGGAATGAACACTTGGTATTGGATCATGGCTCCTGGTTTATAAACAAATTTCCAATTTGGAACATAGTCCAATAAAAATGCATACTCAGCATGTCCTTGGTAATATGCTTTATGGTTTACCAAAATACTTGCGATGCATTTTGCCAGATTGATCATTCGCATTCCAAAATTGAAGCTGAAAGGCCGCATAAGGATCCACATCCATTTTTTGGGGATCACGTAAAACAATCGGGACGGTAGGTGTTGTCTCTCTAACAAACAATTTCCTGGAAAATCAGGATCTTCCCCCTCTTTAAGGTTCGTTGCTTTGTGGATTTGTCCACGACCAAGGGATTTGCCAGAAGCGAATGCATCAATCCAACCTACCAAATAATCTGCGGATTTGTAATGTTCTTCAAAATATGCAAATAACTCATCAAAATTGCGAACGTATACAGGATCAATTTTCATTTTTCCAGAATAGATTGGTTTCATTTTGATTTGAACTGTCAAAAAACAACCTAACATTCCAAAGCCGGATATTGCTGAATAAAATAGATCTGCATTTTTTTTAGGAGAACATGTTAGTATTTCTCCTTTTGCAGTTAAAAAGGTGAATTCTTTAATGTGTTCCCCAATGGTTCCCACTTTAAAATTATTTTTTCCGTGGATGTTCATGGAAAGGGCACCACCAAGGGTAGGCATCATGGTTCCAGAAACTACAGGTGGCCAAAAACCATTTTCAATCCCTGTTTCCCAGAGGTCTTTGATTCTTGCCCCTGATTGAACTGTCATCACACCGGTTTTTAGATTAAAATCTAATACCTTATTAAATCGAGTTAAATCCAAAACGATCCCTTCGTTATTTGTGGATGCATCACCATAACTACATCCGCCACCACGTAACGCAACTTTGGTGCCTGTTTGATTTGCCCAATCAAACAGTTCTTTAATTTCTTCTTCTGTTTCTGGACGAAACACGGGTGACATAGAAAAAGAACTCATCCCCCAAGCTTCTACTTTTTCTTTTTGAGGTACTTTGAAATTAGGAATGGACTTTGTTTTTTTTGTTACCATATTAGATACTCAATTTTTTAAAAATAAAATTGGGAATGTTTCGAATGATGAGACCCACAAGGGCCCAAATCCCAGGGACAAATGCTTCGTCTTTCCCATTGGCTACAATGGCACGGATTTTTTCAGCCGCTTCCTCTGCAGTGATTGCTTTTAATAAACCCTTTTCAGGTAAAACCAAACCTTTTGTCATTTCGGTTTTTACAAAACCAGGTTTAATCGTTGTTACTTGGACGTTTACTTCTGATAATCGATTGCGTAATGCTTCCAAATAGGTATTGAGACCAGCTTTGGATGTATTATAAACAGGATTTCCTTTTCTACCTCTTTCTCCTGCGATGGAGGAGATTCCCACAATTTTTCCTGATTTTTGTTTGGTAAAGTAGGTGGCTACTGGGTTTAAAAATGCGACGGCACCCAAAAGGTTGACATTTAACATCTCCAAATCTTTGGCTGTGTTGTATTCTTCTTTGGAAATTTCAGGCATCACTCCTGATGCAAAATACACTTCGTCCAATCCACCAAGAAGCGAAACTGCCTTTTGAAAGGTTTTTTCTGCAGTCGCGAATTTGGTCACATCAAAGACCAAAGGAAAGGCTCGTTTCTCCTTGGATTTGTTGCCAAGTTTTGCGATGGATTCCAGGGACTTTTCCCGTCTCGCTAAAAGGACCACTGAGGACCCAGCGTTCAATTCTTGTTCTGCAATGGCTTTTCCGATCCCACTCGAGGCACCGACGATGATTATTTTTTTCCCCATGTTTACGTTTTTTTGGTTTAATCGAATCTGGCAAGTGGTTTCAATAGGGTTGTGCCCGTAAATGAGAGAATCCTGATCGACGGGATGAATCTAATGTATAAATTCCCTGACCTCGCTTTTTGTTTGGGGGAATACCGTCTGCAAGATGCAAGGCTTGGCCTACTCGTACATTTAAAACGACATTTTCCTGACCTGGGACACCGAAAAATCCTCGTATTTTTTGATGGGAAAAAGGAATTACTTTCAGATTGTTATTCGGAAGATTGGGAAGGTTTTTCCATCCATTATAGCCATGAAAAAAAGGCAGACGAACTCATCATCGGTTATTTAAATTATTGTGAAGTACCTTCTCAATGTTTGGTGGTGACTTCAGATAAAGAAATCTTAAGTTTTGCAAGAAAACTACGAGCAAAACGGAAATCTTCAGAAGAATTTTATGCAGAATGGGTAAAACGGGAAACGGAAGAGGATGAAACTGAATTTAACCACTTGAAAGAAGGATTGACACCAAGTAAAGAAAGCGATTACTGGGAGAGACAATTCCTTCCTTGATATGTTGTTCAATTCAATACCATTTTTAATCTTTTTTTCCGTTGTTTACCTTCTATATTGGGCCATCCCAAAAGAATTTCGTAAATACTTCTTACTGGTTTCAGGGATCAGTTTTTATGCTTACTTTTCATTAGCTTTGACCATTCACTTTCTGATTGTCATCAGCATCAATTATCTCCTCTATCGAAAGATTCAAGTAAACCCTAGTAAGTTTTGGATTGGACTCACAGTATCACTCAACCTAATCAACTTAGGTTTTTTTAAGTATGTGTATTTTTTTAGTAGGGTACTTGCAGATGTTACAAGTTATCCATTTTTTGCACAAGTTCCAAATCTCATTCACATCGCACTTCCTCTTGCAATTAGTTTTTATACCTTCCAAGTCATTGCCGCTGCTGTTGATACGTATAGAAATCCAAACTTACCTACAGTAAAGGTTGAAGACTATTTTCTTTTTGTCGCATTTTTTCCCGTACTCATCGCTGGACCGATTATGCGAATGTCAGATTTTTTTCCGAATTTGGAAAAACTAACACCAAATAAAGAAAAGATGTACCGGGCATCTTATCTTATGATGTCAGGTCTTGTTAAAAAAGTGTTAGTTGCTGATCCAATGTCTCTAACCATTTCACCTGTTTTTAATTCACCAGCAGAGTATGATTCTTTTTCGTTATTCATTGCGGGGATTTGTTACTCCATTCAAGTCTTTAGCGATTTTTCTGGCCTAACCGATATGGCAAGATCAGTAGCTCTCTTTTTGGGATTTGAAACTCCAGAAAATTTTAAGGCTCCTTTTTTCTCAACTTCAGGAAGGGAACTTTGGAAGAGGTGGCATATCACTCTTTCTTTTTGGTTACGCGATTACATTTATTTTCCGTTAGGTGGTTCAAAAAAAGGAGAACTTAGAACCTATTTAAATTTGATCATCATTATGACACTTGGTGGATTCTGGCATGGCGCAGATTATACATTTATTTGCTGGGGATTTTATTGGGGAGTGATCTTAGCTGGCGAAAGATTTTTGGAAGGCAAACTAGGACTTAAGTTAACTCCAGAAAAAAACAAATTTCTCATTGTAATCAAAGCAATGATTGTGTTTGTTTTGTTTTCGATTTCAGGACTCATGTTTCGTTCCAATAATGCATCCAATATGGTGGATCATTTTCATGGAATTTTCACTCACTTTTCCTTTAGTTTGGAAGAACTCTTACTCGGAAGTCAAAACGAATGGTTAGTCTCTGCCACTTCTCTTTTGGGAGAAGGATCTTCGTTTCGGTACCTACACATTGAAAACTTGGAACGAATTTTTTACACTTCATTTGCAGTCTTACTTTTCCACCATATCCAGTACGTTCCAGAATTTTGGGTAAAAATTCGCAAACATGATGTTTGGCTTGTACCAGTCCTTGGTGTGATCACTATCTTTTTACTTGCTACGTTATCGCAAGATGGTGGTGAGTTTATTTATTATCGGTTTTAGGAGGATAACGTGGATTTAATTCGAAATCGTTATTTATTAGTCCCTTTCCTAGTTGTATTTTTAGCGTTTTGTCTAGATAAATTACTCATTTTAGAAAACGTTCATACTTATTTTTCTAAATCGTTATCAGACATCAATTATATCCAAAAAAATGAATTGTACGAAGATCTTAAAGATTACTTAAAAGAAAAAAATCGAGACAAGGTTCTTGTTTATTTTGGAAATTCAAGGGCATTGTTATTTGATAATGATTACATTCATCTTAAATACCCAGGTTGGGTGATGTTTAATTTTTCCGTTCCTGGTGGTAAACCTGATTACGTTCTACAATGGATGGAACAATTTGAAAAAGACAATGTGAGACCAGACTTCTTTTTGTTTGATCATTCTGTTGAAATGTTTAATTCTAGTGCAACATTAAAGGTAGATGAAACTTTAACTAATGGACTCAATGTTTCTTTTGTTTTAAAACATTTTTCTTCCTTTTCTACGGATGAAATTTCTACATTAATCGCAAAACGTATGTTTCGTGCCTACCAATACCGTCCCAAATTGGAAGTGATCATCACTCGGGCTAAAAACAGAAACAATATGTTGATCCCGTATCGAACACTTCGAAACAATCTGATGGCAAACTTAAAAAAAGGAAAAGGTTCTGCGATGACTCCGGGGACTCATGAAGCGGTGTTGCCAGCCGAACTTTTAAAAAAATCTGCCTATGGAGATTTCCACTCCTACCTTGTTCCTTTTCGGTTTTCAGATCAGATACTTAGTTTTACTGACCAATCCCTTCAATTGGCAAAAAAATTAAACGTACCATCGGCAGTCATTTGGGTTCGGTTGTCTCTCCCCTATATGGATCATATTCGTAAGATGAAAGTTTCTGTGGGTGAGAATAAGGAAGGTACTGTTTATGAAGATTGGTATCCTCGTATGGAGAAATACCATTCCCAAAATGGAATTCCATTCTGGAATATGAATGATGATCCTGAGTATTCCTGCAACGAGTTTAGTGATGCAGGGCATATGTCTCCATCATGTTATGATGAATATACGGATTATATCTTTAAAAAATTAAATCAATCCTTGGTGATGGGTGCCCGATAAAACTCCGTTCGATTTTGTACATCGTTTGGAGATAGTTTTTCAGGTTCCGTTGGGTTTGGTTTGATAGGATTTTGCGGTTGAGGTTTCGTATTGTTTTCTTTATCAATTGAATACCCATAGTAGTATCCATGTACAATCTCAACAACGGCAACTGGTGTTTCTGAATTTGTATTTTGGATTTCAATTGTAATTTCATCAGGTGGTGCGAGTAACTCAAACACCCATTGTGTTTCAGCTTCGATTTTTTCTTTGCGAAGGATCGTTGGATTTTCGTTTTGACCATTCCCTGCATACACAGTCAAAACCCATTCTTTTAATTTTCCATCCGTTGCAATACCGATTCCTACCGATTGTGGAGAAGCTTCACTCGCCTTTAAATCAAACCGAATGGCACCACCTTTGGCAACGGCACCATAAAGACGTTTTTTTGAAAGAGAAGGGTAAAGTGCCAAATCTTGGATTCGTGTGGTGACTTCCTTCACATTTTGATTTAGGACAGATGGTTCGGATAAAAGCACCTGGCTAGATACAAATAGAAGGCCAAGAAAAAGGGAAAACGGATGTTTCATTCTCTTAATTGGACTAAAAAACGGATTCCTTACAAGCAAAAGAAATGAAAATTATCTCGTACATGCACGAAATTTTGGCAATTCCACAGCTAAGGATTGGCGTTCTTCCGGATCTAAATTGGTACGATTTTTCCATTGTAATTCCATTCTTTCTAAAGCTGGTTTGAAGATGGGGTTACAATTGTTTGAAAAATATCGATAAGCACTGATTCGATTGGATTCATTGTCACTTACCAATTTATAAAATTCAAAAACCGATTGGTTGTCTTCGCTCGCAAAGTTTAAAATAACATATGTTTTGTGACACTCGCCTAAAGTAAATGCAGGGATCTTTGTATTTTTACAATTAACAGCCACATCGGTTTCTAAGAACACGATCATCTCATCATAGGTGAAATCATGAAACGATTTTCCTTTTGGTAAGGTTACTTTCTGTTTGGGAGTAATCGGGGTTGTGATTTGTTTTTGTGATTGATTGGATTCGGATGGTTTTACACCAGAAATGTTTTTGGAAGTATCACTTACTTTTTCTTCATTTTGGCGATAAACTTCCGTGTTAGACTTCACTCTTTCATTTTTTTTGATTTCTTCTAGATTTTCTTTAGAGGTTTGTTTTGATTCTTGTGTGTAAGTTTTAGGTTCTTCTACTTGTACAAAGTTTTTGACTACTTTCGGTTTTTGGTAAGGATTGGTGACCGTCAAATCATAAGGTCCAGTTTTTGCTTCCGTTGTATCCACTTTCAGATCAATTCGTTCTGATGTTTTTACTTCTTTACTAACGATTGGGAGTTTATCCCCCTTTTTAGATAGGTCTACATTTGTAGCTTCTAAAAAATGTTCTCCTTCAATGGTAAGTTCTTTGATCGTTGTTTCCGATTTAGATTCTTGTTTGGAAAGAATGACTGGTGTATCCGTTTCTTTCACTACTTTGGGAGGTTCGGAAATAATAATTTCGAGATCTTTCCAAGCAGACCATACTGCAGGTTTTTTAAACAAGTTTAAAGGTGCAGTGCGTACCATGTACATACCAGAGGGTAACTCTTCGATAGAATGGTAAGGAGTATCAATTTTTTTATCTAAAATGATTTTCCCTGCCTTATCCTTGATTTGGATTTGGTATCCACTGGCATCATGAATAGGTTTCCAAGCGATCAGTTTTGTACCTTCCTCGGCAAACAAAGAAAAAGCGATTAGGAAACCGAATGAATAAATGAAAAATTTTGGTAAGAACAATGATTTCATTTTTTTTCTTTGTACAACCGTTTTGGAGATATAAATTCGATGTCTGAAGGTTTTAATGACTTTAATTGGTCAAGTGCCAATATAAAAGTACCCTTACGAGAGAGTAATAAGTTGGAATTTTTATATACACTTAAATCCCAAGAAAAACTACCTTCATCCAAGATGCTAAGGTCTTTTAAGTGGTAATAGGAATCTTTTGTACTCACTTTATAAATCGCAATTTTTTTGTCAGGTAGGTGTTGGTATAGAACAATATCATATCGATCGGGAACCAAACCTGAAACCTTCCATTGGAAATCCAAACTTGATTTTCCTTTCATTTGGATCATGGCTCCGTTAGGTGACATACTTTCCAATTTTGGTTCTTGGTTTGATTGTGGTTTCGAATCTTCGGCATTCGTGACAACTTCGATTTTTTTCTTTTTGTCTATCACTGAAAAACTTAAAGTTTGCGATCTTTCCGTTTCCTTTCCTTCTTTAGTTTTTCCAATTACTTTTGCAAAAAATGTTCCCAGGCCTAAACCATTCCAATTGGGAACAAGGTAGTTGGAAGTTGTTTCTGCATTCACAACTAGATTTGTGAATTTAGGATCTTTGGCGATGAGTACAGTATACGAATGAATTTCCGCGTTGCCTTCCCAAATGAGTATGGCTTGGTTTTGTTTGATGTCATCTAAAGTGATTTCCGTTTCCGGCATCGGTCTTTGCCATTTGGGAGCTGGTACTTGGTTTCCTTTTTTGATGACAAAGGTATATACTTTGGTTTCACGGTCTTTTGTGTCAGGAAAAGATGATTTAGCGATCACCTTCCAATAATACGTTCCTTCTTTTAGATCATCGAGTGAGATTTGGTTGGCGGATGTTTCAATTCGTTTCGTTGGATTTTGGAATTGGTTGGAATCGGAGAGGAGAAGTTGGTATGTATTTGCTGTTGTTAACTTACTCCATGAAATTGTAACGAGCGGATAGGTCTGCACAAAAGGAATCACTGTACCTGGGTTTGGTGATTCGGCAAGGAAGGGCTCTAGTTTTGAAACAAACAATTTATTGGTTTCACTTGTTTCCTTTCCATTTTTGTTTTTCACTTTCACTCGCCAGTAAAATGTACCTTCCTTTAGGCTAACGGTGGTTTGGTTCCCATTTACTTGTTCCGAAAAAAAAGTCATTTGGAAATTAGGGGACCTGGAGATTTCCAAAATTGGTGATTCATATCCCGATTCTACCTTCCAAGTAAAGTTTACAAGGGCTTCTGTTGGGTCGGTATAAAATAATTTTTGCGATGCGGGACTTAAAAGTACAATCGGAATTTTTTTAATTTCAATTCCAGATGTTTTGAATTCTGCTTTTTTACCTTGGTCTACGGAAACAGTTTTTCCGTTTTGTTTGACAGTAGTTTTCCCTTTTTCAACAAACAAACTCAACTCTTGGTCTTTTGCTTTTTGAATTTTTACATTACCGGAATCAACATTGATTTCATTACCTGAACTTGTGATTTTGATTTGATTTGCATTAGAATCATTTTTTTTGACTTCAAGTGAACCTTCAGAAAATTCTAAATTCGGTTCATCACCCGTCAAATCCAAGTTAAACATTGAGTTTTCGTCGATATTGATTTCTGTTCCATCTTTCAGGCGAATGATGGCATCAGAAAATGCTTCGGAACGGATCGTATCTTTGTTGATGAGCGGACTATTGTTTTCAAGTTTTTCCCAAATCACTTCATCTTCAAATTTTCTTTGCACAATATTGTTTTTAAAGAAAATGGTTCCTACCACTTCTCTATCTCCAATATCAATCTTTCGATTTAGGTCCAAATAAAAAAGAACACTAAAAAAAATTGCAATGCTTGTTAGGCCAATCAATACAAATGAATCTCGTTTATCTAAATTCATTTTTTTGCCTTTTTGGTAGTTGGTTCGATGCCAACAATGGATTGTAATTCAGAAAGATTTTTGGGACAATTGGGATCGGATTTCCTTCCCAAAACAGCGTAAACTTTTTGTGCTTTTGATTTTCCTTTAAATTCAATTTCCCCCATACTGAGAACATGAAATTCAGATTTGATTTCTTGGTAAGTTGTTTCAGTGATGAGAATGTCCGTGTGTGTTTCTTTGTTTAGTGACTCCACTCGAGATGCTAAGTTTACGGAATCACCAATCACTGTGTATTCCATTTTATCAGAACTTCCAATTTGGCCAGCAATCACATAGCCAGTGTTAATCCCACATCCGATTTTGATGAGAGGTTTTTTGACGGTTCCACGATTTTGATTGAATTGGATTAATTTTTCGCGCATACGAAGTGCGGCATCCACGGAAGCTTTTGCATGTTCTTTATGATCACGAAGGGCTCCCCAAGTGGCCATGATGGCATCCCCAATGAATTTATCCACTGTGCCTCCTGTTTCTTGGACACACTTAACCATCTCTGACATATAAGAATTGAGAAATTCAACAACTTCTTCTGGTTGTAATTTTTCTGAAATAGCCGTGAAACTTCTAATATCAGAGAAAAAGATGGTACAATATTTTTTTTGTCCTCCAATTGCAAGTTTCCCCTTCGCTGCTAGTTCTGCAATGTCTTGGTTAACGAAACGACCAAAGGAATCTTTTAATTTTTCCCTTTCTTCAAGTCCTCTTCCCATACTCACAAAGGACTTGGTTAAAGTCCCAATTTCATCATGAGTGGATGCATGTAAATTGATATGGTAATTGCCTCTTCGGATTTCTTCAGAAGCATCTACCAATTTTAAAATGGGTGTGGATAGGGATTTTGCAAAAATATAAACAACGATAAATGATAGTGATAAAAATACGATGAGAAGGTAAACATTCCGTTTTTGGATATTATTCACTTCTTCGAAAATTTTTGTTTCTCTGACTTGAGAAATGACTCCAACTCCTCCAATTCCTAATTTCTTAAAAGAAGCTAAGTAAAATTCACCATCTTTATTTTCATAACGAAATTGTCCATTGTCAACCGTTGACTTTTTCATTCGATCAACAATTGGCAATTCATTAAGATTGTTACCAGACAATACTACCTTTGCATCAGGATGGGCTAAAACACTTCCATCTTCACTCACTAAAAAAGTTTCGACAGGTCCCGAGGTTTGGAATGCATCTAACAAACTATCGAGTTTGACCAAAGTGACCAAAATCGTGTGTGTATCTTTTGTTTCTGATAATGGAAAGCTGATGCATAAGATTGGATTTCTAAAAAAGGGACTGATGTTCCAAATAACAGTTGTTCCGCTAAAAGATTTCTTAAGTTTCGGTTGTATATTTTTTAAAATGGTTTTAACTTCTTGTTTTTGGTAATCATATTTCTCTAAAAAGTTTTCATTGATGGATTCAAATTTTGGATTAAAACTAGAATCATATGCTCCAATAAAAACAAAATTTTGGTCTTCTTCAAATAACTCTTTTGCGATACCATTGGCTGATTGTGTATTTCTGAAAATGGCCGATGCTGTGATATGGACATCTTGTCTGATTGAGTGTAAATCTGATTTTACTTTAAGAGAAAGGATTTCATTGATTTTGATATTGTTTTCTTTGACTCGGACTTCACTATCCTTACGAAAAAAGTAAGATGCAAGAAAGATCACTCCCGATACAGAAACTAAAAGTACAACCGAAGTGATTAACAACAGTTTGTATCGAATCGGAAATTGGAATTCTCCCGAAGAGTTTGTGTTTTTACTAAGAATGTTTCGTATTTTGAAGAAAAACGTTTTCATTTGGTTTGTACTTTAACCTATACGAATGAAAACGGTAGGAAAAAAAAGTAAAATTGAACTATGAAACTATTTTTTTCCTAAGGACAGGCCAAATCAACGTTATATGTCTGTCTGAACGGAAATTCAGGAATGGTAAAGGCAGTTTCTCTGACAACTGTGTCAGGATATCCGTCTCTTTTGGACACATCTCCTAAACAAACTACTTTGTATGTTCCTGGATTTAGGTATTTGATTTTAGCAGTTTGTTTTGCAGGTGTCGCGGCAAGAGGCAATTCGTTGATAAATTCAGTCTCTTCAAATCGGAAAATCCCATAATAGTGCAATAATGAATTGGTTCCACCAGAGATCGTAAGACTCGAAGCAGTTTCAGGATAAATCACACGTGCTCTAGAAATGATATTTCCTCCTGCATCACCTTCCCCTTTGTGATCAAAGAAGATATCACTCACGCCCACATAGGTCACTGTTGTAGAACGACTGGAAGTGTAAGAGTGTAACATTAAGTTTTCTTTTAAGTTGATTCGCACTTCCAAGATATAAGGATCAAAACCTTCTCGGATTCTCATATCAGACTGCACGGCTTGTTCGAAGGTTTGAGAAAAAAGACTTGGAAACATTTTCGGAACGATGGCACTTTTTTCTGCTGTGGTTGTACCTGGTGCGTAGTTATTCCTTGGGACAATATTCAATCCAAAGATGTTGGGTCGATTGTCAAATCGAAGGGTGACGGGGAGTCCTGCGTCTAATGCAAATCCTGTCACAAGGGAACGAAAGTAGATTCCAGAATAATAATATTCCCTTCCAAGCCATGCCTTACCCAATGCTGCAGCTTCTTCCCAACTGAGTGTTTCTGCTGATGGATCATTGGATGGGAATTGGGCTCCAATTCCGTTAAAGAAATCATACGCTTTTAAGATTCCATCACTTTCGAGGCAGGTATTATTATCTAAGGAATAGGTTCTTGTACAAAACACTTGTCTATTGGGAGCAATGAAATCCCAAAACTTATTGGAATCTACTGTATCACGAATTTGTGTTAGGTCATTAAAACCCTTATCAAATTTACTCGAGATCCTAACTTCTCCAATGTCCAAAAAAATCGGTAGGTCTGCTGCCTTAGGAAGGTTTGTGAGAGTCATGATGGGATCAAGGCCATCCCCTTGGGAATCGATGTACAGATCTCCTGTACCGTTGTTTAGCTCACTCCAATCCAATGGGTTGTCAGTGGCATAGGTTCCTTTTAGGAGTAACAACATACGGTTGTTAAAGAGTGTGGAGATCACTGGAAATTTTGTTTCTTTACCTAAATCAACATCCGTTTTGCAGTTTGAGAATAAATAAAAACAGGAAAGTGAGAATAGGAAATAATATATCTTCAAACGGTTCAAAACAATACTCCCACTGTTAGACCAAAATAGAAAAAATCTACGTTCTGTAATGTGTAATTTGCCGGATTTTGTAATCTTGGGTCGTCATAGGGACTGGCAAGAGGGAAACGGTATTGATTCGGCACATCCATTTGGGTTTCAAAAATCTTATAATAATCCAATCGTACCCCAATTCGGATCCTACGACCAGCAATAAAACTCGCTTCTAACCCACCAAAGGCGGTCGGGTTCCAACGTGCCGTATCGGCCGGCCTTGCGACTACATAAGAAGAACCACCCCCTCCCTTCACAAAAAATTGGATGGGTAACTCTAACGGGAGTTTGTACGCAAGTGCCGCATAGAGCGGCATGGCTGTTAACGCCCTTTCCGAACGTGATAAAAATACAGCATAAGACCCACCAAGTTCTGTGTAAAAGATCCATGGCCAAGGCATCCTAGCGTAAAAACCACCACCGAGAGTGGTTTCTAAGATGCGCGCACTGGGAGTTCCAGGCATAGGATTGGCAGCTCCTACCCAACCACCAATTTCATACCGGCGTTTGTTGTACTCTTCTAGGGTTTGTGCGGAAAGGAGACCGGAAAAGAGAGTGAGAGCGAAAAGGATGCTAAGGAAGAGGGATTTTGTACAATTCATGAATTTCCGGATGATCTTCGTAATACGCGCGGACAAAATAGAGCCCATCGGGAGGCAGGGTAACACCAGCCTTCGTTCGGTTCTTTTCTTCCAAAATGGAGTCTATGGATCTAGATTCCCAACGTCCCTTTCCGATGTCCAGTAAAGTTCCTACTGTGATTCGCACCATATTGTGCATAAATCCATTCGCTCGGATCCGAATTTGGTACCATTCTGGAGTGATTTTCTCTAATTGGATGGAAAAGATCTCTCGCACCGCCCGTTTGCCCGACATGGATTTTGCTTTTGTGAGTGATCGAAAATCTTTTTCACCGACAAGGACTTGGAGTTGTCTTTCAACTTTATCCCAATCGATGTGGGATTTCACCCAGAAAGCACGTCCTTCCACAAAACTACTTTCATATTTACTATAGTATAATTTATAAATGTATTCTCTTCCCGTACAACTAAACCGTGCGTGAAATTCGGGTGGAACTTCGATTACATTTTTAACGGAAACTCCGCTTTGTGTGAGTGAATTGAGAGAAACAAGAAGTTTGTGAAAATTGGGAATTGGGTCTCTGGTTTTAAAATTACAGACCATTCCTAGTGCATGTACACCAGTATCGGTTCTGCCGGCCACTGACAGGCGTGAGGCGGGATTCTTTCTAAGAATGATATCAAGTGCCGATTCAATTGATGATTGGACAGTGGGAAGGTTTTTTTGTTTCTGCCACCCATTAAAATGGGTGCCGTCATATTCGACAAGAAGTGCGTAATTGGGCAAACCCTTACTTCTCGCCTCCCATTTCCTCTAAAATGGCATTGTATTCATCGTACAATTCACGTGTCATTTCCACAATTGGGCCAGGTTTTCCTTTACTAGCTTTTCCTGATCCATACAACCTAGCAAGTGTTCGTTTCGCCCGTGACAAAAGTAAAACTTGATCTTCTGGTTTTGGTGCCATTTGGTCTTTGAATTTTTTTGTTAAGAAGGCATTGAGATAAATGACACCATCAAATCCCCAGTTGTTGTCAGTATCGGGTCCAAGCATACCAGCAGCTTGGTCCACAGGTTCGTTCCCATTTTGCATGAGTTCTAATGTATAACCATAAATGACGGCGGCTTTTTGATAGAGTAAGTCTCTGATTTTATCATAACCAATATGAGGAAACTCTTCATGTAAGTCAGAGAAATACCAAGCAGCGCGAATTGCACAGACTGCTTTTTTTGGAGTAGGGGCCACACTCACACCACGTAATTGGTAACAATCCATCCCAAGTAGATAAGAAGCAGCACCTAACACAATTTGCCGATCCTGTGTAAAATCGAGTGGACCAAGGATTTTTTCGATATAACTTCTACGAGCGTCTGTTGCCATTCGAATGGCTTCGTTGTCAGCGGGGTTCAAAGCATTCCAATCTTTCGGAAAAGAGGAATAAAGGCAACGGGGGCAGACGGTCATGACATAATCCAGAGGGCTCACCCTACCGAATTTTTTGTTTTTTTCATACAATCGACGTAAGTCCTGGGCTAATTTCCCAGCGATTAGCCGTCCACCACCTTGGAACATCTGCTCCTTTTGGTGATTTTCATCACAAATTGGGCAAGCTGTAGACTCTTTGGCACGAAAAGATACTTTTTTTGACTGGGCAGCGGCTTGGGACATAGGAAAAATCTAGGAAAAGGCTCAATTTTAAAATACAATCTGTCAATCCAATATCATAAATCTCCGATAATACTCACAGGGGACACCCTGAAATTACTTGTAAGATTCTTCTAACGAAGGAAAGTACGGAAACGGAATGAATGGCAGAGCAATGAAACAATCCCTTCTTATTCTCATGATGAGTCTCGTGATGCAGGCACCTATGTTTGCAGAAGCAGTCTCTAGTAAATCCTATCAAAAACGCATCGAGCTTTTGACTTACTTCCGTGAGCTTGAGCCAATCGTTAAAAACTTTCGTGGCGAAGATGCGGAAGGAAAACCTACAGAGTTAAATGCTCCTGAAGGCAAAGAAGGTTTCCGTATGAAAAAATACTTAGAAGCCAAACGAATTTACCAAGAAGGTTTACAGTACCATTTTGAAGGTAACTTCTCCTCTGCTTACCAACGTTTCCTTGAATGCCAACTTGGCATAGAAAAAATGACAGAAGAACTTTCTCAACTCTATATCCTCCGCGCGGAAGAGATGATGAAAGTGGCTATGGAACGTAAAAATCCAAACAATCCAATGGACAAAGCTCTCCTTGATATCTCCATTGAATACGGAAAAGGATCTTATTTCCGCCAAGACGTGATGGACTTACCTCGCGAAGCTCCTTACCAAAGACGTATGTATGACCCAAAAGAGGCTCATTACAGTTACAATAAGTACGACATTGAAAAGAATATGGAACTCGGTTACAAACATTTGGGACTTGCGAAAGAAGCAAGAGCCAATGCTTTGAAAGTGGAACGAAATTTGGAAAAACACCAAAAACTCCAACCATCTCATAGGAAGTATCGTATCGAATTGTATTTTGGTGCGATCAACTTAGCTCGTGATTCCAAAGCCAATGCGATTAATATTTATAAATTAAAATACCCTTATGATAATTATTATCTAAACAATTCTCTTGCAAAATCAGAAGCATCAAAGGATGAATCTGGTGCCACAGTGGAAGGCCAACCTGTGAAAATTGATGGTGTGACCTATGACTTCACAAAAAACCCTTATATCAAATATGACAACCGTCTCCAAGCAATGTTTGATATCAGAGTGCCAGAAGACTACCGTGTGGATCATGCGGACGTTAGAGGTCGAGTTTACGAATATGATTCCAATAACATGGTGTTCATGAAGTACGACCAAGAACGTAAAAAAGCCTTAAATGTTCCTGCAAAACCTGCTCAGGGAAGTAACACTACTCCGCAACAATAAGAAACACTAACTAACACTGTTTCCGAATGTGGTAGCCCAAGAATTTTCTTGGGCTTTTTTATATCCATAGAAACGACCCTTTTGTCTAATTGTTGCTATGGCGAAAATTCCAGTTGTTGACAACCTAATTGAAAAAAACTTACACGGGCTAAGTGTTCACTACGGACGTTTGGTAATGAAAGTCTATTTGCGAATCACCTTACTTGTGTTTGGGAAGGCCAGTCCGTTTTTGATCCGAGGTTTGTACCGAGCGATCACTGGGAACAAAGAGAAACGAATCAAAGAATTTTTAGAAGGCACAAAGGTTTGGGCGGAAGACGTTAAAAAAATCACCAAATCCACCGTCTTAGTGTTAAATGAATTCACTGTTCCTGAAAAAGGACATATGATATTTTTAAATCACGTAAACGAAATGGATTTTCCATACGATTGTTATGTGATCAGAAAACCTTTTTTAGCAAACCAAGTCATCAAAAAAGCATGGTTTGCCTATTGGTGGATGACGGCTATGGGTTCACAAGTATTTGATAACTCGAAAGCGATGTCCATCGCGGTATCAGTTAAAAATTTAATTGAAGGTTTAAAAACTACTTCCTATATCGTTTACCCTGAAGGCAAAAATACGTATAGCGAAGAGATCCAACCTTTAAAAAAAGGAATGGTGAAAATTGCTTTTGACCAAAAAATTCCTGTTTTTGTGGCCGTGAAGTCGGGTGTCACAACTTACCAAGAATACCAAAAAGGAAATGTGGTAGGGTATTTGGGTCTTGGTGTTCACAACCCCAACGAGTTTGCAAATTGGGAAGAGTTCCAAACTCATCTTTACCAGCTGATGCATTCCAAAAAACAAGAGTTAGATGGAATGTTGGAAAAAGAAAGGATCAAATTGCAAACCGTTTAAGGAACGAAAGACTTTTCCCAGGATTCAAGGAATCGGATTTGTTCGTGTGATTCTACTGCACGTTCACTTCTTGATTCCCTTACTTTTTGGATTGCCGTTTCGGCATTCATCCCAAATTTCCAAATCAAATACGCAGCAGCCACTGTCCCCGATCTACCAAGCCCTCCCACACAATGAACCAAAACTTTTTGATTTTGTGTGAGAATGGAATCAATCCAAGTTACGATTTCTAACATTTGTGTATGGCTTGGTACACGTTGGTCTAAAATGGAAATCTGTTTGTGGTTGATCCCATGAATAGGAAGTTCGGATTTTAAGTCCGAAACACCATATTGTATGTACTCTTGTTCCGTGATGAGGCTAAGAACATTTGAGATTCTTTCTTTTTTGATGGTCTGCAAATCTTCGAGTAAAACTCGGTTCCTATCTTTTCTGCCAGGTAAAATTGTAAGTCCAATTTGTTTTACTAGGTCTCCATCTTTTCCAAAAAAAGGTTTTAGGTAATCGATTCGGAGCAGTTTTGATTTTTGGATATAGGATTTGATTTTCAGTATGAGTTTGGCACCGGCATACAATGCCCATTTTTTTTGAAGGTCATTACATTCATCAAAGGATAGTGTATGCATAGAGTATCGTAAAGCACCAACATGCATTTGGTAAGGGTCTCTGTCTAGTTTCACCAACTTAGGATAATACGATCTGAGTTTTGCGATGAACTCGGTATGCCTTTTTTAATTTCTCATTTGTGATCTCTCTCGGTGGATCAAAGGAAAGTGGTATTCCTAAATCCTCTTGGTTGTGCAAAAAATCAGTGAGAACAATTGCGTCGTTCCATTCTGATTCCGTTTCTATCTTACAAAAGATATACAGAATATCATTTTCCAATTTTAATAAATCACGTATGATATGGCCACGGTGGGTATGGAAAAAATCAATCATCCAGACATTGTCTTGTGCATCAATGATGATATTGGCGCCATTTAAATCTCCATGCACATAAGATGTATTATGTGATATGGCATTATATTCTTTTAAATCCAATAAGTCAGTTTCATAAAAAAGGCATGGATTTTGAACGATGTGGCCTGGAAAAATTTCAATGGTGGACTCATTTTGAGGACTACCAAGAATTGTTTCGACACGATTACGTACGGATTTTGCATATTTATGTTGGAAGTCATAATACTCGAGTAAATTGAGTTTTTCGGTAGATGCTGCTTCAAATAATCTTCCTAATTGTTCGCCAAATACTGTATCGATGACACGATCAAGTCCACTTCCATCCAACATGGTGCCATATAACTTTTGAAAGGTTTTAACATTCCCATCTAACATTGCTGCATACCGGTATTTGATGGCACCTCGGTCACCTAATTCACAAAAATCAACAATGGAGGGTGCATTATTCCCCAATACCTCTTGGATCCTTTCAAAGGAAGTTCTTTCTTTGGCAATCAAATCCCGATTTCCAATTTTAACAACACAAGGAACTTGTAAATGTCCCAAATGGTCGATGGATTTTGTTTTTAATACCACATTTCCTGAAAACCCACCATCCAAAGTTTTGCATTCAACTTCTTTACAATCTCTGAAGAGATAGAGTAATATTTGTTTGTCGAGATCTGTGATGGGGTATTTTGGATCTAAATTTAATTTGTCACTTGCGATCCTTGCATTGGTGGAAATACGTTTTTTGAGATTGGGTTGGTCTCCAGTTAAAAATTCAGTAAAGGCACCGATGGATGAAAATACATTGACTCCTAAAATTTGTTTGAGTTGGTCAAGGGCAATAAAATGCATCGATAAAGATGAACTTGCGGTGAGTGCCGAACAAACTGCAATTTCAAATTCAGGGTATCTTGTTTTTAAGTCATAACATAAAAAGGTTACTTTTGCTTCAGTCCAAACACCCGTAATCCCAACACGTATGGACTTACCTTTGTAAGGTTTTAAAATGGATTCTAAATTCGTATCTACAAAATCATTTAATCCAGAAGCGTTTACAATCTCTGCTCGGTTTGGGTTTTCTTCAATCCAACTTTGGAAAACAAACTCAGCACCTTTTGTGTCCATCAGACAATGTTCTCCAAACTGTAAGAGGTGGTCTTCTTGAGATTTTGATTTGGGATCATGCCAATCCCTGATATGGATTAACTTCAATTGTTTTGGGTCTTTTTCATACGCCCAATCCATCAATGAAAATACTGGGCCATCTTCGACCATTTCCCCAAGCAAACGATTTGCTTCGGCATAACCAATGTGTAATGAATTCGGAAGTGGATCATATTTATCTAAAAGTGATGTAAAATCATTTTGCAAACATTGGGTAAATAAAATCGCAGATTCTGAATTCATGTACAAAAGGATTGACATCCTTAAAAATAAATCGAGAATTTATTTCTTAAATTTTGGAGGAACGATGAAACAAACATTGATTTTGATTCTGTCTGTATTTTTAACGACTGGCCTCATGGCAGGTGAAGTTGGCTCTGATTGCACATTTAAAGGAAAAAAATTGGCTGGAAAGGTGCAGTTCGTTACCAGTTTCCCGGATTTTAAAGTCCAGATCGTAGATAGTTTCCCAGACTTAAAAGTCAAAAAGGTAACAAGTTTTCCTTCGGACTGTGGTCAGTGGCAGGAAGTAACTTCCTTTCCCGATTTTAAAGTCCAAATTGTCACCAGTTTTCCTGACTTCAAAGTGAAGTATGTGGATTCATTTCCTGGAGTACCGTAGTTGTCCTTCCATCGGATAAACAGAATTCCGATTCATCAAATCCAATGACAAATTGAAAAATGCCTTTGCTTTTTGGGTTTGTGCCGTACATTTTGTACGATCTGTTCGGCAAATTGAGTCTTCTTCATATGGGGGCACCATTTGGAATATGAATTGTGTGTCTCCATCAACACTTTGGTATAATATTTTTTCTTCATCAATCCAACCACACGCACTTCCATAGGCAAAATAAGTGCTACCTGATTTTAGATTTGGTGCAAATAGATTTTTACCAAATCCTGCAAAATAGGTTTCTTTACCAATACTTCCTAAAATGGTTGGCAATACATCGAGTTGCGACGCAATTCTCTCATCTAACTTTGGTTTGATGTATTTTGGTGCATACAATAAAAAAGGGACCATTCGATCTTCATAATAAGTCAAATATCGATGATGGGTGTGATCTCCTACAAAAACAAATAAGGTTTCATCAAAGTATTCCTTTTTCTCTATCTCTGCCATAAATGTTTCCAATGCTGCATCGGCATAATGGTAGGTATTTAGATAATCATAATCTGTTATACTTGAATCAAATATTTCATATTTTGGATCGGGGACTTTATATGGATAATGAGTAGTCATCGTGAGGATTGTCACAAGAAACGGTTTTTGTTTTGATTGGTACAAATCCATTTCTTCTATTGCCCGACTATAGAGGTGTTCATCATCATACCCCCAGGCCCCAATTTGGTAAAGACCTGATTTTCGAAAATCTTCCTTACCGATTAAGGTTTTGAATCCAAAGTGAGGTAATATGGTGGCCAAACTATCAAACTTCAAATCATCACCAGTGATAAAACTTGTTTCATAACCGAATCCAGAAAATAGATTTCCTATCGCAGAAAAATGGCTAAGGATCTGTGGAGTTCGAATGGCAGTAAGTCCTGGCCGGTCAGGAATGCTGGTTAATACCGAAAGTAATGCATTGCTAGTTCTACCTCCATTTGCATAAAATTTCCGAAAACTATGTCCTTTTTTCGCCAAATGATTGTAATATGGTGTTACTTCTTTACCCATCCAAATTCCATCAGACATTGGCCAAACAAATTTCCCTGTCCACGATTCTTGGATCACAAGTACAACGTTTGTTGGTTTTTTAGCATTCACAGGATTTAGTTTGCGTATCAATGGAAAGTCTGGATCATTTAGGAATTCAGAACCTTCAAATTGGATTTCCTTTTTGACAACTTCGATCATTTCAGCATCGCTCATTTTTAAATGTTTGGGAATGGATTGGCTTTTGAAGTCGTTCATCGTTGTATAAATTCCGTTTAAGGCAATTTGATTGATGAGAGCATCATCGGAGATAATGGCTTCGCTTGCTCGGAGTGGTGACTCTTGTGGCCCACCACGAAAGGAGATGAAAAAAAATAAAATCCATATACTGTTTTTTAAAATCGTATATTTTGTTGGTATTGGTTCTTGCCTTTGGATCCCTATCTTTTGTTTTCGAAACCAATACCGAATGCCTATAATATAAAGAATGATAAAAAGTAAAAAGGAAAGGATTTTAAGCGGTGCTTCTGCGAAGGCAGAGGAAACCAATACATCCAAATCTCCTAAAAACACAATGGCTTCATAACCAATGTGTTTATTTGCATTTTCAAAGTACAGTAGATCTGCAAACAAATGCATAACACACAATGGATAGATAATAAGTGGTGTGACTAACCAAAGATTTTTATAAAATTGGAATCGAGACAAAGAATGAAACATGGAAAGTATAAAAAATCCAACTAACACCATTGATATGGTTGTGAGATCAAATCTAAACCCAATGAGAAACGCTTTTAAAATTAATAAATATTGGAAATCTTCTAAACGGTAAGAATAAACCAGAAAAAATAAAATACGGTGTAAGAAGAGAGTAAAGAATCCGAAAACAAAATAGGTAATAAAAATACGATCTGAAAAACTAGGTTTGAATATCTGTTTCACCATAAAAAAAGAATTGATGATTCGTTATGATGGTCAATTCACTTCCTATGTTTCTGTTGATTTATTTTCGCCATTCTTTAGTTTTGATCCTACTTGTATGAAGCCGATCCAAAAAATACTTATCGCCAATCGAGGCGAAATTGCCGTTAGAGTCATTCGCACAGCCAAAAGAATGGGGATAAAAACAGTTGCTGTTTATTCAGATCCTGATGCAAACAGTTTGTTTGTTCGCTCCGCAGATGAGGCTTATCCATTAGGTGGGACTGATGCCCGTTCTTCTTATTTAAATGTGGATAAAGTGATCGAAGCATGCCTCACCACAGGAGCAGATGCAGTTCACCCAGGGTATGGATTTTTATCGGAAAACACAACATTTGCTAAAAAATTAGAACAAAATGGGATTCGGTTCATCGGCCCGAAACCACATTCGATAGAAGCTATGGGAGACAAAATCGGCTCACGCGTGTTAGTTGCAAAAAACGGTGTACCGGTAGTTCCGGGATACGAAGGGGAGTCCCAAGAAATGTCTGTTTTCAAAACAGAAGCGGCAAAAATAGGATACCCGATCATGGCCAAAGCAAGTGCTGGTGGTGGTGGGAAGGGCATGCGCCGTATCGATACTCCGGAGGAATTAGAAGCTGGGATATTATCGGCAAAACGGGAAGCGATGTCTTCTTTTGGTGATGACCGCATTTTATTAGAAAAGTACATTGTGAACCCAAGGCATGTTGAGTTTCAAATCTTCGGCGACACAAAAGGAAACATCATCCATTTACATGAAAGGGACTGTTCCTTACAAAGAAGGCACCAAAAGGTTGTGGAAGAAACGCCAGCCCCAAATTTCCCATCCCAACTCAAATCCAAAATGGCAGAAGCAGCGATTCTCGCTGGCAAGTCTGTTCAATACGAAGGAGCTGGAACCGTTGAATTCATATTAGGTGAATCAGGTGAATTTTATTTTTTAGAGATGAACACTCGGTTACAAGTAGAACATCCCGTCACAGAAATGACAACTGGACTGGATTTAGTAGAATGGCAAATACGTGTTTGTCAAGGAGAGCCTCTACCTTCACTCGAAACACCAGCTCAAAAAGGACATGCACTAGAAGTCAGAATTTATGCAGAAGATCCCAAAGAAGGTTTTTTGCCATCCATAGGAAAAATCCATCATTTGTCTTTTCCTACGCGTGAAGACTTACGGATTGACTCAGGAGTTGTCACGGGATCTGAAATCACCATGTATTATGATCCTATGATTGCCAAACTCATTGTTTGGGGAGAAGATCGTTTAACGGCGATTCAGCGATTGATGGAATGTTTATCGGAGACCATTGTGTTCGGTCCCAAAACGAACTTACAATTTTTACAAAAATTGGTTTCCACCGATGAATTTGCGAAAGGACATGTTTCCACTCATTTCATTGCCGACAAAGAGTCCGAACTTTTAAAAGAAAACAACAAAGAAGAAATGAAATACGCATTGGCAGGACTTTTTTTCTCCCATGTGGAAGTGAAAAACCCTTGGAAGGCGAAGGTAAACTAAAATGGATTACAGATTCGAATCAAAACAAGCCCCTGTCTCCGTAAACGTAAGTGGAGATCGCATTCGTGTTCGTCTGGGCGGTGAAACCTTCCAAATCCAAACAGATGTTATCGTAGACGGATTCAAACCAAACGAATCAAATTTATCCACCGTACAGATGAAAGACGGTTCTCTCCTGAAATTTATGAAAGTGAGAAACGAAGTATTTTTCCATTGGAATGGGGAGACTTGGAGTGCTAAACTTGCAGAACGATCATATGAACTTGCAGGCCAAACCTCTCCCGAAATCAAAAGCCCTATGCCAGGGAAAGTCGTACAAATTTCTACGGCAGTCGGAAGCGAACACAGTATAGGGGAAACGTTGTTAATTTTGGAAGCAATGAAAATGGAAAATGCGATTAAGGCTCCATACCGATGCCGAGTGGAAGAGATTCGGAAACAATCGGGAGATTTGGTCCAACAAGATGAGGTCCTCCTCATTTTACACAGAATCGAAGCGGAAATAACATAAATTTCCGAATCTATTTGACATATTTTTCAAATTTCCCACCATAAGGCAGTTTCTTTGGCGAATAGGTAGAGAATGTACAATTCCATTTTAAGAAGTTTGATACTTCTGTTATTTTTTTTCCTGGTATCGGGTCTGTCTGCTCAGGAAAGACAACCGCGAACCGACCTTCCGTTCGAAATCTCTGAAAAAAAGAGGTTAAGCGAACGAGATTTCAAAAATAAAAAAGAGGGTGGTTACTTTACAGGGCTCCCTCTCATCAACTCTGATCCAAACGTAGGGATTGGCTTTGGGGCAAGGGTTTTGTATTTCTATAATGGAAATCGAACTTCTCCTATGTTTGAATACACTCCGTATCGTGTCCGGGTATTTGCTCAGTATTTTAATACCACAAAACGGGCACCATACCACCAGTTGAGTTTGGATGCACCTTATATCTTTGACACCAAATGGCGATTACGTGCCGATTTAGTGTATGAAAGGAACCCAAATTCCTTGTATTTTGGTTTTGGAGAAGGAACCCTCCAACCTCTTTCCTATTTAGAAAGGAATGATCCCAATGGTCGAATCCGAAGGAATGCACCCTTCGCTGATTATGAAGATAACTTAAGTTATAGAAGGCCAGGGGATGCTGGAGTTGGCGAAGCACCAGTTGTCAGTGATAACAAATACAATCGTTACGACATTGAAAACCCTAACTTTAGTACATCGGGGGAATATTCCTTTTTCGGAGGAACCCTCCGTGCAGTGACCGGGATTCGATTATCCAAACAAATCATTCGTACCTTTGATGGTAGATACAATAATGCCTACTTAGGACCAGCGGATGGAATTTTAGGATTTTTGGATACGGACCGAACATTTGGAACTCCTCAAGGGGAAACCAAATTAACCCGAGATGACAAAGACGGAAAGATCCGAGGGATTAACGGAGGTTATACAAATACCATTCGAGCTGGTATTGTGTATGATACTCGTGATTTTGAGCCAGATCCTAACCGCGGTTTGTTTTTAGAATACACTCACGAACGTTCGACAAAAGCCATTGGTTCGACTTCCGAGTTCAACAAAAACCTTGTGTCAGGTCGTATTTTTATGAGCCCGGTCACTTGGTTTACAAACAAACCACCAGAGATTTTGGAGAAGTTTGTTCTCGCGGCTCGTGGAACCATGGTCCAAACAAACGGTGATGCTCCTTTCTACGAATACCGTAACATGTGGGGAACGGAAGTGAACCAATCAGGTCTCGGTGGAAGGACAACCATTCGTGGTTACAAACAAGATCGATTTGTTGGCCAAACCATGGCGTATGCTAACTTTGAAATTCGTTGGAAGTTTGCCGAAGCTGAATTTTGGGGGCAACATTTTGACTTCCAATTGGTTCCCTTTTATGATGTAGGACGAGTTTGGGATCGCACACAAGATGCAAACTTAAAAAACTACAAACACTCTAGGGGTATAGGATTACGGATTCCTTGGAACCAAGCAACTGTTATCTACTTTGATTACGCAGTATCAAAAGAAGATAGGCAATTATTTGTTAACTTTAACCATATATTCTAAAGGAGAGCCATAAGATTATGAAAATACTTCATTCCTGTTTTGCTCTTTTGGCCTTATCTTTTTTCATCAATTGTGAAATGAAACCCGTAGAGGATGTCTACGGTTTAAGCCCAGAAGAAACCAACCAACTGATTGCAGGCCTCATTGCAAACCAAAGTTTACGTGACAATGGCAATGGAACCATATCAGACCCAGTTGCTAATTTAGTTTGGCAAAAATGTACCCATGGACAAGTTTTCCGCGCAGGATTTAACGATTGTTTGGGGGCACCTCAAGGTTCTCTTTTCAATCCAAATGACGTAAATCGTGCAGGTGCTATCCAAGTTGCGTTTTGTGATTCGAAAACACATGCATGTAACTCGATTTCGTACCCACAGGTGATCCAGGGCACGTCTTCGATTTCCATCGCTGGATCGAGTGAGTTGTTTGCAGCTTGCCAAAATAGCAATTTTTTAGGTGCAACATGGCGTGTCCCAACTCCGCTTGAATACCAACGATTGGTCATTCCGGGTCGTGCGGCCACCTTACAGTATTTCCCATCTACCCAAGAAGAGGACTACTGGACTGCTTGGTCCAACCAAGATGATTTACCAGGGGAGACGGCTTTTGCGATTTCCTTTGACCGCCAATCCTACGGAGTCGAGCGCTCCGTTGTCAAAACACAAAGGAATTATGTCCGTTGTGTGAGACAAGGCCCATAGACTAAAAACAAACATTTTTCCCTCTCTCCCGATTCCAACGGGAGAGTTTTTCCTTTTCAAAAATCCAATTTCGTACTAATCTTTTCTTAAGACAAACCGAAGTACCCATTAGGTGGTGAGGTTTCCATGAGAATTGACGAGTCCACATTCAGTCGCATGAATGTCGATCTGCAAAAAGATCGAAGGGTGAACTATGTCGGTCATGGAAGATTAGAAAGTGCCCCCGAATCTTTATCAGCCCTCCATGTGATCTCACATGAACTTGGACACGCGCAAGAATTCAAAAACGAAGCATATCTCAAAGGACGAGAAGTCCAATCCGTCCATGTAAAAATTAACTACGAATTACGAGATGGTCGTATGGTTTCGGTGAGTGGGGAAACGGAAGCCGTTACCAGACCAAAATCGAAATCGGCCGAGGACCCAAGTTTAAGACCCTATTCAGACGGTAAGTCCATTCAAGACCTTTTCCAACAGAAAGAAGAAGATAAAAAAGAAACAAAAGATTCTTCTTTCGAAAAATCAGAACGGAACAACCCAAAAGAAATTCAGAAACGAAGTTACGAAAAAAACTTAGAAACCAAAATCAAGGAATTAGAAACTCGATTGGAATCCGAAAAAAGTAAAAAGTCTTCCGATGTTGCATCAACAGAACGTCAGAAGGAATTAGAGTCTGAGAAAAAAAGATTGGAAGAAGAAGTGCGGTTACTTCGCATCAAAGAACAATTAAAAGAAACTTTTGCCTTACTCACCGATTTTCGAAAAATGATGTCTTCCAATTTATTTGGAATGATCAACTACCAAGTGGATTCGCGTTACGGTTCTACATTGGATACTTTTGTTTGAACTCCCAGTGTCTCTAAAATAAATTCTTTTAATTCTCCCACACCCCTTCCAGTTGTTGCTGAAAGATAAAAGACTCTGAATGGAACTCCAATTTCATTCATGGCTCCCTCCATTTCTGTTCGCACTTTGTGTAACTCACTTTGATTGAGTTTGTCAATTTTCGTTCGAATTACAACAGGTTTGATTTTTTTTTCCATTGCCACTTCGATGGTGGACAATTCTTCCTCAGGAAAATCCCTTTGAGAATCACATAATATAAATAGTATTTTGAGTTGTTTCCAAGAGTTGAGAAATCCTTCCAATAGTTTCATCATTTCTTTATGTTCTTTATGAGATGCTTTTGAATAACCAAACCCAGGTAAGTCGATGAGGTTAAAACCAACTTTCGTTTTAAAGATATTGATCAGTTTTGTTTTGCCTGGAGTTCTGGAAACCTTTGCAAGACCTCTGTGGTTGGATAATGCATTGAGTAAACTTGATTTTCCAGAGTTGGACCTTCCCATAAATGCAATCGAAGGTACAGAATCCAATTCTTCTTTTTCTTCTAACTTAGCTATGGAAGTGAAGAATTTGGTTTCTGGAAATGGAATTTCTTTTGAATATTTATGCATCTAGATCATCTTTCCAAATAGATTCGTTTCGGATAATTCTTTTCGTTTTTGAAAAAGAGAGAAAATAAAATTTGGATGGGTTCGTTTTCAAAATACAGGATAGGAATGAATGTTCTTAGAAAAAAGGGAATTCCGTTTTCCCTCATACACTCGGAAATTTCCTTATTTCCTGAACGGATTTGGATTTTCTGCCCATGGTGCCACGAACCTAGGTGATACTTTGCATCTGGGTCATTCAGTTTAAAACGATTCTGGTTCCATTCAATGACTAAGTGGTTTCCATCGCGGTAAGAAACTGCTTTTTTGAAAGCCGGTGATTTTTTATCAATGATAAATAGATCACCAAACTTCGATTTGTATAAGTAACAGTTTTTATTTTCTAAAAATGCCCTTTCACCTTCGGATTGTAAATGGAAATTTTCAAATCCTGATCGATAAAGAGGATACATTCCTAAGAGTTTGAGGTAAAAATCGATCAGTTCTTTTTTTGCTGATAAACTGAGACTTACCCAAGTTTCGTGTGGAATTCGAAATAGATGGGGATGGTGTTGTGATATGTTTTTATTTTGTCCTTCAAATTGTAGATTGAGTTGGGACTTGTCATGGAAATTCCAATAGGTTTTATAAAAGTTCCACTTTTCTCTTTCTAAAATGGGAAGTAAATCCATACGGATTCTATTTCTTTTGTAAATGGGATCGGCATTGGATTCATCTTCAAAGATGCACATATGTGTTTCTACAAACTGATACAATTCTTTGAGTTCGGAATCTTCCAAAAATACTAACGGTAAAAAACGTTCCCCATCAAAAGGAGGAAGTGTATAAAAGGATTTTTTCCCGCCACCACGTGTTAGGTGTAAAAAAATTGATTCAGTATAATCTTTACAATGGTGTCCAGTGAGGATGATGGATGGGTATCTTTGGCTGATTTTTTTTAATTGGTGGTAACGAACGAGTCTACCAGTCTCTTCAAGACCTCGTCTTAATTTGAGAGAAAGTTTTGGGATTTTTTTTTTACAAAATGAAGTGGGAATCCAAAGCTTTTAACATAACTCTCCATTTCAGATTCTTGTTTTGTGATTTCACGGATTCCATGAGAGAGATAAAAAAGACGTGGTGTTTCAATATTGTATTTCTGTTTTATATAATGTAAAAATAAAACGAGGATACTCGAGTCCTTCCCACCTGAATACGACAAAAGAAAGTTGGTTTTATTCTCTCTCCAAAGCATTGGCAGTTGGTTTCCCATACGATGGAGCATGGATTCAAAATGTTTGGAAATCGAAGTGGGGATTTCAGGAATCATATCTTTCTCACTGCCACCATTGTGATATCATCGTGTTGTTCCTTTTCTTTGACAAATTCTTTTAAATCCAAATAAATTTTCTCCAAAATCTTTTTTGGTTCTAATTGGATGTTCGTTAGAAAACTTTTTTCTAAGTTTTCCTCACCAAATTGAGTTTCTTTTGCGTTTAATGCCTCAGTAACCCCATCTGTAAACAGTAAAATGGTATCTCCCGCACCAAATCGTAATTTTGATTCATTTCTAAAATGAGAGATGTCTGGGCTTATGCCCAAAATCACGCCACCAGTTTCGATTGATCGTAAAACTTTCGAACTTTCCTGGTAATGATAAAAACTACCATGGCCTGCCCCTGAGACTTCTACTTCACCTGAGATAAGATTCCATCGAATGAGGATCATACTCATAAATCTAGGTGTGATTGCTTCTTTATAACTGCTGTATAAGTAATTATTAATATCGTTTAAAATTTCCCAAGGTGAATCTTTGACACGAACCAATGAATGTAGAATGGTACGAACCGTTGCCATCACAAGCCCAGCTGCCACTCCCTTTCCACTTACATCTCCTATACAAACAAACAATTCATTTCTATTAGGTGATAGGATAAAATCATAATAGTCACCTCCGATCCCACGTGCAGGTACCATAAGACCGCCAAATGAAAACCCCTCGGCTTCAGGCGTTTTTCGTGGTAATAAATTACTTTGAATTTCCTTTGCAATTTCGATTTCTTTTTCCAATCGTTCTTTAATGGAAAGGTTTTGGTACAAACTTGAGTTTTCCATTGTAATTCTTGCAAGAGAAACAAATGCATTTAATGCTTCGATTTCTTCATGTGGAAAACGAGATTCCTGTTTAGATAAAATAAAAATACATATCGTTTGGTTTTCCAATTGGACAGGTACAATTATTGATTCTTTGCCCGTAATTCCAATATTTTTCAGAACTAAGTTTTCTGAAGGGTTAACTGTTGTAATTTCTCGACCCATTGCCAATGGAATGATTTCTTCAGTTTCAACAGAATCTGTTTGTGTTTTGAGTTCATAATTATCGATATCGCGGTATACTTTGAATACTTTGGCTTTAGATGTGTTCGGTGGAATTTCAACTAAACATGAAATTGATAAATCTACGATACCAGACAAGGTTAATAGGATCATCCTTATCATCTCATTGTGGTTATTGAGATAAAGTTGGCTTAAAGTAAGCGCTGCAGTGTGCAAACTTTTAAAATGTTTTGATTGATTTTTTGATTTAAAAAACAATAAAGAGTTACGTAATGATACAGCAAATTGACCGACAACAATTTTTAAAATTTCTTCGTCTTCAATATAATCAAAACTATTTTCATCATCATAATCTATGGTAATCATACCAACGGCGATGCCAGCATATAAAATTGGTAATACTAACTGTGATTTGGTGCCCGTAAGTTTTGAATAAAAAGAGTAAAATGGATGTGATTGGTCGCTGAATTTATAAAAACAAGGTTCTCTTTTTGCCATCGCTTCAATTAAAATTCCATAACTCAAATCGTAATCCAACGTGATTCGTTTGATGGCTCGTTCTAAGTGTTTTTGTTTAGAGTAATAATTTGCTAGTTTAATCTCACCTAACTCAAGATTGATAATGAAAATCGCAATTTTATCTCGTTTGAGTCGATCGGAGATGAGTTCGCTGAATCGAAACATCAAATCTTCGAGACCAAGGCTTGAATTAAATAAAGATAGGTTTTCTAAGAGGAATTCTGTTTTTTCGACGGAGTTGAGAACGTTTTTCCCCACTCGTGGGATTTTGCGTTTTTCTAAGATCCATTCTCTTTGGCAGGTCTGGCAAAAAAAACGACCTTGTTTTGTCATCCCACTGGGAACCCGAGGTTCGGCGCAGAGCAAACAAATCCGTTCAAATTCAGTTTCCTCATTCATCCCAAGCCAGGGTATCCGATTTCTTTTTTGGTATGCTACAAGAATTTCGTTCCTAACCAAGAAACCTGGTACGATTCATGCTTAATCTATAAGCAAATGTTGTTTTTTCTGCTGAAACTGAAAGGAAGGCGAGTGAAATGATGAAAAATTCATTTATTTGTTTGCTTATAGTACATTATGATCAAGATTTAAGCAAAATGGTTCTGTCTTCCTTTCCAGCAATCCGTAACGACCAAGAGCAAAACCTATGAGCACGAAGAAATTCAATCCCATCCAATCCATTCACGACGTTGCCACTGCTATGAATTCCACCCAGGACCCGGACGGTCTTTTGGAGTTGATTTTGGATCGTTGCATCCAAATTTGTGGGGTCGAATCTGGATCCCTTATGCTCATCGATGAAAAACAAAGTGTAATAGATGCAGTCACTTCTAGGGGGATGAACCAGCAGTTACTCCGAGAAACCAAACTTAAAATTGGTCAGGGGATAACTGGTATGGCCGCTTCCACCGGAAAAGCAAAATTGGTGAATGATGTCTCAAAAGATCCTGATTATATCCAAGTAAAGGAAGAGATCAAATCAGAGTTAGTTGCCCCCATGATAGTAGAAGATGATATCATCGGTGTTATCTCTCTTGACTCTAACCGTTTGAATGCATTCACACCAGAGATGTTGGAAATTGTAAGTGTACTTGCCAACCAAGCAGGACAAATTTTTAAAAATTTACAAACAATTCGATCTCTTGAACAAAGAACGAAAATTCAGGCCACTCTGATTGAAATCTCTAAAGTTGTAAGTTCCACCTTGGATCAAAATGAAGTGTTTGATTCGATTATGGTAACTATGGAAAAATCACTTCGTTTGGAAAAAGGAAGTATTGTCTTATTTAATAAAGAAGAAGCTTTGTTACGAATTGTTGCTGCTTCTGGACTTTCACCGGAAGAAATCGAAAAGGGTACATACCAACCAGGTGAGGGAATTACAGGAAAAGTATTTGAATCTGGTGAACCAATCATCATTGAATCAGTTGCAACTCATCCAGACTTTTTAAATCGAGTTGGTTATTTATCTCATTTTAAACATGATCCACATAACGTGAGTTTGCTTTGCGCTCCGATTCTTAGTGAACAAACCACATTAGGGGTTGTGAATGCATTTATTGTTCAGAATAAACACACAGATTTGAAATCATTTTTAGATTTTTTACAAGTTGTTGCATCCATCATATCTCAATCCATAAAAATTCAAAACCTTGTTGAAGAGGCTAAAAAAGAAATCTCTCGCGAGAATATCCAATTGAAGAGAGAACTAAAGAATAAATATAAGTTTGGTTCTCTTATCGGAAAAGCTGCAAGTATGGAAAAGATGTTTGAAAAAATTCAGTTGGTCGCTGATTCAAGAGCATCAGTTCTCATTACTGGAGAATCGGGAACAGGTAAAGAAATGATTGCCAATGCAATCCATTACAACAGTTCTCGATCTGAAAATCCATTCATCAAAATTAACTGTGCGGCAATACCTGAAAACCTATTGGAAAGTGAATTGTTCGGTCACAAAAAAGGTTCCTTCACAGGCGCTGTGACAGATAAAAAAGGAAAGTTTGAATTGGCAGATACAGGAACGATTTTCCTTGATGAAATCGGAGAAATGGATTTAAATTTACAATCCAAACTACTTCGAGTGCTTCAAGAAAGAGAAATTGAAGCGATTGGTTCCACCAAAGCAAAGAAAGTTGATGTTAGGATTATCGCTGCAACAAACGCCGAATTGGAACAGTTAGTTGCTGAAAAGAAATTTCGAGCAGATTTGTTTTATCGATTGAATGTTGTAAAAATCAACACACCACCGCTTCGTGATCGAGTAGAAGATATCCCTCTTCTTATGAATCACTTTTTGGAAAAATATACGAAAGACAATAACAAGTCAATCAAAGGGATTTCACGTGAGGCATCTAAACTTCTACTTAAATATCGTTGGCCTGGAAACGTACGTGAATTGGAAAACGTCATAGAACGAGCAGTTGTATTAGCCCAAGACGAAATCTTAAACGAAGAAGATTTTTCTGATATTATATCCAATATGGATGAAATCCCAGAAAACACAGTGGAAGTTTCACATCCAAATCATGTGGAAGCAGTGAATGGGGCAGAACCATTGGATTTGGGTTCAGGGCGTCTCACGTCTGGTCAATTAGATGGTTTGGATGGACGTGCTATGGAAATTGTAGTGAGTGAAGTTGAATCTCGACTCATCCAATATGCGATGAAAAAATTTCGTTATACCAAAACAAGAGTGGCGAAGTTTTTGGGAATCAATCGAAACACTTTAGATAAAAAAATCAAAGAATTAAATATCGAATACTAAACATTGTGAGAGATATAATCAAATTTCACAATGAATCGATGAACATTGAATCATACATGAACAATGTTTGGAAAACTTAAAATTTTTAATTTTTAAGATGCTTAAATATGCGAACATTTGTTGGTGTGTTGGGTCTGGAAAATGATTCAAATGGTGAGTTGGACCTGTAATGATATCATCTTCAAGGCTTAAATGTAGGTATTCTTTTGCAGAACCTACGGCCTCAGACAAACTTTTCCCATGTGCCAAAAAGGAAGTAATGGCTGCCGAATACGTACATCCTGTACCGTGAGTGTGTTTTCCCTTCAGGTAGGGTTTTGAAAATTCAAAAATTGAGTTTCCATCAAAGAGAACATCTGTTGCCATACTTGCATTGGGAAGGTGACCACCTTTTAACAAAATAGGTATATTGTATTTTTGGAATAATTTTTTTGCCATTGGAACCAATTGGTCATATTGATTGATGGTTTCGCCGAGTAAAAGAGACGCCTCATCTAAATTAGGTGTGATGATTTTTGCCAAAGGGATAAGGTCTTCGGTAAGTGATTGGATCGCATCATCACGCAAAAGTTTTGCACCACTCGTTGCTACCATGACAGGATCTAACACCAATTGGATATCTGGATTTTCATAAAAGAAAACACTCACTGCTTTGATGATGTCCTTAGAATACAACATCCCAGTTTTGGCAGCTTTGATTGGAAAAAAATTGGAAACTGTTTGGAGTTGGTTGGATACAAACTCAGGTGAAATTTCATAAATTCCTGTGACCCCATCAGGATTTTGTGCTGTGAGGCAGGTAAACACGGTGGTTCCAAAAGTAGCAAGGGAAGAAAAGGTTTTGAGATCTGCTTGGACTCCCGCACCTCCACCAGAATCGGAACCAGCGATCGTAAGTGTAATTGGGTATTCTTTTTTCATATTATGGAAACCATCCGTACTTGCCAAAATCCAACTGATCATCTCCTAAAGCAAAGAAAACACCTTCAGACTGTAAGATTTTTCTTTGTAAATCTGCTCGCAATACATCTCCTTTAAACGAAATCCTTCCTTGGCGATTGATCACACGTTGCCAGGGGATTTCAGACTCCCTATCTTTTTTTAATGAATTGAGTGCATACCCAACAGCTCTCGCTGCCCTTGGATTTCCAAGTAATAAGGCAATATGTCCATAAGTAGTGACTTTACCTTTTGGAATTTTTTTTACCACCTGATAAACGGATTCATAAAAATTCGGACTTTTCGAATTAGCGGTGTTCATTGAATTTGGAATTATCTACAAATGATTTTTCGTTTTTGTAAACACATTTTCCAAAATTAAAACAATGAAATTAACTGAATACGCAAAACATTTGTTACTTGCTCCTAATTTGGAAGATAAGTTATTGCCTCCTTCAAAACATTGGGATGAAGAAGTAGATGTCACTTCTCTTCGTATTGAAAAACCGATTAGAAATCCTAACATTCAGTTCTCAGACAAAAAAATAAAAATCCCTAGACTCGAACATTTGAATTTAGAATCAAATCGAGGGTTAACACTCCACCATTTTGCAAATCATGAATTAATGGCAATTGAACTATTTGCTTGGGCTATATTAGCATTTCCATATGCACCAAAATCAATTCGAAATGGATGGATCAAAACCATTGAAGAGGAACAAATTCATTTGAAAATGTACATCAATCGAATGAATGATTTTGGCATCCAATTTGGAGATATCCCGTTAAATTATATCTTTTGGAAACAGCTAAAACAATTTGATAGTGTGGAGTCTTTCTCTGCAGTGATGTCATTATCATTTGAAGGTGCAAACTTGGACTATTCACAAGTATATGCGAAAGTATTTTCGTTTTATGGTGACAAACTAACATCGGATATCATGTTATATATCTTTGAAGACGAAGTGAAACATGTGAAACGAGGTGTTCGTGCTTTTGAAAAGTCAATTCCTGGAGATAAAAATTCTTGGGAACATTATTTATCTTTAATACAATTTCCATTCACACCAAGAAGAGCCAAAGGTTATTTGTATTTTCCGGAAACTCGAAGTTTAGCAGGATTAGATCCTCAGTTTATCAAAAACTTGGAAAACTATGAAGATGAATATACAGGACGAGTGAATTTGGAATCGGTCAAAAAATTTGGACTTGGTCCTGAACTAATGCGTAAAAACAGGCTTGATTCTCAATCCAATTCGGATTAGGATTTCTGGAGAAGGTGGCTATGAAAGTTAAAATACTTTTGAGTTTAGGATTGATCTTTGTATCTTTCGGATTTGTACTAAATGCCGAGAAAAAAGCAAAGTCTGTAAAAGAAATGAATCTCCATGATTTTATGGAAGAATACACAAAACCAGCAACCAAGTTGTATGACAAAAAGGATAACGCTGATTACCTCAATAAAATTCTTGAGAAAGTCCCTGACATGGCGCCCGAAGACCAAAAAGCAGAATGGAAAGAAATCATCGACGCAAAACTAGCCGTAGGCAAACCAGATGAAACTTGTAAGTCATGTCATACAAAGTTCAAAAAAGAGTACAAAAAGAACTATCGTAAAAAATTAATCCAAGTTCCTGAAGAATTATTAGGATTTCCAAAAGAGATCAAAGAATTACTCAAAAAATAAATCCTATTATCCGCTCTTCTGGAGCGGATTTTCATGATACTTCGAAACAAATTCATATTCTTTTTTTCTTCCATATCTTTCTGCTTTCTCTTCAATAATGCTCTAACTGCCATTGATTCTGAAGATTCTGCTTATAAAAAAGAAGCAAAAGAAGAGGTTTCGAATAGCGTACAAAATTCACCGAATGAAAGTAAGTCGGATGTAAATCACATCATACTTCCAAAAAGTCTAAAGTTTGGTGCGTTTATAGATACGTATTATTCTCATAATGCAAATCATCCTAATACAAAGGAACGTGCGTATACAACACAAGCTGTTCGTAATGATGAATTCAATATCAATTTAGGTTTTGTGGATGCTAAGTGGCAGGAAGAAAAAATCAGGGGAAGATTTGCTTTACAATTTGGAACTTCAGTTAACACCAATTATGCTGCAGAAAGCACTAAAGATATTAGTTCCAATCAAAACTCTGTAAAGCATATCCAAGAAGCATATGTTGGATTTAAGCTCACACAAAATACATGGTTGGATGCTGGTATTTATTTTGGACATATAGGCCACGAATCATGGATTTCTTCGGAGAATTGGAATTATACAAGGGCATTGGCACTTGATTATGTACCTTATTATTCATCTGGTGTGAGAACCACAACGAAATTCACTGATAAGTTCCAATTCCAATTCCACGTAATGAATGGGTGGCAAAACATTACGGATCAAAACAAAGACAAATCCATCGGTACACAATTCAAATACCAATTTACATCAAATTTTGCGATCATTGCCAATCAATTTGCGGGAAATGAAGCACCTGATTTTGAACGGAAACAAACTCGTTTTTATAATAATACAATTCTAGAATGGAAAGCACTGGATTGGTTGGCCTTTGCATTATCGGGAGATGTTGGGGTACAAAAGACAAAGGAATCATTGTCCTATGAACCTTGGTGGAAAGATGTAAACTCAGTTTTGCCCATTTACATCAGCCGTGAATCAAAAGTTTACAACCAGTGGTATCATGGAACATTTTGGACCAGTTTTCGTTATGAAGATCTCTTTCGTTTGAGTTTAAGACTCGAACGATTTTATGATCCAAAACAAGTATTAGCGCCAACCTATACTCGGAACGGATTTTTAACAAACGGATACACAGTCACATTTGATTTTTTACAATGGCAACCTGGGTTATTGAGGTTGGAAGCGATCCAAAGGGAATCCATGGATCCAGTTTTCGAAACGGACCAAAACAAAAGAACACGAGTAGAACGACTGTTTGTTGTCGCAGCCTCAATTCGAATCTGAGATTTGGTTGGAGATGAAAACTTGGGAATGTAAGAAGATGATTCATTCCGTTATGCTGAAACGAAACTAACTTTCAAAAAAACAATTTTCTGTAATGAAACAGAATGAAAGAAAGAAAGAAAGAATGAATGAATGAATGAATGAATGAATGAATGATTTAGAAATGATTTCTCATTCCTAAATCATATACATTTTGTGTGCTAAGTTTTTTTCCTTTTTTTTGAAGGTTTTTTCTTCTTTTGAGGAAGGGTTTCCTCATCCTCTTCTTCAAGAGGTTCTTCACTGAGTTCATTCACAAAATCAATGAAAGGAATGTGTTTTTTATGGCTCATTTCCTCTAATTCTTTTGCACTCGGTTTTCTTTCCCCGACAACCACTAAGTACAAGGATGGTAGGATCGTTAAAACAAGGCACATCGCAGAAAAGAGTCCACCTACAATTACCGTTGCAAGAGGTCTTTGTACATCGGATCCCACACCCGTTCCTAAAGTGGCGGGGATAAGACCAAGTAACGCCAGTAACATGGTCATTAACATAGGCCGTAATTGGATAACGGCAGCTTTTTTTACTGCAGCTTTTGTAGAAATATCTGGTTCTTCAATGAGGAGGTGATTGGTTCTGGAAACAAATAGAACACCTGCCATCGTCGCAATTCCAAATAGAGAGATGAATCCAACTCCTCCAGAAACGTTGAAGTAATACCCTCGAAGTAAGAGCGCATAAATTCCACCAAGTAAAGAAAGTGGAATACAAGCTAGTGCAACATAAACATACTTTAGGTTGCGGTATAAAAGGTACAATACACCGAAGATGATGAGTACTGTAATTGGGATAACAATTGCTAATTTTTTACCAACACGTGATAAGTTTTCATATTGCCCACCAAATCGTATTTCGTATCCATCAGGAAGTTTGATTTTTTTCTTCACTCTTTTTTGAAGTTCGGAAACAAATCCCCCTTGGTCGCGTCCCCGGATATTGGTACGGACAGTCACCACCCTTCTTCCTTCTTGGCGAAAGATCATCGTTGGTCCATCGATGACCTCAATATCTGCTAACTGAGATAAGGGGATCCTTTCTCCTTTTGGTGAAATGATGGGCATATTTTCAATCGCTTGTTTGGAGGCCCTGTAATCTTTTGAAAATCGAACTACAATTCCAAAACGTGCAGGAGTTTTGGGAGGGATATCAGATGGTCCTTCATACAATGTGCTGATCCTCTGCATACCAATGGCTGCTTCAATCATTTGTTGGATATCAATCACATTGATACCAAAACGTGCGGCTGCTTCCCGATTGATATTGATGGTAAGTTGAGGACTTTCTGCTTCTTGTTCAATCCCGTACTCACTAGCACCCTTCATCTCTTTGATCTCTTTGAGTACTTCGTTTCCGATCCCTCTCATGATTTTGAGATCATTACCAGAGACAAATACTGCAAGGTCAGCAATTGTTCCCATAATCGCTTCTGACAAATTGTCCATAATTGGTTGAGAAAAACTAATCCTTGCTCCCGGTAGAGTCGCCTCTAAATCATTTTTCATCCGGAGTAATAGCTCTTGTTTTGTGATTTTTTCTTTCCACTTACTATAATCTTTTAATCCGATTAAGACCTCTAAACGGTTAGGTGGGAGAGGGTCAGTCCCATCATCATTTCTTCCTAATTGTGAAATGACAACGCTCACTTGCTCATTTTTATAAACAGTTTGCCGAATTTTTGGCATAAACTTTCTTGCTTCAGGTAACGAAATTCCTACTGGAAAAAAGATACGGATGTTAAATCCACCTTCATCCATTTCAGGTAAAAATTCTGTTCCTAATGAAAACATACCAATCGCAAGAAAAATTGTTACGACACTGAATGTATAACGCACAGCTTTTTTAGATCGATCTACAATAAATTCAATCAATCGTTTGTAACGAACTTCGATCCAATCATAAAATGGATTGTGCCATTCAATTGGTCCTGGGTTCTTAGATTCAAAATAATGTTTATAAATGATGGACATGATCACAGGGATCACTGCCATCGCAAAGATTAGAGCACCTAATATGGCAAAGGAGATGGTAAATGCCATTGGTTTGAACAATCGTCCTTCTATCCGTTCAAAAGAAAAGATGGGAAGGTAGGCTAAAATAATGATTAAAATCGAAAATAGAATTTCTGTCCCTACTTCGGATGCAGCATCTCTCGTAAAGGCGAGTATACCATGTGATTTTTCTTCTGGTGTGGCATCACGATAACGCCGCATGATATTTTCCACCATGATAACGGCCCCATCGACAATGATCCCAAAGTCAATCGCACCAAGAGAAAGTAAACTGGCAGGAATCCCTGTCATGTTCATAAGTAAAAACGCAAACAACATGGCAAAAGGAATGGTTGCCACAACAACAAGTGATGCCCTAACACTTCCGATAAAAAATATTAAAACCAAACTTACGACAACAACTCCTTCCACCAAAGTTTTACCGATGGTACGTAAGGTATAATTGACTAGGTCTGTTCGGTCATAAGTGTTTCGAAGTTGTACTCCTTTCGGAAGGTAGTTATCATTGATTTCTTTTACTTTTTCGCGGATTCGTTCTCCCATTTCATTTGGATCACCCCATCGACGCATCGCCACCAAACCTTGCACAGATGAATCTACATCTATGAGTCCTTCCTCATCGTTTTGGATGGTATAACCTAAAACACCACTTGGGATGGGATGAGAAATCTCAACAGAACCTAAATCACGAATGAAGACAGGAACTCCATTCACTGTTTTCACAACAATGTTTTCAATGTGTTTAGGATCGCGAATGGCACCAAGGGAACGTATCGGAAAACCTTGTTCACCCTGAAGGAGTAAATTTCCACCCGTATTCAAATTGTTTTCTTGGATGGCTCTGATCACATCGCCAATCGTTAATTTGTATCGAATGAGTTTATCGGGAGATGTGACAACATGGTATTGTTTTGGTAAACCACCAAATGTAACCACATCGGCAATTCCTGGAATTTGTAACATCTTAGGCATCACGATCCAATCTTGGATGGTTCGCAATTCCATCGGTGTATGGTTTTCGGATGACTCTAATACATAACGATAGATCTCACCAACAGGTGAGCTCATTGGTCCTAATGCTGGATGTACATCTTCTGGTAAATCAGCGTCAGCAACTCGTTCCATAAGACGCATTCGTGCAAAATAATCATCGGTTCCATCTTCAAAAACAAATTGGAACACAACTAATCCATTGATGGTTCTAGACCTTCGGACAGCAACTTTTGGAATTGCGTTTAATACACGTTCAATGGGAAGAGTAACTCTTTCTTCAACTTCAACTGCAGCTTTTCCTGGGAATTTAGCAATGAGTCGTACTTGAGTGTCTGCAATGTCCGAATAAGCTTCTTTACGAATGTCGATCCAAGCCCAAATACCAAATAAAACGGCTACGATGGCTGCTATGATCGTGGTGACACGATTTTTTAAAGCTGTTTCTATTAAATCTTTAATCATGATATTCCCTCGTATTGAAGAGGTAACCCATCTGTAATAATAATTGTGGGTTTCGGTAGTCACCTTGTCCAATTCCTCCACCTAACTGAAGGAAGAAATTGCCAAGTAAGAAATCATAAGTGAGACCAATGTATCTTTGAGTGAGATGCACTTTTTGCCTCTCACGGCTTTCATATTCAAGAAAGGTTGCTACATTGGAATCAATCGAATTGATATAGGACCGAATGAGTAGATCTTCTTGTGTTGGATCTCTTCGATTGTATCCTGGAACATTTACTCCTGTTGGATAAGATGATTGTCCTCCGCGTCCAACCTCAGGAGCAAATGGATTCACTTCAAAATATCCACCTACAATTGATATACTGTGGGAGATAACTGGTGTTTTCCAAAAGGTATAACCCAAATCAATTTGACCCCCTTTCCATTGTGGTCCCCAAACACCACCTGATCCTCGTAATACGATATCTTTCCAATAATAACCTAAATTGAAATTAATACTGGCAGGTGAACCAATGGAAGCACCATAAACCCAAAAATTAGTTGTTTTCGGTAATCGTTTTTCATCTAAACTTTTTGGGTTGAGAGTTTCATCAGCACCAAATGCCGAATCTTTTGAATCTGAAGGTGTCCATTCCGGTTTGATTTCGTTTCCGTTTTTATCCTTAGGATAAGGAGAAGTTTGCGAACTCAAATTGGTTCCAACAAAAAATAAAAAGAAGATTAAGAATAATTGATATTTCATCTTAAAACCCAAAACTTAATCCTTTGAGCAGAATGGAACCTTGGATCGCAACTTTTTCTCCAGGAGCCAGACCTTCAATGATATTCACTCGTTCTTTGGTTGAGATCCCAAGGACAACTTCTCGCCTTTTGAATGTGAGTGGTTTTTCTTCGACGAATACATAGTTTTTCCCTTCCACTGTAACAATTGCTGTGTAAGGTAAAACCACACTGTCCCCGCCAGTTTGTTCAGGAAATTTAACAACACCAAACATCCCTGGTTTCAAACGGTATTTATCGTTAACAACGATAATACGCATTTTTGCAGTTCTTGTGAGTGGATCTACGTTATCTCCGATGGCTTCTGCTGTTCCGATAAACTCTTCATCAGGAAAGGATGCAAAAACCACTTTGACTTTTTTTCCTTTTTTTAATGTAGAAATTTGTGATTCAGGAACATCAGTGATGATCCATGCTTTCAAACTTCCTGCCGTACTCAATTCACTTGGATTTAATCCTTGGGCGCGGAGTTTCCCTTCAAATTCAGCAAGTTCCGCTGCATCATTCCCTGCATCTGTTTCTGATTCCACCAAGTCTTTTTCCGTGGCTACACGATGTACAAACATGTCTTTGATACGACTTAAGTTTTTATTGGAACGATGGAGTTTGTTTTTGGCGTGGACATAACCAACATAAAGATCGTTTAACTCTGCCGATTCGAAGAGTATGATCCTTGCGCCATTACTTACAGAAGGAGAAGTGGAAGCAATGAGTCGTGCAGGAGCTTCCAAACTAACAAATTCACCTCCACCACCTATCACCGTTGATTTTACGATTTCAAGGCCTGGACTATTTGGTTTAAAGACAATACGAAGTCCATCATCGAATACTTCTGCTTTTTCCGGGTGTTTGTGAGCGGGTTTTGCAGATTTCGAAAAGACCAAAAATAAAATCGCGATAACGATTAAAACGACTCCGGAAATCAGGAGGATTTTTGCTTTTTGATTTAATGATTTTAATGTGATTAACATTTTATTCCTCAGTACTTGGCGAAGTTTGGTTTTCAGATTTTGGGATAAAGATACCTTTACCCACTGCATAGTTTACATTTTCAATGGCTTCCATACGATCCGTTTGGAGTTTTAACATCTCTACCACACTAGAACGATAGGTTTCAAAGAAGTCGGCAAACTCTAAGATTGTAATGTATTTCTTTTCATAACTCATGATCATATCTAAGGATAAACTTCCATAATCTTTAATATAAGCATCGATGAATCGTTTGTACAAAGCGTCTTTGATTCGTGCAGATTGATATGCAACAGCCACTTCATTTTCCACTTCCAAAATATTGTTCTTTAATTCTTGTTTGCGTACCAAAATTGCTTTTTCTGCAGCTTGGATATTCCCTTGGTTCCGATCGAATAGTGGAACACTGAGTTGTGCGGTGACTCCCCAATAATTTTGGAAGGCAGTACCACCTCTGTTATAAACTGGACCAAAAGATAAATCAGGTATTGCATTGGCATATTGTAATTCCAGATTTGCTTCTTCGTATCGAAGTGTTTGTAAGGCTTTTTTTAAATCAGGGCGATTTTCACGAGCAATCTCAACTAAATCTTCTAGTTTTACTGTGTTTGGAATGATGGCATCCAATTGCCTTTCATTGATTTTGGGGACAAATTCGACTCTTGCATCGCGATAGAGATCATCATTCACCAAAACTTTAAGTTCTGCTTCTTTTTCATAAACTTTAATGGCAAGGTCTTCTCTTTCTTTTTTTAAGAAAAAGAGAAGGGCTTTCAAACGTAAGTGTTCTGCTTGTAGGAGCGCTCTTCTTTTGTAAGCAAGTTCAGATGATTCGACAGTTTTTTCAATGGATGCAATACTTTGGTCATAAAAGACAACTGCCTTTTTATAAAAGTAAATTGTATAAAATGTCCTTCTTAATTTTGTGATAAGGGCTCTGGTTAAATCATAAAACTCTTGTTCTGAGATTTTTGCATTTAATTCAGCAACTTTCACACGTTTGTCGATCTTACCACCTAATAAAAAAACTTGTTGAACTTGGACTACGGATTGTCCTGAACGAGTGGTATCAAAGTACCTTTGGGTTGGTTCTGCATACACACTTTGGTCAATCGCAATGTTTGGGTTTGCATATAAATCTGCTTGTAAGATTCCAGCTTTTTTAACATCGATTTGAAATCGAGAGGCAATGAGTAATAAGTTGTTTTTCCAAAGAAGTGATTCAGCAGTTTCTAAATCAATTTCTTTGGAAAATTTTTGGTCATCAGGATACAAACTAGAACCAAGGGATGTCCTTGGATTTTCATCAGTTAATTGTCTCCGAAGTGCTTCACTTGCCTGTGCAACCTTCATTCCTTCTGAAAGAAGTGAGGTCACAAAAAAAAGCGATAGGTAGATACCTAATTTGTAATATACGTTCATAAGTTACCAAATTTTAAATTTTCTAAAGTGCAACGAATATGGGCATACTTCCACCCTGTTTGGTGAGCATACACGTCCTGATTCGTAAATGCCGAAAAAGGTTTATGCGAATGAGAGAGGAGGTGGAATGTTGAGTAGAAGAGAAGATAGAAGGTTGGGAAGGTTGATCCCGATAGAAAGTAAATCAATGTAAGAAACAATTAGATCTTCAGATAATTCATGACTTTTGTAATCATTGAAGAAATCTAAAAAATCTGCCCTAGAGCGACTGAGAGTTGCATTTTCGTCAATAGAAGTGATTTGAGGAACATCTATCGTGACATCTTCTGCAGAATCACTTACTTCTAGTTTGTTTGAATATGACTTTTTAATCTGTTGAAGATTTGCTTCAAAGTATTCGGAGACTGCATCTGATGTACAATCAAATGGGAAACCTACAGTTGCCACAAGGAGTAGCGCAATCAGTTTGTTTGACCAATGTCCCGTCATAATGTCCACAAATTCTTATTTAGGTCTGTACTCAATCTTAAAATCACGATTATTTTTTCGTATGAACCAATAAAGTCTACAATTTGCTCAGTTTCTAGGAGAGGAGACGAATGCATTCTCAAAAAAAAGACTGTCCAGAGAGAGAAAACACTCTGGTACAGTCTGGAAAGTTTTGGCAAATGAGAAACATTTCTATAGGAAATGAATATAAAAACATCCTGTGCCCCTAACGGGACACAGGTTAAAGCGGTAGAGAGGAGTTATACGGGTGGAGGTAGATTTAAGTACTGGTTGGAAAGGAGAAAGGAATCACACTGGGAGTCATTTTGTGAGCTCGTACTAAGTGTATGCCCCCAAACCCCTGTTATGCCTCTTCCATTCCAAGTGACAATGTCTTCTAAATCTTTTGTGCCAGTCCCTTCTTCCGAGGAGGAGGTAAGAGAAGAAAGCAAATGAGAACCTGAAAGTTGTGATTTTCCCGAAACTCGTGAGGATTTGGCCCCTCGAGTCCGGATCAGGACGTTTTCTTCCGAAAGGAAAGCACTGCCCAGAGAGAACGTAAGGAGTGTGACACCCAATATGTTTGTGATCTTTCTGAACATAGTTACAGTTTAGACGATCTCTGATTAAAATCTAGCATTTTTTTGGCGTTTGCTTATCAATTAAGCAGATCGACCAAAAAAAGTAAGAGTTTTGCAATCTGTTTGGATTTAGAGCACTTTTCCTGGATTGAGGATCCCTTTTGGGTCAAAGGCGGCTTTGATGGCTCGCATCGTGTCCAGTTCCCCTTGGGAACGTGAGAATCCTAAGTAATCCTTTTTCAAAAGCCCTATCCCATGTTCCGCCGAAATGGAACCTTTGTATTTCTGTATGAGTAGGAACATATCAGGGTCCACTTGTTTGCATTGTTTGAAAAAATCAGAGTCGGAAAGTTCTTTCGGTTTTACGATGTTGAGGTGGAGGTTCCCGTCTCCTATATGTCCAAAAAGGGCTATGGCAAATCCCTGGTATTGACTCGAAAGAAGGGCCGACATTTCATCTAAAAACGCCTCCATGTTCCGAAGTGGGAGAGAGATATCATTTTTATGAACTGTATAAGCAAGGGACAAAGACTCGGAAATCCCTTCTCTATATTTCCAGAAGGTTTCGTTTTGTCTGGAATTTTGTGCAATCGAACCATCGGAGATGAGTTCCTTTTCGGTGATGGATTCCAAGATGGAATAAAGTTTTTCCTCATCGGTTTCATTATTCACTTCAAATTCCATCAGAACATAATACTTGCTAGGCGATTGGAATGGGTCGGGAACTCCTAAATGTTCTTTTACTTTTTCTAAACAGTAGTCTGTCAAAAATTCAAATGCCAATAGCGGTAAATCAAAGTTATGTGTTTCTTTAAAAATTTCTAAAATATTTTTATATTCTGGGACTGCTAAAAAGATCACTCGAATGTCTTTGGGAGGTTTCGTGAGTTTGACAACTGCCTCTGTGATGATGCCAAGAGTCCCTTCTGATCCAATAAACAAATGTTTTAGGTCATATCCTGTATTGTTTTTTAAAATTTCACCATTAAAACGAAACACTTCACCTTTCCCCGTTACAACAGTAAGGCCTAATACCCAGTCTCGAATGAGACCATACCGTACAACACGTACACCGCCAGCATTTGTTGCAATGTTTCCTCCGATATGACTAGAACCAGTCGCCGCAAAATCAACGGGGAAATAAAATCCTCTTTCTTCCGCTTCCTTATGAAGGTTTTTTGTGATCATTCCAGCTTGGATCTGCAATGTGCCAAGGAAAGGATCAAAATCTAATACCTGGTTCATTTTGGAGAGAGAGATAACAATTTCTTCGTCTTTTGCAACAGCTCCACCTGCATATCCAGTTCGACCACCAGAAGGAACAATCGGAATTCCATTTTGGTAGGCATAGGATACAACATTGGCTACATCGTCTGTACTTTCCGGGAATACCAACACTTGGTAGTTAGGTGGGTATACTTTTGTGCGATCTGTACCATAAGAATTGAATAATGATTCATCCATCGTGCCATCATTTTTTTGGATGACTTTTTTTTCTCCGATGAGTTTCCCTAGTTCTATTTTTGTTTTTGTAAAATCCATTTTGGTTCCTTTAGATATCAACCATATCAATTTGAGAATTCACAGCTGGATCATCATCTCCAGGAGTGAGTCTTGTATAACTACCGTCTGATTCTAATACACGTGCTTGTGTATTGTCTCGGATCAAAAGTTCTAATATCTTACCGATTCGTTTTTTGTGTTTGTCTTGTAAGATGGGAAACATCACTTCGATGCGGCGAAGGAAGTTTCTTGGCATACAATCAGCAGAGGCCAAATACACTTCTGGTTTGCCACCATTCTCAAAACTATAAATCCTAGAATGTTCCAAATACCGGCCCACGATGGAACGAACATTAATTCGATCCGAAACCCCCGGAATTCCAGGGCGTAAACAACAGATTCCACGGATGATTAAGTCAATTTTAACGCCCGCTTGGGATGCTTCATAAAGTTTGAGGATCACATCTGGATCTACGAGAGAATTCATTTTAAAAATCACTCGAGCTTGTTTTCCCGCTTTGGCATTTTCAGTTTCCCTTTGGATGAGTCGTAAAAACTCTTCCTTTAAGAAAGTTGGTGCCGCATAAATTTTAGATAACCTTGGCATCTTACCGGAACTAGTGATGGTGTTGAAAAGGATGGCAACATCTTCCGTGATCTCAGGATTTGCTGTAAACAAACTGATATCCGTATAATACCTTGCTGTTGTGGAATTATAATTTCCGGTTCCGAGGTGGACATAACGATTGAGTTTGTCTTCTTCCCGACGAACAATGAGTAACATCTTACAGTGAATTTTAAGGCCAACTACTCCGTAGACAACGTGTACTCCACTATCTTCTAATTTTTTTGCCCAACGGATGTTTCGTTCTTCGTCAAATCTAGCTTTAAGTTCAACGAGGACAGTTACTTGTTTTCCATTTTCGGCGGCTTCACCTAAGTATTGTATAATGGGTGAATCCCCTGAGGTTCTGTACAATGTCATTTTGATTGCAAGAACTTTGGGATCTTGGCTTGCAATTTTTAACATATCTTCAATGGACTTAAAACTTTCGTACGGATGGTGGAGGAGGTGATCGTTTTTACGAATTTCAGAAAAAATCGATTCACTTTTTTTTGCTGCAAATCCTGATTTTGGAACTGGATAGGAAAACTTTAAATGGCTTGTTTTTTCCAGTCCTTGAAAGAACATCATGTCGTTTAAACTGAGTAAAGTGGGTATTTCCATCACTTGGTATTCTTCGAGTTCCAAAAGTCCTCGTAGAAGTTCTTTGATATGGCCGGCACCAGAGTGGACATCCAAACGAACTGCATCACCCCACATTCTATTTTTAAGTTCGTTTTTCATTGTAGTGAGGAGGTCACCAATGTTTTGTTCTTCGTTGATTGAGATATCAGCATCTCTTACAATTTTGAATGTATGAATTTGTTTTACATTCATTCCATAGAACAAGTCACCTAAGTGGAGTTTGATGATTTCTTCCAATGGAAAATACCTTCGGGTATCCGATTCTTGGTTAGGGGGCAGTTGTAAAAATCTAGGTAGTACACTTGGCACCTGGACAATTGCAAACAGTTCCTTCATCTTGTTTTTGTCATCATCAGAATAGAGAGTGATGCCTAAATTCAGTGTACGGTTCAAAATGTGGGGAAAAGGGTGAGACGGATCGATGGCAAGTGGTGTGAGAATAGAGGAAACTTCTCTTTTGTAATAGTTTTTTACAAATTGGATGTCATCCCCTGCCAGTTCACTTGGATCTTGCACCACAACAATTTTGTTTTCCTTCAGTTCGATTAAGATCTCATCTAAGGATTCATATTGTTTTTTGACAAATTGGCCAACTTTGGAATACAGTTCTGCGATGGTTTCAGAAGTTCGTTTTCCATTGAGGCTTTTTTCCTCAATCCCAGCATTTTTTAAATTGAGAAGCCCTGCCACTCGCACCATAAAAAACTCATCCAAATTGGACTCAGTGATGCATAAAAATTTAAGGCGTTCTAAAAGTGGATTTTCTTTATCAAAGGATTCTTCGAGTACGCGGTAATTGAAGTCGACCCAAGAAAGTTCGCGGTCGAAAAAGATATTTTGGTTCCCCAGTTCTATTTTTTCTGTAGGGTTAGCAGTCATAATTCTAGGATTTGGGAAGGAAAAAATTCTGTAAATTCCTAATCCTTTTGTAGAATTCGACGACACTAGATTCAGAGGGATTTGGGACGATATGCCAGCATACACCATGCCGGGTCTAATGACCGGGCAAAATACAAACGATATCGTTAAAAAACTGGTCGAATTGGAACGCCGGCCCATCAAACGTTGGGAAACCGAAAATGAATATGCCAAAATGCAGATTCAAATTTGGGGTGAAGTGAAAAATCTCACGACCAATTTGCAAACGAAAACAAGAGCCCTTGTTTCCTTTACCGCTCCCTTTGCCACTAAATCCGTTTCGTCCTCCGTAGAAGGAGTGATCACCGGGGAAGCTTCCCGTGCCGCAAAATCAGGAAACCGAGCACTTGAAATCATAGAGATGGCAAGTAAACACCAGTTATCTGGTGTTGAAATTGATACAGACATTCGTTTGCCGGAAGGTAGTTTTACTATTTATTCTGGGAAATCGAAAGAAACAGTGACGTTTCCTGGTGGTGGGCTTTCTGAATTTTCCAATGCCATTAAAAATATGGCGGGAAGTCTAATGGAAGCCTCCATCATCAAAATTGACAAAGATTCTTCTATCATCACATTAACGTCTGTTAAGACGGGCAAAAAAAACCAACTTCAGTTTTCTGATCCCAATGGAATTTTAAAACTTGCGGGCCTTGTGGGGGAAAATAAAACCCAGGCAGAAGATACAAAACAAATTCTCTCTTTGGATGGAACCAAAGCAAAGGCTTGGGACCTACCAAAATTCAAAAAATCTGAACTTGAAACCGATAAACTGACTCAAACCGAAGAAGGAATCTTTTTAAAACCAGATACTGCGTATACCATTCCCATTGCAGTCACTGAAATCAAAGAAAGAGCTTTTTTTGAAGTGGAAGTTGTGGGCGAAGCTCCAGCTGTGATGGAACTGGGAATGAGTTTTGAAAAAGAAGGAAGTGTAAGAAACAAATTCCTTCCCATCACGAAAACGGAATCAAAATACATTTTCCAAGCGGGGGACTTGGCAACTGACAAAAACCTAACAGGTATCATTCTTTCCAACGCAGCAACCACTCCAATCCAAATCAAATCGGTAACCCTTGTCACTCCCGAGGCTCCAGGCACTGCAGAACCTCTGAAAGTTTTACAAGAAGCAAAAGACCTCAAAATCAAAATTGATGGTGTTGAGATCACACGTGAAACAAACGAAGGGATTGCCGATGTATTGGAAGGAATTTCATTTAATGTCCATAAGGTGACAGAAGAACCAGTAACACTCAAAATCCATGTAGACCATGCAAAAGGATCTGCCCTCATCAAAGAATGGGTAGATGCCTATAACGAACTGATGAAATTTTCCAAAGAAATTACGTCCGTCGAAAAAAATGGAAAAATTTCAGATAAAAAGGAAAGTGATGATTCCAAAGCCACAGATATCTCAAGAGACTTTTGGGATAATAAATCCAAATCGGGTCTACTTGCTGGTGAAAATTCAATCTTAAGGCTGATTGCTTCTTTAAAAACAACTGCCAATTCCTATTACCCAGCTACCAAAGAACATGGTTTTCGAGTTTTGACAGACATTGGAATTTCCACAGGAGCTGTTGGTTCCAATTGGGAAAAAATCCAAGATGGGCTATTGCAGATTGACCAAGAAAAACTCATTTCAGTTTTATCTGAAAACCCTGACGGAGTGAGGGATCTATTTGCATCCGATCCAAATAACGATGCAAAGATGGAAGAAGGCGTTGGAATCAAGTTACTTGAAATTTTAAAACCATATAACCAATACGCTTCAGGAATTGTCACAAGTAAGGTAAAACTTTTAGAAGAAAGTGTAGCTGGTAATAATAAAAAAATCAAAGAACATGAGTCACATCTCATTAGCTTTGAATCCAAATTGAAACAACGTTTTCTCTACATGGAACAAGGTGTGGGAAAAAACAAATCAGTTGGAAATTACTTACAGAATAATATGTTTAGAGGGAACGGTGGAGAATGATGGATATTTTTATCAATGAACAACAATTAGATACTAAATTGGATGGTGAAACAAACCTTGGTCAAGTATTTGATCAAATCCAAAAATGGATCGAATCCAATGGTAAATACCTCCGTCATTTCACTGTAAATGGAAAAGAGCTCAATCGTTCTGATTTAGATTCTTTTGGAATCGATGAAACAGAACGTTTGGATTTATACGTTGGGGAAGAACTTGATGTCATCGAAGATAGCCTTGTCGAAGTAGACAATTATGTCGACAAAGTAGGTTCTACACTTGTAGGTCGTGATTCATTAACAGAAAAAGAAGCGGAAGATTTAAAAGAAGGAATCCCTTGGATCATTTCCATGATTCGCACTACCACTAAACTTTTAAACCTCAATCTAAACCTCATCCAACCCATGGGGAAAGGGAAAAACGTCGAAGAAATTTTAACTTCATTACAAACTGGGGCCTTAATCCTTGATTCTACAAAAGCAATAGAATCCTTTTTAGAAGACCTTCGCGATGTAAAATTGTTTTTAATGGATCTAAGCACAAGACTTGCTGTGATGCGACTTGATGAATCCGAACTGATTGAAATCATTTCTCGTTTTGTAAACGAAAAAGACAAAGTGATAAAAGATTTTATGTTAGTGAATGAAAATTTCCAATCAGGAAAAGATCACCTTGCATCTGAAATATTAAACGATGCAGTAGGTCGGTTAACAGGCCTTATGTCCGCGTTAGTATCAATCCAAACACGGCACACAGAACTTGATTGGCAAACCTTGTCATTTGAAGATAAAAAACTTTCGGATTTGGTTGGCGAACTAAACGTAACACTTTCCAATATTGCACAAGCGATGGAAAAAAATGACATCGTGTATGCAGGAGATATTTTGGAATACGAATTACCAGAAATTTTGGAGTCACTAGTTCCGTTCCTCTCCCTAGTCTTAGAGAAAGTGACAGTTTAAATTTTTTCTTTTTGGGGGATTTGGTTTGCGAACCAATACCCCAATCCAAACAAAACACCCACACCAAATACAAGACTCCCCCAAATTAAATTTAAATTCCAACCAAGGGATTTTCCATACATCGGATCGCCATCCGTCAGATACCCATGTCCCATTAAAATGGATCCTAAAATCAGAAACAATGCAGAAAGGATTGATGATAAAGAAATCATACAAAAATAGTAACAACCTTTGCTATGTTGACAAGCCATAATTCTTAACCAAACCGTTGACAGAAGGAATTGGATTCGTTTCACTTTCCGATATGGCTTTATTTTTAGATTTGGACAATACTCTTTTGCCTTCGAAAGAAGCATACACCTATGCCATCTCACAATGTGCAGAAGACTGGCGAGAACGCGGGTTAGGTGGTAATTTTCTGGAGTTGTATGAATCTGCAAGAAAACAAGTAAAATCACAACTCAAACACCATAGTTCGAATCGTTTGCGTTTGTTATGTTTTAAATTGGTTTGGGAGATGTTACGATCGAATGATGCTCGTCAAAACTCTGAAAAATTAAAAAATCCTTCCAGCGATTCACAAAATTCAATGATAAGTCATGGATTCCAAACCGAAGACATCCAAGATATCCTTTGGATGGAAGAACGGTATTTTTTTCACTTTTTACAATTTTATGCAGAAGAGAAAAAGAAAGAAAGTTACGAAAAATTATTATTCCCACTTTTAGTTTCTCTTTCAAAAGAATTTCCGATTTACCTCACGACAAATGAAACCCTACGTACCCAACTTTTGAAAGCCCAAGGGTTTTTACCAAAAGGGTTTCGTTTTACACTCATCACGTCTGAGGAAGTGGGATTTGAAAAACCAACAAAAGAATTTTTCCAGTATGTGATTGGTAAGGCTCGTGAAAAACCAACGGACTGTATTTTAGTTGGAGACAATTGGGAGGATGATATCATCGGCGCAAGTTCTTTTGGGATATCATGTATCCATATCCCTGAAATGTGGGGTGATGGTGACGGTATAAAAGAAATCAATGAGGCTCAGGAATCCATTGGAGGAAATGGTGGAGGTTTGGGCCCAAGTCCAAAAAATATTTGGCGAGCTCCCAATATCATTTCCGGTTTAACCCATGCTAGGTCATGGCTTCTTAAGCGTCAAAAATAGGGTATTGTTCCAGTTGATTGATTTGAAGCTAAGAGTAAACACAAGTTTGGTGAAGTAATAATAGGCTAACTTCACATAAACGGCCAGTTTACTTTTGCTACCTGACACCGATAAAATTGGCATAAGGACTTTGTATTCTGGATTTGTGAATCCACATTGTTTGCCAAGTTCCGCCAAAGTAGACATTTTGTAATTGTTCACATGGTCTTTTGCTTCTAGATAATGAACTCCTTCTTTCATCCCTTTTAATTTTACCTTGAGGTTTGCTTTTGCCAATTGGATAGGGAAGTTTGGTGTTTGTAAAAACAAAACCCCACCAGGTTTTAAAAGACTATGTAAATATGTGAGTAATGAATGAGGTTTTGGAATGTGTTCGATCACATCCCACAGAGTGATGATGTCAAAACTTTCTTTTGGTAGTTTGGAATCTTGTACGAGTCCGGCATATACCGTTTTCATTCCATTTTGTTCGTTTGCAAATTTTACTGCTTGTTTGGAGATCTCATACCCAACCGCCGACCAACCTGGTTTGTTTGTGAGGACCGCTTTCACAAAAAAACCTAACCCACAACCCACATCCAAAAGATTCCCTTTTGGTTCTTTTAGATAGGTTCCTATAAAATCGGAATACACGGCCCTGTGTGCGTTGTCCCACCATTCCAAATCATACGTTTGTTCTGCGCCGTCCCAATACCCTTCGTAGTGTTCTTCTTGTTCATAAGACGAATAAACATGGCCACAATTTTGGCATTCCAAGATGGGGGTTCCATTTTCATTAAAAACAGTTTTGGACTGGGTAGAGTGGCAAAGGATACAAGATTTCATGTTCGATTCTGTCAGTCTAATCCATAGGAACAAGGGTCAAACTAAAAATCCTTGATACGACTTGCCAAGTAGGGTCACCAAAAAATCATTGGGTGTAAGAGAGGAACCGATGAAAATCAACTTCACCAAAATGGAAGGGATCGGAAACGACTACGTATACATTGATGCTACGAAAAACGATATCCGTCTCACTCCCGAACAAATCCAAAAACTATCTGACCGCAATTTTGGAATCGGTGGCGATGGTGTGATTTTCATTCGAAATTCCAACTCTGGTGAATTCCAAATGGATATGTACAACTCCGATGGGAGTTCATCGGAAATGTGTGGGAATGGAGTTCGTTGTGTGGGAAAATTTGTGTATGACCATGGACTTACCAAAAACCAAAAACCCACCATTGAAACAGGAAAAGGAGTTCTCACATTAGATTTAAAAACAGGAACAAGTGGTAAAGTGGATATGGTGACTGTGGATATGGGAGAACCCATCCTCAAACCATCCCTAGTTCCGATTGTTTGGCCAGGAGAAGATCCGGTCATCAACCAAGTTATCGAAGTCCAAGGGAAACAATATCATTTTACGGCTGTTAGTATGGGAAATCCACATTGTGTCATTTATGTAGATGATGCGGATACTTTTCCTGTTAGAGAAATTGGCCCACTCATCGAGAACCATCCATTATTCCCAAGAAGAGTGAATGTTGAATTTGTATCCATCAAAGGAAAAGACCATCTTTACCAAAGGACCTGGGAACGTGGAACGGGAGAAACCTTAGCATGTGGAACGGGAGCATGTGCCGTCACAGTTGCTTCCATCCTCAATGGAAAAACCGGACGTTCTGTACGGATTGATTTACGTGGCGGAACTCTAAACATTGAATGGAAAGACAGTGGTTCTGTGATGATGACAGGTCCTGCAAGAGAAGTTTTTTCGGGAGAAGTGGAGATTTAGGGGGAACAACCTTGCAAATTTTTATTGAATCGCTTTGATATTGCGTTATTGCGATTCAGTCAAAAAGTGTTTTTTCCTTTTGCAAAATTTCCTTTATTTGCTTTTCAAGAATAGGGATTTTGTTATTAACAAGATCCCAAACAATTTCATAATCTACAATAAAATAACCATGGATTAAATGATTCCTCGTTGCCGAAAATTTCCGCCACTCTGGCTCAGGATATTTTTTCTTAAAAGTATCGGAAAGTTTGTTAGAGGCTTCACCTATGATTTCAATACTTCGCACAAATGCTCGTTTTAAAAACATTGTTTTCTAGAAATAGAATCTCATTGGTATTTGCTAATTCATTTTTGATAAATAGAATTTCAGCATAAATATGTTTGATGTATTCAATGTCAGACTTCAATTAAGACTGACTCACTTTCTACCGAATTTTTAAAAGCACCTGAAATAGAATCTGCAGTCAGAAGATCAACTTTTACATCAAAGAGATCTTCCAATAGAAAAGTTAGTTCAATGTAATTATCAAAACTTTTCATTCCAGGTTTGAACTTAACTAGGAAATCAATATCACTATTTTGGCCTGCTTCATTTCTTGCGACAGACCCAAAAAGATGAATGGTCTCAACTCCAAAAGAATCTAACTCCTTTTTGTAACTTTTTAAGGAAGTCTGAATTTTGTTGGAATCTAGAGATTCAACTTTCGCCATATTTAGAAATTTGTCTATTTTCAGTAAAAGTCAAGTGATTGAATGTATGTACAGTTGGATTATTTTTTTAAATAATCTACTTTTTGTAATTCACCCATTCGACGTTTCGTCTCATCGGAAACGGCCACCATCCCTTTGTCGAGCGGTAAGTGGGCATAGTCCTCATACTTGATCACTTCACCAAACACAACATTGATTTTTTTATACACCACTCTTCGTTTGATGTCACAAACTTCTTTTGGCATTCCCATAAAGGCGCGCACAAGTGGTGGGATGGGATAATCGGTAATGGTTTCTTCTTCGGGGATGATGACAGAAGGTAAGATGTCCACTTTGTTCCGCAAACTAAAGGCCGCAAAGCCAGTGTGGAAATTTGCAAGTGGCGCGGAAAAATCATTTTTCACCATGTAGTCATGGCCTTCCGGAAAAATCCCAAGCACATCTCCATTTTTGAAGACTTGTTGCACCTTTTTGATACTTGCCATTGAAATGTTTCCGTCAATGGCCATGGGTATGGTTCCTGTTTTTTCGACAAAGTCTTTGAAAAGGGGAATCCTTGTAGTGTATTCGGCGGCAATCCAAGAGATGAATCTTGGAAACACAGATCCAATGACAAACGGATCCATATCACTGCGATGGTTACAAGTTAGGATCAGTTTGCCTGTGGGGACAATGTTATGGTATCCGTAAACCGTTGTGTTCACAGCCAAATTAAAAAACGGAGTGACAAATTTTTTGATGTTCTCGACGTTTTTTTTGGCTTGGTCTACGGTATTTTCCATTTCAATCTCCTAAAATCTTTTGCCACCAGGATTTAGTAACATTGCCACTGTTTGGTTTTCGTGGTTCTGCACTTGGATTCTCTCCACTCAATTCTCTTGGGTCATTTGAGGGAGCAATGGGCATACGGCGTTTCCCAACGTGCGGGCTTGGAACAGTGCGTTTGATTTCCTCCAATTCTTTTTGGGCAGAAGCATTGGACTTAATAAAGGCGCGGATTTCATCCCACTGGGGATCAAAATCATTTCCATACATGGCATAATTCATAAGATCAATACGATCAAAATCGGGCATGTTCAAGATTGAAAGTGATGCCCGCACAAATTCAATCCAATTTTTATTTGGGCACTCCAGAATGAGGGAGGCCAATTCCGAAAATAATAAAGTGAGAGATAGAATCGAGTCCAAGAGACATAAGATCAAAAAAACAAACCAGAACACATCCCCATTGCCCAAAAACGTAATTCCATTTCCGGTCCAACCGAATAAGGAGAAAATTTTCCATTTATGTGAAGATTTGTTTTGCGAACCGAACGAGGGAAAAGAAGCTTAGAGATGATGCAAAAACGATTATTGGCCTTATCTTTGTTTTTCCTTTTGTTCCAAAACTCAATGTGTTTGAAACTTTGGATTGTTTCTTCCAAAATGCGTACGACAGAAGATGCGAGAGACCACAAAACCTACCAAAAAACGAGAAGTTTTCTCAAAGCAAAACAATGGTTGGAATACAAACTTGATCCAGAAGTTTCCAAAATTGAATTTGAAAACCAAGAGACAGGGGAACTCCGGGGGCTTGGTCTCATCAAATGTTACGTTCCTTATGGAATTGGTGAAGTGGACGCCAATGAACATGAATTCGAATACGTGGTAAAGATTCGGGATGGCCACGCGGAGATGCAGATCAATAAAATCTTTTCTTATATCCGGGACCCCAATGATATCATTTTGAATTATGGGCCAAAAAATGAGAAGGTGGCAAAGGTAACGATCAGGTCTTGTTTTCGGCCGTTACTCGATGATTTTTTTGAGTTCATTAAATAACCAAAATTTGGACTAATAACCGAGTGGATTGCCCACTGTGGAACCCGTGGAACCAAAGGTATTGGTTCCTGTAGGGGAATCAGTGAGGCCATAGTAGTTTAAATTTTGTGAACTACCGTTTTGTGTGGATGAGTTTTGCGATGCAGATTGGGAAGAATTGGATTGCGAATTGGCATTCGAATACCCGTCGTCTTTGAGTAGATCCAAAATGTCTTCGGTACTCACCAACTTGATTTCGTTACACGATGAAAATGATACCATTAACAAAATTAAGCCAAACACAAATCTCATAATCACCATTTTGACATCATTCAAAAAAGGATTCAAGCCTTTAATCCAATTTTTAAGGCAGATTACAAGATTGGATAAGAGTAAATTTTCTCTTTTGATTCTCTGCCTTTGAGTTCGAATTCACCTTCTAATTGTAATTGTGACCGAATGGTTCCAGGTAAGAGGTTGGCTGTGTTTTCGGTAATGAGAAGATTTTTTTGTAAACCTTTACAAAGTCCTTCCACTCTAGATGCAGTGTTTACGGTATCACCGATGACTGTAAATTCCATACGATTAGCGGAACCAATGTTCCCAACTAATAAACTTCCCGTATGGATACCTATTCCCATTTTAAGTTCTGTTAATCCTTCACCTAAAAATTGTTGGTTGAGTAAATTTAAATTCTTTTGCATTTCCAATGCTGTTTGGAATGCACGATCTGAATGGTCTATCATTGGCATCGGTGTTCCAAAAACCGCTAATATCGCATCGCCAATGAATTTATTGATGAACCCACCATGGACTTCGATGGCATTACTCATCTCCTGAAAGTAACGGTTTAGTATGTACAATACTTCTTCAGGGGTTCTTTTTTCTGATAGTTTAGTGAAGTCTCGTAAATCAGAAAAAAGGATTGTGGCTTCCACTACTTTTCCACCTAAACTATGTTCGTTGGAAAGTAGGTAATCTCTAATCCTAGGATCAACAATCCTTCCAAATGTGTCTTTAATTCGTTCTCTCTCTGCAAGTCCTTCGGCCATTTCATTGACAGCATCACCAAGTAATCCCAGTTCATCGGAACTAAATATAGTGACTCTCGTATCAAACTTTTGTTCTTTGATGAGTTCCGTTGCAGATTCGATTTCGTTTAATGGATGTTGCAAACTGATGGCAAAGGTAACAGAAAAAAGAAAGGAAAAAAACAACATGATGGCAATTACTTCAAACAATACATCGGTATGGATGAGAGTATGTAATTGAAAAAGGTTCTGGTTTGTCCTTTGTAATAAACCAAAGATCAGTAAAATGATTGGGAATAATGTGGAGGCTGTCCAAAAAATAATTTGTTTTGTGATGATAGAAAATTGTTTTCCCTTTGCATATTTTCCAAGGCCACCCGTCGGAAATACATTCGGAATGATTAATGTTTTGTTTAAAAAATTGGTTGTGGAATAAGAAAATGCAAAAGCAAAAAGACCCCAAAATGCGAATAAAATGGTAACGGTTAGGATACTTTGCGGAGGGGCATCTGGATACAAGGTATCAATTCTAAGAACAGATAAAAAGGTTGAAAGTTCCCAGCCAATGAACCCAAACAAACTTATGATCATTGGGGAATGAACAATTCTGAATCTTGCCCTTTCTTCCGAAATGATGTTACATTTTTCTTTTTTGAAAATGTAATTGGCAACTGGCATACTATAAAATAATAAAATTGCTGTGATGATAGGAAACGGTGCCCAGGTTAACGCGAATAAGGTGAAATCATTTGTGGTGCGTGTTGCTTCAAATAAAACCAAAAACTTTTCAGGTAAAAAGGCAGTACTTGTATAATTGGCAAAAATTAGTGTGAACAAACAGGCAGAAAACGGAACAATGAAGTAGATGCTAAGGAAAGCAAGAAACTGGACCTTTCGATTTTCTTTCATAGGCTTCAAATTGTAATTACCGATTCAAGTTTTTCAAGGTTCTTTTTGTTAATATCCGTTGCACTTGGATGTGTTTGGCATCGGATAAAGGAAAAAATAAAAAGAGTAGGGAACCTAATATAAAGAAAAATCCAACTCCTGGGCCAAAGATCATGGCAAGACGGAACCCCACTTCTTGTGACTGGGTGGTGAGACCGTTTTGGAATCCAATCATATCTAATAAAAAACCAGTGATGGCGATCCCAAAAGCTTGTGAGAACTTAACTCCCATTTTCCAAATACCAAAATAAAGTCCCTCACGTTTTTCACCTGTTTTGAATTCATCATAGTCAACCACATCGGTTAAAATTGAATCCATGATCAAAATGGAACCTGCAAAGATTCCTCCAAAAAATGCTGCAATGAGTGGTGGTCTTAGTTCGCCATAAGGGAACAGCGGATAAACGATCACAGTAAGAAGTCCAAGACCAAAGACACCTAAAAAAGCAGGAATTTTTTTTCCAATTTTTTTCGAAATCCAAACCCAAAACCCAATGGATACCATTAGGACTAGAAAAAAAGGTAATAAGATATTGATGACTACTTGAGATTCTTTTAAACCCAATCGGTATTCATAATAATATAATGCGATCGCAGAATTAAATGTTCTACCGATGGTCGCGATCACAAATGCAAATAACAAAATGAGAAACATTTTGTTTTTGATAACTGATCCAAAGGATTGAAAGAATGGGAGTTGTTTATTTTTATCGGTTTGGATTGTATCTTTTCCTTTTGTGACCCAAAAGGTGATAAATGAGGAAAATAGGATCACAAGGGAAACAATTTCTCCAGCGGTCGTTCTGGATGTGACGATATTTTCCTTTGAACTTTCATCACCTAGCGATTGTAAGATTGCAGCTGGAACTATCATTCCAATGAGCATTCCGATATTACTAAAAAACAATCGCCAGCCAAAGACTGAGGTTCGTTCGTTTCGTTCAAAACTAAGTTCTCCACCGAGTGCAATATGTGGTACAGAAATGATCGTCATCGCTGTGTTCACCAAGAGATACACACAAAGCAAATAAGAAAATTTTCCAATTTGAGAAGAGATGTTGGGCGGCGAAAAGAGTAAAAGTACAGAAATTGCTAAAAGGATTCCTCCCATCAAAATATAGGGACGCCTTCTTCCGAATCGAGAATGGGTATGGTCGGAAATTCTACCCATGAGTGGGTCACTGATGGCATCCCATATCACTGAAATGGAAAGTGCAATTCCTGCTAAACTAGAATTTAGACCAACAATTTCTGTGTAGTATTTTAAAAGATAAATTTGAGTGAAAAGTTGAACAGCTGTTATGCCTGTTTCAGCTAGTCCATATCCCATTTTGACGGGAGTTTTGAGTTTGGTTTGGTTCATTCCTAGTTCCATGTATTGGACGGTTTTTACCAAATAAATTGATAAATAAATTAGAAGTTGGACTGAGAAAGAGATGGAGAATTGAATCCATTCATTTTCTGTTCATTTTGTTTCGTAAGCAATGCGAATGATGGAAATATCGTCGATCACTTGGCCAATGGAATCAATTTCTTGGATCATTTGTTCCAAATTGCCTTTGGTTTTTGCAACTATTTCTAGGAAGTTTTCATCTTCCGATAAAACTTCCCATCCTCCTTCTCTGTTTTTAGAGAGCAAATCGTCCTTTCCATCAGATCCAATAAACAATACATCTTGGGGTTGCAGTTGGAACTCATTCACTTCTTTTGCCGAATTGGCTCCAAGGGTACCTAATTTCCGATAGGATACGGTAGGAAACAAATAGTTTGCTTTTCCGTTTCGAAATAAAACAATCATGGGATGTTCCGCATTGAGGAAAAAAAGTTTACCCGTACCTTCTGCAATCAATCCCAAACTTAAGGAAACTAACATGGTTCCATCGAAAGTTTCAAAAATCAATTGGAGTTCTTGGAAAATGGATTTGAGCCATACATCGGGAGCCAGGTTTTGGAACCTTGCATCCGTTTTGGTTCTTTGGACGATGGATTGAAAAACTGATCCAAAAACCAAAGCACCTCCCGCACCCTGCATCGATTTTCCCATCGCGTCTGCATTGACAAACAAAAGGAATTTTTCATCGTTAAGATGGATGGTATGAGAGATGTTGATATCACCTCCGATTTCATACTTTCTGTTTTTGAATTCAAAAGATTTTTTTTGCCTGAGAAAATGGTCTACTTGGAAGTGTTTGCTTTTGATATCTTTGATGGCAAAAGGGTTTAACAGTTGGTGAATGAGAAAATAATCTCCATCTTGTTGCACTTTCAATTTACTTAAATCCAATAAAGATTGGTTCAATTCATCGGTTCTTAACGTAACTTTTTCTTCCAATCCTTCGTTTAAATCACGAATTTCTTGGTACATGTTTTTTAAGGTTCCAATCACTGAGTTTAAATAAAATGCTTGTTTGGCGAAGTCATCACTCGATCTGGGATTTACGATGACATTAAAATTCCCTTTTGCCAATTCACCTAAAGACCGACTGGTTTCGTTTAATCCCTCATTCACGGACTTTGCAACAACGTAGGAACAAACTATGAGGGGAATGATAAAAATAAAAGAAACTGTAACGATAGGAATCATCGGGTCAGCGACAGCTATTTCACCGGAGGCCAAAGAATATAAAATGTAAGAAAAAATCACAAAGGGGAGTGCCGCCAAACTAAAAAATGCGACAAGAATTCTTGCAAAATAATTAAACTTAGGAATGTCTTTTTCTTGTAGTTCTACATTTTGAAATTGGGGTAAATCAAATAAATTACGAATGGAGTTTTCAGTGATAAAATAATAAGTAACAAAGGAAATGGGTGCAATCATCACAAATGTGAAAATTGCAGATCTTGCAACAGAAGGAGTGTATTCGACTAAATAAAAAAACAACAAACTAATTGGAATTACACCAGATAACCAACGTATCACGATAATGATCGCCTCTACCAATGGGTAACGAAAAAGTAAAATTTTTACAGATTTTGCATAGGCTAAATCTTCTTTAGAAAGGGAAGAAGAGCCAGTGTTTGGAAGTTTCATCCGTTCTATTTTTGCAAATAGATACTTTAAAAGCAAATGCCTGATAAAAGTTCCTAAAAGTCCGATCCCTGTGGCAAATACGAGACATAAGGCTATGAATATTTTCCAATGGTTTGGTTCCATCTTTTGGGTGATAATGGCATAGTAAACAGCAAAGGGAACAGGTACAGTATGCGTAAATGCTTCTAGTTTTAATGTTAGATCCCAAAATAAAGATTTTCTGTTCATGGCTGTAACACGAGATACGATACCAAAGACGATACTATAAGATTGATTTTAAATCAAGAGATTAGGGAATTTTAATCCAAGGATTTGTTTCCATTTTTTTGTTCTGTCCTTTTCTTCCGGATACAAGATTTCCCATTCTGTCAATAATTCCATTGCCCTCTGTACATTGTCTTTTTCTAAATACAGACGAATCAAATGGAATGTGTTTTTTACTGCTTTCGGTTCGCGAAGTCGAATTCGTTCTGCGATTTCAATGGCTTCATCGATTTTTCCAGACTTTCGAAGTAAAACGGAACCTAATTCCATAAAACCAATGTCATATGGATGGCTTTCTATATACACTTGGGCATGTTCAATTGCTTCCGAATATTCTTTTCTTTTGAAATGAAGTTTTGCTAATAATTTATGAAATCGTTTGTTTGTGACCGGTTGGCTTAGGATTTGTTTTTGAAGGGATTCTATTGCTGCATCAACATTGCCCAACTCTACATGTTTTTTTGCAGTTTGGTAGGATTTGGATACTTCTTCGTTAGGGTTATCGTTTTCTTTTCCTTGATAAAAAACTCGAATTAATGATAAGTCATCGGTGATTTCTCCATTTTTAGTAAGAATTTCAAAAATAGAATCTAAAGAACCATTCGCTTTTTCGACATAAGATAAGATTAAATTTTCATCTTGGTTGATTTGTCTTTGGGTTGCTTCACTTTGTTCACTGTATAATAAAATATCATCCCGACCGTCTGACCCACTGATGATGGTATCACCAGGAAACAAACGAAATGTTTTAATGAAAATTCCAGAGTTTAATCCTTTGGTTCCTAACTTTCGATAACTTAGTTCGTTTTCTAGAAAACAAGCCTTTCCGTCCCTATATAAAATTAGCCAGGGGTGTTCTGCATTGATAAAGTATAAAAACCCTGTTTCTTCCTCAATGAGTCCAATCACAAGGGAAACAAGCATGCTACCATCAAATCCTTCAAAAATTTTGTGCATTTCGATGAATGCATTTTTTAACCATCGTTCCGGTGATTGGTTGTAAGTACTTGAAGATAAGTTTGTACGTTCTATAATGGATTGAAAGACGGCACCTAACACAAGTGCTCCACCAGCACCTTGCATGGATTTTCCCATCGCATCTGAGTTCACAAAAACGGAAAATTTTTTCCCTTGCAAAAGGACATTGTGTGCAATGTTTAAATCGCCACCAATTTCGTATTCTTTACCTTTGAATTCAAATTTCTTCTTTTGTTTTAAGAAAAAATCAATGGATATGATTTCACTTTTTACTTGGTTTTTTCCAAGTGGTTTCAGTAGAAGGTGAGTTAAAAAATAGTCCCCATCTTGTTGGAATTTCAATTTTTTAACTTCTTCTAAAGAGTTTTCCAATTCTAATGTTCTTTCCTTAACTTTACTTTCCAAACCAACATTTAAAGTAAAAATCTCAGTGTACATGGTATTGAGTTGTTGGATCACACGGTTCAGGTGAAAGGATTGTTGTCCAAAGTCGTCACCTGAGGAAGGCATGGAGACCACAGAAAAATTTCCTTTGGATAACTCATCTAAAATATGACTAGTTTCGCTTAATCCTTGTCTTACGGCCTTGGCCACCAAATAAGCCACAAACACCAATGGAAAAATAAAGATAATACCGATTATGACAACTTGTAAGGATGGATTTTGAACATTTAAATTTCCATTCGCACTGGAAATAAGCATGTAACCTAAAACCGTAACAGGTAACGCGGCAAGTGCAAAAAAAGAAATGAGTATTCGTTTGAAGTAATCAAATTTGGGAATTTCATTTGGCTCAATGGCAATCGGTCGAATCAATGGAAGTTTGAATAAATTTCGGAATGCATTTTCAGATATGAAATAGTATGCCACAAACGAAATCGGTGGTATCATGATCATATATAAAATGAATGTAGTCCACAAGGTTGGTCTGTACAAATCAAAGAAGGGAGTGACAAGGAATATTAGACCAACACCAACAAACCAACGTAATATAATGATGAATCCCTCATAAAAAGGGTATCGGTATAAAAAAAGTTTTAGTTCTTTTGCTTTTTGATTGGATCCAATCGTATAAGAATCGGTTCTCTTTTCTAATTGTAATGTTTCAAATTGAATCGAAATTTTTTTTAGAATGAGGTATCGCCACAAACATCCTCCGAGAACCATGAAAGTTCCACTTGTAACACAAATAAATAGGAATAACAGCCATTCGCTGGCACTGTATTCTTGTGTGATGGAAGCCAAATAAATCGCAAATGGAACAGGAACTAAATGAGTAAATGCTTCTAAACGAATGGTGAGAGGTAAAAATATAGTTTTAAACATGAAGTATTGAGGAATCCGTAAGTGATTTTATGAAAAATTCGAAATTGTCAAGCCAATGCAGAAGAATCGTTTTTTTGTATGATTCTATTTTGCTTGCTTGTTACGGGCTTTACCTAAATACTTTCCTTCATGTCTCTCAAAATGGAACCGAAAGTGTATGCGTAAGAACCTACCCATCACAAACCACGAAGTAGAATTCCAAGAAGGAATCAAAATCACTTCGAAAACAGACTTAAAAGGCATCATCACGTATGTGAACGAAGACTTCATAAAAATTAGTGGATTTACGCAAGAAGAACTGATTGGGCAACCACACAATCTCATTAGGCACCCTGATATGCCTGGGGAAGCATTCCGAGACCTCTGGGATACAGTCAAATTACAAAATTCATGGGTTGGACTCGTTAAAAATCGGTGCAAAAACGGGGACTATTATTGGGTCGATGCCAATGTTTCTCCCATTTATGAAGATGGGAAACACATCGGGTATATGTCGGTTCGAACGAAGGCAACCAAAAGCCAAATTAAAAATGCGGAAATCCTTTATGCAAAAATGAATTCAGGCAAATGGATCGGACAAGCCCAACCTGGATTGTTATCGAGTCTTTCTTCTTTATCCATTTACTTGATCCAAACGATCGTTAGTTTGTTCATTTTGATTGTTTTTGTTTCTTTTAGTATAACAGACACCAATGTAGTTTCCAAAACATCAGTATTTGGAATTGGTTTCATTATTTTTACGCTCACCTCCATGTTTGGATATTGGAAAATCAAAAAAAACAGACACTCATTTTTGAAAGTAATCGAATACTTAAAAAATTTATACCAAGGTCGTCTGAAATTTGATGTACAATTGGAAAATGGAGGGGATTACGCAGAAGTTTTACAACTCATCAAAAAAACACAATTTGAGTTTCGGGGAATGATTTCACAACTCATTGGTAATGCTGAAATTGTGAAAACACAAATCAAAGGCCTGACAAAAGCTGTTGAACACATCCATGTAGCCTTTAACGAGTTGTCTCTTGCCATGCATTCACTTTCAGATTCGAGCAATGTGACAAGAGAGAGTTCTGAATCTATTTTTCACCAAATGGATGCTCTTAATCACCTAATTCTAAGTATACGATCTGAATCCAAAGCGGTCAAATTGGAATCAACACATGCCCATCAAATTGCCATGGAAGGAAAAAACCGATCTGATACAGCCATGACCCAATTTTTTAAAGCAAAAAATCAGATTTTTAAAACTTCAGAATCCATCAAAGATTTGGGAGAAAAAACTAAAGCTATTCGCAAAATCACGGAAACCATCGCCGCCATTTCTGAAAAAACCAACTTACTCTCGTTAAATGCATCCATCGAATCCGCAAGGGCTGGCGATGCCGGCAAAGGTTTTGCAGTTGTTGCAGGTGAAGTTGGACTTCTTGCGGAACAATCAAAAAAATCTGCCAAAGAGATTTCCGTATTCATCAATGAACTGACAACGAAGATTTTACAAACTGTTACTGATATAGAAGAAGGTTTATCTGAAGTGGAACTTGGATCAAGGGAATTTGAAACCGTTCAAGTAGAGATGGAAAAAATCCTTAGTAACTCGGAAGTTACAAAAGCGAGTTCAGAAAAGATCAGTGGTTCAACAGAAGGAACGGAAGAAAAATCATCTAGTGTTTTGAAGAATATGGAGAATATCCAAAATCAATTGACCCATACTTCATCCATTGTGGAAGAATTATCTGCCGCTGCAAGCGAACAAAAACAAACAGTGGCTGCGATCGAGGAATCCATTTCGAATTTGGATCAGGTTGCGGATAGACTTGATTCAGTTGCCTTTCGGTTTCAGTTTTAATCGGAATCAAAAGTAAACGTAAGGATCATTTGATGACGACACCGAACCCAGAACCAAAATCGAAAATGAGTTTTCATTTGGAGACTTCGAGATTGGATACGCACTTTAGTCTTTCCTGTTGTAAGTCAGCAGAAATTCAATTCGATACAGACATGCATGGAAATCCCAATGCTTTTAACCCTGCAGAACTTTTACTTTTACTCTTCCTCTTTCCAACCTACTGAATAAATCACAGCAGTAGAAATGGTAAACAGTGAATAATAAGCAACCCAAACCCATACGAGTTGTGTAGGAGCAAAGTTTGTTAAGGACAAGGTCCATAACATCGGTGATACGAATCCAATAATGGAAACTAAGATACCCACAAGAAAACCACCGACAAGGCCTTGTGGTAAGGATTCTTTCATCAGTGCGTAAAGAAATCCAAAAGCGAGTGTAAATGTTAAGTCGCTGAACACAGGTCCTAACCAAAAAACATCTGTTATGGGAACAAACATCGATTTCAATGTTGGATCAAAGTAAAACTTTGCAAAAAACAACATACGAAGAGGGATGGATACTGCTTCCCAAAACGAAAAGGCAAGAAGGAACCGGACTAAAATCCGATTCCATTTTTCTGTATTCAGCGAGCTCACTGGATTACTTTCCTAAGATGAACACAAAGTTCGTCGTAGCCGATCCACCAATGTTGAGCATAAGACCGTTCTTTGCTCCTTTCACTTGGTAATCACCTGCAGTATTTGTGACTTGTTTGTAAAGGTCGAGCATCATACGAACACCAGATGCACCCACAGGGTGACCCACTCCAATAAGCCCTCCGGATGGATTGATTGGTTTTTTACCACCGAAATCAATCGTTCCTTCTTCAATTGCAATGTGTTCTTTTCCTGGTTCTGAGATTCCAAAAGCAGAAATCGCAGCATACTCAGAAGAAGTAAAACAGTCATGTGTCTCAAACACATCAATGTTTTTCACGTCTAGGTCAGCACGTTTGTAAGCATCTTTTACCGTTTGGCGAGTCCATGGAAGGATGTATTTGTCTCCAACGGATTCTTGTTTTTTTGCTTCAAAGGTAATTGGTGCCACTCGGTGACCCCATCCTTTTACACGAGGGATGTCATCGATTTTACGACCAGTTTTTTTAGCGTATTCTTTCGTGTAGTCTTTAGAAGCAAGGATGGTCACGGCAGCACCGTCTGTTACTTGTGAACAGTCAGTGATACAAAGCCTTCCACCAACCGCCATATTGTTTGCACCACCACGAGCCATCGCATGTTCTTTGTTCATGAACCATGTGCGAGTTTGTGCTTTTGGGTTACGTTTTGCGTTTGCGTAGTTGATACGAGAAATTTCTGCAAGAGCATCCATAAATCGTTCTTCTTTGAGTTCGTATCTTTCTAAGATTACATCTGCCAGTTTTCCGAAAAGTTTAGGGAAAGGAAATTGTACTCCTTTCGCTTCTTTATCGTAATACGCAGCCGTTCCAAGGAAGTCACCACCCACAGAAGAAGAAACAGTTTTCATCACTTCCACACCAAGTACAATCGCTAGATCGTAATCTTCTGCGCGGATATGTGTGATGGCAGCATCAAGGGCAACGGAACCAGATGCACAAGCTGCTTCGTAACGAGCTCCAGGCACTCCAAAAAGAGCAGGGTTTACTTCTGTTAAAAAAGCACCTAAATGTCCTTGGTTCGCATATTGTTCTGCATCAAAGTTACCAACAAAGACAGCAACGCGGTTTTCTTTGTTCAATCGTTTGATTTCATCATAACTAATGCCAACTTTTTCAAGAGCATCATCTAATACTTCACGCATCATGGACATGAAGGTTTTTCCTTCCTTTGTCCAGTTCCTTTGGAAGTCGGTTTGTTCTCCGCCTAATACGAATACTTTTTCACTCATATGATACTCCTAATTAACCTTTGAAGAGAGACCTTGCATCAAGTTTGTCGCCGAGTTCGTAGAACTTTTTGCCTTCTTTTGCATCTTTTAAAAGTTTTGGAACTGGTATTTTAGACGCTTCCATAAGCTTAATTGTTTCCTTTGGTCCACCAAGGAAATCGACAAATGCAGAAGCAGGAACCCAGTTAAAACCAAATCCCATCGCACCATCAGTGTTTTCTTTTGTATCCACAACTTCTCCTACGAGAGAGAGCGAATAACTGATGTAACGTGAAATGAAGTAACGAGCGATTTCAGCTTCAAAACCGGATGCGTTTTTCACAACGTCCATAGCACCCTTGTAGTCAGAGTCTTTGATTTTTTGGCGCGCTTCTTTGATAAAAGGAATATCAAATTTTGGATACGGATCGTAATCACCTGTTTTGATATTGTATACAAACTTCTCACGTTTTCCGTCAGGATGTTTCACAACTTTTGTGAGACCACCACCAGATTTCATACCAAGTTTACCAGCATCGATTAACTTTTGGAAGTAACCAGGAAGTTTGAATGTTTCGTGAGCTTCGTCTTTTGTATTGTCGTAGATATTGTCTACGATCGCTTTGTGAACATCTAGTCCCACGAAGTCAGCAGTAGCAAGTGGTCCCATCGCACGTCCAGTGTAACCTGACATGATTTCGTCCATAAGGGCGATTCCACCTTTGTCAGCATACTTTTCTGCAAAGTGAGCCACTTCGTTCATCAACTGAAACCCAATTCGGTTTCCAGCAAAAGCAGGAGTGTCGTTTGTATAAACCACAGCTCGGCCGAGTACTTTTTCTAAGTATTCACCTAACGCTTGTGTAACTTTTTTATCATTTCCTGAGTGAGTTACGAGTTCACAAAGGATCATTTTATAAGGAGGGTTAAAAAAATGGGTTCCGTAGTAATGTTTTTGGCCATCTTCGTCGTAAGCTTTTGCCAAACGACCGATCGAAAGTCCAGAAGACACAGTGGAAACGATGGTTCCAGGACGGCGAGCCTTTGCGATACGAGTATTGATCGGTTCTTTGACTTCGTAACTTTCCGCCACGAGTTCGAATACCCAATCTGACTCTGCGACAGCTTTTTCCAGATCCGCATCGTAGGAACCAGGGATCATTCTTGCGCGAATTGTATCCGTTTTGACGGATGCGACAGCGGCTTCGATACCCTGTTTTGCTTTTTCAACATCTCTAGCGAGCATATGGACTTTAGCACCACCGAAGGCAGCAATGACGCCCGCACTTCCAGAACCCATGGCTCCGTTGGCACCTAAAATCGTGACAGTTTTGATTTCTCTCATGAAGGAATTTCCGAATCTAATTTTTACTTACCGTTCTAGAAAGCCGAGGTGACAGGAAAATCGTTTTTTTTTGTCAGATTTGTTACAAAAGAGGGTCGAAGGGCGCGGGCACGCGGGTACACTTTCCCCGCCCGATTTGAGGGTGGGGAACTAGACCCACCGCCCAATGTGTTCCCTTTACCACAACCTACTTTTTTTGGCACGCCCATTCCCAAAACCCAAGATTTTCTTTCCGATAAGTTCGCCATTTGGCCATTAGGGCACCCAGGCGGGCTCTCTCCGGGGTCCGCTCACGCTCCCGTCTTCGGCTAGGCCACAGCCGCCGAAGACCAAGCCCTACGGATCCCTGGTGCGAGGGAGATTCGTATTTTCAATTCTGACTTTCTTAAGTAAGATTGAAATGGTTCTTCGGTATTTGTTACAGAAAATAATAAGTGTTAAGTGACAATTCTCTTGACCTAACATGCGTATTTCTACATCTTGATCGGATGAAATTGGAAGATATAAACTCACGCAATTGGATTACCCTCATTTCAATATTATGTTTAGGAATACTTGTAAATTGTGTTTCCTTTGTAAAATATGAAAATCCAAATTTAAAAAATACAGCAATCCCCGAGATATTAGAAAAGAAGACTATCTTAATAAAGTATTTTGGCGATTATTATGAAAATGGCAAAATTGCAAAATTTCCGCAGGCCATACCAACTTTAAATGAAAAAATGGAGGGGATTTTAAAAGATTCAAATTTGTTCAAGAATGTCACAACTAATGATAAAGAATCTGTCGATCTTATCATGATTGTCGAAACAAATATGGATGATAAAAGTAGCAAAATTTTGGCTGGTGTTTCAGGGGCAACTTTTCTCGTTTTTCCATTATTTATCAATTTAGAACTTAACATGAAAGTTTCGTTACTTGATTCAAATTATAAATTATTGGCCATAAACGAAGAACGTTATGCAAACAATTCCATCCTTGGATGGATCGTTCTTCCTATATCTCCATTTTTCTTCACTCCCATTGTGGAAACAAGGGCGTATCGAAATGTCATTTACTCATCACTAAATAATTGGAAAGCAAAAGGAATCATCAAATGAATTTTAGGAATATTGTCACATCTGTTGTTTTATTAACCTTTTTTTCTTGTGCCGAATTGCCTCCTTTACAAAAAAAGGATTCAAAAATAGAATTAATCAATCAAACTTTGGAGTTGGTTGAACCTGGAACTTCTTTCGATGCCTATAATAAAGGATACAACCATGTCGGATCGCGCGCAATCATAAGGAAAGGTTTGATTGAATATGGTTTATTTAAGTCTGTTGTCAATTTTAAGGGAGATCTTCAACTTCGTGTTGTAAATAGTGAAAAAGACGAAATACAGGAAATCAATTTTTCAAACATACGCCATAAGTTAAAGTTAACCTTTATCATATTAAAAGACAAAAAAGAGATTTATAAAAAAGATTTCATTGCTGATGAAGTTGCAACTGGGTCAGAAAAATTCATGGGTATAGAAAGAATTCGTTATGCAACTGAAAAAGCCACTTATCGATGTTTGGAACAATTTTTGGAAGACATTTCCAGACAAAAACTTTGAGATCATCAAAATTTGATCAGAAGATAAGTGTAACTGGCAAAACAAAATCCAAGCGCCACTTGCACTGAATTTATTGAAGTGTCGGTAGGAGCGGAAATCCTTTCGCAGGCGCGAAAGATTGGAGCGGATGACGCGGTCGTTCATCGATCGTAGCTTCTTCTTCGATAGATTACGAGGCGCCCAAATAGAAAATAAAAATCTCTGATTTGGGCTTTGTTTCGGAATCTGAGACTTTTATTTTTCTTGGAGTTCGCGTTCCAAAAATTCTACGAATTCAATTTGTCGATTGATGAAGGTTAGGTTGTATCTGCTTTCATAAAAAAGTAAAGCACTTGCTACAAATAAACAAACTCCACCTAGGATGGCGACAATGGTTGCGAGCCAAGTTTGGTTTTTTGCAAACGCAAGTGTAAATGCCAAAGTCAAACTGGAAATGATAAATAATGATGTCGCTAAATACAAAAATGCCATCGATCGTTGGATAAGGACAGCTCTCTTTTTTTGAACTGAAAGTTGGTGGCGCATATAAACCAATCTTTCCTTTTGATAATTCTTTTTGCCATCTAACAAAAGTTCAACTTCTGATTTTAAAAGATTTACTCTGTCAAAAATTCTTCCAAGCCGATTGGCTGTAGAAAAAATCAAACTGGCGCAGGCGGAAACAAGGACGGCAGGAGTGATCATGCCAGAAAGGATTTCGGAACTTGTAAAGGAATCGAACATAGGAATAAATTCAGACAGATCTTAGGATTTGAAAGGAAAAAAAACTAATGAAGGATGGAAGATGAAAAAATATATTGTGATTCCAAGTTTGTAAACTTTATGTTTCCATCCAATAAGTTTCGAATTCATCTAATTTCCTAAATCGTTTCACAATTTCAAAGTCTCGTTCTGCTTCAAAGTATTGTCGGGATAGGTAATGTAACCATTGTTTGATGCGTCCGCCACGACTTGTTGTATCCATATCCAATTCCAACTTCTCCCAATAATTACGCAAAATTCCTTTGGTATCATTCCAAGAATGTGGATCTTGTTGTTTTTTTCGGATCATCAGGGCAAGAGAAGGGTTGGCAACAGCACCACGTCCAATCATAATGTTTTCACATCCAGAAATTTCCATACACCGAATGGCATCTGTTACAGTCCAAATTTCTCCATTCGCTACAACAGGTATTTTTACGGTTTCGATAATTTTATGGATCCATTCCCAATAGGCAGGTGGTTTGTATCCGTCGGTTTTTGTTCTGGCATGAACCACAATTTCATTGGCACCACCATCTTCCAATGCTTTGGCACAAACAAGCGCCTGTTCCGTGGAATCAAATCCTAATCGCATTTTTGCTGTGACAGGGATATGGGAAGGAACTGCACTTCTTACAGCCTTCACAATCGAAAACATAAGGTCTGGTTCTTTTAATAGTGCAGCACCACCACGATTCCGGTTTACTGTTGGCGCAGGGCATCCAAAATTTAAATCAATTCCATAAGCGCCAAGGGATGCTACCATACTCGCATTTTCAGCCATACAATTGATATCGGAGCCTAACAATTGTACTTTGACAGGAATTCCAGCCATTGTTCGGGAGTTTTGGTGTAATTCCGGCACAAAACGATAAATTCGATGTGCAGGAAGTAGGGTATCATTCACTCGAATGAATTCACTCACACATTCGTCATAACCACCTATCTTTGTAAGTGTATCACGAAGTCTGTAGTCGAGAAGTCCTTCCATGGGAGCAAGTAAGATACGCATAAATATTGTAAGGCCTAACGCATCAAAATTTCATAATGATCAGAATCGGCACCATCTCCATAGTTATTTTTACGATTCGTTTGGATACAATTTGTAAAAACGTTGAACCTAGGGGATTGAATGGAAGGAAACCCACTCATTCCATTCATGTCAAATGGTTTACTGGATCAAATTCTCTCGCTCAAAAGAAAAATGGATTGTTTCGTTTGGGACAAACAGATACATTTCGAAACGACCTATGAAACCCTTTTCAAAATTTTTCCTAGTATCCTTTATTTTAATTTTTGTCAATTTCTGTTTTACAAAGGAAGTAATCATTCCAAAAGACAATTTATATCTTGTGGTAGCTCCTCCAGTATATGCAGATGCTTTCGAAACAAATTCGTATCTTTTCCCTGTTTTCTCAGAAATCAAAAATCGACCTGATACCAAGGGAAAAGTATATTATACAATTTTAAAAGACAAAGAACAAAAACGTATCTTACGATCTATCGCTATTTTGGTTGACGACCACTCTTTAAAATTAAAACCAGAAGAATACCTTCACTATCCAGTATATTATGCAAACTCTACTTCTAAAAGTTTTCGAGTTTGGCACCATTATAACATGACGTATGACATTCGCCGAGCAGCTGATAACTCTCCTGTCTATGTTCCCGTTTATACATCTGCCAGTGTAGCTTCATTTGCCGCGTTTGGTGTTTTTTATGTAGCTTCAACAGGAACTGCATTCCTTTTGGGACTCGGAAAAGGAACATATGAATTTACAGAAGACATTATGGAAGGAATTTCGATCAACCAAGAAGAGGTAGTATTAGCATATAACGATTATACTTATGATGAACAAGGTCGCATGACAAAAATTACAACGTATTTACCTTATCGTTCCATTTCAAAATCGGTGATTCCTTTATATGATAGAGAAGGTAAAAAACAAATTGGGCAAGTATACCCGACTAGCAAACCGATACTGGTTTCTCAAATGGACTTCCAATACATCAAAGGAAATCAAAATCCTAAATCAGTGAATTTTATAGAATACTTACCTAAAAAAAATCAAAAGTTGGTTCGTTTGCCAATAAAAGGAAATGAGGAAAATTAAAGTGAACTTTTGCTTAAATCAATTGATTTCTATATTGATTCCAGCAGTCACTTTATACTTTATATGCTTTAGTATTTCACCTTTGTCCGCTAAAACATGGCCTGATTTAGAAAGGGAACAAGAAGTCAAAATTTATGGTAGCGAACGCAGTGCAAAATTCAAAGCAAGTAATATCTTTTATGATATAGAAGATTGGAATGAACATTATTCGGTTCGAGCTTTGGGAATTTATCGATACTACGACTATCCACTCTCAAAATCCAAAACAATTTTTCCCTTTTACTACCACATCCAAAGTAAAAAAGACAATCGTGAATACAAACGTATCATCAATGTGAATGTAACTAAAGAAAATGATTCGGTTCAAAAATCATTTTTTCCATTTGTGTTTTGGGGAAACAGACCAAATCATTCTTATTTCATTACAATTCCTTTTTTCTTTCAAAACAAATCTGAGGATGGGAGCAGTTTTGGTTTTCCCATTTTACCACTTGTTTATTACAATCATAAGGAAAAAATAAGTGATTCAAGTTATCATTACACAAGATTCCTTACATTCTTTCATTATGAAACAAATGACAAAAGAGGATTAACAGATTTATCGTTCACGCCTTTGTTTTATTATTCAAAAGAAAACTATTTGTTTTTGCCATTGTTATTGTATTACCAGAATTTTCGTGAGACAACTCATGAATATTGGCTTGGACCTCTATATTATTCCAAAGACAAATTAAAAGAAGAGCGATTATTTGTATTTTTCCCGTTAGTTGGAAGTTATGTTTCACCTAAAAAAGAAATTGATTTTGTTTTCCCTGTGTATTTGAACATAAAAGATTCTGAAGAAGATTATCATATTAATTTGTTTTGGTATACCAAAGTTCATAATGCAAATGTCAATCTTGCAACCAATGATGGAAATGTTTATCTCGATTATGACTTTGGATTATTTTACAATTTAGTCGGAATCTCAAAACGAAGTAAAATTTTATTAGGAAATTCACAGAAACGAAATGATATAGCTAGTCCTACAAAACCAGAATTAAAGAAAAAAAGAGAATTCAATCGTGAAAATAGTGATCAATTCTCTGGATACCAATTATTGTTTGGAATTTTTTCATATGAAAAGGCGGACACTAAAAAACATATACGGTTATTGCCCTTTGCGTGGTTCACTTGGGATGAGTCTTCAGAGGATAAAGTTGTTTTAGTTCCACCTTTTTTCCCAATATGGCTAAGTTATGTTTCGGATGATTTGGAGTATAAAATTATATTTCCACTATATGGAAAACAAAAAGATAAAACTTCTGAGATTCATTCTTACTTGATCAATGGTTATATCAAAGAAAAATACGAACTGAACAATCGAGTGGAAAGGTCTTATCTATGGCCTTTCGTAAATGTTTACGAGTCGGATATTGATTCTGGACACAGGGTTTTACCGTTTTATGTGTATAATCAAACCAGAAATGATAAAAGTTCCAAAACTAATACCTACACATTAATTTCAATTTATAAAAGATTATCGAATACTAATGTTGAAGCAAAAGAGTTTTTGATATGGCCAGTTTGGATTTCGTATGATTCCTATTTGTATAAAAATCAAGATGCAAAAACTACCTTTTGGTTTACCCCATTTTTTTATCGAAGAGTCAGCGATTCAAGTTCTAGAACGAATTTGTTTTGGTTCATCGATTGGGAATTTGAATCATATAAACCCATCCTTTCAAAAAATCAAAACGAAACAAATCCACCAGTCACAAAAACAACTTTGTCTCACTTTCTCATATTCCCTTTTTATTATTCGGAATCTAGTTTTTCAATTTTACCAGTTTCCTTCAATCATTGGAGTAATGAAGAATTCACAACCTTCACATTGTTAAATTATTATCATTCAAAGAAAGAAGGACATTATTACAATTTTTTATATTTGGTAGAGTCTGAAAATTCCACTACCAATTACCAATTCAGAAGTGTATGGGACTATTTGTTCAGTTTCCAGAAAAAACCAAAAGAAATCGAACGACTTACTTTACTATGGTTGGGATATGACAACACAAGTTATAAAAAAAAGATCAATTTTTTTCCTTTGGTTCGCACAACGGTATCCGAAGAAGAAAATTCTAAATTATATGGTCCATTTATTTATTACCAATCGAATTCACCGGACGAAATGACGGAATTAGCTTTGGCGGGAATTGGATATTACCATAATCAAACAAAATCAGACAAACAATATTCCACTTATATTTTGTTAGGTGCAATTTACCAAGAGAAAACGGAATTAGAAAGGGGATTTGTCAAACGAGGAAGTTTATGGGGTTGGTTATGGGAATACCAAACGGAAGATAATGGTTATGAAAAATTTTCAATATTAAAATTGTTTTCTTATTCGAAAGAAACAGATGGGACAAAGAAGATATTAGGAATTAGTATATAATCCAAAGGAGAACCATTCAAACTTAGGTTTCATTTATTAGAATTTTTTTACCGGGGAAGGTCTTCTTAAAAAATACATTGTAATTTTTAACAGGATTAGCAAATTTCGGTGATATGAATCGTAAAATCCTGATCCTGCTTGCCTTCACTTTGTTATTCGCTTCTAATTGTCGCAAAAAAACAGAAGAAATCCTTTTACCTGAAAAAATCTACGTGATTCCATTTGTAAATAATACTGTCTCCGTCTATCATTCTTTAGATACTTTGGAACGAGTGAGCGCCTTTGAAAAAGACAAATATTGGGTTGTCAGTGGGATTTTGAAATTAGTGCCTAAAAATCAAGGTGATAAGGTGATTTCATTTTTATTTGGCGATTGTGATTCTCGATTCAAATGTTCTGATGGAAAATTTTATATTAAATTGAATTCAATCCATTATAATTCAGACGCTGGACTGGATGTTGCTATGAGTTTGGCAGCACCATATTCACCAGTGTACATTGCGAAAAAAGACCAAGTTGATTCCATAATCGAAGGCATCCAGTATTACAACCAACCATCGTCAGAATACCCTGCAAAAGGTTTAAACAGTTCATTTGTCGATCATGTACTTGAAATCACCAAATCTCTAGAAAAACAAGATAGAAGTGAATTTTTAATCCCATTTTATGTCCTACAGAAAATGATCGTTACCAAAGGAAATGTGAATTTTCCTGAATTTGATGGTTCTAATTATAAAATATCCTCCACATTACAGTCAATTTTGGATGCAAAAACAAGTGGAAGTTTATCATCGTTTGTTTTCCCAACTCCCTTATCTGACAAACAATTTAAAGTATTAGAGGAGTTAGTTGAGGAAACTCGTAAAGAACGTATCTTCAATTTAATGAATGTAGAAAAATCATGGCAAACCATTCAAAAAGAATTTAAAGAATTGGTGAAGGTACCTGATACAAAACAAAAAGTATTAGAATCAATTTTAAAAACTGCAGAATACAAAGTAATCGGTCGTGAAGGGATCACACAAATCAATGGTCTTGATCCTAAACAAGAAAATGGGGTCAAATTCCAGAAAAATAAAACTACAGGAAATTTAGAAATTGTTTCCAGTAATACTGCACTCAATACATTTGAAGTTTCGCAATCGGAAATCCTGCCGAATACAGAAGACTCGGTGAAACTTCGATTGACTAGTCCCACTGGAGAAGAATTAATTCTGGAATCGATTGGGATTCCTAAAGCCTTCAAAGGTGCTGAGACACTAAAGGAATATATAAAAACCATTCCGAAGACCATCGACGAAATTTTATCCAATGGAAATACGATACAAAAGTCTGCAATGGATGCAGCACTTCGATTTGGGGTAGGGAAATTTGATCGCGAATCAGGGAAATATATATACGAAATCCAAAATGTGAATGTGGTATTGGCATTATTTAAAAACAATTCTGTATTTAATGCGAGTGATAGTGAATGTTCGCAGGAAGTTTCAAGTCGGTTTGGGGATATAATCATTACAAAGTATTATCAAAAATATGATAAAGCTACGAAAGTACAAACCTTGTTCCTGAATTATGAGATTGAAGGATGTGCAAGGGAATGTAACACCTATCCTTATCCAGATAACTTGTGTTTTACTACTGGTGATAGTCTTATTGTCAAATTTAATCCAAGTGATTTAGAAGTTTCAGAAGGAGTTGGTATTAATTTTAGCGCAGCAAAGTCGGAATATTGTAACTATCCATTTGCAAACCACGAATAGTTTTTGTTTCGAAATAACGTTTTTGTTTTCGCAATATTACTGATTTTTAATTCATTCAGTTGTAGCGAATCCGAAATACTCAAACCGATGTCCAATGGCAAATCTCCTTTGGATATCGGATCCATTCGATGGAATTCCTCAAAGGATTGTGAACGTTGCCACAAATCCATCTATCAAAATCATCAAAAATCTGCACATGCAAACTCTTGGAAAGATCCCATCTTTTTAGTAGCATTTCAAAAAGAACCAAGGCAATGGTGTTTGAATTGCCATGCACCCCTCCATTCTTTTGATTCCAAATTTGACTTCAAAACACTTTCTTATGATCAATCTTCCAATGAAATTTGGACCGAAGGAGTAAATTGTGCAGTTTGCCATGTGAGAGGAGATAAAATATTTGGAAAACATACCCGAAACGATATTAAAGACCATCAAGTATTAGAAGATAAGTCATTTTCCAACAACTCTCTCTGCAAAAATTGCCACCAATTTAATTTTCCTGATAAACATTTTCCAAAAATAGAATATACGAATGTAGTTATGCAAGGGACGGGTTCGGAATCAGAAACAATTTTTTCCAATCTTTCTGGTTCCAATTTATGTGTAAATTGCCACCTCAAATTGGACCACCAATTGAATGGAACTGTGTTTGATTTTGATTGGATGGAAGATTGGAAGGTTTCTGTTTCAACGGAAGGAATCGGAAAAGAATCCATTGTGAATTTGATTTTAAAATACCCAAAAATGGGTCATAAATTTCCCACAGGTGATTTGTTTCGTTCACTTGTCTTTCGGGTGTATGACCGAAATCAAAATATTTTAGTAGAAGATCGATTTGAAAAAAGAATGAGAATTTTGGATTTATATGAAGTTCGTGATACTCGGTTATCTCCATATGCAAATACAGAAATTTCAAAATCGTATTGGATCAAACAGGATCCATTTGTTTGTGAATTGTGACCTGCTCCCCAAAAACTGCACCGATATTTAAGTTAGTTTTCTCCGATATTAAGGAGAGAGCATTATGGCAAGAAAGAAGATAGAAGAAAGCGAGATTTTTCGGATATTAAAGGAAGCAGAAACAGGTATTCCAATCAAGGAACTTTCACGAAAATACGGAATCACTGAACAAACATTTTATCGCTGGCGTAACAAGTATGGAGGAATGGAGCTTAGCGAAATCAAGAAGATGAAGGCACTCGAGCAGGACTAGAGGCGTTCAAATCTCAAAAGATTGGTAGCTGACATGGCTCTCGAAATCCAAGCAATTAAGAATGTTTTTGGGAAAAAAGTTTTGAGCAGATCAACGAAGGAGAGAGCAGTTGATCTGCTAGTTGAAGAGGGACTTTCTCTAAACAGAAGCCTAGATGTTGTTCTTCTTCCTAAATCAAGTTATTATTATCAGCCGAAAGCTATTGATGAAGAGACAATGAACGAAATTCGAAGACTTGCTTTTCGATGGAAACGGGAAGGCTATCGACGAATTTACCGAAGGTTAAGAAGGTCGGGTAGGACAATCAATCATAAGAAAGTATATCGACTATATTGCTTAGAAGGGCTTAAAATAAGGACAAAACCGAAGCGAAAGAAAAGAAATGCATCATCACAGCAACTACCATTGCCTAAGAATTCAAACGAAGTTTGGTCAATGGACTTTGTTTTCGAACGGACGATTGATGGAAGAAAGCAAAGAATTTTAACAGGTATTGATCATTTAACAAGAGAGAATACCATACTTCAGGCAGAGTTTACTTTTTCGTCAGAAAAGTTGATCAGATATTTAAACACCCTCGAAAGACTTCCAAGAGCATTTGTTTTGGATAATGGAACAGAATTTACATCCAAAGACTTCCAGAAATGGGCAGAAGATAAGGGGATAGAAATTCACTTTATTGAAAAAGGAAAACCAACACAAAATGCATTTATAGAAAGTTTCAATGGTAAACTTAGAGATGAGTGTTTGAATCTACACTACTTTAAAAATCAAAGAGAGTTAACCGATGCTTTGCGAATTTTCCAAAAGGAATACAACGACGAGCGTCTTCACTCTTCATTGAATTACTTGACTCCTTCAGAGTTTAAGCGATCTTATGGTTGAAATGTTTAGAGAAAACTAACTTATCCATTGGTACTGAAAATGGGGGCAGGTCACATTTACAATTTCCAATTGAACATGAATTAAAAAACAAGTTACAGTATAACCAATTACATCGTCCTATTTTTCGGGACAAATGTTCCGTGAAATGAACCAAAAATAGTTTGACAACATATATCTAATAGATATAGCTGATAATTATATCTGGTAGATATAATTATGGAAAACAAAAACAAATCGATATTAATTGTATTAGGTCACCCGAACCTTAACTCCTATTGTGCCAAACTTGCTGAAACCTATTCGGAAGCCGCAAGAATTTCAGGTTACGATGTCAATTTATTAAAGTTAAAAGATCTTAAGTTTGATTATAATTTGAATTTTGGATACGATAAGACTGTCAAACAAGAGTTAGAACCAGATATCCTACTGAGCCAATCCTTAATTCAAAAAGCAGACCATCTTGTTTTTGTTTACCCTAGTTGGTGGGCAAGTATGCCTGCGTTATTAAAAGCTTGGATTGATCGTGTATTTTTACCTGGTTTTGCGTTTGCTTATCAAAAACATTCTCCCTTTCCTAAACAATTTTTAAAAGGAAAAACTGCAAGAATCATCATCACGATGGATGCTCCCACTTGGTATTATAAATGGTTTAATCGAAGCCCAGGTGTTCAGTTACTCAAACATGGAACTTTGGAGTTTTGTGGAGTTGGTAAAGTGAAAGTCACCTATTTAGATCAAATCCGTTTTAAGAATGAAGTGCAATTAAAAAAGTTCATCGAAATTATCAAACAATTGGGTATAAAGGGAAATTAATATGGAAGGTTTTTTTGAAAATGCAATTGAGTTTAAAAAAAATGGTAAGTATTTAAAATTCAACAATCATTCGATTTTTTACAATAGTGTTGGTGAAGGTGAAACATTATTATTGTTACACGGTTATCCATTTAATAGTTATGATTGGAATTGGTTGTTGAATGATTTATCAAAAAAATACCAAGTTATCTATTTTGATTTTTTGGGCATGGGGTTTTCAGATAAACCAAAAGAACATCAATATTCATTTGAAGAATATGTGGAGATTTTAAAAGAAGTTATTAAAGTATATCAATTAAGGTCAATAAGAATTTTGGCACATGATTTGGCTGTCAGTGTTGTACAAGAATTGATTGCATCAGAAGAAACACTGGATTTTAGAATTTTATCAGTGGCTTTTATGAATGGTGGATTGTTTACAGATGTTTATAAACCTCGTTTGATCCAAAGGTTGTTATCACAATCTCCCAATTGGATGGGAAAATGGATAAGTAAAAAGATGTCGAGAAGTGCAGTGGAATCATCGATACATCGAGTTTTTGGCCCACAAACACAACCCAATGTAGATTTATTGGAAAATTATTGGAATATACTCAATTACAAAGATGGAAAACAAATTGCATATTTGATTGGTCGATTGGTATTTGATAAAGTGAAGTACCAAACACGATGGATCAATGCTTTAAAAAATACAAAAATTCCTTTTTGTTATATATGTGGTCCATTTGATCCAAATTCTGGAACTCATATGGCCGAAAGATTCCAAATCGAATATCCAAATCGGAAAGTTTATTTTTTATCAAATCTAATCGGGCATTGGCCTCAGGTAGAATCTCCATTAGAAGTATTGTCAGCATACCAACTTTTTTTGAAAGATATAGAACATAATAAATGAAACGAGAAAGTAAAACTCAGTATGCCCTTTTAGGGATTTTGGCCCAATGTGAAATGAATGGGTATGAAATCAGAAAATACATTGAATCGACAATTAGTTTTTTCTGGAGTGAAAGTTTTGGTCAAATTTATCCAACACTTTCAAAGTTAGAAAAAGATGGATTGATTCGCGAATGGGAAAAAACAGATTCAAACGGTAAGAAAAAAAAAGTATTTAAAGTCACAAGGAGTGGATTGGAAGAATTTAGAAAATGGATGGATTCTTCACCCATCCAATCCAACAAACGAAACGAACTTTTATTCAAAGTATTTTTTGGAAGGCATATGAATCCAAAACTTCTAGTAGAACAATTAGAAGGTGAAATACAAAAACAAAAAGCCGATTTAAAAAGTTTAAAACAGTTCCAGAAAGAATTGAAGACTGATTGGGAAAATCACCCTGATAATGAATATTGGAATTTTACCTTAGAGTTTGCAGAAAAACAAACAATGTTGAATTTGGATTGGATCGAAAAAGTCAAATCGAAAATCAAAGAAAAAAAATAAAAATCAAAAATACGGATGGTTATTTCATTGATTTAAGAGAAATTATCTTTATAAAAATCTCAGAATGGAAACAAAGATCATTCTTCGCAATTTTAACTATGTCGTATGTACACTTCTATTTTGTTTCCCAATTTTTTCAATTTCCGGCACTGAGAAGGTAACCCTTCACTTAAAATGGTTACACCAATTCCAATTTGCTGGTTATTATGCTGCCTATGAAAAAGGATTTTATAAAGACGTTGGTCTTGATGTTGAAATTATAGAAAGCACTGTCGGTATTCGAGGGATTCACGAAAAAGTCGTAGCCAAAACTGGTCAATATGGTGTAGGAAGTAATGAATTGTTACTCCAAAGGCATATGGGAAAACCGGTTGTCGTATTAGGAGTAATTTTCCAACACTCCCCTTCCGTTTTATTTTTTAAAAAATCTTCAAATGTGCAAAGTATCCATGATCTTTTTGGCAAACGAGTTATGTTAACTCCTTGGATCGAAGAGATAGTTGCTTATTTGAAAAAGGAAGGTATTAACAAGTCAGATTTACAACTCTTAGAACATCGATTTAATCCTAGAGATTTAATAGAAGGTAGAGTTGATGCATATTCTGGTTATTCAACTACCCAAGCATATGATTTTAAAAAAGCTGGTTTCCCAGTGGTAGCTTACTCACCACGTTTAGCAGGAATTGACTTTTACGGAGATAACTTTTTTACAAGTGAAGAAGAACTCAAAAAATATCCTAATCGAGTAAAAGCGTTTCGTGAAGCTACTTTATTAGGTTGGCAGTATGCGATGAGCCATCAGGAAGAAATTGCGGATATCATATACGAAAAATATTCAAAAAGGTATTCCAAAGAACGTTTGTTATTTGAAGCGCAACAAATGGTACCTCTCATTCAACCGGTTCTTGTCGAAATGGGTTATATGAATCCTGGAAGATGGAAACATATTAACGATATTTATTTTGAACTGGGAATGTTGCCAAAAAATATTAATTTAAAGGGATTTATTTATGATCCAAATCCACCAACAAATTACGATTGGATTTATTATACATTTTTTAGTTTAATTGCAGGGGTTGGAATTGTTTGGTTGGTGCAATGGAGAAGACTAAATAAACAATATTCTGAAAATTTAAAATTACAAGTAAGAGAGAGAACAGAAGAGTTAAGACAATCTAACGAAAGTTTACAGATTCTGAATCAAAGTTTGGTAAATACTTTAAAAGAACTTACTGAAGCCCAAGATCGTTTGTTGGCATCTGAAAAATTAGCGGTTTTAGGACAATTGGCGGCCGGGATGGCTCATGAATTGAATACTCCTTTAGGAGCAATTGTTTCTTCTAACTACTCATTGAATGATTTTTTGAAAAATAAACTTCAGTCTGTTATCGCTACAATTTTGACATTTGATGACGAAGATACAAAACGTTATCAGTTGGTTTTAACAGAGAGTTTATTGAACCAACCATATATTGAGGGGAAATCAGAAAGGACATTAAAAAAAGAATTATACTCTCAATTTTCAGATAATGAAAAAATGGATTTATATGGTGATCATATGCAGATGGTAATCGAAACAGGATTGTTTCGGATTCCAGATAAAATTAACTATATATTAGAAAGTGACCGATCCTTAGAAATTTTACAAGTAGTGTCTAGTATTCATTCAGCTTATCGATGTAACCAAATTATTTCCGTTGCCTCTGAAAAAGCCACTCATGTAATTCGTGCCTTAAAAAATTACCTTGTCTCTGACAAAGAAAATACTACCAATGAATCCATTATCGACTTGGAATCAGAAATTGAAACGATTTTATCATTATATCATTATAATTTAAATAAAGTAACGGTTGTTAAAAATTATGGTCCAAATAAACTTTGTTTCGGAAATCGTGACAAATTGAACCAAGTTTGGATTAATTTAATCAATAACGGATTACATGCGATGTCCTATATGGGCACATTAGAAATAAAAATCAAAACAGAGGGGACATGGGTTAAAGTATCCATCATTGACTCAGGTGTGGGAGTGCCTGATTCAATCAAAGATAAAATATTTGATCCATTTTTTACTACAAAACCAAATGGGGAAGGAATGGGTTTGGGATTGGACATTTGTAAAAAAATGATTTTACAAATGGGTGGAAAAATTGAATTGGAACCGGTCACAACGGGTGCATGTTTTTCTGTATGGTTAAAACAAGCTCAACTTTGATTTGTGTTTGAACTGTATCGATATATATATATCAAATTTCTTATTTACTGAATTTCTATGGAACCTTTAAAAAATATTTATTCAAACGAATTGATCAAAAATCTAAGTGATGTGGTATATACGGTGGACCCAAAAATCACACCAAAAACATTTCAATCAAAGGTTTTCGAATCTCCTTGGAAAAAATTTGAATTAAAAGAAAGAATCAATCGGATCGCCGATGTTTTTGTTTTTTTTTGGAACGAACCACTTCATTTAGTGGAACCAAAATTACTCCGATTGATTGAGTTGTTACGATCAAACGGAGTTCAAAATTTTAATTTTCCTTATATATTCGTGAATGATATTGTAACCAAATCAGGTTTAAATGATTTTGTTACTTCCATGCGAGTTTTAGAAAAAACTACTGTATTCTCCAGTGCTGAATTTGCCATCAGATTTTATTACCAATCTCATTTTGAAAGTACGTTAAAACAAATGATATTATGGTCAAAACATAAAGAAGCATATGTTAGGCGTTTAGCAAGTGAGGGAGGTCGTCCTTTACTTCCATGGGGGATTGGAATACCAGAAATCAAACGAAATCCAGATATACATCTTCCAATTTTAGAGAATCTATGGGATGATGAAAACGAAGTGGTTCGTCGCAGTGTTTCCAATCATCTCAATGATATTTCAAAAATGAATCCTGACTTGGTATTGGAATTTTGTAAAAAACGATTTGGTGTTTCTGAAGTTTTAGACAAAAATTTAAAACATGCGTTACGTGGATTGTTGAAAAAAGGGAACCACAATGCACTAACAATTTTCTCTTACGATACTAAATGGAAACCAAGTCTTTTGAAATTCACTTTAAAACAAAAAGTGGTTAACATTGGGGATTCTTTAGAATTTGAAATTCAATTCCAACAAAAATCTAAAAATCAAGAAAAGATTCGAATTGAATATAAAATAGGTTTTTTATTGGCAAATCATTCGTATGGTTATAAAACTTTTAAAATTTCAGAAAAATTGATCCCTTCGAACGAAAAAGTGAAAATTGTCAAAAGGCATTCATTTAAAAAGATAACAACTCGAGTATATTATCCAGGTATACATAAGATTACAATCATATTCAATGGTAGGGAGTTTGAAAGTTTGGAATTCAAATTAGTAAACAAACAATGAAAAAAATAAAATGGAATCATATATCAATTTTCATTTTGGTTCTGATACTAAATTTAAATTGTTCTATATTTTATTCTTCGGAACGAATTTTATCAGATACTCGATTTCCAATCAAAAACAAAACTTTGTCTTATGAATTGATTGGATGGGATGAAGAATTGGATAGAAGGCGGGTGACTTATTTACTAAGTGCATTACAAAATTCCCAAAAATTTAAGTCAGTGCAACATTATGCCCAAACAAAATCAGATCTGCATTTACAAATCATATTAGAGTCTAGCCCAAAATTTAGATTTTTTATGGGAGAATCTTCTGAACCAGTTTCCTATATGGCGGAACGAGAACCTGGTCGATTTACAGTTTATCTTTTGAATCGTTTTTTAGCAGTGAGTACTTTTTTTGTGATTCCTGATATTGACTATGATGATGATCGTATTCTCTTCCGAACGATAAAATCAGGTAAAATACTTTCCGAAAAAAGATATCCGATTGAGTCATATCGAATTTTTGGTTGGGTTTCTGTGTTGCTTATGTGGGCCGATGATCGAGATGAATGGAAAACCATTTTAACTGAAAAAGTAAACGAGTATTTAGTGGATATAAAAGATGAAATATAACCAAATTAAAATACTTTCTGTAAATACTTTATTCATACTAATTTCGTTTTGTTTTCAATGTGCAGCCATTCCAAGTGCTGTGCAAACAAAAGAAAGAAATTTGACTACTTATTCTCAAAATTCATTCAAACTTGTATTTACTGGTTTTTATCGATATGAAAAGGAAAAAGATTTAATTCATAATAAATTAGTCGAGAAAGGTTACAAAATCGATCAGAACTCAACTTTTCAATTAGAGATCATTCTCCAAAAAAAAGAACCAAAATATAATTCCGAATTTTTTCACAAACTTCATTTTTTATTAACTTTCTTTTCAGGTGGGATCATTCCAACACATATTCGTACCGAACATACTGTTACTTTCCGTTATTCAAAATCGGATGATATATTACAAGAGAAGGTGTATTTTGTTGGGATGGATCAGTTCCGTGGGATCCCTATTTTTGTATTTATGATCACTCATTGGCCAAATCAAATCTTTAAAGATCAATTGTTGGAGACTATTAATATGGAGTTCATACCCCAATGAGATTTTTTATTTTAGTTATTATATTTGGATTCAATTCATGTTTGGGATACTTTTATAAAGTATCACCCAATGAAAAAATGGATTACTTTATTTTTTCTGGTAATAAACGTACATATTTAGTCCATTATCCAAAAAAATGGGATGGTCTTCCTATACCAATGTTAGTTGCACTTCACGGTCGTTTTGGCACAGGTGTTACCATGTCAAAACAAACCAAGTTAAATGATTTATCAGACCAAAAAGGGTTTATTGTATTATATCCCGATGGATATAAAAGAAGTTGGGCGGACGGTAGGGGAAATTCTCCAGCTGATGAAGACGGAATCAATGATGTGGTTTTTATAGAATCAATTGTGAAAAGAATGATCGCAGAAGGATCAGTGAATGCAAAAGAAGTATATTTGGTAGGACACTCCAATGGTGGTTTTATGGCACAACGTATGGCCATAGAAAAACCTGAATTATGGAAAGGAGTGATGAGTGTGGCAGCTCAGATTTCTGTTGCACAATTAAAATCCAAATTAAATTTTAAAACAAAACCTGTTTCTGTTGCAATTATGGCTGGAACAGAAGATCCTTTAGTTCCTTACGGCGGTGGTTATGTGAAAAATGGAAAAGAAGTCATTTCAGTGTCTGATAGCATACAACGTTGGAAAGAGTGGAATGGTTGCCAAGACAACACAAGGAATCAATCCAAACAGTATGATGAAAATGGATTCAAAATCGTAATTGAATTTTATCGTTATGAAGATTGTTTAGAAAATACAAAAGTGGAACTAATCCAGATGAATGGATTAGGACACAGTTGGCCTGGAGAAACACCGATGTTACCCTTCATCAACCAAGGTAGAACGACCAATGTTGTCGATGGATCTGCAATGGTTTGGGAATTTATGGAAAGTCTCAAATGAATGGCAAATTTGCTTTAGTAACAGGTGCCTCAAGAGGGATTGGACTTTCTGTATCTAAAGTATTACTTGAGTTAGGCTACATTGTATACGGTGTTTGTCGAAATCCAAATCAATGTGAATTCCAAAATCCGAGTTTTCATTTAATCGAATGTGATTTATCGAATCCAAAACAAATCCAAAAATTAATCGATAGTTTTCCAAATCAAGACAAACTTCATGTAATTGTAAATAACGCTGGTTTTGCTAAGTTTGGCCCGATCGAAGAGTTATCACCCGAGAAAATGATCGATATGGTGCACGTAAACTTGTTGGCACCAATGTTGATCACAAATGGTTTCACTCGGATTTTAAAACAAAATGAAGGGCATATATTTTTTATCGGTTCGGTGTCTGGGAATCTTCTTTCACCTTGGGGGAATGTTTATGGTTCTCTCAAAGCAGGCCTTCATCATTTTTCCAGATTGTTATTTGACGAACTTCGTAAATATTTTGTGAAAGTACACCTTTTGATTCCAGACATTACAAAAACCGACTTTTACAAAGATTTAAATATAGAACCTGACACGGATATAAATTCTTTTTTATTGCCAGAACAAATTGCAACTGTTGTCAAACAAATACTAATGGATCAATCTGGAATGATTGTGCCGGAAATTCACGTCTCACCACAGTTATTGAAATTGAAACGAAAAAAATATCTAAAATAAATCATTCCCCAATGGACTGGGCGTCATTAGTAAAGGTTTCTAAAGGAACCTGACCTGAACTTTCCTTTTCTGATCCATCGGAATCTGTTGGAGTGGAGTTAGGTGTTACTTTTGCAATAATAGAATCTTCGTCTTGTTTACGTTTGATGGCTCTAATTTTTCCATCCGTTTCGTACAAACGTTCGATTACTTTTTTTAATAACAAAAACAAAAATTCAGGACTTTCCTGACTCATTTGCACAAAAGTTGTCCGGTTAATGATTCCTAATTTTGCGGTTTCTGAAACTACCACAATCGATGCAGCTCTTGGACTATTATTGATGATCGCCATCTCACCAAAAAATTCACCTGGAAGGATACTTCTTAACTTTGTATGTTTTCCTTCGATTTGTTTGTAAATATCGAGTTGGCCTTCAAACAAAAAAAACATGGCACCGTTAGAGGGAACACCTTCTTTAAAAAGGACTTCTCCACGTTTGATATTGATCATACTGAGTTTTGCGAGTGATTCTTTAAGTCCCATCACTTACCTCAGTGAGATCTTTTAGTTTCTGTTCAGCTTCAATCAAACGTTCCACATAAGTTTGTAAAAGAGCATACACAAACATAGGATTTGAATTTGCAATTCGTATTAAATTCTGTTTGTCCAAAATTCCAAGTTGAGCACGGTCCGATTCTATAAACACTGTCATCGCTCGAGGGTGAGCGGAGATTAACGCAATTTCTCCAAAAAATTCACCAGTGGATAGCTTTCTCACTTCATGAAAATTTCCTTGGTCAGGCGCACCCATTCCAACGGACAAAATTCCACTTAATATAAAATACATTTTTTCATTTGATGGATCACCTTCGCGTACGATGATCTCACCACGTTTGAATGTCTTCGTTGGAACTGTATTAACGAAGTCGAATATGTTGATACGATTATCTTTTTTGGGAATGGACATCAAAGACCGCGATAAATTTCTATCAATTCAGAGATATTTTTGTTCAGAGCATAATCAAGAGCTGATTTTCCGATTTTGTCTTTTAGCTTTGTGTCTCCACCATTGAGTACAAACACTTTAGCCAGCTCTAATATGGCATCACTTTTACCAGGATCAAATTGAATTGCTAGTTCGGAAAGTATAGTTTTCCCTAATTTGTCCTGCTGGTTGATATTGGACCTTCGCTCAACTAGGAATAGTACTAATTTTTTATAGGTTTCGATTTGGTTTGGATCTTTTGATGTTAGGAATTTTTGAACTGCTTTGTGTAATACGGAGAGTCCATTATTGTCTGTTAGGTTTGGATCTGCTCCCATTGTTAATAAAAGGGACATTGTTTCAATTTTATTTCGATTCAGCGCGATATGAAGGGCACTTAACCCACGTTTGTTTTTGGCATTCGGGTTTACACCCTTACTGATCAATAATTTGATCGTTTCTTCGATAAATTTTTGATCCTTTTTTTCCACTTCTAGTTTACAAACTGTTGTGATAAGGTTTTCATCTTCATCATTTAGCGATTGTAAATCGGCTCCATTTGTAACTAACAGTTTAAATGCTTCGGCATCTTTACGTTCAATGGTTGAAAATATCAAACTTACACCATCTTTTTGTTTGTGATTTGGGTTTGCTTTCTTTGATAACAAAAGTTTTGCGATATTTATCTGTTTGTTTTCTAATGCTAAAGACAATGCAGTTTCATTTGTTTTAACATTCTCAATGTCAACGGGAGTCCCTTTTTTTAATAATAAATCCACAATTTTTAATCCTGGCTTTCGCGAGGCTAAGTGGATAGGCAGATATCCTGAAGGATTTGGGTTTTGCGTATCGGCATTTTTTTGGATTAAAAGTTCTGCAATTGCCCACTTGGAAGACTCAATCGAATCTTCTAATGGATTTTTGTTAGTGGATAATGTTTGGTTGGGATTTGCACCCGCATCTAATACTAATTTTAAAAGATTGCTATCATTTTTGGTTAACGCTATTTCAAATAGAGTTTTACCTGCAGTATTTTTTGAATCAACATTTAGTCCTTTTTTTAAAAGTAAGTTGGTTACTGTTAAATTCTTTTTTTCTACTGAATAAAATAATAATGATTCGCCTTCAGGAGTTGTGGCATTGAAATCTGCTCCTCGGTTTAATAAAATTTCAACTCCAGCGGTAAATCCTTTTTCAATTGCATACACAATGGGTCGAATGGATTTAGTATCTTCTATATTTGGATTTGCATTTGAATCGAGAGCAAGAGTTAATAACTTACTATTTTTTTGTTCGATCGCAGAGAAGATAGGTGTCCGACCAGTTAAATCTTGTAAATTGATATTGGCACCATTTTGTAATAGGTAATTGATCGTATCAATTTTTCCTTTTTCAAATGCCAAATAAATTGGTGTTTTACGTGGATTGTTGCGAAGGTTAACATCTGCTTTGCTTTCCACTAAGATTTTCTGAACCGATAAGTTTGCTTTTAAAACTGCTATATGTAAGGCGGTATTTCCATCAGCGTCATAGGCATTTAGATCCGCTCCTTTCTCTACAAGTGTTTTGATTTGATTTGTAAACTTAGATGTGACAACGTAGTGGAGTAAAGTTTTCCCCGACAAATCTCTTTTGTTAAGATCGGCTCCCTGATTTAATAATAGATCAAATTGTTTGGATCGATTTTTTTCCACTGCGATGATGAGGAGTGACTTACCAGAATCATCTGTTGCATTGATATCTCCACCACCAGTGACAGCAGTTTCAAATTCTTTTGGATTCCCTTTTATAAGAATTTGCACCATATCGTAAGTGTTTTGCGTTTCGGGTACGGAAGAGGTTGGTTCCTGTGCAAAGATAGAATTGGAAAGGAGGATTGGAAAAAAAATAATTAGAATGGTGGATTTAAACTTCATTTGGGTAAATATGCTCCTGGATCCAATGCTTGTTGGTCAGGGCCTTTCCTAACTTCAAAATGTAAATGAGGACCGGTAGATTTACCAGTGTTTCCTACCTGACCAATGATATCACCTGAGCGCACTGTGTCACCTTCTTTTACTTGGCGTTCATTTTGATGTGCATAATAAGTATAAATATTATTTTTGTGACTTAAAATTGTTAAGACCCCATAACCTCCGCTAGTTGTAATGGTTCGCCAAACTTTTCCATCACTGACTGCTTTTATTGGAGTACCAACCGCTGCTGGTAAATCTATCCCTGAATGAAATGCTCCAACCTTTCCAGTAACTGGATCAACACGTGTTCCGAAATTTGATGAAACATAACGGTCGTTATCGATTGGAATTTGAAAGTATTTTGAAATATCATCAGAATCGACCAAAGGCCCTCTTTCTTTGGAAACAAACCCTCCAAATACCCAACCTTCCCATTCATCATTCCAATTTACATAAATCCATTTGGAACGAACCCCTGAAATGGTTTCCACTTCCTTTTTCGTATCTAAAATTTTGAGTTTTTCATCTCCAGGAATGGATATGACCACAGAGCCATACTCATTCGGTTCGTCTCGCATACGAAGGTTTGTGGAACGAACATATCGTTTTTCTCCGATTTTTAGTTCGTCTGGATTTTCTTGTGGATAGGAAATGTCTCCAGGTGTTACGTCATAGGAAACAACTTCTGAAGAACTTAAATACCCACCAAATACCCAACCATTTCCATACGCAGAAGAAACTTGGTGCCACAAAGAAGAGATGCCATCGATTGTATCTTCATTTGTAGTAGAACTTTGGATGGATACCTTTATGCCTTTTGGTAACCTTGCGACTACATATCCATTCACATCAGGTTCTGCTCTCATATTTAAGGAACTTGCATTCACCCACATTTCTTTTCCATTTCTAAAATCCGAATAACTGATGTTAGATGGTTCGTTTGAGGTTCTTGATGGTAATGACGATAAGTCTAGAGAAAGGCCTTCCGTGTTTCGTGATTTGACAGCAAGTTTTGTTGGTTGCAATAAATCTTGGGTTGTATAACCTTCTTTTTTTGTTTTGGTGCGAACTAAAACCCAATGAGATCCTTCTTTCTTATCAGTGACATCTTGTTTTAATACCATCACCACTTCCAAACTATCACCTTTTTTTACCTTAACTTGTGAACGCATGTTAGGTTTTGATGAGGGCTCAAGTAACAAATAAAAATTTTCAGAAGCGATGGCTGTTAACGATTTAGATTTTTTATCGGTTGCACCAGGAGCGTTATTATGATCCGTGATTCCTTCTGCTAATTTTAAATCGATTGGTGAAGAGGAAATTTTTAAACCAGGAAATCGACTTTGAACCTTACCTACAAATTCATTGTATTTTTGGAGGATTTCTTCCTGTTTCTTTTGGTTTTTTTGGATCAATCCAGATTGTTTCTCTTTGTCCCTTTCTTCCAGTTTTGTTTGAGACAAAATGGAAATGTTACATAATACAAATACAATTGTGAAAGAAAACAGATTTTGTCGTTTCATAAAATAAACTTAAAATAAGCAAAAAAAGAGTGATTGGTCAAGGTTTTTTGTTTAGTCTTCTTCAGGTAAAAGGGGAGTCAGGAAAAAAGAGATAAACTCTAGTTTTCCTCGCATAGACGATTTTTCATAAATAGATGCAGTTTGGTTTTCTATGGTGCGTAAACTTTTTTTCCTGACAGCTGCAATTTGTTTTTGAGAAAACCCTCTTAGCAATAGGATGGCAATTTCCGTTTCGGCTTCCGTTAATTCCCATTCAATCATTTGTGCTTTTGCTTCTGCCCAGAATCCTTTTTCAGGATTCTTTAATATTCGATTGGTTCGTTTGAGATCATGAATTTGGTTTTTCGCCTGTTTGTTTTCGACGGTCTCTTTTTTGACCTCTTTGTACAAAATAAAAACAACTAAAAAAGAGGAGACGGCAATGAACGATTCGATTGTGGCAATGACGATCCTAAATCGATCAAAGTATTCCGGAGGTTTGGTAAGTGTGTAAATTTCTTCCACAATCCAAACTAAAAGTGAGATCACATAAAATACTAAAAAAAGGATACGAACGGTTCTTGTTTCCATCTTTTGATTCAATTTGAGAGATTACTTTTACAGAAGCAAGTATGTTTCTTAGGTGATTTCCGCATTTGCGGAAATCCTCTATTGAAAGAGTATCGGTTTTGTGCGATATTGAGTGAATGAATCGTTGGTTTATGCAAGTTTTGTTGCTTAGTTTTGGGTTTTTGTTCTTCCAATGTAGTAACAAAGGTTCTGAGACAAGATTAGAATGTATGGATCGTTGCATGAGAGAACAATTTGTATGCGCTGTTGCCCTTGGGCCTCAATTGGATAACCCAGTCTCCACAACAGCAACTTGCATTTCTCTTTACATTCTTTGTTATGAAAAATGTCCAGTAGCTACCTCTCGATCGACAAGAACCTCAAGTAGAAGTTCATCAAGTTCGAGTTCGAGTTCAAGTAAAGGTGGAAGTTCGTCTAGTTCTAGTTCTTCTTCAGGAAATTAATTCATGAACCAGTTTGGCGGTAAATGATTTTGGCACCAATTTGTAGGTTTTTATATAAATCTAAAAACATTTGGTTGGGAACCATTCCTTCAGGATCTCTTGAAAACTCGGGACGTAATCGTTTTAAAAAATACATTCCCATCTCACCTTTGTTTTTTGCCTTAACTTTACCGCGGTATTCACATTCGAAAAATCGTTTTACTTTGTCATAAGTTGTTTCTGATAAGTTGATTTCACCTGCATCACCCGAACTTTCCATACGGCTGGCGGTGTTGACAGCATCACCCCAAACATCATAAGCGAATTTTGATTTTCCGACAACACCTGCAACAACTGGTCCAGTGTGAATCCCGATACGAATCTCCCAGAAATCTTGGCCTAACATTTGTTTGAAGGAGCGTATCTGAGTCATAAAGGATTTGATTTCCATGGCAAATAAACATGCATCTACTGGGTGGGTAAAGTTCCCTTGTGGAATTCCTCCAGCAGCCATATAGGAATCACCAATGGTTTTTAATTTTTCAAAATTATGCCTCAAAGCAATGTCATCAAATTGAGAGAAACAACCATCCAATTGTTCAATTAGATCTTCTGGAGATAATGATTCAGCGGCCTTAGTGAAGTTTTTAAAATCTGTAAACAAAATGCTGACGGATTCATATTCCATGGGAACAACTTCCCCTTTTTCAATGAGTTCATCAGCTAAATCACCGGGTAAAATATTACGAATGAAGTGAATTGTTTTTTCACGTTCTTTTTCTAAGTCTCGACGTAGGTTTGCATTATGAATGGCACCTGCCACTTGTTCACAAAAAGAAATGATTTCTTGGAATTCATCAATCGTCCATTCTTGTTCTCTTGTCAATCGAGTGACACAAATGATTCCAATGGTTTGGCCTTGAACGACCAATGGAATTTGACCAAAAAGTTCTAATTTAAAACTTTCTACAATCGAAGTATCAATTGCAGTGAGTTCTTTCCAACGAGAGGTTTTTTTTAAGTAAATTGGTTTTTGTTTTGTATAGGTGCGGTATAAAGACCCAATATTTGGAGTTAGTTTAGGCCGAAATGTTCTTAAAAAATTTGTAACAAGTAATCCTTTGTTGAATACTTCAGCACCTTCCATGAGTGGAGCAAGTGAATTTGATTTAGGATCAACAAGTAAAATAAATCCTAATTCAACTCGATGGTTTGTTTTCAAATATGTAAAAACTTCTCTTGTAATGTCTTCTATTTGGGAGTAAGAATTGATTTTTCTATTAAACTTATGAAGATTTTCTAATTTTAATCGATTTGATTCAATGTTTTCTTTTTCTTCTTTTATGGTGATGTTTACATTTTTTAATTCATCTAATAAGTAACCTGTTTCGATGGTTCCTGCAATATAATCAGCGATGATTTTGATTTGGTTTAACTGTTGTTCGTTTAACTCAAAAATACCTGAATAATCCAATAAGTCTAATGTGCCGATGAATTTATTTCTAAGATATAAAGGGACAATGAGAAGAGATTTTAAATTGGCTGATTTTTTGTTTTCTAATTCAATTCCTTCTGTTTTGTAGGACTCAAAATCTTGGATATAAAAACTTCGTTTTCGTTTCCTTACATAGGCATGTGCATATTTTGTAACATATTCATCTGATACTGGAATGTCCCTTCCCATGATTTCCGCTTTTACAGTTTCAGAAAGTTCACTTGGAAAATTGCTATGAAAGAATTCGAGTGCATCTTTTTCCAATTTATATACATACAAAAGATAGTGAGGCACTTTGAATTTTTCGCGAATATAGTATCCCAAGATCCTTAGGATTTCTTTAAGATCGGTGGCGGAATTGATTTCTCTTAGGAGTCCATCCAAGTCTGAAAGTTGGCCATAAGAATCCACCAACTTGTCAGAAAACTCTTCTGAAATTGTTTTTGTGGTAATGAGTTCTTTTTCTTTGTTCTCTAGAGTTTCATTTAAAATTTTGATTTCAGATTTTAGTAACGTGATTTCATTATTTTTTTCTTCATTTTGTTTGTATAACTGGGAAACCCAATATAAAATTCCCAAAAAGAAAATCCCAATGAAAACCAAAGAATACATCATTTGATTAAAATTTTTGCTCCCCGTTTTTGTTGGGTGTATAACCTTTCAAACTTTTCATTAGGAAGTATGCCTGAGTGGTCGGCCAAATCCGTTTTCAAACTTAACAATTCATAAATAGGAAATTGTTCCCCTTCGTATGTGTTAATCATTCTTTGGTTGTCGATATGGAACAATCGTTTTACCTTTTCCATCGTTTCTTGTGAGATGTTGATGGAAACTCCCACACCACCTCGCCTAATCGCTTGTGTTTGTGTGACAGTTTTTCCCCAAACATCATAGTTAAACTTTGATTTACCGATGACTCCAGCTACGACGGGACCTGAGTGGATGGCGATGGTAATTCCATTGGGTCGAAATGGTATGTCTTTAAAATCTTCCATCAATCGATTCACTTCATTTTTGATTTGTAAGGCGGCAAGACAAGCATCAACAGCATGGGTAAAGTTACCAACAGGTAATCCACCTGCAGCTAGATACATATCCCCCGTCATTCTTAACTTTTCCATACCTTTGGTTTTGATGATTTCATCAAATCGAGTAAAATACAAATCAAGTCCTGCAATCAACTCTTCTGGTGTCAGTTGTCCTGTGATTTGAGAAAATCCAGGAAAACTAGTCATAAGTAAGGTTACATTTTCAAACTCAACTGGGTTTACCCGTCCTTTTTTTTGTAACTCTTCCGCAACGTTTTTAGGGAGGATATTGAGTAATAGTGAATCAGACCTTTGTTTTTCTTCTTCGATTTTTTTAAGTAAAAAATGGTTGTTAATCGCACTGGCAATGTGTTCGGATACACCCACGATGGAATTAACTTCATCACTGGAGAGATGGATGGTTTCATCATTGATTCCATACATCGCCATGGCTACTACTTCATCATTATTGACAAGTGGAGAAATTAAAAATCCTTTCATGCCAGATTTTTCAGTGATTTGTTTGTCAATCGCAAAAGGCAAAGACTTTGGAACATGTTTCATATAAAAATGTTTTTTACGTTGGTAACATTTATATACAAATCCACTATCCTCTTTTAAAGGAAACCGTAACGACTTGAAGAAATTTACATTTTCATCATTTAACAAATCAAAACCAGAGTGGTTGAGGTAACGTAGTTCCTTAAATTCCTTATCTAAAAAATACAATACACAGTTTTCAATTTTATAATTTTTCCGAATGAATCCAAATATTTCGGCCAAAATGTTTTCTAAATTATTTTGTGAGTTTATGGTTTTTGCGAACTCATTCATCTTTTGGATTTCAGCTTTCGCTTTTTCTGATTTTTTTCGTTCTTCTTCAGTGAGTTGTAACAAAAGGGAATTTTGAATTGCTCCCGCAATTTGATCACAAAATCCGGAAATCCTTCGAAGCACTTCGCGATCCACATCCATTGGTTTTTGATACGAAGTAAAATAAGCAATTCCGATCACTTCGTTTTGAACAACAAGAGGAACTGCAATAAAAGATGATAAACTTAGTTTTGTAAAAATTTGTTCGTCCAACTCTGATTCGTATCGTTTGGGAGGTCTTGGGACAAATAATGCTTTTTTACGTAGGTAGGTTTTGTAAATGATCCCACCTCTTTCGTTTAATGGAACTCGGAATGATTTTGCAAATAATAATTGTTCTTTCGTTGCATAAGTGGGGATCGTTGTTTTGTATGTATACAGTTCTTTCTTTTTTGGGTCAATGAGTTGGATGAGAGTGGCTTCAATCTCAAAACTTTTGAGAATGTAATCAAACATCTCATCTATGATTTGAGATAAACTTGATTCCGAATTGATTTTTTTTGTAAATTCATTGAGTTTTACCACTTCGTTTTTCGCATTTTCCATCTGCAAACGAGCGTTATCTGCAATGAACTTCTCTCGGTTCATTTCCTCCACCAATATCGAATTTGTAACTGCTGTTGCGATGTTCTCAGCAGTATTTTCAACGAGTTGTAATTGTGCCTTTGAGAAACTAGATCCTTTTTGTTCGCTAAATATTGCAAGCATTGCAATGACTTTCCCTTGGGAACTAAGAGGGATGATCATCCCCGGGTGTTTGCCGATGAGCTGTATGAATTTTTGATTGGATTCGTTGAGTCGCGATTCCCAAACTTTTGCGAATCGGAAAGGCCGGTTCCTTTTGTAGACATGATAAAACAATCCTGCACTCACATCTAATGGAAAACTAAGGCCGCGGAATTTGTTTTCTAAATCTAAATTTGAATTTTGTGAAACTACCGATTTATGGTAATGGAGTTTGTTTTTTTCTTCATCAACTAACAACAAAATCATGGAGTCACAAAATACTTCTTCCTTTAAATAATCAAAGGCTTTGATTAAGATGCTGTCGAGTTCTAAGGATGTATTTAACGTTTTTGCAAATTCGTTGAGTCTTTCAATATTGGATTTGGAAATTTCAAGTTCTTTGGTCCTTTCTACAACAATGTCTTCCAACCCATCCTTTAAGATATTTAATTCTTTATTTGAGATTTCTAAACTTTCTTTTAGTTTTTCAATGGAAAGATAGGCTCTGGTGAATCCATAAGAGAGGATATAACCTTGGAATAAAATGAATCCTAAAAATCCAAATGGAGTGATGTTCATTGTATTGATGACATTGTTTTGGTATAAGATGTCATGAACAACTGTTCCGAAGACAAAACTAAAACCAATTAAAGAAAGCCCTGCACCCACTGTGTCCGATCGGTATGCCATGATGATTGCAATTGTGATTCGAACACAAACCAGTATCAAAAAAATTTGAAAATAATGGATTTGGGCAGTGAAAATTGAAACTGGTAAAAATAAGGAACCTAAAAATGGTGTGATCAAAATGTACAAAACGTACATTGTATTTTTGCCAACGGTATTTGGGAAAACCAAACGATAAAAATAAGCAAAAACAATGGTGGCAATGTAAATGGTGGCAAACTCTATACGAATGAGAGCGTCCATAGGAAGGAAAGGAATGATGTCTAAAATGTTCCTTTCACCAATTGTTAAGAGGCGCATCACAATGAGTAGGCTGAATAATGCGATGAACAAACTTGCTTTGTCTTGTCTTCGCATGAAAAACAATCCAAGGTGGTATAACGCCCATAAAAATATACTTCCGGCTAGGAAAGAAGTGATTTGGTAACTGCGATTGACTTTGTCATATAACTTGCGTCTCTCGCCAAGTTCCATACTTTCCCAAAACCCACCTTTCGAGTAATGGTAATTTGAAATCTCGTAAACGATTTCTGTTTCACCACTGACAGGTTCCAAATCAACTAAAACAGATTTGTAGGAAGGTTCATAATAATTTGGATTGATTCCAAAACTTCCTTGTTCGATGACCAATTTCCCATTGATGTACAATCTGTAAGCGGAAGAAAGATCTAAGTTATGAAAGGCAAGGGTAGGTGAATTTTCGGGGAATTTTACTTTGAGTTTATATGTCGCATAACCAAATCCACCCAAAGTTTCTCCAAACCAATCAACCCCTTTCCAATTGGATGGAACCACTTGGTAGATAAACTTTGGCTCCTTGCCTAATTCTTTTTCGATTTGGATTCCACTAAGGGTTTCCTTCCAATAAAATTCCCATTCCCCATCGAGATTGATGTTTCCATCTCGTAAAAAATCCCAATTTGATAAGTCAATGACTCCATTTTTCGCTATCGGTTTGTTTCGACTGACTTCTCCACATGAATTGAATGTTAACAAAAGACAGAAGAGAGAGAGCAAAATGGAACATTTCTTCATAGTTAGGCTAATCAGCCTATGAGGAAGAGAGGGAAATGAAAAGGAAAATTTAAGAATAACTGAGTTTTATTTGAGAAGGAGGGAAGTGTTTTTCTAAGCCAGATACCATTACATCTAAAATTTCCTCCGTCTCTTCTTTCGAATAGGAAACAATTTTATCTTTTTTTTCAAAAGCATGAAATAAAATCGCAGAGTCTTTTCTTTTGGAGATGATTTGTTTCAAAAAATCTATATTCATTCGAAATCCTCCGACACTGAACTCAATCGATCCATTTTCTTTTAGTTCTTTCCCTAATGTTTCGGCTAACGACTGGTAATGGGATTTCCAATCGGGAATCCGTAAGATGGGATCGATACAGATGCGTACTGTCCATCCTGCTTGGATCGCTTTTTGAATGGATTTGATCCTTGCTAATAAAGATGGAGTTCCATGTTCAATGGTCTCGATTACCTTTTGGGGACTGAGTGTCCAAGCTAAGATTACGTTTGCGACTGGTGTTAGGTGCGAAATGGATGGGAAATTGGTAGATTTCGTTCGGATTTCTAAACTTAAATTGGGTTCTTCACTTGCAAATTGGATCCATTTTGTCGTTGCTGGGAAAAAAGATTCTAAGGCCAATAAATCGGTGTCATAAGACAAAGCTAAATACAGTGACCGGTTTTGATTTAAAAATCTTTTTGTTTCTTTGAAAAAATCTTCCCAATTGACAAACAATACAAGGTTTGCAGATGGAAACATTCCTTGTAAATAACAATATTCGCAATCATAAATACAATTAAGTGCTAATGTATTATAATAAAAATGTGGATGAGAAAAGTTAGGTGAAAAATCACTTCCTGGGTATAAAAACTGATCTTTTTTCTCTGCTAAAATTAATTTCGGAGATTGTTTTTGGATCCTAAAATTTTGAGCATTCCGATTGAAATGATCTTTGTAATGACGGATCGGAATTTTAACTGCATTCGGAAATTTTGTTAGAATCTCTTTTGTGCGAAAGTGATCCCAAATTCCTTCTTCAATATAGATATGAGAAAAGGACTTAAACATGCAGTTTTTCTTTCCAATCTTCCAAAAATTGTTTCAAATCTGATTTTGATTTGATGGTTTGCGAGAATCCCAAATCAGGAGAAGGAATTGGTGCATTCGGATTTCGAAGGTGGAAAAAACGTAATGATTTTTTTAAATCATGTTTCATGGTTTCCGTTAGGCGAAAGTTGGACAGTTGAAGCAAAACTTCAGGCCAAATTTTTGTTTCCAACAAATCTTCTCGAGTCCAAGGAAGGGGGGTGATCCATTCTTCATACAATGGATCCAAAATGGACTCCATCATTTCTTCCACTTGGTTTTCTTTGCAAAATTTTCCTTCTAAAAAATCAGAAATCTGTTTGCCGATGGCGATGTTCTCTAAGGGAAAATAGAGAGAGGCCGCTTCAAAAAATCCGGAAGCTTCCATATCAACAAGTGATATTGATTTTAATTCTCCTTCATCGATCACTTGGAAACGATTGTCTGTTTGCACTTTGGAAATGGGTCTGTCAAAGGTTGTTAGGTTCGTTTCCTTATGATAGGAAGAAGATAAAATTCGTTCGGGATAATAATCTTTCCTCGACGCATAATCTCTAACTTTATGGATCCAAAAAAAATCACCTATCTTTGTTTCTGGATCGTTACTTCCGGCAATTCCCAGGTTCCAGATTTTCATTTGGTTTCTTGTTTCTTTAGAAAGCAAACTGGCAAACTCAGAAACGGCAATTGCCATTGCTATTTTACCTGGACCCGTGATGATGATGAATGTGGATTCGTTTTGGTAAATGCGGAATTTGCCCGGATGGGAGAGGGGAGTCACCTTTGTTTTCTGGATCCAAGGTTTTGCTTCGGAAAGAAGTGCAAAAAACAATGATGGCATAGTCTAAACATCCAAGAGGGGGCTTCTGTGCAAAGAAAAGTTTTGTTTGCTATTTTTCTATTTCTCGGGTTTCATTTGTATGCTGGAGGGAAAAAAATGTCATTTCATAATTTAAAATCAGTTACCATCCAAGGTAAGGAAGTCTCACTTGGTGATTATAAAGGTCACCCAGTACTTGTTGTGAATGTTGCATCTAAGTGTGGTTATACGCCGCAGTATGAAGGATTAGAAAAACTCCACTTGGCATATAAAGACAAAGGTTTGAAGGTGATTGGATTTCCTTCCAATGATTTTGGAGGGCAAGAACCTGGTTCGGAAGCACAAATTGCAGAGTTTTGCAAACTCAACTATGGTGTGAGTTTTGATTTGATGAAAAAAGTCAAAGTATTAGGGAATGATAAAGATCCTGTATACCAATTTCTCACAGAAAATGCAAAAGAGAAAGGTGATGTTAAATGGAATTTTGAAAAGTTCCTCATTGATAAAAATGGAAATGTGGTGAACCGATTTCCATCTGCCACAAAACCGGAAAGCCAGGAACTGAAAACTGCAATTGAAAGTCTTTTATAAACTTTCTTTTTTATTTTTACTATTAGTAGGTTTTACAGTATTTGGACAGGAAATTCCAAATACTGTAAAGATTGTTCGTTCCAAAACATTAGAAACTGTTACCATTGACGAGATCTTAAAAGAAATACCGAAAGTCGATGTGATTGTTTTGGGTGAAGACCATGATAATAGCGACTTACATCGATTTTATGAAACTTTATTTCAGAAATCTTTATCTGTATCACCCATTAGTTTGTCTCTTGAAATGTTGGAAAAAGACCATCAAATGGTTGTAGACGAATTCCTAAGTGGAACCATTTCGGAATCCCAATTTTTAAATTCGATCGTCCATTGGAAAAATTTTAAATCAGATTATTTACCTTTAGTCAAAACCGCCAAGGAAAACCATTGTGCCGTTGTCGCAGCAAATCCTCCCAGGAGGTATGTGAATTTAATTTCCAAAAAAGGTCTTCTTGCTTACAGAGATTTTTCAAAAACTGCTTTGTCATTTCTACCGCAAGCGTACACCATAGAGAAATTTCTTAGTATTGAATACAAACAAAGGTTATCTGCTCTATTTGGGAGTCCGGAACATAACTCACATCATAAAATCAATGTAGAATTTATGATCCTCAGCCAAGCCACTTGGGACCAAGGGATGGCAGAGGCAATTTCGGCCGAGATCCACAGGTCTGGGAAAAAGGTCCTTCATTTAAATGGAAGGTTTCACTCAGATCGGAATGGGGGAGTTGTGTCCAGGTTACGAGAAATGGGCCATTCTGTCCTTGTCCTTTCTGGTTTTTCCAAGGGAAAAGAAGAAGAGGCAGATTTTACGAAAATCGCTGATTTTGTAATTTTAACAAACGACCGATAAGAATAGGGAGAACCTATGTCGGCACCGTCTCTAAAATACCTTTGTCCACATTGCCAAAAAGCATCCCGATTGCCAGAGCCAACTCCTAAAGAAGGAAAGTTCCAGCTAACATGTGCTCACTGTTCGGAAAAGGTAGTTTTACAATTTATAGACTATCGATTTGAGATCGTTCAAGTTCTGCCGAGTGTGAAAGAAGAATCCAATCAATCTTACCAAAGTTTTAAAATACCTGTTCCTAACATTTCCGAATCGATCCATGATTCAATGCCAAAGAAACTATCTCAAACAAAGGTAAAACCGTTTTTTGAAAAGAAGGTTGTTTGGGAGAAAGAACTTAAAAAAGAATTCTCAAATTCCAAACGGAATCCATTTGGATTATCAAAACGAAACCAAAGCCCGAAGAAGAGTTCCACGAAGTATTCGTATCTAAGAGTGGCATTTACAATCACTTCTATTTTACTATTTTTATTCATTGTTAGCTTTTCTTATTTTGTAGCAGGAGTGTTAACAACAAAAAAAGAAGTCCCAATATACTTAGAGGCTTTGGCAAAAAACATTCCTACAAAGATACTGGATCGCAACGGACAAGTCGTAAGTGAAATCTTCCAGAAGCGAACATCCACCTTACGATTGCAAGACTATCCAGAGGATATGATCTCCATTTTACTTAACATTGAAGATCAAAAGTTTTTTTTCCATGGTGGGATCGACTATTCTGCCATCTTTCGTGCGTTTTTTAAAAACATTGTCAATTTAAGTTATAAACAAGGTGCCTCCACAATCACACAACAATTGGCAAGGATCATTTTAGACGACCGCCGAAAAAGTTTGAATCGAAAATGGAGAGAAGCACAACTTGCTTTTGCTCTCGAATCAATTCTTACAAAAGAACAAATCCTTGAGACATATATGAACCATGTGTATTTGGGTCATGGCGCTTTTGGATTTGGAGAAGGGATCAAGTTTTATTTTCAAAAAAATCCTATGGAGTTATCCAAAGAAGAGATGGTGTTACTTGCTTCTTTGCCTTCAGCTCCTAACAAGTATTCACCGTTAAAAAACCCTGAAGATTCATATACTCGTGTTCGTGCGATTTTGAATATGTTTCGCAACCGTGGGATTTATCCTAATTTAGATCGTGATAAATTTATCAGTTTGTATCATAATTTATCGACCCGTTCGCCAAATGAAACAGTGTTTGGCTCCCGTCATGACATCGCTCCTTATGTGACGGAACATGTGCGTGCAGTTCTTTCCTCATTGGAAGGTGAAAAAAATATTTATGAAAGTGGTGGTTATACAGTGGAAACCACTTTGGATCGAAATGCGCAAGAAGTGATTGGGCCGATTGTTCGAGAATATTTATCTAAAAACAAACGATCTGGAAAAATCCAAAAAAAACGAGTTCGGTTGAAACAAGAATCACCTTTGGACCTAGCCTTTCGCCAACGAATGGAAGAAGTTTCCCTTTTAAATGAACTGGTTTGGAACCCTGACCAGTTGGAAGGTGATAAAGACCAAAGTATTGTCCAAGCAGCTATTGTTGGCATCCAACCAAACACGGGTCAGGTGCTATTCTTACATGGTGGAGATGAATTTAACTCACAAAATCAGTTTAATCGTGCGACTCAGATGCGTAGGCAAACGGGAAGTTCCATTAAAGCAGTGTTATATGCCTCTGCCATTGATAATGGATCCATTCACGCTGGTATGAAAATCCTAGATGCTCCTCTGTACTACCGAGGTGGTGGTGGAAAGGAATGGGCTCCTGAAAATTTGGGAGGAAGTTTTGATGGTGAGATTTCCCTTCGCACTGCCCTTGTGAAATCAAAAAATACGGCTGCCGTACAAGTCGCAGAACGGCTTGGAAGTGTTGGCATTGAAAAGTATTTCACAAAGTTTTTTTTTCCAAATGATGCAGAGAAAAAAAATCGATACCGTGGTGATTTATCATTAGCACTAGGAACACTTGAAATCTCACCACTTGAGATGGCTTCGGCTTTTACCAGTTTTGTGAACCAAGGTACAATCAAACGTCCCTACCTCATCCAAAGGATCAAAAATGCAAAAGGTACGGTTCTTTACGAAGTTGGGGCAAGTGATGAATTCAAATTAAAATTACCAGAAGAACGACAGGTGATTCGGCCAGATACGGCTGAGGTGATGGTATCTTTACTTCGCGATAGCGGAAGGGCGAGTGGTGTACGAAACGGTGGTTATACGGGCGACTTAATTGGAAAAACAGGTACAACCAATGATTACAAAGATGCATGGTTTGTCGGTGCAAGGCCTGACCTTTCCCTTGCCGTTTGGGTAGGCTATGATAATCCAAAATTTGGTATGGGTCCAAGTGGACTCGGTGGCGCGGTCGCAGCTCCTCTGTGGGGAGAGATCCTAGCTACAATCGATAAAAAAAGTATCCTTCCGAAAACTCAATTTAGTTTGCCAGTCTATGCGAAACCATATAAAATTTGTAACTTAACTGGCAAACAAGCTTCCCCAACTTGTCCGAGTACACAAGAATTGTATTTATCTGATTATCCACCAGAAGGTCCTTGTAATGAAGATCACAAATCGACAACTTCGGATCACAAAGATTTAATGAAGGGTTTGTATTAATTGGATTCCACAAGAAGTAATTTTCCATACGTTACCAACTTTCTGAAGTTTGTTGGTATGCTGGTACTAATTGGAAGTTTACAACCAATCAGTGCGAGTGGATTTTATGAAGAAGCCTATGAGATGGAACAAACCAACACATTGTTTGCCATTCCCTTATATGAAAAGGCTCTCAGCCAAAAACCAACGGGTAAATTACAAAAGGCAGTTGTATCTCGTTTGTTTTTTTTATATAAAAAACATTCCAAATTATTAGATGCCTTGTTTTTGGGAAGTCGTTACCCCTCTCATATTCCCTCAAAAGACAGAACTTGGATTTGGAACCAACTTGCTGAAATATATAAACCAATTTCCGTTTCCCATTTATCTTCCACGTATGTGTTGGCGAGTAAGGCCAATATGGAAAACATAAAAGATCTTTCGGACCACTTGAAACAGTTAAATCTTCCCAGGTTGTATGAATTTGCATCCATCCTTCTTTTAAAACGTAAACAATACAAAGTGATCCTTTCTCTTTACGAAGAATCTCCAAATATGTTTCTTTCTCCATTATTTGTGGGAATCTCAGAATTCAAATTAGGAACCGAACAAGGAAAAGAGTTTTTAAAAAAAATACTGGCAGATTCTGAGAAAGAAAGATCCGATCAGGAAAAATCGGATATTTTGTATTTAATGGGAGTCCATTACAGACAATCCAATGAACACGAGTTATCTGCTCGGTATTTTCGGATGAGTGGTAGTTTTTTGGCAAAACCACGGGCAGATTTGGAAGCTAGTAAATCATTAATTTTACAAGGGAAACAAAAAGAAATGTGTTCCACGTTTAAATTTGGTTCCTCTCCTTTTGATGAGATCGAAACCATTTTGTATTACCATTGTTCCCCAACTGGTTCCCAATATCTAAGACCCATTTTACCGAGCATTCGTATCCTATCAGAAAAGGAGGGGAATGAGTTTTTACAAGTTTTGTTCCCAAAGGAAAATTAATGGACCTATCTCGTAGTGTTCGATGGTTTCTAATCTTCGCCAGCGGTTTGATTTTTTCCACCTATCCTTTGTTCGCAAATTTTTTAGTTACGCCAGAAGAAACAATCCGTTTGGAATTTCCTTCCCATGTTCGAAATCAAATCCGTTTTTGCAAACAAAACCCCATACAAGTTTATGGTAGGAATCCAATTGGTTCACAAAACATCTGTATTACTGTTTTGGAAGGGGAAGTCGCAATGGAATCTTTCTTTACAGAAGAAATGGAAGAAACATCGGAAACCCAATGGACTTTTTATGATCCCACAGGGAAACAAATCTTTCCTTTGGTTAGTTGGGAGGGAAGTGAGCCTATGGTGTTAGTTTCCCTTGTGCGTTCCAAACGTGGTCAATTTGGTGTGCAGTTACAGAGGAAAAAAGACGGTGCCTATTTTTTTTACCGAACCAAACTTTCAAATTGGGTTGTATTGTAAGAATTCATAAACGATCGATCTAATGGAATATTCCGTCCTACTTGGCCTATTGAAACATGACCGTTAAAGGATAGGATTTGGAAATTAAATTTACCAAGAAAAAAATTAAGATTCAAATCACCTTCGGAATTTATTTAGAAGCACAAAAACAAATTTTCCCTTGAATGATAAGAAACTTGTTAACTCTTTAGCATGAACAAACCTTCAAACTACGGGTGAGAATTAAGAATCGATTCAATAGCCATTTTGGAAAGTCAAACTTCGAGAATGGCTATTGCATTTAAAAAAGAAGAAAAAAGTTTAGTGGGAAACTGCTCTTGGAAGTTTCTTTGCTTGTGCTATCCAGCCAGTCACTCTTTTTAAATTTGGGAAGATGCGAACCAACTTCTTCTTTTCATTCAGTGCAATGATCGCATCAAAGAGATTTTTTGGAACTCGTTTTGAAAGTTCGATCACTGAATCGACACCGACAGCTTCTAATAAGTCTGCATACTCAGATCCAATACCTTTGATACGGAATAAATCTACGTGATTGACCCACTCTAAGATCAATTTAGGACTTATACCAGAATCCTTAGCGATTTGCTTTCTACCTTCGGGAGTTCCGCCTTTTTTTAATAAATCATTTGTTGATCTAATGCCCGCATCACGTAGCGTTTGTGCGTATTTTGGCCCGATCCCTTCTACATATTCTAACTTTGCCATTGATATCTCCGAATCTTTTAGGAACTAATGCGTTATATATTGAGATATGGTGATAAATCAATCAATCTTTATTTTCGTTAGGGCATTTGGTTCTGAATTTTCGGAAAAATGGATTTCCTTCTCACAGTATTAGTATTAATTCAAATTGAAGTAGGTTATATCGCCGTACAATTTGTGGGCTTGTAATTTGAGAAAAGATACTGTAGACGGATTTTAGAACTATTTGTTGGATTTTGAATCAATTAGGTCACTTAAAAACATCCAGAGACTATATTAAAAATCCATTTATATCATCATTTGTCTTTAGGCATTCGTCATTATAATAAGTAAGTCTTTATGATTGGCTTACTATGCTTCCAAATGGCATTATTTTATTTTTTGATGCTATCTAAAATAGTACAATTCGAAGAAAGCTTTCAAGACGATTTTTATAATAGAACCAGCTAATGTAAGTTTTATCATGAGCATGATGGATCCAAAATAAAGAAATAAAAATGAAAATAGATATTAACACCTAGCGATCCATCATCTGAATCATCCGATATTTTATCTTTTCCAAACATAGTTTGATAATTCTTTTTCATGATTTGAAATTGATTGTTTTTTGGTATTGGTCGTGTTCCAAGGGCAAGCCATGCCCAGGATTTTTTTCATTCCTATATTCACCATTTCTATAAAAAACATCCTACCTTTAAATTCGTAAAATCCTTCTAAAGAAAGATCCAAACTAAAAAAGTTTCTAAATACCGTTCTTTCTGTTCCAAAATCGTTCGAATTCCGCTCAAAACGGTTGGAACGGAAGATTTCATAGAAAAAGAAGTCGATCCATATGCTAATTTTCGAATATTTGTTCGTTAATATAAGAAAGCGAAAGATCCGATTGGAAAATACAGTTTTTAAAAAGAGAACCTTCAACCTTGTGTTACTCCCAAAGTCTATTGGCGTAGTTTTCTGGTTTTTGTTATCATTCGCCAATTGCACAGACCAAAAGGATTTTTGTAGGCAAACCGTCGAAGGTAAGGGTGGCGGTTTCTTTGAGGGTGATGCTGAATCGCTTTGTGCAAGTTATTTAGTTTTTGATCAAACCGTAAGAATCAATATAGAAAGTGGACGCCCTTCTTCGTTTGCTCGTTTCTTATCAGATCAATATTTGTTGCTTTGCCTCTATAAAACCATCGAGGAACGGAAGTGTGAAAAAAAATCGGAATACATCCCACATTTTGGGTATTAAGTTAAAGTGATGAAGCAGCTTCGAAACATATTTTGCCTGATCCTCATTGTTACTCTAACAAACTGTAATGTAGGTAAAAAGGAAGATGCGTGTAAATACTATCTCGAAAGGGATTTTAAATCATACTGTGAACAACTAATTCTTTTATCGCCTACAATATTGAAAGAGGATAAAAATTTAGGACAAGCGATCGCTTCCAACATTGTGTTAGTCGGTTGCGCCACCTATCTCAAAAAGAAAAAGGAATGTGAAAGAGAAGAGAACCAATATTTACCAGGCTTGTATGGGATGAATTTCATTTTTGGAAAATCCACGCTTTTTACAAGGGAACAGAGAAGAGTGGAGCTTAGATTTCTCACTGAATTTCGAAAGGAAGGTTTTATCATAATATGAAATTTGAAAAAACGATAATGTTCAGTTTGCTCTTAAACTTCACCAACTGTATGCCGGGCTCACAAAGAGACGCGTGTCGTTATAACTTGCAAGAATTAAAGAATCGATGCGAGTTGGTCTCTCTTTTCATTGCATCTGGTCCGTCAGAAGAAAGCATGAACAGAAGTGTCGAATCAGATTTTCTATTATTTACGCAAGATTGCGTTAAGTATTACAATAGACTTGAAGATTGCAAAAAGGAAGAAAATCGATACATTCCTAGCATTTATGGTTAGAGGAAAAGAATGAAAAATTTCAGGAAAAGAATAGTTATTCTAATCACCCTATTGATTGGATTCTTTTTGATTGCATGTAATTTCAAGGAACAGTGTGAAAGTCATACCCCAAATGATAACTATGACCCTTGTTTTTTTTTGGTTCAGAATTATCATAACGCCGATGAAGAAAGGAAACGAAATATGAGGGTCGACTTAATATTGACTAATTGCCTTATCACATACCAAGATATTAAGAAGTGTAAGAAAGAACCTACTGCATGGCCGCTACCGGATGTTATGCTTGATTGAAATTTGATAGCTTTGTTGTGTTATGCGAGATGTCCCAAATCTATGTCACTTGGTTTTCTTACCAGTTTAATTGTAATTTATGAAATAAGCCATATAGATTCAGTGATTCATGCTTGATTTTTTCTTAAGTTGAAGTATTCTGTTCTTATGGAAAATGAGTTAGAACATCTGAAAAACCAGATCATTTTTCTCGTAAATCCATTAAAAATTATCCTTTTTGGATCAAGAGCAACTCTCACTGCTTGCAAAAATAGTGATTATGATCTTTTAATCATTATGCCTGATGGAACAAATAAAAGGGAAATTGCACAGTATATTTATAAGAAAGTAGATAATATTAAAATTTCCTTTGATCTTGTAGTGGCAACTCCAGAAACTCTCAAAAAATATTCAAATAGTAGACATTTAATTTATTTTTATGCCCTTCAAGATGGTTTAGAACTATATGCTGCATAATGACCCAAGTTCACCAGAAACTTGGCTTATTCATGCAAAAAGTGATTTAGCCCTGGCAAAACTTGGGGATAAAAATGATAATTTACTCAATCAGCTCTGTTTTCATGCCCAACTAGTTGCAAAAAAATCTCTAAAAGTTGTCTTGATAAAAGAGAATGTTGAATTTCTTTTCACTCACAATATTAATACTCTAATACTTTCTTTGCCAGATTAGATTGAAAAACCTAGTTTCTTTGAGGAACTTGCAATTTTAACAGACTATGCTGTGGCTACTCGATATCCAGGTGATTATGAAAAAATTCTCGAAGCTGAATATGCAAAGGCAGCTGAATTAGAGGAACTAGTTTATAATTGGGCTAGTCAATTCATAGAAAAATAATTTTAATTCGTGCTCAACTCTGTTTCACAGAGACCACAACGCACCACCATCCTGGCTACGTTCGCGCGGGCCCGTCACCGCTCTTTTTTCCGCATCCATGCGGAAACTTCTCCCTATGGGTCGAAGTCGCTCGGGTTCAATTCGAATCCTTCAGTTTGTTGTTAGTTGGGAGTTTTGTTACGTTGAAACGAAACTTAGTTTGGGCAGGGAAGGATTCGAACCTTCGAAGGTAAAACCAGCAGATTTACAGTCTGCCCTCGTTGGCCACTTGAGTACCTACCCGAAGAAGTTGCATGGAGCCGCCTGAGGGATTTGAACCTCCGACCGGCTGTTTACAAAACAGCTGCTCTACCACTGAGCTAAGGCGGCATGCATATCCAATTTTTGTGAAAAGCGGTTAAGGTCAAATAAAAATTCTTTGAGTGGTGGTGGATTCTTCCAGAATGACCCTAGATGGCACTGTTTTTTGTAAATTTCTTCATGACCCTTTCGATTTTGGGTTTTTATACCGGTTATTTTTTTCGAAAGACTGATGTAAAAAAACACCGTATCTCAAATTCAATTGGAATTCTTTTCAATTTAACCGCAGCCGTCTATTTGCTAATAATTAAATATCTGTTAGGTGGAATTACGGAATTTCAAATTTATCCGACGGCTCCAGAATTTGTCATTCATACCCACCGATTTTTTGCCGCCATAAGTTTAGTATTGATGCTTGTGATGGGTTACACTGGTTGGAAAAGAATTCGTAATCTGCATGTAAAATTGCATTACATCTTTTTGCCATTGTACACGATTGTTTATATCTCTGGTCTGTTTTTATTTCAATCCAAACCGCTTTAAGGAATGTTCATGGAAAAAATTGAAGTCGCAAAGAAATTTGCAAACGATATCCGAATCCAAGTAATCAAAATGGTTACAGCTGCCAATTCTGGCCACCCAGGTGGACCACTTGGACTTGCTGATATCTACGCTGCACTTTATACTTCCATTTTAAATCATGATCCAAAAAATCCAGAAATGCCTGAACGAGATCGTTTGATCCTTTCCAATGGACATGTATGCGCGGTTCGTTATGCAGCAATGGGTCTTTCTGGATATTTCCCAGTGGAAGACCTTCTTACATTTCGAAATATCAATTCATACTTACAAGGCCACCCTTCTACTCGTTATATGAAAGGAATCGAGTCTAGTTCAGGATCTCTTGGACAAGGTTTGTCTGTATCGGTTGGACTTGCACTTGGAGCTAAGTTAAAAAAAGAGACATATAAAATTTATACTTGCATTTCTGATGGTGAGTGTGGTGAAGGAATGACTTGGGAAGCAGCACAATCTGCTGTTCACTTCAAAACAGATAACCTCATTGCCTTTATGGACCGTAACTACATCCAAATCGATGGGAATACGGAAGAAGTGATGAAGTTAGAACCACTCGATAAAAAATTTGAAATGTTTGGTTGGAATGTAATCAATGCAGACGGACATAATATGGAAGAAATTTTTTCTGCATTTGCCAAAGCAAAAGAGCATACAGGTGGACCAACACTCATCGTCTTTAGAACCATTTTAGGTAAAGGTGTTTCTTATATGGAAAACAATCCTAAGTGGCATGGTACTCCACCAAATAAAGAACAAGAAGCACAAGCTCTTGCAGAATTAGCATAAAGTTTTTGTTTCGATTGACTTTTTCAATTTTATCACGATAGTTTTTGCATGGGACAAAACTCTTTTCCTGATTTTTACCCGGATGATATCACCCGTTTATTGTATGATTGGGAAATTGCCCCTGCAGAAAAAAAACGTTTTCTCTTAAAACTCATTGCTTCTCGTATTCCTTGGCAAATCCAATTGGAATCAGCTTTGGATGAAGTGAAAGATCCATACCTTCGAGTCCAAGCACGTAATCTAAAATCAGAAATACTACGCCATCGCCTACGTCATTCCTTCTTCAAACTCACATTACGTGGGAATACAAATCATTATAAAGATTTGGAAGAGATGGTTGTTCAATTATCCAATATTGGTTTCCCAGATCAAAATTATGCAGAGATCAAACATGAATTGGATCGTATCGCACTTCGTATTTCTGAGTTATACGATGATCATTCTGGGTATCTAACAGACGAATTAAAAGTGCAAATCCTTTGCCAAGTGATGTTCCAAGAAGAAGGTTTTGTTGGAAACATACAAAATTATAATGATCCAGGAAATTCTTATTTATTCCAAGTGATCAAAAGTCGTTTGGGAATACCAATTTCTTTGTCGGTTGTGTATCTGCTTGTGGCACAAAGGCTTGGTCTTCCTTTATATGGAACGAACCTACCACTCCATTTTCTTTTGCAATATGAATCAGAAGGGTATTTTACCTACATCGACCCATTTCATGGTGGTGTCTTATTAGATAAGTTCACTTGTGAAAAATTTTTAGAAGCGAATGGTTATACCAATTCGCCTAAGTATTTTACAAAAGCATCTACACTTTCCATGATCAAAAGAATGTGCCGCAATTTACTCCATATCTATCGTGACAATCAGTCCAAAGAAATGGAATATACGATTAAGGATCATCTTCAGATTCTCGAAAGTCGATCCACACATGTGGATAACGGATGAAATCAAAATTTAAGATCCAAACTATATTGTCTCAATTTGATAAAAATTTAGACAATATCATATCCGAAGACATTCCCATCCTTAAAAAAATCAAAAAACAAGTCATCTCTTCCGGAGGAAAAAGGATTCGTCCTTTTGCTCATTATTTATTTTGTCAGTTTCTGAATGTAAAAGATGTTAGTTGGCTTGATGTAGGAAGTGTTGCCGAGCTTATCCATGCTGCCAGTTTGTTACATGATGATGTAGTTGACAATGCTCCTATCCGTCGTGGCAAACCTACCATTGGTGCTAGTTTTGGAAACAAAACAGCAATCCTTGCAGGGGATTATCTATTGGCATGTGGGATCAGTCGACTCAACACACTTGGCAATCCTGAGCTTATGGAAATTTTTTCGCAAGTGTTAAGAGACCTTTCTGTGAGTGAATTATTGCAGATGGAGTGGGAAAAAAATCCAAACATCACATTAAAAATCTACGATCAAATCATTTATGGAAAAACAGCTTCCTTGTTTGGTGTTTGTACGGAAGCAGCAGCGATACTGGCAAACCAATCGAAGGAAAAACGAAAAGAATTTCGCCAATTCGGTGTTAGGTTAGGGAAATTGTTCCAGAAAAAAGATGATTGTTTGGATTATTTTGTAGATTCAAAAGCAAGTGGTAAAGAATTCCTAAAGGATTTCAAAAATGGATTATTTACCTATCCTGTTTTGGTGTTAAGATCAAAACTCAGTTTACTTGAAAAAAGAAAACTAAACCAATTGTTTCAGAAAGAAACACGTAATGCCAATGATGAAACTATCATTTTAGATTTAATGAATGCTAAACATGTCCCTTCACTTTTACACAAAGAATTGGAAAAAGAAAAAAATGAACTACTTGTTTTTTTGAATCAATTTCCAAAATCAGAAGAACGTGAATTATTTATTGAACAACTAGGTCGCCTTACATAGGTTTAGTTTAAAAAATAAACTTACAAATCACTCTGTTGCATTTGGGTCAATCAGTTCGATGGCCGGTAACAAAATTGAAAAACAAGTCCTTCCTGGTTCTGACTCTACAGTAATTTTTCCGAAATGTTTTTCGATGATGGATTTTGTGATCCCGAGCCCCATTCCTGTTCCTTCACCTTGTTGTTTTGTGGTAAAAAATGGTTCAAATATCTTTTTTTGAATTTCAATCGGGATTCCAGCTCCATTATCAATGACTTTCACTTCTACATATTTTCCGTTTTTTTCAGTAGTGATGGTAAGATTTCCTTTTTGTTTCATCGCTTCCAAAGCATTTAAGATTAAATTTGTCCAAACACGCATTAGGTCCTCTGGCCAACCAAGGATAGTAGCATCTGTTAAAAAAGTTTTTTTGAGTGAAACTTTGCTTCGCATTCTATATTGGTAAATGGTAATAACGGTCTCTATGTTTTCTAGAAGGGTGAATATTTTTCTATGTTCTGAATGAGTGACTCTTGAAAAGTTTTTGAGTGCTAAAATGATCTTTGAGGAACGATCCACTGCAATTTGGATAATGGATAAGTGAAGGCGAAAGTTTTTTTCTTCTAATATTAAATCCTTTAGTTTTTCTTTTCCTTTTTGTAACAATAAAATTTGATTTTCTTCTAACTTCGTAATCCCTACATCTAAAAATTTTTCCAAAGTAGCTTCGTCATAATCCAAATCATTGTCTTTTAAGATTTTTTTGAGTTCAGCTTTTTTTTCTTTTCGTTCGGTATAACTTGCAACAAGACCAAAGTCCGATTGGTGTTGGAACATACGTGTTAGTGTTTGGATTTGATTTAAGTCTAGAGAAGAATATACATTTTCCTTTGATCCTAACTGCAATGTTTCATTTTGTTTGGATTCCATTAAGGTTTCGATGGATGCTTTAATGGCACTGAGTGGGTTATTGATCTCATGGGCAACACCTGCTACAAGTTTTCCTAACTCCGTCATTTTTTCAGAAAGAGCTAATTGGTTTTCTGTTTGGCTCAATTGTAAAATTGCATTTTCTAATTTCTCTTTTTGTAATTGGAGTTCTTTTGTTCGTTCCAAAACCATAAATTCCAATTCTTCATTTACTTTTGTTACGGTTTGTTCTTTTAGGATTCGAGTTTGGATTTGGAATTTGGAGACAACAATCGTAAATATTGTCATTTGGATTGCCGCACCAATTTCATTGGCAGAACTTAAAAATGGAAATGATGGTAAAAAACCAGTGTTTGTAAAAATTAATAATAGAGTGCTGATTTGTCTTACTAAGAAAGCAAAAAATAAAACTTTTGCATGTTCTTCTTTTTTAAATAAACTATAGATTGAATATCCAAAGGTAAAAGTGGATAACATCAAACTATTGGTATAAATAAATCGAAAAAACAATTGTAGGTCAATGAATACAATGAACATGGAGAGAAATAAAAAATATATATAGAGGATGAGGTATTTATCAAAGTTAGAGTATAACTTTTTCGTATGAAGGAATTCACGTAAAAATAGAACTAAACCTATAGAACTTAAAGCTAATAATCCTGGCACATACCGAAAAAACCATGTTAGGTTGCTAAATTCAAATTCATAAAATAAACCAGATCTAAGTAAGTTGGTAAACAAAACCGTTACAATTGCAATGGTTAAATAGAGAGAAATTTTTTCCCTTAACAAAACATATTGAATCGCGGTGAAAAGTGCCAAAAGAAGGCACAAACCTAAATAGAGTCCCTGCCATAGTGATAAAGTTTTGGTGTATTGGAATAGCTCCGATTCTTTGCGAATCCGAAAATTGATCCGATGTGTATCATCCGATCGAATCCTAAATTGATACGTTCCTTTTTCCTTTGCTGGGATTAAAAATCCTCCCGTATAAGAAACGACGGGATTTTTTTTTCTAAGTAATCCAGCAGAATCGTTTTTTAAAAGGACTCCATCCTCAAGCAAAGCAAAATCAAATTCTGAAAACATTCCATTTTCAAAATGGAAATACCTTTCCTTATCTTCTGGGAGAGTGATTTGGTAATAGTGGCTCTCTTTGGTAAAACCAAAGTAGTAGAGAGCCTGTCTTTCCATCTTTTGGTGTTTGGAAAGGTTTGGGTTTGTGCCTAAATGTTCTAGGAATGGTTCCCCTTCTGCATAGAGCAAAAAGGGAAAGAGAAAGAGTGTTAAGCTAAGTCGCAAAGAGGAAAACGAATTTTTTTCCTTTATTGTGGCACAATGTTAGGTGCATTGCATTTGATGGTTCCCGATATGATCACCGGTTTCGCATCTGCACTTGTATTTTGCACAATACAAGTCCTGTTATCTGAAGTAAAACATTGAGTTGTCGTTTGTGCTGATGTACAGTTAACACCATCTGTTGTATTACATTGAGGTAAAATCGTTGCTGCACTTGTCGTTGAGGTACTATAAGTTCCATTCAAACGAATTTCTAAATTGAAAAACGAAATTTGTTGTGTGGTTTGGCTTGAAGTATCGATATTGATGCCTTGGTTGAACCATTCCACTGTCCCTTGAGTTCCTTGGACTGTTTTTCCAAAAAGTCCACCTGCCAAAATAAACCCTTGTTGTGGGTCGATGTTCCCTTGGATTTGTGTGCTGTCGTATTGGAACCTTATGTTTAAGGTTTCTTTGGTTTTGAAAATCAACTGTGAGATCACCGAGAAACGTGTGTTGTTTGAAGTGGATCCTGTGGTACCTGTAGTTCCCGTTGTGGTTCCCGTAGTTCCTGTTGTGTTTGTTGCTGGGGCAGCACGCCCGCAACTTGTTGTCACACTTGTGTCCACTTCGCCATTAAACGCGAATAAAGCAGGTGTGCTTTCATCTAAAACCGTAAGGGCCGCGTTGTTTTCGTTTTTGAGACCACAGCCCCAAAAGAAAGCGGAGAGAACCAAAAATGCGAGGTAAATTCGGAACATACGATCCTATCGTCCCAGGAATTCCTTCTCGGGTCAAGAGGATTCAGAATTTCCTTGGGAAATTTGGAGGAAATTCTAAACTTGTCCTATGCGGCTCCCATTCGGTCTAAACACTATGCTGTCGATCCAGGGACCTAGGTCGATTTATGTCTATTCCCTTCTCATCGGGTTACTTTCTGGATTTGGAGCATATGGATTCAATTGGGCACTCACATGGACAGAGTCGTTTACCTTTGGCAACTTGATTGGCTATGACCCAGGAACACCTGCAGGGGATTTGCATTTCCATTCTGTAGGAAGAGTAGGAGAATTATCCCCTCTTTGGATTTTATTTTTACCGGCCATCGGTGGTTTGCTCGTAGGAATCATCACTAGTTTTTTTTGCCCGGAAGCACAAGGGGGAGGAACTGATTCACTCATCCATGCCTTTCACTTCAATGAAGGAAAAATTCGCACTAAAGTTCCTTTTTATAAAGCCATTGCCACCATACTTACGTTAGGTTCTGGTGGATCGGGTGGAAAAGAGGGTCCCACCGCACAAATTGGAGCGGGTTTTGGATCAAGCCTTGCGAATTTTTTAGGAGCCGGTGCTAGAGCGAGGCGAACCCTTATGCTTGCAGGAACTGCTGGAGGACTTGGTGCAATATTCCGAGCTCCGCTCGGTGGTGCCATCACTGCCGTTGAGATGGTATACCAAGAAGACATAGAAAGTGATTCCCTTGTACCTTGCATTTTATCATCAGTAACCGCTTACCTGACTTACACTAGTATCGCTGGAAGTGGATCTATCTTTTCAGTAAAGGAATATAGTTTAAACGATTACCGTCATATTCCACTTTATATTATACTTGGACTTTTATGTTATGTTGTGGGGTATTTTTTTGTAAAGGTATACCACTTTGTGCAAGATATTTTTGCAAAACTTCCATTGCCCAATTTCCTAAAACCAGCGTTTGGTGGACTTATTGTTGGGTGTATTGCATTACTTTTTCCAGAAGTGTTAGGTTCTGGTTTTGGACTGATCCAGCGGATGATCAACGGAGAAGTGTTAACCTCAACTAGTTTTGGTTTTTCTGGGCCATTTTTTTTACTTGCTGTTGCCATTTTTAAAGTGTTTTCCACATCCCTTACTGTCGGTTCGGGAAGTTCAGGGGGACTGCTTGGACCTTCCTTTGCCATCGGAGGCATGTTAGGTGCCTTTGTAGGAACAATGGCAAGTGTATTATTTCCAGAACTCAATATCATTGTGTTTCCCTTTTTACTCGTGGGAATGGGTTCCTTTTTTGCAGGAGTGGCAAGAGCCCCGATTGCAGGAATGATTATGGTTTGTGATATGATTGGAAGTTATGCATTACTTCCTGCACTTATGATTGTTGCTATGATCGCTGTGGTTTTATCACATAAGATTTCTATTTATCGTAACCAAATCAAAAACAGATTTTTATCTCCATCCCATCATTGGGATATGAACCAAGACATTATGGATCGGATTCGTATTTTGGATCATTTTACTGAGTTTCGAAAGTATGCAATGGTTTCCGAACATCTTTCCCTCACACAATTGCAATCCAATGCACCAGGAATCCAAGCGAGTGATTTTATTTTAGTGGGATCGAATGAAGAATACAAAGGAATTGTTTCCCTTCGTAAAAATAGAATCCTTCCCGAATATGAAGAAGAACTTAAAAATCTAATCACTTGCTCGGAAATTGTACAAGATGTGCCACCGGTGTGTCAATCGGATACACTCGGCAAAGCCCTACGCATTCTATTGGAATATGATGTCGACAAACTTGCCATTGTCGAAGACAATCGATGTTTAGGCTATTTACGATATATTGATTTATTCAATGCTTACCAAAATGAAGTCAAAAATAAGAACAAACAAAGAAAAGTTGTATGAGAGATTCCAATCACCAAGATCATTCTAAAATTATAAAATTCGTATTTAGATTCACGTCAGTTTTTAATGTGTTTGTCATTTTGCTCCTGTTCGTTAATTGTTTTGGTTCGGGCCAAGTGGTTGAAAAAAAACCCGACCAACACATCAAACCAATAGTGATCCCCCCCCAATACCTAAAACCGATCATTGGAAGAGTGGAGTGGGTTGAATTTCCCAATTGGAAATTAAAGCTAAGAGCAAGGATTGATACCGGAGCCTTGTCTTGTTCTATCAATGCAATTAATATTGAAAGAGTTGTTGAAAACGGTGAAACCTTTATTTTATTTGATACCTTTGTGAACGAAAAACCTGTTCGCTTAAAAAGTAAGTTTGTTAAAGAAGCAAAAGTCACGAGTACTTCCGGTGTATCGGAAAAACGAATTATGATTAGTGAATTGATTAAGATTGGAAAGTACAAAGAAGAAACGATGATCAATTTGAATGATCGGAATAATTTAAATTATCCAATCTTAGTCGGTAGGAATTTTTTACGTGGTAAATTTTTAGTCGATGTGTCTTTATCACACCAATTAGGGGATTAATTTGGATCGAAAAACTTACATCACCATCGTTGTCCTGATTGTTTTGCCAATCCTTTCAATCTTATATAAACTGAATGTTGCAGAATTGTCCTTATTGCCTGTTGCCATTGATGATACTGTCAACGTTCAGGTAGTCATCTCACCCAAGGAAAATGTAGCGATTTCAGAAGTCAATTTCCCAATCCCCAAACAATTCATCCAAACAAAAGTTCTAAAAGCAAATACCAAAACGGAAGATTTGGAATTTCGTGTTTTGAAAAAACAATATGGCCATTTGGGAATATGGGAAGGAGAAGATTGGAATTCTCCCGTAGGTTACTATGCAAAAATCAAAATGTTACCGTATGAGAACAGTGATCCAGAACCAGAGATTCCCACACCAAGCAAAAAACCAGTCACAAAGGAACCTTATTATTTATCCTTAAAACATTATTCTTCGGAGGAGTTAGTTCTCGCTAAAAAACTCTACGAACAAATCCATCCGTATGATAAGGACAATGTGTCCGCTGCCAAACAAATTTATTATTTTATTTCAGAAGAAATTATCAATACCTATAAGGATATTTCTCTTTCTGATACGATTCGATTGGGAAGCGGTAACGCCTACTCACAATCCTTATTATTTTCATTGCTCTGTCGAATGCGTGGAATCCAAGCACGGACTGTTGCTGGATTTGATTTGAACAAACAAACCGAAAAAGACAATAAAAGTAAAATTACATTTTGGAACGAAATTCGATTTCATGGGAAATGGTATTTTGTATCTACCTATAAAAATGTTTTTGCCAGTAATGTATCTGGTTATTTACCAATTTGGAAGTCCGTAGAAGAAAAACGAAGTTTAGTAGAAGATCCAGCTACATTTCGTTATACGGCTTATATCACAAAATCAAATGTAAACAGGTATAATTTTAAAGAGTATAGCGAGGAAATTGCATCCAGCAATAGTTTTTTGCGTTATTATTCATTGTATAGTTTGCCTACTCCCCTACAAAATTTATTTCGACTTGTGATATTAATACCAATCGGTGCCCTCGTATTGTCTGTGGCGAGGAATATGATTGGGATTCCAACCTTTGGAATTTTTACACCGATCTTACTTGCAATGTTTTTTTATGAAACTAACCTCTGGTTTGGAATCGGTTTCTTTTTACTTATGATTGGGCTTGGTTTTTTTGAACGGTATGCGTTGGACAAATTTTATTTACTCGCTGTGCCAAGGTTATCGATTTTACTCACAATCACAGTTCTTACCTTGATTTTGTTTTCAATTTTAAATGAGGAAATATCGATTTTTAACCAAATGAGTGTGACATTATTTCCTATTGTCATCACGACCATATTTGTGGAACGATTTTCGATTATGATCATCGAAGAAGGTGTGATGCATACGATGGTCACATTATTCGGCACCCTTGTGATTGCACTTATCAGTTATATGATTTTTTTCTTTGGTTCCTTACAGATTTTATTTTTCACCCATCCTGAACTTTTACTCATTGTCATTGCGATTCAAATTTTCCTTGGTTTGTATAAAGGTTACCGAGTTTCAGAATTATTTCGATTTAAGGAAATTTTTAAATCGTGATTTCAATTTTCAAACAATTTGAACGAGAAGGAATCCTTGGGATCAATAGAAGGATCGGTGAATACATTTTACCAAACAATCCACGTGAGTTTTATCCACTTGTTGATGACAAATGGAAAACAGCAGAACTCACGAGGCAATTCCATGTACCGATGCCAAAACATTATGGACTCATCGATACTTTTGGTGGGATCCAAAAAACAAAAGATTTGGTGAAAGACCATCCTGGGTTTGTTGTCAAACCAGCGAATGGTGGAATGGGTAATGGAATTATGGTAATCAGCCATAGTGACGAATTGGAAAATGGAAAGGTCAGCTTTCATAAATCGGATGGAAAGGTTGTCAGTGAAAAAGAACTAAACCATCATATCTCTGGCATATTATCAGGATTGTATTCCCTTGATGGAAATTCGGACACTTGTATTTTACAAGAGCGATTGGAGTGCCATCCATTTTTCCATGAGATTTCATTTCGGGGCATTCCCGATATTCGTGTGATCGTGTATTTGGGATATCCTGTGATGGCTATGTTACGATTGCCCACAAAGGAATCAGGTGGTAGAGCAAACCTCCACCAAGGAGCACTCGGAGTTGGGGTAGAGTTGACAAATGGAACATTAACCCATTCGGTTTGTAATGACAAACTCATCCTCATTCATCCAGACACCAAGCAAACATTAAGCGGTCGTGTGATCCCACATTGGAATGATATTTTAGAGATGTCTTCTCGTTGTTTTGATATGTCAGGTCTTGGTTATCTCGGCGTAGATATTGTGTTAGATGAAAAAAGAGGTCCTTTACTTTTGGAAATGAACGCAAGGCCAGGCCTTGGAATCCAAATTGCGAATCGAATGGGTTTACTTGCTAGATTGAAATTAGTGGAGAAAATCCGGAATTCGGCGGATGGTCCAAAAGACCGAGTCCACCGAATCTTAAACGAGTTGTAGAAACAATTAAACGGTTTGTTTTGCTGTTTGGAATACGGTGCGATTGAGAAACGCCATTGCTCCAAACAAAATTCCTGAATACACTAAATCACCGAGGATGGAGTTTTGGAAAAATGGAAGTGCCAAAACAAAACATTGGCTTAGTCCTGCTACATCCAAACTGTACATCCCACTGGTAAACCAAACCGCAAGGTTTGTCACCACAAAGAATAGTACCGAACCAACCACAGTGTATCCAAAGGATTTTGCCATAGAAGTCCCAATTTGTTTCCCGAAAAGAACAGATAAAACCATGAATCCATAAACGACTGGCATTAGGTCATGGAGTCCTAAGTAAAGATCAGAAACAAACATCGCAAGGATGGGAACGACGAGAGCAATCCTTCTGTCCGCTAAGTAAGCACCAGAGAAGAGGGAAACAGCCAAAACAGGCGTAAAATTCGGAGGGTGCGGTAAAATACGGCTTAGGACAGTGGCAATCACCATCAGGATGGCAACAGAAACACGAGATTGGAACATAGGGATAGACTCGTAAAGGGGGGGGGCTTTCGCAAGATAAAATTTGCCTTTGCTTCCCGGGTGGATCGGGAAAAATACAACGAGTGAACCCTCCTAATTTTGATTCACCCATCCAAAATCTACGCAAACTCACTTCGGATTTACGAAGTCCCGAAGGTTGTCCCTGGGACAAAGAACAGACCCATCTTTCTGTGATCCCCCATCTATTAGAGGAAACTTATGAAGTGGTGGATACAATCGAACGAGGTGATGACAACCACCTAAAAGAAGAACTAGGGGACTTACTCTTCCAAATCACCTTCCATAGCCAACTTGCCGAAGAACGTGGGGCCTTTAGTTTTGATGACGTGGCAAACGATGTGTTTCAAAAATTGGTGTACCGCCACCCACATGTTTATGGCAACAAGGAAGGAATTGGTACGGGAGAACAAGTTCTTACCCAATGGGACGAATTGAAACAAAAGGAAAAAGAGAAAAAAGGGTTCGTAGATTCTGATTCAAGTATTCTTTCTGGAATTCCAAAAGCACTTCCAGCCATCCAACGTTCTGAAAAAATCCAATCCAAAGTCACCAAACAAGGATTCGATTGGCCGAATGTAAAAGGAGTTTTCCAAAAGTTCCAAGAAGAGATTCAGGAACTTGACACGGAACTCCAAAAACAAGGTTCTTTAACATCTAAAAAGTTACCATACGATGAAAGGATTGAAGATGAGTTAGGTGATATTTTCTTTTTGTTAGTGAATTTGTCTCGAAAACTTTCCATCGATCCGGAAACTTGCCTCCGTCGTGCCAATGAAAAATTTGAAACTCGGTTTCGTGTGTTAGAAGGGTATGTTGCAAAAACGGGAAAGTCAATGAAAGATCATTCCTTAGAGAAACTCGACAAGTTTTGGGATATGGCGAAAGACAACTTACGTAAGAAAATTTGAATGAAATTAAAATGAATTCCATCGATTTAAACGATTTACCAACTCTAAAAGAATTTTCGATCATCGCCTACAAATGGTTGTCTGAACATTATCCAAAGTTTGATCACCAAACCAATTTTGATTTAAGTCATGAGATTGTCTTTCCCATTCGGTGGAAAACCAAAATGGAAGGTGAGTTATTTGAATGGGTGGTCTCTGATATGGGTTCCATTACACTTCGATTAGGTGGGGTTGAAGGAAACCGTCGTAATCCTGCTCCCATTTTTTATTTGAGCTTACGAAAGTTAGAAGGAGATGTGTTCTCTTGGGCCGATCCCGAAGGGAATCCTGTCTCATTTCCAAATCCTTCCGTCATAGAAGATGTGAGATCTAGGGTACAATTGTATTTGGATTCGAGAACGTGAATTAAAACATGAGATTTGCATCATGAAAGATAAGTTTTGGTATCAAATCAAGTCGAACTTTAATCTCAAAAGTATACTCCTCATTATTTTATTATTGATACCTGCATACAACTTTGCTCTCAACAACAATAACAAATGTGATCGATTCCATGTAGGCACTTTCATTTATGAAAGTAAGGTGGGAAAGATCATCATCGTAAGGAGAGAAAAGGAAGAAATCGATTATAGAGAATATCCCAATCACTATATTCGGCAATCAGTGAAATGGATTTCTTCCTGTACAGCAGAAAAAAAGACACTGGAAATGAATGATCCAATTTTATCACCTGATAGTATCAATAAAAGCTTAAATTCCATAACTTATTTGCATATTTTGGAAACCTTTCCTGATGGTTATTTTTATAAAACAACGAATCGAAAGGGCGAAACCGATAGTTACGGAAAGGTGCAATTATATAAGGGCTCTTTATGAATATACTCCGATCGATTCTCGAATGAATTAAAAGTTTATTTAGAGACGAAAAGAGAGATTGGCAAAGATATTTTTTCAATCACAGCCTACGAAACGTAAACTGTGATTGGAGTTTCTAAAAACAATTGCAAAAGTTTACGATTCTTTTGATTCAATCCCCACTTTTTTTTCAATGTTTTCAATTCGTTTGAGCCATTTGTTAAGGTTCACGATGTTTTTGATGTTCACTCTGTACTTTTGGAATTCAGGGAAGGTGAGTCCTAAGTCCCAACCCACATACACATCTTTTGTTTTTGGTGAAGTTCGTAGGCTTGATCCACCAGCAATAATCGTTCCATCTACCAGTGTTAAATGGTCACTGATGGCACAAGCACCGCCGATGATGACATTGTTTCCAAGGGTCACGCTGCCAGCAAGACCCGATTGGCCAGCAATGATGACATGGTCTCCCACCTTACAGTTGTGAGCGATGTGAACCATATTATCAAATTTACAACCATTTCCAATTGTTGTGTCGGTGAGAGCACCACGGTCAATCGTACAATTGCTTCCCACTTCTACATCATCCCCAATGACCACACGTCCCACTTGAGGGATTTTGTTGTGTTTGCCTTCTGCAAAAACAAATCCAAATCCATCCCCACCAAAAGTAGAATTTCCAAATACAATGAATCGTTTCCCAACGATGGTATCATCAAAGAATACGCAGTTTTTTCCGATGCGGGCTCCATCACCAATATGCACACGGTCTCCGATTTTGACTCCATCTTCGATGATGCAGTCATTCCCAATGATGGAATCTTTTCCAATGGTTACAAAATGTCCGATGTCAGTGTTGGATCCAATTTTTGCACTTGGGTCAATGGCAACTTGTGTGCTTCGTTTTCCAGTAGGTTGTTTTTCAGGGAAAAAGATTCGGATGATTTTTGCAGTCGCCAGTTCTACTTTGGAAACCACAATAATTGCTTTGTCACTCAGTGATTCAGCAGTTTCAGAAGATACGATCAGTAAAGATGCTTTGGAAACCTTTGCCTCATTGACAAATGTTTTGGAAGCAACAAAGGATATGTCAGTAGGACCAGCAAGTGTTAAGGAAGTAAGACCAGTGAAGTTTACATTCTTTATGGTTTCGGAATTTTGAAATTTTGCTTCTGGAAGTAATGTTTGGAGTGTAGTTAGATTGATTTGAGTCATCTCCGATTCCTTATCAATGGATTTAAGACAAGGAATCAGAGAGGTTTCAGTTTGGCTAACACTATTAGGTAGTCTTAACCAACAAAGTTTTGGTTATCCTTCGATTTTATGAGCGATGATATCATCTAAAGAGAACGATCCAGCTCCTTTGATGATTAATGGAATTGCAAGACCAAATGTAAGGATATGGAATTCGTATCCACCTTTGTCGGCAAAAAATCCATTTGGCAAGTGGACAAGAACGGTTGCAGCAAGCATTGTGCAAAAAATTCCAAACGCAGCCACTCTTGTGAGGAGTCCAAGGATCAGCCCAATCGCACCAAAAAATTCAGCGATGATGGCAAGTAGAGCTAGGACATAAGGAATTCCCATACCGGTAAAAAATCCCATGGTTCCTTCGAATCCGTATCCACCGAAAGCTCCTAGAACTTTTTGCGCGCCGTGTGGGAGAATGACAACACCGAGTGTCACACGAAGGATTGTGAGAGTGATGTCTTTGTTGGTTGCGAGTAATTTGTAAAACATAGAACCTCTTATTGCTAAATAGTTTAATATCAAACTATTTAATGATGGAGATCCTGGTCAATCCAAAAAATCGATTTTTTTTCAGGTTTTTTCGTAAACGAGAAAGATTTCGTTCCCTTTTGCAAAATGTTGTTTGAGAGACCAGTTTTGTTTATCAAATCCAGGAAGTTCAGCATTCCGGTCTGCTATGCCCGCAAGGCCAGTTTTCCCAATGATAAATGGAACAACCGTGAGGTAAATGCGGTCCACAAGGTCAGCTTCTAAAAAGGAAAAATTGAGTTTCGGTCCACCTTCGAGAAGGACATTCTTATACCCCTTTCTTTTGAGGATGCCTGTCACTTTTTTGGGATCGATGTCATCGGAGTCCAATGCAAAGATTTCTGCTTTGTTCTCTAAACTGGTTTTGATTTCTTTTAAATTTGATTTTGTACAGATGACGAGAGGGATGTGATCAGATTCTTCAAACACATGTTTGTCTGGAGGGAGTGTTCCTTTTCGAACCAGAATGACCGGCCTTGGGTTTAAGGCATTGGGAACTGCACGGATTTTCACAATGGGATTGTCGTTTAAAATGGAGTTTTTGCCAATGAGGACAGCATCGGACTGAGACCTATATACGTCCATTTGGGTTTTGTCTTCCGAAGAAGTGAGGCCATACCAACGGCCATCAGGGCGAACCACCTTTCCATCTAAGGTCATCGCCATATTAATCGATAATTTCATGAAATTTTCCTCCGGGAGAGATTCTGCAATTCGCGCTGGAGGATGTGGTAGACCTGCATTGAACAGGTCCCGCAGCCGGTAGAGGCTCTTGTTGTTTCTCTAATTTGTTCCATGGTTACGGCACCCGCATGGATGGCACGGACTAATTCGTCTTCTGTCACCATTCGACATAAACAGACCCGTTTTGGCCTCATGAGGGAATTTAAATCGAAAGGATCCATACCTGAACTAATCATTTGACAGATTTACGAAAGGGAGGGAAACTCTTTAATTACTTTCAACCAAGGAAAATTCTAAAACCCTCTATGTCCAAAGACAAAAACCCGGAAGCCAAAAAGAAAAAAAATCGCGAAATATTCGGATGGTGTATGTTCGATTTTGCGAATTCTTCGTACACAACGGTCATTATCAGTGTCGTTTACTGTGAGATTTTTACCAATTTAATTGTTCCGTCTGATCCAAATTCTTCGGATCCTTTTCAATATGGTCGTTCCGTTTGGGCTTGGGCACTGGCAGCCTCCTATGTATTCGTAGTGTTGACGGGACCAATTATTGGTGCCATTTCAGATTACAGCTCAAAAAAGAAATTCTATCTATTTTTAAGTTATATCGGCTGTATCTTCGCTACATTCGCATTGTATTATGTAGAACCTGGAATGATTTGGTTGGGTTTCGTTTTAGTTGCGATCTCTAATTTTTTCTTTGCTTCGGGTGAGAACTTTGCCTCTAGTTTTTTGCCCTTTCTTGGTGCCAAAGAAGACCTTGGGAAAATTTCAGGGTATGCTTGGGGCATCGGTTATTTTGGCGGAATTGGTTCTGTTTACATTGCTTCAAAATTGGGTGCTATCTCATTAGAAAACTTTGAAAGCTTAAAGTTAGTTGGTCCATATACTGCTATATTTTTCCTAGTAGCCGCGATTCCCACGTTTCTCTTTTTAAAAGAACCACACTTGCCTCTTGGTGTAACTCACAAGGTGAATTATTTTAAAATTGGAAAGGACCGAGTGGTACAAACCTTAAAAGATGCAACTCACTTCAAAGATTTGATGATTTATTTGGTATCTTTGTTTTTCACCATGGCGGCACTTGCAATAGTCATTTCGTTTGCCTTCATTTATGGATCCCACGAAATTCATATCGAATCAGAACACAAAGAAGCCATGTTTATTTTTATCCAAATTTTTGCGGCATTAGGCGCACTTGCATTTGGTGTGATCCAAGATAGCATTGGCGCCAAAAAAACATTCAACCTTACCCTTGTTTTATGGCTAGTAACTTGTGGATTGATTTATTATGTCCATGACCTCACATCCTTTTTGAATGGTATGCTTGGTAAAAACTGGACTGTGCAATGGGTGTTTGTGTTCATCTCTTCTTTGGCAGGAATGGGACTTGGTTCCACTCAATCTGCCTCACGTGCACTCGTAGGTATTTTTAGCCCTGAGTCTAAATCGGGTGAGTTTTTTGGAATGTGGGGACTATCTGGTAAAATTGCGGCAGCAGTAGGATTATTTTTATTCAGTTATATCCAAACGTTAGTAACTTTACGAAATGCCTTCCTTGTTGTTGCTTTCTTTTACTTAATTTCGCTAATCATAAACTTGTTTGTGAATGAAGAGAGAGGAGTGGAAGCCGCCAATCGGTTCCAAGAAAAAACATGATTGTAGAAGACGAGGACGATTTTGAATTACACCAGAGCCAAAGAAATTTGGCTCTCGCTACCATCGACGAATTGATGTTAACTAAAATGGATTTGTTGGATGCAGAGAAAAAGGTTCCTCGTTTTATCAATAATGCTTTGTCGTATCTTAAGAGGAAGTATGTGACAGAGGAGCAAACGATTTCGCAGCTCCTCATGAGTCGAAGGGAAAAACAACAATCTTGAGGTATTGTTTAAATCGGATTCAATTTAGTTTGTATTATAATCCAAAATTTTTGTGATCATTTGTTTTTGGTCCAACTCGATATTACGTAATTTAAATGCAGTAAATTTTGCAATTTTACGTAACATCTTTTTGTAAGACATCATAATGTGTTTTTGTTTGTCATACGGTAGAGGGTCTTTTTCATCATTTAATACCATTGCAATGTCTGCTTCCGCTGGTTGGACCGGATCATTTGGCCAAATGGTATCTGAAGTTAAGGATCTAAAATACTCCAATCGGATATCCGAGTTGGTATCTAGTTTTGCTTCCCCTTTTTCATCTTTTTCCGTACTTTCGGATCTTGGAGTTGGGTTGATAAGCCTACGCATTTCTTTTACGTGGATGGTTCCATCTGCGTTCACTCTTCGAAATGATAAAATGATTTTGTCTAAGTCACTAAAGTCTTCTTTGGGATAAAGGTAAGCGATCCCATCATACAAAAATACAGTAGGGTAGTCGATGTAGGATTGGCCTTGCGGAAGTTTGATTTCCAAATAAGGTTTTCCATCTTTATCTTTTTTGTACAATTCTTTGTGTTCTTGGGGAGTTTGTGCAAGGTATTGGGCTGCCGTTTTATCCACACCTAACTCTTGGAGTTTTTTCATCTTACGAAGGTTTTCGATGATACTCGCGTGAAGGGTATCGATTTCGTTATCACCGAATCCATTTTTCCTTTGCAGGTCGATTTGTTTTTGGGTCTCCCTTTCCTTTAAGGTCGCGGAAGCAGGTTTTTCTGCATAAAGAGCAGTCATCCCAAGGAGAGTAAAAAGAAGGATGGAAAATCGTAGCATCATGACATACCTCTAGATGTTGTCCTTTATAGTATCGAATCTTTCTGTGTCGATTCTTGAATGGAAGTGGGTTAGATTTTTATTTGGGAAAAAAATCGTAATAGGGACTGGAAAAGGTCTTCCTCGGCCTCTTTTGCCTTCGGAATGAGGCCAGATAATTGGATGTACCCATGCACTAAGGAAGGAAAATAACGTTCTTCCACCTTCACACCTGCGGTTTGTAAGTGTTTGGCGTATGTTTCACCTTCTTCGCGAAGGGGGTCAAACCCTGCGATTCCGATGTAGGTTGGAGGGAGTCCCTTTAATTCTTTGGTATCTGCCAAAACTGGGGAATTCTGAATGAGACTTCGGTCTTTGGTTTGTGGTAGGTAGTTTTGGATGAACCATCGCATCAGAGTTTTTGTGAGGATATAATTTTCCCCGAAGAGTTCATAGGTCTCTGATTCTTTCGATGTATCAAGCATTGGGTAGAGAAGGGCTTGGTAAATCGGAGCTTGCACATTGTTTTTTTTCGCACGGAGGCAAAGAGCCGTGGCAAGGAGAGCTCCAGCGCTATCCCCACAAACGGCGATGGCTTTCGGAGAGCCACCAAATATATAAGCAGAGTTCCGAACGTATTGGTAGGCAAGCCATGCATCTTCGTGTGCTGCAGGGTAAGGGTGTTCCGGTGCCAATCGGTAATCCACGGCGATCACAATGCTTTTTGTGTAATGAGACAATTTGCGGCAGAAGGAATCATGAGTATCCAGATTGCCGATGGTGAGTCCACCACCATGGAAAAAGAGAATGGTGGGAAGATTTCTCTTTTGGGGATTGGCATTATAAACTCGAATGGGGATAAAAGATGCACTCGGAGTGGGAATGAGTTTGTCTTCGATATGAGCGATGGGAAATTCTTTTTCTTCGAAGAGTTTCATTTGCTCTCGGAAGTGTTTTCTCGCTTTTTCCGGACTCATCTGTTCCATTTTGGGAAGAAAACGAGCAATGTTACATGCCATCGCACAACGAGGGTCCAAAGCGTTGGTGTCCTCTTGGTTTTTCGTACGAGTGATCGTGGCTATCCAATTATCGGGTAACGAAAAGACAAGTTGAGTGACTGATTTTTTGATACCTAACATTAAATAACCGATAATCTTTCTTGTAACATTCTATAGATTAAAAACAAACCATAACTATCTAATTTGCAGTAAGCTATCAAATCCTCCAAAACACGTTTTTTTTCTTCGGCTGTCACCTGCTTTTTTATTAATCTCAAATATTGGTAATTGGCATCTTGTCCTTCCCGAATGGTGAGTCCAAAATGGCTCTCATTACTAAAACAAGGTAGGATTTCCTTAAGAGAAGCTTTGCCATGTTGTGCTGGGTGGTAAATCCAAAGTTTTTTAAAAGGCAAAGCAAGGTCGATGAACATTGATTTGACTGATTCCCAAAATTCTAAGTATTCCGGGTAAACGGTGGCGGATTCTTGGATGATCAGTTTTTCGAAAAAATCATTAAATGAAAAGATGGTAATCCCTGTTGGCAGGTCCTTTTGCAAATGGAATAACACATGTTTTCTAGGATCACTTCCCACATCTTCATGTAGGTAGGTTTTGTGTGTGAGTGAATCAGAATCCATGTCCCAAATATGAAGGGAATACAAATAAGGAATGTGTTGGAAGGGTTTTGTTTCAGGATAAATGGGAATGTATGGGTTTATCGATTCAAAATCCAGGAAGGCTACTGTTTTTGTCACATTAGAAAGGTATTGGGTAAGAGATTCTTTGTTAAAATGTACGGTTCCTGTTTTGTGGGCCTCTTTTTGGATCTTTTGGATGGGGGAAAGTTCTGCATCTGGCACCGAATCGTACGAATTGTACCCTGATGCAAACCAAAGTTTGGCAAGTTCTGAACTATCTCGGTATTCGAAGATTTCTCTGGCAGTTTCTCTGCCGGGTGCACAATGAGTGGGAGATAAACAGGTCTTAAGGGAACGGCAACTTGGATTTTTCTCTAAAAAGGAATAGGGAACAGATTGTTCGTTTGTGTTTTGGATTTCGGTTTGGAATTTGTTCCATTCTTCCTCCCGTGAACCCAATTCTGACTCCATTCGAGGGGAAAGGTCCTCAACCAAGAGGTAGTCTTCGGGGAGAATGGGTCCGCCTTGGTAAACGTATTTTGTTTGGATGCGAATGATTTTGCAACCAAGGACACGTAACCCCAAACCTTCTGCTATCTGTTTGTAAAAGAAAAATGACCGAAGTATATCTTGTTTGATGGAACCAATCGGTCGAAAGTCCCAAAGGATCCAACCATCCCTTTCCTCGTCGTATTCGAGAAGTTCCACACTACAAACAAAGTTTTGGTAACGAAGTTGAGCACCAAAATGGGAAATTTTATCTTTGATATAGATTTCTGATTGTACAAAACCCTCTTCTCTGTTAGGTGACTTCTCGATTGAAGGGAAATTGGGGAATTGGTTTTTGCAGTAACTGAGAAACTCTGCCCATTCCAAATACCCACCAAACGAAGCCGTACTCGGTTTTGAAACCACACCTTCTCGGATCAAATGGTATGCATTTTGGCATTTTAAAAATTGTAAGTATAGGGATTTGGTGATTGGAGTCAAAGGTTTCTCAAACGAATTGGTATAAGTTTTCCCATTCGTGAAGATGGCTTGCAAACCGATCTTTCCAATGGGCACTTGCCTCTACCAAAGCCTCAGGTAAAATTACAAAAAATTGGAAGAGTGCATTTTGGTTGGTTGTGAATACCTTGTATTGGTTTTCAGAGGTTTCATATTTTGCACCTTCCAAGAATAATTTCCAACGGTCCTCATACTCTGGGTGGATTTGGAAGTGGATTTCCATTTCGGCGTGTGTTTTTAGGGAGAGTGGATGGAAATTTAAGTCTTCGTTTGAAATTTTTAAATTCGAAAAAAACTCTTCTTTGGTTTCTTTTTTAACTGTAATTTTCGGAAGGATAAACCTTCGTAAGGATTTTTTTCCACGATCATACGCTAACACATAGAAGTCGGTTGTGTGTTTTCTTACCAATCGGTAAGGTTCAATGGTTCTTTCTTTATCATCATACCCGTATACGATGGTAATGGCACGTTTGTCTTTGATCGCTTGTAAAATTTTTTCGGTATTGGATGTATCAACACTGTTATCATCGGAATCATTTGTGATAGGGTGTTTTGTTAAATTGGGAATGAGATCCAGATGGTACGAAAATAGTTTTTGGGATAAGCTGATGAGCTCTTTTGTTAATTCAGCAGAATAGAGTGATTTCGAGAGAACTTCGAGTTCTTCTTTGGAAAATTTTAAGGTACGATCGATGGATTCCTTTTCAATGTAGTAAGGAAAAAAATCTTCGGACTGGTATCCGTATTGGGCAACCTTAATGTTAAACCCAAGGCTTTTCAATTGGTTAAGATCTCGATAGAGTTTTTTTCTGTCGGATTCTATGTCTTCGTTTTTGTAAAACCGAGGCATCATCGTACGAAACTTTTGGAAACTAATTCCTTTGGGTTCGCGTAAAAGATTGAAGAGCAAACTAAAAAGGCGAACCTCCGTTTCGTTCATTTTTTTCACTTCGATCATGGGAAAATCTTCAAAAGAAGCCATATCTTCCCAAAAAGTTTGTTTTTTTGATTCCGAAAAGTAGAAAATGAAAAAAATTGGAAAAGAATGCGTTTCACGAGCCTTATCATTTGCCTATTCTTCTTCATGAATTGTGCAACTTATTGGAAAAATCGCAAAAATGATTTTAAAGATATCATCACTGTCGGTGCGGAAACACCAATGTATGGAGCAGCGATTAAAGTGGGTCCACTGCCTATTGGTTTTGTTTTCCAAGGTGGTGAATCGCAAATGGGCAAACGTGATTTAGGCCGAGGGTTTGGAATCCGTGGTGGCGAACTAGGTGGGTATCATTCCCAACAACTCGTCTTCGGTATCTTAGGTGGCGAAAGTTTTCATTCCGGATCTCCCGTTCTTGATGCAAAAGGGAATTGGCTTGTGGACAAAAAAGGTATCCCTCTCACAAACGATGAAAGGTCCAATCTCAAAAGTTATAAAATGAGATATTATTCTTATTTTTATGATCCTGTAAAAGATAGAAAGGCACGAAAAAAAGAATATTTTCGAAGAGAACTTACAAAAGACATTGTTGCGAGTACTGGCCAAAAAGAATTTTTGATTTACCTTCCAAAAGAAGATTTAAAACCATTTGGGTATCCACCTGGATATTCATGGAATGTGGAAATTGTGGGTGGTGTATATGGTGGAGCTAGACTTGGGTTTAATGTAGCTGAAGCATTTGATTTTTTGTTAGGATTTACCACCATTGATGTGTTAGATGATGATGTAGAAGGAAAGGAAAAACCAAGTTTCCCTGGTTTTCCATTCCCAGCTCCTACCGAAGAAGAATTAAACCAAGAGTCGGAAGAAACTTAAATTTTTAAAGTTTGAAGTCTTTGGCAGTGATTTTGTTTTTAGGGTCAAACGTTAGTTTTAAAAACTTTTCCACTGCGTCTGGTTTTTCTTTGAGTGTATAATACTGTTCTGGAACATCACGGTCTTCCGCAAAGTACCATGTCATAACGGTTCCACTTGGATCGATTGATTTTTCAGTTGGTTTGCCAAGCACTGCTTCCGCTTTTACCAAACCGTCTCCTACTTTGATCATATCAATTTCTAGTTTGCGAAGTGCTGTGTGTGGGTGAACTTTTGTGCTGCCTGCTTGCACTTTATTTCCAGAAGTACAAGACACAAGGAAGAGAACCGATGCCAGTGTGCTAAGAACGAGTAATCTTTTGAACATAAACCTTTCCTAAGATGGATTAGGAGAAATGTTACAGTAGGGGATCGGGATTGGCAAGTGTAATCTTTTCTCTTTCTTCATCGATTTTGTTGATTTTACTCAAAATCTTTTTAAAAAATGGAATTGTCATAAAAACAAGTCCTATCTCTAAAAATCCAAAAAAGAAGGAAAGGGCAGAAAAACTATATTCTTTTGGCAAAAGGGAGTCAAAAACAGACTGCATTTGTACGGAAACGATTGGGCCTAACATAAAACCTAATGATCCAACACCAGTAAAGGCTGACATTGTCGTTGCAGTGAGCCCAGGTTTTGACATTTTGCTCGCAAGCATCATTGAAGGAACAAACATCACACCTGCCCCAATTCCACATAACAATAAAAACAAAAACAAATACCAGAACTGATTTGTGGTTCCAGACAATCCTAAAAACATTCCATAAATAACAGAACCTACGAGCACAAGTGGTAAAACGCCTGTTTTGCGTGAAAGCAATGCCGAAGGATAAGAGAGTAAACTCATTGGAAACAGAACAAGTCCTAAAAATACACCAAGCATTCCTGGATGGAAAGCCAAAGTTTCTCGTAGGTGGATATTAAAAGAAGAGATGATAAATCCGACAGTAAAGCGATCTATAAAATTAAATAAAAACGGTACAAAGAGAAATGGATTTTCGAAGATTGCTATTTTTAGGTCGTTTAATTTAAAATCCTTTACCTTGTGAATTCCCCGATCCTTTAACATGAGAAAACTCATGATACCCACAAATACCAAAATTCCAGAACCCACATAAAATGGTAATAATGGATTACTCCTTCCTAAGATACCAAGTGGCATCCCAAAGGCACCACCAAGCGATAAAAACATCCCTGTGATACCCATAAGAATCCCTTTACCATAGTATCGTTTGTTTTTGGGATCATTTTCTTGGTCGGCCGCAGAACTTAAAAGTAACCCAATGATGAAAATATGAGAGGCACCTTCTAAAAATCGAAGGAATAAAAATAAATCCATATCCCTGACAACTGTTAGTAGGTAAAACAAACCAGCATCTAAGAAGCAGAATAAACTAATGAAGTACTTTCTGTTTTTGAATCGATCGGAAATGATTCCCGCAACTGGCGCAAACAAAAAGGAACCTAACATAGGTATGCTTGTGAAATATGCCACTTCCCAGTTGGAACCTAGTAATCTATCTTTGACAACGTCTTTAACTACCGGCACAATCATTGTGACCGGTAACATTGATAAAAAAACTAAGGTTACGAGTGTGTACGGGAATCCCAAAAATTAACCTGCTGGTAAAAGAGTTTGGTAACGTTCAATTCCGATATTTTCTTTTAGATCGGAATCAAGTTCGATAAACAAAAATTTGTTTAAATCAAAAGTGGTTTTGGCTTCTTCGAGTAATTCTTGTTTTTGTGAATCATCCAAAGGTAAGGTGTCCAAATTTTGTCTGTAAATTCCTTTAAACGCCATTAGGTCCTCAATTTCTGGAAATTCATAAAAAGCAGTTCCTTCATTTCCCTCGAGTCCAAAGGTTTTTGCCACTACTTTTTTAATCGCTTGGCCACCAGATAAATCTCCCAAGTAACGCACGTAAGCTTGTGCCACCAATAATTCCGGTTTTGTTTTTGCGGTTGTTTTGATGTGATTGATATAGTTTTCTGTGGCCTTGGAAATTTTCCCACGAAGTTTGGTTCCAAACTTTTTTTGGAAACTTTCAATATCTTCTTTGAGAGCCTTTTCCCGAAACAAACTAGGAAAGTATAATTTGGATAAAATGGGATTGTCTTTGTTTTCTCGGTAGAGCTCTTCCATCACCTGGTAAACGGCTAGTAGGCTTTCCAATTGGTAGGTATACGTTTGTGCATCGAGTCCACCTCGAAAAATCGCTCGGATATAAGGAACTTTTTCCGTTTCCTCGTGTTTTTGGGCCGTCCCCTCACGCAACATCATTGCAACTGACATAATGACTCCTATTTCTGTATGTGAGAATCAATCTCATATATGACACTACCCTGACAATTGGAAGTCCTGTCAAAGCGTTTTATAGGGAGTCTTCCTGATTTGTCGAGTTCCAGAATTCAAGGGGTGTGGACTGCCTTTGATCCGGGTAAAGAAAGTAGGATAAGAAAAAAATGAGAATGGAAACGACGATCCCGATTGTGGCTAGGACCACATCCTTTCCCACCTTTCGGAAGGTGTCGAGGTAAGGGAGGTCTTTGTAGGTGATGACATTGAGAATGATCTCTCGCCCCGCAAGGAGACCAAGAAAGGCCCAAGTGGTAGACATAGGGATGTTGCTAATGGCTTGGAAGAAAAAAAGTAAACTACCATACACCAAATCCACAATGGTGGCCGCTTTGGCCCATTGGATGTCCGACTTTTCGGAGACAACCTCTTGGATGGTGCCTCCATTGGTTCGAATGATGATGAGAAGGGCAAAAATCAAAATGAACACTGCCGAAAGAAATTCGAAGAGTCCGAGTTGCCTTGGAAGGAATACAGCAATATTGGCTGTGTCTTGGAATAACCATGCCACCCACAAATACATCGTGGAAAGCCATTGCAAACGAGACCAACGCCTTTCCGAAACCGGGTCGGGGGTGTGGACTTCATGGTATTCATGTGGATCAATTTTGACAAGGATGGCCCAAACCACGATGGCAACAAGAAAGGCAAGGCCGTAACCAAAAAATGATTTGGTTAACATTTGGTCGATGCTTTTGCCACCAAACAATCCTAATACGAGGAATGTGGTTGATACAGGTGCACGTAGTCTTGTGATGACAACGAGTAATACTGGGGCTAGAAGTTGGAGTAAATTGAAGTCTTTGGTTTCCGGAATGGAATCCAAACGATGGAAATGGATTTCACCTCCATGGTAAAACCATGCAAGTAAGTGGACAAAAAATAAAAGACCACCGAATACGAGGATCTTCTGGAGCCAATGGACCGATTTTTTGCTTTCGATAAAGGTCCCGATGGTTTGGACTGCATCATTTCCGGCCACAGAAAATGATGCAATCGCGAAGGAAAACCATCCGAGATAATACCGAGGAATGCCTAAAAAATAACCAAGAGTGATCACCACTACCAATACTAAAGTAAAACCGAAAAAACGAATTTGATCCTGTTTTGTTGGGTGTTGGTAATCAATTTCTTGGTTTTGGCTCATGCACTCATGTAGTGTTTCGCATATCTCTCCGTAATTTCCTTGCGGTCGAAAAGAATGAACACGTCTGTAGTACCAAAAACAGAATCCAGTGCAGGAATTCCACAGATTTTAGCACCCACTCGGAGGTATCCTTTTAAAAGTGGAGGGATGTTTTTAGAGATCGTTTTAGGATCTTCTACGTGAAAATTGGCGTCAAATCCGGGAAGTACGTAATCAGGATTTGGATACACCCGAAATTCTTCCGGTGCAATCGCATCTTTCGCTTTTAAGAATCCATATGATTGGGAAGCTACCGCGGCATCAGTGGAGTGGATGGAACCACAACCCATCAGATAACGAACGTTATGTTTGTTCATAAATTCTGCAAGCCCTTGCCATAACAAAGAAATCACAGAACCATCTCTATAATCAGGGTGAACACAGGAACGTCCTACTTCCGCAATTTCGTCTGGAAGGTTGTAAATGGATGTGATATCAAATTCGTTTTCGCTATAAAATCCAATTCCGTTTTTTGCATTTTGGCGTGTGAGGATACGGTAAGTTCCCACAATTTTTTTATCTTCAGTGGATTTATCAATTACGATGAGGTGGTGGCAGTACAAATCATATTCATCACGATCTTTTCGTGTAGCAGAAGATTGTGGCAGACCTTCTCCCATTTCTAAGTTAAACACTTCGTAACGCAATGCAAGTGCTCTTTCAATTTCGAGTTGGTTTTCCGCTAAACGAACTTCAAGGACTCGTTCTGTTTTGTTTAATGTATTTTGCTTCATAGGATTTTGTTTTCCTCTTGTTTATCTACTGGTTACGCTAAAGGATCACGGTTACGATTATGTGACATTCCAATGAAATTCCGGGAAAGAATGTCGAAATTGTTTCATTACAAATCAGTGACGCAGAGGACTTGGTTTGTGCTGTCTTGGTCTGGTGTATACATTTGACCTGTACTCAAATCTAATGCAAAGGCTTGGATATCATCTAAGGAATAAGATGTAGAAGACCAAAGTATATTCGATGTTGCCAAATTAGTGAATATGGTTGTGTTAACAGTAGGTGCAGAATATCCCACATTACAACTATTAAAATCATTAAGTGGAGCAGAAGGACCCGAACTGCAGTAAACAATTTGTTTTAATTCATCTTTTGTGGGAACTCTCCATTTAGAAATTTGAAATCTAGTGTTTGTATTGTACTGATCGCATGCATTGTAGATATCACTATTTGCAGATCCGATCCAAGGAGGTGTAGCAAGTTCTGCACCTGCGATATCACTTGTACATCCTCTAGAAGGTGTTATATTGCAATAATTTAAATACAATGATATATTGAATTGCGTCCCGGATGTCCCCGCTCCAGTACAGTTTCCTACTCCAAAGGTATTCCATTCTTGTCCATAGGCACAACGACTAAAACCAACCCATTTGTTGTTCACAAATGATTTGAAAAATGGGCACGTGATTTCCACTCCAACAACATCATCTCCTGATTTGGTACCTGGGTTCGTTATGATGCAATGCAATGTGTTCGGCTGTTTGGAAATGTATACATTTGGAAAAATCCCACCTCTGGTCAGAACATCAAACTGCCCATTCGTTGTTATCTCATCAGATGGACCTCCGAGGAGGTATTGTAGTTTGATTGTATTGTCTGCTGTTAGTCCTGATATTTTTCCTTTCACCCGGAATGGTGGGCAAAGAAGAGATCCACTTGTTTGGCATTCTAAGATTTGCATTTCTAAAAAATCATTTGATTTAGGATCACTAGGGTTATTGAATGTGGGACCTTTGCATAAAATGAAGATAGATAATAAGAAAGGCAAAAAATATGATCTCATACAGATTTCCCAATCCAAAAGTTTATTTATCGAAAATGGTTTGTAAAGAAATTTATTTCGATTCAATTTTTGTAGGTATCTTCTTTTTTACCTTCACTGCACGCCATAAAAGTATAAAACAAATTTGGAATAAAATTCTTACTCAATTTATTTTGTGACATTACAATTGGATTCCATCTTTGCATTGGATCGAATTGATTTTACTAATGAATACTCCACAACCAGTGAACTCATTTCTCTATCGACTTGAACCGCCAAATACCCATTCCATGAACAAGGCGTAACATCAGGAATGTTTGTCACAAATCCAGGGTGGTATTTTTGATTGATGACAAGGATTTGGCCTTTGGGTATGGAGCCAAAGCTATATTGGTCTGGTTTCCATTGGACTGGTTTGATCGTTTGGAAGGAAGGATACAAATAAAACTCACCATGATAATCTTTCGATTCCATTGATTGGTTTGAAAAATAAAATGTTAGGTTTTCATATATGTCGTTTATGGAAAGATTTCTCCTTATGGCAGGAAACATTTTTGAATCAGATCCATAGTCAGGCACTGCATTCACAGTGATGGGATAAGGTTCTTTATTTTGGATATCAATTGTCGGGGTAGTTAATACAAATATTTCATGTAAGAATTTGGTGTTCATTTTTCTCACATCAAGTGTGTGGTAAGTCAGAAGAATGTGAACCATACAATAAAAATAAACTCTATAATTTACTTTAAATTTTTCTGAAAATGTTTGGATCACTTCCGCCAAACACCAAACATATAAAAAAACGACACTCAAACTCCATCTGGGATACACTCTTTCCAGAGAATAAATGGGAATTTGTTCTAACAAATTGACAGGACTCAAGCCATACCCTTTGCCAATCATGATCCAAATCGTGAAAACAAAAAAGATCAAAACAAACCAAAGTTTGCGTTTGGTGAATGCTAACATGGGAAATAAATAAAGAGGGACTTGTCCTAAATAATTTCCATATTCCCAATAGCGGTATTGCATTTTTGCTAGGGATTGTGATAGCAGAGGGTGTTGGGAGGATCCAAAAAAGATCGAATAGAGGTCAGAAAATTGTAAAGGAAATTGGTCCGGTACAAAATAACGACCAACTTGGTGCACAAACAAAAACATAGGAATCCATTTGAAAGACAAAACCAAAAGTATAAAAAAGGAAATCCATACAAAACGAAAGCAGGCTCTTTTTTTATCTTCCGAATTATAAATCTCCCAAAGACTAAGTCCAACTAACAATAACGATATTTGCGTAATCGTGTAAATGGAACCTTCCGATAACAAAATGTAGGCGATGAGAATGGGAAAAAACAAAATCCATTTCCCGTTGGTTCGTAAAAAATATAAAAAATAAAATATAAAGGCAGGTAAAAACAAACCTTGGATTTGATTCATATGTCCTGCATAAAACTTTTGAAAAAAATACCCTGAGAATTGGAATAAACAAACGAACACTATCGATGTAAGTTGTGATGATCGATTGTATAATTGAAACGAATGGAAGTTGAGTATGCCACTTAAGGCGAAGTAAAATATAAAACTAATTTTAAGCGCGGTGATGCTAGGTAAAAAGAGTGCAAATAGATGGGTGAAACTTCCGATTTTACTGGATGGATTTTCCCAAACAGGGAAACCCGCACCATAATATGGATTCCATAACGGAAAACTACCAAACTCTAAATACGATTTCCGTAAAAATTCAACATGGAAACTGTATAAATCCCAATCAAATCGCCCTAAAAGATCATTTGTTTCGAATACAATTGGAAAGTTCCAAAGATAGAGTACAAAAAATAAAAGTAGGCCGAAAATTGGCCTAATGTGCTTCATCCCAATTTCCACCAAACTTGCCTTGTGCGACAATTGGAACTTTGAGTTTCATCGCTGATTCCATTTCTTCTTTTGCCATTTGGTAAAATTCATTTTTTTCTTTTGGGTCTACTTCAAATACAAGCTCATCATGGACTTGTAATAAAAGTTTGGATCGAAATGATTCTTTTTTGATTTTATCGTGGATACGAATCATCGCCAACTTAATCATATCTGCTGAAGTTCCTTGGATTGGAGAATTGATGGCGACACGTTTAGCGCCTTCACTTACCATTTTATGGGAGGAATTAATATCAGGAAGGTAACGTCTACGACCAAGTAAAGTTTCTACATAACCATTTGTTTTGCAAAACTCTACAATTTCTTCCATGTAAGTCCCAACACCCTTGTATGCAGCAAAGTATTTTTCGATAAACTCTTTTGCTTCTTTGCGACTAATTCGTAAATTATTGGACAATCCAAAAGAAGTGACACCATAAATCACAGAAAAATTGACTACTTTTGCCTTATTTCGCATATCTGGCGTTACTTGGTCTTCTGAGACTCCAAAAATTCCAGCTGCCGTACGTTTGTGAATGTCTGCTCCAGATTTATAAGCATCAATCATATTCGGATCATTGGAAAAATGTGCCATGATTCGAAGTTCAATCTGGCTATAGTCGAGTGAAAGGATTTCAGTTCCTTTTTTTGCAATAAACCCTTTTCTTAAAAGCCTTCCTTCCTCATCCTTGATGGGGATGTTTTGTAAGTTGGGATTTGTGGAAGATAGTCTACCTGTTGCCGCAATGGTTTGGTTGTAACTTGTATGGATCCGATTGGTTTTTGGATTCACTAACGTTGGCAATGTGTCTGTGTAGGTGGACTTTAATTTTGAAAATTTGCGAATTGATAACAAATCATCGATGATAGGGTGAGTGCCTTGCAAAGACTCCAAAACTGAATGATCAGTGGAATAACCGGTTTGTGTTTTTTTCTCAGCTGGAAGTCGTAAGTCTTCAAATAAAACAGTTTGTAATTCTTTTGTCGAATTGACATTGAACTGCCTACCCGCATAAAAATGGATGTTCTTTTCATGTTCTTTGATTTTTGTATCAAAGGTCACAGACAAAGATTCAAAATACTTTTTATCGACTGCAATCCCTTCGTATTCCATGTCTGCTAGGGTGAGCAATACAGGCATTTCGATTTCATAAAAAAGTTTTTTGTTTAATCCTTCCTCCATTTTAGGAGAAAGCGCATTGTGGAGTTGCAAAGTGATATCCGCATCTTCGCAGGCATACTCGGAAACCCGATCGGGATCTATATCATAAAGATTTTGTTTCTTTTTCCCAGTGCCAACTAATTCTTCATAGGTGATGGTCTTGTAGTTTAGGTAGTCAATGGCCATATCATCCATATTATGCCTACGTTCCCCTGGATTTAAAAGGTACGAAGCCAACATGGTATCAAAATAAATTCCTTTGAGTTCGATTCCATAGTTTTTTAGAACTAATAAATCGTATTTGATATTTTGCCCTAATTTTTTCCATTTTGGGTCTTCTAACACTGGTTTTAGGATCTTCAATACTTCTTCGGCTGATGGAAGTAGGTGGCTATAGATGGATTCGGAATGCGAGAGTGCAATGTAATATGCAACTCCAGGTTCTTCTGAAAAAGAAATACCAAGTAACTCCGCAAGCATTGGGTCTTGCGATGTTGTTTCCGTATCAATGGAAAGTGGTTTTTTGGGGTTAAGTTTTGTGATGATTTTTTTTAATTCATCAACGGATTGAATTCGTTTGTAAGATTTTTTTGCAACAACGGTAGAAGTAGAAACGGCATTTTTTCCTTTTTTGGATCCTACGGTATCTGCTTCTGTGTTCGATTCTTTTTTTCCCTTTGAAGATTTTTTGGCTGGAGTGGTTTCATCTTTTGTCTCACCATCGCTTACAATTGGGATTCCTGCTTGCTTTGCTAAATCACGATGTAAGACATTATATCCTTCATCTTTGAAGTATTGGACTTTTTTTGGATCATAATAGTTGGGTAACTTTAAATCTGATTTTTTGATATCAAGTTTGAGATTAGTGACAATGGTTGCTAGTTTCCTTGATAAAAAGGCATTTTCTTTTTCCGCTATCAGTTTATCGATAAGGGATTTGTTTTTAACCTTATCTATTTTTTTGTATATGGTTTCCAAATCTCCAAATTCTTGGATGAGTTTTGCGGCACCTTTTTCGCCAATTCCCTTCACTCCAGGGATATTATCAGAGGCATCACCGAGTAGACCCATATAATCAGGGACTTGTTCTTTTGTGATTCCAATATTTGTTTTCACCCATTTGGGATCAATTTTTTCAAATTCAGAAACTCCACGTTTCCCACGTAACATGTGTATGTTTTTGTCTAAAACTTGGTACAAATCTTTGTCACTAGAAAGGATAACAATCTCTTCAAAATCTTTTCCAAATTTTTTGCATAAGGAACCAATGATATCGTCTGCTTCGATCCCATTGATTTTGTACATAGGAAACTCAAGAGCCTGCAACATCTCATATATTTTTTGGATTTGAGGTTTTAAGTCCTCAGGCATAGGTTTTCTGTGAGCTTTGTAATCTTCATAGAGATCATTTCGTTCCAGTCTGGTGCCTGGATCAAATGTGAATGCAATGTGGGTTACATGTTCATCTTGTAAGAGTTTGAAAAGCATCCTCCAAAATCCAAAGATGGCTCCACTTGGAAGCCCAGTTTTAGAATTGGTTAAATTGGATGCAGCAAAGGCAAAATAGGCGCGGAATGCAAGAGCATGTCCATCTATGATTAAAAGTCTTCCACTCATTTGCTTTCTCCATACAAGGCATCACCTAAAAAGGAATAATAAATTAGTTTAGTTTTATCGATTGTTTTTGTGACTGAGAATCGTTTTACAGAAGTTTTATTGAAGGTTCCAAATTGGCTTCGCAGTTCTTCGGAATTCACCAACCGATCCAATCCTTGTGCAATGGTTTCAGAGTCTCCCACCGGGCATACAAAGGCACCTTCGTTATGGTCTAACATTTCGCCTATACCACCACCATTGGTAGCAACAATCGGTAAACCACATGCCATTGCATCGAGAACGGCGGTTCCTAGTCCTTCTTCTTTGGAAGTCAATGTAAAAATGTCGAATAATGAAAGTAAAGCGGGGATATCTTTCCTGTATCCTGTGAAAATGATTTTATCATTTAAATTTAAACTTTCAGCTTGTGCTTTTAATTTTTTTTCTAACTTTCCATCCCCTACAATCAGAACACGAAACTCTTGGTTTGTTCTCATTTTGGAAACAGCATGGATCAAAGTTTCTTGGTCTTTATGGTCAACGAGTGCTGCAACGTTTCCAATCACGATTGCTTTTTTCGGGATTTGGAACTCTTCTCGTAAATATTCATGGGGAGTTGTTTTGGAAAATCGTTTTAAGTCTATGCCTGAATATACTGTAATGATTCTTTCCGGAGCAATTTTACTTCCAATCATCACTTCTTTGATTTTCTGAGAGACTGGCAGATAGTAATCGTTAGCTGGATGTTGGTATTTCCACTTTGAAAAAAAACTAGTTTTGGGTTTGAAGTCTACTCTTCTGGATACGATGAGTGGGATATTGAGATGGTTTCGTTTGGCAAGTAGTGCTAATGTATGTGCATGAGCTGTATGAGTATGAATGAGTTTGATGTTTTTGGATAAACAGAGAGATCGAATATTCTTATATGCTTTTCTATCCCATTCTCCTCTCATCTCAAGTGGGTAAAACTCATAACCATTGTCTTTGCATTTAGCCTCAAGAGGGGAATCTGGTTGGCCCACAACTATCTGAGGTATTTTGTAATTGGCCAAACCTTGTACGAGATAATAAAGCTGTTGTTCTCCACCACGCCATTCGCGAGATGTGTTGATATGTAGGATCAAATTATAAGTGTTTGGAACGGTCGTATTCGAGTGCGATGATGGAGCCCATTACTTTGAACCCCGCCGGAGCTTCGTCTACCATTCCTTCTCCGTGAAACATTACTTTAACGGAGTCCATCATGGCATTGATTATTTTCAATCCTTTTCCCATGTTCTTATGTTTTTGGCCAAAGCCATTATAAGGAAGGGTATTTGGTTTTTTACTTTGGTGGTTTTTGATATGATCAAGGAAGGTTGAAAAACATTGGGATTGGTTGGAACGTAAAAGTTCTTTGTCGTTGTCAGGAACTGGTGATTCACCAGAAAGTCCTGATCCATAATCCAAGATGTACAAAGTGAACTTTGCTGCGTCAATCCGCCACCTGCAAATGATGGTTTCATCACAATCACAAGACACATTTGCCGCTACTGCATTTGTGAGTGCTTCATCTGCAGCGAGTTCAATTTGCATGATGTTCTGGGAGCTAAACCCGTTATCTAACAAAGTTCGTTTGAGTTCGTTACGGAACTGTTTGACAGAGGACATATCGGGAGGCAAAAACATGGCGTACGACCCAGGTGATGGGCTTAACAGATAGGGAATCACTTCAGATGGTGCTGTCAATGGCCGCCGTTTCCTCTCTCTCATCATATTACACGATGCGAAGTGAGAAAAAAAGTCAAAAATAACCTGAAATGGAACGAATCTGTAAAAAATTTACCTAAGCGAAATGCCTAAGGTGCCCGCCAGCTGTTCCATCCGTTTCACCATCTTCTCTTGTCCCAGGAGGCTAAAGAGGATAGGAAGTTCCAAACCATGGGATTTTCCGGTGGTAATGGCTCGGATTGGCATAAAAAGGGTCCTTCCTTTCTCACCTGTGCTCTCACCCACTTTTGCCATGGCTTCCTTGTAAGCGTCTGGAGACGTAAGCGAACTTGTTTTTACGATTTGGTAAAACGCAGAGACCACCTCTTTCCCTTTGCCTTCGAGGACCAATTGTTTTGCTTCCTCGTTCTCAAAACTGACGTTTTCCAAAAAGAATTCTTCAATATAGGGCGGGGCTTGGATGAGCCGATCCAAATACACACGAACAGAATCTAAAATGGAAAGGAGTTGTGGGTTCTCTCCTGACTTGTAGGCTTCTGGGATTTGGCAGTCTTTTAGGAAAGGTTCCAAAGCTTTGCCAAGGGTTTCAATTTTGGTATCACGGATGTATTTATTGGACATCCAATTGAGTTTGGATTTTGGATTTAAGTATTCGGCAAGGCCAAGGATCGTTAGCTTATTAAAATCAACAGATTCCTTTTCTTCTTCTTTTAGTTTTTTGAAAACATCAAAGGTAGCGGGAGACTTGGAGCAACGTTCCACATCAAACACGGAACACAACTCTTCATCACTCATGTATTCTTTGCCATCGGGAGATGTCCATCCTAGGAGTGCCATATAGTTTCGCATGGTTTCGCTTGAGTAACCCAAATCACGGAACGCAAGAACGGAAGTGGCACCAGCACGTTTGGAAAGTTTTTTCCCATCCGTTCCGACAATTTCACTCGCATGGGCAAACCTTGGGAGTGGGAAACCAAAGGCTTCAAAAATTAAAATTTGTCTAGGAGTGTTAGAGAGATGGCCAACACCTCGGATCACATGGGTGATCTTCATCAGTGCATCATCAATCACAACAGCATAGTTATACGATGGAAATCCATCTGATTTCACAATGATAAAATCACCAATGAGTTTAGATTCAAACTTCACTTTGCCTTGGATCATATCATCTACGATGACAATTTTATGTGGTGTTTTGAATCTAACGGTGAAAGGAGTTTTTTTCTCTAATTGGGAATTTATTTCTTCATCGGATAAATCAGAACATTTTCCGTCATAGATATAAGGAATTCCCATGGCATCTGCTTGTTTCTTTTTGCCTTCTAATTCCTCAGCGGTACAAAAACAACGGTATGCTTTTTTTTCTTTTAAAAGTTTGTCTGTGTATTCTTTATAAATATGAATTCTTTCTGATTGCGTATAAGGTCCGTTAGGGCCACCGACTCCTGGTCCCTCATCCCATTCCATTCCTAGCCACTTCAGTGATTCTAAAATGATTTTAAAAGATGCTTCTGTGGACCTGTCTTGGTCTGTGTCTTCGATCCGTAATAAAAATTTGCCTTTTTTTGCCTTCGCATATAAATAATTAAACAAGGCAGTCCTTGCTCCACCAACGTGAAGGAATCCTGAAGGGGATGGGGCAAAACGGGTACGAACTTCTGTCATTTCATTTCCTCTTTGAGTAAAAAATCTCCCATTCGTTTGTAACCAAATGGTTCTTTGGTTTTGGTCGTTAGACCATTGGTATAGGGAGGCACAAAATATAATTGTAGATTATTTTCTTTAAAGATAGGTTTGAAGAATAGTTTATCGGGTTCTGTTTCATTCCATTCATAACTGAGTTGTGAATAGTCATAATGAGTTGAAACATGTTCCGTTATTGCAATATCGTTTTTTAGTTTTGTATAAAGACTAGAAGATGTAATGAACTGATTGGATCCTATATTATGAGACCAACGATTTTCTCCGCCTACATCAGAACGATTTCCTTCTTCGATTAAGTTGCCAGTATCACTTACGATTTCAAAAACTTCGATTTCATCAATGGGTGTTTGGTTTTCTTTATAAGCAATTTGATTTTCTAAAAGGGATTGGATGGAATTTCCTTTTACTTCTTTGAAGTAAGAAACTTTGTATTGGAAAAGGTATTTCTTTTCCAGTTTGTCTTTTTGGAATTTGCCTACTTTACGACTCCAAATGATTTTATAAAGTTCAACAGTTTCATTCCCAAACTCTAAATTGATTTTGTTTGCAAAATTGGGATCGTAAGCAATGAAACTGAATTCAATTTTCTCAACATAACCACTCAATTTACCAGGTTCCCATTGGATACAACGGTAATGGGATGAACCATCTTTGAAGACAGTTGGATTCATTTTTCTTGGAGATTTAAGAAAGAGAACTGACGCGGGAATTTCCGATTTGGCGTCTCGAGTGAGAAGGGAATTTAGGTTTTGGCAGCTCCATCCTGAAAAAAAAATCAAGAACCATAAAAGCCAATGAAAACGGGTGTATTCTTGAGTTTGTGGTGACATAGATAGGTGCGTATCGCCAGTCTAAAAAGGGAAAACCGCTTGACAAGTCAATTCATCGCATCCGTGTGTCATTTGGAACCATGAAGAACGAAGAACAGTATCCGAAACGCCCCTTTGAAGACCAAGTTAACGACGACCAAAGGAAATACTCCCGCTATGTATGCGATTCGCGAGCCATTCCACAAGAAATTGATGGCCTAAAGCCTGTTCAACGACGAATTCTTTGGGCAATGTGGAACTCCGATGCGAGAAACCGTCATACCAAAACTGTAAAAGTGGCCGGACTTGCGATGGGATACCATCCTCATGGAGACAAATCCATCCAAGATGCTCTTTCACAAATGGCCCAAGACTTTGCCTTTGCGAATAATTATCCTTTAGTGCATGGAGAAGGAACCTTTGGGGATGTACTCGACCCCAATGCAATTGCATCTCCAAGGTATACAGAAGTCAAACTTTCTGACTTCGCCAAAGACTTAGGTTTTTTTGAAAGTTTACCTGACATTGATTATGTCAAAAACTATGATGAAACGGAAGACGAACCCATCCATTTTGTAGGAAAGGTTCCAGTCGTACTCCTCAATAACATCCAAGGGATTGCAACCGGTTTTCGATGTTTTATCCCAGCTCACAAACTGAGTGATGTCATCGATTCACAAGTAACCTATTTAAAAACAGGAAAACCAAAAAAGATCACACCATGGTACAAAGGGTACGGTGGTGAAGTGAAATTGTCAAAAAATGACAATGGAAGCACTGTGATGTCTACCACCTTTGGGTTCAAAAAAGAAGATGGGAAATTGTATTTAGTCGATTCACCCATGAACTGGAACCGTGAAAAGGTTGTGAACTACTTAGATGATCTGATTGAACGGAAGGACAATTGGTTAAAGGACTATGTTGACCATTCCAGCCAAACGTTTAAAATCGAACTTGTTGCCAAAAAAGGGGAAGAACCTTCTGAGAAAGAAATCAAAGAACTTTTTTCCAAAGAAAATAACGAAGTTCTAACAATTAACGTAATCACTCACGAAGGGAAACTTCGTAACTTTAACCCCGAAGAGATCATCAAACGATTTTGTGACTTCCGCAAAACCCATCTCATCCGTCGTTTCAAACGACTTGCTGGCTTAGAAAAAGAAAAAATTGATCGTAACTCAGAACTCATTCGATTCATCAAAGAAAAATGGAACGAAAAAGTAACAGGCATTAAATCCAAAAAGGAATTTGAAGATAAGTTAAAGGCCGCCAAATTCGTTTACTTTGAATGGTTGTCTTCCATTCCTGTTTACCGTATGACTTTGGAAGAAGTTCGTAAATGTGAAGAAGCCATTGTAGAAGCAAAAACCAAATACACTGAGTATACAGCTCTCCAAAAAGATGATAAAAAACTCACAGGTTTTATGACAGATGAGTTAGATGAACTGAAGAAAAAATGGGATCCGAAATAAAGTAATATGGCTCAAAAAACTGAAAAAACCTCAGGAAATTCGCGAAATTTTAAGAAATTATCAAACGTAGAACACGTTCGGATGCGGACGGGAATGTGGCTTGGGCAAAACTCCCTTTCCACATTTGAACAACATTTTTTTACAAAAGATAACGCTGGTAAGTATGAAATTGTCCACGAAGAACTTTCTGACATCCCAGCCAAACTGAAGTGTTTGGATGAAGCATGTATGAACTGTGTGGATGAGTATAGAAAGAACTTAAACGACAAAACCATTCCAGAAAAAGACAAGATGAACAAACTCATCATCCAGTTGTCTACGGATCGTAAACGTGTAACAATCCAAGACAATGGTCGTGGGATTCCTGCAGAAAATGCGGAAGGTGTATACCTGCATTTGATGTACGGAGAAAACTTTGATGATAAAGTAAAAGAAGACCATGTTGCTGGACAAAACGGAGTGGGGATTTCTCTCGTTCGGATGGTTTCATCATTTTTTCGAGTCAAAACCATTAACAGTGGTAAGGCGTACAAAAAAATGTTTAGCATCCACGATGATGTAAAAAAAGTCATTCGTAGTTTCAAACTTTCAAAAGAAGATACAGAACGTGTACACTTATATTATGATGAACATGGAACTTTTGTTGATTGCCCATTACTTTCAGCTGACCAAATCAAACAGTTAAAAGGTCCTTGTGACAAAACAGGTATGACTGCAGTAACAGAAACTGCCAAAAAAGAAGACCACGGTACTACAGTTGAATTTGAGTTGAATCCAGCTTATTTTAATAACCTTGATACATCTTTTAACATCAATTTGGTGAAGCAATACCTGCAAGACATAGCGATGTCGAATCCTGGTCTTGAAGTGGTTTTCATTCACAAAACTGGAAAAGAAAAATACAAATTTAAAAAAGGTTTTGATGAGATTTTTAGTAACTCCGAGATGGTTTACTACAAATTGGATTACTCGGATAAGGCTTCCGCATCACAGATCCATATGGATACCTATGTTGTGGTGGGACAAAATAAAACTCTCACTTGGGTGAACTCTATTTTTTGCCCACAAGGTGGATCGGCCATTGAGTATTTGGAAAACAGACTTTGTGATGAGATCCGTAAAAAATCTCAAATTGTAAGTTTGGAGAAAAAACTCAACACCCAATGTACACGGAACGATGTAAGAAGTTGTTTTCACATGTATGTGAACCTTCGCATCCTAAACCCTCGTTTTAAATCCCAAGATAAGTCTTACCTGATCAATGACTTGAATGAGGACATTAGAAAGTCAGTTGACAAACACCTCGACAAACTTTTGAAAAAAACAGGCCTGATTGAAGAAATCAAGATGGTGATGGAACGTAGAACCCAGATGAAACAGCTCGAGGATGCGCAGAAAGGCCTCCGTAAGGCGTCTCGTAACAACATCCCTAAGCTTATGCCACCAACTGGCAAACCAAACGATCCAGGCCGAATTCTTTTTGTTGCTGAAGGGGACTCTGCCATTGCCGGACTTCGCCCTGCAAGGAACCCTAAATTACATGGACTTTTCCCTCTTCGTGGAAAACCTCTCAATTGTAAAGGGATGTCCCTTGCGAAGGCATTACAAAACGAAGAGATGAAAAACATCGTAGCCATTGTTGGCCTTCCTCTCGACCAAAAGGTAAAGTCCATAGATGAATTGAATTATGATAAAATCAGCATCATCACCGATGCGGATTTTGATGGCTATGCAATTCGATCCCTTATGTTATCTTTCTTTTACGAATATTGGCCTGAACTTTTTGATTTAGGGTTTATCAATATTTCTGCAGCTCCACTGTATGAGGTGGATGTGAAATGGAAAGAGGGGAAAAAAGAAACTGTTTTCTGTATTGATGATGCCGACTATGACAAGTTAGTTGCAAAAGTCAACAAACAAGGTGCCGAAATCACTCGTAAAAAACGAAATAAGGGTCTTGGGGAAACAGGAAAAGAAGCCATGAAATATGCAGTGGATCATTGTATGACAACAATCACAATTGGTAACAAAAAAACTGCCAAAACCACACAAGACTTATGGTTCCACAAAGATTATGCAGAAAAACGCCGTGAAGCGATTTCTGAATACTCAATGAGTGTGATCCAGGACTAATTTACGAATCCCAATCGATAGATAAATTCCAACAAACAATGTCCAGTCGAAAGGACAAGGTTGTTGTTCTTTCTCTTTTGCATAGCGATCACTCCCCAATCCGTAGGTTTGGGGAGTTTTGTGTTTTAAGGGCTTGTTCCAAAATCCAATCATTTTTTCCTGGGAGGCATGCAATCGAAGGAAAACAAAATGATTCGTGCTCATAAAAAGAAGGAAAACATATCCCTAACGAAAACAAAACCATCGAGAATTGAATCAGGAAAGGGAAAAGGGAAAACCAAATCTCCGAATCTTGATCCCATTTTCCCATTGCGCATCATCTTTGTATTTTTTTTCACATTTTTTGTCCAATGCCAATCCAGTGTAGATACTTCCCTTTCACACACTGAAAATACAAAAAACAAAATTCAAAAAGAAATTCTATCTCGGTGGGAAACACTTTCCCCTTCCTCCATCAAATCAGTTACTTATCTGTACATGATGGGGGATGGCGAAATCCATTCTGGTCAAATAGGAAATGGATCCAATGGGACAGTGGATCGTTTCAAAATTGGAAGTATTACGAAATTATTTACCGGAATTTCCATCTTACAACTACAAGATGCCGGTAAATTGAAGTTAGATGATAAAGTATCCAAATACTTACCTGAAATCAAATTGATGAGATCAAAAAAGGTTGGATATCGTGAGATCACGATCCGTGACCTGCTCACACACCAATCAGGCCTTCCTTCGGATTTAGCGAATGGTTTTTTCCTTCCTCCCGATAGTAGTGAAGAAGAAATACTGAAATCCTTTCGCTCACTTCCAAAATCACTCATCAATTTAGAACGGAATGAACCTGGTAAAATTCATTCTTATTCCAATTTAAGTTTTGGTTTGTTAGGAAATGTCATTGAACGTGCGTCAGGTGAATCCATCGAAGGATATTTCCAAAAACATATCTTCGAAAAAGCGGGGATGAAACATACGACCTTACTCGAATTTTTACCCAATTCGGAACTGATCACTGGTTATTCTGGTTTTTTGTGGAAAACGAAAACCATCCGCCCTGTGATCCGAGATCTCACAGCAGGTTCCATTTCCACAACAGGAGAAGATATGGGTCTTTTCATGAAGGCCTTTTTTAAAAGCAAACAAAATAATGGTCTCCTATCATCCGTTAGTTTTGCGGAATTTCATAAAACCCAAAATGGTCCAAAAGCCAATTTTGAAATGAAACTCGGATTACCGGTTATGAAAAACAGTTATGTAGCAGATGGAAACACCATTTGGTTTTATGGGCATTCTGGTTCATTACCTCCATTTTTTGCAGACCTAATTTATGATCCTAAAACTGAAATTGTATCCTTCGTGGCAGGGAACACCCTTGGGCTGCAAACGGGAAAACTAAAGGGAACAAACACGGGGATCATGGAATTGTTATGGGAGGAAAAAATGGGTGTACACCCAGAAACAAACCTCTCTAACCTTTCCGAAAAAAAGGAAACCGTTTTTGGTGAGGAGGGGTATTATATTTCCCCTATGGGAATCCATGAATACAAAAAAGGGAATCCACCTAAATTGAGTTTGATGGGAATAGATGTTGGCCTTGTTGAAAAAGAAAATCGATTTGGAATCGACTTACGCGTATTATTTGGTTTAGTTTCGATCAAAGATCCCAAAATTGAAGCAATGAGAGTTGAATTTGAAACATGGGAAGGAAATTCTATATTTACTTTGTATGACAAAGATCTTCCTAAGGGTGTTGCAGGCATTGGGGTCAAATTTACACCTGACAATCGTTTCCCTGATACAAAGTATTTTGGTACCTTTTTCACCAAGGAAACCTATGCCATCATCCCAAAACTCAAATTGGAAAAAGACAAAAGAGGTTTTCCACTCCTTACCATTTACTATGAATTAGGTGGTATGGAAAATTCCATTCAAGTTCCATGCCATTGGGAGTCGCAAAACACATTGCGGATATTAGGTTATGGCAGGAATTTAAATGAGACGGTTACGTTAGGCATAAAAAACCAAAAACCGATCCTTATCTATTCTGGTGGAGAGTATGAAATCAGGTAAGGTAGGGGTTCATGGCAACAAGTTATGTTCTCGAAAACATCCAACCGAACAAAACCAGTTGCGGGAAGGGGGATGGATTCGTGAGATTGCCTTCTAAACTATAATTTGAACCTGGTTCAGATGTTGGTAGGAAACCAAAAGCCTTCCATTCCCTTTGTTTGGCAACCTAACGGAGGGAAATGCTGGCCGGATTTACAAATTTCGAAACATTTCGGAAGGCCTTTTCTCGCAATACCAAGCCAAACCATTGAATTTAGAGTGATTCTAATTGTGTATCAGCTGCTAACTGATCGGGAGCTACCATTGTTCCTATAATTTCATAAAAGGAATTAAAAAAGTTTTTGACTAAAGGAAAACCTCTGATACATTTCGACCCAATTTGAATCGAAAGTTTCAAAAGGAGATTTCGAAATGGGAAAAAGAATTACCTCAATCCTATTTTTGTCTGCTGCTGTTGTAGCTATCACAATGACATCTACTGCTGTAGAAGCAAAAAAATATGGTATGGCTGGTTGCGGATTAGGCTCGTTGATCATTACTTCTAATGACAAAACGCAAATTTTTGCTGCAACTTCTAATGGTATCTACTACAACCAAACGTTTGGGATTACATCTGGAACATCCAACTGTACTGCTGACGGTGTTGTAAAACAAGAGAAAGTGCAAGAGTTGTTCGTAACTATGAACTACGATTCTTTAGGCCAAGAAATGGCTTCTGGAAAAGGGGAAAAATTAGAGTCTTTAGGAAACCTTCTTGGTTGCTCTAGCGATTCATTGTCTCGTTTTGGCCAAGTAACAAAAGAAAACTATGCTAAACTCATCACTGAAGATTCAACTCCTGCAAGTGTTCTCTCTGCAGTAAAATCTGAAGTTAAAAGCGACAAAATCCTCGCGAAATCTTGTTCACAAATCTAAGGAGATATGAAATAAAATGAAAAAGTTAACACTCATCTCCACAATCGGAATCTCTATGGTTCTTCTTGCTTCTCAAATGTCCGCTGCACCAAAATACGGTATGGCTGGATGTGGACTCGGAACTCTTGTAATGCCTGGTGGAAACCAAGTATTTGCAGCGACAACTAACGGAACTGCTGGTAGCCAAACGTTTGGTATCACTTCAGGAACTTCTAACTGTACTGCTGACGGCGTTGCACAAAAAGAACATGCTCGTGAAATCTATGTTCACATGAACTTTGATAGCTTAGAGCAAGAAATGGCAGCTGGTAAAGGTGAAAAACTTTCTAACCTTGCTTCCCTTTTTGAATGTAAATCTGGTGTTCGTTTCAATGAAGTAGTGAAACAAAACTACTCTAGAATCTTCACTGAAGAGTCTAAAGCAAATCCAAGTTTGATGTTGTCAAACCTTCATGAAACTTTAGAAAAAGACGCAACAGTAAAAAATTACTGTAAAATCTAGTCCTTTGTAAAAAATCAGAGTATTCTTTCATTTGGATACTCTGGTGAACTTCTTGTTCCGTTTTTATTTTTACCTTTCCTTCATTCTTTTCTCACCACTTTTTGCCATCGAGCCGTTGAATGACTCAGAAATTTTGGAGTTAGATTTCCAAACCTCACGTAAACAAGGGGAATCCCTTCCGAAATCTCCAAAAACAAAACAATACTTAGAAGAACTCATCCAAAAATCCAAAGAAATCCACTTATCGGAGGAAAAACATTGGTATCGCCTTATGCGATTCAAAAAAACGAGATGGGGAGTATGGGAAAGTGAAGTGGATAACAAACGTTATTTCCTTTCGCCAGAAGGAAAGTACAATCCCGAAAAAGAACTTATCGCCACTCTCCATAGTTTTTTTACGGAGGATCCTATCCCGGAAGGGCTTTTACACCCGCAATGTTCCTTTCCCGAACGTTACCATTGGCTTAAAGAAAAACTTTCTTTTGATTTGAATCGTTTAACGGAAGTTAAATGTCCAAGGTTTGAAGTATGGAAAGAGGCTTTAAACCCTGCTTCTGTTTCCATTGTTTTTTCATCCTATTATATGCAAGCCCCTGCCTCGATGTTTGGTCATACCTTACTCAAACTCAATAACAAAGTGAATGAAAACGCTGAGTTACTCGACTATGGTGTGAACTATGCGGCAAATCCTGGCGAGATGAATGCATTCTCTTATTCCTATAAAGGATTAACAGGTGGTTATCCAGGAACCTTCGCTATTTTTCCCTATTACATCAAAGTAAACGAATACAATGATATGGAAAGTCGGGACATTTGGGAATACAAATTGAATCTCACGCAAGAAGAGAGAGATCGATTTTTGCGGCACCTTTGGGAGATGGGCCGGGCCGATTTTGATTATTATTTTATCAATGAAAACTGTTCCTACCACTTGATGGAAATTTTAGAAGTGGCCAAACCAGATTTGCAAATTAGCAATAAACCCGGTTGGATTGTCGCTCCAAGTGATACCATTAAGTTTTATTTAGCAGAAGAAGGATTTGTCCTTTCACAAAAATACCGTCCATCTTTGTATTCCAAGATTAAATACAAAATCTTTGAAATGTCGGAAGAGGAACGTGACGTATATTGGCAAATGATTCGTTTTGATAAAGGTTTTTTACCTGGCGTAAATGAAACTCTGAGAATGGCGCTTGTGACAGATGCTGTACTTGATACCTATCGGTACCGTTATGCGAACAAAAATGAAATTCCAAAATATCATAAAGATTATTACGACAAACTTTTGGTGTTTCGTAGCAAACAAAATGATGAATATACAACAAAAGAAGACATTCCTCTCTCAACTCCGCCAGAAACTTCTCATCCTTTGAGTCGGGTTTCTGTTGGTGGGGGAGCTTCCTCTCTTGGGAATTTTGCGGAATTCCAATACAGAATCGCTTATCATGATTTGTTAAACGTAAGCCGGGGGCATGCACCTAATTCTGAATTGGCGTTTTTTGACACGACTGTTCGCACCTATGAAAATAAGCGACCCGAACTCACCTCAATGAGTGTGATAAAAGTTGCATCGTTAAGTCCTTATAATGGGATCTCAAAAGATTTTTCTTATATGTTGGATACTGGAATCCAAACCGCTGTTTATAAAAACAATGACGAAGTCCTTCGTAAACAAGTTGGGAATTTTGATTTACGATTTGGTTATACTTTTACGAATGAATTTGGAAAAAATCCAATGAGTTTAGGTGTACTAAGTGTCCTTGCTGGTGTCAAAGCGCAAAATGGAAGGATGTTTGAAAATGATGTCCGGTACGGTGTGAACTTTAGTTTGTTATACCAAAAAGAATGGGGGGCTTGGAAAATTTTTTCAGGCGCCACTGCGCAAAACTACCAATTGAGTCAGAATTTAAATACCTACTATGCAACATTTAAATTGAGATATGCATTCTCGAATACACATGAGTTACGTTTAGAAGTAAATGGAGAAAGATTTTATGAAGAAACTTTATTGTCTTATCATTATTTGTTTTAATTTGTTTTTGTTTAGTTGTTCTTCGTTGTATTACCATCCAACGAAACAAACTTATTTTACTCCCAAACAAATGGGTTTTTCTTATACAGCAGAAACAATCGAAGCCAAAGATCATATAAAGATCAATGTTTGGAAAATTAAAAATCAAAAGTTAGAAACTCCAAAAGCTGTGATATTGCAGTTCCATGGGAATGGTCAAAACATGAGCTCTCATTTTTTATCACTTGCTTGGTTAGTCAATCATGGTTACGAGCTCATCACATTTGACTATAGAGGTTATGGTGAATCTGAAGGGGAACCTGATCCTTATGACAATATTGAAGATAGTAAACTTGTTTTAGACTTCGCTTTAAAGGAAGCAAAAGAAAAAGGTGTGAAACTCATCGTCTATGGACAAAGTTTGGGTGGGGCCATAGCAATGCGATCATTGGCGGAATGGGAAGGGAAAGAACATGTTGTCCTTTTGTGTATCGATGGTTCTTTTGCTTCGTATCGTAAAGTAGTCAAAGAAACGATGAACCATGTGATCTTTCCTCCCATGGGAAATTTATTTTCTTGGATCTTCCATGATGCAACGAGCCCAAAAGATTCCATTGCGAGTTTAGCTCCCATACCAATGCTTGTGATCCATGGAACCGAAGATACGGTTGTGTTTTTTGATAATGGAAAAGAGATTTTTGGGTTAGCCGGTGAACCTAAGGTATTTTGGGAAATCAGAGGAGGTGGCCATGTGGATTGGATGAACTTGGGTCAGTCTAAATTTGCCAAAGACTTTCTTTTGTTACTCAATAGGCACTTGTATTGATTCAGGTTTTACTTCGATAAAAAATGGAACAGATAGAACTTCAGAAAGTGTTTCTTCCTTATTCACTTCCCGAAACATCATCTCACTTTTTGACATTTTTGTTTCACTAAAGATTTTAAGTTCATAGAATTTTTCTTCTCCTGCTTTCACTTGGAACACTTTTGTTGCATCAGGTTTGCCGTTTACGTCCAATCGATAGGTCCCTTGTGTCAGTCTCACGTAACCCAAAGATCCATTTGTTAAATTCATTTTGTAAACTGGTGTTGGAATGACTGCGGTGGAAAATTTGTCTGGATACTTGGAAATGATACATTCATAATCCCAGAGGGCAAGTGCTGTGTGTTCAGGACGAACCACATAAACGAGGCCAGTATCTGGTTGTTTCGATTCTAATTTTTGAAATTTGGTTTTGCTGGCACATTGGAAATGAATTCCAAATGATACAATAAAACAAAGAGAGAGGAAAGATATGGGATGAGATTTCATAAATACTATTTTTACGACTCCATTTGAGAATTGAATTTTTTCTGGTTTCGGTAGTGAGCAATGTAAGTAATCAAAACCAAAGCTCCCACAGGAACTGCAAAATAGATATGAACTTGGATAAGGCCTGCAATCATTCCAAGAATTCCACCTAAGAATTGTATTACGACCAGGTTTCCACCCGTATTATCTAGTATCATTTTTTCCAAATCATCTGTATCAAGTGCCATAACTCGTTCTTCGACAAGGGCTGTCACATTGATGTTGTGAACAAATTTTTCAATATTTGTTTTGAGGTAAGTTTTCCCTTCTTCACTATTCATAAATTCAAGAAGGCGTTTTTTCACCCATTCGACAGCCCGAAAGAAATTTTTTTCGATTTCTTCCCAGTTATTTGGATCATCTAAGTAGGCTTGCAATCGTTCAATCCCTGTCGGCAATAAGTTTTGTCTGGCATAGTCACCACTTGCTTCCAACCAGTTGGAAATTTTTCCAGTGATAAACTCTTGTGTTTCTTTAGAATTGAGCCGCTCTTGTAATCCTGCCATCATATCATCCATCATCTTCATAAACTGATCGGATGTTTCTGGGTCTTTGACAAATCGTTCTAACAGTTCACGGATGGCATCTTCGTTGAAAGAAAATATTTTTTTGACTCCAATCCCGATTTTACCTAGGGTACTCCTTGTTTTTAAGTACTCTTCTAGTCCTTCGTTCAAAAGGTTTGCAAGTTTTGGCATTTCTTCGAGTAAAATGACTCTGAGTTGTTGTCCAAGTTCTTCACGATTGGTTTCTTCCGTTAGATAGTATGTTAGGCGGTTTCTTGTATACTCCCAAAGTTTTTGAACTTCCTCAGGACGTTCTGCCATTTTTTTCATTGTCTCTTCTGAAAAATCAAAGATGACCTCTAAAATCTCAGGCCCTCTTTCTTTTAACATGGATATGATTTTTGTGACAAGTAATGTACGGATTTCATCATTGTGGATGGCTTCATCGATTTCTTTGACTATCTTTTGAATGCCTGTCTCCACCAAGTTCCTTTCATATATATAAGCAAGGATGATGTCTGGATGTAATAAATTGCTTTGGATACTTTCACCCAAAGATTTTGCGATTTTGGATTTGTTTTTTGGTACAAGACCAGACCATCCTAGCACCTTACCATGTTTAGGTTGGAATAACATTTTAATTGCGAGAAAGTTGGTATAATAGCCCACCATTCCTGCCATCAGCACTACAAAGGTTGCATTGATCCATAGATTTCCTTCGTAGTATACTTGAAATCCACCACAGACAATAGAAGATAAAACAAGGAGTCTACGATACCAAGTATCTAGTTTAGCGACATCCATTTTATTCCTCTTCTAGTTTTAAATATCTTCCACTAAGTTTTCTTAAAAAACCACGAGGGATAAGTTCTGAAACTGTAATGGCACCTTGGTTAAAACTACCTGTGATACAAACTGCTTCATTGTATTTAAGTGCGTTTAATGATTCTTCTACGACTTCGTCTGCATTTTGCCACATAAATGAAGGGTATTTGGATTTGTTGATGCCCGCACGTTGGTGGAAGTCTGAATGAGTAAGACCAGGGCATAAAGCTTGGACATGGATGCCATAGTTTTTTGCTTCTTCGTGAATGGATTCCGTAAAAGATTTTACAAAGGCTTTAGTCGCTGCATAAATCGCACTGCCAGGGGCTGGCAAATAACCAGCGATAGATGCAACATTGATCAAATATCCTTTTTTATTTTTTTTGAATCGATTGAGGGCAGTGTGACTTAGATGTACCAAAGTTTTTACATTCAAATTAACTTCGTCTAATTCTTTATCGAGGGGAAGTGCTGCAAATTCACCAACAGTTCCAAATCCTGCATTGTTTACCAATATTTCTGCATCTTTATCCTTTTCGATGATACTCGCAAGTTCTTCGACATCCTTTTTTTTTGTGAGATCTAAGGCAAAATATTTTAACATACCTCGAGAGGATGGTTCTAAATCTAAAATCACTTTTTTTAAGTCGGATTCCGTTCTTGAGATTAAAAATACATTATAATCTTTGCCGAGAGCTCTAACAAATTCCTTTCCAATACCTTGTGATGCGCCTGTTACATATGCATTTTTCATTCGATGGGATTCCTCTTCATTAGAACGGCTGTTGATCCGTCCGGATAATATTTTTTACGTCTCTCAAGTTCCAAAAATCCAACTGACAAATACAGTTTGATTGCGAGTTCATTGGATTCCTTTACTTCTAAAAAAAATTCCTTTTTGGGAAATTTTTGAAAAAGGTTTTCTAACATTTGTTTTGCGATTCCTCGTTTCCTGAAATTCGGAAGCGTGGCAATCCTGAAAATTTCAATTTCCCATGGTGTTTCACAAACTAACGCATAACATTGGATTTCTGGATTTCCAATTCCAAATGCCAGATGGAATTCCAAATGGGTTTGGATCATTTTCTCTGTCCATGTTTCTCCAGGAAAACAGGATTCTTCCCAATCTAAGATTTGAGACAAATCCCCTTCACCCAGGCTCTGAAAACTAAGAGACATAATCACATTTTTTTCTTTTCATCCAAAAGAAAGAAACTAAAATCGAACCGATGGGCACAAAAAACGGCAGGTTTTCCTTAGTTTTCTTACGAAAGTGGGTCCTTACTTTCTGTTTGCTCTTTTTTTTCAGTGGTTGTGAATACCTGAAATCACTTACCGAATCCAGATACCGCAAACGAATTGGAGGAGAGTTAACTTCAGAGAAAGACATCGTCAACTGGAAAGAAAAATTGGCTTTGGAAGAGGCCGAAATGGAAGAAATGGAAAAACGAATCCGGAAGTTGGTGCAAAAATCCAACCAATCAGCAGCCCTTTCATGGAAAATTGCACGGGCGTATATGAGGGCGGGTTCTGCCGATTTGGGTGTCCGTTATTATGAAGAAGCGGTTTCAGAATCCATTCCCAATGCAAAACAAGGTGGATTTGAAATCCATTCATATGAATCCGCATTACCTTTTTTTGAGAAAGCCATCCAATCAGGAAAATTAGATAAGCAGTTGTTATACGAGACTGCAGTTGCCTACGCAAATGCTTCAAAAGATATGGGTTGGGAACAAACGAGAAGGAGTCGCGCCATTTCTCTTTTCAAACAATTGGCAAAACTCGATAAAGATGATTCTCGGTTCCCATTTCAATTGGCTTTGGTGTATTTTGATTCCTCATTAAAAGATGAATCTTGGAATGGAAAACTTTCCAGTGGTTATGATGAAATCGAAACCGCATTTTCTCTGTTAGATCAGATATTAAGAAAAGAGCCTTACAACGTTCCCACTCGTTTTGCGAAGGCAAATTTCTTATACCAAATTGGGAAATCTTCACTTGCCTATGAAGAATATGTTCGGATCAAATCGATTTTAGAACAAATGAAAGAAAATGGAAATATCCGAGAGCCATTGGAAGAAAATTCATCTTACAAAAATGTTTTAAAAAATTTAAACCTCCTTGGGGCCCAAAACAAATCTAACTGACCTCATCCCATGTGGTAGTTTCCCTATTGGGCCATCCCAAAATTGCTTCTTTTCTGCGCAAAACAAAGATTTGGCGACAATATCCAAGTTTTAATCAATTGTTTCAGGAATTACCCAAGTTTTTTCCAGAAGAAGATTGGCGTTTATGGCTTGCTGAATGTAAAACTTGGGAAAAACAGAAAAAGCCTGAATGGACTCTTCTCCCCTATGATGATCCGAATTATCCCAAGTTACTGAAGGAAATTTTTGATCCACCACTTGTGCTTGTTTGTTTGGGAGATCTATCAGTTCTACAAAAGAATTTAGTTGCGATTGTCGGAACACGAAAGGCATCACCCATTTCCATCACAGCAACGAAAGCTCTGGTCCGGTCACTTTCCCAAACTGAAGGTATCGCCATAGTTTCTGGTATGGCACTCGGGATCGACAGACAAGCATTTCTGACAGCTTTTGAGTTAGGTATTTCTGTTGTAGGAGTTCTTGGCACAACTCTTGGAACCGAATACCCACCAGGCAATCGTGACTTATATAAAAAAATCAAAACAGACACCAAACAATTGTTAATTTCAGAATTTCTATTGTACACAGAGCCTGCCCGATGGACCTTCCCAAAACGCAATCGGGTGATCTCTGGGTTATCAAAGAAGGTTTTTATTATGGAATCTGGCAAAAAATCGGGAACCATCTCCACAGCGATGAGTGCGATGGAACAAAATCGTGAGATCTTTGTTTTTGATCATCCCAAACAATTTGATAATGAAGGTGGAAAGATGTTAATCCGACAAGGAGCAGAACCACTATTTGGAGAAACAATTAGAACAAAAGGAAATAAATTTGAATCTAGGATTCTCAGTTATGAGGAATGGTACAAACAAAAAAACACCTCCTTTGAATGGAAACAAGAGGAGGTGGGTGATTTCCAATTTATCCTTTAAAGATAAATCCTGCAACCGTTGCGATTGCGTACACAATGAGTAAAAACACACCAAACGGACGTTTGATTTTGTCTTTTGAGAAAACAATTCCCAAGCGGAACAAAATCAAAACGATAAGCATAGATGGAAAATAAAAGCTGAAAAAACTCACAGGAGCTTCGAGTCCATTTCTGGTTACGGCCGCGGCAGCACCAGACACAAACAGTACATTTAAAATATCGGCTCCGATGATATTACCAACTGCAAGTTCGGAGTGACCACGCCTTGACGCCTGGATGGCTGTTACAAGTTCTGGTAAACTCGTACCAAACGCAACCAGTGTTGCTCCGATGATGGATTCAGGGATTGACAACCGAACGGCTGTTTCTTGCACAGATGGAATGAGTACTTTGGAAGACAAAATCACAAGTGTGATTGCCACAACAAGTTTCAAAAAAATGACCCAAAAAGGAGAGTCGTCGTATTCTGTTGTGTCATCAAGACCTGCTTCCACTTCACCTGGTTTTGACCGTGACCAACGAATGCTTAAATACACGTAAACCCCAAGCAAAATCAAAAATACAATCCCAGTTCCCTGATCGATGCGTCCACCAGTTGTAAAAACAGACGTTAGGTTTGACCAAGGAAGGGCTGCAAACACGAGTAAAAATCCACTGAGAACTTGGATCCAACCTTGGCGGTTCACGAGTCGTTTGTCGATGTCAGGAGGGGAAATGAGGATGGCAATCCCAAGGATGAGTCCCGTGTCGCAGATAATCGATCCAACCGCATTGCCAAGGGCAATCCCGGGATTTCCTTCTAGAGCAGCGAGGACAGAAACCGAAACTTCGGGAAGTGTGGTACCCAAACTAACAATCGTTGCTCCAATGATCATTTTGGGAACACCCCATCTTGCCGAAAGGGAAACAGCTTCGTCCACCAAAACATCGGCGGCTTTCCCAAGGACAAGGATCGAACCTATGATCACAAGGAGAAGAACGGGTAAGGGAAGGGTTTGAAAAGTTGCAGTCAGAAATGCATCCATGGATAAAGGTCAGAATATGGACTACTTACTTCGCATGCGACTCTTTCTTTGGCTTGGGACCCTCAGTTTTTTTTCTCCAGCCTTCGGAGAACCACGAATTCCGAAAGAACCAAACCTTCCGACAATGCCAAACGATGAATCCAAAGAACCAAGGAATGCTCGTGGAGAAAAAGAATCGGCCGAGTCAAAAGTTCTGAATGTAACCTTGTGTGATGGGCGAACCGTGCGAGGTGAATCAACTAGCGGTAGTCAGACGATTCATTTTGAACATACAAAAGATGGGATTTTATACAAAAAAAAATTGAACGTGAATGAACTTGACTCGATCAAAATTGATTCTTGGGAATTCAAATTGAAACGGGAAGAAAAAAAAGGAACCACCTATGAAGTACTTCCCAAAAAAATTCGAATCCGCACAAAAAACGGAGAAGTTTTTTATAAGGAAACTGGTTTATCGGATCTAAAACTTCTCAATATCGAAATCAAAAACAATAATGGAGAGACCACAGTTTTTACCTATTGGGTGGATCTAAAATTCCCTGATGGGAAATGGTATTCAGGATTACCGATGACAAAATCAGATGTTTCCTTTCGCGAAGATTGTCTGAAAGACGTGGTGAAAATGATAGAATGGGAATGATGGATGGAACGTAGATAGAATGAATCGAATCAGTGGATCGTATCGATCCAATCAATCATAAGATCGATAAAATGAAAATGTTGCAACAAATCAATAGAATTGTTGAATATATCCGATGGAAGGGAATTCTTTCGTTGGAAAAACAAAATAAAATCACCTGCTAAAACCAAAAAGTATTGTTGTAAACACTTTCTGGTTTTAGAATTCTTCAGAATGGTAATGTGATTTCGTTTTTTAAGATTCGATCACACAATCCACAAAATACGTAAGTTGGCCTGTCTCCGATTTTTCTTCCACAAGTCCATGGATGTCCGTTTCAAATCCAGGGAACTTTGTATTGAACTCACGAGCAAACTGTAAGTACCGGATGATCGTTGAGTTAAATTTTTCTCCAGGGATGAGAAGAGGGATTCCAGGAGGGTATGGAGTGAGAAGGACTGAGGTAATCCTTCCTTCCAATTCATCTATCGGAACCCGTTCGATATCACGATGTGCCATCTTGGCAAATGCTTCCGAAGGTTTCATTGCAGGGATCATCGGACTCAAATACATCTCAGTTGTTAGGTGGGAAATGTTATTTGCCCGATACACTTCATGCATAGATTGGCAGAGGTCTCGTAATCCAATCCGATCGTATTTCGGATACGCTGCTGTAAACTTTGGCATCACCCTCCAAAGTGGTTGGTTCGAATCGTAATCATCTTTGAACTGTTGTAATTCGGTGACCATTGTATTCCATCGGCCTTTCGTGATACCAATCGTAAACATGATAAAGAAACTATAAAGTCCCGTTTTTTCGACGATGATTCCATGTTCAGCCAGGTATTTGGTAAGGATCAGGGCAGGGATCCCCCAATCAGCAAATTCCCCCTCTACACTCATTCCTGGAGTGATGACAGTGGCTTTGATCGGATCCAACATATTAAATCCTTCCGCAATGTCACCAAATCCATGCCAACGGTCATTGGCCTTTAGGATCCATTCATCTCGTTCGCCAGCTCCCTCTTCCGCTAGGGCTTCCGGTCCCCAAACACTGAACCACCAGTCCTCTTCCAATTCCAAGTCAACCTTTCGCATGGCTCGCCTGAAATCCAAAGCTTCTTCGATGGACTCTTCTACAAGAGCATTCCCACCAGGAGATTCCATCATTGCTGCAGCCACATCACAAGAGGCAATGATGGCGTATTGTGGACTCGTACTTGTGTGCATTAAAAATGCTTCGTTGAATAAATTTCTATCTAGCGTTTCTTTTTCACTATTTTGCACAAGGATCTGGCTTGCTTGTGACAATCCTGCCAAGAGTTTATGTGTGGATTGAGTGGCAAAGATCATACTTTCTTTTGGGCGAGGTCTATCAGATCCAATCGCATGCATGCCTGTATAAAAACGATGGAAGGCCGCATGTGGTAACCATGCTTCATCAAAATGAAGGGTTGAAATTTTGCCATCTAACTCTGATTTGATATCTTCAACATTGTAGAGAATTCCATCATAGGTACTTTGTGTAATGGTTAGGATACGTGGATTCCCTTTTACATGTTTTGCAAACGGGTGTTCCGCGATCTTTTTTTGAATGTTTTCCCAAGTGAACTCAGATTTGGGAATAGGGCCAATGATCCCAAAATGGTTTCTTGTAGGCATTAAAAAAACTGGGATGGCACCTGTCATAGTGATGGCATGTAAAATACTTTTGTGGCAGTTGCGGTCAACGATCACAACGTCGCCAGGAGCTACCGTGCTATGCCAAACAATTTTATTGGAAGTAGAAGTTCCATTTGTCACAAAGTACAAACTATCACATTGGAAAATCCTCGCGGCATTTCGTTCACTTGCAGAAATGGGTCCCGTATGATCTAAGAGTTGGCCTAGTTCATCGACCGCATTACAAACGTCAGCACGCAACATGTTCTCACCAAAAAACTGATGGAACATTTGTCCTACCGGACTTTTTAAAAAGGCAACACCACCTGAGTGACCTGGGCAATGCCAACTATAACTTCCATCATGTGCATATTGTGTAAGAGCGCGAAAAAAAGGTGGAGGTAAACTATCTAAATAAGATTTAACTTCTCTGTGGATCGCACGAGCCATAAACTCTGGTGTGTCTTCAAACATATGAATGAAACCATGGAGTTCTTTAAGGATACTATTAGGAATGTGGCGGCTTGTTCTTGTTTCCCCATATAAAAAGAGAGGGATGTCTGCGTTCCTGTGACGGACTTGGGTGACAAAGTCTTTGAGTTGGCGGAGGGCATCTGGCACTTCACCTTCTGTCTCTGGCGTAAACTCTTCATCATCAATGGAAAGGATGAACCCACATGCACGACTCTGTTGTTGTACAAAACTCGTGAGGTCTCCGTAACTGGTTACACCCAGAACTTCGATCCCTTCCCCTTCTAAGGCCTTTGCAATAGCTCGAATGCCAAGACCACTGGCATTTTCGGAACGAAAATCTTCATCAATGATGATGATAGGAAATTGTACGATACCGTTTTGATACATCAACTCCATAGGAGGTATGTCCCACAGAGAATCAAATGATTTTAGTTTCTAAACTCGTTTTTTCGGAAGGTATTTGTAATACTCCATCTCAACCGTGTTGATGAGATAGGTATAGTATTTGACTAATTTTTTATCGAACTTCTTTTTGTTCATCTCTTCGCGGTAAAAATCTGCCAATTGGCTGCGGAAAAGGGCAGATTTCATATCATTTCGATTGATGAGAATGGTGTTTGGCAGATCTCTGACAGCCACATCATCTGGGATGACGATGGTCGACACAGATTGTAAAACTGCATATTCAACGGTGGATGCAACTTTGTCCTCGTCCTTTTCTTTGGCGAGGGTCATGTTGTTTCGTTTGATATTGTCTAAATTTTCATAAATGCGTGAACGTAAGGATTTAGGATCTAATACTTTATCTGTGATTTTGTTGAATCGTTTTGGGAAAACAAAATTGTCTGCGGCTTTGTAGATATGAGAAAGTTTTTCTTCTTTTTTATTTGTCTCTTGTTCTTCTTCGTAACTTGGGGTGGAACCAGATGAATAACTTGGTTTTCCCCAATCACCCACACCTGAAAACTTTCCTGAGTTTTTGATATCTTCTCGAATTTCTTCTGTTGTTTTTTCTCTAAAATAGATGGCAGCTAAAAACCCGATCACAACTGAGAAAGGAACTCCAAAAAAAATTGGCATCGCCGAACGTAGATAATATGCCCCAGTGATGAATATCATTGTGCTCACCACAAACGTAAGAATACCAGGTACTACATTAAAACGAGATCGGATTTCGTTGGATCTTTCTTTTTCCAATTCCTCCACTTCCATGTTTTTGACATCGGCATTTAGTTTTGCAATTAACTCGGGTTTGAGTTTGCTATTGAGACCTGGGTGTTTGGGATTGGAAAGTTTATGATTGATGATTTTGGCATAACCCAATTGTTTTTTGTATTCGGGGTTGGTTCTCCCTTCAAATGCAAGTTTGTGGATGACCGCTGCCATATACCCATGGTCTACCACATAATACACCGACCTTCCATCGGGAGTTTTTTCTTCATGATATGAATGTTCCGATAAGACATCGTCTTTCAAACGTTTGATGTATTCAGTTACTTTTTCAGGAGCAGTGATGCCTGCATTAGCAACTTCTTCTTCAAAGTTGATACGTAACAATGTATTATGATTTTTTGTATGTTCCGGGATTTTGCTGATAACTGCATTTTTAACCGTACCATATATGTTATCATCTTTTCTAGTTAATACAGATCCCTTCTCTTCAGAAAGGCGTTTTAATATTTTAACACTTAGGTCGATTGTTTCTTTGATCGAAAGTGCTCTGTTATTTTTTTCTACTGGAAAAGGAAAGTTTTCAATGATGGCTAAAAACTTTTTCACTTCCTCTTCCGGATTCATCTTAGCTTCTAACGATGAAAATTTTGGAGTCGCAGAATATTCGTTAAACTGTGCCAAAAAGGATTCGTATTTTGCATCTTTAGCAAGTTTTGTAAGTTGTTCTTTAGTAAAATGTTCCAATCCATTTAAGTGGGCAAGGATTTGGTTTACCACTTCTGGCAGTCGTTTGAAACTTCCATCGGGTAAAATATTGAGTTCGTCGATGACAATATGATAATCGGTTAAGATGGGTAGAGCTAAGTTTTGTTCTCTTGCAAACAATGTGAAGTCTTGCAAAAAATCTGGCATTGGGATGTAAGGTAAGTTCCCAAATCCTTTTCTTACGAGCGAAGAGATTTCTGCTTCGAGAGAACCTAACTTAGGATATAACCAAGTATTTCCATCTTTGTTTTTTTGTAGGAGTAAGGCACCTGGGTTATCTTCGTCCCAGTTCCTTCCCTTTTTGGCTCGGTTTTCGAGTAATACTTTAATGAGTTCTTGTGAAAAACGAAAACATGCTTGTCTATAAGGTTGGGTGTCCGTCTTATTCTCGTTTTGTGGTGCAATGAGGGCAATTTTAGAAGAGATTTTACTGCCGGTTCGTATGAGATAAGGATATGCATAAGCGGCTCTGTTTTGGCCACGGTGGTCAATGTCTAAAATTTGACGGAGTGCATGGTGGATGGAGTTTTCAGATCTACCTTGTGCTCCTAAGTTTGTGTATTTCCCAAGTGCTTCGGGAAGTTTGTCCACCGTCATGAGGTAGGAAGCATGTTTTTCTTTGCTTCCATGTTTTTCTACACGTTTGTGCCAGTCTTTCAGTTCGTCCAAGATGCAACGAGCAGTAGGGGTTAGGCTCCCAACGGAGTCAGATAAAAAAATATAGGATTGAGCAGAAGGTCTTTCGGAAGAAGATTCATCCTTGGATGAAGGATTCTCTAAGACTGTGTCTGATAAATCGATAGTATCTTCGCTCATTCGGATTTCGCCTGGTGAGAGGCCACAATTTCAGCAAGGATTTGGGCTCCCCTGGCTAATTCTTCTTCCTTACGGCAATATGTCAAACGTATGCATTCTTTCGTATGTGAAAAATCAGTGTTTAGCCCAGGAAAGAAATAATGTCCTGATACGATGAAGAGTCGTTTATCTTTACAAAGGTGATACAATTGGTGATTGGTAATGGAAAGTGAGGGGAACCGAATCCAAAGGAAAAAACCACCCATGGGGTCGTGGATTTCGTATTCGACTCCCAATTTTTGAAACGCATCTGTGAATAATGCCAATGCGAGGTTACGTTTGGCTTCATAAAACGGACGTAAGATGTTTTCTGAGAGTTGGGTGAGTAGGTTTTTTTGGAAAAGCTGTTCCATCATATACACTCCTAAATTCCCAACAGCAAGATTGCCCACTGCGGCAAAAGAAGAAAGTGTTTCGATGGTATCCTCATCAGAGATCACAATCCCCAACCGAACACCCGGTAATCCAATTTTAGAAAAACTTAAAGAAAGTGTTCTACCGTTCCCAAAATGAATTGGTTCTTCTTTCCCAATCAAGTTAGGAAAGGGATTTCCATACGCCAGGTCGATGAGAATCGGAATGTTTAGCTTTTTTGTTCGTTCTTCCATCCATTCGAGATCGGATAAATTGATTACATTCCCCGTTGGATTCGTTGGCCTTGAAATGGCAAGGACTCCAATGTCAGTCAGATCGAAGGATGTTTTGTTTAGCTCATACTGGAAACGATTTTTGCCCGTTTGTTTAACCATTGGTGTATTTGCTACAAAAACACCTTCGGTGATGGTTTGGTCCGCATAACCAATGTATTCTGGGACAATTGGCAACAGTATTTTTTTAAAACTTCCATCTGCCATTGGACCTGAGTGCAGATTGAGCAAATAGGAATACGCATTTTGGCTGCCATTAAAAAAGGCGATGTTTTCTTTTCTTAAACTGGTACCAAAATGGGAAGACAGGTATTCTGCCGCAATTTCTCGGAAGTGGTCGTTGCCTATCGGTGCTTGGTAGTCACCAAGTAAAGCCCGAAGTGCAGGCTCTTTTGCAAGGTTGGTAAATGTTTCCTGGAAAACTGCCTCCGCTTCCGGGATGTGTGCGGGATTGCCTCCACCGAGAAGGATTTCATCGGGATGACCCGTTTGTTTTCCTAGGTCTTCCATTAAGGATCGGATTCCTTGGTTTTCGCGAAGGCGATTGGCCCAAGTCGAGTGTTTTTGGTCCATGGTTTCGGTCATATTTTAGGAACTTTGTCCGCTCAGAACCAATTTTCTATGGTTTTTCTAAAATTATGTTCGCATTTCGAAAAATGAAGTGACATAATTCGCAAATAGAGTACTTAAGTGACATAATATATAGGAGTGCTGTTGGATGAGCACCGAAACAATACAAAGACCGATTCGAAAAGAAAAAAACATCGAATTCTTCAAACCTACCCTTTCGAGAGAAGATCTGAAAGGTGTGTTAGAATGTCTCGTGGAAGAACATCTTTCCAATGGCGAGATCGTGGAACGTTTTGAAAAAACGTTTTGCCATACATTCAAAATTAAATATGCAATCTCTACAAATTCTTTGACATCTGCTTACCACCTCGCATTACTTGCGTTAGGTGTAAAGGCTGGTGATTCTGTATTACTTTCGAGTTACGCACCAATCTCTGCCTTAGATGCCATTTTTCTCATCCAAGCAAAACCAGTGATTGTGGATCTAAAACGTAATTCCTTTCATCCTTGCCCGGAAGAGTTTTTGCGTAAAAAAAATGAATCTGGTGCAAAGTTTGCTCTGTTTGATCATAGTTTTGGATCCCTCATTCGATTGCATGAATATTCCATTGAAGGATTGGAAGTAATCGAAGACTTCACAGAAGGCATTGGTGCGACATCGGAATCCATCACTGTTGGAAAACAAACTAAAATTGCCATTTGCGGACTGAGTGCGGAAAACATCATCACAACTGGAAATGGTGCCATGATCATCACTTCTGAAAGTAATTTAGCAAATGCTGTTAAGTCTTACAAGTCAGGATCTTCGTCCAAACGAAATTTTGGTGAACCAAAGTATGATTATAACTTAGTGGACTACCAAGCAGCTCTTGGAATCGAACAGTTGTCTAAACTCGGTGTGATTTTAGAGCGTAAGAAAAAAATTGCCTCTGCTTATCTACAAGCAGTGCAAAACTCACGTCTCGAAACTTATTTCCAAAATCCAAATGAAGATACATTCCAAAGATTTCCAATCGTTGTATCTGGACAAAATTATGAAGAGATCCAACGGTATTTTAAATCCATTCATATTGGAACACAAAGAACAGTAGAAGAACCACTCCATCGAGTTTTGGAAGAAAACCATTTAGAATATCCAAATGCTGAAAGGTTATTCCAAAGGGGTCATTGTATTCCGATTTATCCTAACTTAACAAAAGATAATGTGCAAAGGATAGCAACTGCCATCCGACGCATCTATTGATTGGTGCCGAAGTTATACTACCTCGACTCATTATTTGAGTATCGCCTACATTCTCCTCTACTGAATCTCGATTCCTCTTTGAAGAGGAGGAATCGTTGTTTGGAAAAACTTTTTTTTCCCATCACGAATGAAGAAGATTATGTATATGTGGAAGAACTTCCGAGTGAAACATTATATTCACATTGGAAAGAGAAAGGACTAACTCCAGGTATCCCATACCAATTAGGAGGATTGATAGGAGATGTGACTCTTATTGAATGGGGGAAACGCCACAATTGGGAAGAAGGTGAACTCCAAATTGATCCCATTCAATTGGAAATGGCACGATACTTAAATTCAAAGGTCACACAATTAGATTTTCGCAAACACCATTCCCCACTCCCTGCCAAAGTGATTACTTCCGAAGAACATCTGTTTGCTGAGATGGAAGAGGCAAAATTGCCTGTCGTATTAAAAAGTGAATTCGGACTTGCAGGTAGGAATCATATCATCTTTAAAACTCCTTCCGATTCCTGGAAGATGTCTCAAGTCCAGAAACGTCTGTTTGGTTTTCCTGTTGTCTGTGAGGATTGGGTAGGAGAGAGTCGTTTTTTCGATTTTTCTACACTTTGGGATGTAAAAGAAGGTGAATTTTTTTATCTAACGTCAACATCGATGTGGATAGATCCCGAAGGTGGATTTCGTGGGATTCGGATTGGAGGAGGGGAAAATGAATACCAACCTCTCTTCCTTCCTTTCGTTTATGATTTGGTCAAAAACTTAAACAATTTGATTCCAAAAGAATATTCTGGTCCCTGTGCAATCGATGGCTTTTTATACACTGAAAATGGTTCAACGAAGGTACAACCAGTTTCTGAGTTTAATTTTCGTTATTCGATTGGTCGAATTTTGTGGGAGGTTCGGAAAAAAAGAAAAACAAAAGTTGAAACAGTTTCTGGGCTACTGGTTTTGCCTTATCCAAAACAAGGCAAACTTGATGAATGGGGAATTCTTGAGAAATTAGAAAAAGAATTAAATAGTGATCTTATTCTACTAACGCCCGTTAGAGATCTTTCGGACAAAGCGTATCAAAACGCGGTTTTGTATTTTGAAACCACAGTAGAAAAGGAAACTACTGTGGTGGAAACAATTTGGTCAACTTGGAATGAACCAAACTAAAAAAGTTGGATTACACCTCGTCTTGGTTTAATACAAATTCGTGTTTACCGTTAATTTCTATCGTTGGTGAACTAACATTCCCTCTACGTTTGATTTCTAGAATATCAGTATTGGTGAGAGGTAAAGTTGCTTCTAGGCTAACAATCACTTTCTCCCCTTTCTCCGTCCATGTACATAACATCTTTGCTGTTTCGTAACCCATTTCACAAGTTCCGTCATTGTGTAATTGGATCCTTGCGATATTGGATTTTGTTTTCCATTTTCCGATAGCCCAAGTATTCTTTGGTGGCACAAGTGCGGAACCCGCTTGCTCTGAATCAAACACGAAATCGGCGATTGCCGTATTTTCTGTATTGGTTCCTTTGTAAACTTCCTGGATGGTCAAAGAAATTTCTTTTGCCTTGATTTCGTTTTTGAAAGTGATCACTTGTCTGGAAAGTGAATCTTTTAGAGTTACAATTTCTTCGTTCCCAGATTCTGTTGTGACTTTTAATTTTTTAACACGGTTATTTGCGGCCCATAATTTGGGATCTCCAAATCCATTGTAAATGGCTAGGGAACGGAAATGGATAGGATTTTTGTATTTGATGACAAGTGATTCCCCGATCCCTTCTCCTTCCACACCCTCAGCCCAACTTGTTTTCAGTTTTCCATCCATGGCAAAAACGGGGATGTATTTTTTTGATTTTGGTTGGAGTTGGCTTGTAGAAGTTATGGTAGGGGGATTTAATGATTCTGAAAAGAGTGGCAAACAAATGCTAAGAATCAGTAATGTCGATTTGAAAAAACGAAGATTCATAAAGCAAAATCATAAGTATCTAATGGAAAGAGCAAGTAGGAAATAATATTTATGGATATGGAAATCGAATTTGTGACAGTATATACTACGTTTCCGAACAAGGAAGAAGCAAAACATTGTGCAAAAATTCTCATTGGGGAACGATTGACTGCCTGTGCAAATCTGATCGACAAAATGGAATCGATTTATGTCTGGAATGATACTTTGGAAGAATCGATGGAAACAGTATGTTTATTCAAAACAACAAAAGAAAAATCCGAACCACTCAAACAAAGGCTAAAAGAAATCCATTCTTATGAAATCCCTTGTATGGTGGTTTGGCCCATCCTCAGTGGTGATAAGGATTATTTGGATTGGATTCGAAAATCTTTATAAAATTCTTTGATTTTTTCAAAGAGAACATCAAACCCTAATTCTTGTTTCCATTGGAGAAAGGAATCAGGCATTTTTACAGAGCTAAACCATGGGTAAGCTGGTGATTCCTTCGGTTCCGCCAGCATTCCCATTAAACTAGCAAGAGTTAAGTCGACCCTTCCAAATGATTTCCCATTAAAATATTTTTTAGTTTTATAAATTTCGATGAGCTCTTTTGAACATTCATCTAAAGCTTGTTTCACGGTTTCAAGATTTTTGTTTGTGATTTTATAACGACGTTTGAGGGATAAAGCGATTAAGTCAAAGTGTTCTGGTGGACCAACAGTTTCCGATAAGGATTTTGGAGTTAATAAAAAAAGTTTACCAACAATTTCAGGATAATCTAAAATAAAGTGATACAATAAGGTCTGTAAACTTTTCCCAATTTTATTGTCGATATCCTCTTCCATTTGTTTTTCTTCGACGCTCGCTTTAGATCCAAAGGCCTTTTCTTCTACCAAATCTAAAATCTTTCCAGAACCCTGGACAATTTTCGTATCTGTTTCTAAAACGGGAACATACAAATCAGTTACTATTGGTTTTAATGTTTGGATATGTTGTCCTGGAACCAGCTGGTTTAATTCGTACGGGTAGTTTGCTAAATCTAAACCCCATCTTGCCTTTTCTGAAAAATGTGAAATCGGAAATGTATAAAGCTTTGCACTCATCTGTCGACTTTCATAAAATATAATTCTCTAGGCAACTATGTTTTTCGTTTGGAAAATGGATTGTCGAATGGCTTTTGTTTGTTTATCGTGAACCTACCTTTATGAGATTTTGGTTTTTTTGTTGTTTGTTTACGATCCCATATGGGTTTTTATTCGCTGAAGAACCTCAATCGTATTGTTCGATGGATCGAGTTTGTGTTGAATTTGTATCGAATTCGAGAGGGGTGGATGTATACTTTCATAATAAAATTGCAACAAAACAAACAGACACTTCAATATCAGTGAGTGCTGTATTGGTAAATATGAAAAGTTCAAAACCACTTCCGCTGTTAGCGGTTCTACGTGGTAACCGGAAGGTGAAATTATTCCATCTTAAAACCATTTCTAAGAAGAAAAAAATATCATATAAAATTCAATACAAATGGATCCTTGGGAATTTTTTATCCAAACATAATTTCCGTTATATTTATGATTTACCCTTTGATTCTAAACTGAAAGTGAGAGTGTCACAGAGTTATTTCGGACAGAAAAGTCATACGGGGGACAATCGTTATTCGATCGATTTTGGATTGAAGGAAGATGATTACATTCTGGCAGCAAGGCCAGGGTTAGTCATTGATACCCAGGATAAAAACATTGAAGGTGGATTGGATCCCAAATTCAAAGAGTCTGCCAATTATATAAAAATCCAACATGATGATGGGACGATTGCCGAATACGCTCATTTACGATATAGAGGTGTGCTTGTCAAAATTGGCCAAAGGGTAACAATTGGAACAGTCATTGGTCACTCGGGGAACACTGGTTATAGTGAAGGTCCCCATCTCCATTTTGAAGTTTACCAACCCACAAAAACCTTGCGAAAAAAAACAATTCCAACTAAATTTCGCACACAAGTATCTGAAGCAGAAACTCTCTCGGAAGGAGCATTGTTGTGGAAAAGGGAAATAGGAAGTCCAATTGAAAAAAAAATAGTGGATGTGGATGGAACTTTTATCTGTGACCGTTTAGATGGCATAACACAAGAAGGTTGTAAACAAACTTCATTTTCAAAACTATCACCTATCTATTTATTGATTCCGATTTTAAGGCCTGATGTATATAAATTTCAATTGCAGTTGCAAAAAAAAGAAACCGCCATTCGATATGAATATACATGGGATTCAAAAAAAGAAGACTGGATTAGTTCTTTCATGATTCCAATCCAAGATTTTCAGGATCCAGTCGATGGTGAATGGGTCTTGAGTGTTTGGTCCAATGGAAATTTACAAAAAAAAATTGAGTTCCAATTAACGAGTATATAGTGAAAAAGTTTATTTTACTTTTATGTTTTTTTGTATCCGGTTTACACCCTGAGTCTTCCGAAGAAGTGAAAATGATTTGTTTGCCAAATCATATCTGCACCTACATGGTGCGTGTTGAAAATGGGTACGATTTCTTCATGGTAGATCAATCAGCAAATCTAGGCATTGTTCGTTCTATAGAATTTAATCTTTCTGTTAAAAATCTGAAATCCGATCTGCAATTCCCTCAATACTATGTCGTTAGAAATGGAGAACCAATTTTCATCACTCGATTCACTGTGGAAGATGAATCGAAATTAACTTTTTATTCTTTTTCGGCCTTGGATTATTGGGGAGACTGGGATGCAGTCCATGATGATCAAGTTACCTATTCCCTGCCATTTGCAAAGGGGACACGTGCAAGAATTGGACAGGGATATAATGGTAAATTTACACATTTTGGAAATCTAAAGTATTCATTAGATTTCATCCTTCCGATCGGAACTCCAATCCATTCCTCGAGAAAAGGAAGGGTCGCCGAAGTAGTTAAAAAATATTCAGAGGGTGGTCTTCGCAAAGATCTTTTTTCTAAAGCAAATTTTATTTTGATCCAACATGATGATGGGACACTTGGAAATTATGCTCATCTTAAAAAAGATGGGGCAGTGGTAAATGTTGGAGATTATGTGGAAGAAGGACAGTTAATTGGTTATTCGGGTAATACTGGTTATTCGGATGGACCTCACTTACATTTTGAAGTTCAAAAACCAAGTAAAGGTGCAACCATTGAAACAATTCCTACTTTTTTTAAGACACAATTTTCCGATCGAGAGTATTTGAACCATTTGTATTTGTATTGGCATCCGGTAAAAGGAATTGATCCACCAAATTCTGATATTTTGGAGGATGGAATTATGTTGTGTCGAGTGATCGAACAAGATGAATCATTCCATTGTAAGGACACAAAATTTAGATTAGGTGAACAGTTTGCGATAAAGATTGATTTCATTCGACCAACATCAAAACAAATTGAATTATTTTTATCAATTGATACAGGTAAGGTAGAGCCATATTACAAAAATTGGCAGATTCAAAAATCGAATATTTTTGAGTACCAACTCTTTAAGATCCCTAAAAACCGTAATTTTGTGGGAAATTGGCAAATGCTCATCAAAGTGGATGGTGTTGAAAAAAAGAAATTTTTCTACCAAGTTTCGCCGTAATCGTTTGACAAGTAAATGTATGTATAGTAGTATGTCCATGGGCTTTCCAAGACCATTTGGTCGTACTACGGGGGTGCAAACTCCCTTCTTTTTTCTAACGAAGGAAATAGAAACAACTTTCCTCCCAACGCCTCATTCGTTTCCATAACAATTGCTATGGATATGGATGACTCAATCAACGTACTAGGTGGACCACTTTTGCCTTGTTCCACAGATCCATTGACGGGTTTTTTTCGTGATGGATGTTGTAATACTTCTTCAGACGATTTTGGTTCGCACACGGTTTGTGTGCTCGCTACGAAAGAATTTTTAGAATCACAAAAAGCTTCTGGAAATGATTTAATCACTCCTTGGCCGGAGTATGCATTTCCAGGTGTTAAACCTGGGGAAAGATGGTGCCTTTGTGCTTCTAGGTGGTTAGAAGCCTACCGCAATGGTGTGGCCCCTCAAGTCTATTTGGAATCGACCCACAAACGAGCGTTAGAGATTATTCCTTTGGAACTATTGGAAAGATTTGCGGTAGAAAACATCGATTGAACTCACTTGTTTAATTGATCCAAATAGGCTCTCGTATGTTTTGACGTATTTTTTAAAAGGGAACCTAAAATGGAATGGATTGGGTGGCTTTCTTCATACAATCTGTCGTATTTTGTTATGTTTAAGTTTTCCAATTGTTCGTCGGTTGGGTCCCCTGCATCGTATGCTTCTCTGCATACATTCGTTCGTACATCATCATAACTCTTCCATTCTGTTTTTTCATTTTCGCTTATATTCATAATCGAAGAGACAACCGGGTGGTTCCAGTTTTTGGATAAAATTAGGTTTTTGATGAGATAGTATTGGTACTCCTCAATTAAGGTGTGGCGTCCTGAAACAAACTCGATCATATTGTTTTTTGGTTTTTGGTAACCAACAAATGAAACAAGTTGAACACCAATTTGTTTAGCGGCACTCACTCTTGGCAAAACAGAAGAGTGGTATGGTTGTGTTAAGTCTTGGATGTAATGGAGTGCCCATCCTGCAAATCTGTACCCCCAATAAGGATGTCCTTTACGAAATGCTAATTTGGAAAGTTCACTAAACTGGTGGATGCGAAGTTCTGGGTAGGTTTTTTTTAAAAATCCTGCCAGGGAGAAAATGATTTTTGGTTCATAAAAAAATCCCATGTGGAAAGGTGCTTGGGAGGAATATTCAACCGCAGGATTCCCAAAGGGTTGGAGTCCAAAACCATATATTTTTCCCACCTCACTATTGTTATCCTCAAATAAGTGAAGGTCTAAGTCGTAATCAGGTTCATCAGTTGCCGAAATGAGCACTTGATCTGCGCTTATCGTATCTCCTTCATTTAATGAAATGAAGGTTTCATTCACTAATTTACCTTTTTCGTGAAGAGTTGTGAGTTCATCCAATGGTAATTTTTTACCTTCAATTGCTGGCACAGATTGAATATAAAGCGCAGCTTTGTGGTTAGGATTCACTCTAAGTGCTTTATAAAATGGAAGCACCAAATCTGAATCGGAAATCTTTGGAGAAAATTTGAGATTATCATTTGTTTTTGTTAGGTGAGGAAGTTTTTGTAATGCCCAATCTTCTGAACTGGAAAGTACCTCTTGGATAGAATCTTTCTCTTGTTTTAAAAATGAGTTTAAAGATTCTACTTTGACTTGTGGAATTGTTTGGTTTTTCCAATGGTCCTTTAGTATGAGATACGTAATCCCAGCGTGGTTATTCCATGCAAAACTTGGGTAAGTGAAAGTGAATAAAATGATAATCAGTAGATATTTTTTCATAGGTATTTAATTTTCCTTCTTTTGAAAATTTTGTCCGTTCCAATGGTATTCGGATTGGTAATAGTCATGTTGGTTTGGTTCATCAATATCGAAACTATGCATGAGTTCAATGATTGTGTTTTCTTTTCCTAAAATGGATTTTCGCATGATTTTTTTATCCTCTGGGAGTGTATCTTTTGGAAAGATTAACCATGATTCTGAACAAGATGGTGGATCACATGCCCCTGGGTTCCAAGAGAATTGCGGTTGTATTTTGAAATTTTGGTCAAACGTGAATAATTGTTCATTGGAATAACCATACTCAATTTCAGAAAAGATTAAATATTTGATAGCAAATAATGCATTTGGTTTCGGTGAAAAACCTTTTTCATCATAAATGGTACTGTCCCAAGATTCATTACTCATAGGTCCAACTTCCCATAAACCTTGGCTAATCAGATTGGTATCGCGGATGATTTTTAATTCGAGTTTGCGAGTTTTCTCTCCTAAGTTTTTACATAATACGAGCACATCTTTTATAGGGAAAGAATAGTCAGAGATGAATCCACCCCAAACAAATCCAATGTTACCTTCGGTTTCAGTTCGCACTTGGTACCAATATTCCTTTACTGAATTCTGTTCTAAGGTTTGGTTCATTTTTGAAAGGATTTTCACCGATTGTCCCAATTTGAGTTTTTGAATCACTTTTGCATTCAAATTCCCCGATTCTCTTAGATTGACATTGTCACCAAATACATGATAGGTGGAGCCAATATTTTTTTCAGCAATGTAATCGTCCCAATGGTTTTGTGAAAAAAGGGGAGAAACAAAAAAAAGAATCAGGAGAATTACGTAGGATAAATTAGCCGACATAGTGTAAAAAATAGGAAAGTGAGAAAGTTGAGTCGATCTCTTTTCGCTGGAATCGGTTTTTTTCTGATTCAAAGTGGTCGATACTTATAAAAAGGTTTCGTTTACAAAAGGATACCGAATGATACTTGGACAAATTTTGAAACCGTATTCGTTAGATCAAATTCGTATCTTAGAAGAAAAGTTGAACACCTATGAGATTTGGGTATTCGTTTTAGTACTATCTGTAGCCATTTTACTTCTCGTTGTTGTCATGCAAAGGCTCGCTATTGCAAAATTTAGAAATTCAGAGCTATTTAAATCCAAACAGAGTTTAAAATTGAATCAAAAGGATATTCAATTAGAAAACGAAGATGAAACAAATATTATTGATACCAATACGATTACACAAACTCCGATCCACCACCCACTCACTGTCACAGGGAAAGATTTACCTGAGCCGGGAACTATTTTTAAATTTTCTGTTCCATCTCAAAGTAATCGATTGGTTTTAATTGGCAAACGTGAAGGAAACATTGTTACAAGGTCATCCGAGATTTTAGACCATCATTTAACAATTGATATAGAGCCAGTCGATTCAGAGAATATCGAAATTTTGTCCTACCAGGTAGAGTTCCGTCGAGAAGGAAAAGTTTTGATTCAATATCCAACAGATAAAGATTTTCATGAAATGGAAATGAAAGAATCGTTTACGATTTCCAACTCATTGCATTATGAAAATGAAAAAACTTTTGATGTGATTCAGCTAACACGTCCGATTCGAATTAAAGTAGGTGGTAAGTTGGGTTTGGATGGAAAATTTAAAAATGGATATTTTGAGTTTCATTTATTTACGAAAGATATATTAGAAAAAACGAATTTAGGTAATAAACGAATTGAAAAACAATTTTACCTGAAGTTGTATAAGATCTTTCCGGGGTATGATACGGCGAGACAGACTAGGGATGGGATTGTGCCGATGCTAACGAGGTTTGGGGGGAAGTTGTGAGTCCACAGTCCCCGCCCTGAATTGGGTGGGGTTAACCACCCGCCACCCAATACGTCCTCTCTACCACATCGTATCCTTTCTTTCAATTCCCTTCGCCGAAATGCAAAATTCTTTTCAAAAGAGTTCACCTTTTGCATCATTTGTATTCTTAAGAATTCCACCCAAAAAAAAAAGCCAAGGTTACCCTTGGCTTTTCCTTCGATCTTTCGAACGAACGTAATCGAATCTTAGATTCGAATTATGGTCTTTCTACGATCATTGATCCTGCGATCCCACCGTGTGCACAAGCAGTCACAAGAACTTTCTTTGCATCTTTGTTTTCATGGAAGTCCATGATCGCATTGTGTAGGAGTCGAACCCCTGTAGCACCAAACGGGTGTCCAATGGCAATGGATCCACCATTAGGGTTGATTTTTTTGGCATCAAAGTTCTTTTCCCAATCAAATCCTGTTCTGATTTTGATTTCTTCAAGAGCTGCAACTGCAGTTGCTGCGAAAGCTTCATGGATTTCGATCACGTCGATGTTTTCCACTTTTTCACCAACTTCTTCGAGGAGACCAAGAGTTGCTTCTGCTTGTCCAAGTCCCATTAGGTTTGGTGCAACACCTTTCATTTTGAAACCTGTTACCACTGCTTCTGCTTTCAGTCCTAATCTTTTTGCTGCTGCTTCAGAAGCGACAATGATTCCTGCTGCTCCATCAGAACGTGGGCTTGCATTGAAGATGGAAACAGTAGGGCCATGTGATTTTTTTAAGTCTTTTCCATACTTTTCTTTCCAAGCATCAAATTTCATAGCTGGGTTATCAAACATAAGCATCGCGCGACCCATACGAGTTGGGTTTTTCACAAGACCTTCACGGAGGAGAACCGCCTCATCTGCTTGGAGTGGGTTTCCTTCATCGTCTTTTACTTCCATGATATATGGTTTGTAACGACCTTCTTGAGTTGCTTCGAATGCTCTTTTGAACGATTCGTAAGCCACTTTGTCTTGTGTTTCCCGTGGGAGTGCGTAGTTTTGTGCGAGGATTTCTGCCGTTACTTGCATTCCGTAAGAAGTTTCACCATCACCAAGACCATCTTCTAATGTGTCACGAAGTTCCACGCCTTCAGGAAGGTCGTTTGGAAGTAGTTTTACAAGTGAATCTAAGCTATTTGTTTTTTTATTAAGACGAGCATTTTTCACAACGAAAGGCATAGAAGTTTGAGACTCTTCTCCAATCACGAGGAAGACTTCCCCTTCACCTAACATAATTCGGCGAGACGCTTCTGCAACTGCTTCAAGTCCTGATACACAGTTGTTGGCAACTGTCAAACAAGGAATTTCTAAAGGCAGGTTCATGAGGTTTGCAATCACACGAGCAGAGTTTGGTGCATTTGAGAATCCTTCTCCCACAATCACTCCGTCAATGTCAGTTGGTTTCAAACCACTGCGTTTCATCACTTCTTCACCTACTAGTTTTCCTAAGTGGTGGCCTGGATACTGAGCGAGCGCCTTGCCTATTTGTGCAAAAGGAGTTCGTGCAGGTGCTGCGAGTACAATCTTTTGTGTTACTTTCATATAAAATCCTTCTTCCTTTCTTTCTTCTAACTTAAGTTACCTAAACCATTACTTTGCGAGCCACTTCATCATCGATCGTAGTTTTGTTCCTACTGCTTCGATTGGGTGAGCCGCATTTTTTTCTTTGAGTTTTTTGTATTCAGGGTATCCAGCTTTTGTATCAGCCATCCAACGGTTTGCAAACGCTGCACCCTTGTCTTTTTGGATGTCTGTGAGAACATCTTTCATACGAGCTTTCACACCTGCATCAATCACACGTGGGCCACTGATGTAATCTCCATACTCTGCAGTATCAGAGATAGAAAAACGCATACGTGCCAGTCCACCTTCGTAGATAAGGTCAGTGATGAGTTTTACTTCGTGTAAACATTCAAAGTAAGCAATCTCTGGATCGTATCCAGCTTCTGTAAGTGTTTCAAAACCACTCATGATGAGATTTGCCACACCACCACAAAGAACTGCTTGTTCCCCGAAAAGGTCTGTTTCTGTTTCTTCACGGAAAGATGTTTCTAAAATTCCTGCTCTTCCCCCACCAACTCCGCTTGCGTGTGCAAGTGCACGAGCTTTTGCTTGGCCTGTTGCATCTTGGTAAATTGCGATGAGGCATGGAACCCCACCACCTTCCGTGTAAACACGGCGAACCAAATGTCCTGGACCTTTTGGAGCTACCATATACACGTCTACGTTTTTTGGAGGAGTGATGAGATCGTAGTGGATGTTAAATCCATGAGAGAAAACAAGAGCCTTTCCTTCCGAAAGGTTTGGTTCAATGTCCGCCTTATACATGTCAGCTTGGATGGTATCTGGAGCAAGGATTTGGATGATGTCCGCTTTTTTAGAAGCTTCTGCTACATTGTAAACTTCGAAACCAGCTTCTTTTGCTTCTTTCACTGATTTAGATCCATCGCGAAGTCCAATGATGACTTTCAAACCAGAATCTTTCATGTTTTGAGCTTGGGCGTGACCTTGGCTTCCGTAGCCAATCACTGCAATGGTTTTACCTTTAAGGAGATTGAGATCGCAACTGTCGTCGTAATAGATATTTGCCATGGATGGGGCACACTTCCTGCGGAAAATTTAACTGATTTTTCCATCATTTTGAACTATAATAAGGGAAACAAGAACGAATTAGGGCGCCTTTCCTTGCTTGCTCCGGACTCACGCAGTCGCTTCGGTCCTTCGGACGGCGTTCGCCTCCTCCGCATCAAGGGCGCGTAAGAGACATAATTTTTTGAATCAACTTTCTTATCATTTTCATCCGATCCAACCTTTGGCATAGGTGATCCCCGCAAATGCGGAAACCCTCCATTTCAGAATCCTTGTTTGCATTCTATACTTTGTGTATCATGAACAGAATCAATTTTGAATCATTAGAAACACTCAGTCGCCAAAAGATCGTTCGGTTTTTGTGCACCTTACTTCTAGTAGGTGGAATGGCCAGTCTCGGTGGTGGTTGTATCACACCGGATTATGGGAATGATTCTTATTATGTAAGGCATCCAAGTCAAAATGGGCACAACTACCGCCAATATCCCTATCCATACCATGGGTATTCTGGTCGTTATGGGGTGCCATATTATGGAGGAAACCAATACCAAATGCCAAGATCGGGTGGAGGAGGCCACAATCCTTTCCATATCCCAGGGGGTCGTTACAATAACTTAGGTAGCCCGGGAAAGTGGAGGTTATAGGATTTGGACACTAAAGATTCCCAAAAAATCTTCTTTTGGAAGATCGAATTCAACCGTACAATCTGTCCGAATCGGATTGGTTCTCAAACTAGGAATCGATCCTCTGTTTCAGGGGTTTTTGTCTGTTGTCTCTTCCTCATTTTGGTAACCTCTTTTTCTAACTCTTGCGCAAGCCTTTTGCCAAAAGAGAGAAGGGTATATCCGAAAAATCCCATTCATTTACCTGCAGGAATGGACATCCATGGGTGGGTGCAAACAAAAAAGGAACAATATCCCAATAGGCTTCGGGTGTATGACCTGGACTCTAATTCGTATAAGATCCAATACTTTCGGAGAGAGTTGACTTCGATTGGTTCCTTTATTTCCTGCGCAGCTTACCTCCGCCAAACCAATACCAAATCCATCGAGATGTTAGAGATGATTTCCAATGTCAATTACGCAGACTATCATAAATCCATAATCCCTCGGGGTGGTGAACTGGGTCCCATGAATGAAAGAGAAAGAACCGAAATTCTTTTACCTTGCATCGAAGAATTCTTAATCGCTCCACAATCCAAGGAATGATCTACGAGTGAAATATCTTATCATGATATGCATACTAAGTTTAACTCAATGTGTATTTGCCAATTTAGATCACCAACCCAGAACCTTCCCGAAAGATTTAGAGAAAAATAAAATTGCCAAGTCCATTACCATTTTAAATCAAAACCGAGTTTTTTATCAAAGAGGGTACAAACGTTTTGTGGAAATCAATCCCATGTTTGGAATTCCTTGGAGTGAATACTTTTCGAAACAACAAAAGAAAATCGGATCTTCTCGTTACCAATGGAAAACCGTTTTTATCAACAATATAGAAGATAAAAATTTCGAACTCACGAAAGTGAAAACAGACTATATACTTTTTGTTGTGGCAAACCGTCCGAAGAGTGACTGGGAAGAAGGAAAGATAAGCCAAACTTTACAAATGTTAATTCTTTGTTTATACCCATGCGAAGAAAAACTAAGTTTAGATGTAACCGTTAAATTATACCACGAGAATCGCTTGGTCACGGAGAAAACAAATACCCAATTGGCGACTCGCTACTTAAGCCCTTGGTACATTTTTGTACCAAATCGTTTTCAAATGCGTGATTATGGAAATCTAACCAATGAACCAAATGCATTCTCTACCATGTATCTTCAAGGTTTCCAAATGGCAGTTGACGAAATCTATCAAACCCTACCTAACGAAGTGGGTAATGAAACAAAAAATGAACCATAATCAAATGAGAATGAAAGAACCACTCACAAAATGGAATGCAATGAATCGAAGACATGGTTATATGCCAGATTTCTTTCGTGTTTGGAAATTTGGTTGGATTCGAAAATTTACTTTCCTTTGTTTTCTTTTTTTCATCTTGGATTGTGCAAGTTTACTTCCTCCAGAAAGGAGAGTGTATCCGAAGAATCCTGTGCCACTACCCAAAGGGATGAACATCCAGGATTGGATGGAGACAAAAAAGAATCAATACCCAGAAAACCTAAAAAGCCATACTCCTTATGGAGTTGTTTATAAAATAATGTACTTTCGGAAGCAAAAAACAAATTTTGGATCCTATATTTCCTGTAGTGCTTATATAAGACAAGTGAAAGATGATGCCATTGAACTGATTGAACTTGCATCTCTTATCAATCATTCGGATTACCATAAATCAGTGAGTCGTTTTAATAAAGGAGGAGACCTGGGATCGATGACAGAAGAGGAACGATCCGAAATCCTACTTCCTTGTATCGAGGAATTTTTGGAATCACCAAAGTGAGAGAAATGGTTTTTAAGAGTCCTTGCTCGTTTGGTTTTTCCTTGGAAGTCCTGTCAGACTCCCGTATAACGAATTAGTCCAAGGGTCAAATCATCTTGGATGGCTTGGATCCCACCAGATAGATGGATCACGGACTGGAATACTTCGTCTCGAATCTCTTTTAAAGGTTGGTTTCGGAGATCCCGGACTAAGTTTAGTAGTTTATCTTCACCAAACATTTGTAAAGAAGCCGGGTCTCTTGCTTCTGTAAGGCCATCTGTCAAAAGCACTATCAAATCACCTTTTTCCATTTGGAACTTTTCTTCTTCCGCAAGGATATCAAAGATCGGTGTGATGATTCGTCCCATAGGTTTTAAGCTGACAAGAGCCCCAGATTTACGTATGATAAAAAGTGGAAAATGGCCCGCACGGGCAAAAGTTAAAGCCCCTGAATCAGTATGCAAATGGAGTAAACTTGCCGTTACAAAATGTTCTCTCAAATTGGGAATAATTTGGTTTCGAATCGACTCTAAGTTTTCTTTAAGATCTTTTGGGTCTTCTTTCCATTTTTCCAGTGAGGTTTTGACAAGAGCACTTAAAAGAGCAGATGGAATTCCATGTCCAGATACATCGCAGATAAATACACCTAATTCTTGTTTTTCGTGCCTCCAAACAATATCATACAAATCACCACCCACTTTCATCATGGGTATGTTTTTAAATAAAATTTCGACTCCATTGGGTACAATTTCTTTTTGTGGGAAAAGGGATTCTTGGATTCGTTTTGCCATATCCAATTGTTTTTCAATTTCGATCCTTTGTTCCTCGATGACGGCAGTTCGTTCTAAAACTTTTTGTTCTAATTCTTCATTGGCTTTTTCTTTAAGTTCATTTAACACTTGTAATGATTTTAAAGATGTTTCCTGTGCACGTTCTCTTTCACGTGTGGCTGTTACAAGGAAGTAAGCAATCCCACTGATACAAAATAAAAAGGCATCTAAAAATATGAGTGAATCATTAATTGATAACCCACTGGCATCTCGTCTCGCAAAAACACCTTTCCCTTCAATGGTGAGTGTGACAGCTGTGTAAGATAGGACAACTGTAGATAATGTAGCACCAAATTGGCGGAACCGTATGCTTGTGACAATGACAAAGGGGATGGGAACAAAAAGAAGAGGCCACTCATCACTAAATGCAATGGATCCAGAAATATAAACAATAACGATCCAAAGGAAAAGTTCCAATTGTTTGGATAAATCTAAGTTTAACTTGGATTTTGGATAAAACCAAACATAAAGTAGGGGTGCCACAATGAGAAACCCAAGCATCTCTCCTGAAAACCAAGTAAAGAATACATTAAAATACAATTCAGAAGATAAAAAATCCCAATACCATAAACTTGTCACACCAAGCACAGCACTGATGAAGGAACCAGGAAAGGTTCCAATGCTTAAGAAATAAATTAAATCCTTTGTGGAATAGAGAGGATCCGTTTTTTCTGTCACGCGTTTGATGATGCGATAATTGACATAACTACTAAGTGTGTTGCCAATCCCTATAATAAACGCTGTTTGGAAGTGAGGGTTGTTGTAGAAGTTGGCAAGTGTGGCACCTAAATAAATTCCAGGTATGGCAACAGGTCCAAGCAGTAAAAGGGAAGAGAGTCCTACTCCTTCTGGCGGCCAAACAGGTGAAACTTGGCTATTGAGAAAGGCTATATTGAATCCAATTTGTGCGGAAATGAAGTACCCGATGAGGATGATGGGGGTCCAAAGGAGGATTCTTGTGTAATGGACCGTTTTCATTCGGAATGAAACATTTCCCATTCCTCCAATTTGTAAAGAATTTCCGCCTCAATTGTTTGGATTTCTTTCGATATTTTGCTTAATTCCATATGATCATTTGCGAATGTACTCAATTTTGATTCTAAGTTGGCTTTTTTCTCTTCGAGTGATGCAATGTCTTTTTCTAATGTTTGGATTTTCTTAAGGTCTTGTTTTGATTTTTTAGGTTTTTCCACAGTGGGTTGACTTACTGGTACCACTGGGGTTTGAATAGAACCTGGTTCGTTTTCAATCTCCAATGTGTCTTGTTCTAAAAAGGAAGAGAAGGTTCCAATGTAATGGTCGAGTTTTCCTTCTTTGCGAAAGATGAGTAAACTTTCTGCGGTTCGATCGAGAAAATAACGATCATGCGATACAATCACCACCGTACCTGGGAACTCATCTAAAAAAGATTCCAAAACAGATAGGGTTTGGATGTCTAAGTCATTGGTAGGTTCATCCAAAATAAGAAAGTTTGGACCTGTCATCAAAATTTGAACGAGGAATAGTCTACGCCTTTCACCTCCAGAAAGTTTGGCGATTCGTGTGTATTGTAATTTCCCATCAAATAGAAATCGTTCCAACATTTTTGCGGCCGAAATTTTTTCGCCAGACTCGGTTTCAATCATTTCACCTGCAACATCTTTGATGTATTCCAATACATTTCGTTCCAAAGGAAGTTCTGAGCTTGTTTGGTCAAAATACCCAACTTTGGTATTGAGTCCTGGTTTTAAATAACCGCTATCCGGTGTTAGTCGTCCGGCTATAAGATTAAGTAAAGTTGATTTCCCAATTCCGTTGGGACCAATGATTCCCAGTCTTTCCTTCGCTTTAAACGTATAAGTGAAATCATTGATGAGAACTTTTTCGCCAATTGATTTTTTAAGATTATGGATTTCTAATATGGTTTTCCCTTGGCGTTTTGCGGCAACACTCAGTTCTAAGTCTTTTTGGATTTCTCGTCTTTCGCGAGTTTGTAATTCGTTAGCTCGATCAATTCTTGCTTTTTGTTTTGTGGTGCGCGCTTTGGGTTGGCGTTTGAGCCATTTCACTTCTTGTTTCAAAAATTGTTTGATTTTGTCTTCTTGTTTTTGAAGTGTTTCTTCACGTTCGACCTTTCGTTCTAAATAAATCGAATAGTTCCCTTCGTATAAAAAATAATTCCCACGGTCTAATTCCAAAATTTTGGTTACAATTCGATCTAAGAAGTAACGATCATGTGTGATGAGAAGGATTGCTTTATCTAAATTGGCAAGGTAGTCTTCTAACCATAATATGGATTTTACGTCCAAATGGTTTGTTGGCTCATCTAAAATTAGTAAATTACTTTCATCAATTAGAGATTTGGCAAGCTCTACTTTTTTTAACATCCCACCTGACAATTCAGACATCTTTCGCTCAAGTTTTTCGACACCTAATTCCCGTAAGATGGATTTGATTTGTTGTTCATAATCCCATGCAGAAAGTCTATCCATCTCCTGTGAGGCATTTGTAAATTCATCATCGAGGCCATCTTCCCCTTCGCTCATACGTTCACAGATATCTTCATACTTACGAATGGTTTTGACGAGTTTGTTGTCCCCTTTGTAAATATGGTCGAGAATGGTTTCCTTGGGATCAAAAATGGGATTTTGGTCGAGGATCGCAATTTTTAGGTTATTGTTTTTAATGATTTGGCCAGAGTCTGTTTCTTCTTTTCCCAGTATGGCTCGTAACAAGGTAGACTTGCCCGATCCATTGATCCCAACGATGGCAAGTTTTTCTCCTTCACTGATAGAGAAATCAAGGTTTGTAAAAAGTTTTTTTTCGCCGATGGTTTTGGAAAGTTTGGATACAGAGACTAGCACAATGTCCATGAGAAAGAAATGGCCTCATTCGGACAATCTCATTCAATATGGTTATTTCAAAAGCCAGTGCTTAAGCTTTTCCGCTATGGTATTTAAAACCACAGGTTTCGAAATATAATCATTCATTCCACTTTCCAAACACCGGTTTTCTTCATCTGAAAGAGTTCCCGCAGTGAGAGCAATGATCGGAACGTTTTTACCAATCGCTAATTTACGGATCTCTTTGGTGGCATCATAACCATTCATTTCTGGCATTTGGATGTCCATAAGGATCAGGTCAGGTTCTGTTTTTTTGAAATGTTCAACGGCTTCTAAACCATTGTTTGCTTCGATGATGATCGCCGATTGTAAAATTTTTAACACAATGGTTTTGGTTAACATCATATTCACTGGGTTATCTTCCACAATCATCACTTTTGTTTTTTCGTTCGATAAAATTGGTTTAAAATTATTTTGTTTATTTTGAGATTCGTCTGAAATCCTACCTGAAATTAAATCAGATAAACTTTCATATAAAATATTCGTTTGGATTGGCTTTAAAAGAATGATTCCAACACCCAATTCTTTCCCTTTTTGGTAGATAATTTCTTCATTGGAGGATGTATGAATGGTTAGATAAGGAATTCTTTGTTTGTTTTGAATTAAAATTTGTTTTAACTTCTCAATGAATTCGAGACCATTCATCTCGGGCATATTATAATCCGAAATCACAATATCAAACACTTCTCCTCGTTTGATCGATTCAAGAGCTGCATTTGGAGAGCAAAATGATGTGGTATTGATGTTTTTATAGTCTAACATCTCTTTTATGACTAAAAGATTTGTTTGGTTATCATCCACTACCAATACATTTTGAATTGATTTTAAGTCTGGTTCTAAATTACGTTCGTTATCAGCGAGTGTAGTAAATTTAAAATAAAATCGAGAACCACGGTTCAATTCCGATTCCAATTCAATTTTTGAGTCAAATAATTGTAATAGTTTTGATGTGATCGAAAGACCTAGCCCCGTTCCACCAAACTGTCGTGTTGTGGAGCTGTCTGCTTGCGCAAAAACTTCAAATATTTTCTTTTGATTGTCTTTATCGATTCCGATCCCTGTATCAATCACTTCGAACAAAAATTCAAATTCATTTGTGTTTACAGGTGTGGCAGTTAATTTGATTTGAATTTCACCCTTGAGAGTGAATTTGAGAGCATTCCCAATTAAATTTAATAAAATTTGTCGTAATCGTAAAGAGTCTACAAAAACATTCCTTGGAACTTTAGGAGAAATATTTAAAATGAGTTCCAAACCTTTTTCGTATGCTTTGTGTTTTACGATCTCTGCGATTTGGTGTAATAAATCAAAAATGTTGACCCTTTCTTTATATAGTTCCATTTTTCCAGATTCAATTTTGGAAAAATCTAAGATGTCGTTGATCAAATCGAGTAAAGACATGGCAGATAGATGAACTGTTTCCATATACTTTCGTTGTACTTGGTTTAGTTCGGTTCGCATCAATAGGTCTGCAAATCCAATCACACCATTCAATGGAGTTCTAATTTCATGGCTCATATTGGCCAAAAAGTTTGACTTTGCGTTCGATGCGTTTTCTGCTTTTTCCCTGGCAATGATCAAATCATTTTCTAAAACTTTCCTGTTTGTGATGTCAGTGTGCGTTCCGATCACACGTAGAGGTTTTCCATCAACTGTCCGTTCAATGACTTTTCCTCTATCTAAAATCCATTTATAAGTTCCATCTTTACACAGCATTCGATGTTCGTTCATGTAAACGGGAGTGACACCTGTAAAATGTTTCTCAAGATCAGAAAAACAGTTTTCTTTGTCATCAGGATGTACTCTTGATTCCCATTCGGATAAACTGGATCCAATTTCAGAATCTTCAAAACCCAACATGGCTTTCCATTGGCTTGAAAAATACACCTGATTTGTTTCCGCATTCCAATCCCAAATTCCATCTCCTGAACCTTCCAATGCAAATTGCCAACGCCTTTCACTTTCGCGTAACGCTTCTTCGGTGGCTTTTTGGGATGAGATATCAATTCCAATACCTAAAAATCCAGTGATTTCTCCTTTTGGGTTTCGGCTTGCAGTGACAACCAATTGGACTGGAAATTCGGAACCATCCTTTCTGATATAAGTCCACTCATGTGAGTCGTAGGCACCTAACCTTGCTTTGTGCACAAAGGTTTCAAATCCGGAAATTGGAACACCATATTCTTGAGATAAAATTTCTGCACGGTACAAAACTTCCGACTCTTTGTGGAGGATATACGGTGTTTGTTTGCCAATCATTTCTTCCGATGTATACTGTAAGTGGTATTCAGCACCTTTGTTAAAATGGGTGATGGTACCGTTGGTATCAGTTCCGATGATTGTTACATGAGTTGTAGCATCTAAAATGGTTTCGAGTTTGGATAAAGCTTCTTCTTTCTGTTTGTCTAAATTGACGCTGTTTGTAATGTCTTGGAAACTTCCATAAACTCGTATGCACTTTCCATTTTCAAATACTCCATGACCAATGGTTCGAACCCATTTGGTTTTACCCGTAAATGTTTTGATTTGCAATACAAGTTCATAAGACTTACCGAGATTGATTGTGTCTTGGAAAACTTTCCTTAGTTCATTTTGTTCGGATTCGATTGGATAAAAAAGAAATGCATTCTCCAAACTCGGTAAATAATCATCGGGAACTTCGTGGATACGTTTGGTTTCTTTTGCCCAAAAAATTCTGTTTTGGACGAGGTCTACTTCCCAAGCGCCTACATTGGCTGCCGCATTTGTTTCTTCGAAGAGAACTCGGATTCGGTTGAGTTCATCTCTTTGGTTTTTAATTTCTAATTCTTTTTCTTTTCGTTCGCTGATATCGGAGAAATATGATATTTTTTCCGTTGGGTAGGAATCATAATAACTAACGACACTATATTCTGAAAGGTAAATGTACCTTCCATCGGGTTTACGAAAACGAAATTCCCTTTGGTAGGTTCTTTCTTTATTTTTGATGGATTCTTTTTCTAATGTTTCAAACAATGTTTTGTCATCTGGATGCACCAAACTTTCTAAACTTAAACTCCCTTTTTTAAAATCACCAGTTTGATAACCTAGGTTATGCGAGACATTTGGGGATACATAGGTGATTAAAAACTCGGAGTCAAATTTGTAGCGAAAGATTACATATGGTCCACTATCAAGGACCACACCTTCCATATTAAAACTAGGTTCTCCCCGTAAGATCACACAAGGTCCGAACTTAGTCACAAGGAATCTTCCTAAAATTCTGTATTGGTTTCCGAGAACTGAGGTAGAAAATTGAAAGGGGATCCTTCGGCTTAAGGTTTCCTGGCACAAATTGGATAAAATTAGGCTATCTCTTGGAATGATGGGGAGTTCTTTTATGTGTTTCCCGGTAGCAATGCTGTCCTTCGGCAGGTAAAGGTTTGGCGATGTTTGGGAAAACTGGATTTCTAAATTCCCATCCAAAACAATCAGGAATTCGTCGAAGCTTTCTACAATGCTTTGGTAATCGAAACTTTCTGCCATTTCCCTTTATGTCACTTGACCAAATCCCTTGGTCCTAGAGAATCAAAGATACGATGAAGAGTCGACTGTCACTTTCTATTTTTTTCAGTTTCATCATCTTAGGTTCCCTTACTACTATATACGCACAAAACCAAAGAAATCATGGTTGGGTTGTGTCTGGAAACCAAGGAAAATTATTCATCCAAGGAAAGGAACAAATCGCGATCCGTGATGACTTCCGTTTCAAATCACCCGAAAATCTGTCCACCAATCAAGAAATTGATTATTATCTGATGTTAGGGGAATACTTTCTCAAAACGAAAGACAAAGAAGGGATTGGTCGAGTTCTGTATGACCTACGGACAAAAAAAGGGGAATATTCCTTTGCCGATTTTTTACTCACTTCTCTCTGGAAACAATCGCAAGGAGATGAAGTCCAAGCCATCAAAATGTTGGATACCTACATCCAAAAAGAACCAAATTCTTACTTACGAAATTTAGCAAAGAATATGCGAACCAATCTTTTCCAATCAGGAGAGGATGAGAAAAAAACTATGGTTCGAATGGATTGTCAAAAATCGAAACCATATTATTCGCTCTGTCGTGTTTTCCGTTTGCAATACTATATCGACTTGCCTACGGGTAAAGATAAAGACATGCATAAACATTTTGTCAATATAATGCGTGTTAGTTCTCCATTTTTTGAAGATGGTAATTTGGATTGGATCCCACTTCTTGATCGAATTGATGAGGATTTACCAGCCAAGTTAGCATTTTTAGGATTTGCACGTGAAGGGATCCATTTCCAAAAAATGATAATGGATTTGGAACGAATCACGGAAGGCAATGCAAATGAAAACTCCATCGAACGAATGGCATTTTTTCAAATTTTATCCGGTGATTTGAGTGGTGCAGAGGAGTCCTACCTTCAATTTTTAAAATCTGCCCGTGGAAAAAAAACTTCAATTCTCAATCGTATCTATGTGAAGTTAGGTGCTTTGTCTTATTTTCAAAAAGATTTTAAAAAATCATTAGACTATTATTTGAAATTGGATTTAACCAATTGGTCCTCAGACATCCACCATCCATTTTTAAATGAACCTATGACACTTGCAGAAGTTAAGGATTTGATTTCTGTTTCTTTATATAAAGTGAATGGTGCAGAGTCGGCTCTGAAAGCATTACAAAAAATAAAAGACCCAGAAAAATTAGCCGAAGCAGACATTTGGCCAAAACTTCGCATTTCACAAATGTTAATGGATCAAAACCCTGAATTGTCTTCTCGAATGACAGATGAAATCATTTACATGGCTCAGGAAAAAAAATGGAGGCGTCTAGAATATGCAGCCACCATTTTACAAGGTTACAATCAAATTTATCGAAAGGAGTATCGTAAATCAACCATCGAACTTACAAAAAGCCGTGGGATTTTGGATGAAGAAAATGCATTTTATGCTGCGGAATTCCTTCGCAATTTTGGATTTATTTTTGCACACACAGCCTCAGGGAAAAAAGGACCAGTGAATGGAAATATCCGCGACGGAGTGAGTGATTATCTCTTAAATCATCATTATGAGGATTTGTATTACATTCGGAATTATCGCCCCATCGCTTTTTCAACAGACTTATTTTTTGAATATGCATTGAGTCATTTGCGAGATGACAATGATGTTTGGGGATTATTTGATACTTTATTCAAATATAATAGTGTAAAAACACAACGGAATCTAAAGAGTAGTCCCCATTCTTTATTCCAAATTCCATATGTGAACCAACAGTTTAAATTTTTATCCGGATTTGGAACGGCAAGGGAATCCAAATTTTTTGATTCTACATATGCAGAAAGTCGCGAAACAGAAAACTCAATCCAAAGGAAAAATGAAGAGGAAAACCCTCGTTCACTCGAATCTGTTAAACTTCCTACAGTGTTTCTTTTGCCTTACAAAGATGAAATTTATATTTTTACATTTAACCCAAAAGAATCCAAACGTAACCAATTGAATTGGAAACTTGTTCGTACCCAAAGACCCGATGCCTCAGATATCGTAGATTCAGTAAAAGAACTTGTTTCTTCTAATAAAGACCAAGAAAAAATCCAAATTTATTTAAATGAATTTGGAATGGGTTTGTACAAAACCATAAAAAGAGAACTAAAAGACCAATCGTTTGTATTTTTCTTTAGTTTGTATCCGAATACTGACTCGCAAAAACCTCTCAATTTGTATTCATGGAAATGTCCAGCAAACATACGTTCTTTGGATGGAAAAGGAATTAACCTCGTTGACACAGCTTATTTCGAGGGTTCACGTATTTTAAAAGACAAGGAACGATTGCACCTTTGGGATTTTCCTGCCACAACAAATGTTTCCACATTGGGACCAGTTCTTAGTTGGTCCTGTCGGGCAGAAAGTGGAATAACAGAAGAGATTTCGTTATTAAAATTATTCCGTCGCATCGACTACCGAACAGTACCCAAGATGATTGTTTACACCGAACGAGTGTTAGGTAAATCGTGGAGTGACCAGTCCCTTCACCAACAATGGATGCATTTTTGGTTTCGGTCAGGGACAAAAAAAATCGCTTACCTCCCAACTCTTCCTGTTCTCGATTCCATTTCGATACAGAGCCTGACGGATCTTCCGGCGTACAAAGAAGAGGGGATATTGGTTTATGCCGCGGCCCAATAAATGAGACATAATTATAACAGCTACGAATCGCTTCTGTCCCGGTTTCCTACTGAAAACCATGGGAGCATCGTTCGTAGATTGTGCCTGCTTTCCCTTTTTTCCTAAGATTTTGTCTCAAATTGTAGGCGACACTAGAAGTTCGGTCCAAAATACTTAATTCTGTTCCTCATTATACAATGGACCCTGATTTTAAAACTTTAGTGGTGTTCGAGTTTCTATGGAAATAATCGGCATCTTTCTCATCTTCCTCCTTGTCTTTGTCAATGGTTTCTTCGTCGCTGCAGAGTTTGCGATGGTTTCAATTCGTCCCTCTCGACTTGAAGAACTTGTCAAAGAAAACCGGGCCATGTCCCAACTGACTAAAAAAGCCATCTCCAAAATCGATGATATGTTATCGGTTTGCCAGGTGGGTATCACGATCGCAAGTTTACTCCTTGGTTGGATTGGCGAAGCATTATTTGCGAGTGTTGTTTCTGGTTTCTTACATATGTTCCAAATCGAATTGGACATTGTCACCATTCACAGTATCTCGATTGGTGTATCGTTTACGCTCATCACTCTACTTCATGTTATCTTAGGAGAGTTAGTTCCTAAAACACTAGCCATTCAAAATACCGAAGCGATTGCGTTAGGTGTTTCAGCTCCCATGTGGTTGTTCTATTATTTGTTTTTCCCAGTTACGTTCATTATGAATCGTTTGGCGGGTGGGATACTCACCCTCTTTCGTTTGCAACGAACAGGTGATAAGTACGTACATTCTGCTGAAGAATTGATGATCATCATTGAAGAACAAAGGAAACAAGGACGGATTGATAATGCAGAAATGCAACTCATCCAAAAGACCTTTGATTTTTCAGAACATACGGCCAAGGATGTAATGACACACCGTCTTTCCATCATTGGTATCCCACAAGAATCAACAATTGATAAATTACTACCTCTGATTGCAGAACACAGTTTTTCTAGATACCCTGTATATAACCAAACATTGGATAAAATTGTAGGGATTGTTCACGTTCAAAAGTATTTAAAATGGCAAGCAGCACATCTTTCTGCCAAAGGCAAAAAGGAAAAAATCACGGTCATCATGGAGAAGGATTTTGTAAAAGTTCCTGAATCCATGTCCATCGAACGTGTGATGACAAAACTACGTGAGAAAAAACAACATATGGCCATTGTCATTGATGAATACGGTGGAGTTTCCGGTTTACTCACGTTAGAAGATATTATCGAAGAGTTTTTTGGTGAAATCCGAGATGAAACAGATACGGATGAAGTGGATGTCACTTCCAAAAACAAAAAAACCAAAACCATTACGTTGGATGGGGAAACCGAACTTTCCAGTTTAACCGATATCTTAGAAGGAGAAGAACCTTCTGATATGGAAGAGGTTCGTACCATCGCTGGTTACTTTATGGAAAAAAACGAGGATATGCCAAAAGAAGGTAGCATTGTCCAAATCAAAAAAGGTAGCCTCAAAGTGAAAAAAATGGAAGGCAACAAAATCGTTGCCATCCTCTTCACACCAAAAATTGAAGAAGACCATGATTCCGAAATGGAACGGGAACTATCGTACGAGGACCGTTAAATGAAAGAAATCATCATTGCCGTTTCTGGTTCCATCGCTTCCTACAAAGCATGTGATTTGGTTCGTGGGCTTACCAAAAATGGTTACCCAGTGCGTGTGATTATGACTTCTAACGCTACCAAGTTTGTTGGAAAAATCACCTTTGAAGCCTTAACCGGAAAACCAGTAAGGGTTGATGAATTTGATACTGGTATGGCACATATTGAAATCAAAAACATTGCTTCTGTATTTGCCGTTGTTCCAGCGTCTGCAAACATGATTGGTAAAATGGCAAATGGAATTGCAGATGATTTGGTTACTTCAACTTATCTTGCCTGCACTTCCCCTGTGTTAATTGCACCGTCTATGAATCCTGGAATGTACCTTCACAAAGCTTTGCAAAGGAATTTAAAAACGTTAGAAGCAGATGGCGTACACATTGTATCCCCAGATAAAGGGATAGTGGTTTGCGGTGATGAAGGGTATGGCAAATTGGCTACAGTTGAAACCATCATGGAACAAATCATCGAACTGCATAAAAAAAATTCATGAATTTAAAATTCAAACGAGTCATTGTCACCTCAGGTCCCACAAGGGAATGGATTGACCCCGTCCGTTATATTTCCAATGCCTCTTCAGGCAAAATGGGATATGAAATTGCTAAAAGTTTTTTACAATACCCAGTGGAAGTGATCTACATTCATGGGAATACTTTGGAACGATATGCAAATGTTTCTGGCGCCAAACAGAACTTAGAAGTGGAAACCACAATGCAACTTCGAGATACTGTCTTGTCTCAGTTAGAAAATGATACCTTACTAGTGATGGCTGCAGCACCTGCAGACTTTCGACCCATCATGACTGCAGAACATAAAATCAAAAAAGAAAGAAGTTCGGAAGGGAGTAAGGGGTTACTACTGGAACTAGAAGAAAATCCCGATGTTTTAAAACAAGTGGATGAGTATGTCAAAGAAAACCAAATCCAAAATTCCATCCGAGTGGGGTTTGCCGCCGAGACCAATGATTTGGAAAAACATGCCAGAGAAAAACTGATCCGAAAAGGCCTACATTACATCGTAGGCAATATAGTGGGACATGGAAAAGGGTTTGGAGAAGTAGAATCGGTTTTACGGATCTTCGGTCCAAGTGGACTTGTAAAGGAAATTGGTCCACTTCCTAAAGAAAACCTAGCGGAAGCTCTCGTTCAATTTTTAGTGACTGTTTGAATTGTTTCCAAAGCCAAACGCAAAATAACCTGCCAGTAATATCAATCCGAAACTTACAATATAGTTCCATTTCATTTTTTCACCAAGGAACAATGTCGCAAATAAAATGAATACAAAGATTGTGATGATCTCTTGGATGATTTTTAATTGGAAACCTTCAAATTTGTAAACCGTATACCCAATTCGATTGGCAGGAACCATGAGAACGTATTCAAAAAACGCAATGCCCCATGAAAATAAAATTACATAAAACATTTGGTTTGATTTTGCATACTTTAGATGGCCATACCATGCAAAGGTCATAAAAATATTGGAAAGGATGAGTAAAACTACAGTTAACATTTTATTTAATCCTACTTTCTGAATTCATTTCGAGTTTGCGATAGAATTTTTTTCAATTGAATGAGTTATCGATTTTCAATTTAGATTCAAAAGGACTGTTTGATGGAATTTTGTCTGTGGTTCATTCCAACGATTCATTTGGGAAAACTTCTTTCCAAATTTGTGGTAATACTTCTCCCGATTTCCCATCAAAGTGATGTTTCATGGATGGAGTGAGATTTGTTTCATCAGGGTTGATTTCGATCCCGATCGCTCCATTGCGAATGGCAGTGTGTGCTAAGTTTGCGGGAACTGAAACATTGGCACTGGTTCCGACCACAAACACCACTTGGGATTGTTTGCAAAGTTCCCAACTCTTTGTAAGTAGTGTTTGGTCGTATTCTTCTCCAAACCATACAATGTCTGGCCTGAGTAGGGATTCACAATGTTTGCAATACTTAAGACCGGAATGGTCAAACCCGTCGTTTACTAAATGGAATTTTTCCGAACATTTTGTACACCTTGCTCTGAAGATGTTCCCATGTAATTCAATGAGCGAATGACTACCAGCACGAGGGTGGAGCCCATCTACATTTTGTGTGATGAGAGAGACTGATTTCATTTTTTTTTGCCATTTTGCAATTGTTAGATGGCCAGGATTTGGTTTGGCTTTTTGGCAAATCTCTCGTCTCCAGTCATACCATTCCCAAACAAGGTTTGGATCCTTTTGGAAGGCAGAGGGGGTCGCCAAATCTTCAGCACGGAAATTTTTCCAGAGTCCTCCCTCTCCTCGAAATGTAGGGATTCCACTTTCATTTGAGATTCCGGCCCCCGTTAGAAAGACGATTTTGTCCGCATTTCGGATGGTTTCTAATGAATCCTCTGGCAATAGTTCCATTTCTTTTTATATTCTAACAAATTCTTAGAAAATTTAAATCGGAAAAAATTTTAGGCCAGGAAATCTGGTGAATGTGAGCAGGCATTGGGAAGAAATACAAAGAAAATTGGATACCATAAAGGAAAAACAATTATTTAGAGAAATAAAAACTTATCTTGGTGTTGATTTTTGTTCCAATGATTATTTGGGTCTTGCCACTAACTCTAGTATGTTGGAATACTACCATTCCTTAACCGACCTATATCCCTTTGGTTCTACTGCCTCACGCCTCGTTCGAGGGAATTATGATTCCATGGATCTGTTCGAAAATGAATTTGCAAGTTTTGTAGAAGGTGAGGCAGCACTTCTTGTTTCAAATGGTTTTGTGGCTAACTTCGGCCTTATCGATTCCATCGCTGCACCAGATTGTTATGTGTTCACTGATCGATTGAACCATGCTTCCATTTTGGATGGAATTCGCATTTCCGGTGCCAAAAAAAAATACTACAACCACCTAGACTTAAACCACTTACAATCCTTACTGCAAAAAGCAAATGCAGAAGATCCTACCAAAAAACATAAACGCATCGTAGTGACAGAATCACTCTTTAGTATGGATGGGGATAGTCCCGATTTCCCAAATCTTCTCAAACTGAAAGAAGAGTATGGCTTTGTTCTAGTTGTCGATGAAGCACATGCACTCGGAGTCTATGGTAAAGAAGGAAAAGGAATTCTTTTTCGAGATTTGCCAAGTGAAAGCATTAAGGCGATTGATTACCGAGTTTACACTTTAGGTAAATCATTCGGTTTGGAAGGGGGAATCATCGTGACAAAACAAATTGGCAGAGACCATTTAGTCAATGTGATGCGCCCATTTATTTTTTCAACAGCTCCACTTCCAATCATTTCAAAACTGGCAATTTTTGCGTTAGGATTGGTTCGTTCAATGGAGACTGTACGTCGTGATTTGCAAACTTTGGCAAAAGAATTAAACGATCTTTTAACCTCCAACGGGTTTTCGATCACAAATACTGCCTCTCATATCATCCCATTATTACTTCCTACGGAAAAAGAAGCTTTGTTTTACGCGAAGCGACTGCAAGAGTTGGGATTAGACGTTCGTGCCATTCGTCCTCCAACTGTGCCTACACCAAGATTACGAATCAGTTTGAATGCAAAGTTAACAACTCAGGATACAAATTCACTCACTTCTGCACTTGTCCAAATCCGACAAGAGTGGAATGATCTACAAATTGCATCGTGAAACAATTCGAAGCAGATTTTTTCATCAAACGTTTGTTATAAATGGGTTATGACTCTTCAAATTTGCGGATCTTTTCTTTGATGGCATCCGTTTTGGCGGAAAGTTTTTCTTTGGAGTTTGGATCATTCCTATTGGAAGTTTGGTTGGGAATCGAGTTCCCTCTTACTTTTTTTGTTCCATATCGGTAAATTCCATAGAGTCCGAGAACACCTAATCCTAGTAAGGTGGCATTGATCCAAGTGTCATCTGGTTTGGCTAAAATTTTTGGTCCAAAACCATAAACAAGGGAATCAACCATCCCTTGGTTCCCATTCTCTTGGAACATCAAAACGATAGGATCTTGCAAAATCGAATTTCCAAATCCGTTTTCCATTTTAGAAATGATTTCCTCTTCGCCCATCCCGTCTTTGATCCTATTTTCAATGAAGGTTTTCAAATAACTAGAAGCTGCACACATATTGAAGGAACAAGATTGGATGGGAAGGCTTGGCAAACAAATACATCGAATTTTTTCAGTTACCTTTAAGAAGGTTTGTATTTGCGATTCTTCTTTGAGATTGGTTGTCGTTTTTTGGGAAAATAGGGCACTTGAAGTACCAAATAAAAGGACAATGCAAAATAAACGGATCATATACCTTTCCCCTTTGTTTCTTTTCTTTTTTCTCCAATAGGGAGTAATAAAAAGATTCCAGACAAAAAGTACAATACTGATCCAAGCCAAATCAATTTTACTAGTGGGTTGATCCAAACTTCTAAGTTTGCCACAATTTGCCTTGGGAAATTGAGGAAAAGTTTGAGTTTTTCTGTTTCGCTTCCTGGTGTGAAGTAATATTGCATAAACATAAGAGGAAGGTCTGGGTTTTCTGATTTTAGATCGGAGGTTTCGATGGCACCCAGTTGGATGTAAAAGTCTTCCTTCGCCATGGAATGGATTGCAGGTTCACTTGTTGGAATGTGAGTTTCGAAATCTCCTGTTAAGTGAGATATTTGTGGGTAAAACCTTCTTTCTGTATCGAGTGTTGCTATTTTCTCCAAACCACGATAAATTCCATAACTTGCCTCTTGTGATACAATCACATTTTGGATGTTAGGTTCTCCACCAAGCCCTGATATCAAAACTGGTTTTAGTTTTAATGTATTTGCTTCGATTTGATAACCGCCAACCATCGCTTTGTCAATGGATTGGTAGGTGATTTCCTCGGATGTTGGAGGTAACAATTCGTAAAAGAATCTTACTGACGTATTGATTTTGAATGCATTCCCCGCATAACCGATAAAAATGAGTACAAGGGAAAAGTGAACTAAATACCCGCCATACCTTCTTTTGTTTTTAAGAAGTAGGTTTATGCCGGCACGTAACAATGATTCATTTGTAAATTCTTCTCTTCTGGCTTTTATCCCACGGTAGTATTCTTGCACAATCCCTGCAATGGTAAACACTCCAATTCCAACAGTCAAAACAGAATAGACTTCTGCCAAAACGTCCCCATACTTAGAATCGGGTTTTGTAAAGTTTTGAGAGTAAAAGAGGATGTACAATCCACCACCTAAGATTCCGAAAAGGAAAGGTTTGAGTAATGTGGAAAAAAATACAGCACCAGCACCTTTTCTCCATGCAAGGAGTGGTGCCGAACCCATGAGCAATAATAAAAAGATCCCAGCCGGTACACCCCAGGAATTGAACCAGGGTGCCTTAAATTCTTTTCCATACAAAAGGGGTGAAAATACACCTAACAGAATCGCTGCGGTCGAAAGAACGAGTAGGAAATTATTTAATAAAAAACTTCCTTCTTTGGAAGTGATTGCTTTTAAATTCCTTTCTGGTGTTAGGTGTTTCCTTCGGTAAATGACAAATCCAGTAAAAAAAAGAAAACTTGTGATGATGTAAACGATGAAAGGGGTGCCAATCGTAGATTTGGAAAAACTATGAGGGCCTTCGAGCACACCTGAACGAGTGATCCAAGTTCCAAGCAAACTAAAGTGGAAGGCAAGGATCACAAGTAACATATTCCAAAACTTCAACATACCTCTACGTTCTTGGATGACAACGGAATGGACAAAGGCACTTGTGAGTAACCATGGCATAAGGGATGCGTTTTCCACTGGATCCCAAGCCCAGTACCCTCCCCAACCTAACTCTTCGTAAGCCCATTTGGAACCGAGAAGGATTCCCGTTCCTAAGAAAAACCAAGAAAACAAAGTCCATTTGCGAATGAACTTCATCCAATCTTCAGAAAGTTGGCCAGAGACTAACGCTGACATGGCGATCGCAAACGGAATGGAAATACTCACATAACCAATGTAGAGGATGGGTGGGTGGATGATCATCGCCCAATGTTGGAGTAGAGGGTTTAGTCCTCTTCCTGCTGCAGCTTCTGGAACAAATTCTCGAAACGGTTGCGCATCTCCATAAAATACGGCAAGGAAACTAAAAAAACCAGATAAAACTGCCAAAATGAGATTCATCATGGGAATTCGGTCTTCGATGGATTTACGAGTTTGCCATAACACAATAAAGGTGAAGACATTTAAAATTAAGTTCCAAAACAGTAAACTTCCGGATGACCCAGACCAAATTGAAGTCATTTTGTAAAATAAGGGAAGGTGTTCGCTTGAGTGCATTACCACATAATAGTTGCTATAGTCAGAACGAACAAGCTGCGTGAGCAATACAATAAATGTCAAAATGATAACAAACGGATTTGTCATGAGAGCCAAACGGCCAAGTTCGACCGCTTTTCTTTCTTTGGAAATAATCCCGTAAATCGTTTGGATGCTTGAGAAAATTAAAATGGCTAGGGAAGAGGCAAGTAAAATGGTTCCTAAATTATTCATTGTTCCTCGGCGTAACCCGCTTCGTATTTGGAAGCACATTTTGCTTCGACATGGCTTGCAACTAGTACTCCTTTTTCTAACTTCCCATCCACTCGCGCACGTGCTCCTTCTTTGAATGCATCAGGCAATAGTGTTTCTCCCGTGAAGAATACGGGAATGATTTGATCGTTTAGTTCTAGATCAAATTTGGCTTTTCTGCCCTCCCTGACCAAACTCCCTACACGTACAAATCCTCGGACACGTAAATTTTGTTCCGAATATTTTGTTTGGTTTGCGGCAAGTTCAGAGGCATCGAGCAGTAAATACGATGTTTCTTGGGATGAAAAATACGCAATGCCTCCTAGAGAGATTGCGATGAAGGATAAAAGGGTTAAAAACTTACGATTCATGGTCCATTCTTTAGACGAAATCACGTCTTTCCTCTAACCTCTCTGATTGCAAGTTTCGGTCAAACAAAAAGGTCATGCAAAATCTACGATAAAATCCTCGTTTTAAAGGTAGGATTTGGCACGGTAAACAAAATACCCAACCCATTCTTTGAGCGCAAAGGTTGTGGTATCAAGGTATCCTGCGGATGGTACATACAATTCAAATGCACCAGAATCCATTTGAAAAGAGCGGTAATCTGTGGGGAAAAGTTTTACTTCTAAATTTTGTTTTTGAAAACAACCAGCTGCACGTTTCATATGAAAGGCAGATGTGACAAGGATATAGGATTGGAATTTTTTTTCTTGGATAATTTTATTCGTTTCCACTGCATTTTCGTAAGTGTTTCGGGATTTGTTTTCTAAAATAATATCGGTTTCTTTCACTCCAAGATCAATTAACAACGATTTGGCTAAATTAGCTTCTCGGAATTCATCGGATAACAACAATCCGGACCCACCTGTAAAGAGGATTTTTTTTACCTTTCCTGCATGATACAACCGAATGGCATCTGTGATGCGATCGGCAGAGTCGGTTAGTTCAGGCCTTGCTTTTACGGAAGAAATGGTTTGGATCATGCCGCCAAGTACAATTGCTACGTCGGCTTTTGGTGCCTCTTCTATGGAGATGGGAGGGAAATCTTTTTCTAAACCAGAAACAAGTGCATTGGCGACAAAAGAACTAGAGGAAAGGTATAAAAAGAAACAGAGTAAAAAAAAGAGAAACTTTGTTTTCCCAGATTTGATGCGAAACAAAAGAAAAAAACAAAGTAAAAAAAATACGGGTAAGGGATAAAGAAAAATGGTAAGGACTTTAGAAAGGATAAAGAATAAGGAATCCATAAAGAAAGGATTCGAAATGCACTCGAATTTTACCAGTCCAAATCGGGGCCTAGTACTCCCATACCACTCCCCCAGTATTGGGAAGGGTGTGGGTAACGGACGGAGATCCCTAGTGGCGATCGTGAAAACTTCCAATCACGCGCAATTTGTTTTCGTTTGTTCATTTGTTCTTCTGGGATACTTGTGTCCAGAGCAACTAGAGATTGTTTGGTGAGATCCACCCATTCTTTAATTGCGGCTGGATTCTGTTTTTTTAAATCTTGGATGAGGATACGAAGTTCAAATTCAGCATCCTCTCGTAAGTCCCTAGCAATTTCGGAAATTTCAGCATTGGAACCAAAAACGGTTTCGTTTCCCTCCGTACGATCGACAGCATCTCTCCATTTCGCATAGGCAATGAACAGATTTTTTGTTTCCTCGAAGCGATACATGGTGGGCTTCTCAGTTTGTCGCCAATTTCGAAAAAGGCAATCGAAAAATCTTTCCTTTCATCTTGCGACTCAGTTTCGTCTAAAACTTGTGAAATCCAAACTGACATTCTCTACACTTATCTTTTTTCTTTTCTTGGCATTCGCTCTTTTGGCAAATGCCCAAACAAAAAAAACACACCATATGGAATCAGGGTTTCGAAATCCCAATCCTCAGTTTCAAAAAAAAGGATTTTGGAGTGTGTTTGTTTGGCAGTGGGATCGATTTTTTTTACCACACAGTTTGGATGCTAAATCCTATCCCGAATTCCCTGTTGTGCATAACGATGGGAAAGCATTACAAACAAATGCAAACAAACTTTCAGTGACTTGGGTTGGGCATGCAACGACACTCGTACAAATTGATGGAGTGAATATTTTAACCGATCCCATTTGGAGTGAGAGGTGTTCCCCTCTAAGTTTTGCTGGGCCAAAACGTTATACACCGCCAGGCATATCCATTGAAAACCTTCCCAAAATTGATGTGATCATTTTATCACATAACCATTATGACCACACAGATCTTCCCTCACTAAAACAATTGGAAGAAAAATTCCATCCTCTGGTTTTAACCGGACTTGGTAACAAAAAGTTGTTGTTAGGTGAAGGCATACAGAATGTTAAAGAAATGGATTGGTGGGACGAAGTAAAGATTGGGTCTTTGCAATTGACCTTCACTCCCACACAACATTTTAGTGGTAGAGGACTTTTTGACCGAGATGAGACCCTATGGGGAAGTTTCATGATTTCAGGGAAACAGGAAACTGTTTATTTTGCGGGTGACACTGGGTATTACAGTCATTTTAAAGAGATTGCAAGTCGTTTTCCAAACATTGATGTTGCCATTTTGCCCATAGGTGCGACAGAACCTCGTTGGCTGATGGAACCTGTGCACGTGGATCCTAAGGAAGCGGTTCGTTCGTTTCAGGATCTTAAGGCAAAATTTTTGGTTCCGATGCATTACATGACATTTGTTTTATCGGATGAACCTCTCGATTCTCCTGTGCCCCGCACAAAAGAGGCTATGAAAGAATCAGGTATCTCCGAATCTGCCCTGATTCCCTTAAAAATTGGAGAAACACGCTTTTTTTAGTTCCATGTGATTTCTCTTTCGGGTATGCTGTCCTAAAAAAAATAGGATGGTGAGCACGTTGAAGAAGCTTCTCACATTGATGGTTTTCCTAGTATGTTTGTCTGTGACAACTGCTGGGTTATTTGCCGAAGAACCAACTCCGGTTCCAACTGAAACTACAACACAAGAGGAAACAGGTCATTCCTCTCATGGAGAATCCGTTCACGAAGAACTCCCGTATTGGACGGTTTTGCCTTTCGTAGCAATTCTCCTTTCGATTGCGATTTTACCTGTTGCCTCTCACAAAACAGCACATTGGTGGGAAGACAATAACAACAAACTCATTTTAGCAGTGGGACTTGGAGCCATCTCCTTTGTTGTTTTGATCGTGTATGGGTATAGCCATAATATTGTTCACACAGTTTTCTTTGATTACATTCCTTTTATCATCTTACTTGGTTCCTTATTTTACATCTCCGGTGGGATTGTGATCAAAGGGGATATCAAAGCAACTCCACTCAACAACACCTTGTATTTGTTGATTGGTGCAAGTCTCGCATCTTTTATTGGAACGACAGGGGCATCCATGTTACTCATTCGTCCTTTGTTAAAAACAAATAGCGAACGAAAACATGTTGTGCATACAGTTGTGTTTTTTATCTTCCTTGTTTCCAATATTGGTGGATCGTTAACTCCACTTGGTGATCCTCCTTTGTTTTTAGGTTACCTCAAAGGGGTTCCTTTTACTTGGACTTTTAAGTTATTGCCTGAGATGTTGGTGGCACTTGTAATTTTACTCACAGTATACTTTGTTTGGGATACGATTGCATATAAAAAGGAAACCAAAAAAGACTTAGCTCGTGATACTAAACTTGCGACACCTTTTTCCATCAGTGGACAAGTGAATTTCATTTGGTTGTTAGGTGTGATTTTATCGGTTGCATTCCTAAACAGTAACTACATCCCACAAATCAACGAAACACCTTCCCTTGGATTTATCCGAGAAGCAGTTCTCATTGTTCTCATTGGTCTATCTAAGTTCACATCCAAAGAAGAACACAGAAAGTTTAATAATTTTACTCTCCACCCCATCCAAGAAGTGGCATACCTCTTCATTGGAATTTTCATCACAATGATCCCAGCCCTCGTACTTCTGGAAACACATGGCAAGGAATTGGGAATCACAGAAAGATGGCAGTTCTATTGGGCAACCGGTGTATTCTCTTCGGTGCTTGATAATGCTCCCACTTATTTAACGTTTGGATCTTTGGCTTCGGGTCTCCTCACACCAGTCGGATCTGCACCTCTCACACTTGGCCAGTTCATTGGCAATGGCCAAGCAGAAGAGATCTTAAAGGCAATTTCAGTGGGTGCCGTGTTTATGGGAGCCAATACCTACATTGGGAATGCTCCCAACTTTATGGTGAAGTCAGTGGCAGAAGAAAACAAAGTGAAGATGCCTTCCTTTGGTGGGTATTTAGCATATTCAATGGGAATTTTGGTTCCTGTTTTTATCCTCATCACGTTTATTTTCTTCGTCTAAGTTCTAAGATATCCGGGGATCTTTCCCCGGATTCAATCCTTTCATGATTCTGCATTTATCCCAATTAGATTCCTTATCACGGTCTGGTTCATTTTCTCACCTTACGAATCATAAAGATTCTTTACAGAAAGAAAGAGAGGAACTTGAATCAATTCTCAAAACTTCGAAAGAAAAACTCATTTACGGGATCCATACAGGCTTTGGCCCACATGCCTTCACGTCGAATGAAGAATTGGATTTGATCCAAAAGTCATTAATTTACCACCTAACAGTGGAACCTGTTCTTTCCAAAGAGGGAATTCCACATTCCAATTTGACACATGAAGAAGCTAGGGTTGTACTTTCGGCTCGAATTTACAGTTTATCACTTGGTGGTTCAGGGATTCGGTATGAAACCTTAGAACTGTTAAACCAATTATTAGAATTGGATTGTATCCCCATTCTCCCTGAAAAAGGTTCTTTGTCTGCTTCGGGTGATTTGATCCCACTCAGTTACATTCCTTTGGCATTACTCGGTGAGTCTGGTTTTACTGGCAAAGGGAAAGAATTAGGCCCTACAAAACTCAATGGAAAGTCTTCAAAAATACCGGGCCTTCCTTGGACACCCCATCCTAAAGAAGCCATTTCCCTGACCAATGGGACAAGTTTTACCACAGCCCTTCTTGGTTACCAAGTGGTGACGTTTCGTAACTTTTTTTTGCAATCCGTTGAACTATTACAGTACCTTTTCCATTACCATTCTGTTTTCCCTGATGCCTTCCATCCTTCATACCACAACCACAAACAATTCTCTGGGCCAAAACTGATTGCAAAATTTCTCCATCCCATCGTATCTAAAAATCCAAAACTGAAAGTGGAAGGAAAACGAATCCAAGACATTTACTCTATTCGTTGTATCCCTCAAATATTAGGTGCTGTTTGGGATGAAATGGAATCGATTGGAAGCGTCGTAGAACAAGAATTAAATTCTTTATCCGACAATCCCGTTCTCATCCCACTGGAAGGAGATCATGAATTTCGTTTCCGATTTGCAGAAGGTGGTGGTTTTTATGCTTCCCAGGTAAGTTTTGCGGCAGACCGATTGCAGAATGCAATGGCTGTGTGGTGCACTTGGGTGGACCGATTTTTAAACTATTTGTTTGATCCCAAAGAAAACGATGAATTCCCTTTGATGTTGTCTGCAAAACCAGGAACATTTGCTGGATTATCTGGTTTAGGTCTCATGTCAGCTCACCTAACGGCGGAAGTACGAAGGGATAGTATGCCAGGTTCCATGCAATCGATTCCTACCAATGGAAATAACCAAGATATAGTGCCTATGGGAGCCATATCGGTTTTACGAAATCGTCGGACAATGACAAGTGTAACAAAACTCTTGGCGATAGTTTCCTATGCGGTGTACCAAACTTCCTTATTTGCAAAACGGAAAGAATTGGTGCCAGATTCCGAATTGTTTCGTGGGCTGAAAACAATGGATGTGGATAGAAGTCTGGATTTTGAAATCCAGACACTCATTGATAGAATTTCTAATTCTACTTCTTCTCTTGTAACGACTCCAATCGATTGAGTCCCATCCCTAAAGCCAAACCGAACACAAGGGCTGCGAGAGGGATTTGCGCTTCTGAAAAATCTTTTGGTAAGATATTTTTTGCAGTCGCTATTTGGATGTCTCGTTTCACTTCCCCAGACCGACCAACAACTGTTTGACCATTCGCATAATCTTTAAACGGCCAAAGGATAAAAAAGGAACCCAAAATAAGACCAAGTAAAAATGTCATTGTATGTGATTTGTATTTCACAAATAACCATTTTACGATATGAGTAAAAATCAATAACCCAAGCAAACAACCAATTCCAAACGCAGCTAAAAATAAAATGGAACTTGGCTCTAAGATGGTCGAAAGTTTCCCAATCACGATTTGGTATTCACCTAACACAAGCATGATATAAGATCCAGAAATCCCGGGTAAGATCATCGCAGAAATGGCAATCACACCAGTTACAAATGCAAAAATTGGATTTTCAGAACCGGTATTTTCTCCCATAAAAAAACTTGGAACGATGGTTAACAAAATTCCTGGGATTAAAAATAACCAAACCGCAAAACTATGTTTTTCGATGAGTTTGTAAGGAACTACTAACGAAGGTATGATGAGACCAATGAATAGAGCAAGTGTGGCTTCAGGATGGTTTTGTAATAAAAATTGGATGAGTTTCGCACCAGAGATCACGGAAAGTAAAAGGCCGATCCCAAGGAATACCAAAAACCAAAAATCAATTCGTTTCATTTCCTTGGCAAAACTGGTTCTCACTTCTTCTTTCCAAAATCCAACAAGTAAGGAAAGGGAAACTTTTATGGTTTCTAAATTTAAGGAAGTGATGGCAGTGATGAGTCTGTCATAGAGTCCAAGGATGAGAGCAAAGGTTCCCCCTGAAACACCTGGGATAAGGTTTGCGATTCCAATGAGAAACCCGTTGAGAATGCAAAATAGAATTTCTTTTTTTGTTAGAGGCATAACGGAAAGGTTGGATTCCTCTAAACTTTAGGCAAGGTTTTTTCGTGAGGTCCAAACCCACACAATTCCATAGAAGAGAAGGGAAATCAAAAAGAGAATGGTAAAAGTTAACATTTTTCCGATCTCTAATTGCACCAAAAGAATGTGTAAGCCGAGGACCATTCCATTGAGTAAGGAAAAAACAAATAGGGACCCAACTTTTCCTACTTTAGTCTCTGTTAACCTTTGGTAGAGGTGTTCCCGATGTGCTTGGAATAAATGTTTTTTCTGGAAGAATCGTTTGGTTAAAATGGTGATGCCATCAATCCAAAAGAAAGGAAAAAGATAAAAATAATCAAGGACATCCCAACGAACAACTTGCCCTTTGTTTGATCCTTCCGTTAAGGGATTGTAAAGCAATGGAAGGAACAAAACAAAAAATCCAAGGGCCAAGGATCCACTATCACCCATAAATAATTTTGCTTTTGGGAAATTATAAAAGATAAAACCAAACATTGATAAAAACAGAATTGAATACAAAATGTATCCAAGTGTCGGATGAGAATAAAAAGGGAGATCACAGAGTCTCACAGAAAAAAAGCAGATCACAAAGGTAGTAACAAGATACCAGTCCATACCGTCCATAAAGTTTACCAAATTGATCCCAAAGACAAGAAATACCGTGAGGAAAAGAATTAGTAAATATGTAGGAATTTCCGTGAGTGTAATAAAACCGATATTAGGCGAGATTCCCCATAAGCAGAACATTACAATTCCTAATTCTAAAATGAGTCGTAGTTTTGGAGATAGGTGGATTAAATCATCTATAAATCCTAAAATGGAAAAGACGAAAACACCAGCTAACAGTATATAAATGTTTGAAACATGATTTGTCAACGTTCCTACATTTGGAAAACCAAAACCAAACACACCTGTCAGATAAAGTAGGGTCGAAACCAAAAAAATAGGGATAAAAAACATCCCTCCGGATTTTTTTGTGACAGTATCGTGCAAACTCCTTTCGTTTGGCACATCTTTCACTCCGAACCGAGAATGTACATAAATCGAGTGCAAAAAAAGGCTTATAAGGCCCAGAATGAGGAAGGAAATGGGAAAAAAAGCAGGCATTTTCGCAAAGTTTCAGAGAACGGGGACTTTTGGCAGTTTTTTATTGCAAAAATCAGTCCCTCCTCGATGTTTAATTTATGTTTCAGGGCGTCTACACCGCGGTCATCACCCCTTTCCGCCAGGGGAAAATCGATTATGATAGTTATTTTAAAATCCTAGAAAACCAGATTCGTTCTGGTGTTGCTGGTGTCGTCCCTTGTGGGACAACGGGGGAATCTCCCACTTTATCCTACGAAGAACATAAGGAACTCATCCAAAAAACCGTCCAGGTGGTGGCTGGGAAAATCCAAGTGATCGCAGGCACTGGTTCCAATTCTACCAAAGAGGCAATTGAGCTCACGGAGTCGGCTTGTGCGGACGGAGTGGACGGAATCCTTTCTGTGAATCCATATTACAACAAACCAACCCAGGAAGGGATGTTCCAACATTTCACAGCAATTGCGAATGTGTCTTCCAAACCAGTGATGTTGTACAATATCCCTGGCCGAACGAATGTCAATTTATTACCTGAGACTGTCAGTCGTTTGGCGGCACATCCTAAAATTGCGGCGATCAAAGAAGCGACAGGAGATCTTGGACAGATGGCAAAGGTAATTGCCCAATGCCCTTCCGATTTTGATTTATTATCTGGTGATGACAACCTAACACTACCTGTACTTTCAATTGGTGGTAAAGGTGTTGTATCTGTAGTTTCCAATTTATTCCCACGGGCTTGTGTGGATATGGTATCTTTGTATTTACGTGGTGATTTAGAGGCTTCTAAAAAAATCTATTACAAACTTCTTCCTGTGTTTGTGAATGCTTTCATTGAAACAAATCCTATTCCCATTAAAGCTGCAATGAGTTGGTTTGGATACTGTGCAAATGAACTTCGTTTGCCGATGACTTCGTTATCAGAAGGACAATCCGCAGAATCTTTCAAAAAAATTGTATTCCAATTAAAAGAGGAAGGCATTGTCTAAAATCAAAGTAGGTGTGATTGGTGCTGGAGGCAGGATGGGGAAAGCCATTATCCAAGTGCTTTCCCTTTCCAAAAAATCAGAGTTAAGTGCAGCAGTTGTAAGAGTTGGTGCTATTTATGAAGGTTTTGATTCTGGTAACCATGCTGGTATCAAAGAAACTGGGATTCTATTATCTTCTGACTTACAGAAAGCGTGTGAAGATTCAGATGTATTAATTGATTTCAGTACACATACTGGATTTGAATCGATCCTAGGAGCCGCCTTACAAAACCATAAACCTTTGGTCATTGGAACAACTGGTCTTACTGACTCAGATAAAACATTAATCCAGTCCGCAGCACAAACGATTCCAATTGTTTTTTCACCAAACATGTCAGTGGGTGTGAACTTACTATTTAAACTCACTGAAATAGCTGCCAAAGTATTACACGAAGATTTTGATATCGAAGTTTTAGATATCCACCACCGTCACAAAAAAGATGCACCATCAGGAACAGCGATGTACCTCAAAGAAGTTTTGCTGAAGGCAAGTAATCGATCAGAAGAAAATGTGATTTATGGTCGTCACGGAATGTATCCTGAACGTGACCAAAAAGAAATCGCAATGCATACGATGCGAGCAGGCGAGGTTGTTGGCGAACATACAGTTTATTTTTTTAGTCCTGAGGAAAGGATTGAGATCACACATAGGGCACAAGACCGCAAAACTTTTGCTAGTGGTGCAGTAAAAGCCGCTGAATTTTTGCATGGCAAATCGAAAGGTTTGTACAATATGTTTGATGTTTTAGGAATATAAATTGGATTTTTTTCGAGGATTATACATCATACCATGGAGTAAAAACTATATCTCCATTAGTTTAGATGTACTCATCGTCGCTTTTTTAATTTATAAGACTTATACTACACTACGTAGAACACGGGGGATCCAATTACTTTTTGGAGTGGGGATCATCTGGATTTCCGGGAGTTTAGCAGAATACCTTGGTTTTGAACTTCTTGAATGGATCCTAACCAATATTCGTCCGGCCTTGGTCTTTGCCATCATCGTACTATTACAGCCCGAATTACGCCGGTTAACGGGTGATTTGGCGCGCATACGACTGCTACGTTTGTTTTTTTTGAAGCCAACCTTTGATTTGGATCCCATTGTGGAAGCCGTTCGTGCCATGTCCCAAGAAAAAATTGGCTCGATCATCGTACTTGTAAAAGACATTAGCCTCAAGGATATTTCTGAAAATGCGGTGCCAATGGATTCCATTGTCACATCTGAAATTTTGCAAACCATCTTTTTTAAAAATTCTCCTCTGCATGACGGAGCAGTCATCATCGAACAAAACCGAATTGTTTGCGCTGCCTCCTATTTGCCCATGAGTAGTTCCGTTGAAATATCAACGTTAGGCGCAAGGCATAGATCAGCACTTGGACTATCAGAAGAAACGGATTCTATTATCATCGTGACTTCGGAAGAAACGGGTGATATCACAATTTGTTACGAAGGAGAAATGATCCATCCAGTCAAACCTTTGGAGCTAAAGGCACTTGTGAGTGGTCTCATGTCTGGAAATAAAAAGGTTAAGGACGAATCCCAAAGAAAAGCCAAAGACAAAGATTCCGGAGTCATCATATGATTTTGAAGTTATTTGGAAAAATGGTTCGTAACTGGAAAGCAAAATTAATTTCTCTTATCATTGCCAGTATATTTTATGTAAACCTTCAAAACTCAAAAGTATTGATTAAAACAATCAACGTACCGATCGACTATCCAAAGTTATCTGGTAATTTGAGTTATGCAAAAAATCCTGAAAAAACTATCCCTATACGAGTGGAAGGTTTAAAGGATGTAGTGAACTATTATTCTCAATTTATGAAAGCGGTCATTGACCCTGAAGATGTCCAATTAGGTGTTACGGAAGTCCCAATTAAAAAAATTGTGGGTGTCCCAAGCGGAGTAAAGGTTACAAAATTAAAAAAAACCGTGCCAGTTGAAATTGAATCTAGAGGATTAAAAGTTGTCCCTTTGGAAGTAGTATTTGAAGGAAATCCACCACCAAACTTTGAAAAACTGACACAGATCCTAAGCCCACAAAAAATTACTCTCAGTGGTAAACCTCAAGATTTAGAAAAAATCAACAAGGTTGTGTTACCTGAAATTTCACTTGTTGATCGAAAGGAACCTTTCGCAAAAACAGTAAAAATCCCTGAACTACCCAAAGGAGTAGGAGTTCTTGGATCTAGGGATGTTACTGTGAATGTGAATATCATTCCACTTTCCTATAAAACGGGAGAACAAACAGCCGCAGGAATTCCCATTGTTTGTTCTGGATTGGATCCTAAACTCGATGTTGAATTGTCAGAAGAACAAGTTGCCATTCGTTATTTTTCGTTAAAACCCATTCGGTCTGCTCAAATCCTAACAGGCATTACCGCGCAAGTACCATGTAATTATATCTTTGACCCCATTAAAAATAAAATCATTCCGGAACTCCAACCACAAATAGCAAAGGTTAGGATCATAAAAAATAAGGATCTAAAGGGAATTGAAATCCTTCAAATTAGTCCTGAAAAAGTAGAAATTCGATACAAAGTAAAAGACCAAGGAATTGATTCCGATCCAACGGACGATGGAACCGGTATGGAAGGACCTGGACAGGATCCTTCCGATCGATCCTAATTCATTTCAAGACTGTTAAACTAATATCACTTTGATCCAAAGTTTGGATTGCTTCCATTTTTAAATGATTAAATTGTAAGTGTAATCGAAATGAATGGGTCATTTTAAAAACTCATAAATTTCTTTAAAACTTTCTTCTGGATTTTCCCACATAGGGTAGTGACCGATGTTTGGCCACCATATCAATTTTTTATTTTTGATCGGAAGTTTCTCAATTTCGTCGGCCAAATGGCTTCCACTCACTGGGTCTTCGCCTCCATTGATGAATAGTAGAGGGACATCTGTTTGGAGAAGTGCATTTTCCCATCGGTCACCGTGTAACCTTCTTTCTGCGATGTATTTTAGAAGTTTGTGCGGAATGAGAATTTTATTTGGGTAGGTGATCAGTTTCCACAAAACAGAAATTTCTTTTTCGGTAGGTTTTGTGTTTTTACCAAATACATCACTAAACGCGACACCAAATTTTTTTTCATCATAAAACTTTGCAAGGATTGCACCTAATAATGGTGTGGCGAGAAGTTTTTGTTTGAAAGTAGGTCGATGTAAATGTGGGAAGAGTCCCCCATTAAAAAATACAGCACCATCAATTTCATACTTTCGCTCATTACGTTCTAAATGCCTTGCTAAAATTTCTTGTCCAACACTCACAGCATAGTCATGGAACACAAACTTTACTCGTTTCAGTGCATTTTTTTCAATAAATGATTCAATGATATCGGTCTGTTCCATGAGCGTATACGCATGTTTGGTGGGTTTTGATGAATAACCAAACCCCAAAAAATCAATAGCGAACGTATTGAAATATCGTGTTAAACCATTAAATATTTTGGAGTAATCCCAGGAAGAAGTTGGGAACCCATGGAGTAAAATTAAGTTTTGTCCTCTTCCTTCTTGGATATAAAAGATTTGGAATTTTTTGTATTCAAAAAACTTTCCTGCGGCCAACCATTCTGTTGCGTTCTTTTTTGGGAAATTCAGATCTAACATATCCGACATAGGACAAAATTTTAGGAAGTGAGTCAAATAGAAGAATTTACTATTTTCTCAATATTTCAATGCCGATCTTATAAAGGATGGATTCATATTCTCTTATTTATTTTGAAAAACCAGAGGGGGTAATATCCAATTGGGAATATTTTTGGTACCAAATTCCTTATGGTGCACCTGGGATTCTCACTTTTGTAGTTGGCTTGTTTTTAAGTTATTTCGCATTCCAAAAGTTTCGTAAGTCAAAAGAGGATGATAAATTCTTTCACCTTAACTTAACGATTTCCTTTATCAGTTTTGGATGTGTAGGGTTGGTTTTAACAACAAGAGCTTGGATCCAAGACGTGGAAACACTCGTTCTTTGGAATGATTTATTGTATTTTTTAGTCGCCCCCCTTGCGCCAACTGCCTTTTACCTTGCTTATCATATGACAGGGAAACAGAGTAAATTATTATTATACTATTCTTATGTATGTTGGTTTGCCAGTTTCGTTTTGTATTTAGGTGTCATTTTAGGAAAAGGATTTGAAACCACTGTATTTGAATTTCCATTTGGAAAATACCCAAGAGGGAGTGCTTTCGTAAGGCCTTGGGGAATCCTCGCACCACTGGGATATTTTTTACTTATACTTCCTTCTTTTATCAAACATTATAAATACATGCGTAAACATTACCATCTAACACTATTCCATGGCGTGAATTTGTTATTTTTACTCACTACTTTAAATGCCCCAAGTATTTTAGGATTTAAAGTGTATCCTGGTGGATTCTTTTTATTCATTCCAATGTTACTTGTTGCCTATGGAGTATTTCGCTCCGATTTTTTTGATGTAAATGAACTTCTATTCCAAAAAAATGGGATGTTTTACTTTTTATTCGCTCTACTTTCCTTTGTTTTGATTTTTATCTCGTTTGGTGTATCGTTTGGTCTTTCTCCGAATGCTTACGAATCAGCGAAATGGTATCCTTGGGGCATTCCTCCCGTTTTATCTGTGTTTGGTGCTGTATTTTTATCAATTATTGTTGCTGGAGCCAATCCTTCCGCAAGGATCAACCAACTTTGTGCCTTCGCTCTCATTCTCACTGGATTTTATGTGATCCAATCGGTTCCACTTAAGTTAAATATTTCTTATGTGGTGCAACTCCGTATTTCACAAATGACATTTGTTGCCTTTGCCTTTGCACCGAGTATCATGGTACGACTTGTATTTGAAGCCATTGGCCAAAAATCACCTGTTTGGTTACAAGGGATTGATTTCTTATGCATCACTGCTGCCATCTTAGCACCATCTCCTTATTTATTTGTTGGTTACTTTGATTACCCGTGGTCTAGGGTGCATCATGGTGGCCCTGCAGAATTACTCGTTGGAGCAAACGGTGCCATTGCACTTGTTTTGGTATTATTTACCTTCATTCGCAATAAAGGGTATATCAATTTCGCATCCAAATGGATCATTGGTTCCTTTTTATTATCTGCATTACTTCTGCTTGCGGCTTTGTTACCAAGCCATGGAATTCCCATTTATCCCATAGCTGATTTTCAATTTATACCAGCGTTTTTACTTGGTTATGCGGTTTTAAGGCATGGAGCATTGTCTTTAGAAGGTCGAACCATCCAACTCAGCCAAAGGTTAGCAAACCTAGGTCTCATCACCATGGCGATCGCAGCGGTTTTATACTTTCCCTTGATCCGAGAACAATATGGAGTTGTTGAATCAGCCTTTCATTTAACCATGATCGTGTTACCACTAGTTCTCTTTAATTATTTGGTTGTTTACATCATGTCGAGGCCACTCGCGGAAGAACTTGATATCAGTTATTTTTTGTTAGATTTGGAAAAACAAAAAGCAGATGAAGAAAGAGAAAAGGCACTCATTGCACAAGACAAAGCAGAAGAAGCAAGAGAAGAATCCGAAAAACTTTTGTTAAACATTTTGCCATACAAAGTGGCCCAAGAACTAAAAACCAAAGGTAGTGTAAATCCAGTTCGTTTTGAAAACGCAACTGTATTATTCACTGACTTCAAAGGTTTTACAAAAGTTGCAGAAGGCATGGATGAACAAAGTTTGATTGAGGAACTTGACGCTTGTTTCACACAATTTGATGAAATCATCCTACGTAATAATTTGGAGAAATTAAAAACCATCGGAGATAGTTATATGTGTGCCGGTGGACTGCCTGTTGAAAACAGGACCAGTGCCATTGATGCTTGTTTGGCGGCATTAGAAATCCAAAGTTTTATGAACCAATTGAAGGAAATCAAATCGGCGTTAAACCTTCCATTTTGGGAATTACGTTTGGGAATCCATACAGGTCCAGTGGTTGCGGGTGTTGTCGGTCGATTTAAATTTGCTTATGACATTTGGGGTGATACAGTAAATACAGCCTCTCGTATGGAATCAGGTGGGGAAACAGGAAAAATCAATGTTTCCAAAGATACCTATGAACTTGTGAAGTATTTTTTTGAAACAGAATATAGAGGGAAAATTCATGGGAAAAACAAAGGGGATTTGGATATGTACTTTGTCCACCGCCTAAGGCCTCGTTATTCGCAAGACCCTTATGGTAAGGCACCAAACCAATACTTCCGAGAAGTGTATGCTCGGATTTCTCGAGGTGCCAATATTCGGTGGAAAAAAGAATCTTAGCTGTTCCTAATGTGAGGTTCAGCCAATTTATATTTGTCTTACGTTTGTTCCTCTTCCGCAAGCCAAGTACGGAGTAACTGGGCCACATCCTCTGGTTTTTCTTTTGCCAAGTTGATTGCGTTTTCGAGAAGCTCTCGCCTGAGTTTTTCGTCGAGGGAGAGTTCGACCTCTGCTCCCCCTTCGTCCATCACACGGAGTGCTGCTTCTCGCATCATTTGTTGTTGCGCAGCAAGTTCTTCTTCTCTCAGTCTTCTTCTTCTTGCGATTTCTTTTTTGATCGCACGATACACTAAGATGGCAAGAATGAGTAAAATCAGAATCACAAGGGATGCAATCACCATATTGCGGATCGCACGTTGCCTTTGGAATTCTTCATCTTCCAAACGGAATTGTTCGGTTCTATCTTTTGGAATTGTGATCACACTGATTTGGTCACCACGAGAACGAGTGTATCCAATCGCTGCTTCCAAATTTTTGCGAATGAGTTTTAGGTCTGTTTCTGCAACTGGGATGTACTTACGATCATAACCCAATCCATCTTCACGTTCTTTTCGTTCCCAAACTCCATCCACTACTACTGACAAACCAATCTTTTCGATTTTCCATGGTTGGCGTTTGATGTCTTTTACACGTTTGTTGAATTCGTAGTTATTGATATTTTCGTCTTTAGAATACTCTGCTTTTTGGTAATCAGTATCTTTGTAACCTGGAGGAAGGTTTGGTTCTGTCCCTGCTGGACCATCTGGTGTAAATCCTCTTCCTTTAAAAGATTCTTTTGTTTCTTTTGAAGATACCTTTAAGGAATATCCATCGACCAATTTACGTTCGTTATATGGAGTATCAGGGTTATCTTCTTCGGCAACAACTGGTAATACTTCGTTTTCGGTTAAGGATTCTTGGTCCCAGTTAAATGAGTATTCGAAACGAGTGATATCCACTCGATCCTCGCCACCCAAATACCAACGTAAGGTGTTGCGGATATCAATGAGGCGTTTGACACGTTCTTCTTCTTCGATTCGTAATTTTTCTTGGACAATTCTTAATTCTAACCTTTCTTTTTCTAAGTCTTCTTCAAAATCAGAAATGATTTTTCCATCGGGATCGGCAACACTTACGTTTTCTGGTTTGAGTTTGGGAACGGCTCTTGCGACTAAGTTCACAATCCCTTTGATCTCTTTTTTGCTAATGCCTTCCACACCTGGACGGAAGTGTAAGATCACACTTGCTTTGACGGGATAGGAATTGGACTCAAACAAATCACCTTCAGGGATCGCAATGTTTACATCTGCTTTTTCAATGGGACGTAAGGTGTTAAGCGACTTTTCAATCGCACCTTTGAGAGCTCTGTACTTTTTGATGTCTTTGTCAAATTGTGTTTCTGTGAATTTTTCAATATCGAAGAGTTCCCAACCAGTGACACCAGCAGGGATTAAATTTTCTTGTGCTAATTTTGTGACGATCTCTTGCCTTTGTTCTGGATCCACAGTGATGACACTTGTTTCGCTGGAACCATAGGAATACCCAAGGGCATCTAATTTTTTGGTCACCTCAGAGAAGTCTTTGGAATCCAAGTCTTTGAAAAGAACCACTCGGTTCCTTTGGGAAGAGACATTGGAGAGGATGATGATGGCCACCACTACCACTGCAAGCACCCCAGCCAAAATCATTTTTTTGGTTTTATCGAGTTTGTTGAATAACTCTTTTAGATTATCGATGATCTTTTGCAGTGGTTCAGGCATAGTTCGGGCCTCGTCGAGATTTGAGACATAATGCCACGAAATCCCCGAATTGTACAAGTACTTTTCGGGGAGAAGGTGGGAACCAATATCCAGTCTCAAATCTTTCTCATTGACGAAAGGATTGCATGTTATTACATTGTAATTACAATGAAAGTAGCCGTCGTACAAGTTGGTAATTCCAAAGGCATACGAATCCCGAAAGCAATACTTGCAGAATGTCAGATTGAAGATGCAGTGGAGCTGCAGCTCGAGGGTGATAAAATTATCATTTCACCCTATAAAGGGAGACCAAGACAAGGTTGGGCGACCCAATTCCAGGAGATGGCGAAACAGGACGATGACTCACTCCTTTTGCCAGATGTTTTGGAACTAGAAGTTGAGGATTGGGAATGGTGACGAAACAGTATGATATCTATCTCGTCAATTTGGATCCAACTGTTGGCCATGAAATCCAAAAATCAAGGCCTTGTATTGTAATTTCTCCCAATGAGATGAACGAATTCATTCGCACTGTGATGATCGCTCCTATGACGACTGTGAATCGAGAATACCCAACTCGGGTATCTATTTCCTTTCAAGGTAAAAAAGGTTACATTGTTTTAGACCAGATCCGAACTGTGGATCGATCGAGATTGATACAAAAACTTGGATCTTCCGATCCAAAAACCAATCAAAAAATCAAAAATGTCATCAAAGAAATGTTAGTTGATTGAAAGGATCTCGATACCTATAGAAATCCAAATCATCTAACTATTTTAATCATTAAGAATGCTTATACCCCTTCCACTTTTTGGAAGACTCTGTCAAAACGTTTCAAAGCATCATCAATCACTGCGTCGGTATCGGCTGCACTTGTATACAAACGACTACCCGCTAAGGTCACAAGTCCTTCTGACATATAAGCGGCTCCCATCTCTTCCATTGCATGTTTCCGTTTGTGTGCTTCTGCAATGGTTTTTTTGATGGTCCAAAACTTTTTGATATTGATATCAAGTAACATCGTACCAACGGTCTCCAAGTGGCAAATGGACCCTTGGTTGAAAGCAACAAAAGGTAAATCGTATTTTTTGATGAGTTTTTGTAGGCCTTTTGTGAGTCTGTCGCCGGCTCGGCCTGATGTTTCACATGCCTTTGTTTTTTCCATTTCGCATAACGTAAAGTAACCGGCAAGCGAACTGAGTGGGTTTGCCGCCATAGTCCCACCGATTAACGCTTTTTTGGTGCCAGTTTGTAATCCGGCAGATACATACTTCATGTATTCTTTTTTTCCACCAAGACCACCTGCAGATGGATACCCACCAGCGACAACCTTTCCAAACACAGTGAGGTCAGGGTCCACACCAAAATAACCTTGGGCACCACTGAGACCAATTCGGAATGCAGTGACCACTTCATCAAAGATGAGAAGGGCTCCGTATTTGTTACAAAGTTCTCTCACTCCTTTGTTAAAATTGAGATCAAGAGGTCTTGTTCCACTTTCAGGACCAACTGGTTCGATGAGGACAGCGGCAGTTCCTCCAAAAAAACGATTTCGTTTCAAGACAGATTCGAGTGAGTTCAAATCGTTCGGATAAAATTCTTGTGTGTATTTGAAGATTGATCTAGGAACACCATTGGCTTCAAAATGCCTTGTGCCTGGGATTCGTAATCCGTAGGCAAGTTGGTCACTCCATCCATGGTAGGCTCCTCCCATCTTGACGATGTTTTTCTTTTTGGTGGCAAGCCTTGCCACTCGGATGGAAGCCATACAGGCTTCGGTTCCGGAACCTAACATACGAAACATTTCCACTGAAGGAACAAGTTCGACAATTTTTTCAGCAAGTTTGTATTCGTATTCGTGGAAGAGCCCTGTCACAGGACCTGTGGTATCCAATAGTTCGATGACTTTTTTACGAACGCTCGTAGGGTTACTGCCGAGGACTGTTGGTCCACCGGCTTGTAAGAAGTCGATGTATTTGTTCCCATCCAAATCATAGAGATACGCCCCTGCTGCTTTTGTGAAAACAAGAGGGAAAGGAAAATTAAAGGATAAGTTGTGTTGGACACCACCCGGGATGTATTCCGAAGCCTTTGTGATCATTGCTTTGGACTGAATGCATTTTTTTTCAAAATAGTTTTGGAGGATGTTCTCCATTTCAGTTTTGCGGATAGAACGGATCGGCAAGGAAACTAATTTCCGTAAGTCTTTGTAGGTTTGTTCTACGTTTGGGTATTCGTTGATGGAAAAGCCTGTGGCCATACGATCGTTACCTCGTCAGGGTTCTTTTGACTTGACAATGAGTGAGTCATCACTCATTGTCAAGAAGGAAATTCTCAAAATGCGAAAGTTTCCTGGATTCACTCGAAATTCAGATCAATTTCCTTGAGAAATCCAGCCTTTTTTCATTTATAGGACGGGGATGGGTATGGCAGAGACAAAACACTTTAACGAAAGTTTCGAACGGATTTCAGAAGAAAAACGGACTCGGATTTTATCCATTGCCATTTCTGAGTTTGCCAACCGGGGTTTTACGAGCGCCAATACCAATACGATCGCCCAAAAAGCAGGGATCAGTGTTGGTTCCCTTTATAAGTACTTCGAAACCAAAGAAGATTTTTTCCTTACGGTTGTGGATTACGGGATCAACCAATTGGAAAAAACATTGGAAACCGTTTTGTCCATGGATTTGGATTTTTTTGGTAAAATTGAAAAGATCATTCGGATCATCCAAACTCACTCTCGCACTAACCAAGACATCATCCGGCTCTACAATGAAATGACAACAGAAAGTAATTATGAACTCATCACACGCCTGTCAGGTGAGTTGGAATCTCTATCAGCAAAATGTTATATCGATTTGATTCAAAAGGCAAAGGAAGAAGGAACCATTGCCAGTGATGTGGATAGTAATTTGTCTGCCTTTTTACTTGATAATATCTTTATGACCTTACAGTTTTCTTATGCCACTGTGTACTACAAGGAAAGGATGAAAATCTATTTAGGGGATGGTGTCTTTGAAAAAGATGAAGACATTGTCCAAGCTGTTATGAAATTCATCAGACGAGCACTCGGTGTCCGTTAAGGTTCCATAAACGGACTTTCTTTTAGTCGAAAGACTAAAGCAAGTGTAATTGCTGTTAGTGCCAGTAATACATATAAAAACGATACCATCCCAAAAAAGTTAAGTCCTAGGATGAAAAGAATTCCTGATACTTGGCCTACAAGCAGTAATAATCCTTGTGAAGTTGATTCTGGTGCAGGGGATGTAATTTCAGCACAGTATTGGAACCCGATGGGTGCACCAATTCCAAGTAGAAAAAATCCAATCACAATCGATCCAAAAAGTAAGCTTATAAAACCTTCTAACAAAACAAAAATGCTAAGCCCTGTCATGAACCCAATCATTGCGATGATTAAAAATAGTTTTCGTTTTTGGATTTTGTCAGAGATCGGTGGGATGATCACACCTCCAAAAATCCCTGCGATGAGCATCACACCTCCCACAAGACCGGATTCTTCTGTGGTAAGTCCCTTGATCTCACAAATTTGATCAATGCAAGTACTCACTGCATTGAAGACACCAAGCCCAATCAGAAACAAAAAAAGAATTTTTTTCATATCCGCTTGTTTCCATAAAAAAGATATCCCTTCCATAAAAGGCAATTCATGGTCTTCCCCGTGGGTACTTGGCGAAGTAGGTGGTTTTTCTTTGATCAAAATTAAAAATAGAATCGCACTCACCATTGAAACAAATCCATATACCTTCATCACTTGTGGAATGGTCTGTCCACTGTGTAATAAAATAGGTGTGAGGATCATCACAATGATGATCCCTAAAAACTGAGCGAGGGTTCCAAGAGCAACGGAAGTGGCTCGTTCTTGGATGGGAAACCATAATACACTGATTTTTGTTACCGCATTGAGTAAAAATGGTTGGGCGATCGCAAGGCCAAGTTGGCAAACAAATACCATCGTATAATCAGATGCGTAAAAACCTTTGAGTAACCCAAAAACACCTGTTAGGATTGCTCCAAATCCAACACCAATTTTCACTCCATAAGTATCAATGACATAGGAAGCGGGGATTGCGATGAAGACAAAAACGACTAAAAAGATAAGAGAGAGGAGATCAATCTGTAAGGCAGAGACTTGGAAAAACTCTTTTGCTTCCCTTGCGATTGGTGCAAACGTAAGCCATTGCAAACAAATGGTCGCTGTGATCACGATGTAGGCAAAAAGTACCACCCAACGGTATCGATATAGTTTTACTGGCACTTGGTTCATAGAAATCCCTCCCTTGTTTCCCAATGGTTACACATCGTTTTTGGATCCCATTTCGTAAGTCTGCTCACTTCGTTCGGAAACGGTTGGTAGAGATCAAAAATCGATTGCCAACGGAGCTGATCCTACGAAATCTTTGTGAGTGATCACTCACTTTTTTCCGGTTGGGAAAGAAAAATCCCAAATTGACCCTAAATGGAGGGCAAACACAAGAAAAATGGGAGAGAAAGCCCCGAATTGAAGGAGTTTCCATGGAGAACGATTGCATACTCGCCTACGATATTGGCACGACTGGGGTCAAAACCTGTCTGTTCCGTATGGATTCTGCCCTGGAGCTTGTTGCTTCTGCCACAAAAGAATACCCAATCCAACTTTTGCCAAATGGGGGTGCGGAACAAAATCCCGAAGATTGGTGGATGGCGATGCAATCTACCACCAAAGACGTATTAGATGACAGTGGGGTAAAAAAAGAATTCATTCAGGGGATTTCCTTTTGTTCCCAGATGCAAGGACTTGTGCTTGTAGATGAAACATTCCGGCCCGTTCGGAATGCAATGAGTTATATGGACCAAAGAGCCGGTTTGGAAATGAAAACTGGGATCTTACATGGACTCAAAATTGAAGGTATCAATGCCATCAAACTTTTTGTATCACTTTGGATCACTGGGGCAGTGGCAGCGAGTGTGAAAGATCCGCTTTGGAAATACAAATGGGTTGAAAAAAATGAGCCAGATAACTTTCGAAAGGTGAAGTGGTGGTTTGATGTCAAAGAATATTTGATTGCCCGGTCTACAAACCAAGCAGTGATGACAAGGGATTCTGCATTTGCTACATTTTTATATAATTCAAGAAAGGGAAAAGGAAATTGGAGTCCACTACTTTGCAAACTGTTTGGGGTGAAACGTGAACATTTACCAAAGATCATCAATGCAGAAGAGAAAGTGGGTGGGTTAACAAAGGAATCTGCCGATTTTTTAGGACTCATGCCAGGTACTCCTGTGTTTGGTGGTGGAGGAGATGCCTCTCTCATCGGAGTGGGTGCTGGAGCAGTTACCCTGGGTGATACACATATTTATGCCGGGACGTCTGGTTGGATCGGCACAGTAACAAAAAAAAGAACCGTCGATATTAATGCAAGGATTGCATCCATCGTTGGCGCAAGAGAAGGGTATTATAATTATTTTGGGGAACAAGAAACTTCAGGGAAATGTTTACAATGGGTGAAAGACCATTTGGCCTTAGATGAAATTGATTTATATTTAGAAAAAAAGAAAATCACTGATGGCCCTGATGCAGTTTATGAGAGTTTATTTGAGTTTATGTTTGATTCCATCAAAGACACGGAACCTGGTTCACAAGGTGTTATCTTTACACCATGGTTACATGGAAACCGTTGTCCCTTTGAAGACCCAAAAGCACGAGGGATCTTTTTTAATATCAGCCTAAATACAGGAAAACGTGTTTTGATCCGTTCTGTCATCGAAGGGATTTTATTCCATAAACGATGGATTTTGGAATTGTCCAATAGGAAAGTCAAAACTTCGAATCCGATTCGTTTTGTTGGTGGAGTTGCTAGGTCTAGTTTCATCTGTCAAATGTTAGCTGATATTACTGGAAAAACCATAGAAAGAGTGGAACACCCGGAAAACGTTGGTGCCATTGGTGCTGCTGCCATTGCCGCATTGGGACTTGGGAAAATCAAAGAGTATGAGGACATCAAACAAATGATCCCTGTTGATCAAACTTGGAACCCCAATCCCAATCTAAAGCCTATCTATGATCAAAACTTTTCAGTATTTAAAAATCTATACACATCCAATCAAAAGCATTTTGAAATATTAAATTCATAATCGACAGAATTTAAGCTGACAATGTGATTCTTTAGGCCAAACTGTATGAGTATGAGCTCTTTTTTCACGATTGATACGGAATACGCTGGCCTAAAACAAGTTGCCTCAGCGTATCTCATTGAAGAGGAAGGGCATGGAATTGTCATTGAGACAAATACAACACATGCCATTCCTAAAATTCTTTCTGCTATCGAAAATCACCTAATCGATGTTCATCGTATCGAATATATCATTGTCACACATGTTCATCTAGACCATGCCGGTGGAGCTTGGTTATTACTCGAAAAATGTCCAAATGCAGTTTTACTTGCCCACCCAAAGACCGCCAAACATTTGATTGATCCAAGCCTTCTCATCAAAAGTGCGACTTCCGTTTATGGAAAAGCGAATTTCCATAAATTGTATGGGGAAATCAAACCCATTCCAAAAGAAAGAGTTCGTGTCATGGAACATGGTGAGTTTTTGGATTGGAGAGGCCATAGTTTTGAATTCATTTATACAAAGGGGCATGCGAATCATCACTTTTGTATTTATGATAAAAAATTGAATGGAGTTTTTACTGGTGATTCTTTTGGAATCTCTTACCCAAATTTGGAAAATGGGAAGTCGTTTATTTTCCCGACAACCACTCCTACTGACTTTGATGCAAAGGAGGCCATCCATTCCATCGATTTGATATTGGGCACAGGGGCTAATGTTTGTTATTTGACACATTATGGTCCAATCCAAAACATAAATCATTGGGCAGTGGATTTAAAAAAAGGTTTAACACTTTGCCATGATGCCATGACGGATTTAAAAAACATACCAAAAGGGAATCGACTTTCGTTTATGGAATCGAAAGTAAAAGAAATGATGCAAATACTAGCGGAGGGAAATGAAGTTTCTCTTACCGAAAAAGATTGGTCTCTTTTGCACTTAGATGTGAATTTGAATGCACAAGGTTTGGTGTATGCGTTTGAAAAATCCGAAAAATATTTGTAACGCAACTCAAATGGTTCCCTTCACCTTTTCAAACCTAAAGAGAAAGTTGAATCAAATTCAAAAAGTTTGCAATTCGAAAGAATCCATCATTTTTGGTTTCTGTTTTTTCGTTTTTGTGAGTTGCCATACCCCTTCTAACGCAAACAAATCGAAAGAACCAACGATCCAAATCCAATTCATCTCCCGTGAGTATGAAGAAACCAAAATGATTCCATCGGGACTATTGGAAACAAAGGATTTACTTTTCCTCCTCGCTGAATTGTCCAAAAAAGAAGATCCTTCCATGCGTTTTATCTCCACCAACCGAACTGAGGAAATTATGGAAGTGAATGGTGTGCGGAATACTTGGAGTGAGGGTTGGGTGGTGTATGTCAACGGAGAAAGGATGGATGGTGTGCAAATGAAACGGGGAGTGAAAGTTCGTCCCACTGACCAAATCCAGATCCGGTATGAGGCCGTAGAACGAGTGTTTGGTCGTCCTATCAATTGACAGATAAGACGACATTTAGCTCTTACATACTACTTACATTATCTTAATGTTGTGAGTTCTCTATAAGCTCTTACGAATCCATCTGACATGGTTTTGGCGAAGGTTAGAGAGATCCTCGCTTTTTCTGCAGCAATCATCACATCATGGAGTTCCACGGAGTTCGGATCGAATACTATTTTTTGTGTGAGTTCATCTGCTTCTACTTGTTGGTCGTTCACTTGTTCGAACGCTTTTTTTAATGCATCTGCAAATGTGCCGGCCACTTCATCTGGAGATTTTGCTTCATTCGTTTTGCCGTAATGGCGCTCATCAGAGCGAAAGATACCCACTTTGTCCCCTTGTGGTAGTAAAGAATGTGGTTTGTAGGTGGAAGATGATAGGTTTGTAATGCGATCAATGGACATGGCGAATCCCTCATTCCAATCATCGGTTGGATTTAAAAAATCTAAAGCAAAAAAAATTATGTCACATGAGAAAGTATGGGAAATCAACAAAAAGGAAAAGTAGAAGGGCCAGCTGTAATTAGGCCCGGCCGATTTCCATGGCTTTGTTCATCATCGCTTTTGAGCCATTGATGAGTTGTACATTGGCTTCGTAAGAGCGTGATGCTGAGATCATGTCTGTCATCTCTGTGACGATGTTGATATTCGGGAGTTCGACATACCCTTTTTTCGGACCAGTTTGGATCGCATCTGGATGGGATGGGTCGTAAGTCAAACGAAGAGGGCTCATATCCTTTTCGATCTTCATTACCTTCACCCCTTTCCCTTCTCCGGGGGCCACACCAAATGGATACACGGGGCTTTTCCATTGTGTTCTAAGGTTAATCGGTGTTAGGATGACTCGGTCCCGACGAAATGGACCATCACCGTTGGTGTTTCTCGTTGTAGTTGAGTTGGCAATGTTATTGGAGATGACATCCATACGGAGTCTTTGGGCAGAAAGCCCTGTCGCAGAAATATTAATCGAATCAAACATGCCCATACTTTACTCCTTAGTTGGTTCTCATCACAATGTTGAGGAGACGGTTATTCTGGTTCAAACGATCAATCATCAAACTATAACTCATTTGGTTTTGGTTTGCTTCTACCACTTCCTTTTCAATGTCCACATTGTTTCCATCTGGTCTCATTGTGGTTAAATAATCCAAATTGGTTTTCGGTTTGGCATCACGGTAGTCGAGAGGTTTAAAAAATTCAATATGACGATCGTTTGTGATTTTAGTGGGAACGGCCTTTTCCTTTTCAATTTTTTCCGATTCAATGGCTCGTTTTAACATGGATTCGAATACCACTTCAGAACGTTTGAAATTCGGTACATCCGCATTGGCAATATTGTCGGTGATCACTTTCCGTCTTTGTGTGGCTGCGCCAAGGCCTCGTTCTAGTAGGTCTTGAGTTTTCATGAAATGTGTTGCTTCAAACATATTTCTTTTCCTCTCTACTGTCTCTTTCGGACGGTTTTCCTTCCTCCTGAAGGCATTTATGTCGCAAAAAGTGAAAAAAAGGAGGGGGGCGGCCCGAACCGTTTGCAAATACAGCTATGATAGGCAAACAGGGTCGGGCTCTCCCTCCAATCCTCTCCAGATCGAGATTTGTTAAAATACAAAGGATGAAACCAATGAGGAGAGGGATTTCCGCTCGATCCCTGCCGCGGGCTTCAATGTTAAATATCGATTAAAAGGATAGAGTTGTTTTGGGTTATCCCATTCTCGCTTCTTCAAAAAAAGCAGATGGCATCGCGTATTCTAATTCCCAGATCATGGAAATGGGTCTTTCCCCTTTCCATTCGATCAATGATTTCGCTTGTCCAAGGAATAAAAAGGGAGCCGTTTCTCCTTCTATATGTTTCTTTACCCGGGCAAAGAATAAAATGGTATAACCTAAACTTTGAAACTCTAAATAGTTTTTAGCCGTTGGGCTATCGATTGAAATTGTAGATTGGCTTTCCCAATGAAGTTTTGTTTTGCTAATAGGGTAATCTTTGTATAAGGTTGTGATTGAAAAATCACGTTCTTCTTTTTGAAAAGTAACAAGATGTACATAGGTTTTTTTTTCCGGAATATGGATGACACCTTGTCCCGTTGGACCTGATTTTTCGATTGTTGCCAAACCAAGAGAAGCTTTGATCTCACTTGAACCTACATAAGAATGTAATTCAAGATCACATGGTATTGGTAAGGCGATCTTTTTTGGTTGGAATTCTAAATTTGCCAGGCGCCAATTTGCAATTTCTTTCGCATCTGAAATGATACTAGGGTTTCTTTTCCATTTTTCTAATGAATCTTTCCAGGTTTGGATTCCCAAATTCACTCCTTTTTCTCCCCACATCAAATAGTGAAGGCTTGTTTGCAACGAAAGATCTGATTCAATGTATGAATCGTTTCCATCAGCAATATCAATCGTCGCTTTTAATATCTTTTTGGATGATCTAAGGGAGATTCTAAGTAATGCTGATTTCCCTTTCAAAAGATCTATATCAGTGGGATCAGATTGTTTTTTTGCAATAGCCTTCCATTGTGACCAAGTTTTTTTCTTTAGCACAGCGATTGGAGACAAGGATGTTTCTCGAATGAAATTGTAAAAAGTTAGTTCTCCCATTTTTTGTGGAGACCATGTTTCGATCGTTTCTGGAATGAAATGAATGAGATCATTATAAACTTGTTTGATTTTTTCTAAAACCGTTTCCCTTGCAATCCGCTCTAATTGAATTGCTGAACCAGCTGGAAGGTTTGGAAATTCGGATTCAACTTCTTCTAATAATCGATTTCTATTTTTTTTCAAAAGAGAAATAAACTTTCGATCAATGCGATATTTATTATGAGTTTGACCAATAAAATCTAATACAGTTAATGCATCTTTATTCGGTGCATGCCTTAAGCCTCTTCCCAATTGTTGTAAGAAGATCGTTAAACTTTCTGTTGGTCTGAGAAATAAAACAGTATTGATTTCGGGGATATCAACTCCTTCATTGAAGATATCAACTGTAAAAAGGATTTTGATTTTATTATTTTTAAAATCGATGATACGTTGACTTCGTGTTTCCGAATCAGTTTCACCCAAAATGGTTTCGGCCATAATTCCCAATTTTTGAAAATTTTCAGCCATGAATTTTGCATGTTTCACACTGACACAAAATCCAACTGCCTTCAGCCCCTCCAGATTTGGTTGGTATTGATTAATAGATTTATAAATTAAGTTAACTCTTTGTTGGGCAACAATATCATTTCCTGTATAAACATTCTCTAATTCCATTAGATCAAACTTACCGTTTTTCCAAAACTGATCTCCCGTGAGTTGAATATTATCGGTAATTCCAAAATAATGGAAAGGGCAAAGTAATCTTTCTTCTAATGCTTCAGGAAGTCGTATTTCAGATGTAATTCGATAATTAAAGTCAGGTAATATCGAATCACCATCCATTCGTTCAGGTGTTGCAGTTAAACCTAACAGCAATTCAGGTTTGAATTCAGAAAATATGGAGCGGTAACTTGTGGCACTACCATGATGAACTTCATCAATAATGATATAGCTAAAAAAAGATTCTCCCAGAATTTTCCAAATTTGTTTTGAATTGATACTTTGTATGGAAGCAAAAATATGTAATGGTGTCTCGCTACCTGAAAAAGGGTTGATCCCATCAACGAATAGGGAACCAAAGTTTTGATCTTGTAAGGCCATCCGAAAGCAAGACACCGCTTGTTCTAAGATTTCTTTTCTATGAGCGACATAAAGGAGAGAAGGTTTCGAAGAACTTTTGATACAATATCGTTTATAATCAAATGCAGAGATTACGGTTTTCCCGGTCCCAGTGGCTGCAACAACAAGGTTCTTATTGTTTCCTAGATTTCTTTCTGAGCTAAGTTCTTCTAGAATTCTTTCCTGGTATACTCTCGGAGTGAGTTCTGCAAAAAATGAAGAGGTGACTGAATCTATTTTTTTATATGTATTTAAGGCGTTCTTAAATCGATTAAAATCAGCTTTTGAATCAAATCTTTGATATTCTGGACTTTCGCAATAGGTTTCAAATTCGGCAGTGAATCGTTCTAAAATATGTGGCATATCCTGGGCAGTCACCTTCACTGTCCATTCTAATCCTTCCGTCATAGCAGCATTTGTCATATTCGCCGATCCAATATAAGCCGTCGAAAAACCGGAATTTCGATGGAAATGGTAGGCTTTTGCATGAAGTCTTGTTTTATCAGGATCGTAAGAAACTCGAATGGTTACATTTTTAAATTCAGCTAGCTTTTGTAAGGCTTCAGGTTCACTCACGCCCATATAACTTGTAGAAATGATACGAATAGGAATATTTTTTTCTGCTAATATTTGAAACGATGGAAAAAGTAATCTAAGTCCTGACCATTTGATGAATGAAACGAGAATATCAACTTTATCAGCCGTTGCAAGTTCCATTCGAAGTTCGTGATTAAGAGGAGGATCGTTTCCTTGGCCAGTTAACAAAGAACTAATGTAAAGTGGAGTTGTTGGTCTTTTGAATTTTTCGTTTGTGGATAAAAGAAGTTTCGTCGGGGATTCTCCCAATAATTTCTTTCGCTCTAAATATTGTTCTCCATCTGTAGCACTCAACAAATCGATGATATGGTTAAAAATTTGGATTTGTTGAGTGGGTTTTAGTGTTCCTAATTTCTTTTTTAGGATATTCGCAAGGAATAAGGAATAGATAGCGGGTGATTCTTCATCATCAATTGCTCTTAGAATTGGTTTGATGTCTGAAGAATTCAGCACTTCAGCTAATTCTAAATCAATGATCCGATCATAAATTCCTGGAACAAGTTCGGACATTCTTCCAATACAAAAGAAGAAATGTCCGCATTACAAGAAAAATTCTATGATTGGACGCTTAGGATCTGCTTCTGTTCTTTCCCTTCCAATCTCTTTTCCCGTTTTTTCTTTTCTCTTCCCTCAACAACTTGTTCATAATACTCTTCGTAGTTAGGGAAGTTTGTTCCCATCAAACGGTCCCAAACATTAAAATACAGGGAATAATTCCCATGGAATTTTTGGTGGTGGAGGTTGTGGTGTGTGGAAGTATTGATCCATTTTGTGATGGGATGAGTCGCCCAACCTTTTGGAAAAAATTCATAACCAAGGTGCCACCAAATATTAAGGATCATCGCATAGAAGGTTTGGAAGAGTACCACATAAAAATGAACAGGCACAAACATCACAAATGGAACGATATAAATCGCCTCCAAAAATGCTTCTGTTGCTTGGAATCTGTAAGCAGCTAGAGGAGATGGATTCACTGACTGATGGTGTTCGGAGTGTACGTGGGGGTACACTTTTTTTAAGTGAGCAAATCGGTGCATCCAATAGAACCAAGTTTCATGCCAAATGGTAAAAAGAGCAAAACTGATGAAAATATAACTGATTTCCCAAAAACCAGAAACAGGTCCGAAGTATACCGCACTTGGAAAAATTTTCGCTTTCATTAAAGTGATGTTTGTAACAGCAACTAGTGTGAATACTAGTAAAGTAACAGCTGATTGACGAAACTCTTTCCAAACTTTTTCTGCTTTTGGGTAAAGTTTTTGAATCCGATAGGATTCAAAATAATCCTTTCGCCAAACATAAAATAAAAGGAAAGCAAATCCCGCAATGGGATAATATCGTAATAAATTCAAAACACCTTGGGCAAAACCAATTTTGGTTACACAATCGAGAACCAATTCACATTGCACGGGACCACCAAACATATTTATCTCCTGGCCTATCTTAATCTACCACCATCATAACTTTCTTTTTCCCCGGGATCGACCGAATCGGTCAATTCGGAATGAAAAAAAGCTCCGGATCGATCCGTTCGTTTTTATTTTTTAGCATTCTTTCGGTATTCACTCGGGCTTTGCCCCAATTCTCGTTTAAAGGCATCGTAGAAAGTAGATTTGGATGGAAATCCAACTTCATAGGCAATGGTTAAAATATTTTTTTCAGGATGGTTTGTGATGAGATCCTTTGCATCCTTGATACGGTAATGGTTTACCAAGTGGAAAAAACTTTTTTTCAAATGCAAATTGAGAAATTCAGAGAGTTGGTGTTCGGACAAATGCATTTGTTTGGCCAATTTTTCTAAATTGATGGTATCATCTAAATATACTCTTTGAGATTCCATGAGTGTTTTCAACCGAACATGTAGGGTTTCTAAATCAAAAGAACCCAATTGGGAAGTTTGGTATTTTTTTTCTTCGATCACAATTCTTTGCACTTCACCCCATAATTCTGGGCTTTTTTGGCGTAATAGGTAAATTCCAATGACTAATCCTGCAATGAAAAAGGATACAATTTGAAGCCCATGCCTCGCGTGGAAAAACAAAGTATACACACCTATTGCACTTGCAATGGCACCAAACCCAACAACGAGGCCCACCAAACGAAGGTGAGCCGATTTTTTAAATGCTTCCCACCGCACGTACCGAATCATGTGGGAAAAAACATAGTATGTCGCATAAAAGATAGGGATTACAGCAATTAAGATAATAAATTGGAAGCGAAGGGGGACACCTTTCTCTAGGTAGGAATTGTGGATCGCTATTTTTTCTTCCGCCGTAGAGGTATAAAACGGAAACATAAAAATGAGTACAAGAATCGCTGGAAAAAATTCCCAATATGAAAATCGATTTTTGTTTGGGTTTTCATTCCAAAGTTCTGAAAAATATTGTTTTAGAAGGAATCCTAGGCAAGCGGTAAACGGTAAGTGTACCAGATACAAATGTGGGAAATATTGGTAAAGTTCCGTAGAGGAAAGATAGGTATGGGTTTGGAAAAATGCTACAAATAAAAATAAAAGTCCCTGAACAAAAACCTGTCGACTCGCATTCGTCCTAATAAATTCGCCGAGTGCAAAGAGAAATGATAAACCTGCTGAAAACGCAATTAGATATAAAACGCCATTCCCCATCGGTATAGTAGACTCTAAAGAATTGCCTTAGAATGTAAAATAAAATCACTTGCCTAGTGTTCGTTCCGAATTAGTTTTACGTTTGGAACGTGGAAACAAACCAAAGGCAATCATCATTTTTGTGGGAAGGGAATACTTTAGAAATCCACTTACCCATTATTTTTAACACCATGGAAGTTTCCAAGGACTGGAATCGGTTTTTAGATCACTTAAAAAAAGACACACCCAGAAATATTTCGATCCATGCAAACGATTTGAGAGAGGCAGATAGTTCCGGAATTTCATTTCTGAAATTAGTTCGACTTGAATGCGAATCACGAAAAATCCAATTCACCTTATTTGGGTTAGATGAAAAGTTTCAGTATCGATTAAACATTACTAATGATGATAGCAAAAAATACAAAGAGCAATTAGCCGATGCTTTACGTAAATCAGAACAAATCGGAAAACTTACAATTGATTCCTTATTGGAATTCAAATATTTAGTAACGTTTACTGGAGAACTCACAGTTTCCTTTTGGCGTTCTTTTTTACATCCATCCAAAATTAGGTGGAAAGATAGTTTCCGTGTTGCCGAATCCATGGGTGTGAATGCATTTCCCATCATTGCCATGATAGGGTTTTTATTAGGTCTTATTATGTCCTTTCAATCTGCTATTCCGATGAGAAGATTTGGCGCTGAAATCTTTGTTGCCAACTTGGTTGGACTTTCACTTTTCCGAGAACTCGGACCACTCATGACCGCTTTTATTTTATCGGGACGATCGGGATCTGCGTTTGCGGCAGAACTTGGAACCACGAAAGTTTCGGAAGAGATTGATGCACTCACAACCATGGGCCTTCCTCCTGTGCAGTTTCTCATCATCCCGAGGCTTGTTGCATCCCTTATCGTCACGCCACTACTCACTATCGTATTCAATTTGTTTGGTCTGATTGGTGGAGCTGTGGTCCTAGTTAGCTTTGGTTTTCCTCTCGTCACCTTTGTGAACCAAGTGAACATTGCTGTTGGACTTTCCGATATATTAGGTGGACTTCTTAAATCTTATTTTTTTGGAATGATCATTGCTTCGATTGGATGTTATCGTGGTTTGAAAACAGCATCGGGTGCGGGTGCCGTGGGTGAATCAACAACTTCGGCAGTTGTTGGATCCATCATCCTTGTTTCCATCTTAGATGGGATCTTTTCTGTTTTATATTTTTATCTACGCATATGAAAGAAAAACCAATCATCAAAGTCGAACACCTAACAACAGGTTATGGACATTCGGTCATCATGGAAGATATATCCTTTGATGTATACAAAGGAGAAATTTTTGGAATTCTCGGTGGCTCTGGCTGCGGAAAATCGACAGTTCTTAAAAATATGATTGGGTTAACCAAACCTTTCAGTGGCAAAATTTGGATCGATGAGGATGACATTGTCCAAGCGGAAGGCAAACAAAAGGTACGAATTTGGAATCGCATTGGTGTGATGTACCAACAAAGTGCTTTGTTTGGTTCTATGTCCCTTTTGGAAAATGTAAGATTACCTTTGGAAGAGTTTACAAACCTTCCTTTACCCATTATGAATGAAATTGTGATGACCAAATTAAAAATGGTGGGACTTTTTCCTTTTGCGCATCTTACACCGTCTGAATTATCAGGTGGGATGAAAAAAAGGGCGGCGATTGCAAGAGCCATGGCGATGGATCCTGAAATTATATTTTTGGACGAACCAAGTGCTGGTCTTGATCCGATTACCAGTGTGGAACTTGACTATCTAATCATTCGCTTGTCTCGAACTCTGGGTGTAACGTTTGTTATTGTTACACATGAATTGCCCTCTGTTTTTACAATGGCAGATCGTGTCATCGTACTCGACAAATCCAAAAAAGGGATTATTGCAGAAGGAAAACCAAAAGATTTAAAAGAGAAGTCAAAAGATCCATTTGTCCGTCAATTTTTCAATCGTATCCCACAGGAGGATTTAACCTTATGAACCAATCCAATAAAATTTATTTCAAAGTTGGTGTATTTGTTTTAGTCAGTTTTTTCACTTTGATCTTATTTCTCATTGTCTTTACTGCTGGAAACATCTTCCAAAGGTCTGTAAGCTTAGAAACATACTTTGATGAATCCGTGCAAGGTTTGGATATAGGTTCTCCTGTCAAACACCGTGGTGTTAAAGTAGGAACCGTCCAAGAGATCACATTTGTGCAAAATGAGTATGCTGACAAATTAAACGATGATACTGCCCTTCGGTACGGAAGGTATGTTCTCATTAAAATGTCGGTTCCAGATTTTGTAAAAGGTGTATACGGCAATGATTTGAAAAAAACCGTACAACGTATGATCCAAAGTGGATTAAGAGTCCGGCTCGCCTCACAAGGATTAACGGGTACGGCTTATTTAGAAGTAGACTATTTAAACCCAGAAAAAAATCCACCTTTGTCGATTGAGTGGGAACCAAAAACTGTGTATATTCCTTCCGCACCAAGTACAATTTCAAGATTCACCGCTTCGGTTGATAAATTCTTTGATAAAGTAGAAAAAGCGGACGTCGATAAAATATTGTTAGGTGTAGGTGACCTTATCAAAAATTTAAACCAAACCATTTTGGATGCTCGTTTAGGCGATTTATCGAGGGAGGCTACTTCTTTATTGGTGGATCTACGTAAAACAAATGGAGAAGTGAAATCTCTTATCGCAAGTCCTGAGACACAAAACCTTCCCAAAAAACTAGACCAATCTGTCACACAGTTACAAACTACCTTAAAACGTTTGGATACGTTACTTGCTTCGAACCAAGGAGATATTTCAACCTCAATTGAAAATTTACGAATTGCATCGGAAGACTTAAAGGAAGTTACAGCCAATGCAAAAAAATACCCTTCACAGTTCTTGTTTGGAGAAGCACCAAACAAGTCTAAATTATGGAAATGAACTAAATGAAATTATTGAGTCAAATTTTATTCCTCAGTGCGATAAGTGTTTTGTTTACACAATGTTTTGGAGTCACCAAAACCTTCCCTGAAAAAAGATTTTTTTTAATGGAAACGGGTGAAATCAAACCGTTGTTTGCTTCTCCAAAACCAAGAACATTTTTAGTGAGAAAAGTATTTATCTCTCCTCGGTTTGAAGGGAAAGAGTTTGTTTACCGCAAAGATAATGTAGTATATGAATCAGATTTTTATAATGGCTTTTTCATTCCTCCTTCTCATAATTTCAAAGAGGAATTTTCAAAATCACTAATTCGTTCTGGAAATTTTGAATGGGATGCAAACCTTCATACAAGAGTTAGTATCACTCATTTTATCGAACTAAACCTTTCACAATTGTACGGTGACTTCCGATCTAAGGAACCTAAAGCAGTTATCGAATTTGAAGTTGTTGTGTATGAAGATAAAGATAGTATTTCCGCACCTGTGTTTCGTAAAACATACAAAGAATACATTACGATTGAAAAAAAAGATGCAGAATCACTTGTGATTGGTTGGAACTCTGCGTTAAGTAAAACACTATCAGAAATGAATCTTGAGCTGAGTAAACAATTGAAATAACGTAATTGTTCGATATTGATTGAAGTTGGTTTCCAAAAACGAACAAGTTCTAGAAACAAACTCATTGGATCAAATTCCAATTATAAATTTTGGATCTAAATCAAATCCTAGGAAATATACTTGCTTACTTAAATGATTTCATCTATATAAAATCTTAAGGTAAGCTATGCGATTGATCGAAACCATTGTTCCATTTTATTTCATTTTGATGCTCATCGAGATTATCTACACTCGATATACAAAAAAAGATTATTACTTCTATGAAGATTCGATTGCTGATTTGAGTTTGGGTGTTCTCAGTCGCATATTTGATGGTCTCATATTGCTTGGTGTTGTATTTGTTTATTCTAAACTATATGATTTATCATTTGGTGTCGAAGGACTAAATAAAGTTTTTCTCGGAACAAATTCTTTTTTGCATTGGCTTGTATTATTTGTCCTATTGGATTTTTTGTTTTATTTGGCTCATCGTTATAGCCATGAAATCAAAATCCTTTGGGCTTCACACGTGGTCCACCATTCGAGTGAAGAGTTTAATTTGTCGGTTGCGCTCAGGCAATCTTTCATTCGAAATATTGGGATAGGTATGTTTTATTTACCTCTGGCACTACTTGGTTTCCCTGTTGAATCCTATCTCATCATTGATGCACTCAATCGGACTTATCAATTTTGGGTCCATACTCGAACCATCAATAAACTACCCAAATGGTTTGAAGCAATATTTGTAACACCATCTCATCACAGGGTTCACCATGCGATGAATCCAGAATACATTGATAAAAACTATGGAGGTGTATTTATTGTTTGGGATAAATTGTTTGGAACTTTTTGTGAAGAAAGTTTTGAGCCAAGGTATGGACTCACCTCACAATTGCATCAATATGATCCTATCGGTGCAAACATTCATGTGTTAAAGGATTTGTTTTCGGATTTGATTCAAACTAAATACAAATGGCAAGGGATTGTTTCGTTTTTTTCATACCCATCTGTTCGGCCAGATGATTTACAAATCGCAATGGATCGTGGTGTACGAGATCCAAAAATTTGGTTGGCACACCATAAGTTAGAACTCACACAAAAGGTGTTCAATTCTGTATTCCGAATTCCCTCTGGTCCAACGATCTACAGGGTGTATTTAGGTTTCCAATTTGCCATTCCGACAATTCTAACCTTGTATTTTTTAAAACGTATGCATTTGTTTCGTTTACCTGAAGTCAGTTCTGTATTGGTCCTACTTGTATTTTCTTTTTATTCTTTAGGGAAGTTACTCGAAGGAAAAAAAGAATGGTTTAGAGTCGAGATTCCCAAGTATTTCTCTTGGCTATTTTTGTTGGTTTATTTTTTTACAAAATAGAACAATTAAAATATGAAATATTTACATACAATGATCCGAGTCCAAAATTTGGAGAAAGCACTCCATTTTTTTGTAGATATTTTGGGCTTAAAAGTCTCACGTAAGAAGGAATACCCAGATGGAAAATTCACTCTTGTGTTTCTAACAACTGGAGAAGAAGATTTGTCAGAAATCGAACTTACATATAACTGGGATCAGGCGGAACCATATTCCATAGGAAGGAATTTTGGGCATCTTGCCTATGAAGTGGATAATATATACGATCTTTGCGAAAAAATCCAATCGATGGGAGTTGTCATTAACAGACCCCCAAGGGATGGTCGTATGGCATTTGTTAGATCACCAGATTCGATTTCCATTGAGTTATTACAAAAAGGAAACCCTTTGCCTCCAAAGGAACCATGGGTGTCTATGCCAAATTCTGGGGAGTGGTGAGTTTTGGGTCATAAACCCAAAATCGCAGTGATTGGGGCAGGTGCCTCAGGTTGTTTTGCGGCTCTACAGATTTATGAGTCTTTGCAGGGAAACGTTACCATTCAAATATTTGAACGGTCGAAAGAACCTTTAACCAAACTTCGTATTTCCGGAGGAGGGAGGTGTAATGTTACTCACCAATTGTTTGACCCAGAACGATTATCACTTAGATACCCACGCGGCCAAAAAGAATTACGATGGGCATTTGAACGATTCCAACCAAAGGATACCATCGAATGGTTTGCTAAAAGAGGTGTGACTCTCAAAGCAGAAGCCGATGGAAGGATGTTTCCTATCACAGACAAATCCGAAACTATCATCAATTGTTTTTTGAATGAACTTAAAAAGTATAAAATTCCTATCCATTTTGAACAAGGATTAGTTGGGATTTACCAATTAGAGAACCAAATAGAAAGGTTTCGTTTGCTGTGGGAAGGTGGTAAGGAAGAATTTTTTGATATCGTTGTGATGGCAACTGGTTCCAATCGAAAGGTTTGGAGCATTTTAGAAAAACTCAATCATACGATTGTAGACCCGGTTCCTTCTTTATTCACTCTCACTTTAGCAAATACCGATTTAATTGAATTAACAGGTCTTGTTGTTCCAAATGCTGAAATCAAAATTGTGCCAAAGGGAAAAGCTCAAAGTGGTCCCATCCTCATCACACATTGGGGACTGAGTGGCCCAGCTGCATTAAGACTATCTGCCTGGGAAGCTCGTACTTTATTTGAAGCCAATTACAAAGTGAATTTATCACTCAACTGGGTTGGAAGTGAATCCACTCAAAATGTGGAAAATTTCTATTGGAAACAAAAAGAATCTTCTCCCGGTGAAAAGATATCGGCAAATCCCAATTGGAAATTACCTTCTCGTTTTTTTGATTGGATTTTAAAAGAATCAAATATTTCAGATAACAAACGTTACTCGGATTTAAGTAAATCAGAAATACGTGATTTATCCCTCAACCTAACACAAAAAAAATTACAGATGATGGCAAAAGGTGTATTTAAGGATGAGTTCGTAACCGCTGGTGGTGTGAACCGAAAGGAAATCCATTTCCAAACCATGGAAAGTAAACTTTGCCCTGGATTGTACTTTGTTGGTGAAGTGATTGATATCGATGGAATTACAGGTGGGTTTAATTTTCAAAATGCTTGGACGACAAGTGTGATTGCCGCCCAAGGAATTCGAAAACACTCTATTATTTGATTTTGTGGATTTGTATAAAATCTACAGTTTGTGCGACAGAACCTGGTGCCCCAGATAAAATTACAACCGTATCTCCCGATTTTAATTTACCTTCTGATTTCAGAGTTTTACTCATAAACGCAATCATATCGGGAAACTTATCCATCATTGGCATCACATAGGATTCAACTCCCCAAAACAATTGCATCTTTCTCGCCGTTCCTAAAAAGGGAGTGAAAGAATAAATTGGATTCAAAGGACGAAATTCAGATGATAAGAGTGATGAATATCCTGATCGAGTGAAATTGATAATCGCCTTTGCATGTATGGAACGAGAAATGGATTCTGCAGCATTACCAAGAGCAGTTCGCTCAACTTCAAATTCAGAACGGTCCATACTTCGTAAATGAGATAAATAAATTTCTGATTCTTCTGCTGCTTGGATGATACTTGTCATCGTTTTGACGGTTTCCACTGGGTATTTTCCAGAAGCTGTTTCGCCAGACAACATTACTGCATCGGTTCCATCCATAACAGCATTTGCGACATCACTTGCCTCAGCCCTTGTCGGTCGCGGATTGTCGATCATAGTCTCTAACATTTGTGTGGCGGTAATGACTGGTTTTCCTCGTTGATTGAGTTTTGTAATCATTTCCTTTTGGATGATTGGGACATATTGTGTGTCGAGTTCCACTCCAAGATCTCCCCTTGCGATCATAATGCCATCACAATGGTCTATGATCTCTTCAATGTTTTGGATGGCTTCAGGTCGCTCGATCTTTGCAATGAGGCCAGCATAACTATCTTTCATGAATTGACGTGCCATTTCCAAATCGCTTGCTCGTCTAACAAATGATAAAGCTATATAGTCAACACCAAGTGAGAGTGCAAATTGTAAGTCTTCGATGTCTTTTTCGGAAAGGGCAGGAGCAGAAATGGGAGTCCCAGGTAAATTGATACCTTTATTGTCTTTTAATACTCCACCGATCACCGTTTCTAATGTGGCTCGTTCTTTTGTTTTGGATTTTACAACAAAGGCAAGTTTCCCATCGTCGATGAGAATTTTATGTCCAACATCGATATCATTTAAAATGTATTGGTAGGTGCAACCAATCTCATCTTTGTTCCCTAAAAAATCACCTTTATTGTTGATGGCAATTTGGTCACCTGCTTTCAATTCGATGGGGCCAGATCCGAGTTTACCCGTACGAATTTTTGGACCTTGTAAATCTGCTAGGATCCCGATGGATTTACCTGATTCCTGTTCACATTCCCTGAGTAACTCGAAGATCTCTTTATGGTAATCATGTGTGGAATGAGAAAAATTCATACGGGCCAGGTCCATACCGGCATAAATCAAATTGAGAATGGTTTCACGGTTTGCTGAAGCAGGTCCTATGGTACAAATAATTTTAGTGCGTTTTTTGGGGATTTTATCGTCTTCCGGCATAGACCCTAACCTTGGCTTTTTTGTTTTTTCCTGCAAGTAAATTGTATGGATTGAATTGACTTGTGTCATTTTTCGAAAAAAAGTTCAATATAATGGCATCAAATGCACTTGCTCTCATTTACCATTCTTCGTACAACCTCGAACTGCCTGGTCATGTTTTCCCCGCCCATAAGTATTCTCATTTATACAACCGTGTCAAAAGGGATCCAGTGTTTGCATCCAGGGACATTCTTTTACCAAAAAAGGCAGATGATGCAGAATTAGAATTGGTTCATACAAAAGAGTACTTAGACGATCTTTTTGGTTATGAACACACTGCACGCACTATGTATTCAGAATTACCGTTAAATCGAAGTATTGTGGAAAGTTTTATGTATGGAGTTGGGGGAACAATTTACGCAAGTGAACTTTGCGACAAACACCAATTTGGTTTTAATATGGGTGGCGGTTACCATCATAGTTTCCCTGACAAAGCAGAAGGGTTTTGTTATTTGAATGACGTTGCCATTGCTATTCGGAAACAACGTGAAACAAAACCAAACCAAAATGCCCTCATCATTGACCTAGACCTTCACCAAGGGAATGGCAATTCGTATATTTTTCAACATGATGACAAAGTTTACACATTTTCGATGCACCAAGGTAATCTTTACCCCAAGAAAGAAATATCTAACTTAGATGTGAATTTAGAACCGAACACAAAGGACGATGAATATTTATCGATATTAGACACATCTTTAAAACAAATTCGAAAGGATTTTGATGCGAATATTATTTATTATGTTGCAGGAGCTGATCCTTACGAGGATGATTCACTTGGAGAACTAAAAGTATCCATGAATGGTCTGAAAGAAAGGGATCGAATGGTAAGAAAATTTGCCGAATCATTAAACATTCCTTGTGTGGTGACCTTGGCTGGCGGATACGCTAGAGACTTTCGCGACACAGTTGAAATTCATTTTAATACGATTACAGCATTTGGTGAAAAATAATGGGAGTATTTTCATCTACAGACAAAAAGAAAAACCAATCCGATTGGTTGAATTTAGATGATCTGTCGTTAGTAGATGTTTCGAAAGAACTAAACACATCCTTAAATATGGAGCCAAAACTATTCAATCGTTTTACTCATTACGAAGTAGAACAATTGTTAGTAAGTGCAGGATTAATTTCTGCAGTTGAAAAACGTGGATTTCAAAATCCTATCATCGAACTTGAAATTCTCAATGACTTTGACAATCGTATTTATATCAAAACTGAATCTAAAAAGATTTTAGTCCACACTCGACTAAAAGTATCTCAGTTCCAGTTAAAAGGGGATGATGAACAGTTCCCAATGATTTACATTGATTGGTTACTAACACAAAACATTAATTTTGAACCAGGTGATATTAAAAAAGAATTGTACTTTGGTCAGGAGTATCCAGGACTCAATGTACTAAATGAGTTTACTGATTTCATTCGAGTGTTGTCTCAAAAATTAGGAACATCGGGTGCATTTAATGTTCCTGAATACTTTCATGATGCTGTTTTATTTTCTAGGAAATTTCGTTTCATTGATCCTGAAAAAGAAGGTACATTCCGTGCACTTGTGAAAAATTTCCGTGGCACAAACTTACGAAGTTTATCCTCCCAAATCCATCAAAATCGAGTTCAATATGAAAATGGTGAACCTTATGAATGGAAATATGGTGAAATGATTTCCTGTACTGATCCCTATTTAGAGAAAAAAGTCTTCCATGAGGCATATTTTCGAAAAGTGGAAGAAGTAAAAGAAAAACTAAAATTCCGTTTGGTCTCAAAATAAGCGGATCAAAATCCGATAATCATAGTAGATGTCCGAATATTCTTTCAAACCTGAAATTCTCATCATTGATGATGACACAGAAATATGTGAAACATTGGAATTGATTGTGAATGGACTTGGGTATTTTGTTCGTTACTTCACAAATCCACTACAAGGATTGGAATACTTCGAAAGGGAAAAAAATCCTATCGTCTTTTTGGATGTGAACATGCCACAAATTACAGGTTTGGAACTTTTACCAAAAATCAAAGCCATCGATTCAAAAACCCAAGTCCTTATGATGACGGGAGAACATGATATCCAAACCGTTGTATCTTCATTGTATCATAGAGCATCTGACTTTATATTGAAACCATTCCATACAAAATCGATTGAAGCAGCAATTTCGAGATCGTTTGAATATTATAATTTTCTAAAAGATAAAGAGTCGATGGATGAAGCGATCAAACGTGATCTGAGGCTTGCTGCAAAAATTCAATCCAAAACAATGAATTTGCCTTCGTTAAAACGAAAAATTTATTCTGAGATCAAACCAGTTAGTTTTGTTTCTGGGGATTTTTTCCAAGTGATTCCACTCACAGAAGATAAAACCTTAATCCTTATGGGTGATATCGAAGGTCATGGTGTTACTTCTGGTCTTATTGCAATCCTAATGACAACAATTCACAAAGAACTTGCACGAACAACAACCATTGCACCAAGAGAATTATTATCTCGCCTTAATCGTGAATTATGTAATGAAATTGGAACTCATAGTATGACAGCGATTAGCATAGTCGTTGATCATTTACAAAAAAAAATCACTTATGCTAGGGGCGGGCATCCTTTCCCGATCTTGTTTCAAAAGGATAGTCGGGCTCCACTTCTTTTGCAAGACCAGTCTGGCCAAATCCTTGGGATTTTGACAGAAATGGATTTTGCAGAAAAAGAAATCCAAGTGGAGTCAGGTGATATCTTATTTTTGTATTCTGACGGACTTTTGGCATCTAGCACCCATCCTCTTGTCCAAACTCTTGTTCAGTTGCCTAAGGGTGAGAATCGTTTCGATGCCATGAAATTAGAAATTTCCAATTACATCCAATACTTGGTTACTTCATCTAAAGCTTCGGATGACATATCATATTTGCTTCTAGAGATTTAAGATACAATACATTTGTTTTTGTAGCTTCAGTTAAAAAAACATTTAACTCTGATTTGATTTTAAATTTGCCATTTAAAAAACCAGCCTTCCAATCTTTGCGATGGTTTATCATCTTGTTGATTATGAATTCTTTTTCTGGAAAATCGCAGAGTTGTTTTGTGATGTATTCTCCTTTAAAAAATAAAAAATCCCCTTTTGCAAAAAACTTTTTATCCGCTTTGGGCAAACTTTGTATGATAGACTGATTCTCATCTGCATACCTATGAATGGCTTTTTTTGTGATTTCCCAAACCAAATCATCTTTAGTGTTTGATTTGTTGAGTGTGATGGCAGAAACCATCACCAAAATAACAGAAAACACTAGGACAGGAATCCATTCCAAACTAAGGAACTTTTCTTCCCTCCAATACATAAAAGCTAAAATAGTTATCGGTAACCAATAAAACCCCATCAAATCCCAGTCAGCTGGGAAACCCAATTGTGGATTGTGTAAAAAACCATGTAAGAAAAAACAAAATACCACAACAAACAAAGTTTGATGGGTCTGATTTGAGATGAATTGTTTCCAGTTTTCTTTTTGGAATCTCCATTGGTAGAGTAAATAAAATGCCGAAAAGAAAACATTCCATACAAGTACGGAACTGATTTCTTTCAAATGGTTCAAAGAGATCCATCGTTTCATGGGATAAAATGGAGGATGGATGAGGTGGGTGCTATTTTGATCCACAATGGGATCATGGAAAATACTAAAGTATAAAAACCATGGAAATAGTATGAGAGAACCAAGGAGAGTGCAGAAAACCAAATGTTTGATTTTTTTCTCTTTTGGTGAATGGTTATACCATAGGTAAACCAATAAAATTACCAAATATCCTGAAACGAGATGAAATAACATCGATAAGGCAACTATGCATGTGCTCCCATACAAAAGAATGTCACTATCCTTTGGATCTTTTGCATAACGGTATAAAAATAGATACAAACATAAATGGACTGCTGTTACTAGTGTGTAATGTTCGGCATACCCAAACCCAAGTAAAATCCCACCCGATGATAAAAGGATTAAAATGGATAAATCCTTTGTTTTGTTTTTCCCGAGGACTAAAAATCCAAACAAAAAAAATACTCCAGCAATATAAGAGAGAATGGAATAAGAAACCACTGGATCATCTGAAATATGAAAAAAAGTTAATACTTGATTGAGGTTACTATGGAGGATACTTTCCAAAATTTCATCCAAGGTAAATTGAAACCCAAAAAGTTTTGTTTCAAGTAAATTGGTTTCCAGTAATAAGATACCATCCCCCCAATTGCGATTGCGCAATGGAAAGATTAACATAAATAAAAAATAGAAACTCGCGATAAGCCAATTGGGTGGTAAAAATTTTACCAAGGTTGGAATATTCCAAATATTTTTCCTTTTCCCGTATAACACAATGCTTTGGATGAAAATGAAGGCAATTGACAAGAGGATGTACGTGTATGCATCGCCAGGGAAGAACCAGGGCTTCGATGGTAATACCAGAGCCACTAGTACAAATAAATAGGGAATGTATAAAACTAAGGATTTCATTCGATTGTGTTTTCGTAGTATTCTTTTGGGATTTCTTCAGCTGTGATCAATGGGAAATGACCTTTGCGAATATTAAAGAAAAAAAGTTCCGGAACACTATAAAAGATGGTTTCAGTTCCTGCGACAAAGGATTTACCTCGATCCATTGGTGATTTGACAATACCCATTCCTGTATACCCGATCCCCCAAATCACATTGGCAAAACCTAAGATGGGCCTATTCCAGATAGTTTCTTCGGTAAAAAATAAAAACGAGTGGTCAAGAGGGTTTGGTTTATAGATTTCAGAAGTGAAAACAAATGATTCTTTTATATTTTTTTCTCTCCAAGTTTTGAGTGCATTTCGTTTCAGATTTCGATAAGAAGGAAAAATTTTAATTTTTTCCGTATAACGACTGTTTGCAAGTTTTAGGGCAGCAATGGATGGCACAAAGTTAAATCGAACCCAATGGCTTCCAAGTGGTTCCCAAAATTGTTGGCCTTCGATATTCCCATTGGGGAACATCAAATTCATATATTGGAAAAGTTCATTTGTACAATTTTGAAAAACCAAATGATAAGAATATAGGGACTGCACATTTTTTGTATAGGTTTCCCACTTTGTTTTTGTTTTGAGATAAGAATCCGAATCAATCGTTTTATTCAGTTGGAAGTTTTGGTTTTCGTAAGGATTTTTTCCCAACCAATTGAATTCAATTCCTTCCGTGTAGGTTTTTCCTTCTATAAAACTCAGATATTTTCCGAGTAAAGATTCCCAGTTATAATAATGAATGGGATGGTATGATTTGATAAACTCGTCACGTTTTTCTTTGATGAGTAAACCGTATTCTTTTTGTTTGGTGATAAAAACTGATTCAGGTAAATTAAGGTATTCAATATAGGAAAAACCTTGGAAATTTTTTCTTGGGAATACAATCGTTTTTTCTCCAATCGAACGATGGGTATAGATGATCCTTAAAAGTAGTGTCATCTCTTCCCAATCATTACATTCTTCTAAAAGTAGGCAGGTTTTTAATTCGTTTTTCAATTCAGAAAGGTAGTTTTGAAATGTGATTACCTCCTCCTCTGTTAACGAAAAATCTTTATGATCCAATCGAACAAAAGCTTGTTCGTACAATTGCACTGGTTTTTGTAAAAACCTTCGAACAAAAAGCCTCCTTTCAGTTTCAATGAAAGTTTGGGTATCGGTTTGTATACTTGTGATCAATTGGAACGCAGACTTTGTTTCAGGTAAATGGTTGGGCTTAATATCGTGATTTGGATTTGATTTTTGTTGTGAGGATTGTAGTGATTCGATTTTTCTATTGATTTGTTCCAATTCTTCTTTGGTAAAAGAAAAAAGTTTTGGATAAGGTGCATCAGGATCAGGTAGATTGGTAAAGTAACCAAAACCAGGAATTGTATAGGAAAGTGGATCTTCTTTGGAAGTGGATGTTTTCCATTCCCAATCTTCTTCTAATCGTTTTTGGTTTTGGATATGAGTTTCTTGTACTAAATACAATTCATTCCACTTCTGGCGTATGATTCGTTTTGCTTTATCTGTAAGTTTCCATTCATAAAACTCGATGTTACGATTTTCGATCACACCGTATTGGAATCGAAAGTCATCCCAACTTTCTCGTACGATATGAAAAATTTGATCATCAAAGGAATACTGTAAATGGTAAACACGGTCACCGAGAAGTAAAGCCGAATGACCACCACTAGACTGCCCTGAATTGGAATCGATATATAAAAAACCGTAACGATTTGCTTCCTTTTGTTTGGGTGAAGCTGTGAGGGAAATTGCCGAGAGGATTGTGAGGAAGAAGAGAAGGGCGGTTTGTCTCCGCCCTAAAACAGAGTGGATTATAAGTGGTATCCTTTTAAAATCAACTTAGCAACTGTTATGTTTTGTTTTGAAACATCTTCTGCTACTTCTTTCATTTCAGATGGAGTGAGGTTTGCTTGTTTTAAACCTTGTCCGATGGCAATATAAGTTGCAGCTTCGGATCTCCAAGATACAAGTCCATGTTTTTTGGCAATAAGAGATAGTTGGTTTTCTAATTCTTGTGATTGGTTTTCGTATCGAATTTGTAAAGCAACACTTGCGATGATGTCTTCTTGGTATTCATTCATCACTTTTTCTTTGCTTTCTTCAGAAATGGAGGAAATACTATTACAAATTGATTTTACAAGTGCAGAAGTGGAATCAGAGACAGACATTGTCAAACGGCTAATACTTCCGGAAGCAGAATCAAGAAAGGAACAATTGTTAACTGAAATGAACAAAGCCATGGCAGAAACTATTGTGAAAACTTTTATGGAACGCATAAAAAACCTCTTACGTCGAATTGCAAAAATACTAAGTTTTTTTTGAAAATCGTCAATGAATTTTCTTTCTTAAACGGAAACCACAACGGAACCAAAAGCAGGTAAAGTGGTTGTAAATCCACCTGCAACAGGTTGTAAATCCACTCGAGTTCCCGTCCAGAAATCCAAAAAGGGAGCTTTCGTTTTGACACCGGGTGGAAGGGAAATATGCACTGTTTTTTCTTCTTCTGTTGGATTCCAAATTCCTAAATACCCACCTGGATTGTAGAGGGCAAGTGGGAATTCATTTTCAAAAATACCGATTGGGATGGGAGTGTAGGCGTGGCATTCCCTATTCAATTGGAAGGCTTTTTTCAATAGGTCCAAACGATCCATTTCTAATTTTGTTAAGTCATCAGAGACAAGTAACATCCCACCTGACACTGCCATGACGGATGCCATAAGTTTTGTTTGGGCTTCGTTCATTTTGTTCTTTTTTTTGCGAACGAGTAAACAATCTGGATCATTTAACCAAAGATGTCTGTGCATGGATGCTCGTGTGATGTCATTGATGAGTGCTGTTCTCGTGCATAAAGCATTTCTGTCTTTTAGAAACACTCTTAGTCGTTCAGGATACCAAAACGGCGCTACATCACAGGAAATTCTCATTCCATCAAAATAACCGATGGAAGGTAACATGGGGGCACCACATCCAAGCAAAAATGTATTTTTCCCCACTACTTTCCGGATGAGGTCTAATGCATTTTGGTAACGTGCTTGTGGCGACAAACTTTTGTTATATACATCTCCAGGCAAAAGACCAGCATACAAAAAATCCAATTTTAAATATGGGTATCCCCATTCTTTAACAATGGTAGAAAACACTTTTTCTAAATAAGTAAGAGCCGTTGGATGGGTGATATCCAGTGCATAGGTATAACCCCTTCCCCAAAGTGGTTGGTAAATGGCGGGAACTGGTTTTCCATTTTGGTCTTTTAAGATGGCTTCCGGGTACTTTCGAAAGAATTCTGATTTTTTTCTGACAAGGAATGGAGCAAGCCAAATTCCAGGTTTTAATCCTACACGTTTGATTTCGTCTGCGAGGATTCTCATTCCTCCCGGAAACTTATCATTTGGAATCAGCCAATCACCGATTTCTTTTTGGTAACCATCATCAATTTGGAAAAATTCAAAAGGTAAATTTAGTTCTCTCACTTTTGTTAAATTATCTAAAATAGTTTTTTGGTCGATATGAGTGTAATAATAATACCAAGAACACCAACCAGTCGGAACTTTTTTAGGTAAATTATTAGGACCTTCTTTTTTACCAAGTTCTTCAAAGTACTTTAACAATTTGGTTTCGGGAGAACCTTTAAAAAACAATACTTTGATTTTAGAAATATTCAATTTGGCATTGGGTCTTAAATCGGGTAAACAATGGATATCATAAATTACTTTAACTGATGTTACATTTCCTTCGGCTCCAAAAACCACTTCAAACTTAGTTCCAAATTCACCTGCTTCAAGTGGTGCATACAAAACACCGTTTTGGGTTTCTTTGTTGTATAACAAGGTGAGGTATTCAGAGATAAATTTTCCAACTTTAGATTCATTTTTGGAATAAATGTTTTCTTGGGAATATTGTAAAAAAGATAAAAACGGAGGTTTGTCTACATCAGAACTTTCCATTTTCCTTGAGATAGACCATGACTGGTACCCATGTTGGAAAAGGGAAAAACCATTCCCTTCTGGAAGGTCTGTAAGTTCTAACGCAAGGTGGTCTACAGAAAATCCCACTTCTGGCCTTGTACTTTCGCGCCAAATCAGTTTGGGACTAAGGACAGTTCCCAATTTCGAGTCTTTTGTCGTGGTCAGTAATAGTTCGAATTTTTTACATTCGGATTGGAAAACACCTGCTTTCACAGGAAGGAAATGGGAAATGGTGACGGAATTATGAACTCTATATTGAATTTTCATCTTGGAAAAATCTATTTGATGATTTTGTTAGGGTGGTTTCCATAGTAAGCCATTATGACCCAAAAACGTTCAACTATAAAACCAGTCGTTTTACAAGGAGATCTTAACGAAGATTTTTTTGAAGCTTTCAAAAAGGACGACAGGTTAGCAGTGGATTGTGAAATGATGGGGCTCAATCCCCGCCGGGATAGGCTTTGTGTTGTTCAAATTTCCGATTCTAAAAATAAAGTTGCTTTAGTGCAAATCCTGCCTGGCCAAAAAGAAGCCCCACACATCCAAAAATTATTTGAATCAAAAGACATCACAAAAATCTTTCATTTTGCTCGAATGGATATGACCTTTCTGCGTGCAAGGCTTGGTATCAAAGTACAAAATGTATTTTGCACCAAAATCGCAAGTAAACTTGCCAGAACGTACACCGATAAACACGGGTTAAAGGAACTGATCCGAGAATTTTTCGAAGAAAATATCGATAAAAAAAATCAGAGCTCTGATTGGGGTAAAAAAATCCTAACCAAAGACCAAGTGGACTATGCCTCAACTGATGTTCGTTTCTTAATTTCACTCGAATCCACTCTAACCGAGATGATGATTCGGGAAAACAGGTTTACGATCGCAGAAAAATGTTTTGGATTTTTAGAAACTCAAGTGGAACTTGATTTACTCGAAATATACAACCTCTTCGAACACTGATGGCAAAAAAACAACTCCCCCAGTACCAATGCAAAGCTTGTGGTGATACCTTTAGCCGTTGGGCTGGGAAATGCCCATCATGTGGAGAGTGGAACCAAATAGAAGAAGTCGCAAACACTTCCCAAGGAAGATTTGATTCTCATGTGCCAACGAAACCGAGGGACAGAAAGTATACAGAACCAAAATCCATCGGTTCTGTGGTCAGTGATTCCCATTCCCGAATCCATACGGGTTTTACAGAACTTGATTTGGTATTAGGTGGAGGGATTGTTCCCGGTAGTCTTGTGTTAGTTGGTGGAGAGCCAGGTGTGGGTAAGTCTACCCTTGTATTGGAAATTGCCAAAAACATTGCAGACCAAGGAAAAGTTTTGTACATTTCGGGGGAAGAATCTGCCTCTCAGATTGGCCTTCGTGCCAAACGGATGGGTGTATCCTCTGAGAACATCCTTTTGTCATCAGAGGTGTATGCAGAAAATATTTCCCAGATGATATCGGATCTACAACCAAAAGTTGTTTTCATTGATTCTATCCAAACCATTCTAAAAGAAAGTTTAGTGAACCAAGCCGGTACAGTCACCCAACTTCGTGAATCTTCCCAAGTATTTCTTGAAACCGCCAAACGCACGTCAGTTCCTATTTTTCTGATTGGTCATATCACAAAGGAAGGACAAATTGCTGGTCCGAAAGTTTTAGAACATTTGGTGGACACAGTTTTGTACTTTGAAGGTGATAGATTCAATTATTACCGAATCCTTCGTGCCGTCAAAAACCGATTTGGGGCTGTTGGTGATACAGCAATATTTGAAATGGTTCTTGGTGGACTAAAACAAGTCCTAGACCGCCACCGATTGTTCATCTCACCTGAAACGGAAGAGCGATCAGGAAGTGTTCTCTCTTCTGTGATGGAAGGATCCCGTGCCATCAGTGTAGAAGTACAAGCCCTTGTCACCAAATCATCGTTTGGCCAGGCAAGGCGAATGGCGGAAGGTTTAGACAATCGTCGTGTGATTTTACTTTCAGCCGTAATCGAAAAATACTTAGGACTTCCCCTTTCAGAGTCAGATATCTTTAGCAACCTCGCAGGTGGTCTTAGTGTGGACGAACCAAGCCTTGACCTTGCGATCACAGCTTCGATTGTCTCCTCCTTTCGAGACAAACCCATCTCACGAGAAACAGGTTATTTAGGAGAAGTCGGACTTTCGGGAGAAGTGAGGAGTGTTGGCCAAATTAGCCTTCGCATCAAAGAACTAGTGGGAATCGGAATCAGCCAAGTGTTCATCCCTCACGGAAATTGGAAAGAAGTGGAAGGGATGTTTCCTTCGATCAAATTAACTCCGATCAAACACTTACAAGAGTTAGGTTTGTAACCAATAGACAAAGGTCTCAATCCAAACGGTAACACATTTTCGGAAGCGACAGACGATCAGGAAAAATCCAATCGTTCGATCCTTCGAACCAATCTCACGACAGTTGTCCGTAGATCCAAGCGAACCATGCATTACAACTAGGCAATCTCCTAATGTATGTCCTAAATTTGGCAAAATCGCTCGCATAAGTACTAAATGTGTCATAGGATGAAAAATTGACCCAAAATTAACACAATTAACTTGACTTTTTCTATGCCATCGGAACTTATCTATAGATTGTTCAGAGGTGATTTATGAACTCTAAAAAGAAAAATCTTGTTTGCCTCCTCGCACTCCTACTCTTCACAACAGGGGTCCATGCAGGCGCAAGAAAAACAGTGTATCCAGTTGTGTTCGCACATGGATTATCTGGATTCGACAACTTACTCGGATACTACTACTTTGGTAACGATTATGGTACCTTCGTAGGGGATCCTTGTGACGAGTTTTTGGAAACAGCGTGTAACGGTAGCATCCATTCCAGCCAAAAGGCATTAGCGGCAAGTGTCACTCCCTTCCAATCTTCGGAAGTACGGGGAACTCAACTTGCAGACCGCATCCAAAACTATATGACTTCCACGGGAGCCACCAAAGTGAATATCATTGGTCACTCCCAAGGGGGGATTGATGCAAGAAAAGCAGCAGCTGTGTTACGTGCAAGGTACGGAAGACAAGTTGTGCATGCTCTCATATCAGTATCAAGCCCACATAGAGGTTCTCCTACTGCCAAGTACATCCTCGACTTGGGTCCAGGTGTGACATCGGTTGTGAACGCTCTAGCCAAACTTTTCGGAAACACAATTTACGGTTCCGGAAATGATGGAATTGCAGCGGCAAAACAATTAGTGTATAATGATTATTCCTCTACAGATGGGATCACTACTGGTATGAAAGCATTCAATGCTAATTACAATGTAAATTCAAGTAATGCAGCATACTGGGGATCCATCATCACAGCACAAGATAGTATCAACACAAACCCTGCGTTATACCTTCTGAAAGAAGGATTTTATAACATTGATGGAGATGGATATTGTGTAGATGATTGTGACAATGATGGTGCTGCCGGTAAAGGTGATGGCACTCGTGGTAACAATGACGATGATGGACTTGTTGGAATCAATTCACAACAAATGGGCGATCGTTTGCAATACAACGAATGTGCGATTTGTTTTGATTGGATCACAGTCAATACAAGCTTAGGGTATGTAAGCAACTTAAATGCACCAACTTCTGCGCAAATGACATCTAAGTCATCTGTTGTGAGCCAAGACCATTTAGATGTGGTTGGGGTTCCGCCAGATACATTTGATGAAGAAGAATTTTATGCATCGATTTTAGAGTTTATCGTCACTAAAGGCGGTTAACAATCTCTTTGGCAGTAAGAAAAAAACTTACTGCCAATCTCTAACTTTTTTTAACATTCATCCTACAAAAAAATCATCATTCACATTCAATCCATATGTTTCAAAATAAAAAAATCTTATATAGCGTACTTTCGATACTTATCATTTTATTTGTTGTGATCTTAATCCTAAGACCAACCAAAGACAAAAACCAAAAAGACTTTGAAGCGATCCTGAGCGAAGGAAAAATTGCAGAGTCAAAAGAATTGCCAAACTTACCAGAAGATTATGCAGATCATAAACTTATGGAATACTCCATGGAAGAGATCGCACGAATCCTCCAAGAAAAGTATGGAAAAAATATCGATAACCCTGCAGCTCAAATTGCCATGATCGAAGAGTTAATGAAAGACCTTCCCAAATTGTATCCAAACGATTGGGTAAAGGTCCTCAATCAGATTTTGGGTTATGCTTTTCCCAACAAAGCATTGGAACTCTTACGAATGTCAGAAAGTTTATACAATTACAACCGTTTCAGAGAAGCAAACATGAATAAGGTGGGACTTATGTCTGACGAAGCCCGCCGAGATATGATGTGGAAAGAACGATATCGTTTGTTTGGTGAGAAAGCAGACGAAATTTGGGCCATGGAAAAGAAAATGACTGCCATTGGAGACACTCTCAAACGGATCCAGGAAAGTCCTGCCGGGAACTTGGATGCCAAACTTTCTAATTATGCAAAGACCCTCAAAGAACAATTTGGTAAAGACTACCCACGCCTCATGGAAAACAAACGCCAACAACTCACAGAAGGCTTCATGGTCTCGGTCCAAAAAGATTTAAAGGTATTGTCTTACGGGGAACGAAAGTCGGCCCTTCGTGAGATCCGCCAAACCATGGGAATGGACCAAGCGGCGTTAAACCGTTGGGATGCTCTCGAAGAGGAAAGGGAAAAGGCATGGCAAAACCAACAGAAATACGCTGAAAAACGGAACCAACTCTCCACAAAAAAAGGGGGAATGACAGCTGAGGATGAAAAAGCGCTCGATGCCATGCGGAAACAACTCTTCGGGGAAGAGGCAGAAATCATCAAAAATGAGGAAGCGAGTGGTTACTTCCGTGCTTCGGAAGAACGCACCTATGGGGTCAATTGAGGGATTTGGAACACTGTTCCGAAACAATTGCCATATATATGCCATAAGTCATTGACTTGTGGCACCTGTGTGGGGTAATTTAGCCAAAAACATAGAAAGTTCAGGTGATATATGAAAAAGAAAATTGCGATCGGGTTTTTAGCGACCCTTCTCTCCTTCCCCACATCAGGTTTGTTTGCTGGTCCTTTGGATGGCCAATGCATCGCTCTTGTCCACGGTATTCTTGGATTTGACGACACGCAAGGGTTAGCTGGTGGACTCGTAAAGTATTGGGGAGGCCTTGATGGATACCTCCGTAGCCAAGGTGCAAAAGTAACGACACCTGGAAGTTCGGCTACGAATTCCATTCCCGTTCGTGCAAGCCAAATCCAATCATCAGTCAATACTTGGATGACAGCAAACGGTTGTTCTAAGGTGCATCTTATGGGACACAGCCAAGGTGGACTTGTCATTCGTTATATGGTATCCAATTTAGGATTCTCTGGAAAAACTCAAACAGTCACAACGATCAATTCGCTCCACCAAGGGGCTCCGATGGCTGACATCGTTCTTGCTGTGATCCCTGGTTGGTTACAACCTTTTGCAAACTCTGCACTTGGACTCCTCGCAAAACTTGTGTACCGCGACGGTCGTCCCCAAGATGCAATCGCAATGGGAAAATCTCTCACAGTGAGTTATGTTAAAACATTTAATGCAAACTCTCCTAACAAAACAGGAATCAAATACTACTCTTATGGAAGCCAAATGGCCTGGGCTGACCTCATCCAACACCCAATCATGGCACTCACTCACCCAATCACTTGGGCAGGTGGATTGTTTTATGGTTTAGGTGGAGGTAATGATGGAGTGGTTCCTTTGAATTCCCAAAAATGGGGAGCATGGAAAGGAACTCCAAATGCATATTGGTATGCAACAGGAATTGACCACCTCCAAGCAACAAACTTGGCATGGAGTGGACAAAACTTTTTTGATGTGCAAGGTTGGTACCTAAACATCGCAAAAAATGCAAAAGCTGGATTGTAATTAATCCTCAAACAAAGAGAAGCCGGTGGTTCCATCGGCTTTTTTTTGTACTGTACCCTATCAAATTCTAATTCCAAATACAAAAAGTTCCCCTTAGGTTTTCTCATTACTACAAATGGATTTTAAAAAAATTATACTGATTGTTGTCTTCTTCCTTGTTCTATTTTTAAGTTTATTATTCATACTAAAACAAAATGATTCCGATACTGGCAGAAAAGATTCCCTATCACCAGAAGAACAAATGGTTTCGGATCGGATTTCTCCTTTAGGAAACGGGGAAGGATTTTGGGATGAAGCCATCTCTCCCTTTCGAGAGGACAGAACCAAACCATACTTAGAGTTACTCGAAGATTTGAAATCTGGCAAAGTAAATTTTGTTTGGGAAGTCTGGGCCCTTCGTCGGAAGTGCAAATCGGATTTCACTCCTGACCAATGTAATGCCACAATCCTTGCTTACATCGATGCTGAATATGATTCACCTGACAGAGAAAAGGTGAAAGATCTATTCATATCCTATTTCCGTTACGAAGAAGAATACCGCAAATGGGAACAACCTACAGATTTAAATTTTGTAGAATTGTATGAAAAGATCAAAGCCAAACGAAGGGAAATCCTTTCTGATAAAGCAGAATTGATTTTTGGGATGGAAGAATCACAAGTGTCTTTTTTGGAAGGGACCAATCATTTTCTAAAACAAACGGCCAATCTTCCAGCAGAACAGCGGGTAAAACAGTTTGAAGACTTTAAGAAAAAAACGTATGGAAATTATTATGATTCTTTAGTTTCCAGAGAAGATAAGTTCGACCATTACCAAATGGAAATGTCTCTTCGTGATAAAGAGTATGCTTCCATTACAGATTCTAAGGAAAAAGAAAAATATCTGTTTAAAATCGAATCCAAATACTTTGGGAAAGAAAAAGCAGAAGCCCTAGCAAACGAACGTAAAAGAGAAACCAAACTTTCCGAATCAATCTCTACTTACGAGTCGAAAGAGAAAGAGTTCCTCAGAGAGAATGCAAATTTGTCTGCTACAGACAAAGAGAAAAAATTAAAGGAACTTCGCATCCAAATTTTAGGTTCGGAAGAAGAAGCAGATGCTTACTTACGAAGGAAAAATATAGAAGAAGCAGGTAAATAAACCCGATCCATTCCTAGTAAAAATATACAGATTCTTTTTGTAAGTGCAAATGTGTTTAGGATTTGAAGACAAAAAGAATCTGACTCAATCTTAATTTGGGTTCAAGGTCATTCGTTTTTGGTAAGGTTACTTTGGTTTGGAGTGGGTTCTTTTTTATACTTCTCGTAGGCATTCATCGTTTCTAAGTATTCGTTTCCTGCATTCCAAACGATGAATCCGTGTCCCGCTGAATCACGAGCTCCTTGCATTTGTACTTTGATGTAATCTGTATAACTCAATTTACTGGGACCAACCATCATATTGAATCCTTGCACCCAGGCAATGGCTTTTGTTCCTTGTTTGGCTCGTTTGACAGTGAGATCGAGTCCATCTTTAATGGTTCCATATGGATCCGCAACCCGTTTGGTCAGTCCATAAAAATGAGAGGGATACAGCATAGGATAGAGGCCATTTAGTTCTTCACTAAACGGTTCTACTTTCTGGCCAATCACATCGTTTTCAATAAATGGGACCCTTCCAAATATATCTGCTGACCACTTCGTATCGCTCGGACAAGTTTCTTTTGTTTTTTCTTTATGATCTTTGATAATGCCTAAAATTGACTCATATCGTTTTTCATAACTCATACTGAAATTGGTCCCACCATCAGCATACCGAATGTAATCGAGTTGGATTTCTGGAAACCCCAACTCACATGCCTTGCGGATGGATTTTTGGATGGAAGCCATTAAACTTGTGTTTGGTGATTTTTCTATGAGTCCACCTTCAAAGTTTACCACCCTTGCCACCATATAAATCCCAAGTGCCTTTGCTTCTGCCACTTGTTCTGGAGTAGGGGGATGGGGTTGCATATCCACAACAGCTGTATTCATCCCAGCATCCTTCATCACTTGGAAGAGTAAACTCCAACGTTTTTTGTCGCGAATGGTTTTGGTATTGATGTAAAGCCCTTCGATGAATTCTGGAGGTTCGTTTGCGGAACCAGATCGTTCTTGGCCCTTTGTCTGGGAAATGGATTGGCAAGAGACAAATGCAAATACTAAGAGGAATGAAATTAGTGGTTTCATAGCAGTTATGACAAGTTTTTTTCCAGCGAATGAAAATTCAAATCGAATCGATTGACGAAATTCCCTTAGTTTCCTAAAATTTGGGCATGATTGAAATCACAAATGACTTCCAAATCAAATCGTACGGTCGTTTTCCCGAAGTCCTTTCGGAACAGGCGCAATTCAAAGACCGGATGGTGGAAGTATCAAAACTATATAAAGCGATGGGTGAGTCCTACCTCCAACATTTAGGTGACGATGCCAAAATCAGTGGATCGGAAAAAAAGGATTTAAACGAATTTTTAGAGAATATCTTACTTGTCCTTGTGATGTTACGAAAACTTGATTTTTCGCAAATGGATGAAGAAGTTTACATTCGAAAAGACAGAGGGCTTTTTGAATTACGTTTGCGATTTGGAGAAGGTGGGATATGGGAGCTAACAGGCGCCATACGACCTGAATACAAAATGAAACAACGTGTGTTTCGGGAATGGTTCAATACTGATTTTTCTAATGATATCAAAACATTTTATGCAGTGTATGGCAATGCGGGACTTGATAAAACCATTTCTCCTGAGGAAAAAATACAAATCACAAAACAAATTGATCGCATCATTGCAGAAATTATCGAAATGATTGTATACATCGAACGGTTTATGTTATTCCAATGAAAACAGGGATTTCCTTTCACGAATCTTTTTTGGACCATAAAACAGGGCCGGGTCATCCGGAAACCCATGTACGATTGGAATCCATTTTGGAGGCAATTTCGGATCTGCCATCAAACTCCTTTTTATGGAACAAAACCTTTAAGGAAGCACCCTTATCTCTTATCTCGGAGATCCATGATCCAAATTACGTTCGTTTGGTGGCAAAAGTTTGTGAAGAAAAAGGAAATGGGTACTTAGACGGTGATACTGTGTTTTCACCAAATTCATTCAAGGCAGCATCTCTAGCAGTGGGAGCGGGAGTGGCTCTTGCACAAGATATTTTAGATGGTCATATAAAAAATGGAATGGCCCTTGTCCGCCCTCCCGGCCACCATGCAGAATCCGATCATGCGATGGGATTTTGTTTGTTTAATAACATTGCCATCACTGCCAAGTATTTAAAACGTCAGGGGATCAAACGCATTTTGATTTTGGATTGGGATGTGCACCATGGGAATGGCACCCAACACCAGTTTTACGAAGATGAATCCGTATACTTTGTTTCCCTCCACCAATACCCATTTTATCCAGGCACAGGATCCGAGAAGGAACGGGGAGAGGGCAAAGGATTTGGAACTACATTGAATTTGCCAATGGCACGTGGGTCAGAAGAGAAACAATACCTAGATCAGTTTTCTTTTATCCATAAAGAAATGGAAAACTTCCAACCTGAATTTGTGTTGGTTTCTGCTGGGTTTGATGCCCACAAAAATGACCCACTGGCAGGAATGAATTTAAAAACAGTTTCGTATGAACGAATGACAAACGAAGTGAAAGAGATTGCTCGTGTCCACTCCGGTGGAAAACTACTTTCGTTTTTGGAAGGTGGGTATGATTTCCAAGCACTTTCTGAATCCGTGAAAGTACATTTGGAAACACTTGCCCAATCTTAAATTAGGCCTTTGGCGCCACTCCAAAGACTTCTTTGACCCAATGGATGAGAGGTCGTGAACTGATGATGGAAAAATGGTTTTGTTTTTTCAGTTCTAATGTGCGAAGGGCTTGGTTTGATTTTTTATCGAACACTTTGTCCGTGAGGTAGGTGAGACTTTTTTTCTCAACGATCCCATCCCCTAAAAAGTTTTGTAGTGGGTTTTCTGGTCCTTCCATCAGAGCATAGGCTTGGTACACATCCAAATCATCTAACTCACCAAAATAGGTTTCTGAAAAGTATCCTGAAATGGTTTCCTTCCAACCTTTTTCTTCCTTACGGATAAGGCCAAAGGATAAATCTTTGATGGCATCACTTCGTAGGTTTCCTATCATTCCGATGATCTTCATGGCAACATTGGGACTTTTTTCAAAAAGAAACCCAAGCCAAAATCCAATTTTTTCCAAATACGAACCTTTGTTTGGTGCAGCAATCAGTGTGATCCGACCAAGCCGATGGATCCAAGGTTTGTTTTCCAACTTCGCATAATAAATACAGGAGCGAAAGATAAGACAACCCAAACTATAACAGATGATATCTGGATGTACCTCTTTATCTTCTTCAAAAAAAACATCCAAAAGGTGCATGAGTTTTTTCCCATTTTCATGAATGGGAAGACCGTGGTTGTATCTTAGGTAAAAGGAAAAGTATCCACAGGTCTCTAGTTCGGTAGCAAGGCCAGGGGAAGTGATTTGTCGATTTTTATATTCTACCGTTTGTTCTTGCCATACGGATTCGTCTGTAAATAGACCTGGTAAAAATAGGACAGATTTGGTTTTGCCAGAGTGATGGAATTCGGTAATGGTTTCTTTGGCTGTGATGTCTTTCCCAAAGGTGCGAAAACTCATGTCAATTTTTGTGAGTTTGAATTTTTGATTATGAGAACTTCCTAATATACTGGAAACCATACGGTTATCAAACACCATATCATCACTTTTTTTAGCAGTGAGTTCAACTTTGAAGAGGGCTTTGTCAAAGGCTTGGTTTGTAAGTTCGATGGTTTTTTGTAATTCTTCATTGGAACGTAACCCCGTGTCCCTGACTTGGACACCAAGTTTTTGAAGTGAATCCCTCCATTCTGGTTTATAAAAAAACGCGTTGGACAATAGATCCAATCCATCTCCCGTTTTTGTCAGACTGCCATGGACTAAAAATTGAACTCCTTTTAAGAGGGAATCCGTTGTTTTTTGGGTGAGGGAAACAGTTTTCCCAGCAAGGGAATTGATAAGGATTTGGATCACGGTGGATTAGTTTACTGAGTTTTGGAGAGAAAGCGAGAAGAAAATGAAGTGTAGGATCGGCTTTTTAGAAATTACAAAAAACGTTAGGTATGGGTTGAGAATTTGAAATGGATTGGATGTTTGCTTTTCCTTTTTTTAGAAGGAATCGATCGCGTTCGGTGATGGGTTGTTTGCAATTTTTTGCTAAGAGAGTCGGTTCTGTACAAATCAAATTGTAGGATAGCCAAGCTCGTTTCCTTTTGGTTACTGTTCGACGCAAACTAGGTGGTTAAGGGTATCACAAGAAACACCATTTGCACCATTTCGAAAGGCAATATAATTTGTTGCATTTGAATTTCCCACTCTCCCACCTTGGCTAGCTGTAGCAGTAACTGCTCCACTTGTCCAATTCGTACATGTATTCGTTGGCTGCGCGTTTGCAGTTTGCCAATTTGAGTTAGGAAATGCTAATCCAGTCCAAAATGTTTTGAGTGGGCCAGAATCAAACGCATGTGCCATTGTATAAGGGCTTGAAAATGTATTGGAACTTGCAGGTAATATTCCTGCTGAATTTGGAGAAAATAAAAATGCAGAATCATTGGCCCTAATATAATTCCTGCCTTCACGGAATACCCAATCAGAATTCTCTGTTATATTAGTGCAGTTTGGGGTTCCATTACATGCTCGTCTAAGGCCAGTGCCATCTGTCAACATAGCTTTAAATGTACCAGTTGCTGGTTTATTAGCATCCGCGTTACATTTTGCGTCTGCGCCTGCAGGACCATTTGCCGCCGCACCTTGCAAGTTTCCATTGTAAGTGGAAGCCGTAACAAAAACTTTGTAAACTGTAGTTTGGATTTGAATTGAAATGGTTTCCGTATCATTGTTCGTACCATCAGTTGCAGTAACAGTATAATTTGCACTCGGTTGTGAATCAGTAGGAGTGCCAGAGATTACACATGTAGTCGGATGTAGACTTAGTCCACTTGGTAAAGCTGGATTCACAGAGCAGGAGTTATATGGAAATGTACCGTAAGGTGTCAATGATGAAATGGCTTCATCTTCTCTGAACAAAAAAGAACTGCCTGTATAAAACATAACTCGATGCCTGATCGAAATTGAGCCAGATACACTATTAAAGTTTGTATCAAGACTAGAAGATGAAATATTTAAGTTTGAAGTAGTCGGTGTTGTTGCAAGAGAAGCCAGTGTTATGAGTTGAGGAGAATTATAGTTCCCTGGTGTAAACGTTAAATGAGCAGTGAGTGGTGTAGTCCCATTTCCATCCACTGTTAGTTTACTCGTATCAAAGGCTAAATTGATGGTAACATTTGATGTTGGCACAACTCCAAGTGAGATTCCGAATGTTTGTGAGGTTCCATAAGTTAAAACCACACTTGCACTGGTCACATTAATTTTAGAAGATGGACCAATCGTAAATACATTGTTCGTAGTCGTTGTGGTTAACCCATTGATCAGCGTAAATAAAAACGCATCATTGGATTTCACAGGATTACAGGAAAGCAGACTCATTGTGAACACAATAGAAAAGAATCGATTCCAACGCATCTTGCCCTCCCTGATCCTTATAACAAATTAGGGAAACCCCTTTCTCAAAGATCGGAGAAAACGAAAGGACTTACAAGTGAAATTCTTCGGAAAGGTACCGAGAACTCTTTGCCTTCAGTACTTGTCCGAGAAGATTACGTCCCTTTTCAGTGTCTTTCAAGCTGACTACTGTCCGTAAAGAAAACACACGAAGGGCATCGGATACCGATAGAGTTCCATCCGCAGAATCTTTTCGCCCCGAAAAGGGAAACACATCAGGCCCACGTTGGCACTGTGCATTCCAATTCACACGAGCCACTTGGTTCACAAGGGTATCAATCAGTTTACCAACGACATTCGGATCTTCACCAAAGACGCTGGCTTGTTGTCCCATGTTGGACTGGATGATGTATTCCAAAGGTTCTTCGATCTTAGAGTAGGGAACAATGGGAACCAGTGGTCCAAACTGTTCTTCGTGATACAAACGTGAGTTTGGTGAGACAGGAGAGAGGATGGCAGGAGTCATAAAGGATTCTGAAATTTCACCTCCACCTTGGTTTAAAACCTTTGCACCATTTTGTAAAGCATCGTCCAAAAGTTCTTTGAGCCATTTGGTTTTCCCTTCTTCAGGCAGAGGTGTGAATTGAACACCGGGTTCCCAAGGCATCCCCGCTTTCCATTTGGAAAATTCTTCTAAATACAATTTTGAGAATTCGTCCAAAATGTCTTTATGAACAAAAAGAATTTTAAGAGCGGTGCACCGCTGGCCATTATAAGACAAGGATCCAGAGACAATTTCTGGAACCATTGTTTTTAGGTCGGTGTCAGGAAGTACAATGGCTGGGTTTTTTGCATTCAATCCCAAAACAGACCTTAGGCGGTTGAGTTTGGGATGTTTTTTGGTGATGAGATTGGCTGTTTGGCTGGAACCAATAAAAGCAAACACATCAATTTTTCCTGATTCCATGATGGGAGAGATGACTTTCGCTCCATCACCATACACGGTATTGATCACACCTGGAGGGAAAGCTTCTTTAAAACATTCAAGAAGAGGTTCTAAGAGTAAAACTCCATATTTCGCAGGTTTGAATACAACTGTATTTCCCATAAGAATGGCTGGGATGAGAGTGCAAAATGTTTCGTTTAACGGATAGTTAAATGGACCCATACATAAAACAACTCCATAAGGAGAACGTTTGATTTGTGCAATGAGTCCACTTTCGGAAATGTACTTTGCAGAATTGGATTCGAGTTCGAGAAGGGATTCAACTGTATCTTCTAAGTAATCAATCGTACGATCGAATTCTTTTGTGGCATCTTTTTCAGTTTTCCCAATTTCCCACATTAAAAGTAAAATGATTTGGTTTCTTTTTTCCTTCATAAGATTTATGAAGTGGTTCACGGCCGATATCCTTTCCGCCGGTGTTGAGGAAGGCCAAACACCTGTTCCGTGGTTGTATGCCGTAACCGCTGCCTCTAAGGCTTTCAGGCTTTGTATTTCATCAAAACTAGGGTAGGAACCTAGAACCACCTGTTCCAATTTTCCATTCCGATTGAGAAAGATGGGGGATTTGACCGTTTGTGTTTCTCCTTTCCATTCCAAAATTTCGCCACCAAGTAGGTATTTTTTTTGGTGGATCGGAGTGATACTGTACTCTGGGGGAATGGAATCTTCAGTCGGAAAAACAAAGCTCATGATCCATGAATCGGACCTGCACAAGACTAAAAAAGCAACATTTTACGGAATCGATCGACCGATAGATAAATTATGGAGCCATGGATGGCAGAGAATCAGGAAGAATGGGAAGCTTTGACCTTACGACTCTTTCGTAGAGTGGAGGAACTGGAATCTCTTATGCTTGAGGTGCGAAGTGACTTGGTCAGATACCGCGCTGTCCGGGAAGAATGGTACCATTGGCATAGCGCTTGGAAGGAGGAATACGCCAAACGAGCCACCGGATGAGCTGGAAAAATCGTTTTCCGTAGGACCTCTCTTGGAAAATTAGTCCTATCCCATTCGAAAAAGGAATTCCCATGGTTCAAAAAGCAATGTCCCCCTTTGGTGAGTTAGCTCCCAATACTCCTGCCTCTCTCTCTGATATCAAAAAGAACATATACGGACGATACCTCGAAGAATTCAATGTTGGTGACATTTACGTTCACCCACGCCAATTCACAGTCGATAGAAGTTTTGCCCAAGAATTTGCCACAGTCTTTATGGATGCCAACCCTTTGTATCTTTCTAGTGAATATGCAAAAGCACATGGTTTTTCAGACCTACTGGTTCACCCACTCATGGTTTTCAACTTAGCACTTTCCATTGGTGTTCAGAATAACAGTGAAAAGGCGTTAGCAAACCTTGGTTATTACAACGCTCAATTTTTGATGCCAGTCTATCCTGGAGACACATTGTCTTCTCGAACCAAAATTTTGGCAGTTGATGATAAGGGACCTGAGAAACCAGGAATCGTAAGTGTAAGAACACTTTGTCTCAACCAGAAGAACGAAGTGGTTTTGCAATACGAACGTAAAATCATGATTTACCAATCCAATGGAAAACCTAAAGGGAATCCAAAACCTGGTGATGCATCTGCATTTTTCCCTGAATCAAAATCGCCCGAACTCAAACTTCCGAATTTAAAATTCCCAACTGAAATGAAAGATGTCACTTGGGGTCACACCTATTTTGAAAACTTCAAACCAGGTCAAATTTATGTTCACCAAAATGGACGAACTATCACAGATGAACACTACCAATGGACCTACCGAGTAGGGAACACACACCCTCTCCATTATGACAAATTGTATTCTGCAGGAATCTCTGGCCCAATGGGAGGAGAACCAGTAGTGTATGGTGGACTCGTATTTGGTTGGTTAGCTGGGATGGCATCTCGTGATATTTCGGAAAATGCAATTTGGGAATTAGGTTTCACGGAAGGTTACCACACACAACCTGCATTCTCTGGTGATACGGTAACTTGTATTTCTCGTATCCTCACAACGGAAGACAAAGGAACCGAATACGGAATCCCTGCAGGTGAAGTACAAATCCAGTTCATTGGACTCAAAAACATCAAAGCCAATGATGCATTGGACAAATTTGGTGCAGATCTTTTCCTTAAAGAGAACGACAAAAAGAAATTAGGAAAAGAAAAAATCCCTGAGAAAATCTTCGAAATTGAAAGAAGATTGATCATCAAAAAACAACCATAAGGTGAAACTTTGAAAGTTACCATCCCCAAAAGAATTCCTCCGATGGAAGACATCGGGGATGGTGTCTTTAAAATCGTTTTACCACAACCTTTCTACGCTCCAAATAACATCTATTTGTATGAAGGAAATGATGGTCTAACGCTCATCGATTCAGGTTATATTGAATCGATCCCAATGTTACAGGCATCGCTTAAAACAAAGGGATTTTCTTTGAATGACATTCGACATATCATTTACACACACAACCATCTCGACCATATTTCTTCAGCACTCGTTCTTAAATCTTATGCTAAAAATGTAACCTATTATGGTTACCGAGCCATGGCGGATGGCGTGGGTAATTACCTAGAGTCTATGTTGCTTTTTGAAGAAGCAACTGAGGACTTGTTTCACAAAGCCTTTGGCGATAAAGAAGAACTGGATCGTATCCTAACAGAATCTCGTAAAGGTTGGCGCCAATTTTTTAGTAAATTTGGGGAAACCAAAAAAGGAGATCCAGTTTTACGCATCGATGTAGCCATTGATCACAACGACAGCTTGGAGTTAGGTGGTAGACTGTTTCGATTTTTGTATACACCTGGTCATAATTTATACCACATTACACCTGTTGACCCTGCAACTGGGGTTTACTTTTCGGGAGATCTCATCATTGCCAATCTTACAGCCATTTATTCAGAGATGGATGGGAATTTGGGAGATTATTATTTTACCCTTTCTAAATTATTGGAAGAACCCATTAAACGGATGTTACCCGCCCATGGGAGTGAGATCGAAGACCCAAAAAAAACAATCACTCTCGTGAAAAAAACTCTGAGTATCTTGGAGAAAGGAGTGCTTCGAAGGCTTCGGGAAGGGGAATCCGACTTAAAAGTATTAATGGAAGCGGCGATTGGGAAAAAAGTCCATAATGGAGGACACCTTCCGACGGCTCTTGGACTTGTGTATAGTATCATCCAAAAACTTGTGTTAGAAGGCCAAATCCGCATTGAAAAAAGAGAAAACGGATATGAAGTCTTTCATATCGTAGAGTAAACGAAACATTTTGTCATCATTCGAATCTCTAATCCTACATCGTATTTCCGGTCATTCTTTTTCAGCATTCGGTTGATGGTTGAGATCAATATACTCTATTCTTCATATTGAATACTGAACTTACCCTAAAAAAATTAAAATTCTATTCCATCGAATCCAAATGATTTCAGTTCAAGTCAATTGGTTTCAATTCGTTTCCAAACCTCAACTTGTTTTCCTTGCCAAATTTTTTGTAGTGGCAAAAATTTTGATCCCTCAAACGTATCAAAAATTCTTTTTTTGGGCCAAAGTTTCTCATCCGTGAACTGAGGAGCAATGACTACATAACATACGTTTGTTTCTCTGCAAATTTCTTTTTGGTTTGGTAGATGTTCGAGTGGATACAGTTTTGTTTTCTCTGTGATAAAAAAGGCAAGGTTGTATTGTGAGAAAACGATTGGTTCATTGCTCGGAACTTTTGATTGGATTGGATGGGAATCGGAATTCAGGATTGTATTGGCCATGATTAAATCTTCTACGACTTCGGATTGTACCCTTTGGTCATACCATGTTTCTTTGGATTCTGTTTTGAGTGGAAAGTTTTGATCCATTGCATTTTTCCAAAACAAACAAGAGAGTATGAGAAACACTATGGGAAGTGAGATTTGTTTTTCTGACTTTAACCATAAAATCCCAGAATACAATAAAAAGGGCACAAGCGAATAACTGTAATACGAATACACTTCATGGTGCCAAGGCCTTGAAGAAAAAAAATGTGTGAGGTAAATAAAAGCAATTCCCAAACATTCTGGGACTAATTGTAAAATTCCAATGCCTCCACTCACAATGATTTCTAAATAGATTTGGATTGATTTGGAAACACTCGTTACTTGTTTAAAAGATGAGTGGTAATCTTGCGTTAGGATTTTCGACCAAATAAAATGGGAGTCGGATTGCGTTACATGTGGATACAGGAAAAATACATATACCAAATAAAGGAAAGTGATTCCGAAGATTAAGATTTGAAGGGCAAAAGAAAGGTGTTTTTGCAAGGAAAATAGGTCTTTCCACGATTTGATTTTTTTTCGAACAATGCCGTGATAACATTCGTAGAAAAGTTGTGGTAATAAAAATAGCACGAGGTAAATTCCAATGTCTTCCTTTTGTGAAAGAAAGAAAAGGAGGCTTAGACCGAAGGAACCAAATGTGAGATATTGAATTCTCAAATGTGATTTTGTTTTGTTCGCTACGACAGATCCGAATGATTTGATTTTATTCCATTGGAAAAAAAAGAAAAACCCACTCACCACCACTAGGATTTCAAAATGGTAACTGGAACCAATCCGATACAAGTACAATTGGTTGGTAAGGACTACCCATAACACCAAAAACTTGTATGAAATATTTGAATTGTTTTTTTGCTTGGATCGGTACGCCCAATACAACCACAAAATTGTTGCTAGCTGGTAATAAAAAAAGACTCCCACGGCAAGCCCGTACCTATTGGGAACAAGACCAACAAAAGGAGAAAGGAAAAACATCCCAGGCGCAAAGTGGTGGTGAAGATAACTTCCATTAACGGATTCGCTATAATAATGGCTTTCAAAACCTTTCCCTTCCCAAACAGAAAGTAAAATATCAGAAATTCCAATATAATCGGCATCATGGAATAAAAAGGAACTGGCGAAAAAATTTGTAAGTTGGTAAGCGTGGACTGTACTTGCCAATACAAAACAAAAACCACTGATTCCAACTAAGTATGGAAGGATCCTCTTTTGGTTTTGAATCGAAATTGGACTTAGATACTGAGTTAGATTTTCATCAGACCTATTGCTTTTATACTTTTGTTTCCAAAAGCTATAAATGCAAAGGAACAGGTATAAAAGAGATACCCCCTTTTGCAAGGGGGCATGAAAGTTTTTAGGAGAAACAAAAAGAAAGGAAGTAACTAAACTAGAAAGAAAAAATAAATAAATCACTTATCGTATGAAATACAATACCTTTCTTTCACCGATTCGTTCTCTGTTGATTTCCACTCGGTTACGGTAATAGTATCCTTTTTCTGGAAATGTTTTAGAGAAAAATTCGAATAAGTCCATTTCGAATACTAACATACATTCTGCGATATCAGCTGCCCCAATTTTCATAGCAAGATTTGTATCAACCATGATATGCCGAGAATTGATATAATCTGGTTGGATTTCATTTGCAATGAGTTCAAAATTTGTTTTGGTAATCGTTCCACCGACGGATGTTTTTTTCCCTCTGCTTTTCGCTTCGGAAATGATTTTTTTGGCAACTCTTGTTACTTCTTTATCATCCGGCTTTTTATCCATGGAAGCACTTAAATCTGACCTAGCGGCCGTTACTTGTTGTAACTCTTGGAATGACGGAGAATCAAAAATATCCATTAAATTTCGATACCCAGTAATGGTTTCCATATTGATGGACTTATTATAGGAATCAAAATCTGATGGTGTGAGAAGGTTTTTCATCGTTTGGATGAAGTTTTTTAAAGCATACTCTGATTCTACCATAGGGGCAGAAATCCCTGATACACCAATCCTTTGGCAAATGCGTATATCATTTCTCGCTTCAGGCCCACCTATTTTAACGTAGAGTGGTAAAATCCCTGAGGTGATGGTTTTTAGGAGAGCGATTTCTTCTTCGCCCATGTCTTCTGTTTCAGTTCCCGTTTTCACACAGACAAAGGAATAGTTCTCCTTCATCTCAAGTAGGGTTTTTCGTAATCCACGGATTGATGTTTCCATAAGCAGAAGATCTCCATGTATGGTATCGTCGATTCCCGAAAATAGTACAAGTCTTTTGCGCTTTTTTTCCCCCTTTCTTGACAGAAATTTCGAATTCCTTAGTTTCGAACTATGGGATTATTTTCCTCAATTTTCAAATCCACTCCAAAACCAGAATCCAAAGAACCAGAAAAAGAAGGTGCGACTGCCTCAGGTATCTCTTTCGGAATCATCGTCGTTATCGTATTTGCTTTCAAATCGTCCATATTAGATGCAAATAATATTCCTTCGGGTTCTATGATCCCAACCTTAAAAATTGGGGATTTTCTATTTGTGAATAAAATGCGTTATTCCTTCCGGATGCCATTCACAGAAAAAGAGCTCTTTCGGATTGATGACCCAAAACGTGGTGATATTGTTACGTTTATCCCTCCAACTTCCGCTCTTGGCCAAGAAGAGTCCAGGTCTGGAATTTTTGCCAAACGTTTTGTAAAGCGAGTCGTGGGTCTACCAGGAGATACAATTCGGATTACCAGAAAATTCATCGATACAAAAGACCGAGGTAGGGTACACTTTGCACTCGTAGAATACAAAGAAAAAGGAAGTGCCGATTTCAAATCGTATGAACCAAAAGAAGTCCCAATCGGAAAAGAGTTATCTGATTTAGATAATTTAGAAGCAACACAAAGGGCTTTGTTCAAAGAAGTAAAACCTGGATTTGAACATTTTATTTTGGAAGGATTTGAAGATGACCGTAGAGCTCATATCTTTGAATACTGTGATTTTTTACATGGTTGTGAAATCCCAGAAGGCCAATATATGGTGATGGGAGACAACCGCGATGACTCTCATGACTCCAGAGCTTGGGGATTTGTAAAACGGGAAGACATTCTCGGAAAAGCCTTAATCATATATTTTTCTATCGATTGGAAGGACTCCACTTGTGAATACAAAGATGGCCAAGAATTAGCTGAGAAGGGTCCAGAAGTGGCAGAACGATATGATGGAGAAGCTCTCGAAAGAAGGTGTCATTACTCAGAAGTTTTTTCTTCACATAATTCTCGTTACTATAGCGAAGAATCTCGATTTGGTTGGATTGAACGAACGTTGCGTTACCGCCTTTGGAGGTTGAGTGTTCGATTTGATCGTATTGGTCGTATTTTACAGTGACAAACGAACCCGAAAATCCTCCTCCGAAAAAGGGAGATAAATCACCGATGGCAATGGCGGGTGCTGGGTTTGAATTTGTCTCATCCATCACTCTTTTTGTTCTTGGTGGTTATTATTTGGATGGGTATTTAAAATCGGAACCACTCTGGTTGCTCGTAGGATTTTTTTTGGGTTTTATTTTTGCATTTTATTCTCTTATCAAACGAGCCAAAGAGAACGAATGAAGATAACTTTCCAAATAAATTCTTGACAAATCACTTACTTACAAAATAAAAGAATCTGACCATGCAGAAACAGAAGGCATCAATTTCGTTTGAAAACCAATCCAACCTTGTAGTTGGAATGCCTTCTTATACCCTCATGCTTGTCGTCCTCGTCGTCGTCTCCCCATACATACGTAGCTTTCTGTCATAATCCTCACTTCGTTTCCTCGGTCGACAGAAAGCATCAGTCGACGGGGAAACCACTAGAGGAGACAGGTTATGTCGAAAGAAATCACTGTAGTTCAATGTATCATTCAATTTTTAGAAACAAAAGGAATTCAAAGTATCGCGGGAGTTCCAGGGGGAACCATATTGCCGTTATACGAATGTTTGGCGGCATCAAAAATCAAACATGTCCTTGCAAGGCACGAACAAGGAGCTGGTTTCATTGCCCAAGGCATGGCTCGGAGTAGCGGAAATGTAGGTGTTGTTTTTGTTTCCTCTGGACCTGGAGTTGCCAATCTGATAACTGCGATTGCTGATGCAAAGAGAGATTCTGTACCAATACTTATTTTTTCAGGCCAAGTTCCAACTTCATTAAAAGGTACAGATGCCTTCCAGGAATTGGATACAGAATCGATGGTAACAACACTTGTAAAAAAAGTATATTCCATTGAAGATCCAAATCTTATCCCAATGGTATTAAATGAAGCTTACACTCTTGCTTGCGAAGGGAAAAAGGGGCCAGTTTGGATTGATTTGCCAAAGGACATCCAAACAAAGTTAATATCCTTTCCAACGTTTTCAAATGTTGAAAAAGAATTCCAAGGTTCTCAAATTTTAACGAGTCTTTTGAATCCCAATGGAAATCAAATCGGTGCCCAACCATTCAAAAAATTTTACGATGAATTTGCGAATCTATTGGAAAAGTCCAAATTTCCTTTGTTATACGTTGGCGGTGGGGCACGCAAAGAATACAAACAGTTACGCGAGTTTGTGAAACTTCATAAAATTCCAGCCGTGACAACACTTATGGGATTGGGAATATTTGAAAAAAATGATCCTATGAATTTGGGAATGATGGGAATGCATGGAACGATTGCAGCCAATGAAGCACTTGGTAAGTGTGATTTACTCATTGCGATTGGAGTTCGTTTTGATGATCGTGCGATAGGAAATAAAGATACGTTTTGTCCCAACGCAAAAATCATACACATTGATATTTCAGCAAATGAAATTGGGAAAATCAAACAACCTGATTTGAGTTTACAAAGAGATATTGCAGATGTGCTTCCATTTTTACTCGAAGACCGATATATCGATGTTATAGACAAAGGTGGATTCAATAATGAGGAATCTTTGTCCCAAATAGAAAAATGGAAACGAATCCCTGAGATCCATCCTGCTAAAGAATTAATCCTATCCTTGGCTTCAACGATTCCAAACCAAAATCACTTTATCCTTACAGATGTAGGGCAACACCAAATGTGGGTGGCTCAGTATTATCCATTTGCAAAACCATCGCAGTGGATCACATCAGGTGGGCAAGGTACGATGGGTTTTGGATTGCCAGCTTCCATTGGTGTATCATTGGCAAATCCAAAAACACCAGTGTATTGTTTTACTGGTGATGGTTCTTTTATGATGAACTTACAAGAGTTAGCCACTCTAAGAGAACAAAATTTAAATGTGAAAATCATTTTAATGAATAATAGGCATTTGGGTTTGGTCAAACAACAACAAGATTTGTTTTATGGGAATGTGTATTCCGGTTCAGAGTTTCATTTCCATCCCAATTTTTCAGTGTTATGTGAGGCATTTGGAATACCATATTTATTATGGGAGAAAGATCAAAATAATGAAATGTTAGAACATTTTTTCTTTTTAGAAGGTCCTTCTTTTGTAGAAGTGAACGTACCTTCTGATTGGGGAGTGTATCCATTTGTTCCCGGTGGGAAATCAAACCAAGAATATATTTTGGATTTGGTGAGGACTTAAAAAAGACCTCCCATAGATTCCATCAATCTATGGGAGGTTATTTATTGGACTAAATGGCTTTGTTTCCGCGTTCTCCACTTCGGATTCGGATCACTTCTTCCAAAGGCATAACGAAGATTTTTCCATCTCCGATTTTTCCTTCTGGCCCTGTTTTTGCTGCTTTCAATATGGCATCTACTGTAGGTTTCACAAACTCATCATTGACTGCTATCTCCAATCTTACTTTTCTGAGTAAGTTGACTTGGTATTCGTGACCACGAAAAACTTCCGTTTTCCCTTTTTGTTGGCCATAACCTTGAACATCACTCACTGTTAGGCGATAGATTTCGTTTTTTGTTAATTCGTTTTTTACTTCTTCTAGTTTGTGTGGTTGTATGATTGCAATTACTAATTTCATATTGTTTACCTAATATCATATCCTTTTTCACCGTGTATCTCTTGGTCAAGTCCAGTGATTTCTTTGTCTTCTTCAATTCTAAATCCAATCGTTTTTTCAATGACGAATGCGAGTATATAAGACACAACAAATGAATAAAAACCTGTTGCAACTACGCTTATGATTTGAGCCATCATTTGGCTTTCAAACGTCATTCCTTCTGCTAATTCCAATGCAAAAATTCCAGTCAAAATCGCGCCAAATGCACCACCGGCACCATGGATCCCAAAAGCATCTAAGGTATCATCATAATTCAATTTTCCTTTGAGAAGGATCGCCAAATAACAGATAGGTGAAACGAGTAAACCCATAATAAGAGCACCTTTGACACCCACAAATCCAGAAGCCGGTGTTATGACCACAAGACCTGCTACAATTCCAGAAGCAGCACCAAGTGCAGTTGCCTTTTTTGTATGATACCATTCTATGAGTAACCAACTCGCACCGGCAGCTGCTGGGGCAATGAGTGTAACTAAAAAAGCCCTTGCTGCAAGTCCATTGGCAGCTAATCCTGAGCCCGCATTAAAACCGAACCAGCCAAACCATAATAATCCAGAACCGAGTAACGTATAAGTCATGTTATTTGGATGGGTGAGTAACCCAGGATCACCTTTTCGTTTCCCTATGACAATCGCTGCTGACAATCCTGCAATACCTGAGATAAGATGTACAACTGTTCCTCCGGCAAAGTCTAAGGCATTCATTTTGAGTAACCAACCTGAATCGGCCCATACCCAATGTGCGACCGGGTCGTATACTAATGTTGACCAAAGTAAAATGAAGACAATGTATGCAGAAAGTTTGATACGCTCAGCAATGGCACCCGAAATCAAAGCTGGTGTTATGAGAGCAAACATACCTTGGAATAAAAAATGGACATAGGTTGGAATGGATCCTTTTGTTGAGTGAACATCGATTCCATCTAAAAAAGCTAAATCAAAATTTCCGATGTAAGGGTTGTCTCCTGAAAAGGCAAAACTGTATCCAAAAATCGTCCATTGTAAAGTCATCACGATGATAGCGACAAAACTATGCATCATTGTCGATAATACGTTTTTGGATCGAACAATCCCTCCATAAAAAAGAGAAAGGCCAGGTATCATAAAAAAAACCAAAGCCGATGAAACTAACATCCAGGTTGTATCGGACTTATCGATTAAATTTGTTGTCGCTGCTTCTCCCTCTGCCATTAGGAACGTCGGCAAAAACAAGAAAAAACAGAGTAATACAGGTCTCAAGACCATGTGTAAATTCATAAATGACTCCAAAGGTTTTAGATTCTATTTCCGAAATAAAATTCGTATTATTTAGAATGGGAGGAGTCTGAAAGCGAGTAAAAATCGTAAAAAGGTGAACTTTTTTTTAGAAAATTTTCCGAACTGAGATTGGGATTTGTCATTGGAAGCAAAACATGCGAAACGGTTCCCATTGGGTGGCGGGTTGTAGATCCCCTCCCAAGCCAGGGCGGGGATTGAATTCCTAAAAATCATCTTAAATGTTACCTTTTTTAATGTTCTCGTAGTAAAATGATTGCACAAAATAAGATTGTGCACAATCTAATTGTAAACGAAGGTTTGGAGTAGGAAATGGCAGAAGATTTTTACAAAATTAAAGTGAAACGTGGTTCGGAAGAGATTCCGATGGAACAATTCAAAGATAAGGTTTTATTGATTGTTAACACCGCCAGCCAATGTGGGTTCACTCCACAATACAAAGGATTACAGGAAACGTATGATCGTTGGAAGGGTAAGGGTTTGGAAATTTTGGCTTTCCCTTGCAATCAATTTGGTGAACAAGAGCCAGGTTCTGATGCTGACATAAAATTGTTTTGTGAAAAAACTTTTTCTACAACATTCCCGATTTTTTCAAAGCTTGAAGTGAATGGTCCGAATACAGATCCGCTTTATGCTCACTTGAAAAAAAGTGCACCAGGTATCTTTGGATCGCTAGATATCAAATGGAACTTCACAAAATTTCTAATTGATAAAAATGGAAACGTTGTGAAACGTTATGCCCCCATCACAAAACCAGAAGCAATCGAAAAGGATATAGAGAAACTTGTCCAAGGTTAAATCTTCGAAAGAAGAGGTTCTTTTGTTAAAGAACCAAATTTGTTTTTCGATGTATTCTTCTATGCATCGATTGATGAAACTCTATCGTCCGCTTCTCGCGGACATAGGTTTAACCTATCCACAGTACTTGGTAATGCTTGTTATGTGGGAGGAAGGGCAGGCTACGGTCAGTAGGCTTGGGGATCGTCTTCAGTTGGATTCGGGAACATTGACTCCGCTCTTAAAGAGATTGGAACAAATGGAGTTTCTTTCTAGAATACGAAGTAGCGTTGATGAAAGAATTGTGAACATCGTGCTTTCTAAAAAAGGCAAATCACTTCGTGAAAAAGCGAAATCCATTCCTGAGAAAATTTTTTGCCTTTCTGGAATTGAGGAAACACAAGCAACCCAATTGAAGTTAATTTTGGATCAATTGGGCAGCCATTAGATGTATTTTTTCGTTTTTGCGATAATGTGAACTTTTCTCTTTTTTAATTTTTGATTTTTGTAAATTGATTCCCTTTTCAACAAACATGTGATATATGGTAGCCATTGGGCGGCGGGTGGTTATCCCCACCCAGTTCGATTAGGGCGGGGATCTATACCATTCTATCCCCCCAAAAACCCACTCCCATTCCTTCTTGCCCGCAAATCCCGGGCAATCCACATTGGAACCTATGGATCTTAACTCAATCAATCTCAAACGATTCCATTTGCATTACTTCAGTTATTTATTCGTTTTATTGGTGTTGAGTTTCCCACTAACAATGGGTTTGGTGGAGGAAGGCTACCGAATTCTCTTTTATATTGGTGGAGCCATATCGTTTGCGATCCAAATGGCGATCTTACAACTCCGATTCCTGCCTCGTAAAATCCCTGCTTTAGCTGAGACTGGGTTCCCCTTTTTCACAGTATTCCTCTCCTTTTTTCTAAATTTAGGCATTTTGACTGCGTTTCAGGTATTAGAGTACCCTTTTGAGGCAACTTCTGGATTTTTAATTGCCTATTTCGTCCACCTTCTTTTCCTTGTATTTGCGAGCTATTTCAGTGGAAAATAAGTCTAAATATCGGTTTTTTTTATCATTTTTATTAGTTTTTTCCCTTAGTTTTACGAATGTTTTTGCAAACGATTCGGAAGGGCACAGCTCTGATGAGGGCTTTGATTTCAGCGAAGTGATGGCACACCACTTAGGTGATGCTCCGATCTTCCCTCTCAACTTTGGTGGCACCATTGTCACGGAAGGCCAACCTGGTTTTGATGCGGAAAACCATGATGTGTTTGTGAACCACGATGGAGTGAAGTACCACTACGTAGGTGGTCTTGACCTTCACATCACCAAACGAGTGACCATGATGTGGATTGCTTGTTTCTTTATGTTCCTTGTTTTCATCCCAGCTGCGAATCTCATTTCTAAGAATCCAAAAAAAGTTCATAACAAATTCACATCGGGTGTGGAAGCATTTGTGAGTTACCTAAAAGAAAACGTTGTGGATTCCTCACTTGACCACCACGGACATTCGTATTACCATTACATCTTCTCTTTGTTTTTCTTTATCCTTTTCTGTAACTTGTTTGGTCTCATCCCATCCGTGGGAGAACTCACTGTTGCTGCATCCGACGGACTTGTGGCACTGGGAGTATTTGACCACACACCACATTCTCTTCATACTTTCGGAGAAATTTGGTCAGGGATCACTCCTACTGGTGACATCAGTGTTACCCTTTCCCTCGCATCCATTACTTTACTCACAATTTACGGAACTGCATTTACCTACCAAGGGATATCCTTCGTAGCACATGCAGTTCCTAAAGGAGTTCCACTCCTTTTATGGCCACTGATGTGGGCATTGGAATTTATCGTAACTCATATTGCTCGCTCTTTTGCGTTAACGATGAGGTTACTTGCCAACATGACAGCAGGACACGTTATGATCCTTGCGTTACTTGGTTTTATCTTTATGAGCGAAAGTTGGCTCATTGCACCTGTATCTGTACTCAGTTCAGTGCTCATTTACTTTTTAGAACTTCTTGTAGCCTTTTTACAAGCGTTCATTTTCTCTTTGCTCACAACCGTGTTCATCGGAACTGTGATGCATAGACATTAACATTGGTTTTATTTATATTATAAAACACACAGGAGTGAAACGAAAACAATGGAATTCGGTTTAGGATACATCGCAGTAGGACTCGCAGCAGGACTTGCATTACTTGGTGCAGGAATCGGTATTGGTAGAATTGGTGGATCAGTGGCAGAAAGCATTAGCCGCCAACCAGAAGCAGCGGGAAAGATCCAACTCGTTCTTTACGTAGCAGCAGGTATGATTGAAGGTGCGGCACTTTTCGCAGTGGTAATCGCTCTTCTTATCGCGCTCAAACTCAATGGCTCAATTGACAAAACAATTGGTGCTGGTGCCACTAAAGTAGAACAAGGACAATAGTCTTGGTACTCCTCGCGGCTTCCGGCTTCAATTTGCTGAAAGTCAATCCGGGTCTGGTCATCTGGACCCTGGTCACTTTCTCAGTTGTTGTCTTCGTTCTTAAAAAATTTGCATGGGACAAGATCCTTCATGCTCTCGAAGAACGTGCTTCCGGCATCCAAGGTGATATCAACAAAGCGGAATCTCTTCGTGTTGAAGCAGAAAAGTCTTTAAAAGAATACAAAGACCAACTCTTCAAAGCAACAGAAGAAGCACACAGAATTGTCGATGAAGCTAAGAAAGATGCAGTTGCTCTCCGCACTAAATTGACGGAAGAAGCACACAATGAAGTAAAAGGTATCAAAGACAATGCTGTTCGAGAAATCGAACTTGCAAAAGGCAGAGCTTTGTCCGAGTTACAAAACCAAATTGTGGAAATGTCCGTTCTCATCGCGAGTGAGATCTTGGAGAAACAATTGAAGAAGGAAGACTATGCTTCCTTTGTTGAAAAAGAGATCGCAAAACTCGATAAACTTAAAATCAAATGAGTCTGAACCAAATTTCAAAGGTTTACGCAACGGCACTTTTAGAGTTAGCTCAAGAAACTAACTCACTTGAGTCAACGGAAGAGGAATTATCAGCGTTAGTTGATGTTTTCTTTTCCGATGACACAATTCGCCATTATTTTCTTTCTCCGTTAGTTGATCCTTCCGAGAAAGAACAAACTGCCGCAAAGTCAGTTCAAGGAAAGGCATCAGAAATTGTTGCCAACTTCATTACACTTGTGGTTCGTAAAAATCGTTTCCTTTACCTAAAGGACATTTTGGAAGATTACCGATCTGGCGTTGACCGACTTAAAAATCGTAGTTCCCTTCGCATCGTTTCCAAAGATTCATTAGGAAAAGAAGCAGTGGATCGAATCACGAAGTCCATCGCATCTAAGTTCGGACGTGAAATACGTGTGACCGAACAAATGGATCCAAACCTCATCGGTGGATTCAAAATCTATATAGACGACTTTTTAATCGATGCCTCAATCCGCGCAAAACTTGCCGGAACAAGAGAGGCTCTCCTCCAAAAGAAAATCCCAGTCGGAGCATTTGAATGAAAATTAAAACAGACGAAGTAACGTCGGTACTAAAACAAGAAATTAAAAACTTCAAGAAAGACCTTCAAGTTGAAGAGGTCGGAACAGTTCTCGAAGTCGGGGACGGGATTGCGAGAGTTTACGGACTCACAAACGTAATGTCAGGAGAGCTCGTTGAATTCCAAAACGGAGTTCGAGGCCAAGCCTTCAACTTAGAAGAAAATTCAGTTGGGGTTGTTATCTTTGGTGATTATATCAAAATCGAAGAAGGATTCACCGTAAAACGTGTTGGAAAAATCTTCGAAGTTCCAGTGGGACCAGAACTCCTTGGTCGCGTGCTCAACCCTCTTGGGGAAGTGATCGACGGAAAAGGACCCCTAAACGCAAAAAAAACAAGACCAGTTGAGTCTCCAGCTCCTGGGATTGCGATGAGAAAATCAGTTCATGAACCAATGCAAACAGGTATCAAAGCGATTGATGCGATGATCCCAATTGGACGTGGACAAAGAGAGCTCATCATTGGTGACCGTGGAACTGGAAAAACTTCCATCGCCATCGACACCATCATCAACCAAAAAGGAAAAGGTGTGATCTGCGTTTACGTAGCGATTGGACAAAAAGCATCTACTGTTGCTTCCACCATCGAAATGTTACGCGAAAAAGGTGCTCTTGAATATACGATCATCGTATCAGCGAACGCTTCAGAACCTGCTCCAATGTTATACATTGCACCTTACTCTGGTGCGACAATGGCTGAATACTTTATGTATGAAGAAGGAAAAGCAACTCTTGTTGTGTATGATGACCTTTCGAAACAAGCCGTTGCTTACCGACAAATGTCACTCCTGCTTCGTCGCCCACCAGGTCGTGAAGCATACCCTGGAGACGTATTCTACCTTCACTCTCGCCTTTTGGAAAGAGCAGCGAAACTTGATGATAAATTTGGTGGTGGGTCAATGACTGCACTTCCGATCATTGAGACACAAGAAGGGGAAGTATCTGCATACATTCCTACAAACGTAATTTCTATCACTGATGGTCAGATTTACCTTCAATCCAACCTTTTTGCATCGGGCCTTCGTCCTGCGGTGGATGTCGGGATTTCTGTATCACGGGTTGGATCTGCTGCACAAATCAAAGCGATGAAAAAAGTAGCGGGAACACTGAAGTCAGACCTCGCTCAGTTCCGTGACTTGGAAGCGTTTGCACAGTTGGGAACAGAACTTGATCCAGTGACACAAGCTCAGCTTGATCGTGGATACCGAGTCCTTGAAATTCTCAAACAACCAAACAACTCTCCAACTCCAGTGGAAGAACAAGTGATTTCGATCTTCGCTGTAACAAAAGGATTTATGGATACAATTCCTACTGCAAAAGTAAGAGAATTTGAAGCTTTCCTTTTGAAAACTATGAGAGAGCAACACCCAGAAGTTTTGGAAGAAATCAGAACTGCAAAAGAAGTAAAACAAGAAGCAGCTCTGCAAAAAACAATCAAATCGATTGTAGAACATTTTTTAGCAAAGAATAACTAAGGGGAAAGATCTTGGCGACACCGCGTGAGATAAAAAAGAGGATTAACTCGGTTAAAAACACGAGAAAAATCACTCGAACCATGGAGATGGTCTCCACGGCAAAGGCAAAAAAAGCCACTAACAAAGTGAATGCGGCGAAACCATACGCTGATTTAACTCGTGAGTTGGTTTCTTCTTTGTCTAGCCTTGCTGGGATCATCCACAGCCCTTACTTAAGGAAGCCGGACAAAATCCGTAAAGTTGCTATCCTTGCTATCGCCGCAAACCGTGGGTTATGCGGTGGTTTTAACTCCAACCTTCTTCGTATGGTCAAAAACCGTATCGAGGAGTTGAAGTCAAAAGGTGTGGAAGTAGAAGTCCATGCTGCAGGGAAAAAGGCGATCTCTTTCTTTAAATTTGCAAAAGTTGAATTGGTAACATCATACACCAACATCGATGACAAAGCAGGAAGTAAAGAGGCAAATGATCTTGCTTCTTATTTTATGGAACGTTTTGCAAATGAGTCGGTGGATTCTGTTGAAATCATTTCCACTCATTATTATTCAGCAGCCAATCAAAAACCTGAGATCACCTCTGTCCTTCCACTACAAATGGAAGATACAGTTTCCAAAGGTTCTTCGGGTCCAGAAGTATTGTACGAACCAGATCCAAAAACCATTTTGGAAAACTTGTTACCAATGGTGATCAAAACTACGTTTGTGAAAATCATTTTGGAATCGGTAGCTTCCGAACACATTGCACGAAGAGTGGCGATGAAAGCTGCAACTGATGCAGCTGGTGAGATGATCAAACTTCTGACTCGCGGTTACAACCGAGTTCGTCAGGCAAAAATTACGCAGGAAATTTCAGAAATCGTAGGGGGAGCGGAAGCCATCTCCTAACAAAGGTCTTTCGGAGTATATATGAATAAAGGTAAAATTAAACAAATCATCGGTTCGGTATTGGACATCAGTTTTGATTCCGGCAATATGCCTGAGATCTACAATGCGGTAGAGATTCAATCGAAAGTAAACGGCAAAGATGTCACTATCACAGCAGAAGTACAACAACACATTGGAGACAACACGGTTCGTGCGATTTCCCTTCAATCCACTGACGGTTTAAAACGAGGATTGGAAGTTGTTGATACAGGTGCTCCGATTTCTGTTCCAGTAGGAACCAAAACATTGGGTCGTATCTTCAACGTGCTTGGAGAAGTCATCGATGAAATGGGTGACCTTCCAAAAGACGTTCAAACTCGTCCGATCCACAGAAATGCTCCTTCTTACGAAGAAATTAAACCAAAAACAGAGATCTTTGAAACTGGGATCAAGGTCATCGACCTTCTTGCTCCTTACATCAAAGGGGGTAAAACTGGTCTATTCGGTGGTGCTGGGGTAGGGAAAACCGTTCTCATCCAAGAGCTTATCAACAACATCGCAAAGCAACACGGTGGTTACTCCGTGTTTGCTGGTGTTGGTGAAAGGACTCGTGAAGGAAACGACCTTTGGCACGAGATGAAAGATTCTGGAGTGATTGACAAAACAGTACTTTGTTTTGGTCAGATGAACGAACCACCAGGTGCACGTCTCCGTGTGGCTCTTTCTGCATTAACAATGGCAGAAAACTTCCGTGATGAATCTGGATCTGATATCCTTCTTTTCGTAGATAACATCTTCCGTTTTTCACAAGCAGGTTCCGAAGTATCGGCCCTTTTAGGTCGTATGCCATCTGCGGTAGGTTACCAACCAACTCTTTCCACTGAGATGGGGGGACTACAAGAACGAATCACTTCCACAACTCGAGGTTCCATTACTTCTGTGCAAGCGATCTACGTTCCTGCCGACGACTTAACAGACCCGGCTCCGGCAACTGCCTTCACTCACTTAGATGCAACAACAGTTCTTTCTCGTGCGATTTCTGAGAAAGGGATTTACCCTGCCGTGGATCCTCTTGATTCCACTTCACGGATCATGAACCCACAAATCGTGGGAGACGAACACTACAACACGGCTCGTGAAGTACAAAGGATCTTACAGCGTTACAAAGACCTCCAAGATATCATTGCGATCCTTGGTATGGACGAACTTTCTGAGGATGACAAAATCCTTGTGGCTCGCGCTCGTCGTTTGGAAAAATTCCTTTCACAACCGTTCCACGTGGCAGAACAGTTCACGGGTCGACCTGGTAAGTATGTGAAATTGGAAGACACGATCCGTTCCTTCAAAGGGATCATCGAAGGAAAGTATGATTCTCTTCCAGAACAAGCATTCTACATGGTCGGATCGATTGACGAAGTGATCGAAGCGGCAAAACAACTCAAAGGTTAATTCGGATGAGTAAAGAACTGACTTTAACAGTCATCTCTCCTGACAAAATCCTATACCAAGGAAAGGCAGAATCAGTGATTCTGCCTGGTTCTGTCGGTTATTTTGGAATTTTACCAGGCCATGCAACCCTTGTATCCCAACTTGATTTTGGGCTCATCAAATTGCATACATCTGGGAAAGAATTCCGAATCGCCATTGATGGTGGATTCTGTGAAGTGAGAAATGACCAAATCCGAGTCCTCACCGAAGGTGGGGATTCCGAAGATGATTTATCCCATGACCACGCCATCGAACTCTTACAGGAAGCGGAAGCGCTCCCTACGTCGAAAGAGAAAGAAAATCTCCTAAAGAAAGCAAAAGTTCGCATTTTACTGCACGAACGTTAATTTTTTTCCCCCCTTCTTGCCGAAAATATACCAGAGGGGGATTTCCTTTGAATCCAATCTGGCTCCGACGAATTGTATTGTTTGTGATACTATTTTTCGGGATGTATTACTTAAAGGAAAACCCTGATTTGCGAAAAAGAATCTATTCGGAAGCACCGATTCGTGTTAAAATTGAAGGGCCCGTTGTGAACCCTGGAGTTTATACATTAGATGCAGGTTCCAATGGAAACGATTTAATTGAGATCGCTGGTGGAAGATTACCAGGAGCGCAAATCAATACGGAGGACAGTATCTTGGAACAGCCGTTAGAGGATGGCCAGATACTAAAATTGGGAAAACGGTAATCGAGGCGAATGGCGGATCAAGAACAGAATAAAAACGAAGATCTAGAAAACATCGAACCTATACTCGATGAAGACTCGTTTTCGTTGGATTTGGATGATTTTGATATTGGTGATGATGATTTGGATGTCTCACCTGGGATTGAAGCTCCAAACTTAGATGATATTTCCGCTTTCGATGAGGAAGAAGATTCCATTTCTGATATGGTTGCGTCTTCCGACGACTATGATGACATTTTAGATATTGATTTAGATTCCGATTTAAATTTACTCGGAGAAGAAGATCCCATTTTACATGATGAGGACATTCATGCTGACTTTTCAGACTATGAAGAAGATCCCGACAAAGAAATTTCACAACCAACTAAAAGTTCCCAAACACCGAAACAATCAATCACTGATGATGATGAAGATCTCGAATTAGAATTTGATGATGACTTAATTGATCTCGATAAAGAAATAGAATCCATTCTCAATGGCGAAGATGGAATTCTAACATCCAAAAAACAACCAACGATTCAAGATGAGGAAGAAGACGGTCCAATTTCTCTTTCTCTTGAAGAATTGGAAAACATCACAGGATCACTTCCTGAAGAAGAACATTCAGGTTTACCGGAAAGAGAATTGTCTTTTGATGGCGATCAAAGCGAAGAACACGCGTTAATCGATGAACATTCTGACTTAGATTTAGATTTGGATGATTCCGAAATTGATACCACACTCGCGTTTGATGAAGAGGGAAAACCTCAATTTGATCTTACGGATTATGATAACGAAGAAACTTTTGTTCCTCAAGACGACTTAGGTCCTGGTGGAGAAGAAGAAACCAGTTTCCAATCCATTGTAGATCCTGAAGAAGAGGAACTTTTTGGGCATAATAAAGAAGATGAAAATCTGACTCTTTCTGATGAAGAATTAGGAAGTATCCTTGGAGCGGGTGGCGAAGCAAGCCTTGAAGAAACCCTTGCATCCGAAGAAGAATTTTTTACAACTGATGATCACGCTGATCTCCCTAGTTTTTCTGATGAAGACGGTGGATTTGATTTACTTGGTGGAGATTTATCTACCGAAGAAGAACCTTCCACTTCAGAAGAAGAGGAAGAAGGTCCACTCACACTATCACTTGAAGAATTAGAAAACATCTCTGGTGGCGCCATTCCTGAAGATATGGAAGAGCCAACTTCCGATCTTCTCTCCGAAGAAATTGAAGATGAATCCATTACACTGAGCGCAGATGAACTAGGAAGTATCATTGCAAACGATCCAATCGAAGAAGAGTCCGAAGAGGAACACCACGAATTGGATACTGACCTCGGAGATGATTTTGGATTTGATTTTGGAGAACCTGAATCTGAAGATTCGGAAACAACAGTTGAAGGATTGGAAGGTGAGATGGAAGGATTTGAATCCTCTTCAGAGGAAGAAGATGAAGGTCCGATTGCCCTGTCTCTCGAAGAATTGGATTCCATTGCGGCCGATGCCGAAGAAGTATCAGAAGAGGAATTGGTTGATAGTTTAGACCGAGCTCCCCTTCCGTATGAAGAAGACCTAACACCTAAATCGGACCTATTAGCGGAAGAGGAAGAAGACGAATCCATTGCGTTATCAATGGAAGAGTTAGAGAATATTGCAGGCCTTGAGGAAGAAGAAGGTGAATCTGCTACGGGTGGCGTTGGCCAATTGGAAGCAGAAATTGAAGAGGAAGATGTCACATTATCTCCTGAAAGTTTAGATGCAATCCTTGGAGACGAACTACCTGGTGAAGGATTAGAAGACATTGCCAATTTACCAAAAGAAGAAGAATTCACTCTTTCCGAGCAGATTGAAGAAGAACCAATTTCTGATTTCAAATTCGATACCAATGAAGAGGATTCAAGTTCCGAGTTCAATTTAGAACCGATGGAAGACATCGATTTAGTGGAACATGAAAATGATTCCGATTTCGGTGATATTACTTCAGATGCAACCGTAGACGATAGTTTTGATTTAACACATGACCTAACACAAGGAATTCGAACTCCAACACTTGCTTCAGATGATTCAGAAGAATTTGAAGTAGACCTTGATGAATATGCGATGGAGGGAAAACTTTCTCCACTAGAAGAACTTCGGAAATCGGATGTGTCAGCTCCTGAAACCAACAAGGAATCGGCAGATGCATTTGCCGAAGCAGGTGGAGACCAATTATCAGTTGGAGATCGCAAAAAAGTTCTTGGATACTTAGACAATTTACTTGGTAACTTACCGGATGAGGTCATTCGAGAATTCTCGAAATCTCAGTACTTCGAGTTATACAAAAAAATGATGAAAGAATTGGAGTTGTAAGGTGGGACTACTCGATAAGGCCGAAGAAATCAAAAAAACTTCGGAAGGAAAAGTATCCCAAGCTCCATCTGCAAAAAAAGAAACCCCATCCTTATTAAAAAAAGCAGAGCACTTTCGAGAAGTGGAACCTCCCATTCCTGCTACTCCTTCTACAAAGAAAGAATCTTTGTCTATCCCCGATTCCGACTCCGAATGGTTAGACGATGCGATCTCGGATTCTTTAGCCACTGAAATTGGTGACTTACCAAGTCCAGATGGAGAGGAAGAATTTGATTTAAGTGATATTCCAGAACTGACTGATTCAGACTTCGGTGATTTGTCAGAAGAACATGAAAGGTGGGATGAAGGTCCAGCTTCCAATTTAGAAGATGATTTGGATTCATTACACGAAGAATCAAATCCTTACGAACCAGTATCTTCCGACCTAGTATCTGATTTAACACCAGATCAGGAATCTGAAAACGAATCTATGTTTCCAGAGCCGGATGCAATTGAATCGGAGATAGAAGAAAATACAATTGTTGAGGATGAAAACCCAGAAGTAAAACCTGAACCAGTCCAAAACAAAGACAAAGAACCTGAGTTAGGTGATGATTTAATTGAACGTGATTATCACGATGATTTGGTTGAACCAGATGTTCCTTTGCCAGAAGTGAATTTGTTTGATGAATGGGAAAATGATGCTAAGAAAGAGGCCGCAAAACAACCTTTACGTCCTGTAAAAGAAGATCCGGCTCCAATCGGCGAAGAAGTGTTATTCGATGATGAATCGGATTTCGGTACAGCTCCAATGGCATACCATCTCGCTTCCAAAAAAAGAATCGAAAATTACCAAGCCATATTTGAAATCACGAAAGAAATTGCTTCTTCCAAAGAATTTTCTGATTTTTTTGATAATTTAGTCTATAGTTTGATCGGGCAGGTTGGTTGCCATTCTGTTGTGATCCTAACATCTACAAATTTAAAAAATTCTAAATGGGAAGCCGTTGCTGCTCAGGGAATCCAATCGAAAGACTCATGGTATTTATCACCTGGTGATGAAATTTACGCGCGCATTTCTGATTCAGAAACTGTTATTTATGCAGGTGAATTCAAATCATCGCGATTACCAAACAGAGAACTGGTTTTATTAAATGAGATGGGTTCTGAAATCCTTGTTCCCATTCGACATGGGGAAAGATGTTTTGGCATTCTTTCTCTTGGGAAACTTATCAATGGTGAAGAATATATTACTGATGATTTAGAATTTGCAAAAATCGTTGGAGATATCGCTGGTTCTGTTTTCGAAAGGGTATCTGAATTTGAAGCGATGGGCGATGATTTAGTCCATGCAAAAGAAGTGATCGAAATCAATGAATCCGTTTTGCAGTTTGCAAGAGATTTTGCAAAAGTGAGAAAAATGGATGAAGCATATGATCTACTCATTGATCATATAAAAGCCAAATTAGGTGTAAAACAATTTTCCTTTTTAGTTTTAGACTCGGAAACTAGATCCGACTATATCGTATTTGGTTCCAATTTTATTTTACCAGAAAGAACCAAAGACTTTCGACTTAGCAAAGATTCAGATATTGTCGGTATGGTTTCAAATGTATCAGGTGTTTATAAATTAGAAAATTTTAGAGAAGATTCTGAACTCAAATCTATATTCACCAATGATGAACTAGGAATCATGAATGAATTTACAATTCTTCCCATCATCAATCTCAATTGGTTAGTGGGTATGGTAATCATTCATTCTACAGGAACTGCTTGGACAGATACCATACGAGATGTAGCCGTATCCATGTTAGAAACCTCGGCACCTGTGTTTGCAAATTTATTGATTTTACAAGAGAAGGAAGCCCTATTCCGAAATCCATTTAATCCTTTAGAATCAAGAATCATTACCGAGATGGAAAAGGCATCCTCACTCAAAGCATCTTTCACAGTTTCCTTGTTTAAAATCCAAAATGTTTCCAGAATGATTCACTTAGTAGGAACTGGAACTTTTGCAAGATATGCAGATACATTGCGTAAAACAATGATGGATCACATTAGTGAATTGGACTTCTTTACTCGTGTGGGACAGGGCAAATTTGTTTTAGTGTTACATGGAAAAGATAAAGAAGAAACAGATGTTGTGATTAAAAAGATAAAGTCATCGTTTGCAAAAAAAGAAGACGCGATCATTGGTAATTTCCGAGCAAGTTACCGTGTATTAACTTTGTCTTATCCACATGATACAAAGGACAAAAATCAATTTTTGGAAATGGTTGAAGAAGCCTAAAACTCTTCGTGTTATTCAATTCTCTCTCCTTTTTACTTAGTTTTTTTGTTTTTTATCTCTTTTACTATTATTCCTCTTTTCGTATTCGGAAACTTTTACTTTTATTTTTTGGGATCTATTTTTATTCTCGTTGGGGAATCGGGGCAACGTTTTTATTATTTGGTTCTATCATCTTTAACTATACCATCGCGATTTGGATGGACAAATGTTCGTTTGGCAAAAGAAAACAAATATTTGTTTTGGGAATCATCACAAATGTTTTGTATTTAGGTGTCTTTAAATATTTTTTATTCCTTTGGGGGATGTTTTCTGATGTAAGTGTAGAACTTGGAGGCCAACCATTTACTTGGAAACTTAACTTACTTTTACCCATAGGGATTTCGTTCTACACATTTCATAACATCAGTTATTTGATTGAAGTGTATGATGAAAAAATAAAGGTATGCAAAAATTTTCTTACCTTTACTTTGTATGATTTGTTTTTTCCACTTTTGTTACTCGGTCCCATTGAGAGACCAGGGAACTTAATCCCTCAATTTGAATCAAATCGGACAATCACTAAGGAACAAATTTGGAATGGTTTTTTTCTTTTTTGTTTTGGGGTTTTTATCAAATCAAGTATAGCAGATCCTTTGTCTCGTTATGTGGAAATGAATGTAAACTCGTTTCAAACAATAGAACCAGGGATTTTATGGATCATTGCTCCAACAATTGCCTTCCAAGTGTATGCAGATTTTTTTGGTTACTCTCTCTGTGCCATGGGACTTGCCGAGTCAATGGGGTTTGAACTCATGAACAATTTCAAAAGACCATTTTTTTCATCTAATCCTTCTGAGTTTTGGTCGAAATGGCATATATCACTTTCAACCTGGTTGCGTGATTACGTCTATATAAAGTTAGGTGGGAACCGACACGGATTTATTCGTGAAAATATCAATTTAATGTTGGTTTGGTTTCTGACTGGGATTTGGCACGGGGCGGGTTACGGATTTATCATTTGGGGTGTTTACTTAGGAATTTGTCTCGTTGGTTATCGTTTCTTGAAGTATGTGGGATTTACTAAATTCCAACATTTGATTTTTTCAAGTTTAGGAATTTTTTTTACATTTATAACGTTTTCCCTTGGGTTGTTACTCTTTCGCATCACCTCTCCCACTGATGTTTACCTCATTGTAGAAAATTTAATGTCTTTTCCTAAGTTTGAACAAATTCCATATGGATTACTCCTTATTATTGCACCACTTTTGATTTTTGACCTTTGGCAGGAATGGAAAGATACAAATCGACCTAGTTTTTTCCATAACCAAAATCCTTTGCAAGTTACCTTCATTTTTGTATTAGGATATATTTGGTTCTCTCTTGTATCACCGTTTGCGAAGGAAGATTTTTTCTATTTCCAATTTTAAGGAAAACAATATACAAAATGAAACTTCGTTATCTTCTTTTATCTCTTCTTTTACTCTCAGTTTTTATGCATTGTACATGGAAGTATTTTGTTCCGCTTTGTGATACCACTTCGATGTATTGGTATCATGCAAATGAAAGAAAATGGAATTCATCTGGCAAAATATTGGTATTAGGTGATAGCCAAATTGTAAGTGGGATTTTACCAGAAACCATTGCCGAGTTGGAACATGTGTCTGTAGAAGAGGTCATTTATCTTCCAAAACCAAGCCAACAACCAGAAGGAATTTATTCCGATACCTTATATTTAATCCCAAAACTACCAAAGTTAAAAAAAATTTATGTGAATCTTTCTCCTCTCAATACAAGCAAAAACTCAATCACAGATGCCCACAAACAATTATACTATTCATTTTCTAAATTACAATCATCTGATTTAATAGACCCACTGCTTCGAAAGGTTTATTTCCCTAATCTAACAGATCTACTATGGAAGATCATCATACAAATTTTTCCTTATTTTGGTCTTAGTTCTAATTTGAATCGAATGTTTTATGACCAAACAGTGCAAACTGACTTAGCCAATCGTCGTTTAGAGTTTGTTCGCATTCAAAAAAGCATGGAAGAAGAGAGTGGAGCTTGGATTTGGAAATCAATAGACAAAGATCCATCGATCACAAAGGAAGAAACGTTCCAAAATTTAGATACGACGATCCTTGCAGGCAAACGCGATGGTTCCATCCAATTATGGAACAAAGTCATACAAACCTGGAAGGAAAAACAAATTGATGTAGTTGTGTTTAGAATTCCATTTTCACCACAAATGGAAATGGATTTGGATCAAAAACAAGGGAATGGGGTTGCCGATTCGCTATTAGAATCAATGCAATCAGAAGCAAACGGAAGTAAGGTGAAAGTTTATAATTTTAAATCAATTTTTTTAAATCAATATGAGTATTTTGCTGATTTAACACATCTCAACCAAAAGGGAAGAGACGTGTTTGCAAAGGTAATCAAGAAAGAGTTACTTAATCACTCCGACCCTACGGCCAAGGGCATGTAAGTTGATTCCCCAACCTAAACCTAAAAATTGTTTTGGTGTAAGTATTTCTTCCGTGGTTGGATCCCAAATATCTTTAACGAACGCTTCTGCTGAAATTTCAGTCCCGTAAGGGATCCCCCAAAAATTTTTATCTTCTTTGTATGACATATTGCCCCCTCAATTTTACCAAATCTTACGATTTTGAGGTTTCTACCATAGTATAAAATTCTTGGAAATGGTATGCCGAATCATGTGGTCCAGGACATGCTTCTGGGTGGTATTGCACTGCCATCACTGGTAAATTTTTGGTTTTCAGTCCAGCCACTGTATTGTCAAAAAGATTGATTCTTGTGATAGGCATATCCGTTGATGACTCACCTAACACGTGGAAGCCATGATTTTGGGAAGTGATTTCGATTTTTCCTGTTTCTTCATTACGAACAGGGTGGTTTCCACCACGGTGACCAAATTTGAGTTTGGATGTTTTTTTCCCCAAGGCAAGGCCAATGATTTGGTGGCCGAGACAAATCCCGAAGAGTGGTTTTTTTGCGTCCATAATGATTTTTGCCGATTGGATCGCATAATCAAGTGGAGCTGGATCCCCAGGACCATTTGATAAAAAGAAGGCATCAAATCCATCTTTCAAAAGATCTTCTGCTTTTGTTTTGGCTGGGAAAACATGGACATTAAAACCTGCGGAATCAAGTAGGCGTAAGATATTTCGTTTGATTCCAAAATCATAAACAGCCAGTTTAAACTTACTTGGAGAATGCGCGCCAAACACATATGGTTTTTCACAAGTCACAACTTGGGCCAAGTCTTGGCCTTCCATAGAAGGTGCATTTTTCACAGTTTCCAAAAAGGAATCTTCGTACGTTTCATTGACAAAGATTCCACAATTCATGGCACCTGAGGTTCGGAGAATGCGCGTTAGCTTGCGTGTGTCAATCCCTTCAATGGCAGGCACACCAAAACGAATCAAGAATTCACTTAGAGTTTCTTTGGATTGGAAGTTGGAGGGACGTTTGACGTATTCTTTGACAATGAGTCCAGAAGCTTGGATTCGATCGGATTCCATATCGTCTGGATTGATTCCATAATTCCCAATCATTGGGTAGGTAAGTGTGACAAGTTGACCTTTGTAGGAAGGGTCAGTGAGGATTTCCTGATACCCTGCCATAGAAGTATTAAATACTACTTCCCCGATCGAATTCTTATTTGCACCGAAGGATCGGCCCTTCATGACCGTTCCGTTTGCTAAAACCAAAAAAGCCTGCATCAAATCCATTCCAAAGAACTAGGCCAGGCTTGCGAACAAAAATTCATCAATCTTTTACATAATAACGTTTGATTCGGTCGTAACGGTATTCTCCATCAATGTTGACTGTTCCCAGCTCTGCGAGTGTGTCTGCCATCGATTTCGCTTCTACTGGGTCGATTGTCAGGTAAAATCGTCTCCCTCGCACAAGATACACGATTTGACCTGTTGTTGGATCTGCTTCTACAACTTGGCCTTGTACGGTTTTGGTTTGCGATGTTTTTACGGGTGAACTTACTTTGAACCTTTGGAAGACATGAGGTTTTCCTACGCAGAGCCATTCATCCGAAGTGGGGGTCAGTTGTGTTGCTTTTCCTTCCACATACAGATTTGATTTGGGTTTATTTCCAAAACTAAGACGCATGGTTTCGGAATCACAATGGATGGTTTTCTCGCGCAGATTGGTTGGATCCAAAAAACGAAAGTATGGGTCTTCACCTTCCACTTCCCAAGAGACAAGTTCACCGGAAATGCGAATCATCTTTCTTTCTTTCGCTTCGAGAGTGATCGAAAAAAGAACAAAAAGCCAAAGAAATCTGCAAATAAGGAAAAGTTGTTTAGACAGGGTTAGACTCATTCGAAATTCCACAATTAACACAATTTTCGTGAAGATTTAACAATTTTATTTGACAAAACCTATGAGAAGCACTAGTTTCATTGCAATTGTCGGTATAGACGGTTGTCGATAGGCATTCGTTTATCCGCAGGAACGAAAAAAATTCAGGAAACACTCACTAAGGAGTAATCATCAAATGCTGAAATCTCTACGCTTTGGAATGATGGGGTTCTTACTTATGTGCTTAGCTGGTAGCTTAAGCGCACAATCAGGTCCTCGTTCTTATTTTATGGTCGGTTTGGGTATGCAATTCGACCTCGCACAACTCGGTGGAACCATTACAAAAGATGGTCTCGATTCAAGAAACGCTACGGCTTCAAGAGACTCCGCCGGAAACATCACTGGATACCCTGTTCAAAAAGCAATTTATCCTGAAAACACACTTGTTAGTTTGAAGCGAACTACTGGTGGAGTTGTTGGTGCGAAAACAAGCGGAGCTATGGTTGGTGGTAACGTCAACGTAGGTTACGAAAAAGAAGGGATTTTTGGACTCAATAGCTTATTCTGGAGAATCAATGTTAACTACACGACTAAAATCGCTGGTGGTGAAACTTCTTCTACTGTAATGGGTTACAAATGGTTAGACCAAGAGTGGCATTACACTGCTTGGACAGTTCCTACTTACTTAGGGATCAAATTATACAATGCTGCAAATGATACTGCTGTTTACATCGGAGCAGGGGTAAACTACTTCCAAGGTTCTTGGGGAGTTTCTGGAACCATCAACGCGCCTGCACTGCAAGCGTTCACAGCTGGTTTAGGCCCTGGAGGTACAACTCTTGCTGGTTCCGGTGGTGCATTAATTTCTGATGCTCCAAACCCAGGAATCTACAAAGAGAACGTACGTTTCGGCGCAAGTGGATTCGGACTCAACTGGTTGGTTGGTGCACAAACAAAAGTAACTGACAAAGGACACCTTTTCTTCGAATTGGAAACCATCCTTTCTGCAGGAATGGGTGTTGGTGGAGTTAGCTCCGTTGGTGGTGCTTCTGCTCTTGCTCCTTGGGTTGCATACCCAGTGGTAATCGGTGGACAAACTTACCGCGTAGGTTACAAAATCGAAATCTAATCACAACACAACGTAGATTAGGAAGAAGCCGGAATTGGTCATCCAACTCCGGCTTTTTTTATGCCAAAAGGAAATCAATGAAAGGGAACTTTAACAGAAATCCAAGAAGGTGAAAATTGAAATCCAAATTGAATTTTGTAATGAACAAATTTTAATTTGGTTTCATAACCTGTTTGATGAATGCCTCATCTCTTTTTGTAAGGCCATTTTGGTCATGAGTGTATAGTTTTAATCGGACAAGATTGTATACATTCCAGATTTCTGCATGGTGATCCAAGGATTCCGATACTAACGCTAACTTTGTGATAAAAGAAAATGCAGTTTGGAAGGAAGAAAATTTTTTTTCAAAGTGAAAGGATTGAAGTCCATCATTCGATTCCAATTTCCATTCGGGGTATCTTTCCAAAATGGATTGGATTTCTGATTCTGTTAGTTTTTGCATTCGTTCCTTCATCATTTTACCTTCCGTTTGTGGAATACAATTAAATACAATCCAAGGAGGATGATCGCTCCACCTAATATCTTTTGCATATCAAAGGGTTCGTTCAAAAATAAAATCCCAACAAACAGTAAAAAAATTGGTTCAAAGAGAAGGGTTGCATTGAGTTTACTGATGGGTAAATAGTTGTGAGCCTCAAAATAAAATGCCCTTCCTAAAAAATAACCGAGTAAAGAAAAAAATCCAAGAGTGACTATGATATGCCAATGAGGTACTAAAAAAGATCCAATCCATAAGGAATATAATAAGAAAAATACACATAACAAAAACAAACGAAGGTATGCATATTCAAGTCCCAAAATTTCAGGGATATATTTTTTAATCATATAACTTTGGATGGCGAATAAAAATGCACTGAGTAAAATACAAAATGCTGATAATAGATGGATTTGACCTTGTAATGTGGAAATCAAATAAATCCCTACAATCGAAAGAAAGAATCCTAATATTTCACGGTCTTTGAATCGTTCTCCTAAAAAAATAACTCCTAGGATCACATTGTAAAGTACAGTAGTTTTGATGAGAATGGCTGCCGGACCTAAATCCGTTTGTTTTAGTGCATAATAATACAAAACAATTCCCATAGCATTGGAAAATGTTCCCAGAAGTAATATGAAACCATCTCGTCTAACAGTTGTAGTGAGTTTTTCCCTTCGGAGTTTGGAACCAAGTAAAAATGGGGTCACAACTAAAAAGGCAAATCCTACTCCATAAAAGGCCGCCATTTCTGGTGAAAGGTTGGTCCTTCGAAATACCTCTTTGAATCCAATTACCTCAAAGGCGAAAAATACACCTGTGAGGAAAACAAAGAAATAACCTTTTTTTTCATTACCAGTCAATGGGTTCTTTCTCAAGCTTTCGTAAATATTCATTGGTTTTGGAAAAATGTGAATTCCCAAAGAAACCTCGATAGGCAGAAAGGGGAGATGGATGAGCTGATTTTAACACCAAGTGTTTGTTTGCTGGAATTAAGATTTCTTTTTTACCTGCAAATGCCCCCCATAAAAGGAAAACTAAATTGGACCTTTGTTCAGCTAATATTTTGATCACAGCATCTGTGAAAATTTCCCATCCTTTGTTTTGGTGAGAACCTGCTTTGTCTTTTTCAACTGTCAGTGTTGCATTGAGTAAAAACACACCTTGTTTGGCTAAATAACTCAGGTCACCAGACTTCGGAAAAGGTTTATTTACATCATCTTCTATTTCTTTAAAGATGTTTTGCAGTGAAGGCGGAAACGGAACACCATCTAACACTGAAAAACAAAGTCCATGTGCTTGTCCAGGTCCATGGTAGGGGTCCTGCCCAAGTATGACTACCTTAACCTTCTCAAAAGGGCATAAATCAAAGGCATTAAATATTTGTTTAGCCGGGGGGTAAATAATTTTTGATTTGTATTCGTTTCTCACCCATTCCCGTAAGGCTGTGAAATAAGGTTTTTCAAATTCTTCTTTTAAAACCTCTTTCCAACCTGGTTCAATTTGTACGTCTTTCAGATTTCCCCTCCGAATGAAAGAATAACACGCGTAAATCGATACCTCCATGCGTAACATGAATGGTTTTTTTAGAAAAGTTGCGAAGTTCTTTCATACATTCACTCCATTTCTCTTCCGTAGGACAAAGGATCATCCCTATGATTGAAACATTATTTTTGAATTGTTTGGCCAAGGTTTCAATTCGATTTCCGATTTTAGAATACAAAACTTCGTCTGGACCAGTTCGTTCATTTTTACGATATCCATAAGGAGGATTTAATGGTAAAAAATAATGGGTTTTATTAGGCTCTGCCTCTGGAAATACAGGTAAGGTTCTTAAAAAATCAGAGATCGTATGGTCAATGGTCTCGACATGAACTAAGTTTCGCCAATGGGAAAATTCCTTTGTCCAATACGGTTCTAAAGCAGGATCCGTATCTTGTAAGACAACGGGAGTGAAAGATAATTGATTCTCCATTTGAGTTTGATTCTTTTTTAGAAAATGATCAAACGATTTTGAAGGGTATAAATTTAATTTTTTCCAAACGAATTCCCGTGGTAAGGTTAAAAAGGGAATTTTTTCTTCACTTAATTTCCATTCGGTGGCAAATGTCATTGTCCCTGCAAAAGGAATGTACACGGTTTTTACTTTGTGTTTGGGAACTGAGAAAATCTCAAAACATTCTTCTATTAAAATATGAGCTAAGTCTTCTGGAATGGGGGCACTTGTTGGGAAATTTGCTTTGATACCACGTTTGTATCCAGGTTCCCCTAATACCGAGATAGAAACGGTGATTTCATTTTCAAAAAAACTGATGTGTAGGTTATCTTTGACCTCATAAAATTTTGTATCGGGTGATAGAAACAGAGGTTTTGCAATGGATACTGCTTCCGTTAAAATTCTTTCCCATTCCGATTCGCGTTTATCTGACGATGGATTCCAGTCAGTAGTCCTTGCGATCACTAAACGTAAATCTCTGATAAAATAGCCATGAAACAAAAGATAGGTGATTTGGTGGGCATTTGCATTTTCGATTTTGATTTTTTCGGAAAATACACGTACATTCGTTTCAGGTTGGTTGGGGAGTGGGACAGTATTTAAAATTTCTTTGACTCTATCACCAACCCAAGTGGAGGTTCCCGGTGGAAAATACAATTCCCAAGTCAACGTTGTCCCATGTTGTGGTTTTCGGATTCTAAATTTCCAATTCATCTTTTCCTTGCTTTACCGATTTCTTTGGAAAGATTGTCCTAACATGACTAGGATCTTCACTCCAGAACTTTTTTTGGTGATTGCCGCCATTCTTTGGGGTGGAACCTTTGTGGTCATCAAACTTGCACTCGATTCCGTGCCTCCCTTTCTCTTTTTGGCCGTGAGGTTTTGGTTAGCAGGAATCATCACGTTATTCATCTACAGAAAAACCCTATTTTCCAAGACAAATCGAAGGTGGGATTACATTTTACCTGCTTTTTTTGTGGCTTGTTCGGCCCTTCTTGGATATGCTTTTCAGACCATTGGACTTGTATACACATCGGCTACACAGTCAGGCTTTATGACAGGAGCCTATGTAATCTTTGTTCCTTTATTAGAAATTGCCATCGAACGAAAACTGCCTTCATTACGCACTTGGACTGCGGTTGTGATTGTTGTGATCGGACTGTTTTGTATTTCTCAAAATGGAAAGTCCTATGAAGAATTTCAAAATGAATTTGGATTTAGTTTTGGTGATGGGATCACACTGATAGGAGCCTTCTTCTTTGCAGTTTACATCATTTTGATTGATATCTATAGCAAAAAAATACCAACACAAATCCTTGTCTCATTCGAAATCTTACTCATTGCCATCGTCTCTACATTTTTGTTTCCAGTGGAATCGGTTTTTCTTTCCCAACCGATTTCGATCCAATTTGATTCTAAGTTTTGGATTGGGATTTTTTATACCTCGGTTTTTGCTACTATCTTTACAACACAAATCCAAACTAGATACCAAAAGGCAGTATCTCCCGCTAGGGCTGGATTACTTTATAGTTTAGAACCCGTTTTTTCTTTTTTTCTAGCATATCTTGTATTAGGTGAAAGATTAGGGCTTGTTGGGGCCGTAGGATCTTTATTAACTTTATTTGGGATCCTATTTTCTGAAATGGGAAAATGGAACAAACGAGAAGAGTGATCCAGAGGAAGACTTTTCCTCTTCTACATTGTACCTTTTCAATTTTACGTCCTCTACACTAAATGATTTGGTGTTCCTTCAAAGCATGGTAAAGGATACCAATCGTCACTTTTAAAATAGATAACACTGGTATGGCGAGTAACATCCCAAAAATTCCAAAAAAATTCCCACCCACTGCAATCCCAATTAAAATCGCAAGTGGGTGTAAGGATACTGCGTTTGCGATTACGACTGGTTGGACTATGGCGTTATCAACTAATTGTGCAACAACTACGACTGATGCAATGGATCCAATGGACGGAGACATTTCAGGGAATAAAATAGCAAATAGGATGGGTGGAATGGCTCCAATCAATGGTCCTAAATAGGGAATGGAATTGGCGACTCCTAAAAAGATTCCAAAAAGGAAAAAAAACTTCACTCCAACAAAATAAAAACCAATGGATGCAACGATTGCCATAATCCCACATTGTACCACCAAACTTTTGAGGTAACTTGTGATTTGTTGGTTCATCCTGTAAAACACCATTAAAAACATTTCGAAAAAACGATTGGGTATAAAACTAATCATCGTTTTATAAATTAAATTGGCATCGAGTAACAAAAAGAAGCTGATGATCGGAATGATGATCATCCAACTGATAAAGGTTGGAATCATCACAACTATACCACGTAAAAATTCTTCTAAATTGGTAGTGGCAAGTTTAGCAATTTCTTCTGGGTTGATAATCTTTTTCCAAAGTTCGGGATTTTTGGAGACAACAGGAAGTTTTGTAAAATCCAAAAGTTGAAAATTGGGATCATCCATTTTTGAGGACCATTCTGATACGATGGGTTGTGCTTTTTCAAAAAGGTTCGGAAGGTAAAACGCTAAAAACCAATACGCACCTGCGATTAAAAATGTAAAGATGACGATGATGGTAATCGCGCGGTGGATGCCTCTAGATTCAAAATAATCGACGATCCCATGGAAAATATAAAAATGAATGCCAGAGATCAGAAGTGGAATTGCTAAAAATTTAACACCCACAATTCCAATGAGGATCGTTAAAGCGATCAATCCAAAAAAAGCAGATCGTAAAACCAAGGAAGAAACACTATTTTCTTTAAAGATCATTTGGATTTATTCTTTTTACTTTTAAAGTATGCGGCTTCAAGTGTATCATTTGTTTTGCGAAGCCTGTCGGCAATGATGGATGCAAAACTTAAGAGTAAATCATTTCCCACTCTTGGTTTCGTTTCCAATAAAGTTTTCAATTCTGGTTGGAAAAATCCTAGTAAAATAGAATCAACTAACGCTACAGCTGTTGCTGACCTTGGGAAATCTTGGAATAAAGCAAGTTCACCAAAAAAGGCACCTTTCTCTAGTTCGGCGAGTTTTAGGGTGACACCTTCTCGTTCCGAATATATTTCTACCTTCCCTTGTAAGATCAAATACACTCCCGTTCCGGCTTGTCCTTGGTAAAAAATTGTTTCACCCGCATAGTACTTACGTTTGTGGATGAGTCGTGCGACCTCACGAAGGGTCCTTCGTGACATACCGTGGAAGATTGCAGTTTCACGCAAAAAATGTGAAATCTCCGTAATCGGATTGTCATCGCGTTTGAGAATGGATTTCCAAAGGGGAAGTTGCATAGTGCCTCTCTATTATAAATCGGATAGACGAGGTCTGGAATTGATAAAACTTGCTCTTATGGGACAAGCTTTTTACGTAACTGGCACGGGCACGGACGTTGGTAAAACCTTCTTTTCCAGTCTCTTTATGGCAAAATATGCCGAAAAACATGGATTTCGGTATTGGAAACCCATCCAAACAGGGACGGTAAGTGCAGATGATACAAGTTTTGTAAAAAAAAACAACTCGTTTGCCTGATACTTACTTTTTGAACCCAAGTTTTGTTTTCAAAACACCTGCAAGTCCTCATTACGCTGCGAAGTTGGAAGGACAATCCATCGATCCAAAATCATTGCTTACAGCCATTTCCAAAGAAAGGAAAAACAATACACTCATAGAAGGTGCGGGGGGAGTCTTTGTTCCCATTACGGAAGATTACCTAACCATCCGAGGCATCCAAGAATCAAATTTGGGAGTGGTTGTGGTTGGTTCCACTGAACTCGGAACGATCAATCATACTTTATTAACATTAGAAGCATTGACATCCCGTTTTATTCCAGTGTTCGGATTTTATCTGGTGGGACCTGAAAACCCATTACAAGAAGACAACGCTACCATTATACAAAAATTAGGTGGTGTTAGTTTTTTGGGTTCTACAAATTTTCCAGAACAAAAGTTAAGTTCGGAAGAATTTAAAACATTTGCATTGGACCAGTTTGACAAAAATCGGAATGTCATTGATGTCGTTATAAATGTAGACGATGAATCTTAATCCAGTCCATATTCATACTTGGGTGCCTCTTACCATCCAAGACGAATCCGAACCACTCTTAAATATTGTATCTGCTGAAAAAGAATTTCTTACAGATGATGAAGGGAATGTTTGGATCGATGCCATTTCGAGTTGGTGGACAATGATTTTTGGACATCGTCATCCTAAACTTCTTTCTGCCTTACAAACTCAAATCCAGAGTTTAGACCATGTACTTCTTGCTGGCAATATCCATGAACCCGCAGAAAAATTATCAAAATCGATTTTAGAACTTACTAATTTTGATTTTACAAAAGTATTTTATTCAGATAACGGATCAAATGCGATTGAGATCTCATTAAAACTTGCGATCCAATTTTATGAAAATCATCCTGATTTCAAATCTCGTTCTGAATTTTTAGTATTTTCTAATTCCTATCATGGGGATAGCATTGGTGCGATGAATGTTTCTGGGAAAAATTACTTCAATCGAATATTTTCAGAACTTCGATTTCCCACAAAAGAATTCCCCGCTCCTAATTGTATGAATTGTCCTTGGGGGAAAAAACCAATTGATTGCAAAACTGAATGTTTGTCTGATTTGGAACTCGCCATCAAACAAAAAGAATATGCTGGGATTGTGATTGAACCTTTGGTTTTTGGTGCCAATGGGATGTTGTTTTATGATCAAAAGGTTTTGGTAAAACTACGTGAACTCGCAACCTATACAAATACATTACTTATTTTTGATGAAGTGTTTACAGGGATGGGAAAACTAGGGGAAGTGTTTGCTTACCAAAAAGCAGGAGTGAAACCAGACCTCTTAGTGTTTGCAAAAGGTCTGACAGGTGGTGTATTGCCCCTTGCTGCCACATTGGTTTCTAAATCGATTTATGAAACATTTGTCTCCAAAGATCCATACAAAGCTTTTTTCCATGCCCATACGATGACTGGGAATCCAATTTCATGTAGCGTCGGTTATGCGGCAATCAGTCTCTTACAAGAAACAGGCCTATCAATGGTGAAATTGTTAGAATCTAAGTTAAAACTACATGCCGAATCCTTTCAAAAAAAGATGGGAAACTCAGTGGAAAATGTACGAGTGATGGGTGCCATATTTGCCTTTGAATGGAAAGAACCTGTTGCTTCAGATGAATACTTAAATCCCATTGGAAAACAAATCAAAAACTCCCTTCGTAAATTTCATATCTTACTTAGGCCTCTCGGACGTACGATTTACATCACACCCCCCTACACGATTTCCGATGATTCCTTGGCAAAAATATTTTATGCTCTCGAGACAAGTCTCAGTGAATTTTTAAAATCAGAAAAAGACTAAAGAATCTCTTCCATTTTCTTCGTTTACAGAGTCACCCGTTGAAAAGAATTTGTTTTCATGATCGCAAGTGTCCAAGAAAAAACCACCTCTTCCTCACCCTCAGTCATTTCAGAGGAAGATGCCCTTCAGATTTTAAGGGGTGAAATTCCACTTTTGCCAATCGTAGCAAAAGCATCTGAAGAACGATTCCGTCATTTTGGGAACCGAGTCCGCATTCATATTCTTGATAACATTAAAAATGGCTATTGCCCTGAGGACTGTGGATACTGCGCACAAAGAAAAGGTGGGGAATCGGGGATCCAAGAGTATTCTTTAAAATCTCCAGAAGAAATCTGGGAAGATGCTAAAAAGGCGAAAGAAAACGGAGCTTACCGTTTTTGTATGGTAACCTCTGGCCGAGGGCCAACAGACAAAGCTGTCGATAAATTAGCCGAGACCATCTCCAAAATCAATGGAGAACTAGGAATGAAGGTTTGTCTTTCTGCTGGGATCTTGGATGCGAAAAAAGCAAAGGCATTAAAAGATGCTGGCCTTGATCGATACAACCACAACCTCAATACTTCTGAATCAAAATACAACGAAATTTGTTCCACACATACTTTCCAAGACCGACTAACGACACTTAAGGCGGCAAAAGAAGCAGAGATTGGACTATGTTCTGGGATCATTGTAGGAATGGGGGAAGAGTTAAAAGACATTGTTCAAGTGGCCTTTGAACTGAAGCGATTAGGAGTGATTTCCATTCCAGTGAATTTTTTCATTCCCATCAAAGGGCATGCGATCCAGAAATCCCCACTCACTCCTGAATTTTGCCTCCGTGTATTGTCTGTCTTTCGTTTGGTGAATCCCGATTCTGAAATCCGTGTGGGAGCAGGTCGTGAAGGACATCTGGGTTCCTTACAATCCATGGCATTGTATGTCGCTAACTCCTTATTTGCAGAAGGCTATTTAAATGTCAAAGGGAGCGAAATGGAACAGACCATGAATCTCATTCGTGATTGCAATATGGTGCCTGAGTTTACTGAAGGAATTCCTGAGGGTTGGGAAGACTACGAATCAAAGTTTTTATACGACGAGAAAAACTTTCCAGAACTCTATAAACATAAAAAGTAGTTTGCCTTTTTCACTTTTGGCGGTATCATGCTCCTACTTTACCGCCTCTAGTGAAACACATGCAAAAACCTTCTTTACCATTTGGAAAACAAATTAGTTATGCAGTAGGCCAACTTGGTTGGTCTACACTCATCAATATCATTGGCCTCCACCAAGTTTATTTTTACCTTCCCCCAGCACCCAAACCAGGTCAGGACTGTTTCCCCGATTTGATTGAAAAAATGGCGTTCTGGGGCCTTTCCACCATTGGTGTGGTGGCTGCGGTCGGACGTTTGTGGGATGCATTTACAGATCCGCTCATTGCGAATTCTTCGGATCGATTTTCTTCACGCTTTGGTAGAAGGATTCCTTTTTTATTTTTAGGTGGGATTCCATCTGCCGTCTTTTGTTGGTTAATCTTTGTGCCACCACATAACTTCATTTCTTCGACCAATTTGGTTTGGATGACGAGTTTTATGTTGCTCTTCTATTTATTTTTAACAGTGTATGTCACACCCTTTTTTGCACTCATCCCAGAGTTAGGCCATACTCCAGAAGAACGACTCAATCTTTCTACATACATTTCAGTTACGTATGCACTTGGAATCATTGTGGCCTCCACGGAACCAATGATTGCTAGTGCGTTGCAATCAAGTTTTGTCTTCGATGTCGACCCATCACTACAGACACTTGCAGCGCGCCAATATGCTCTCGGAATCCTTTGTATCTTTGCTGCGATTTGTATGTACTTCCCTGTGTTTACCATCCATGAAAAAACATATTGTGAGTCGGAAGCTTCCAGTGTTCCATTTAAAGAAGCCATCATTCTTACCTTCAAAAACAAAAACTTTTTGTATTTTGCACTTTCTGATTTGTGTTACTTCTTAGCACTCACCATCTTAACAACAGGGATCTCTTACTACGTAACGGTTCTTTTGGAATTAGAAAGAGACTTTGTGACACAACTCCTTACAGTGATGTTACTGGTTTCCTTTGCCTTTTATCCCGTTGTGAATTTTGTGGCACGAAAAATTGGCAAAAAGAGAACGGTTCTCATTGGATTTTATACCTTTCTTGCATTGTTTTTATCCATTTATTTCATCGGGAAAAACAGTTTACCAATCTCCCCGTATATCCAAGGTTACATGATTGTTGCGGTAGCAGCCATTCCAATTGCAATTCTTGGAATATTACCAAATGCGATATTAGCAGATATTGCTGAACTTGATTCATTAAAAACTGGGTCAAAACGGGAAGGACTTTTTTATGCGGGACGCACCTTTATGCAAAAACTAGGACAAACACTTGCAGTTTTGATCTTTAGTTCCGTGATTTTGCTTGGTCTTGACCGAGATTCTAAAAAACAAGTTTCACCCAATGTGACAGGGATCATTGCACCATCTGTGTCTGATTCTAAGTCAGAACCGAAAAAAAATAGTGAGACTGAGGCAAAAATAAGTAAGGAATCAACTATTTGTAAAGTCGAAGAAGTAGAAGCTGGTGGGGAACTTGGAGTTCGATTGACAGGTCCTCTGGCTTCTGCATTCTGTTTACTTGCAATTTTTCTCTTTGGAAAATACAAAGAGGATGAAACGTTAGAAGAGATTGCAAAGATACGTGGTAAATAAATCCTGGTTTTTGGAGCTATTCAGATGAGATATCGCATTGAGACAACCAAGTTAAAGAACGGGTATATCGAAGCCAAACTCATCGAGACAACCACAAATAACCCGATTGAATTTCGGATTTGTGATACGGAAGAATATGCGCAGGCCCAAATCAAAGATTGGCAAAAGCGCTTCCGAATGAATGAACCGCAAGAACAGGATTAAATTCTTCCTCCGATGGGGCGTGCTTTTCGCCCTGGTTTTGAGTGTTACCAATTGTAATTCCACCTCAAAACGAGATTACTTTGACACAAACTTCAAATGTTTTGCCGAGCCAGGATGGCGTGACCAATCCAACTTCAAAAAGTACATTGAAAAGGGTTGGCTACCCACACGCCTGTTATACGGTGAAGATAATAACAGAATCAAACGATCAGAAATAGTTTTCGCAGGTGATAGTTTGGTTCATTTGTTTTTGCCGGACCTTATGGCAAAAGAATTCCCAGGAAAATCGGTCACCAACCGAGGCATTGGTGGTGATATGACAGAGACATTATTAACTCGTATTGACGAAGACGTTTTAGTTTTGAATCCGAAAACTGTGGTCATCGAAATTGGAGGGAATGATTTCATCCAAGGTAAATGTTTGAGTCTTGTGCAGAATAATTTACTTTCCATCATTAAAAAGATCCATTCCAAGAACCAACAAATTCGTATCTTTTTGATCGCAGTACCACCCACTCGAGTGAAAGAACTCAATCAGATTGTTCCTGTTTACAATTTGTTTTTGAACCATGTGGCTCGTTCCACTCCAAATGTAGAATACATCGAAGTTTGGGATGTGATGCGAAAACTTGATTTCCCCACACTCAGTGAGGAGTTCATTCGACCCAACGGTGATAGTTTGCATTTTAATGAAAAGGGATATGAACTTTGGGGTAAAAAACTAAGACCTTATTTGCAAAAATAAAAATGAATTCAATTCTACTTATCTCTCGTTCTCCGATTCCTGATTCTATCATTCCAAAAACATTTCCCACTATCATCCAAAATGTGAGTGATCCCTCCTCTTTTGGGAATCATCCAAGTTCTGTTTCTGAATCCAAAATTTTTGTTTCAAAGCAATTGGGATTACACTGTGTGAGAATCGAACGAAATGAAAATATGAGTCGTGATCAAATTTTGGAAATTCGAAATGAATTGGCAAAAGACAAAATCGATTTTTTAGTTTTCAATTCCTTGTTACCAAAATCAGATAAGTCACTTTTTGTTTTTGATATGGATTCCACTGTCATCAAAGAAGAAGTGATAGATGAATTGGCTAGGAAACATGGAGTCTTTGAAGAAGTTGCAAGTGTTACCAAAAAAGCAATGGAAGGTGGGATGGGATTTGATGAAGCCCTGCGCCTTCGTGTGGAACATTTAAAAGGACTTTCGATCCAAAGTTTTAAGGAAGTATATGATCTTTTGCAACTCAATGATGGGATGGAAAATGTATTTCAATTTGTTCCAGCAAACGGTTGTAAGATTGGGATCTTAAGTGGTGGATTTAGCCCTGTATTGGAATTATTTTCTAAGAAGTACCCAATTGATTTTTTCAGGGCCAATGGTTTGGAAGAAAAACATGGTTTTTTTACAGGAGAAATCCTTGGTGAGATCATCAACCGAGAAAAAAAAGAATTATATTTAAAAAAATATGCAAATGAACTTTCCATTCCATTAAATCGGGTAGTTGCCGTTGGAGATGGAGCCAATGATGCTCTGATGTTAAATGTGGCAGGTTTTGGCATTGGAATCCATGCGAAACAAGGTTTAAAAGACAAAATTACCAACTGGATTGAGTTTACTGATTTATCAGCTTTAGTTTTCCTCTTTGAGAATTCTTTTTAATTCATCTAATATAGAAAGCGCTTCAAGTGGTGGAATTTTATTTGGATCAAGACCTAAAATCCTATTTATCACCTTTTCTTCGTTTGCTGAGATTCCCTTAGTTTCTTTTTCCAGTAAATTTCCAAATAAACTTGGTTCATCATTTTTGATTTTGATTTCTCTTTTTTTGGATTCTAGGCCAGATAAAATTTCTTTTGCTCTTTCTGAGACCGATACTGGAATTCCTGCCAGTTTTGCTACATAGATTCCGAAGGATTGTTTAGATTTTCCTCGTTTTACTTTTTTTAAGAAAAGAATTTCACCATCTTTTTCAAACGTATCTAAGTAAAGATTGAAGATGCCTGCTCCTTTTTCAAGTTCTGTTAACTCATGGTAATGGGTGGCAAAAATGGTTTTAGGTTTTGGAAAGTTTTGACTTAAGAATTCTAAAATTGCCCAAGCGATGGACAAACCATCGTAAGTGGATGTTCCTCGTCCCACTTCATCAAAAATAAGCAAACTGTTTTCTGTAAATTGATTTAAGATAGTGGCAGTTTCTTTCATCTCTACAAAAAAAGTTGATTCACCTTTGGTTAAGTTGTCTCCAGATCCAATTCGCGTGAAAATTCGGTCCACAATGGCAAGAGAGGCTTTTTTTGCCGGGACATAGGAACCCATTTGGAAAAGAATTTGGTTAATGGCAATTTGTCTCATAAAAGTAGACTTACCTGCCATATTGGGACCCGTTAACACTGCAATGGCATTTTCTTTTGGATTGAGTTCGAGGTTATTGGGGACAAAACGTTCGCCAATCGGTAAAAAAGTTTCTACCACTGGATGGCGAGAATCGATGTATTCAATGATCCCATCTGTTCGGATTTCTGGTCTTGTCCATTGGTATTCCTCTTTGATTTCGGTAAGAGAAAGATGGTAATCAAGAGATGCCACTTCGTTGGATAATGTTAAAAAAGCTTCGTAAAGTGAAATACAAGAAGTTACCAAATGATCAAATACTTGTTTTTCGATTCTTTCGATGATTTCATCCGCCTGTAGGATGGCTCTTTCCAATTCTTCTAATTTTGGTGATGTAAATCTTTCCCCTGTCACAAGGGTTTGTTTTTTTAAAAAATGAGATGGAACATCTTTGGCTTGGGCTTTAGACACTTCGATAAAGTATCCAAGGATTTTATTGTAACGGATTTTGAGACTCGAACAACCGGATTCTTTTTTTTCCTTTTCTTCGAGTTCTAAAATCCAATCTTTTCCTTTTTCCCGCGCAAGGATCGCGTCATCGTATTCTTTGTTAAAACCAGATCTTAAAAAAGGTGAGTTTCCTAAAAATACTGGAAGTTCCCCATCAAACAAAGTAGTTTGGAATTCTAAAACGAGTGATTCTAATTCCTTTGGAAGTTTGGAAAAGTCATAACCAATCCCATCTAAAACCAGTTTCATTTGCCTAACGGCCGTTAAGCTTTTTTCGATCCCTCTAAAATCGCGAGGTAATGCTTTGCCCACACGGAACCGGGTAATGACTCGTTCTAAATCAATGAGATCCCCGAGTGATTCTTTGATTTTGAGTCTTTCTTTTTTGTTTTGGGTTAAAATTTCAATTTTGTCCCAATGATCTTTGATTTTGTTTTCATCACGAGTGGGAAAAAGAATCCTTTGTTTGAGGTAACGTTTTCCCGTGGCGGTCGTACAACGATTCAAAACTCCAAAAAGTGTATGGTTTTTGTCATTGGGATTTTCGACTAACTCCAAATGGGAAACGGTTTGTTCATCTAATATTAAATATTCAGCTTCATCGATCCTTCTAGGGGATTTAAAAACAAAATTTTGATTCCGGTAATTATATTGTAAATAAGCATCTAATACATGTACAACGGAATCAATTCCTGCTCCCTTTTTTTTCGGTAAAAATTCCTTTGGGATTTGTGATAGGATGATTTTTGATTCTTTTGAGAGAGGAGGAATCTCTTCTGTATAAATCATTTCCTTCGGGGAAAATCGTTTGATGGTATCAAGAATTCTTTCTTTTTCAGTTTCCGAGAAAAAAAAGTAAACAAGTTCCGATGTTGATACATCAGCAAACGCTAAGTATATGGAAGATTTTTCTTTGTAGTATAGGGATAAATAATTGTTTTGGTATCCACCAAGTAAATTATCTTCCACGACTGTACCTGGTGTGATGATTCGCACCACTTCCCTTGACATGATCTTGGCTTTTGGGTCATCGGGTTTTGTTTGTTCGCAAACCACTACTTTTTTCCCAGCAGATATAAGCCTAGATATATAACTTTCTGTCGCATGGTAGGGGATTCCTGCCATTGGGATTTGGTTTTGTCTTTTGGTGAGCGTGATGTCTAAAATTTGTGCCGCAATTTTAGCATCCTCCATAAACATTTCGTAAAAATCACCCATTCGAAAGAAAACTATCCCATCCGGGTGGAGTTCTTTTACTTCCAAATACTGGCGCATCACTGGAGTATTCAAAGCTTCATAGGTTTCGGACATTGTGTACCAATTCTTTGATTTTATTTGGATCTTTTTTACCGTCTGTTTCCACACCACTTGCGACATCAATTCCAGTTGGATTTAAACTCTTTAAGGCGAACTGGACATTTTCTGGTGTGATCCCACCTGCAAGTAAGTACGGTCGTTTTACGTTTGTTATATATTCCCAAGGGAAGGTATGCCCACTCCCACCACCAAGACCCTTCTGAAAACTATCTAAAATCACGAGGGGTGACATGGGTTCTAATCCTTCATCCGAAACAACGGGAGATTGTATTCGTATTGCAGGTAATAATTGTTTATGGTTTGTGAGAGAGTCCCAAAGTTCCATAGGTACAAATTGGTCTCCTCGGATGAGTTGGATCAAATCGGGTGAAAATTCTTTTGTGATCTGAAGGATTTCTTCTGTTGTGTTTTCAAAGAATAAAAATACCACTTTAGGGAACTTGGGCTTTTGGCGGAAGGAAAGGAGTTCCTTTGCAATCGTTTGATCGATTTTACGAGGGGAACGAGGAGAAAAATTAAGACCAACAAAATCCACACCGAGTTCGTGGCACAACTCCAGTGTGGGAAGGTCTTTGATTCCACAAATTTTGATTTGGTATTTGGTTCCCATCGAGAACCAGATTGGTTTAACTCAAATCGGAGGCAATCGATCCTTTGTATCCAAAGTGTAAAAATTTAAGGAAACTGTCTTGGTACACAAGCATGTCTTGTTTGGAAATCCCTTGTCTTACCATTTGTACAAAGATATTCAAGAAAAATGACAAGATATTCCGAACCACAAACTCATCCACTTCTCCTTTGTAACTAGGGTTTTTTTGTTTGAAGTTGTTGTATTGTTCGAAGTTGATTTTTGTGAGCCTTGTGAGAACCGTATCTGGAAATTCTTCCAGATGAGAGCCTTGTGCCTTCGTAAGGAGTAGGATAAAATCATCTCGGTTCGCATCCACGTAATCTAAGGCGATGTGAAACCTTTCTTTCCACGCCTCATAACTGTCGTTAAATCGTTTTTCAAAATAATCTGGATGGGAAACGTAAGCGAACGCCTTTTCCAATCCAGACAACACAGGTTGTAAGATTTCTGTGAGTAAGTGTTCTTTGTTTTCAAAGTAGTTGTAGATATTACTCGTCGAAACCTTTGCTTTTTTGGCAATGGTGCGCATACTTGCTTTTTCAAAACCAAGTTGGATGAACTCTTCCCGAGCGGCCTGTAGAATTTCTTTTCTAGTATGTTCTTTTGGAGTTTGCATAGTCCTGAACGATGTTTCCTAAAAGAACAATCTCGTTCAGGATTCATTTGTAAAGTCCAATTTTACATCTTTATTGTATTTTGTATTAAATTTGCCACAATTCCATAAAGTCGAAAACTCCCTAACACCAAAATGGGAGTTCTGCCTTGGAATAAAGGAACAAGTTCCAAATCTGTGCTGGCCCTTTGGACTCGAGGGGATAGCGGTCCTTGAGGCTCTGGGAACCTTCCAAATCCATTCCCTTCCCAAAGGAAGAGGGTTTCCAATTGTGTTTCCGATTCGAGGAACGAGTTTAGGATGCCAGAAAGGTCCTTATCCGGAAGGCTCCCGAGGAGGACATGGAATTTGGGATGGGATTTGGCAAATTCGAGAGTGGTTGTTCGGATGGCATCTGGGTTATGGGAAGGATCAAAAACCACGAGGGGTTGGTTTGCCAAAACTTCCATCCTGCCTTTAGGTTTTGGTAGGTCTTGGAAGTGTACCAATTCTAGATTTGTTTTTTGGTTTGGAAATACAACCTTAAGGATCGTTTTCGCATAAAGGAAATTAAATTCCAGATAACTTTCTTTAGGCGAAGAAGAGACCATATGCAGTGGCAAGATGTCTTTTTGGGGAAAATTTTGGAATGCTTCTGGTAAAGAGGTAACTTCCTCTTCCAAAGCAAAAAGGGCTTTGGTCTGTTCCCCTATAATGCCTAATTTTTCCTTACAGATCACTTCTTTTGTTTTTCCCAAAATTTCAGAATGGTCGAGCCCTATTTTTGTAAGTACAACAAAGTCAGCATCTACAAGTTTTGTGGCATCCAATCTCCCTCCAAGCCCTGCTTCCCAGATTTCGACATCTACATTTTGGTTTTGAAAGAAATGATACGTGAAAACAGTTAAATATTCAAAGTAGGATAAGGAATCATATTGAGAAAGGTTTGGTAAAAACTCGTTTTGGAAACAGTTTTCTACCTCATTTGGATGGGGTAGGTTTGGAATCCCGTCCTTCACAATTTGGAACCGTTCGAGTGGAGAGAGTAGATGTGGGGAAGTGTAAAGTCCAACTGTTTTTCCAAGTTTTGATATTAGACAAGCTAAGTAGTGTGAGGTGGAGCCTTTTCCGTTTGTGCCTACCACACTGATCCGAATGGGGGCATGTTGTTTTTGATTGAAAGTTTCTTTACTCGAATCAAAAACTTTTTTGAGAGAGTCCAAAGTATAGTTTTGGAACACATTGAAATTTCTAGTTTTTTCAATGTTTTGCCTTTCGTTTAAAAAATCTAAAAATTTCATGGTAATCTTTGGCGGGAATGGATTTATTCCAGATTTATTTTCTCTTTTTTAATTCACGTAATAAAATGGATTCTACGTTTCGGATCCATTTTGGTTTGGCTTTTGAATTGGTAAAGAGTTCAAACTGTTTGATCCCTTGGTAGAGTAACATATGATAACCTGGAATGATTTCTGCTTTTTGTTTTTTGGCCATCTGAACAAGTTCTGTTTCCAAAGGGTTATATACTATATCGAATAACGTGTGTTTTTTGGTAAAAAAACGAGAATCCAATAGGGGGTCTCCTCCCACACCTTTCATACCAATTGGTGTTGTGTGGATGATGAGATCATAATCCTCTCTATTTTGTAACACTTGTTCATTTGTAGTTCTTTCTAACCATGATGGATTTCCTAACGATTGTTCGATTTCGCTGATCGCATTCTGGTTTCTTGCTAAAAGGTGTACCTTTCGTTTGATGGATTTATTTTTTCCTTTGGATTCCAATTCCTTTGCAATGGAAAATAAAATCCCTTTGGCACTGCCCCCACTTCCTAGGACAAGTATATTCTTTGTTAAACTTGGATCTACTAGATCGGCATTCTTTTGTATGATGGAAGTAAGAGCTCCCGTTCCATCTGTATTGACGGCTTCGATTCCATTGCGTAAGATAAGGGTGTTGGATGCTAACATCGCTTTTGAAGCCTCGCAAGCCCTGTTTGCTTGGCTATAGGCCCATTCTTTAAAAGGAATGGTGACAGAGACACCCTTCACACCTAAATCAAGAAGGGGAGCCATTCCGATTTCTTTCCATCGTTCATTCTCAAACACTAAATAGACAGCATCGTACCCAGAGAGTTGGAACAATGTATTGTGGATCCAAGGGGATAGGGTATGGCCTAAGGGAAATCCCAATATGCCAAAGATCTCTGTGTGTTTTGAATACAAGGAAAACCTCTTTTTTTTATCTTATGGACGAATCAATGGCTTACCGAAAATAGGTAATAGATAGGTACAAGACCAATGATTTCATTACCGCTCGCCGCACCATCGGAACCATGGACAATTCTCGTTGATATTTTATTCTTTTTTCTCGCATCTGCAGCCTGTGCCTATTATTTTTATTATTACAAACGAAAAGACTTACTCGGTAAATTTTGGGGATCCACCTTTGTGGCAGGCATTGGTGCTTTGATTGTGTTTGCAACCTTGCAGACCTACATTAGAGACATCATCATGTGGCTCATGTCTCCCAAAATTGGATCTACACAATTATCAAACGTGAATCTGGTTGCTATTTTTCTTGGTGGATTTTTTGCCCTCTACGTGATGAACCGAATCAACCATAACAAAGAACGAAGGGATTGAGTTCGACTTCTCATAAAGTTTGAGATACTTTAGAAAATTATAATAAAAACCCAGGAGTGCAAGGACAAAGCCTTGTTTCCCATCTAAGATCCCCAATCGGATCCAATACATATAAAATCCTTTAAAACATCCCTTTACAAAAGCCCAAAGAACGGAACTTTGTTTCCCTTTTCTAAATTCTTCTTCCGCAAATAAACTAGAGTAACGATCGATGAATTTTAAATGGTCTGATATATTTTTATAAGAATAATGAAACAATGGATTTTTTAATTTGTATGGTTTGCCATTGAGTCTGACTCTTTCGTGCACCAAACCACCGCTAAACTCTCCTTCTGATTTTTGGAACAATCGAATTTGATAATTGGGATAATACCCACCAAATCGAATCCATTTGCCTAAATAAAACGTGAGTCTAGGAACCAAAAAACCTTTCGGTTCTAAATTGTGATTCGTAAAGAGGGAGAGGATTTCTTCTTTTAATTTGGGAGATACCACTTCATCAGCATCGATGGCAAGGACCCAGTTATTTTTTGTTTTAGAGATCGCAAAGTTTTTTTGGTCTGCATAATTTTGAAACGTCCGATGGAATACTTTCGCACCAAACGATTTTGCAATGGCAACTGTATCATCGGTGGATCCTGAATCTATAATGATGATATCATCGATAAAGGAAATTGCATTTAAGGTGCGACTGAGATTGTCTGCTTCGTTTAAAGTGATGATGGCACAAGAGAGGGGGATCGATGACATTTAAAAATTAATTGGATTCGCGGCTTGAGACAAAATTTTCACTTAATGGTATTTCCAATCTCGCAATGGTAGAATCCTCGCCAATGATGATTCTAAAAAAATTGGGATCAATCCCTTCCCCTTTTAACATGATGAGGATGAGGGCAAGTCCAAGACCTGCTCCTTCCGATGTATCCGCGTTATCGATGTAAAACTGGGCAATGTCATCATACATCATTCCCTTTTCCAATCGTTCTCTGATAGACTTTTCTTCTTCTTTGGCAATGGGGGTGTTGTTGATCACTTCGATCAGGATGCCATCGTCATTGTATTTAAAATTGATTAAGCAGTAGTATCCCTTTTTTTGGCTTTGATTCCGAACTCATTTGACATCTCTTCTGAAAACATCTCGCGATACTCACGAACCCCTTTTGCATATTCGGAAGGGTTTAACATGCTGTAGCCACGTTCTTCAAAAAAAACTCGTTTTTGGTTGGCCTTACAAGCATTGATTGCCAGTTCTTTGATGATGGTGTAGAGGGTTGGGACAAGAGTTGGGTAGGTAAGTCGGTCCAAAATGAGGCCTACGGCCTCTTTGATGTGTTCTTCTACGGATTTGGAGACCCGATGGGTCTTTAGCGAGAGAATTTTCCCGTTTTCGATATGTAATTTGATGTGATCAGAAATCTCGCTTGTTTCCTTTCCCATACCCGAAATCTTTTCCATTCTAGTCCTTACTGTCAAGGTACTAAGACCGCTAGCATGAAAAACCGCAGGCTTCTATCCCTCACCTTATTCCTATCGGCCATTACCCCCACCATTCTTTTGTCCCAATCTTTGAAAATGAAATCTGTTCGGATCTGGGACAGTGAAAAAGCCAATTTTTCTGGATTTGTAGATTTGGAAGTGAGTCAGGGGAAAATACTGTCCATCAAACCTGCCGGAGAAAAACCGAATCCAGAATTCCTTTTGCCAGGATTTTGTGATGCTTCTGTGACCTTGAGTGCCAATGGCCAAGGTGGGAAAACAAATTTGTCTGAACTTTCGAAGGTTTTCCTTGGGTTCCTTTCCGCAGGGTTTAGCCACATTGAGTCCGTGGGTGATCCCAATCTCACTTCCCTCCAAGCGTTGATGGTAAAGTCAAAATGGAATGCACCCATTTTGTCCCAGTCCCAAAAACCGCACCTGTATTCGGAACTCGAAGTGGGAGAGGGTACAAATTACCAATCAGGCCTAAAGGCAAATTTTGATCCCAAACGGAATGGGCATACCCCCATTTTTTTGAAAGAAAAGGACAACCGAGGATTCTCCCAAACAGAACTTTTTGCCAAACGAAAGGAATTGGAATCAAATGGGAAATTGGCGATCGCTTATACCTTTGCCGACAAAACCAGTTGGGAAGATGCATTGGACACAGGTTTTTCCGTTCTCTTCCACCCCATGCCTCCGGGGACAAACCTCTACCGGACACAAAAACGAGATTTTTTTTGGGCTCCATTGTTTGGAATCTTATACCTCCAAGAGTTAAAACGAAATCCGTCGATGGGAAAAGAAGAAGAAATCCTTTGGGGAACCTTAAGTCCGTATTTCGGGAAGGTTTGGAAGGGGAATCTCAGTTGGGAACTGGAGACGTCGGAACAGGATGAGTTCACTCCTTTTTCCGTTTATGCCTCTCAGTTCCGTTCGGAAAGGGAAACACATTCCAATTTGTTATTTGCGAGTGGGACAGGCCATTGGGGTCTATTCCCTGGCCAAGCAGCCGTAGTTGAGGTGAGGCTTTGGGAAAACCTTCTACAAGAATCTGGTAACATTGGCGAGAAACCAAAATTAGAATCCAAAGGGTTTTGGGATTCCATTTTTGGGAAACGTTCCGAAATGATTTTACCAACCCAAAAGGATGTCGATAGCCTTCCTCGGGTGCGCCGCCACATCATCCAAACTCTTTCTGAAAAAACTTGCCAATACCTTGGTGCCGATCATGGAGGAAGGCTCCGGGTGGGAGGGCCTGCCCATTTTTCCATCCTTACGGAAAATCCTCTGAAACGTGCATCGGGAATATTTCCAATTGAATCCATGGTATTGGGAGGAAAATTGGTATATACCTCTAAACCCACCAAGGAAGGAACCGCAAAATGAAAGGCCCATCCTCAGAATTTGACCGTTTATTAGAAGAAAGTTTTAAAAAAAGGCAATCCATCGAACCTGGATCACGCCACGAAGCCAAAGTAACAGCTGTTAAAAACGATTATGTATTCATTCGTACTTTAGACAATAAAGTTGTTGGGAATATTTCGAGCGAAGAGTGGAGAGAAGAAGTTTTGCCAAAAGTTGGTGATCCACTTGTTGTTTATTTTTTAAAAGAAAATTCAGGTGATTTTTATTTTACCACTTGTTTGTCTCAAGACAACCTAACAGAAGAAAACTTAGAACTAGCAAATCAATTCGAAATTCCCGTCCTTGGGCAATTATTACAAGAAGGAAATGGCGGTTGGGATGTGAAACTTGGTAGTCATACTGCCTTTGTTCCTTTTAGCCAATTGGACAGTTCACTCAAAGGAAAAAATATTTCCGGAAAAAGAATTAAATTTATCATTTCCGAACTTGGAAAAAAACAAAACAAAATCCTTCTTTCCCAAAAGAAAATTGCTGATAAAGAAAGAGAAACGAAGAAACAACTGTTACGCGATGAATTGAAGGTTGGAATGTTTGTTTCTTGTGTTGTAAAAAGCATTCATAAATTCGGTCTCATTGTAGACATGGATGGGCTCGATGCATTGGTCCCTCAATCGGAAGCAACCTACAAAAAAAATCCTGACCTCACCACCGAGTTTCGAGTGGGAGAAACTCTCCGTGCTAAAATTTTAACGTTAGATTGGTCCACAAATAAAATTTCACTCAGCGTTAAAGATTTTTTATCAGACCCATGGTCAGGGAAACTTCCTTTTAAAGAATCAGATATCATTTCCGGTACAGTGGAATCGATCAAACCCTTCGGACTTTTTGTACGGTTGGGAGAAGATTTTTCTGGGCTTGTTCCCAATAAAGAATCAGGGATCCCACAAAGGACTCCGCTGAATACTGTTTTCCAACCGGGCCAAAAACTGGAAGTGTTTGTTTTGGAAATCAATCCAGAAAAAAGACAAATTGCCTTATCGATAACGAAGGCAGCGGAAGCAAAAGATCGAATGGAATACCAAGAGTATCTCTCAAAAGATGATTCGAGTGCCTCGGTTTCCAGTTTTGGACTGGCATTAAAGCAATCTTTGGAAAAACAAAAAAAGAAGTAAACTTCCTTTGGAAATTGCCTTATATCGCCCCGAAATTCCACCTAACACTGGTAATATCGCGCGCCTTTGTGTGAATGCCGGGGTACCACTTTCCATTGTTGGAGAACCTTCCTTTGATCTTTCGGAAAAGGCAGTAAGGCGGGCAGGTCTTGATTATTGGAAGGATTTAGAGTTTTATAGGTTTGCCACATGGGAAGGCTTTCAAAAGGCAAAGGAAACGGAAGGGAAACGAATTTTCCTGGTTTCCAAATTTGGGAAAAAAACCTATTGGGACGTGTCGTTCCATTCGCAAGATGTGTTTTTATTTGGTAGAGAGACCTCAGGACTTCCAGATGAAATTCACAAAGGACACCCTTCTGACCAAATCATTTCCATACCTATGGCAGAAGCGAGTCGATCCATCAATTTATCCAATGCCGTTGCCATCATCCTTTATGAAGCACTGCGCCAAGAAAAATCTCGGACTAATCCCTAAAGGATAAAACAATTTACAACTCTTCCGTTCCCATTGGAATGGGAATATATGCCGTTCCCTCTCTCAAGAACCGAGTTAGAGAAAGAAATCAAAACTTTGTTCTCCAATGGACTTTCGGGGAATGTGAACGATTTTTACTCTTGGGTGATTATGGAAACCCAGAGAAAATTCAAAGATGTGCCAAATACAACTTTGGATATGGTCATTACCGTTATGGATGAGTTCGTAAAAGATGGACTCATCACAACAAACCCCATCGACCCACGTGAGTATTACATTACAGAGGAATCACCCATTGTTCGTAAAATGGGAACCTCAGAAACATTTGTGATCCTTGGTGCCCTTCACTTCAATCCGATGCAATATGTTCGCGCAAGGCTTGCCTATTTTCTCAAACGAAATGGAATCGATGAAGAGTTACGAATGGACCTTTGCATTGCCACAGTCGAAGCCGTGGAAAATGCAGCGAAGTATGGGGATGGTGGTGGAGTGGAAGTCACCTTCCAAATCGATAAACAAAAAGTTTTTACGATTGAAATGATCAATACAGTAAAAGATTTTAATTTAGAAGACGATATCCAAAGGGGTAAGTTTTCGTCAACAGCCACTCTCATGCGTGGCATGATGGTCATGCAAAAACTTTTTGATTCAGTGGATTTAGAAATCACTGATAACAGAAAACAAGCTATTCTAAAAGCAACTCGTAAATTAACATAGGTTCCTATGGCAAATTTCAAAATGGTTTCTCCCTTCAAAGCTGCCGGAGACCAAGTGAAAGCAATCGAAAATATTGCGAAGTCATTCGGTGAAGGTAAAAACAAAATCACACTCGTGGGTGTGACTGGGTCTGGAAAAACGTTTACGATGGCAGAGGTCATCACTCGAGTTAAAAAACCAACTTTAATTTTATCTCATAACAAAACATTAGCTGCTCAATTATTCCGTGAATTTAAAGAATTTTTTCCAGAGAATGCTGTAGAGTATTTTGTTTCGTATTACGACTATTACCAACCAGAAGCCTATGTCCCTTCTTCTGACACCTTCATTGAAAAAGATATGTCGATGAATGAAGAAATCGATAAACTTCGGTTACGTGCCACTTCTAGTTTATTAGAACGAGATGATGTGATCATTGTAAGTTCTGTATCATGCATTTATGGTTTGGGTTCACCAGAAGATTATATGAACTCCGTCGTTATGTTACGTGTTGGTGATAAGATTGACCGTGACCAAATCATTCGAAAGTTTTTGCACATCCAGTATGCAAGAAACGATATTGATTTTAGTCGGGGTAATTTCCGTGTGCGTGGGGATACCATTGAAATCATGCCTTCGTACCAAGAAGAAGGGATTCGGATTGAACTCTTTGGGGATGAGATAGACGGTCTTTCCAAAATAGATCCACTCACTGGCAAAGTGAAAACAAAACTTGATCGTGTAGTAGTGTATCCTGCCAAACACTTCATCACTTCAGGCCCCAAAATTAAAGATGCCATGGAAAAGATTAAAGAAGAAATGGCTGCCCAAAAAGAGTATTTTCTGAAACAAGGCAAACATTTGGAAGCAGAACGAATCGAATCAAGAACCAATTATGATATGGAGATGTTACTGGAACTTGGGTATTGTAGTGGGATTGAAAATTACTCCAGGCATTTGACAGGAAGGTTGGAAGGGGAAAGACCAGCGTGTTTACTTGATTATTTTCCTGGGAAAGATTTTTTACTGATCATAGATGAATCACATGTAACTCTTCCTCAAATCGGTGGGATGTATGCAGGGGATAGGGCCAGAAAACAGACGTTAGTTGATTTTGGTTTTCGGTTACCAAGTGCTTTGGATAACAGACCTTTAAATTTTACTGAATTTGAAGCGATGACACCAAGGACTTTGTATGTGTCAGCCACACCTGATGAGAATGAAATCAGTAAAAGTGAAGCGGTGTTTGAACAAATCATTCGGCCCACTGGACTTCTTGATCCCGTTGTGGAAGTTCGGCCAACCACAAACCAAATCGAAGACTTACTCAATGAAATCCGACTTCGCATTGAACAAAAAGAAAGAATCCTCATCACAACTCTGACAAAAAAAATGTCAGAGGATTTAACGGATTATTACAAAGAGGTGGGTTTAAAAATCGCATACCTACATTCAGAAATTGATACCATCGAAAGAACAGAAATCATTCGAGACTTACGAAGGGGTGTGTATGATTGCATTGTTGGTATCAATTTGTTACGGGAAGGTTTAGACATTCCGGAAGTGTCTCTTGTTGCCATCCTTGATGCAGACAAAGAAGGATTTCTTCGAAACTATAAATCTCTCATCCAAACCATTGGTCGTGCTGCAAGGAATGTCAATGGCAAAGCAATTTTGTACGCGGATCGAATGACCGATTCCATCAAAAAAGCCATCAGTGAAACCGAACGCCGTCGTTTGATCCAAGAATCTCATAACCAAAAGATGGGAATCACTCCTCAGACAATCCAAAAGGAAATTCATGATATCCTTCCAAGAGAGATGGCGGAAGAGGACAGTAAAGAAGAAGCATTAAAAGATTTAGAAAAAGAATTTACCTTGAAGAAATACAAAACCAAAGACAAGTTACGTGAGGCTTTGAAACGTGAAATGTTACGTTATGCCAATGATTTGGATTTTGAAAAAGCGGCCATGTTTCGTGATAAAATGTTAGCACTTGGCCCAGATAAAATTGAAACATAAGGAAGGATACGGATTGGAAACAAATGAATTTTGGGAAAACCCAAACAAATTGGCAAGACTAGAAGACACTTTACCCAAACAGATCTTTTTACTTCCGATCAAAGTACGCCCCGTTTTCCCTGGAATCATCACACCTCTCATCGTTCCTCCTGGTAGATTCATCCAGTCCATAGAAGAATCTTCTAAGGGAGCTGGGTTTCTCGGACTCATTTTGCTGAAAGAAGATGAATCAGAACTTCCCTCGGAAGATAATATTTTTCAGATCGGAGTTGTTGCAAGGATTCTCAAAAAAATCAACCTTCCAGATGGTGGGATGAATATCCTAGTTAACACAATCCAAAGATTTAAAATTAATTCAATTCATACCAAAGAACCAGTGTTAATTGCTAATGTATCTTACCCTGAAGAAGAATTGGGGACGAGTAAAAATAACATTAAAGCATTGATGCGAACTTTACTCATATTAACGAAGGAATTGGCGCAAAACAATCCTTTGTTCACTGAGGATATGAAGTTAACCATGATGAATGTGAATGAACCAGCAAAAATGGCGGATTTTGTTTGTTCCATTTTGAATTTGGAGAAAGAAGAATACCAGTCGGTCATTGAAGCCATTCAAATCAATGATCGATTAGAAAAGGTATTATTGTTCCTTAAAAAGGAAATTGAATTAGTAGTTTTACAGAAAAAAATCCAAGAACAAATCAATGACAAAATTGATAACCAACAAAGGCAATTTTTTTTAAGAGAACAACTTAAGGCCATCCAGCAAGAGTTAGGTGTTGGTGAAGATAAAACAGAGCAAAAATACGACAAACTACTTACTCGTTTAAAATCAATTCCTGTTGCCGATGAAATCATTGTGGAAGTGGAAAGAGAAATTGAAAAATTCAAAAACTCAGATCCAATTTCCAGTGATTACAATGTGATCCGAAACTATTTGGATTTGGTGGATAGTCTGCCTTGGGAAAAACCAAAAGCAAAAGACATTAATTTACTTCATGCAAAAAAAGTTTTAAACCGTGATCATCATAAATTGGAAGATGTCAAAGAACGGATCTTAGAATTTTTGGCTGTACACAAACTCAATCCCAAAAGTAAAGGATCCATCCTTTGCCTCGTAGGCCCTCCGGGTGTGGGAAAAACATCCATAGCAAAATCCATTGCGGAAGCACTCGGTAGAAAATTTTATCGCTTTAGTGTTGGTGGGGTGAGAGACGAAGCAGAGATCAAAGGCCATCGTCGGACCTACATTGGGGCAATGCCAGGAAAACTCATCAACGCATTGAAAATCACAAAAGAAAGAGATACTGTAATCTTACTCGATGAGATCGATAAAATGTCACAAGGATACCAAGGTGATCCACAAGCGGCATTACTTGAAGTACTGGATCCTGAACAAAATTTTAATTTTAGAGATCATTATTTGGACTTACCTTTTGATTTGTCTGATGTACTTTTCATAGCCACAGCCAACACCTTTGAACCCATCCCAAGAGTGTTACTTGATCGGATGGAAGTGATCCAACTTTCAGGTTATATCACAGAAGAAAAAGTTCAGATCTTTCAAAAGTATCTTTGGAGTAAAATTTTTGTTAAAAATGGATTAAACCCTGATTTGTTTACGATGAAAAAAGAGACAGTGACTCATCTCATCAATTCCTATTCCAGAGAATCAGGGTTACGTGGTCTCGAAAAAACATTTGATAAATTGGTTCGTAAACTTGCTCTAAAACAAGTGTTAAAGGAAAAGTTTTCAAAAGAAATCAGAGAAAAGGATTTGGTGGAATATTTAGGGCCTCCTCCGTTTGTGGATGACCGAATGACAATACCAAAGGTACCTGGAACTGCTTTAGGTTTAGCATGGACCAATGCTGGTGGTTCGACCTTACTGATCGAGGCTGTTTTAATCCCTGGCAAAGGTGGTCTCACTCTTACAGGTCAGATGGGAAAAATGATGGAAGAGTCAGCAAACATTGCTTTGTCGTTTGTGAAAAATTATTTGAACAACGATGGATTATTTGAGAAAAAAGCCATTCACTTACATGTACCTGATGGTGCCACTCCAAAGGATGGTCCAAGTGCTGGTATCACAATGGCAACAGCCATTTTATCACTTGTGACAAACCGAGTATTGAATCCTGGATTTGGAATGACAGGTGAACTAACGTTAACTGGTGAAGTTTTGGCAATAGGTGGGTTACGAGAAAAAATTGTTGCGGCAAAACGAGTTGGAATCAAAAAAATCATTTTCCCAAAAGATAATGAAAAAGCTTTCCAAGAAATCCCTGATTATGTAAAAAAAGGTGTTACCTTTTATCCTGTTACAAGGTTTGAAGAAGTAGAGAAATTGGTTTTTCCTAAAATAAAGAGTAAGAAAAAATGAACTACAAAAATAATTCCTTTTATTTGATTTTAGAAGTTTTGTACGGACATCTAACGGACCTAATGCGGTTTTTATGGCAAAAGAAAAATCAAGTTTTGGTAATTGGATTTATTTTAGGTGTATTTCTTACTTTTTTCTTTTTAGGTGGAGCCTACGTAGTCTGGTCTGGTGAAGAAACTAGGGTTCACAAATCTTTAGAGAAATACAGATCAGAAGTTTCAAATTTTTATGATACTTTCCAACCCAAATCAGTCAAAATCCTTGACCGAAGTGGAAAGGTGATGGGTGAGTTTTACCGACGCAATTTCCGTCCTATTCGTACGGATAATTTAAATAAACACAACGTGATTGTTTGGGCTGTTCTCTCATCTGAAGATAGAGAGTTTTTTTCACATTCTGGTATTAATTATACGGCAATTATGCGTGCTGTCGTAACAAACTTGGTACAGTTTCGATTATCACAAGGTGGTTCTACTATCTCACAACAGTTAGCAAAGCTTACTCTCAACCTTGGTAAAAGGAATTTGTTCAATAAACTTACTGAGTTGTATTGCACTTTTTATATCGAAAGCCATTATTCAAAAGAAGAAATTTTGGCCATGTACCTGAACCAAATATTTTTAGGAGAAGGGAATACTGGAGTAGAAGAAGCTGCTCGTTATTATTTTCGTAAACCAGCTTCCGAACTAAGTCCTGAAGAAGCAGCCCTCCTTGTTGGAATCATTCCAGCACCAAGTGTTTACAATCCAGTTCGGAACCTGAATATTGCGCTCTCTCGCCAAAAACGTGTGTTATACGATATGGCAAGAAATCCTGAATTACATCCATCTCAAAAAGATATCCCCGTTAAATTTTCAGATTCCATTGAAGTGAATTTAAAACGATTTCGCACCATCTATAAAGTGAAAGAAACGAAAGATGATGAAGGAAATCCAAAATACTCCAGCGAAATTGGAAAGTATGGTGCAGATAAAGATTTTAGAGTTAACTTAGCGCCAGATTTTAATGCAGAGATTAGAAGGTTTATCTTAGAAAAATTTTCAAACGAAGATTTGGAAGAACGAGGTTTACTTGTTTATACCACTCTTGATTTGGAAAAACAAAGATTTGCGGAAGAAGCCTTACGTATTGGAGTGGATTCTGTTCGGGCTGATCTCTCCAAACAAGAGTTAGAATACCAAGGGAAAGGGAAAGCCGACTTAGCAGAAGTAACAAGAAGTATTTTACCACAACTCAGTGGATCTATGATATCACTTGATCCTGAAACGGGGGATGTGGAAGCGCTTGTGGGTGGTTATAAAATATCCAATGTTTTCCGATTCAATCGTGCAGAAGAAGCAAGAAGGCAACCTGGATCTACCATAAAAGCCTTAGTGTATGCACTTGCATTTGAAAAACGGATTGTGAATCCATCTTCCAAAATCAAAGACGAAAAATTAGACTTCTCTGGTTATTCACCTAAAAACTGGTACAAAGGGTATAAAGGCGAAATCACTGTCCGCCAAGCCTTGGCTCAATCAGTAAATACAGTATCTGTGAAACTACTTCATGAAGTCGGAATTTCGTATTTCATACAAAAACTCAGCGCCATTTTATCCATTCCAGAAGAAGAAGCAGAACAAAGATTCCAAAGGAACTTATCACTGGCCCTTGGTTCAGGGGAGTTGAGTCCAATGGAATTGTCTGTGATTTATGCGACACTGATGAATGGGGGCAGGCGAGTCACTCCCAGAAAAATCATTAAAATCACAGATATGGATGGAAACGAATTTTATAATACTGTTCCCAATGAGGCCGCCGAACAAATATTAGATCCTGTTGCCTGCGCCATGGCTGTCAATACCTTACAATCAGTTTTGACGGAAGAAGGTACGATGACCTTAAAACGAAAAGAAGGAGACCCTTTTTTATATGCAGGAAAAACAGGAACCGTCCAATCACCAAAACTCAAATCATCGAAATGGAAAGGGATCAAAGGTGTTAGAGATGTTTGGTTTGCCGGACTCACACCACGAAATGTAACAGTTGTTTGGGTCGGTCATGATGAGGGAGCACCTTTCCCTGGATCTGGATCAGGTGTTTCCGGTGGAATTTGGTATAAATACATCCAAAACGTGAAGTCCAAATTAGGAATGGGAAATCAATTGATTTCGAGTTTTGTAGGTGATTTTGTCAAAGTAGATGTATGTGCAGATGATGGTACTATGATCGAAGTAAACCCAGAATATGTATGTAAGGTCCCACTTTATGCCCAGTATTATTATATCGGAGATCTGCCACCGAAACGAATTGGTTTCAATAAATCTGATCCACAACCTAATATAAGTAATGTGCCGAATGATGCACTTGACGAAGATTCTGAAATTTCCACTTATGAATCAGATGGAACGAAAATACAACCAACGGCTGTAGATTCCGTTGAATTGGAACCACCTCTTATAGATAATCGGCGAGTGCGCTATAACGAAGAAACTCCTTAGAAACCAAATAGTTTTCTTGGATGGACCAAAGGAAAATCCAAGGTTTCTCCATTGTTACGGTTTCAGTCACTTGTTTGGCATCATTTAAATTACGATTGGGTTTACCAAGTATTTGGCCAATCATTTTGTTTTGATAAAAGGACCGATTCCCTCCATTACCAATTTTGTCTGGATGGAAAAGTGGATCTAAAAAATTCCAAATGGAGTCATAATCGGAATACCACGTAAGAAGTGTTAGGTCTCCTTTCCCTTCACCATTTTCTTTGTAAAGTGGGGCTTTTTCCATTGGTTTCAATTTTATTTTTAAACCAATTTCTTCTAATGCTTGTTTGATGGCCCTACCTTTGCTTTGGTTTTCATCGTCCCCGCGCATACGAAATTCAAGTTCTGTCGTTAAAATCGTAGGATAACACTTGGAATGTTTTAATTCGGTAATTGCCTTTTCTTTATCGTAGCTAATGTCAATTTTCTTAAGGTTTAAGTTTAACTTTTCTATGTAAGGCAATGGGATCGGTCCATAAGTTAAATCTGCATGATTTTCTAATAGTTTTTGAATGATTTGTTCTCTAGGGATACTGTAGTTTAACGCATTGCGAAAGTGTACATCGAAACATGGATTTGTTTGATTGATTGTTACATATTGAACAGACCTTCCTTTTTTTGTCAGAGTGAACTCTGATGTTGCTTCTGGAATGGAAAGTAAAAAATCTGATAATTTAAAAGCGTCAAGCTCCGATTTGCGGTACAAAAATAAAGAAGTTGTGGATTGCGGTAAGATGCGAAAGCGAATGGAAGTAGGCAAATCATTCGTTATTTCTTTTTGATATTGCAGATCAATGAATTCATTTTTTTTCCATTGATTGAGTTTGTATTTCCCATAGGTTTTTAAATTATGATTCTCCCATTCTTCTTTCCCAATGATCGATGCGAATGGTAAACTCAACTTTTCTTTCCATTCTGTTTCTGTAGTTCCTTTTTGGAAATGGAACTCTAAAGTTGCTTTTGATCCAGTTCCAACGAAAGCTGTCGTTGAAGATGTAGGAGTTTCCAAAGGAACGGTATTCGTAGAAGGAGTAGTATTCAGTGAAGAAGGAATGATCTTCACAGACTTTAAGAATTGGTAGTCTGCTTTTCTTGGATAGGATTCAGAGATCAGCCTTGCTAAACTAAAATGGATATCGACGATGGGAGGACTTGTCTCATTGAATTCGATACGCCAAATTTCTAGAGAAGGATTGGCGATATGTTTTGATTTAGAAATCCATGGGGAAACAAACGATTCCTTTTCGGCCTGGTAAATTCCCTGGTGCAGGAAACGTGCTAAATTTTGGCTGGTAAGGTCCGTGCTAAACAAAGGATCCAAATGGGCAGGGTCTGAAGGCAGAGCAATTTGAATGGCAAACTCCTCCGTTTCTCTCCTACAAAAAGTGAGGGACAAGAGAAAGAAAACGAGGGATAAGGTTCTCATACGTGAAGATTTACCGAAAACTTTGGCCATATTTGGCAAAATACAAATACAGACTGAGCCTTGGAGTTTTTCTGTCTATATTTGTTTCTATTTTTAACGGGGCTTCGCTTACTTCCCTGATCCCAATTTTTGATTCTTTAGGCACTGGGGAAAATTACAAATTCCAAATCGCCCTCACAAAAAAAGACCAAAACCTTTTAAGTGAACACCAAAGTCCGAATCAGTTGAGTGGACTAACGTACTGGGAATGGCAGTTTGCGAATCTCAAAGAAAAGACCAATGCAGAACTCGCTGAAAAAAAACCAGACGATTTGGTATATTTATTTTGTCTGATCATCTTACCGATTTATTTTCTAAAACTCCTTTGCCTTGCGGGAACAGTTTATTTTGTCAATTCAGCAGGGTTACTTGCCGTAAAAGACTTACGCCAAGCTTTGTATAAAAAATTGCAAGTACTGCCCTTAAATGAATTTTACCGTGAGAAAACCGGTGTCCTAATGAGTCGGGTCATCAATGACGTAGATATTGTTGGAAAAGTGGTTTCGAATGATTTAAAAGATGCCATCAATGACTTTTTTTATATAATAACACATTTAATCATCTTACTTGTGTTAAGTTGGAAATTATTCTTTTTACTTTTTATTGTGATCCCACTGATTGTAGGTCCCGTAAGTACATTTGCAGACCGAATTCGGAGGACTACGAAAAACCAACAAGAGCAATTGTCGGAATTAAATGGTGACTTACAAGAAGTGATCTCTGGCATCCGTGTGATTCGTGCTTTTTCAATGGAAGACAAAGAAGCCGAACGTTTTTTTAAAGTGAATCAAAACCTATCAGATAAAACATTTAAAACTCACTTTTACCACCAAATTGGACCCGCATTAACAGAGTTATCTGGTTCCGTTGTGACTATGGTATTTTTAGGGATTGGTGCCTATTTACTAGAAGATGCTAGTTTTTCAAAAGGTATGTTCATTGCCTTTTTTCTTACATTGATTTTTCTCATGCGTCCACTCAAACAAATGAGTATTTTGGTAAATTTGATCCAAGCTTCTGTCATTGCGAGTGACCGAGTCTTTGAAATCCTCGGCCGTGATGTTGACATCCAAGAACCAGCGAGTCCAAATCCATTGGGAAGTTTAACGAAAGGGATTGAATATAAAAATGTAACTTATCTTTACCCTAATACTGATTTATATGCACTTAAAAATATCAATTTAACCTTACCAAAAGGTGGAACCATCGCGATTGTTGGGTCTTCCGGTGCCGGCAAATCAACGTTAGTGGATTTATTGCCTAGACTCATTGATCCTACTGACGGAGGGATCTATTGGGATGGTGTGAATGCTAAGGACTTGAGTTTAGATAACCTGCGTAAACGAATTGGCGTAGTTTCTCAAAACATTTTTTTATTTAATGGATCCATTCGTGAGAATATCGCATTCGGAAAACCGAATGCCACTGAAGAAGATATTAGAAGAGCAGCCGAAGATGCCTTTGCTTCCGAATTCATTGAATCTTTTGAAGAAGGATATGATACGATCGTGGGTGAGAGGGGAGTGATGTTATCAGGTGGTCAAAGGCAAAGGATCTCCATTGCCCGCACTTTACTTGCCAATCCGGAAGTGCTCATTTTAGATGAAGCAACATCTGCCTTGGATACAGAATCGGAAAGATTGATCCAACAAGCCTTTGTTCGATTGTATGAAAACAAAACTGTCATCATCATTGCACACCGTCTATCAACAGTTAAAATTGCAGATACCATCTATTATTTGGAAAATGGAGAAATTGTGGAGAGTGGAAGTCATACTGAACTTTTACAAAATGCAAATTCCAAATACAAACGATTGTATGATATGCAATTTTCTAATTCAAATTGAGTGGAGCCATTCCATTCCAGAAAACAGATGAGATTCATACCAACGAAGTCAAATCTCTAAACTTATTTATGCCAAGCGGCTTGTTCCACAATTTGGACAAAATTTTGCATTGGGAACCGGAACAAAAGAGCCACAATTGGCACAAGTCCAGTTCTCATTGATTTTTGGCTCTTGTACTGTAACCGTATGTTTTCTTTTTTCTGATAAATCCGATTCTACTCGTTCAAGTTCTTCAATGTAGGGAATGGATTGTGATTGGAATTCTTCTTCCGTTAATTTGCCAGAATCAAAGTCAGAACGGATGTCTCTTAAGGAATCTAATAGATTTCTTTTTTTCTCTAAAGCTGATTTGAGATGGGCATCCAATTCCTTTCCAAAAGGAGATTCATCCACTTGGAATCGGTAGTAAAACAATACAAAAGGTGCAATCAGAATGATTCCAAATAATACCGAATAGAAATATAAGAGAAAATCCATACGTTCAGAATTTGGACTTTTTATTTTTAGGCAATCTCTTTATCTTTGGTCTAAGAAGAGATTTTAGATTTATGACTGTAACCAATCCACTGATTGAAGAAAAATTAAAAACTGCCGAAGAAATTGCCCAATTATTACCAAATCACGTTACATTGGGGTGTTCTGGATTCACTCCTGCAGGGTATCCAAAACTCATACCAGTAGCTTTTGCCAAAAGGATTGAAGAAGAAAAAAAATCTGGAACCACTTTTTCTATCAATTTGTACGCAGGTGCATCCACCGGAGAAGAGTTAGATGGTGTTCTGGCAAAAACAGGCGCTTTAAAACTTAGAATTCCATACCAATCCAATTCACATTTACGGAATCTCATCAACCAAGGGGAAACGGATTTCATTGATATGCATCTTTCCCATGTGGTGAAGTACATCGAACATGGGATTTTACCAAAAATTGATGTGGCAATTGTGGAAGCAATTGATGTCACGACAGATGGGAAAATTTATTTATCTACATCTTCAGGCATGAGTGCCACATATCTAAAGAATGCAAAGTCCGTTTATATTGAGTTAACCGATACACACCCATTAGAACTAAAAAGTTATCATGATATCTATTTACCAGACCACCATTCAAAAGGTGGTCCCATCCCTATCATCCACCCCAATGATCGAATTGGTCAGCCCTATGTCCAAGTGCCCCCTGAAAAAATCAAAGGGATCGTACGTTCTAGTAAACCTGATGCTGCCACTGTCTTCAAAACACCGGATGCCGATTGCCAAAATATTGCTGCTCATGTATTGGAATTCATCCAACACGAAATTACAATGGGAAGGATTCCAAAAGAATACTTACCTTTCCAAAATGGTGTCGGTAATATCGCAAATGCAGTTCTATCAAGTATGGCGAAAGATCCAAATTTCCATGCAATTCAAATGTACACGGAAGTGGTGCAAGATTCTGTTTTTGATTTGATTGATGCAGGGAAATTAGAAATTGCTTCCACTTCTGCACTCACCTTTTCTGAGTTAGGTTTGAAACGTTTCCATGGAAATATTTCAAATTGGAAATCTAAATTTATCATTAGGCCTCAAGAAATTTCAAACCATCCTGAAGTGATTCGGCGAATGGGTCTTATCGCTATGAACACGGCAATCGAAATCGATATTTATGGAAACGTAAATTCAACACATGTCATGGGAACATCGATGATGAATGGAATTGGTGGATCTGGTGACTTCACTCGGAATTCTCACCTTAGCATTTTTATGACACCTTCACTTGCCAAAGAAGGAAACATTTCAGCCATTGTTCCAATGGTTTCCCATACAGACCATAACGAACATTCTACGATGATTTTTGTCACCGAAAATGGATTGGCTGATTTACGAGGATGCCCACCAAAAAAACGTGCAGAACTCATCATCGAAAAATGTGCTCATCCTATTTACAAAGATAAACTTCGTGCTTATTATGAAACGGCGCTCAAGGTTTCTAAAGGGAAACACACTCCCCATGATTTGGAAAATGCTTTGTCTTGGCATGTACAATTTTTGAAAACAGGAAGTATGAAGTGATAGCTGTTATTGGATCTGGGATTACAGGTTTAACTGCTTCTTGGGCATTGAATCAATTTCGCGAAGTCACACTATATGAAAAACATCCTGAAATTGGAATGGCAGCATTTGGCGCAAAACAAATGATTGGCGGTACGGAAGTTGAATTTGATATCCCATTTCGAACCATCAAAAAAGATTATTATCCCACTTTATTTCAAGTTTACGATCGGGTTGGGATAGAAACGAAGGTAGTTGATTATTCTTTCCGTGTGGATTCAAATAATGAATCAGTGTTTGGTTTTTTTTCCAAAAATATATTAGGGTTTCATATTGGAATTCCAACTTCAGAAGTTTTTTTATCCAGCAAGGGGCGAACAATTTTCTCCGACTTACTTAAGTTTTATGCGAATGCAAAAGCAGATTGGAAAAACGAAAATCCAAACATCACGATTTTGGATTTTTTAAAACGGTATAATTATTCCAAGGAGTTTATTTACGAGTTTTTGTTACCAACTTTTGCACTGGTCAATACATGTAAAACAGAGACGGTTGCTCTTTATCCTGCGGAAACCATCATTGGGTATCACTCAAGAGGTTATTCATACACCCCTCAAGAAACCGCAAAATTTGGCACGCGGGACATTGTGAATCGAATGACAAAGGGACTGCAACACCTCCACTTAAATGCAAAGATCCAACAAATTGTCAAAAAAGGGACAAAGACCATCATCCAATTTGAATCAGAAGAAAAAGAATTCGAACATGTGATCCTTTCAACCCAAGCGAACCAAGCCTACCATTTATTAGGCAATGGATTTGAATTAGAAAAAGAAATTCTTTCTGAGTTTCGTTATGAATCAAGTGATGTAGTTTTGCATACTGACTCTAGTTATTTTAAAAATCCAAATGTATCACTTGTGTTTAACATTCGCGAAGGGTATGATAAACCTGAAGTAACTTTAGATTTAGGCCGGATCATCCCAGAGTTACAAGGCAAAAAAGTATTCCAAACATGGAACCCCCACAAACTCCCACAAGAGAGTGATATTTTGAAACTTGCCAAATTTGAAAGGCCTGTAATGGATGATAGGACTCGGGTGGCAATCGAAAGAATTTCAACTCTCCATGCGAATCCGCATTGTAAGTTATGGTTATGTGGTTCCTATTCGTTGTATGGAATTCCTTTATTAGAAGCAGGTGCTAAATCTGCATTACAAGTGATTGCAAACATTTTAAACAAGTCGGTAAGTGATATCATCAGTCACCAAAACTAATTTCAGTTTGGTTTCAAAGCAACTAAGTAGTGGTAAGTGAGTCCAAGGGATTTCATGGTCGTTTTAAGTAGGGTGCCGAAAAGTCGCAAAGACAAATTCATCGATTTCGAGTTTTGGATGAAACCGTGGATGACAGGTTCCGTCCAATCTAAGTTTTTTTCAATTGTAAAACCTGTTCTTTCGAGTGTTTGAATACAGACCTCATTCGTTTTGATTTCGTTAGGTGGAATTAAAAATAAATGTAACAAGGAAAGAAAATTATATGCGTTTTCTTTTTCTAAATTGAATGCATTCAACACAAGTTTTCCACCTGGTTTTAAGACACGAAATGACTCTTGGTAAAACTCGATCGTGTTTTTGAAATGATACGCTGCATCCACTGAAAAAACATAATCATAAAAATTTGAAGGTAAGGATGTGATTGTTTCCCAACTTCCCTCAAGAAATGGTTCTATTACCATCTCCCTTTGACGAAACAATCCTTTGGCGAAGTTTGATTGTTCTCCTCTCAAATTGATGGCAGATAGTTTTTGGGGATTAAAATGATCCTTCCAGTAGACAAGGCTACCCCCAAGCCCAGAGCCAACTTCTAAAATCGAGGAATTATCTTTTAACTCACAGTGTTTGGCAAATTCAGATAAAAATTGGATGCCAGCTACTTTGTATTCGGTGGCACCTGTCCAATACCCAAAATTGGAAACAAAGTAAGGAGGGTTTTGCGAAAGTTCTGAAACAGGGGATGTAGAAAATGGGAAGGGTGTCATTTTTTTTACTTGAAAGAATTATATACCCTAGCGGGTATGTAGGAATGGCAGTTTCTGAAAACCAAACCAAACTCATCCACCGCATCAATCGCATCCAAGGTCAGTTGGAAGCGATCAAAAATACCATCGTAACAGAGGAACAAGACTGCGAAAAAGCAATCCTCCTCCTGAAAGCCGCCCACCAGGCCATGAAAAAGTTCGGTGAGGCTTACATCCATGAATATATGGATACCTGTTTCAAAGAAAAGAAGTCCACTCAAAACATCGAAGCAGACGTAAAAAAAGCAATTTCCGCCGCATTCTCTCTCTAAATTCGTTTTTCCTCTCTTAAAACCTCAATAAAAATCCTTGCCATATATACCCCATAGGGTATATATGGCTTTAGGCTATATACTATAGGGGGTATGGTAATGTTCTTGGCATCTACAAAAACATGGTATTTGGAGAGATTGGTATTTCTCATTGCTGGTGTGTTCAGTTTGGTAGGGGTAACACTTGGAACCTATGTTTCTTCTTGGTGGTATCTTTTGAATTTACTCGTTGGTTTGAACTTGGTGGTGTTTTCTACCATTGGTTTTTGTCCCATGGCAATTCTTTTGAACAAACTTGGTGCAACACCAAAGGTAAGGGACTAATCCAATGAAACGTTTCATCAGCTTTTTATTCCTCGTTACACCAATTTATCTTTCTGCTGAAGGAGTTGGTTTTAATGAACTTTGGAAACGAATTGAAGAAAACTCATCAGCTAGAAAATCCAAATATTTGGAATGGAAAGCTGGTGAAATAGCAAAGGACAGATCCGACAAACATTGGTTACCTCGAGTGTATGCAGATCTAAGAACCTTTCAAACAAACGATCCAACACTCAACTTTATGGGAAAACTTAGCCAAAGGAGTGCAACAGATGCCGACTTTTCCACCGCGTCCACTCGTACTAGACCTGGCAATTTTTTAGATTCGAATAACCAACCGTATACGACGCTCAATGCTGATACGATGAATCTGTTTGCAAAGGATACTCTCAATTATCCTGGGAGCCACCAGTATTCACGGGGTACTCTTGGGATGGACTTACCATTGTATGAAGGTGGTTCTGGAAAAACCTTTGCTGCGATGAATGAAAAAAGAAGTACAGGGTTGAAATTTGAATGGTTGGCCATTCGTGACCGAGAGTTTGCGCAAGCCGGTTTTTATTACCGTGCGATTCAAACTTTATATGATTATCAAAAGAGACTGGAACAAATCAAAAAAATTGAAAGTCGATTCCAATCGAATTATTCTTTAGGTAATAAAGGAAACCCAGTTGGATATGCGGGATACCTTGCATTAAAATCAATCAAAAATCAGATCTCAGTTCTTGAAAAACAATCAGAACTACAAATAGGCGATTATAAAGAAACACTATTTGTATTGTCTGATGTTCCATCGACAGAACTCGAGATTGTAGAATCGGATCTGAATGTATTTTTAGATACCTATTTCAAAAGGCCCACTGGTTATGAAAGATCCAATCAGATGAATGCACAGATCAAGTATGCGGAAGGGGAAAAATTAAAAGCAGAAATGGAGATGGCAAAATTTTTACCGAAGGTAGGAGCCTATTCAGAAGCATACGGGTACCAAGGGAGTCGAAATATTTCCAATGCATACCAAGCAGGTGTGTATTTGCAAATGAATCTTTATAATCCTAAAGATATTGGTGCTGTTGATGAAGCAAAATTAAATGCAGAGGCAGCACTGAAAAAAATTGAAGAAAAAACAAAAGAAGAAGAAGCCCATGTAAAGTCTCTTATCCAAAAAGAAATCACATTGAAAGAAAGTTTGGAAATCATTAGAGAAACTTTGAAATACCAAGAAGAGCAAGTATCAAACATGCAAAGGTTATTCCAAAGTGGGGCTATCAACGCACTTCAATTTGCAGAAACACTCAATAAATCATTAGAGTTATCACGTGTCTTAATGGAATCAGAGATTGCTTTATTACAAGTGAGAACAGAAGTTTCGATATTTTCAAAAAAGGAAGACAGAAATGAAACCATTGGAAGAAATTAGAGCCGGTTTTGCAGGAAAACTTGCAGAAACATTTTTACATTCACAGCTAACACCCGTCATTGCGATTGCGAGTTTGGTACTCGGTTTATTTGCTGTTTATCTCACTCCCAAAGAAGAGGAACCTCAGATTTCGGTTCCTATGATTGATATCCAAATCCCAAGCCCTGGTTTTTCACCTGAAGAAACAGAACGTAAAGTAACGGAAACTGTGGAAAGAGCCGTTTGGGGACTCGAAGGTGTGGAATACATTTATAGCACAAGTAAATGGCATGGAAGTTATATTACGGTTCGATTCAAAGTGGGTGAACCAATAGAGCCTTCTCTTGTGAAAATCCATCACAAACTCATGGAAGCAAAAAACATCCTTCCAAGGAATACTTTAACACCAATCGTAAAATCATTTTCAATTGATGATGTTCCTTTCCTTGCTCTCAGTTTTAGTTCAGAAACATTGAATGATTATGAGCTTCGCCAAAAAGTAGCACCTCTTGCTAGAGAATTATCCTCAACACCCGATTTAGCAAGTGTGCAAATGTTAGGTGGACTTAAAAAAACGATTCGCGTTAAAGTAGATCCAAACTTATTAAGCAGATATGGTGTGACTTCCATCGAAGTTGCGGAAAGTTTAAAACAAAATGATGCCTTAATCCCTGCTGGAAAAAATTGGTCTTCGGAATCTGTCTTTGATATGGAAGTGGGTGGGGTATTAAAAAATATAGCAGATGTGAGACGACTCCCAGTTGCCCAACGTGGGGGACGGGTGGTTCGCATCCAAGATTTGGCAATAGTGGAAGAGGGACCCGAAGAAAGGACAAGATCTTCTATACTTTATGACAAATCGATTGGAGAAACAAAACGAAATGCAGTAACAATTGTTTTTGCCAAACGAAAAGGTACAAATGTAGTGAACCTCTCGAAGGACCTTATCGAAAGGGCAGAACTTTTCCAAAAAGATTTACCAAAAGAAATCAGCCTTAGTATCATTCGTGATTACGGTAGCACTGCAGAAGACAAATCCCATGAACTCATTGAACATTTGCTCATTGCAACCATCTCTGTGACCATCCTCATTGCCCTTTGGATGGGATGGCGATCCGCCCTCGTTGTTGCCATTGCGATCCCTGTCACACTTGCTCTTACATTAGCGATTTATTACTTCCTTGGATACACACTGAATCGTGTGACTCTATTTGCTTTGATTTTTTCCATAGGGATCCTTGTCGATGATGCCATTGTCGTGGTTGAAAACATTGAAAGGCATTTGGAAGAAAATCCCAAACTTGGGATCATTCGGGCAACTCTTATCGCAGTTTCTGAAGTGGGAAATCCAACGATCCTTGCCACCTTTACTGTGATTGCCGCGATTCTTCCCATGGCTTTTGTTCGTGGACTTATGGGTCCTTATATGAAACCCATCCCTGTAGGGGCAAGCCTTGCCATGATTTTATCTCTTATCGTTGCTTTTGTGATCACTCCTTGGGCATCCGTAAGATTATTAAAAGAACCAAACCACCATTCTGAAACCGAAGTAGGACATCAAGTATCCAAACTTGACCAACTCTATATCAAATTCACCAACTGGCTGTTAGGTACAAAAAAGAATGCGAGTGTCTTTGGAGCGATCACCATTGGACTCCTTGTTGTATCCATGGCGTTTGTTGCATTCAAATGGGTAAAAGTAAAAATGTTACCCTTTGATAACAAAGAAGAGTTCCAAGTCCTCGTCGACTACGAACCAAAAACAACATTGGCAGAGAGTATGGCACAGTCAGAAGGTCTCGCAAAAACCCTCTTACAAAATTCCAATGTGGAAAAAATCCAAATCTTTGGAGGAGAAGCTGCTCCCTTTTCGTTTTCAGGAATGGTGAAACACTCTTTCCTTCGTAATTTAGATTCGATGAATGACTTACAAATCATTTTAAAAAACAAAAACGATCGTAAGGAATCAAGCCATGAAATCATTGAGTCCCTAAGAAGTGAAATCAAATCCTTTGGGGAAACTCATCATGCGGTCACAAAGGTTTTAGAAATCCCTCCTGGTCCTCCCGTCATGGCAACGATGGTGGCAGAAGTGTATGGCCCATCTGCTTCTGAACGAAAGAAAGTAACCGAAGAAATTTACCAAATTTTCAAAGAAGAACCAAGTGTAGTTGATTTGGATACTTCCCTTCGTAATGGAAGGCCAAAGATGGTTTACCCCATTGATTTTGAAAAGTCAGGACTTTTTGGAATCAAAACCTCTGCCCTTGCTTACACGGGTAATATCTTATTTTCAGAGTCACCTCTTGTGAGTTTGGCGACGGCAAAAGAACCGGAAGAAGTTTCCATAAATCTTTCTGTGAAACAAAATGTTCGTAGTTCCAAGTCTCCGTTCCAAAACCAAAACATCATGTCAATGGAATCGGGAGTCGTGTCTTCCGAACGAGTCTTAGGGAGTCCATACATCGAAGAAGATCGGGCACTTTTTCGTAAAAACCTAAAACCAGTCAATTATGTGATGAGTGAACTTTCAGGCGAAGAAGAAGCACCCGTCTATGGTATGTTAAAACTGGCTCCAAAAATCAAATATGAAACACAAACAGCCGATGTGCCCTGGAACACAACGAAACCTGTGATCAAATGGGACGGAGAATGGTTTATCACCTATGAAGTGTTCCGCGATTTAGGGGGAGCCTTTGCGGTGGTGATCCTTCTCATCTATGTATTGGTGCTTGGATGGTTTAAAAGTCACACGGTTCCCCTTATCATTATGGCACCAATCCCTATCTCGCTCATTGGGATTTTACCCGGCCACTGGGTCATGGGTGCTTATTTCACAGCTACTTCGATGATTGGATTCATTGCTGGTGCGGGGATCATTGTTCGTAACTCCATCATCCTCGTTGATTTCATCGAAGGCGAAATCAAAAAGGGAGTCGAATTGAAGGAAGCAGTGGTACATGCAGGTGTGGTCAGGTTTCGGCCTATGTTACTCACAGCATCTGCAGTAGTGGTTGGTTCCTTTGTGATGTTATTTGATCCCATCTTCCAGGGACTTGCCATCTCACTTATGTTTGGTGAGATTGCAGCGACAGTGCTAAGTCGATTTGCAGTGCCAGTACTTTACTACTGGTTCATTGGTAAATCAAGGACAGGTGTGATCAAACACGGATAAAAAAAGTATTTCATACAAAGAAAACGTTTCATTCAACAAAAAAAGCTGAAGGTTCCCCTTCAGCTTCTCAAATGAAAACCCATCATACTTGTTTAGGTGGGTTTTTTTAAACCTACGATTATCTTGTTCCTTCGTTTTTGATTTCACTATGGTTCTTATACAAACCAGTTGCTGTAAGAGAAGGTGCTCTCACGTGACCAGTGTATTGTGTATAAGTAGTGCTACCGCTAACGATGGAAGATTGGCATTTGTCGAGTCCACCTGCACGGTTGTATCCGCAAGCAGAATGGTAAGCCACTGCATAATCATCTTCACCTGGAAGGATAGCAGATGGTCCAAACGCACCCTTGTAACCAGGTACATGGTGGATCTGAATCCCCGCCGTGTTATTATGGTTAAACGCACCACGAGCTGTGGATACGATGAGTGACTTGTCCATTGCATTCCCACCAAATCCGAATGTAGCGCCATTCTGAGCGGATGCAAGTTCCGATCCACCAGAAGCAGCTGCGAGAGCAGTCACTTTTGTTAGATTGAAACCCTTTGCAGATGCAGTGGATCCCAAATTCGCCAACCAAAACTCAATGGCATAACAACCTGCAGAGTGGCATACGACTTTGCAAGAGTTTGCACCTTTGCAATAGTTAGTAAGACCTGTGGAGATGTTCGTTTGGGCCCTTGCGGTTCCGTACGTTCTTGGATCTGTGGTTCCATCGTAACCGATGAAAATTTTAGATCCAGAAACAGTATTCGCAGAGGTTCCCCAATACGAATTCACGTCACTTGTGCCCACGCCATTGTGGTTTTTATCTGATTTTCCGTGGATGAACACGGTGTAGGTTTGTGCACTGAGTGATCCTGCGAGGAGGAACGCTAGTACAGTTGTGATGGTGCTTCGCATATTTTTTCCCTTTCCTGATTTTCTTTCTTTATGCACAAATTCCACAAATAAGTCAATTGTGTCAAATTGAATTATAGTGAGGCAAAAAAAAAGACCAGCCAATTCGGCTGGTCTCGTACTCACATCTACTGAGATTGTAGTTGGGAGTTTAGATCCGATTCTATCGGTATCCTTCTTTTTTGATTTCGCTGTGGTCGAGGTAAAGACCAGTTGCTGTTAAGGAAGGAGCTCTGTAATGCCCACTGTATTGAGTGTAAGTTACATTGGAGTTAAATGGCCAAATTCCTTCACTTTGTGTAAGAGAGGATTGGCATTTGTTAAGGCCACCTGCTTTGTTGTAACCACAAGAAGAGTGGTAAGCAACTGCATAATCATCTTCCCCAGGAAGGATTGCCGAAGCACCAATCAATCCTTTGTAACCAGGTACGTGGTTTACAGCAACACCACCGGTGTTGTTATGATTGAAGGCACCACGAGCAGTGGATACGATAAGGGACTTGTCCATTGCGTTTCCAGCGAAACCAAATGTAATGCCGTTAAGTGCAGAAGCAAGTTCCGATCCACCAGAAGCAGCTGCAAGAGCCGTTACTTTTGTTAGGTTAAAACCTTTTGCAGATGCAGTAGAACCTAAGTTAGACAACCAATACTCGATCGCATAACAACCAGCAGAGTGGCAAACGATTTTACAAGAGTTTGCGCCCTTGCAGTAGTTTGTGAGTCCTGTGGAAATATTTGATTGGGCCCTTGCCGTTCCGTACGTTCTTGGATCAGAAGTTCCATCGTAACCGATGAAAATTTTAGACCCAGAAACAGTACTAGTGGATGAACCCCAGTATCCGTTTACGTCTGTTGTTCCCACACCATTGTGGTTTTTGTCCGACTTACCGTGAATGAACACGGTATAGGTTTGTGCACTAAGCGATCCCGCTACCAGGAACGCAAGTATTGTTGTGATTGAGCTACGCATCTCTATTTTCCTTTTCCTTTCTTTCAATGATTCCTAAAATTTATCTCCAACCTTCTGTTTTGATCTGACCATGGTCTAGATACAATCCAGTGGAAGAAACAGAGGGAGCACGGTAGTGTCCACTGTACTGTGTGTAGGTTCTGTTAGAACCAAATGGCCAGAGGCCTTCGTATTGTGTAAGAGACGATTGGCATTTGTTTAAGCCACCTGCACGGTTGTAAGCGCAAGAGGAGTGATATGCCACTGCGTAATCATCTTCCCCAGGAAGGATTGCTGAGGCACCAAACATCCCTTTGTATCCAGGCACATGGTTTACGGCAACGCCACCTGTGTTGTTATGATTGAATGCACCACGAGCTGTTGTGACAATGAGGGACTTATCCATGGCGTTTCCACCAAAACCAAACGTAATTCCGTTTAAAGCATTTGCAAGTTCTGATCCACCAGAAGCCGCTGCAAGTGCTGTGACTTTTGAAATGTTGAATCCTTTTGCGGAAGCAGTAGAACCTAAGTTAGACAACCAATACTCGATTGCATAACAACCGGCTGAGTGGCAAACGATCTTACAGGTTTTCCCCGCTTTGCAATAGTTTGTGAGCCCAGTGGAAATATTAGTTTGGGCACGGGACGATCCGTACGTTCTTGGGTCAGTGGTTCCATCATAACCGATAAAAATACGGTTCCCACTCACAGAGTTCACTGAGGAACCCCAATAGCTATTTACATCTGTGGTTCCAATTCCGTTATGATTCTTTCCTGATTTTCCGTGGATGAAGATGGTGTATGACTGCGCGCTGAGTGTGCCGGCCAGAAGTAAAGTGGTGATTGTTGTGAGAAGTGTTCGCATTGTCATTTCCTAATCCAATTGGTGTTTCCTTTGTTGTATAAGTTTGGCAAAAGTTTGACAAGAAATTTTTTGCCTAATTTCGACAGGAAATTAACATATTTTTGCCATTGTCGCTGATTTCATGACAAAGTTACGAGAAAAATCCTAGGAATTTGCTAGGGGTAGGGTGATGGTGAAGAGGGTTTTGCCAGGTTGGCTTTCGACAGAGAGTGTGCCATTGTGGTTTTCGATGATTTTTTGAACGATGGAAAGACCGAGCCCTGTTCCCATTCCCAATTCTTTGGTTGTGAAAAAAGGTTCAAAAATCCTCGGTAAGATCTCGGGTGGGATTCCCTTTCCATTATCTTCGATCTGGATGATGGCATTTGTCTGGGATTGTCGTAATGAGATTTGGATCCGGCCATTTTCGCTGGGACAGGCTTGGAAGGAATTGTAAATCAAATTGGTCCAAACTTGGATGAGTTCGTCCGCATGACCAAACACCAAAGGGTCTCCTTCATGCACCCAATCAATTTCCACATGGGGTTTCCAACTTTTGGAGTACATACTGAGAACCGATTCCATTCCTTCTTTGATGGAAAGGATTTTTTGGTTTTCTTTGGGTCCCGAATAGGAGCGGTGTTTCAAAGCGAATACGATTTTGGAAGCACGTTCGACAGCTGTTTCAATGATACCCAGATGGAACCGTACAACATGTTCGTTTAACCGAGTCTGAAACATCTCTCTTCCTTCGTGAGTATCAAATAGATGTAAATACTCATCTGGAATCGTTTCAATGTGAAAGTCGAAACAAGTATCAGCCAATGAAACTGGATCCGGGATTTGTTTTGCCCGAAAGAATTGTGTCAACTCTCGTTTCCGTTTGAATCGGGAAGTGACTTCAGAACGTTTTTGGTTTTTGAATTCGGCAATCAATTGGTCGGCTTGGATTTCTAAATTGGAAAGTGATTCTTTTTCTTCCGAAAATTGGCTGTCTCTGATGAATTGAATGCTCCCTTTGATGGCGGCGAGTGGGTTATTGATTTCGTGAGCAACACTTGCTGCAATTTTTCCAAGAGTGGACATTCGTTCTGCATGTAAAAGTTGTTCCTGAGTGTCTCTGAGTTCTAAGATGGTATTGTTGAGTGAAACGGTTCGTTCTTCGATTTTTTGTTCCAGTTGGAACCTTGCTTCTCTTACAATAGATATCATATCGTTAAAACTCTTGGAAAGTTCACCGATTTCATCTTTACTTGTCACTTCTACAGAAACAAATAAATCCCCTGATTGCATCCTACGAATTCCGGAAAGTAACCTTGTGAGAGGATAGACAATACTCGTTTTGTGTAAAACTGGATATAACATAAAGATAGTAAAAATAGAAAATAAAAGTGTGATGATTAGCCATACAACCGTTTGGTGAACTTTGTGTCTGTATTCAAGGTAAGGAATTGCGATTAAAAAATGATGGTTTTTTGCATAAAAATCGGAAGTCCAATAGATGCCTGAAGGTAAATTCGAAAATGTTTCTACTTTAAATTCCTCATACGAAGGAATTCTATTTTTTAGTTTTTGAATATCGTTGATTGGAAAACTGATTTTGTTGATTCTAAAATTGTTTTCCTGCATATCGATGACTAAATCGGTTAGATATACAAATGGATAGACATTGCCTAACTCTAATTGGGTTTTGATATTATGTTTTTCTCGGCTCATCTCATTTTGGATATCAATCCTAAAACGATTGAATAAAAAATTCGCCACAATGGACAAAATCAAATACAAAATCGTTAGGTTAAATGTCATGATTTTGAATCCAACCGAAGAAGGTACTGTCTCTTGGTTTAAAGAAACGAGTACAAGGATTGTCATAATGATAATGGTTAAGTTTGTTAAAATAAAAAGATATGTAGGTTTACTAACATAATTTAAATCCACAAGGATATCAGCAAATGCTAATGTAAGAATCCCAAAAATAGCGACGATAAATCCTGCTGTTGCTTTTTTTTGGATCCCTTCTAATCTCTTATACTTCATAAATAATGAAATCAAAGTGTTGATTAAAATGATACAAAGTGCGATGGCGATCGATAAAATGGAAAGGCGGATCCAAAGATTTGGAGAGGATTGTTCCGGCACATAAAATTCCATTTTAGGATCAAATAGAATCCTTCTTTGGAAAAATCCGATGGCATTGATGACTCCTGCAAAGATTGCAATACCAGATTGGATTTGAAAACTTCGTAACCTCCATTTGGGAAACAAATCTTTTTGAAAACAAAATGCCAAATTTGAGGTACTAACTCCTAACAGTAAGATGGCGGGATTTTTTAAAAAAACAAAAACATAAGCAGTGAGTGGGCTTAAAAAAGAGTTACAAACGGACCACGCGATGGACCAAAAAAATAAACTGAGAAGGGGGATCAGGAGGCCACGAAAACTAGGGGTCAGTTCCTCTTTCCTAGAGCGAAAGTAAATATAGGCAATCCCACTCACCAAACTGAGCCCAAAATAAAAGAAACTGTATAGGTTGAGCGAAGGGACCAAGCCCATCCAGATATACCGAAAAATGCAGTTTCGGCAAGCATTTCCCTTTGGGTTCTCAAATTCCGTTGTGCGGCGCACAAATTTTCCCTTGCCACGGGAGCGGCATCCCGGAAACTGGCCTTATTGTGCGATGCACAATAAGGAGACAACCAGTCACCATGCGAAAATCAAATCCTTACCCAAAAATTTTCACTGGAATCTTAGTGATTTTCCTCTTTTTCTTTGAATCTTATGGCAAATTGGATTCGATAGGGAACAACACCGGGAACCAAAGCGATAAACGGAAATTGGAATTTCTCATCGCAAAAAATCGACCAAACCTCTCTGAAAAAGAGAGAAACCAATTGGTAAAGGCCACTTTGAGGGCATCGCAAATCTTACAATTCCCAAAAAGGAACCATATTTCCTATGTGCCCCGAGTGGATCGTTTGGGTTTTCTTGTGGGTCTCATCCAAACAGAATCACAATTCCACACTCGTGCAAAATCCCATAAAGGTGCACTTGGGCTTATGCAAGTGATGCCTGAAACGGCAAAGTGGCTTGCGAAAAAAGAAGGGATTTCCTTTTCCCAAACGAACGAACTGTATGAACCAGAAACCAATCTTTTACTTGGTGTTCTTTATTTAAATTACCTTATGGAACGAACTGATTCACTCGAAGCGACTCTGTTAGCTTATAATGCAGGACTTGGAGGATATAAACGATTTGGTGGAGTACCCGCTTATTCACGAACAGTATACAAATACTATAATGAATGGAAAGACATGCCAATCCCACACGAGATTCCAATTTCTGAAACGTTGGCAAGTCTCATTTCCATTTAAATTTTACTTTACATCGTTTCAAAACCGAAAAGGCTCTTAACCGTTTTACAAAAGAAAAGGAAGGGAGCGTATGGATTTATTTCGTAGATACGGATTGTATCTAATTATTGTTATACTGGTGGTTGTAGGTTTATTTTTTTATTTTTCAGGTGATGGTTTTGGAACTGATTCCGATTCCAAAGAAAAAAAAAGACAAGAAAGAATGGCCAGTAGTTCTGATCCAACGCAAGGTTATGAATCAGGTGGGGAAAATGGTGGTGGCAGTGATGGGATTCCTGATGATGGGGCAACACCGGAATTCATATTAGAAAAATATATGGAATGGGCAGAATACCCACCATATTCAAGACCAATGTCCATTCTGAATCACGACTTGGCATTTCCTTTCATCATTGAAACATCGCCTGATTATACAATCGATGCAAAAACGAACGAACCAACAGGATACGTATGTTTGTTCCAACCAAAAACTTGGGCTGTCATTGGTAACAAAGACATGATGTATGTTACCTTAGAATGCCGTGACAAATCTAGAAATCGAGTCAAAGTATCGATCGACTCTCACCAAGTGTTCAAAGAATGGGAAGGACAACGTTACGGTGTCGTCAGTGCTTCTGTGAATGATAATGGAACTGATGGTGACCAAACAAGAGGGGACAATATACACACGTTCTCTTGGAAACCACAAAAAGCTGATTGGGGGCAAATGTCACTTGTCACAGACATTACCTATGGTCCTGAGAACTTAAAAACAACGTTAACCTCTAGTTTTTTTTCCAGTCCATCAATCCCTGCAGAGTTTAATGGTGTGTTTACTGATTCCTTACAAGACGGTTCTCTTATCGTTAAAGCAGTGGTGAATGTTTATAAAAAAGGTAAATACCATTTGGAAGCAAACCTAAAAGATGAAAAAAATGGAGAGTACATCGCCTACGCGGTGTATGATGGTGATTTGGTATCTGGTTCAAATGAAGTTGAATTTACTTTTTTTGGTAAAATCTTACGTGATAAAGACTTAGATGGTCCTTACATTGCAACATCATTTCGTGGTCACCGAGTGAATTTACCAATTGATCCTGAGTGGTTCAACCAAGGTGCAGAAGGGCTTCGTAAAATCCAAGCCGCGAAAACAACGGAACCCGACAGAGAGTTAGTGTTACCTTACAAAGAGGAATACAAAACTAAGTTTTACAAAGTAGAATCCTTTTCGAATGCAGCTTGGGATTCCAGTGACAAACAAAATCGGATTCGTCAAATCAAAGCATTACAATAAACTATGTTACACAAGTTCAAAACATTTATAAAGAAGAGACCGTTTATCAGTCTCTTCTTACTTTTCGTATTCACACTTCCAGTCACTTTACATATTGTATTTTGGGGTCTTGTTTCCTTAAAAGCACCAAAATACCATGGGGAAATTCGATCTGAATCTTTAACAACCAAAGCGACTGTTGTACGGGATGGGATTGGGATTCCACATATTGTGGGAGAAGATGCAAAGTCCGCCTATTTCGCCTTAGGTTTTACGATGGCACAAGACCGTATTTTCCAAATGGAATTACAAAGGCGGATTGGGAAAGGAGAACTCTCTGAAATTTTTGGTGAAAAACTCATCCCAACGGATCGATTTTTAAAATCTCTTTTGTTAAAAAAGACAGCAGAAGAATATGCAAACCAAAAGAACCCTTTGTTTCCTGAGGCTTGGCAACAATTGGATTGGTTTTTGGAAGGGGTGAATCATTTTCTTGCCACAGAACCTTTGCCCATCGAATACACAATCCTTGGAATCAAACCTAGGCCTTTTGATCGTGTAGATGCCATTTCCTTTTTGTTTTACATGGGGTTTTCCTTTGCAGAAGGAATTAAATCAGACAGCTTGTATTCGATTATGGAATCAGAGTTAGTTGGTAGATCTGCAGGTGAACTTTTCCCTCGATATGATTTTGAAGCCAATGCTTCTATTTTAGAAACCCAACCCGGTATCAAAAGTTTGGCAGCCAATTTACCTGAAATCAAAAAGAATGGAGGATTCCATTCCTTGGTAAAACCAAAGGAATCTTCTTACCAAATCCAACTTTCAAGCAAAACTGATGTAACCAATCTCAATCACTTACTTGGGTTTGTGAATGCTTTGGAACTCCCAATCGAACCATTGGAAGGAAGTAATTCATGGCTTGTGGCACCGAACCGTTCTGCCAGTGGTGGAGCCGTACTTGCCAATGACCCACACATTGCTTTGTCGAATCCAGGGACTTGGTATGAAGCTTACATTGAGTACCCAGGTTATGAGAACTATGGGTATTTTTTATCCATCATTCCGTTCCCTTTGATTGCACATAACCGTGATAAGGCATGGGGTCTCACAATGTTGGAACAGGATGATGTGAATTTGTATTGGGAAACCATTGAAGGTGGAAAATACAAATCGGGTTCTACTTGGAAAGAGTTAACCTATTACAAAGATAAAATCAAAATGAAAGATGGATCCAAAATTCCTTTGGAAGTTGCGATTACGAATCATGGTCCCATCATTACAGAACACATCAATTCTTACAAAGGAAGGCCAGTCAGTTTGTATTGGTCCCACCACCATTTGGAAAATCCATTGTTAGATGTTTTGTACCAAATGGGAAAAGCAAAGTCATTCCAAGAATTAGATTCTGCTTCTTCCTTAATTGGTGCACCTGGACTTAATTTTAGTTATGCGGACAAACAAGGAAATATTGCCTATTATGCCGTTGGCCGTTTCCCTATTTTAAAATCAGGTAACTCAAGGAAAATTTTAGAAGGTTCTACCGGAGAAAATGATGTGATTGGATATGTTCCAACAAAGGACAATCCTAAGATCATCAATCCTAAAAATGGAATCATCGTCACTGCCAATAATTTAGTAACAACCAAATCTTTACCAGGTCTGGGAAGACCCGATGGCAATTGGCAACCACCAGATCGTTTTCAAAGGTTAGTGGGGATTTTAGAAACCCAAGAAAAATGGAGTTTGGAAGAACTTGCAGCTATCCAAAATGATACGGTTGCTTCTTTTGCTCCTGAATATTTGGAGATCCTATTTTCTACGGTCAAAGATTCAAAGTCGTTAGGTGGTAAAAAAGTATTAGAAATTTTAAAAAATTGGAATTTTGAACATTTTCCCGAGTCACAAGGTGCTGCCGTTTATGATGTATTTTTTTACATCACGATGAAAGAACTTCTCATTGATGAAATGGGACAAAACCATTTTGAACTCTATGGAGAAATGGCTGAATACTGGAATGCCTACCGAAGGTTTGTTCGAAATCCCAACTCCCCTTATTGGGATGACTTAAGGACTGTCGGTGTAAAGGAAACAAGAGATGATATTTTAAATCGCTCCGTTGAAGAGACAGCGAAGTATCTACAAACTCATGTATCAGCTTCACCTAGTTTATGGAAGTGGAAGTATCTCTACAAAATCAAACACCCACATCCACTAGGAGTTTTGCCACTCATTGGAAATATTTTTAATATTGGTCCTATGCCAAGTGCGGGTGGTGCCGAAGTGGTCAATAACCTAAAGTACAAATTGATGAAAGAAGATTGGACAGCGATGGCTGGGCCTTCCAAACGAAGGGTGATCGATTATGGTCGGTTTGAAGAATCGGTGACACAACTTCCCATTGGCAATAGTGGGAATTTGGGAAGTCCCTTTTATGGCAACTTAGTAGAGGATTACAATCATGGGGTACACCGGAAAATTCTATATTCCAAAGAGCAGGTGGGCTCCGGAAAATTTCGATTGGATTTCCTTCCTAAGTAAACGATTTTCCCTACGGTTCCCGTAGGGATTTCATTTTTCTTCTCTCTCTCTTTTCAAAACGGTCGATCCTTAGTATAGATGGTTCGACTGCTTTTTCTCCCATTTTTACTAGTAACCTTTCTTTCGGCTCAGTCGCCATCAGACAGATTGGCATTTGCGTTCCGGAGCCAAACTTCTTTAGATCCATTGCGTATGATTGTGGTGGGTGAAGTGGTGGGAATTGAAAAAGCAAGTTTTTATGAGGTGGATAAACTTTCACAAGAACTTGAGGTGGATACGAGACCCGATACGGTTACCATCAAAGTAGCCGATCCAAAAGGGATTCGAGTAGGACAAACCTTATACCTACTCGAAAAAAACCAAGACCACAAAACGTTCCGCGATGGAAACATTGTGGGAATGATCACTGTGAAATCAGTTTACCTGACTACTTTTTTTGGATGGCAAGTTCGCGGTGAAGGGTACTTACGTTTGATTGAAGACCGCCCCGTGACTGCAGCAAGACTTCTCGATACAACCAAATATGATGAAGCATTCCTCGCAAAAAAACAAGGAGACCATTATTTTGCGAAAGGCCAAATGGACGAGGCACTTCGTAAATACAAACATGCGGTTTCCCTTGACCAAAGTTCACCTGACTTACATTATGCGCTTGGAAAAGCTCATTGGAAGGATGGGGAAGGTTATGTATCCACTGCATTTGAGTATTCGATGGCATGGAAAAATAGAGAAAGATTTTCTAATCCCCAAGAACGATTGTTATTCCTTGTAGACTATTTACGATTTTTGACTTTTTACTTTAAGGTAGAAGGAAAGGAAAATAAAAAACAATTGGAGCTCATGCCACAGGTTGCGAAAGAAGCTCGTACGTTATACCCTAAAATCTATGAAGTCTGGCTTTATAGTTTTGAAGTTACTTTTATAAATCTATTACATACAAACTTAGCTGGCAATTCCGTAGACCTAAGAAAATCCAGAGATGAACTTTCCATTCGTGCCGAGGAATTTTTAAACAAAGCATATAACCTTCGCAAATCAGATTATTACCTCCATAAACTTGCTTGTGAATTTTATAATTTACGATGGAAAGAAACAAGAGGAAGCCAAGAAGAAACCAAATACCGCTCCAAACTAGTGGAACATGGGAAACTGCTTCGATTGTATTACACAGGTGAAACCACTCTCTCAGAAGATTTACTCAATGCAATCCGGTTAGCTGAAAAACAATCTGGATTACTCTGAAAGGATTTTCATACTCTTTTCAAATAGATAGGATTCTAAAAATAACATATCATCAGGAGCTGAACTGAAATAATTCACGCCTAAGTGGTAATGGTCACCTTTGTCTAGAAACCGTATGATTTCGCCCCGTATGATCATGGTCCTTTCTTTACTTAAAGGGATAAACATTTTAATGATATTGTGTCTTTTTAAATAATGGAAAAGGCGTTTGTCATAAATTTCAAAAAGAAGACCATCCAGTGAGATATCCACAACCTTTGTTGTGGACTGCATGGTTTCATAACTTCCATATTGGATTGCAATTTTTGTGAATACATAACTAATGATCTCAGCTAATTCAAATATATACACTGCTTGGTTTTGAGAAATGGTGAATCGTTCCATAGCAGTGGAATACACTTTAATGTAACCAACAACATCTTCATACAAACGAATGGGTGTGATGATGTATGAAACTAAAAAATTTCTGGACTCATGTTTTCGCATGGATTCAAAAAACTCTAATGCAAATTCCTCACCCAAGTCCTTTGACATTTCTTTATAATCGGAATGGTAGTTAAATAAAACATCATCATTCGTTTCATTGATGTAGGAGGTGATTCGATTGCAATCGGCTATATAAATCGTTTTTGCAGTGCGAAGGATTGTTTTTTTAATAAAATCATCAAACTCATTTAAAGGCTTTTCTTCTTTGAAAAAATGAATTTCATAATCTTTCGAAATTCGCTCAATGGCCTCGGTCAACATAATATTAATGAGTTTACTGTCGGGCCTGTCCTTTCGTACTTCTTTCATTAGGTGAGGGAAGCGACTTTCCGCATATAAGTTTTTCCCTACTTCTCTTGAGCCTCCTGACAAACTCCGAAAGAGAATGATAAAGTTCATAAACAAATCATCAACAGGAATCCTTCGATTGGTTCTCAGTTGGTACGATTGTAACTCGGTGGGAGTTTTGATGACAATTTGGTCTTTTTGGATGTCGAGGATGACAACTTCAAATTGATAGTTGATGTTCATCACTTCAAAACGAACGCGAGCCCGTCTTGAACCTTTTTCCACAAGGTCTGGGATCATCAAAGTGACAGAATGGGCCTCAATTTCCTCAACGGCAGCCACCAAATTGTCTTCTTCATAAATGAATTCGAATTCGCGGTTATCCGCCTTGAGGTAATAGAAGAGGTGTTTTACGATATTGACATCGGAGCCAATGATGGTCTCATCAAATAACGATTCTAGAATCGTGATGAGTTCTTGCATCGAATCTGTTCTGCCGATCGCCATACTAAAATTATCGATTTTTAGAAGGTGAAAACTGATTTTCTGGTGCAGAAAATATGCTGGGAAACGACAGAATCCGCCGAAATGGGAAGTATATGGAACTGACTCTCCCAAAACATGTAAATTCGGAACTTTTGCCAATGATCCGCCAAGGCTTACTGAGCCCAGAAAAACTTGCCATCTTGTCCGAACTCCATTCCATCGTGGAACGATTTGCAGGATCTCTGTATACTGACGAAGAGACCCAAACCAAAATTTTGGAAAAAACGGGATCGGTTCCAGATCTCATCACATGGGGTGATTATTTCCAAACAGAAGTAGCTTCCCGTTATTACTTAGAAACAGAGGATTCACTTCGTAGGATTGTGGATACCATTCGTTTTGATTTGATTTCTGCACATTTGATTTTTAGTGGCAAACCTGACCATTACAAAGATAAAATCAGAGGTGATGTTTTGTTTAGCAAAGGCATTGATTCCGCATCCCCCGACCAAAACTTAGAAAGCCAACACTTAGAGATTTTACTCAATTACTTTGAAAATATGGAGATTGGGAAAAAACCTTTATCTTTACAAGATAAAGCCTGGTACGAATCCTTTCAGATAGATGAAATCGCGATTTGAAACCAAAGAGTATGAATTCCTAGAAATAGAATCCCGTGAAACAGAAGATGGAACCATCCTTTCCATCTTCTTAAACAATCCCACTTCTCGAAATTCCATGACTTGGAAAATGGGAGAAGAGTTTTCCGATCTCATCCATTCCATCCGCAAACATAAAAAACTACCTAGAGCTGTGATCGTTTCGGGACGAAATGATGTATTTTGTGCCGGTGGTGATTTAAATTTATTACGATCCTTCTCTGAAAAATCATTCTCGCAAAACAGACGTGATATGAGAAAGTTCTATGGTTTCTTTTTATCTGTTAGAAAATTGCCAGTTCCAGTGATTGCCGCTGTAAATGGACATGCGATTGGTGCAGGACTTTCCTTAACCTTTGGTTGTGACCTTCGCATCTTTGCAAACGAAGGGAAGTATTCTTTTAATTTTGTTCGTTTGGGAATCCATCCTGGTATGGGTTCAAGTTACCTTGCACCAGAACTTCTTGGTAAAAGTTTAGGTGGAAGGCTCCTCCTAACAGGGGAAACATTTGATGGAAACACGGCCAAAGAATGGGGACTTGCTCTCGATTCAGTTCCAAAATCATCAGTTTATGAACGAGCCATGGAACTTGCCATCTCGTTGTCCAAAGCAGCACCACTTGCGTTACAAGAACTCAAAACAAATCTGTACCATTGGAAACAATTGGATCAAGCCTTAAAAAAAGAAGCCGAGTCCCAAGCACGAAATTTTATCTCGGATGACTTTAAAGAGACGATCCAAAGTATCATAGAAAAGCGGGATCCAAAATTTAAAGGGAAATGAAATTTTAGAAAGTTTCTAAAATTTTGTCTCGACAAGAGCCGGGTAAGAGGTTACAAAAAAGTTTGATGTCTGAAGTCCCTCTCAATCCAGATTGTTTTCTTTGTGATTACAAAAATCATAATGTGCTCCACTGTGCGGCACATGAGACAATCGAACGAATCAATGCAGGGAAAGATTTTACCATTTTTCCTCGGGGCAAACAACTTGTCACCGCTGGGGTGAAAGCCGAAGGATTTTTTTTCATTAAGTCAGGGCTTGTGCGAAGTTTTGTGCAACTTGCCAGTGGCAAAGAACAAACACTCCGACTCAGTGGACCAGGGGAATGGGTAGGATTTCGCGATTGTATTTCTGATTCAATCTCTCATCATAATGTTGTCGCAGTGGAAGACACACATGCCTGTTACATCACAGGAGCTCTCATCGATGCACTTGTGAAAGATGATAGCAATTTCCAAAAAGAAGTATTCCGTCAAATGGCCAAAGAGTGGCGAGAGATGGAAGAACATGTTGTCTCTCTCGGAACCAAACAAGTCCACGAAAAATTAGCAGAGATCCTGATCGTTTTGGACAATGCCCAAGGCCGTAAGAACCATGTAGAACTGAAAGTCACAAGGGATGTCCTCGCTACCTTCATAGGCACAAAAACAGAGACCTTGGTGCGTGCCCTTTCTGACCTCAAGGCTAGGGAATTTATCTCTGTGGACAAAAACAGAATCGACATTTTGAACAGAGAAGCCCTTTATTCTCTCTCAAAAATTGCCTAAATTTTTTCTCCGAACTATTAAGCAGGAAGCATAGAATTCCGATGGTAGAAGTGATTGATAATCAAGGTAGGGTCTGTTGCCTGATTTTACCTTAAATCACTCCCGGGGGGCTTCCGAAAGGATTCCCCCTTTTTTTATTTCCCTTGTTTCTTTCCCACCATTGTAAATTTTGGAAGTACCATGAGTCGAAATCGAAGCCAGGGCCCTAGTTTATTCGGGAATCCGATCCTTCATCCTTTGAATGTCATTTTAATCATCAATTGTTTGGTGTTTTTTTTACAATACTTTGCCAACCAACAACTCATCTATCGTTTTGGACTCACACCTGATTTTGTTTTGAGTGGAGCTGTTTGGCAGGTATTCACGTACGGATTCCTTCATGCGGTAGAAGCCTTACCTCTACATTTACTTTTTAATATGTATGCAATGTATATGTTAGGAAATAATCTCATCCCGATCATTGGAAAAACTAAGTTCACCATTTTATATTTTTTATCTCAGATAGGTGCTGGAATTTTTGTGGTATTGTCTGCCTATTTAAACATCATGTTAGGTGGGCAAATACCGGTTTTAGAATCCATGGCATCACAAACGATCGGAGCCTCTGGAGCCGTTTTCGGATTACTCGCGTTATTCGGTCTTTTTTATCCTAATGCCGAAATCTTATTATTCATTATCCCTGTAAAAGCAAAAAATGCAGTTTGGGTATCCATTGCTATCGGTTATTTGATTTCCCAATTTGGGAATGGTGCAATTTCCAATACTTGCCATTTGGGTGGAGCCTTAACGGCGCTCTTACTTGTGAAACTTTTTCCCAAACATTTTTTACCAAGTACAATTCCATATCTACCTGGTTTAGAATGGGAGGCACCAAAACAAAATGAACAAACTCCAAATTCAAAACCAAAACAAACTCCAGTAGAAGACTTGTTTTTGGACCAAAAAAAAATCAACGAATCTGTTTTAAAACAAATTGATTCCAAACGAGATAGGGTTTCGGTAATAAATTATTTACAACCTTTGCAGGTCGAAAATGCCAATATTTGCCCTCCCTCTACGTATAATACCGAGGATCCCATTTGTTTACGCTGTGAATGGTTGGCAAATTGCGCACTCCGACGTGCTAAGGAATAAAATTTCGTCTTATTCCTTGACACTCATGTGAGATGGGGATAATGAAACTATGCCTGACGATAAAAAGTCCTCAGTGGATGAGGTCCTGAAACGGGAAAAACTGACAAAAGAATTCGAAAAAGAAAAACGAATTTCGGAACAAAAAGCAATCGAACAAGCGGCGGCCAAATTGTCTTCCCAAAGCCAATTGAGTTCAGAACCAACCAAAACTTCCAAATTCATCACGAGCATTGACATCGCCTTTTCTCAGGCAAAAACAGATTTACGTTATTATTTTTTGAATGATGCCAATTATGCTGACGAATTCAAACGAATGTTCGTTGAAAACGAGTCCATTTTCAAGCGGTATGGAATCACAAGCCAAAAGTATTTGGAATACATCCGAGAGTCCTTTGACCGGTACAAAAAAATCCACGATATGATGCCTCTCGACCCGATGAAACCAAAACACTTTAAATACGTCGAGGATTCGATTTCGGAACTCGTTCGGATGTTCAACCAAAGGTTTGGCAAATAATCGCGATTTTCTTTTCCAAAAAAAAGGATTTCCCTAAGAAAAATGAGAAGGAATCCCCTTTGGATTGTTAGTCCCTATAGAGGGGAACTTTTTGAAAGAGCACTGGAAACGAATTTTGGTATTTATGGTGATTGCTGTTGTTTATTGTTTTTGGGTCTTCATTGGGTATAATTTGGTTGGTATTTTGAGTTTCGCTTCCTAACTCTCCCACATTCTCTCTTGACACCTGGGTTTTCTGCCAAACATGCTTAGGAATATGGTGGAATCCAGAAAAACATCCGAAACGGACATCCGCTTGGACCTAAACCTCCGAGGCAGTGGTGTATATTCTTTTGATACAGAAATCCCGTTTTTTGAGCACATGCTCTCTCATATTTCTAAACATGGCCTGATCGACATGGACTTAAAACTCCGAGGTGACATTGGCATTGATTGCCACCACTCAGTGGAAGATACAGCAATCCTTCTTGGTCAAATGATCCATAACCAATTGGGAGACAAAAAGGGAATTTTTCGGTATGGAAATTTCACACTTCCTATGGATGAAGTTTTGACCACTGTGGCAGTGGATCTTGGTGGAAGGTTTTATTTTAAATACACAGGACCAACACTCGATGGTAAGTTTGGAATCTATGACGCCGAACTTACGTTAGAGTTTCTGCAAAAGCTTGCTCTGAATGCCAAAATGAATTTACATGTAGTTGTACATTACGGCGAAAACAGACACCACATCCATGAATCCATTTTTAAAGCACTTGGTAAGGCGCTTAGACAAGCAATCGCCATTGATACAAGTGCCAAGGATCAAATCCCTTCTACCAAGGGAATGCTCGAGTGATCGCTGTTTTAGATTTTGGAATGGGGAATATCCATTCCTTGTTAAAAGCAGTTTCACTTTATACGGAGGATTTTGTTTTCACAAGTGACCCAAACCAAGTAAAAAACGCGGACAAAATCATATTACCAGGGGATGGCCATTTTGACAAAGCGATGCAAAACTTAAATGAATTAGGGTTTACATCGCTTATCAAAGAACACGTCGCCGCAAAAAAATATTTATTTGGGATTTGCATCGGTTATCAAGTGTTATTTGAAGACTCTGATGAAACAAACAAACTTGGGTCTACTATCGCTGGCCTCAGTCTCATCCGCGGTAAAATCAGAAAGTTTGAAGGTAAACCCAATTTAAAAGTTCCCCATATGGGTTGGAACAAACTCTTTGATATCAAACAAAAAAATACCAAACTCCTTAAAGGAATCCCAAACGAATCCTTTATGTACTTTATCCATTCTTACAGACCTGTTGGAGTTGATAGACTCGACATCACAGCAAACTGCCATTATTATGGGGAATCCTTTCCTGCAGTTGTCGAAAAAGAAACTGTATTTGGAACACAGTTCCACCCTGAAAAATCAGACAAACTAGGACTTGGAATCCTGAAGAACTTCATCGAACTCTAATGTTAATATTACCGGCAATTGATTTACTCGACAACGAAGCAGTCCGCCTTTTGCAAGGTGACTATTCTAAAAAAACCGTTTACTCATCTTCGCCTGAAACGATGATTCAACTGTTTGAAGAACAAGGGGCCACTCTGATCCATATAGTGGACTTAAATGCAGCAAAAACTGGCCAATCTGAAAATCAAAAAACGATTAAAAAAATCAAAGAGAAATGTTCTGTAGAACTTGAGTTAGGTGGAGGAATTCGAACCATCGATCATATGAAGTTTTACGATGGTCTTGGAGTTTCCAGGCTCATTTTAGGAACAGTTGCGGTGGAAGAACCTAACATTGTTGAGAAGGCACTTTCTTTATTTGGCCAAAACCGAATTGTCATTGGTGTGGATGCAAAAAATGGATATGTCAGAACCAAGGGTTGGGAAACCAATTCGGGTATCTTGTATAAGGATTTTTTAAAGACGATGGTTGGGATGGGCATTCGCCATGTGATCTTTACCGATATTTCAAAAGATGGAATGATGGAAGGCCCGAATACCGAAGCATATTTGGAATTACTCGAAAGTTTTCCAGACTTACAACTTGTGGCCTCGGGTGGTGTTTCTTCTACAGAAGACTTGGTGAATTTATACGACAAAACGAATGGAAAATTATTTGGTGCCATCACAGGAAAAGCCATTTATGAAGGAAAATTGGATCTAAAAACAAGTATCGGGATTCTAAATCAAAAGAGGGAAAAATAGAAGATGAATCGTAAAAATTTGGCAATCAGTGGGTTAGTCGTAGGAATTTTGGGACTACTTTTTTCATTCCTATTGGCAGTGGAATACTTTGGTATTGGAACAGATAACGTTGCAGGAGCCGCATGTTCTGCCTTAGGTGGTGGTGATTCTTGTTTAAAAGTAGCAGAAAGTTCTTATTCTGCCATTCCTGGTATCCCATTTCTTGGAAATGTTCCCATTGCATTACTTGGATTTGGTTTTTATGGATTAGTAACCTATAGCTTTTTTACAATATTCAAAAGTACAAACTCAGACGAAGTTAAAAAACTCATCTCTCTACTTGTTCCTGTTTTGATTTTAGGATTCATATTTGATCTGATTTTATTTGGAATTTCAGTAGGTATCATTGGCACAATTTGCCAATTGTGTTTTATCACTTACATTGTAACGATCAGTTTACTTGTGATTCTTTATTTGTTATGGAAAACGGAAGGTAAACCTAAATTAGACATTCCATCTTCAATTAAAGAAGGTTATGCGACCTTTGGGCTTGTATTCTTTTTTAGTTTTTCAGTAGGTTTTGCTTCAAGTAAAATGTGGGTGAAAGGAGAATCATCAAATACTCTTGCTACATCAAGAGGAATGGATTCCAAAGAAATCCAATCCAAAATCAATGTTTATTTCCAAGAACCAACTCTTGGAATCAATACTGCGGGTTCTCCGTTTATCGGCAAAAAAGACGCACCTATTACAATTGTAAAGTATGCCGATTATAACTGTGGCCACTGCCTTCACACAAGCCACATCTTACACACTGTCCTTTCTGAGTATGATGGAATGGTAAAAGTTGTGTATAAAAACTTTCCATTAGATGGGTCTTGTAATCGACTTATGCAACAACCAAGACCAGGGGCTACTTCTTGTATTGCAGCCATGGCTGCAATTTGTGCCGACAAACAAGGAAAATTTGAACCAATGTATCGTGGTTTGTATGATAACTTAGAGAAAGGTGTGGCTCATTCTGGTGCAAGTGTTGTCAATTTAGGGAATCTCATTGGTCTCAATGTGAATTCCCTTAAGGCATGTATGGCATCAAAAGAAGCACAAAACCAATTGAATGCAGAAATTGATGAAGCAGAGAAGTTGAATATACAATCCACACCTTCTCTTTATATCAATGACCGCAAAATTGAAAGTGGAACACCAAACCCTGTGTTCTTAAAAACTTTACTCGAACAAATCATCCAAAAGATGTAATGCTTTTCAGCACCTATCTTTTGATAGGTGCCATACGAATTGGTCCTTCCGGTAAAAGGGAAGGATCGCTTAACTTGTCCAATTCCCAAGAATTCAAAACTGTATTGTCTTTTGTGTAAAGAGCTGGCCTTAGGCTCATCACTGAATTGCCTTGTTTGTATAGAGACCTTCTTCCGTAAAACCAACCACTTGTTTCTTCTTTATGAGTGTTTTTTCCGTATTCACCACGCATCAAATAACCATGTTTTGTATCTTCAGCTAGTTTTTTAAATGATACTGGGTCCATAGAAATGGTATGGTCTGGCCCATCTAAATTTCGATCTAACGTGAAATGTTTTTCGATGACAACGGCACCGAATCCGATGGCGAGAGTTGAAGCCAGAGTTCCATCAGAATGATCGCTGAATCCAACCACATAGTCAGTTGTATCCAAATAATAGGGAATGGACTTTAAATTCACTTTTTCTAATGGAGTTGGGTACATAGATACACAATGTAAAAGACAAACTTCTACGTTTTCAGTTTGGAATTTGGAAATGGCACGGACCACTTCTTCTGGTAATGCTGCCCCAGTGGATACAATGATGGGTTTTTTGGTTTGGATCACTTTGTTTAACAATGGTAAGTTGACAATGTCCCCCGAAGCAATTTTATAAACGGGAACATTGAGATTTGATAGTAAATCCACTGCGGAATCACAAAGAGGAGTAGAAAAAAAATCAAGTCCAAGGTCCATAGCTGTTTTTTGGAACTCTTTGTGCAAAGACTCACTTAGTTCATATTGTTTAAAGATATCAAATAAAAACTTAACCTCAGGGTTTTTGGAATCAATGAACTCTTCCGTTATGTAGGTTTGGAATTTTACAGCATGGGCACCCGATTCTTTTGCTTTTTCAATCGTACGTTTGCCAATTTCTAGGTCTGCGTTGTGGTTCAGTCCTATTTCTGCGACTAAATATGGTTCTGAATTACGTGTTAGTGTTTTGTTGCCAATATGAAAATCCAAAGTCTGCCTCTTGGTTTCATTGTCGGCAGATTAAACAAATCCTAAAATTTTTCCCAATTGGTATACCACAAAGGACGCCGTTATGGCAAGAGTTGTCATATACAGGAATTGGACTGTTGGCCATAATAAACTCCCTGTTTCCTTTTTTGTGACAGCGAGTGTAGACATACATTGGCTTGCAAAAGCAAAAAACAGCAGAAGAGAGAGCCCAGTAAGAGGTGTCCAAACAAAAGATCCATCGGGTTTTTTATCGGCCCGTAATGTCTCTCGTAATGATTCAGATTCCTCACCTTCCTGTTCTGAGCCGTATAATACAGCTAAGGTGGATACCATCACTTCTCTTGCGGCAAACGAGGTAAGAATTGAAATTCCAATTTTCCAATCAAATCCAAGTGGAGCAATCGCGGGTTCCATCCCTTTCCCTAACCTACCTATGTAGGATGTTTCTATGGGGCTTGTTTTCCAAACATTGTTTTTGTATTCCGCAGGGAAATGGCTGAGAAACCATAGTAAAACAGAAATATACAAAATGATTTGGCCAGCAGATGCCAAAAATGATTTTACCTTTCCATACACTGTATAAAACAAACTCTTTGCTGAAGGAATATTGTATCTTGGTAATTCCATTACAAAGTAAGAGGCATTTTCTTTGAAAACGGTTTTTCTGAAGATAAGTGCAAAGGTAAAACTCACTGCCATTCCTAAAAAAAACATCGAAAACAAAACAAATCCTTGGACATTAAAAATTCCAAATATAGGTGGGTAACTAAAAACCGTTCCGACAATTAATATGTAAACTGGGTATCTCGCCGAACACATAATTAATGGAGACACCATAATTGTTGTGAAGCGATCTGATTTGTTTTCTATGGTTCTTGTGCCGAGAATGGCTGGCACAGCACAGGCCGCCGAAGAAAGAAGTGGGATAAACGATTTTCCAGAGAGGCCAAATCTTCCCATCAATCGATCTGTTAAAAAACTAGCTCGTGCCAAATATCCAGATTCTTCTAAAATTCCAATGAATAAAAAGAGTAGGGCAATTTGTGGGATAAATACGATCACACTCCCTACACCACCTAATATCCCTTCAACGAGTAAAGACCGAAACGGACCATCCGGTAAATATGAGGCAATGTAGGATTGTAAGTTCGTGATCCCAACTTCAATTAAGTCCATCGGAACTTCGGCAAAGCTAAACAAACTTTGGAATAATATTCCCATCAAAATGAAAAAACATAAAAAACCCAATACAGGATGTAAAAAAAGTGAATCCAGTTTCTCTCCTAAATTACCCTGTTTGAAATTTGGGGTTTTGATTGTGTCTGAAATAATTTTTTTAATCAGGATGGACCTGTGGATCATTTCCTCTTGGTAACCAAATTGAAATTCTTTTGCCGATAATTCTTTTTTTAATAAAAGTTTTGTTGGTTCAGGAAATTGGTTTAAGTAACGATCGTCATGAAGATGAGTATCTCCATTCAGAAATTTTAAGGCTTGTGAAAGAAAAAACTCCGCTTCATTCGTTGTGATTTCTAGTTTTTGTTTGAGAGAGGTTAAAAACGATTCTTCTTTCGGTTCCCACTTCCAAAGTCTTTTTTGTTTTTGAAACGAGTTTTCTTTCGTTAGTAATGTTTTTAGTTCACCAATCCCGTCTCCTGATTTTGCATTCACCAGTACGATCTGTAATCCGAGGGATTGTTTCAGTTTTTCCAAATCAAATTGGATGTTCTTTTTTTCTAATACATCCTTCATTGTGAGGACAACGAGTGTTGGTACTCCCATATCAATGATTTGTAATAAAAATTGTAAACCACGTTCTAAATTGAGAGCATCCAAAACATAAATGACAGCTTCGTCTTCTTTCCTTTGCAGTAATACTTCGTATGCAATTTTTTTATCTTCTGCAATCCCACCAAGACCGTATGTACCTGGTAAGTCGGTAATTTTTAACTCAAAATTTGGTAAAGAAACAAACCCTTCCTTTTTTTCTACAGTGACTCCACTGAAGTTTCCTGTTTTTTGTGTTAGGCCTGTGAGTTGGTTGAATAATGTGGTTTTACCACAGTTTGGATTTCCGACAAGGTAAATGTTTTTTTGTTTCATTGTTAGGTGGTTTTTAGTAAAATTGCTTCTCCATCTTTCATTCGTAACCCGATGGTTGTGCCACCGAGTGTGCATATCAACTTTCCAAGTATCACCGATTTTGTTTTTAAAAGAATTTTTGCACCAGGGAAAAATCCTAACTCCAAAAGTTCCGTAAGCATTGGTTTTGGCAATTTGTCCATATTGATGGATTGGATAACGGCAGTTTCACCTTCGTTTAAGTCAAGTAAGGTCATGTTTTCCCTATTACAAAGTTTTGAGAGTCACGGAACAAATTGATCTCAGGAGCCATTGATTTTACATATCTATCGAAGTATAACATTTGTTTCATGAGTAAAGCAAATTCCCTGGGGATTTTTAATCCATTTTTTTCGGCAATTTCCTTCATATCGAACATGATTCGATTCACTTTGGATTCATCAAACATTTCATTTTCTGTTAGATGAACATAAACAGATTCTAATTCGTTAAATACAGAATCCAATTCTTTGGCAAGAAGAGTAGGATTCACTCCACTATCGGTTGAATCCATTTCAACAAGACCTTTGGCAACGAGTGTTGGTTCACCGATTCCAATCCCTTGTGTGAAAAGCATAAGTCCTCTCCAGATTTTTGGAGAAATCCTTCCTACAATTCCAAAGTCGATAAATCCTATGCTACCATCTTTTAAGATCATCAAATTTCCTGCATGTACGTCCGCATGAAAAAAACCTTGGTTGGACAAGGAAGAAAACCAAATTTCAAGTGCATCACTTAAGACTTTCCTTGGGTTGTCTGTAAATTGTTTGAGTCCTTTTTCATCTGTGATGGGAACTCCATAAAACCTTTCCATGGTTAGAACTTTTTTTGTAGAAAGTGTATGGTAAACACGAGGCACTCGGGCTCTTGTTTCCTTAGCCTTTAATAGATAGGACTCAAACTCCTCGATGTTTTTTGCTTCTTGGATGAAATCAATTTCTTGTAGAATGGAAGTTTGGAATTCTTGGAACATTGCAGTGAGTCCTGATTTTTTAAATTCAGGGGCAATGATCTCTAATACCTTTGTGAGAATTCCTAATATCTGCATATCGGTTTTTAAAGTTAGGTGGACATCTGGTCTTTGGACTTTTACCACAACATCCAATCCTTCTTTTGTAACGGCTGCATGGACTTGGGCAATGGATGCAGATGCCAGAGGTGTTTCTTCGAAGTTATGGAAAAGGGTTTCTAGTTTCCCACCAAGTTCCCGTTCCACTGAGGAACGAATTTCACGAAAATGGACAGGCCTAACGGAATCGAGACAGGCTTGCATCTCTTCCACATATTCAATTGGGAAAAGGGAAGGGGCACTGGCAATGAATTGTCCGAGTTTGATGTAGGTAGCTCCCAACTGGGAGAAGGCTTCTCGGAGTGAGATGGCTATCTCTCGATGGTTTGGCTCTCCTTTGGCAAGTTTTGCCAGGATTCCGACAAGTCTTGTTGAGAACACAAAACTGGAATGCGCCACCCTGAGGCTTGAGTGGAGGCCAAAAGAAACAATCTCGGAAAAAGAGTCCATAAACCCTAATTTGGGACTCAAATGGGGTTTGGAAACGAGAAAATGGACTCCGGACCTACAATTGAAATAGAGTTGCAGGAATAGGTCCCAACCAAAAACTTATCAAATCGCACCCATGAGCCAAGAAACTGTCCTGTACCAAGAGTTAGAGAAACTCGATCTCAACGAGATCAAAAAAATCGCAAATCTTTGGAACATCCAAAAGATCCCGGGAAAGGACAAAAAATCGACCATTTTGGGTCTCATGGAGATCTTCCAAAACGAATTTTACCTCAAAGGTGTTTTGGAAAAGTTCACACCACTCCAAGTCAATATTCTCACTTCCATTTTGAAAAACAAAGGTGTGATGACACTCGGAGAAATATCGAGAAAGGTCAATATCCCTCCCATCAATGTGGAGATGGAGTTAAATGTCCTTCGAAAGTATTATCTTTTATACCAAAGAAAAAACCGAGAACGCCTTACTAATAATTTAGATAAATACCATACCTATGATGAATACCAAAAACTCATCAAAGTAGAAACAAACCCAAAGGGTGAGAAGTTTAAGTATTCCATTGAAAAATCCCTCCACAAAGCAACACTTGCGGAACTTCCAGAAGAATGGAAAGAAGCAGTTGGTGTTAAAAAAGGGGAACACATTGATACCTTTTTAAAACATGCACTCAGTCTTGAGTTTTTACAAAAGTTAATCGATGATCTTTCTGACTTTGATAAAGATGTTTTACACCAAATTTACATCCATGGTGGTGTCATTGAAGCAGATACAATTCGCAATTATATCACAGTCAATCGAGGAAAGTTTGAACAAACCATCCCTCACCTAACAGCACTCCATTTGGTTCGCGATTTGTATTACGTGGAAGACAAATTCATTCGTGTAATTGTTATCCCAAAAGAAATTCTCGACCATTTACAGTTTTCACCGATTTTACCTCCGGTCAAAAAGGGAACCCGTGTTCGTCAGGAAAAAATTTCTGCGAACGGTCTCGATTTTTTCTTAAACGTAAAAAAACTGATTTCTTATATTTCAAGAAAGGGTTTGAACCTGGCGAAGTCCGGTAAAATCAAACAGGCAGATCATAAAAGAACGGAAACGGAACTTTTATCTCCTGATATTGAAATTTTCCCAGAAAAAAGCCAAGTTTATCAAATTGAACTCATTCTCCCCATCTTAAAGCTGTTAGGCTATGTTGATATCAAGGGTGAAAACGTCATTCTCATCCAAGAAACCGATGAGTTTTTGAAAAAAGATATTTTTGAAATCATGAAACTTGTGATTCACGAAGTGAATGAAGCAAGGACTCGTAGACTAAATCCACCAGAAGTTTTCACTGCAACAGAAGTTCCATTTTATGAAAAAGGAATTTTGGACAAAACAGTGAAACTCATTATGGCACATGGAAAAATCAATACCTCTGTGATTTTTTCTCACATCATCCGTGACCATTTGGTTTTTGCTCCTACCTTCCAAATCAAAACCTATGATGAAGATTTGGCAGACCTTAGAAAAGAAATCATATCAGCGATTTTTTACTTACAACTCTTTGGCCTCATTGAAGTGGAATACCCTCAAAGAAATTTGAGTTTATCAGAGCTTGGGCTCCATTATTTCAACCATGAACCTCTTGTAACTGTGACGGAAAAAGGTGGGATTACCATTAACCCAGACTTTTCCATCATTGCTTTCCCTGATAGAGTTTCTTTACACGGAATCCATTTACTCAAAGCATTTTGTGAACTCAAAGATTATGATAGAGTATATACTTTCTTACTCACAAAGGATAGTTTCCAATTGGGAATTTTACTTGGGTATGACAAAGAAACATTCATTCATTTCTTAAGAGAGTCATCTAAAGCAGAACTTGCTCAAAACTTACTCTTCTTACTCGATGATTGGGGAAATAATTTACCAATTGTAACCATCACTGAAGATTCTGTTCTACTTAGAACCAAAGATTCGCAAGTGATGGAACTGCTACTTGGCCAAATCAAAGGGAAAAAGTTTGTATTAGAAGAAGTGAGTCCAACAGGCATCATCATTGAAAAATCGAAGGTGATGGAAGTGATTGCCATCGCTGAGAAACTCAATATGATCATCCGTTTGAATCGTTAGTTCCAAATACAAATTCCCTGAAGTTTTTGATTGAATCTAAATCCATTCAAAAAAAAAGACCAACTTTTGTTGGTCTTTTTGATACTTTCCCCCTTCAAACGAGAGGGCTATGCGACGAAATGATTATTTTTTTTCGCCAACCGTGAGTTCTGGATCGGTGACTTTGATTTTGCTTTTAAAATCCCATTTGCGAAATGGAGATACAGCATCCAATCTTTCTTGTGTGACAAAGAACAATCTTTCTCCGTATTTCACAAGCCCACCCTTGTAGTATGCATATTTGGTTTTGTGGTCAACAGTTCCCACTTCGACAACCTTATTCCAATCTTCGCAAGTCTTAAGTGATGGTACCTTTCTAAGATACAACTCCTTGATTGAGTTTTCTTTGACTGCATCGCGAAGTATTTTTTCCCATTCCATATTCGAATAGCCTTTCTATCCTATGCTAAATTTCAATTTCATTTTTCTTTTTATACGAGTCTAGGGCTCTAGGACTCGTGAAAAATACAAAAAATAAGAGAAAAAGAGCCAATATCCTCCATGGGTAGGGTCCAACCGACAGATAAGCTGTTTTTCTCTCTTTGGAAACGGTCATCACATCTAGGTATCCGATTGCCTTTTGAAGGATAGGAAGTTCGCCCATCATCTCTCGGCCCCATGGATCGTATGCTGTCGTCATGCCTGAAACTGCAGACCGAATGTATGGCCTACCTGATTCGATCGCTCTTAATCTGCCAGCTCCCGCATGTTGTTTGGTTTCCGTCAAACTTTCAAACCAAGAATCATTTGTAAGATTGATGATAAGCTCTGACGGGGACTCATTTATCATTTTTCTCAAAAATTCTGGATACAGGACCTCGTAACAAATCAGGGGAGTGAAAACTACCGAATTTCCTTCTTTGGTTGGAAGAGAATGAGAAAGAAATTCTCGATTTGGGATATGTTGACTCGCTTCTGGGAACATGTTTCTTAAAATTGGGAATTCAGATTCAAAAGGAAGGTATTCTCCAAACGGTAAGAGTATGTGTTTGTATCGCCTGTCAGTTTGTAAGGTGGGCTTCAAAATACTAAATGAATTTCGGGAACCTTCGTCCCAAACAAGTTCATTAAAAACCAAAGGAGCATTTGCTTGTTTGACAAGTGTTCCCGTGATATCCACAAAACTTTTGCTAAAGGTTGATTTGGGATGATCGGAAGGATGTGTTCCTAGAAATGGAATGGATGATTCTGGTAATACCAAAGCATCGATTGGTTTGGGAGCATTCCGGATGGCTTCCTCCCCGAGATTATACACATCTTGGATGGCCTTCGTCATAAATCCAAAGTTTTCTCTGATTTCATTTTTAGCATATGGTGTATTTGGTTGCACCAACACTAAGTGAAGTGAAGTATTCGCAGGGATGGTCTCAGCCAAAAAATAAAGGTTACCACAAAAAATAAAAAAGATAGGTGCCAAATACAAAAACGATTGTTTCCAATCACTTGCTTTATTGCGAATCATAAGATAAAGCAAAGCCACGGAGAGGATAGAAACATATCCCAATACTTCTACACCAAACCTTGCGATTTGACGCCAAAGGATTTGATTCCGAAAGAGATCCCCCCAATAAACAGGAAATACCATAGGACAGAGCCAATCAGAAATCAAGAAGAGAGATGGGAAAACAAATAGATAAAAATTTGTCTCTTTTACCAAACGGTATTTGGTTACAAGATAAGTTCCAACGAAAATGATTCCTATTTTATAAAAGGAAAATAATCCATAGAGTATAAAGAGAATCGATGAAACTAGGATTCCATGTCCTGTGATGTTTTGGATTGCATTGCCCATCCAATAAAAACTCGTGCAGGTAACGAAGAATGAAAAAACAATTGTGTATAAAATTGGTTGGAGAATCTTTTTCTCCTGAAAAATATCTTTTGTGACGAGTAATAAAAAAAATAAACACAAAAACCCTGCGGTGGCATAACCAAAGGGTTCTAAAGAAAGTGCAAAAAAGATCGCAGCAAATAAAAGGTAAGTGAAAGGGGAATTAATTCCCGGAATTTTTAAGTGTTTTTTCATACTCCAATCTTCTTGTGTATTCTTCCGCAAGTTCTTTGCTACCTAATGTTTTGATGCGAAGTTCCATTAATTTTTTTTCTTTTTCAGAATCGGAAAGATTTGGATTGTTTTTGAGGTAGTTTGTTTCTTCTAATTCGAGTTTGGTGATTTTTTCTTCTTCTTCTTTGATTTCTCTTAAAACTTTTTCCATTCGTTCGTTTCCATCCTTACCAAAGTAACGGATACGCACTTCTCTTTCTTTTGTTTCGCGATCTGAACCAGATAGTTTTGACAGTTCATTTTGCCTAAGATCCATCTCAGTTTCAAATTTATCATACTGCGGTTCCCGACTGACCACTGCATTGTAATAAGGTCCAAAGGATTTTTTTCGATAGTCTTCATACAAACGGATTCTTTCGTCCGCTTTTAGATTTTTGGTTTCATCCAAAAAATTCTTTCTGTTAAAACTAAATTCTGCTGTTGCTTCTTCCAATCCAAAAATGAGCTCTGCATCATCTTTTGAAAAATACTTCCTACGAAGTTGTTTGATTTGTTCGTATCTTTCAGCATTTGTATAGGACTTGGAACTTGGGTCAAGTTGCACCATAGCTTCTTCATACTTCAAATAATTTGTGAGTAAGTTTAAAAGTTTTTTAGCGTCTTCTCCTGAATATTCGTTTTGAATGAAAGCTTTGATGTATTCGTGGCATTGTTCTCGTGTGCTCCCTTCTGGGCATTGGCGACGAAGGTTCCATAATTCAGAAATGAGATTCAGTTCGCCTGACTTGGCTTTAGCAATGATCTCATCAAAACGTAAAAATTGACCATCGGGTGAATAAATTGATTTTGCTGATTCTAAATAAAATGGATCCACAGAAAAACCATCACTTTGAGTTCGAAAAAAAGATTCGGCTTTATCATTTGGATTTTCCTCATTTGCGGAACCAAACTCATTGGACTTTGTGAATTGATACATCACAAATAAGAAAAATAAAGCGATGAGACCAATACTGAATGGTCGAAGGTATTTTGCATTCATGGAGATTGTAGTGTAGTAAAGGATGTAAAATTCTTTCTGGAAACAAAAAAACCCAAGCAATCGCTTGGGTTTTCTAAAAAAACTTCAGAAGTAGTTTATTGGTTCGCCTTCATATTCGATGCCATATTCATATAAAATCCTTCCACATCATACCAGAAACTTCCAGAACGAAGTGTGTTGGAAACTTGTAAGTGGTCTACACCAGTCGTTAAAATTCCATACGAAGGGCCACCTTTCCAAGTTCCCCATTTTTGGGAAGAAAGGGGAACCAGTCCATCATTGGTAGCACCTTGTCCCTGGAAAAGGCCACCAGCTGCACACGCAGGGTGTAAAATTCCCATAAGAGGGTGTTGGATCAAATCAGGAATGGTGATAAAAGATCCATAAGAGAAATACTTCACACCAGTTCGGTTCGGAGTGTACGAGTTAAAGGAAGCCAAACCTTCTTTCGTTAAGGAAGAGAGTGCTGCGAGTGCATTTTGTTGGTTTGTGCCACCATACACAATCTTTACCAATGTTTCCACAATGCTTGCTACAAATGGTTGGATCCAACCTGGTAGAACCGTTTTGATGATGTCAGCAATGGGAGATCCGTAATGTGGGGTGTTGAGTGTGGTGAGTGTTGCCACTCGGCTCGATAAACCTAAGTTTGATACCATATAACGGCTATCGAGTCCACCTTGTGAGTGGCCTAAAATATGGAATTTGCCAGAGTAATTGGTAGCAGCTGCATACGTTAAGATGGCCGCTTTGAGTTCTTGTGCACGCACTTCGTTCGAGTTGGCAGCAGTTTTTGCTGGTGCATAAACAGTCGCACCTTGGCTTCGGAGGTAGTCGTCTGTTCCACCCCAATAATTCACAATACTAATGATTCCGCCAGAATTTTCGCCCCAACCGAATAGACCATGGGAAAGGATGATCGGGTAGGTACCCGCAAGTGGTTTAGAAGAAGAACCAGAACTCGCAAGAACTGGGGTTGCCATCATGGCAGTCACAAAAAAGGCCAATAGACTTTTTCGAATCATAAATATTTCACCTCTGAATTTTCTAAGATAAAATTGTGGCAATTTGACTTATATGAGGCAAGAAAATTTTTTTATGACAAATAAAAAAATGGCAAAAATATGTCATAATTGAACATGTTCAAAAAGACTGGAATAGGTTTCGAAAACGAAATTTCAGTTTTTTGGATAAACCAAATGAATTGTGAAATTATTGAACGTGTTCAAAAAATATTTTTATTTTCAATGTTTAAAACCCATCTTATTTTTTAAAAAGGAATGAAATCAATGCCACATTCAGTCCGAAACCAAAATCATCTAAAGGATTTGAAACGAATTCCCAAACGGGAAGAGACCAAAAAAAAGATTTACCGAACAGCATTGGTACTGTTCCAAAAGGAAGGGTATGAAAAGACAACCATGCGTAAGATTGCTAAAGAATCAAAGGTATCTCTTGGTCTCACGTACTACCACTTCCAATCGAAAGAAGATTTAGTTTTGGAATATTATAAAGGTTCTCAAAAAGAATTGAAGAGACTATGTGAATTGTATTTCAAAACCACAAAGGATTTTAAAACTCGTTTTAAATATACCATCACTACCCAATTGGAACTTTTTTCCGGTCATAAAAAGTTTTTACAAGTGTTAGCAAGGCAAGCTGGCGACCCAAATGATCCATTGTCTCCGTTCAGTAAAGAAAGTGAAGTTCTAAGGGAAGAGGCAGTTGGTATCATCCGGCAAGCGATGGCCACTTCTAATTCCAAACTTCGAGAAGACTTAAGTAAAGTTTTGCCAGATCTATTGTGGATGCAACAGATGGGAATATTGTTTTATTGGCTTACGGATACTTCAAAATCATACCAAAATACAAAGTTGATGATCCATGATTCTGTGGACCTTACCTTTAAACTGATCAAACTTTCCAATTTTCCTTTATTTAAAAATGTTATGGGACCCATATTTAGGATGGTAAGGTTAGTAAAAACATAAAAAGACTTCCAAACAAAGGGAAAACTCTTCTTGCCAAAATAGGAAATTTTGGTATTGTTTTGCCCTATGCGTTTGGATCTGAAAAATTGTTTTCAATCTCTTTTTACCTTCCTTTTGATTTTGACTGTCTCTCTGACGGAAATTCATGCAAAGGAAACAAAACTTCTCGTCACACCCATTACTGATGAGGTTGGGATTTTAAGTGCCGATCAAATCACAAACTTACAATCCATTATTTCTGGAATCGAACAAAAAACCAGTGCACAGGTATTCCTTTACATCATCCAAAGTTTGGAAGGAGAATCGATAGAATCGTATTCTCTAAAGGTAGCGGAACTATCTAGGATAGGTCAGAAAGGAAAAGACAATGGAGTGCTTGTTTTATTGTCCGTAGGGGATCGCAAGGTAAGAATCGAAGTTGGATATGGTTTGGAAGAAACACTAACCGATGTTTTATGCAACCGTATCATCAAAAATATAATGATCCCCGAATTCAAAAAAGGAGATTTGCCTAGTGGGATCCTTCTTGGGTATTCCGCCATCGAATCGGTGATTCTTGGCGCAGCAGATTCCAATCCCAACTTACAGTCAGACTATCCAGATGGAATTGGTTATGCCATCTCCAATGAAAATACTGCAAAAAACATAGCGATTGCAACCGGAGTCATTGTGGCCGCACTCATTGGATTTTTTCTAATGACAGATGGCAAAACTTATAAACGAAAACTTTGGTTAGAAGTTTTGTATGGATCCGTCGTATTTTTTGGACTATTGTATTTCCTTCCTGATGCCGTATTTTATTATTTTTGTTTCGGTATTGTTGCTTTAAATTTATACCTTTTGTATGGGCTTTGGGAATGGTTCTCCTATCCACTTGCCATTCTATCCCTTCTCTTTTGGATCCCGTTTTTGCAATTTAGTTTTCATGCGGAATGGATTGTCCTTTTTTGGGTGATCGGGATCATTGGTGCCATCTTACTTATCATTAAACTCTCTTTAGATGATGTATTAAAAGAATCATACAAAGCCTTTGCAAAAAAATTAGGATTTAGTGCCAGTGGACTTTTTTTCCATACCATAGCTCTGCTTAGTCTATGGTTCTCTATTCATTCCTTTTTGAACGAGGAACGATTTTTTTACATCTTATACTACCAAGGATTGATCCTATTTACGATTTACGGATTTTCCATTTCGGTCTTCCAAAAACATGTAAAACGTTATGGCATTGCGTTTTTAGTTTGGCTCACTATTGTGGCACTTGTTTATTTTTATTTGCCAACCGATCAAGATTCCTCTATGCCGATGGATTACAGTAACCTTTTTAATTCTTTTCAATGGTTTTTCTGTTTGGTGTTAGGTTATGTTTTGGCAATTTCCATCCAAGTGAAATCTTGGAAAACCAGAGTGATTAAGTATGGATTCATCTCTCTTGTGTGGACATTTGGTTTTTCCATTGAAAGTATATTGGGTTATAAGGATACGTTTTCGTATTTAATTTTTTTCTTTTCTTATTTTACTTTGCTTTTACTCCATTTTTTTTACACGATTTGGGAAGAAAGTGAAGGTGGTTCTTACTCTTCCTATTCTTCGGGTTCTAGTTCTTCTTCCAGTTACCGAAGTTATTCCAGTTCGTATAGCGGAAGTTCGAGTTCGAGTTCCAGTAGTGGAGGAGGAGGAGGGAGTTTTGGTGGGGGTGGGAGTTCCGGAAGTTGGTAGATGTTTGGATTCGTAGAAAGTATTCTCTGTTTCTTGCCAAGGGATGTGACTTCCCTTGGGTTCAATTTTTTTTTTAAGTTCCAGGTACACGTTTTCGGTAGCGGATGTAAAATGGTTCAAAACTAGACTTGTTCCAAAACTGAATGGCTTCTTCGTTTTTAAGGATCGCTCGTAGTTCAATGGAAGGAATGTTTTTTTCCAAACACCATCGGTCAACATCCTTGAGAAGTTCTGACATATACCCTTTTTTCTTTTTGCCAAGTTTGGTGACTGCAAGGTCAATGAAGAGACTTCTTTCTTCTTCGAGATGGGGTTTTTCTTCGATCCTACCAATCACAAGGGAGACAAGTTCTTCTTCTTGGAAAAACCCTCTCATATACACTTTTCCTGTACCAATCAGTTTGAAATAGATATCAGTGAATTTCGTTGCTGCACGAGGTCGAATGCGGAATAAACCATCTAACTCGAGTTCGTTTACCTTTCGGAAAAACTGGTTCACGAGTTCGATGGTTTGATTTCTGTCTGATTCTAATAAATCGCGAATCAACTAAACCATTCTTTGGATGAGGTAGGATTTGAGTTCGGTTACTGGGATCCTTTCTTGTTTCATGGAATCTCTTTCGCGGATGGTGACAGTTCCGTCACTCATTGTGTCATAATCCACGGTGATACAAAATGGGGTTCCAATTTCGTCGTGACGGCGATATCGTTTTCCAATCGCACCACTCTCATCATAATCCACATACCAATGGTTTCTTAAATCGGAATAAATTTCTTTTGCTTTCGCATCGAGTCCGTCTTTTTTCATGAGTGGAAAAATTGCCACTTTCATGGGACTCACTCGTTTTCCAAATCGTAAGACCGTACGAATGTCGTCTTTTTCTAATTTCTCTTCCTCGTACGCATCACATAACACCGCAAGGAAAAGTCTATTTAGACCAAGTGCTGGTTCGACCACATAAGGAAGGTATTTTTTCTTTTGGTCTAAGTCATGGTATTTCAAATCTTCCGAAGAAAATGTTTCATGTTGTGTGAGGTCATAATCTGTCCTTGATGCCACACCCCAAAGTTCACCCCAACCAAACGGGTATTTGTATTCGATATCACTGGTAGAGTCACTGTAAAAAGAAAGTTCTTCCTTTTCATGTTCTCTCACACGTAAGTTTTCTTTTTTTAAACCCACTACATTCACAAGCCAGTCCATGCAGTAGTCCACCCAATACTTAAACCATTCTTTCTGAGTTCCTGGTTCGCAGAAAAATTCCATTTCCATCTGTTCGAACTCGCGGGTACGAAAGATAAATTGGCGTGCCATGATTTCGTTTCGAAAGGATTTTCCAATTTGAGCAATTCCGAAGGGAACTTTTTTTCGCGCGATTTGGGTTACATTTTTAAAATTGATGAAGATCCCTTGTGCCGTTTCAGGACGGAGGTAGATATCAGTGGCCCCTTCTTCTGAAGCTCCATGTGATGTTTTGAACATCAAATTGAACTGGCGAGCATCCGTAAAACTTCCAACGGTTCCGCAAGTTGGACAAGCATAGGCTTTCTCACGGATGGTGTTTGTTAACTCTTCTAAACTTTTTCCAGTGGCTGCCCCTTCGCCTTCTTTCTCTTCTAAAAACTTATCCACTCGTACCCGGGTTTTGCATTTTTTACAATCCATCAGTGGGTCGTTGAAGTTGGAGATATGGCCTGAAGCTTCCCAAACACGAGGGTGGAGGAGGATGGAAGAATCAAGTCCCAATACATCATCCCGACGGTGGACAAAGTATTCCCACCAAAGACGTTTTAAATTGTTCAAAACTTCAATTCCGTTCGGACCATAGTCAAATGTATTGGAGAGGCCTCCGTAAATTTCGGACCCTGGGAAAACAAAGCCTCTTCGTTTGGAGACTGCGACTATGGGTTTGAGCGACTGTTCTTCTTTCTCTTTCGGCTGTGCCATATCCGCCAAATTTTTTGTTTTCCATGAAAATTCAAAGTATTTTCCTTGAGATAAGACTAAAGAATGGATTCCGCAAACTCTCAATACCTCTCTCCCTGGGCAAAAAAATCCTTAACGTTTTTCCTTTGGCTCTCACCCCTTTTCAGTTTGGGTCCTTTTTTCGCTTTTGGTATCCTCTTCGCCTTTCCAAAAGAATTTCGCCTTCGCCTTCGGGCACTTGCCGTCATTGCCGTTTACATCTTAAATTGGATGCTTTTTTATCCCGTGGAACTTTTGCACAGGTCCAGTATGGAAATGGAAGCAATGATCAATGCTTTTTTAGCCCAAGATGGGATTTCCTTCCGATTGAAGTTTGGATTTGTGATCGTAACGTTTCTTTTGCTGTTAGCGAATTATATCCAAAGCTTTCAAAGGAATCGCAAACGTGAATCCGTAAGACTTGTTCGCATCCAAAACGAGTTCCCCAATACACAACTCCGGACTGAAATGCGGATCCGTGATGCCAAATTTGATACTGTGCTCCTTGTCCTAGTTCTCGCCCTGGTCATCCAATATGTTTTTTTATTCATCACAGAGTCTTTAAATCCACAAAAGAATTTATCACCTTTAGCCCCACTTTATGATGTACACCAATTTGTTTTTAATTACTCCATCTCTGTTTGTATTTTGCTTTTGAGTTTCAATCGGAATAAAATCCCTTCTCTGATTGCAAAACCATATCTACGTTATATGGAAGCAATTCGGATAAGAGAAAATTGGAAAAAGGCCGTTAAAACAGAAGGAAAATTTCCGTTACGATTAGAACTGATCATCAAAGAAAAAGCAAAGTTCCGAGATAAAATTTTACCAGGTTTTGGACACATTTATGTTTATGAATACTGGCGTGGTTTCCCGATTTTATTTTTAACACTTTTATTGTACTTATTTTCTGCAGTTTGGGTGTTTTCTTACATCAGTCCAATCTTTGGGATCCAATTCCTTGCTGGATTTGGTTTGAAACCAGGAATTCCTGATAAAAACTTTTTTATCTCTTCACAAAACATCGCTTATGCTGTATTTTCCGTAGCGGCGCTTGTTGGAATGTATTTTTATTCTTTGTCCATTTTGGAGAAGTCATTTAGTTTAGAAAACCTTGGCATCAAAAAAGACAAAGATGGTGAAGTGGAACCTTTTTTTACACCTGGTTTACGAAAAGGATTTCGAAACGTTTTACCATTATCGTTATTATTCCATTTGGTTTTACTCTGTTTGGTATTTCTCATTCCTATTAGTTTGCAACGTGGCAAAAAAAAGGAACAGTCAGCCCAGAAAAATGATCATTTCCGTCCAGAGAAAATGGAATTTTATTTTATCGATCCAAATGTCCCAGATGATACCCAAGGTCTGAATGGTGGTGTCATCACTGGAAACGAAACGGAGAACAAAGAGAAAGGTGAAAAAATCTCCAATGAAAAAGTAGCCGACAATGGACCTGTCAAAGGCACTATCAAAAAAATCCGAGGGAAAAAAGTACCACCAACTTACTCGAATTATATTTCAGCAAAAATGCGAATCCCAGAAAGTTATATGGATTATTGGGCAAAAGCACCTCATCCATATTCAAGCGTTGTTGCATACACCATCACACAAGATGGGGATGTGATTGATGTTGAACTTGTGGAAGCTTCTGATTATCCAGACCAAGATTTACGAACCTTACAACTTGTAGAAAGTTTAGGGCCTCTTATGCCACCTCCTGGCACAAAAAACGACATTAGAGTTACGGAATTATTTTGGAATGGGCCCATCGATCCTGAGTTTGTACCCACTCCCTTACAAAAAGAAATGATCAATCTATTTGACGGCCGTTATATGGAAGAGATACCAGAATGAAAGAAATGGGAACCTATGATTATTTGATCGGGGCCGCAACCGTATTTCCATGGGCAGTTGTGATTTGGAAAGCCTACAAACCAAAAAAGGGATGGCAAGAAGTTGTCGGTATCCTTCTAGCCTTAGTGTTTGGATGGCTATCAACCGATTTGATCTTAAGACTCCATCCTATCCTTTGGCCCGAAACCGATTTTTCACCTAAAAAGAAAGTAAGTTTACTCACTCAAACGGCTCATTTGGCATTTATCCAAGCAGGTATCACGGAAGAGACATTCAAAATATTTTTCATCATGATCCTTTCATTTGCCTTTGGATATGATCGAAAAGAAAAAACATTTTCGCCTAATGTTGTTTTATTTGGTGGTTTCGTGGCAATGGGATTTTCGTTTATTGAAAACACCCATTATATCTTCCGTGAACCAGATGAAAAAAAATTAAATCTTTTTATCGCAAGAACTATTCACTCATCAAACATCCATTTGTTAATCAATTTGTGTTTTTCACTATTTGTTTTGAAGAGTAATGAAAAACAAAACACAAACGCAAAAACAACCACCATCGTTTTTGGATTTGTTTTGGCAGTATTACAACATGGTGTGGTAGATTTTTTACTCATACCTGGAGCCACCATTGGTCTTTGGATTTCCACCGCCATGTTTGTTGGGATTTGGGTTTGGGTCGTTACGGATTGGAGGTTATATGTTGTGAAAAAAGAAAGTATCTCCAATCCAATTCTCATCCATCCCATTGGAAACGATTGACTATGAAAAAATGGATATCCATCGTTGTTTTTCTTTTCCTCGGTTCTATTTTTTCGATCCAAACATACCAATCCAATCAAGTTAAACCAACGAACAGTAAATGTTCTTATTTTCGCACTGGGATTTTTGAGAACCGATGTGAATCAGGGCATAATTCTCGTTTCAAACGATTCTCTACCTACCAAGTGCAAGAATACAATTCCCTTTTCATCAAAGAAAAAATTGTTTGGACTGGTCCTTGTTCCTATACCGTCACATTACTCGAAACGAATGATCCAGAAATTTCAGATTTTATTGGGGACTTTATCAAAGTGAAGATGGTGAATGTTGAGAAAAACAAATACAAAACCATGGAACAGGGAAGTTCTGGAAAAACTTCGTCTTGCGTAGAAACAAAAATTGGAGAAATTCCAACTAACAACTAATCGTTAATGAGTTGATAAAAAGACTCTGATCCCAGCTTCCGAATATTCTTCCCAATCGGTTTGGAAGGTTCTGATTTTTGGAATTTCTGGGTGGTTCCATATTTCTGCCCAAAATTTAGGGACCACTTCTTCTGGTGGGCCAGGTTGGATCGCAAAGTAACGCCCGTTTTGTGGCGAAATATGGAGGATCTCCATGCCTGGAAGTGGTTTCGTAGTTGGTTCTACCGCGTAACCTAATAAAAAATCGTAAGCCCCATTCTCATCGGATTCATAGGAAGAATACACAGCAAAAAGAGGATCAAATTTCCTTAGCGATTCCATTTTTTTTGGAATGTCTTCTTTATAAAATTTTGAATAAATTGCAGGTATTTTGACATCAGCATCGCCTGGTGCATTCGAAGTCCTCACACGAAGACCCATCACTGAAAAATTTTCTGTTTGCACAAGTGGTTCTGCCAATTCCGCCATACAGAAAGATTTTCATTTTTCCTAAAAAAAGCAATCTTTTCTTCTTTAATGGTTTGACTTACGATGCCCTTCCGTACACATGGTAATTACTCCTGGTGATTATGGAGAGAAGGCCATACCCGTTCCCATTCCGAACACGGAAGTCAAGCTTCTCATCGCCGATGGTACTATTGGGTTCGCTCAATGGGAGAGTAGGACATTGCCGGGTTAGCACTTATAACTCATAAAAAAAGGCCAACCGCAAGGTTGGCTTTTTTTATGTACCAAACAAACTCGCTTGTGCGAACCCAATAGTACATACACAAAACAATTGTTCGCGAAATGACAGACTTGCGACCCATAGGGAGCAAGGCTCGGACACTCGCCCGCGGAGCGGAGAAGCGAGTGGGGGTGGAAGTAGGACATTGCCGGGTTAGCACTTATTGATTGTGAGGGCGTTCATGAAAGTGAGCGCCTTTTTTATTTGTATGGCGATGTTTGTTCCGGCCAATGTCCGCGACTCGCAGTAGCGGTCGCTGCCTCAACAATA
>NZ_AOGX02000014.1 GCF_000332475.2 Leptospira yanagawae serovar Saopaulo str. Sao Paulo = ATCC 700523
TTCTTTCTTGCCATAATGCTCTCTCCTTAATATCGGAGAAAACTAACTTAAATATCGGTGCAGTTTTTGGGGAGCAGGTCAGTGCCAAGAAGATTGAATTCGTTTTTCATTCCAACTAAGTGACTATTATCTTTTATGTTAACACATCCAATGAGTTCATCTAATTCTGATATTTCAGCTTGAATAACAACACAAGGTTGTTTCTTCTTTAGTTTCATTATCGATGTGTATTGCATATTGAGGAATATCGATATCCATTGGTTTGCCAACATATTTACCATCAAGTTTAAGAGAGAATACAGCAATTCCATCATCAATGTCTTTTTCTGTTGCGATTCTTCCAGATATTGCTTTATAATTTGATAAATTAGGCCATTCTATATTCATTTTATTTTCCCCATTCTGACAATTTAATATGAATAATATTAAGAAAGTAAAAATTTTTATTGGTATTGATTTCATTTTTTTCATTTAATCATGCTTCATAATTAGGGAGTAGTTTAAATAAGAGAAGTTATTTCTAATAAAATTTGATTAATTTACTGATTATCTAGTTTAATTATTCTTTTTATTTGCCTAGTTAAATTCAAAAAAATGTGCAAATTCGAGTTTCTGTATGGAAATTGAAAATTTCGTTAGCGATTTGATTTTGAAGTATAAGATCTAATTAACATTTTAATTTTTAAATAATCATTTTCACGGTAATTTTTATTTTATTTCGCATAACGAACTAGGCTAACCGACGTAGGCTGACCCTGAGTCCCGGAACGGGACGTTAGGGGCTGGCACGTAGTTTGCGACTGCAAACGAGTGACAGAAAGCCTATGTGCCGTAGGCCGAGCGAGGGCGTAAGACCCGAAGCGAAGTGGTTAGCCGATGTTAATTGCAGTGTCCAATAATAGTAACCAGTGTAAGTAAGAAAGTAAAAAGACCAAAACAATCCGAGCGTCTCTTCTCTTAAAATCATTCATTTCGCTGGAAAAGTAAATTAAACTTACTTAAACAGAACTGTGATCTAATAATTGTACCAAATAGAAAGTAGAGAAAGACAATAATGAAATGAAGCACTTTCTTATCTTTTCTTCTCTTCAAATGAATCTCTTTTGTCTTTCTCTTCTCTTTCTTAAAAGCGCGAAAAGAAAGAACCAGCGAAAATTACATAAAAAAGATTCTCTTACAACCTTTTTGGACATTGCAATTAACGAATAGACTTACCGAAGTTCCCCGACCCTGAGTCCCAACGGGACGTTAGGGACTGGCATGTAGCTTGCGTATGCAAACGAGTGCCAGAAGGGGAATTTGCCGGAGGCCGAGCGAGGCCTTGTGCCGAAGCGTAGCGGTAAGTCGCTGTTATACGACGTCTGAAACTAAGCCGAAAGTTTTCTGTTTTTGATAGATATTTCTAGATCTAAGGCATGACATACTTTTAAAAATGTAGATAAGTTACAATTTACTCCATTTTCAATTTTTGATAATTGTTGTTGAGTGACATGTGCTTTTTTCGCTAAATCAGATTGGGAAAGCCCTTTTTTTTCTCTCAAAGTTTGTAGCTTAATAGAAATATTAACAAGTTCTTTCTCTTCTTCAAATTTTTCCTTAAAAGATTTACTTTTTAACTTATTGTCTAAATGATTCTTTAACGATCTCATAAATTTAACTCCTTTAAGATTTTTTCAGTATATTTTTGTAAGAAAGATTCTCTTCTTTTAATAGCTTTATTAATTTCTGAATTAGGAACTTTATCCGTATTTTTAACGAATTGATTCGTAAGTATAATATAATCTTTATAACAAAAGAAATATAAAATTCTAATTTGTGATCCTGAAAGTTTAATTCTTAATTCATGAATACCGTCAATCAACAGATCTGCGTAAGGTCTAGGAAGATTTGGTCCTAACTCAGCCAATTTATCTAACCAAGCGAATATTTTTGCCTGATTCCTTTCATCCTTAGAATTGATAAAAATCTCTATTTCGGAAGGTAGATCCTCTTTTTCAGCAAAATATAGAATTTTCCATTTCTTTGACACAGTTAATATTACATCATAAATGACGTAATGTCAATCCTTATTTATGATACAAAATACATTTTTAAGATGTCGTATAACGAATTAGGCTACTCGACGTTTCCCGACCCTGAGTCCCGGAACGGGACGTTAGGGACTGGCATGTAGCTTGCGTAAGCAAGGCGAATGCCAGGAGGGAAATGTGGCGCAGCCCAAGCGAGGCCGTAGTGCCGAAGCGCAGTGAGCAGCCGTTGTTATGCGCAGTATCCAATTATTAAGAGAAGTGTATTTAGAAAACATAAAAATCAGAACTTCTTTTCTCTTTTCTCGTGTTTTCTATCTATTAAAATTAGAAGATTTCCTGTTTGAATTGTTTTTGATTAAAAATAATTTGATTTGAATTTAAAATTTTGACCAAAAAATTTTCAAGTCTGCAAAAAAGGTCTGATCTAAAGAAAAACCCATGAACTCTTTATAAAACGTTCTCTAAATTGGCGCGTTCATTCTTTGAAATTTCCTTTTCTGGATTATATACGATGTCGTATCTCGAATTTAGAGGGAATCAACGGATTTTCGATAGAACGAATCTTTTAAGTATGAAGCGCTAAATTAATATTTTATCCTGATTTAAAAAGAAGAATCTCTTAATCACTTTTTTTAGATATTGCGCATAACGAACAAGCTAACCGACGTAGGCTGGCCCTGAGCCTCGGAGAGGCGTTAGGGATTGGCACGACGCTTGCGAATGCAAGAGGAGTGACAAAAGCCTATGTGTCGCAGACCGAGCGAGGGCTCGTCCCGAAGCGAAGTGGTTAGCGGCAGTTATACGAAGTTGCGAATTGTATATACCTTTGGTTTTTATTGAAAATATCTTCAAACTTAAATTTTTTGAATTAGTTATTACAACTTTAAAAAACGATATTTTGACATAATTTTCAGATTCTTAATCTTATATTAAATATCTATACTTAGTATTGTATATATTCGTTAATATGAAATATATACTCATTATACGTTTTAATTTTTAATTTGATAGAAGTTAAGAAATGCACCAAAGAAAGTCATATATAAACTATACTTTATGTAATGGGTTTTTAAACCAATTATAAACTTAAATTTAGAATTTCGGTAAATATAATATTATTTTTAGAATGATTAGGTATTGATAGTAATTTTATCTCTATTATTTATTCCAGCAATAGATTTTCACATGATTAATTATTTCAGAGGTTTCTGATTGTTTTTCTAAAGTAAGTCCAAAATTAGAGTCTTCCATTAAATGAGAATGATCAAAATTTCCTTGTTTTGTATTCTTTATCAGTTTCTCCAGTGCATCTCCTAGATTTTTTAATCCTTCTGGTGAACCATGTATTTTTAATACTTCGTCTTCTATTTCAAATGTTAACAAGTATTCCATTTATTTTCCTTTTTGTTCTCTAAATATTTTTCGCAATTTCGTATAACGAATTAGACTAACCGACGTAGGCTGGCCCTGAGTCCCGACGGGACGTTAGGGACTGGCCACGACACTTGCGCAGGCAAGGGGAGTGCCAGAAGCCTATGTGTCGCAGACCGAGCGAGGCCGCAAGTGCCGAAGCGAAGCGGTTAGTCGCTGTTATTCGCAGTAAGCAAAATTAGATTATGATTCATCATAGTCTTCATCTGGGTAATCAAAATCGGCAAAGTTATTTTTGTAGTAGTGAATGTTTGGGGTTCTGTCTTTGGTTATTTTTGGTGAGCCAAACGCAAGTGGTCTAATTTTTATATGTATAAATTCAGTTCCATCTTTAGTTATTTTTCCTATATTCCTGATTATACCATAAATGGCATAAATACTACGACTACCCAATCTTATGGTAGCTGTTGTTGAACAAAGAAACAGCGAGTTAATATCCCATTCAACAAAATATGGTTTTCTGCGAAAATAAAGGTGCGTTGGTGGCGTTGCCTTAGTTATTGGTAACTTTGGACTATGTCCATATAATCCACCCACATAGAAGCATAATTTATTTATCAAAGATCCATCCTGAATGTATTTTTTCTTAAGTAAGTGATCCAAATCATTTAGTTCCATTTTTTGAATACATTCAAGTAACAGATCGAAAAAATGATGTCTCAAGTGAATGGTCGAATAGCCACCGTGTTCTAAAAAGGGTATATTTGGATCAATATCGTTTTCTTTAAAATATTTTACATTTATATTATTGTCTGAATTTAAGATACCCATTTGAATTAAAGAATCGCTATAAGTTGTAGCAGGTGACCTGCCCCCATTTTCAGTACCAATGGATAAGTTAGTTTTCTCTAAACATTTCAACCATAAGATCGCTTAAACTCTGAAGGAGTCAAGTAATTCAATGAAGAGTGAAGACGCTCGTCGTTGTATTCCTTTTGGAAAATTCGCAAAGCATCGGTTAACTCTCTTTGATTTTTAAAGTAGTGTAGATTCAAACACTCATCTCTAAGTTTACCATTGAAACTTTCTATAAATGCATTTTGTGTTGGTTTTCCTTTTTCAATAAAGTGAATTTCTATCCCCTTATCTTCTGCCCATTTCTGGAAGTCTTTGGATGTAAATTCTGTTCCATTATCCAAAACAAATGCTCTTGGAAGTCTTTCGAGGGTGTTTAAATATCTGATCAACTTTTCTGACGAAAAAGTAAACTCTGCCTGAAGTATGGTATTCTCTCTTGTTAAATGATCAATACCTGTTAAAATTCTTTGCTTTCTTCCATCAATCGTCCGTTCGAAAACAAAGTCCATTGACCAAACTTCGTTTGAATTCTTAGGCAATGGTAGTTGCTGTGATGATGCATTTCTTTTCTTTCGCTTCGGTTTTGTCCTTATTTTAAGCCCTTCTAAGCAATATAGTCGATATACTTTCTTATGATTGATTGTCCTACCCGACCTTCTTAACCTTCGGTAAATTCGTCGATAGCCTTCCGTTTCCATCGAAAAGCAAGTCTTCGAATTTCGTTCATTGTCTCTTCATCAATAGCTTTCGGCTGATAATAATAACTTGATTTAGGAAGAAGAACAACATCTAGGCTTCTGTTTAGAGAAAGTCCCTCTTCAACTAGCAGATCAACTGCTCTCTCCTTACTAGAGGCGTGCTCAAAACTTTTTTCCCAAAACATTCTTATGCTTGGATTCGAGAGCCATGTCAGCTACCAATCTTTTGAGATTTGAATTTTCCTGCTCGAGTGCCTTCATCTTCTTGATTTCGCTAAGCTCCATTCCTCCATACTTGTTACGCCAGCGATAAAATGTTTGTTCAGTGATTCCGTATTTTCGTGAAAGTTCCTTGATTGGAATACCTGTTTCTGCTTCCTTTAAATATCCGAAAAATCTCGCTTTCTTCTATCTTCTTTCTTGCCATAATGCTCTCTCCTTAATATCGGAGAAAACTAACTTAAATATCGGTGCAGTTTTTGGGGAGCAGGTCAGTGCCAAGAAGATTGAATTCGTTTAAGAAA
>NZ_AOGX02000013.1 GCF_000332475.2 Leptospira yanagawae serovar Saopaulo str. Sao Paulo = ATCC 700523
ATTTTTTTTATATGAGTTTGGGTTCATTGGTAGCACTAATGAGACATAATTCAGTCAAGAACGGAAGTGACCAGGGCTCCGCAACCGAAAGTTTGGAACGAACTAAAGTTATGGTTCGGGCGCGAATGCGCACCCAACAAAGAGCCACCTAATTCCCAATAAGCGATTTGGTGCAAAAAAAATTCTATGGTGTGACTTTGCACCTATCGTATATTATACGGCAATTCAAATACAGTTTTTTCCATTCTCTCTGAATCAGTCTATTGGCCAGAGATTGAGAGCACAAACATTGGTTAAGACTGGAAATGATATGAACTGAGAACCAATTCGCATTTCGATCCACCGGTATGACAGTAGCTTCTGTGATCCATCTGCAAATTCTATCATTCATTGTTTGATCGAAGGCCACCTGACGGTGAAAAGGTGAACCTATTTGGATTATTTTTTGTGAGGGTTGGATTGTGTTGGAAAGATTTGGGGTTTTGTGGTAAACGGGACACATTGGGCGGCGGGTGGTTTTCCCCACCCAGTTCCATTAGGGCGGGGATCTATACCTTCGTAGTACTGACAAGGCCCTAAAGATTCTTTTTCATAACCGTTACATTCCGACTTCCGTAGCCAACAACCTCTACTTTAGACCAACCAAGTCGCTCATACAATGAGACAGCTGTATCAGAAAACAAGTGTAGCTCCAAAATTCCGCGTTCCTTAGCCATTTTCTCTAAATAACCACAGAGTTTCGAACCAAAACCGTTCTTACGAATCCGGGGTTTTGTATAAACCAAGGCTAACCAATGTTTGTGGATTTTAAATTTTGGCTGTTGTTCTAATAAACCTACGTGGTGGTAAACACCACCTGTTCCCACAGGAATGGAATTCTCAAATAAAACTAACTGGAATTGCGATGGGTCCGCTGTTACTGCCTTTAACTTTGCGATTGTTTTTTCAAAAGGGATTCTCCATTCTTCCATATACCATTCTGCTACAATTGCCATTAAAGCATCATCATCCGACAATAAAACTTTATACTCAATAGATTCCATGAACCGAAATTAACTCCAAATATTTACATCGCAAGTAAGCATCACATAACCTTACTTATACGAAACATCATTCCAATTCACATATTTAAATCAAAAAAATTCAATATCGAACATTGAATTGCATATAACCATATCCTTCACGCGAGTTTTGTCCATAACTCACGCTGGAAGGATTAACCGGCAAAAATCCTATTTCTAATGTCTCCTGGTCTAACCCTAAAAAATAAAAGGTAGCAGCAGAAACCAACATTAGCCCGATCAAAACAACCATAGGACCAGCAACCAATTGACGATCCTTTCTGTTTTCTATAGGAAGTGTGCCAGCCATTTGTTTTAAGTATTTTGCCTCAGATTCAGCATCTTCGATAATTTTATTTTGTGTGTAATACCAAAAAAGGAACTCGTTTGGGTTATTTTGATAAAAAGATGTTATCGTTACAAAATTAGTTAAATTCACTTGTGACCTAGCACCTGCGTATGTTTGGCGAGATGCATAATTCAAATATGCATAACTTGCATAAAACAATAATGATCCGTAGATTGAATAGGTGGTGAAGTCCTTATAAGTATGATCTAAAAAAACATTTTGTTTATTCTTATAATAAACTTCTGTTTGTCCTTCCCGCATTTGAACAGCAATTGATGTTTCTTCGTCATCTTTCGCATCAATTGCACGAAATGAATCGATGTAACCTTCTTTTGATAATCGCAAACGATTCATACCAGAAGGGATTGGCATTCGATTAATGGGCGTTTTACCTAAATATTGAATACCCAAATACACATCCGATTCAACATCTGAAGTAACAGATAAAAAGGATCGATTCAATTTCAAATTTAACGTCACGTCTAACTGGAATTTTTTTCCTTTTTCCAGAAGGATGTTAGATTTGAAGGGATAAAACCCTTCTTTGAAAATAAAAAGAGATCGATTCCCAATAGGGAATTTCTTTTCGATCAAAGGAGTTTTTCCTAAATAAATCCCATCCAAATAAACAAGGGCACCCTCTTCTCCATTTGCAGTGATTCCAAGGTTTGTAGTTTCCTTCCCTTGCAACTTTTCCTTGATTGATTCACCAAGTGGTGACATCTCTTGGTATGCTCTGATAACTGAGGTTTGGTGCTCAAAAGGTGTCGATTTACCTTCATAATCATCAAATAAAAACACTTTAGTTTTTAATGAATTATCGAATACCTCAAAGGATCCGGACAATACGTAATCGCAATTGAACTTCGTTGCAACGCCAAACGCTTCATCCGGAGACAATGGTTTCTTATCCCACATCTGTTTGATTGTAATTTTTATATAACGAGGATCTTTTTCAGGAGAAACTTGTTTTTTTCCAATCCTTAAATCATCCAAGTCCTTTTCGTCGTTAATTTCTTTCTTCTTTCTTTTAACGTTCGTTTCTTCTGCATCAATTTTCTCCTGTAGCGTTAACTGTGGGTTATCGCCAAAGGAATGGTAAATGATATTCTTTCTAGGATTCTCCACATAAGTATATTCTAAATTACGCAGATCAGACAATAAAACAGAAGGAATCCCCTTCATTAAATATTCTTTCGAATTATCTTCTTTTACGGCTGCAAATGGGAAAATACAAAGAGTTCGACTCGACTCAAAACTAACACTTCCCTTGTATGATTGGTTTGGGAAATTATAATAATCATCGATGGAGAACAAAGGAATCGTATGGCTAAGTAATCCAATGATTAATAAAAATGCTGAGATCTTATGTTTCATGTTTATGATTACGGGACCCCAAGGAATACACCAAGATTAAAATGGCAATAATCGGAAGCAAAACGGAAAAAGGTGATTTGTCAAAATAATCTTTGGAAAATGAAATTTGTTCTCCGAGTCCCGGCCCGGTCTCTCCGAAAGAAGTCTGAATTCCCAAATAAGAAAAAAGTGACATTGTCATCACAACTGTTGGCAATCCTGAAAAAAATAAATAACGAAACATCGATTTTAATGCAGGCACATAATGGATTGCAACTAATTGGATTGGATTGGCACCGAAACAAATGGAAGCTGTTATGTATGGACTTGATTGAATTTCTCTGATTTTTGCTGTTAACGATTCATAGGCAATCGCCCAATCTGAAACGACAATTGCAATTAAAATAGAAATGGGGTTATCAGGCAAAATAGTAATGATAACTAGGGCCGAAAGGAGTGAAGGTAGGGAAAGGAAAACCGAAACAAACCCCGATAAAACAAAGTCTGCTTTGGATTTAAAAAAAAGAGAAATGGAAGAAATTAAAAACGAAAAGAGGATTGTGAATAATCTAGCAGGAATCGCAAGTAAAATTGTAGAGAAAGACCCAAAACAAAATAAAGCCAAATTATCCCTTCCTAATCGATCTGTACCAAAAAAAAAGTCATCAGAGAAAATTGGTAGGTTGTTGTTGGACAAATCTACATATGTCGGTGCCTTTAAAAATAAAACTCCATAGAATATAATACCATAGAAGAAAATACGGATCAAATTAAGGAGCATTTTGATACTCCCCAGAAAAATATTTTTGTAAATAAAATCCTAGACGATTCAAAATATAAAAGAGAATCCCCGAATACATTAATAAGGTTGATAAAAGGTATGTATCCATTGATTTAATCGAATAATATAATGATTTACCAATACCAGGGAAAAAGAATATTTCTTCTACTACCATTGCACCCGAAAGTAAGGAACCAAAATCCAAAACCAAGAGAATTAAAGTTACAGGTAAAACCTTTAAAAATATTTCAATCCTAACTATATGACTCCAAGGATATGATCGGGTTAATAACAGTTGAACATATTTAGAATTTGATTCTCTCTTCACTTCAGGCAATAGATACAAAGCCAATCTTGCAAATATTCTAGAACCCAATGCCACACCTGGTAATACCACATAATACATATTACCTGATTCATACCCGCCAGGAGGAAACCACTCTAACTTATAGAAAAACACAAGAAGGAGAACAATTGCAAAAATAAAAATAGGTGTAGAAAGGATAAAATTTGCTATAAAAAAAACAAATTTGTATAAGGAATCAGACTTTAGATATGCAACTAACAAAGATAAGCTGAAAGCAAAAAAAGCGCCGAATACGATACTAAAGATCGCCAGATGTAAAGTCGCAAAAAATCGACTACCTATATGACTATAAACGAACTCTCCATTTTGAGTGAGTCCACCCGACTCAAACAAAATTCTGATCCAGAATTCTGAATACGATGTAAAAAAACTTTTGTGGGTAGATTGTATATCTGTGATTCCAGAATCAGCAAATAAATATGTTTTATCTTGGGTATGAAATTCCGAAACAAAGGTGCTTACCGCCGAAAGTAAAAGCAAATAATAAAGAAAACGGAAAATTTCCGACTTCACAACGTTAACTTTTAGAGAGGAATGCCTTTTGAATTTCTTCGAAATTTTTGGCTTTAATAAGCTTTTCTCTTTCTTCTGGAATGTTTAGAGTTTTTGCAATCAAAGCCAATGTTTTGATATGATCCTGAAATTTATTTTTAGGAACGATTAACATGATGAAAATTTGAACCAGGCCATGATCTAATGCGTCAAAATCAATTCCATTTGGTGAGATTGCCATTGCATATTTTAATTCGTTAACATAGTGAACGGAACAATGAGGAATTGCAACACCACTGCCAATGCCAGTCGACATCGATTTTTCACGATTCATTAATGAAGAAACAGTTTCTTCTTCATGAACAGCGTCTAATGTTTGTGTGGCGACCATATGAGAAATCATTTTACGAATCGCATCTTCTTTTGTGGATGCTTTAAAATCGAAAATGATATTCTTCGGATCAAGAATCTCCAGAAGTTGATTCATTTGGTATTACTTACTCCCACCTTTCCAAACTCGCCTTATTTTCCAAGAAAAACCCTAACAAAAAGAGCCTCTACCAGAAAAAAAACGATCACTACCCAAATTGCACTTATCCCCATTTTCCCTACAAAGAAAGCAATGGGAAGTAAAATTACAAAACTTAATAATGTCACATAATATGATCCGTAAAAATTTCGACCTGGAGCTAATTGCAAAAAAAACGCCATTGATGCAAACGACAAAAGCCAAAGGGTTCCAGAAATGCCGCTGCCTAAACCCCAAACGAAAAAGAGCAGTGACCATAATAGAAAAAAACTAAGTAATATTGTCCTTCGAAATGAAACCCATGCAACACAAACGAGTACATAAATACCCAAACTTTCCACAATGGAAGTAAACCGTATGATTTGAGACGGATCGTATGCCACCCAAGGAATCGAAATAGGGAATACAGAAGTTTCCAGATTAATCCCAGAAAAAGATTGTAATTCATATGTTTGGCGAAGTTGGTATCCAATCAGTGAAAATGCCGTATCCAATATAAACAGAACTAGGAAAACTAAACTTACGATTTGTGTACGAATTGAATAGTTTTGTATTAAAAAATAATGAAGGGCATAAGATAAAATAAAACTTAAAGTTAATAGTATTGGATCAAACCATGTAGTTGGCAAAATTATGATCACTAATAGTAATTGAGAGATAAGGCCCAACCAATAGGGGGATTGGTTCACTCGAATGCATATACCAAGATACACTAAAGTGATCAGTGACACCAATAAAATAGGAATGATAGGGATGGGTGTAACGAAGGCGAGTGAATAACCCAAAAATCCTATTAATGATATAAAATAGAAAAAATCTGCAAAAATTTCGGAAGATTTAATTCCCCAACTGTTTTCAGAAAGTATGTAAAGGTTTTTTAACATTTTAATTTAAACCAAAACTTCTTCGATACGTTTTCTAATATCGATACCTGCAGGACAGTATACAGAACATATCCCACAACTCACACATTTATCCTTATCGAATTCTTCTTTTTTTCCTTTAATCAATTGAATCGGATTTGCTTGTGTTGGGCAATATTGATTGCATTCCATACAATCGATGCAACTGAATTCTTTACGTGAAATTGGAAGTTTTTCATAAAGAGTAATCGAATAATGATCATAGATATTGAAGTAACCTAAAGATTGCACATCCATTGGTTGGATTGCTTCAAAAACTGTATCAAACGAAGCAATTTTATAACGTTTATCCATATTAGCTGGAATAAACGCCAAAGACTGACCATTTGTCAAAAAATATTGACGAGGTTCTAAATCCATCCTACCTTTTCGATCCACGAGAAACACAGCTAAATGCCGTTTGGTGAAAGGCTCACCAAAGTATAACTTTCTTAAAAGATGGTAGATTGTCTCTGCACCTAAATACAATACTTCATAAGTATTGAGTGCTTTTTTTGACTTTAATACATCCCATTGAAATTGTTTATGCAAAAAATATTCAGGAATCCCATTGGGATGTTCAAATTGTAAATTTTGAATTTCGAAAAAATTTTTTACCTCTGCTTTTGGGAAAACAGTTTTTAGTAGTGCAACAAAACTATGAAAAGCCTCTTTCATTGAGGTTAATGTCATCTCTTCAAAATCAAGATGTTGGTATCTGGAAAATGGGGAAAGGATTAAGGAAAAGGATGAATTGGGATTGAACTTTGTAAAATAATCCTTTAATGGAGTATTCACCAAATCAAGAGAGGCAAGCGCACCATCATCAAACGCCTGTAACATGGACCCAAGATCATATGTCTGGAATTTATACTCCGCACTGGTCGACCAAGAACCATCTTGTTTGATTTGGAAGTATTTTTGGTCAGGAGTTAATGTTGCTACCCCATTGACGGGAGCAAGCACCTTGGTTCCGTTATGTGACAACATAAGCTGGCCATGCGAAACTCTAGTTGGATAAGAATCTGAAAGTACGCTGCCCGAAGGAACGGGGATCAGGAATTGACCCTGGATTGTCCGTTCTCTTTTGTTTTCCGTTTTGTGAAATTTTCGAGCGAAGGCGCGAGGTAACCTGGGAAACAACACGCCAGTTATGATTTAGACGGCTTTCACCATGTAGATTTCGTCTTTGATTGGGAGTTCTTTTTTCAAGTTTTTGATATAAGGTAAAATCTCTCCCATTTCCTCGTAATACTCACAATTGGTTTGCATACGACGAGCGACAGTAAAGTATTTATAAAGTTTTTCTTCACCGGAACGTTTAGACCATTTCTTCTTGTTACATTTTACGCGAAGAATGTATTTATCTTGCTCCGACTCGTATTGGCGAACCACAACACAATGCAAACAGTTCGCGCAGTAGACTTTTTCACTCATGGATGACCCCTGAACCTAGGTTGAATTTACAGCTTTTTGGAAGGAAAGGTTTCGTCAAGTAAGTACCATCGCCTTTCCTTAAGCGACGGCACGTAGTTCCTTTTCTGCCTTGGTCGCTGGTTTGAACTTCCAAAACGATTCCGCAACAGATAGGAAAGAGACATAGAAAAACCCAATGGAATAGAGAACCATGAAACCAATCATATAAGGTTTTCCGACCATAAAGGATAAATAGATGCAAAAGACACAATACGCACCCATAAAAAATTCAAGAAAAGCGCGGTAATCGACAGGGACCACATATTTGATTTTGTCCTGTAAACTATCCCCTTCCTTTTCGATGCGAAGTTTTGGAGTACGTTTGAAACCTGACTGGATGCCAAAAACTGCTTCCATCCAAGCATACGTATTCATCACAGCAATACCGGTTCCAATCATCACAAGAACAGGCAGGTAAATGAGTTTGGACTTCCAGTTTTTATGGATTTCACGTTGGGAATATGCGTAAAAAATAACGGGACCCATCGATCCGATCGAAAGGAATGCTGCCGATCCAAAAAGTATCTCCATTGGAAGGTCTTCCATCTTAAACCCAGCCCAATATTCCATCAGTAAAAGTGGCGCCGTGAGCAAGATGTTGATGATCATTAGGGGATGCACGGAATAATTGATGAGGTGGGTGATTGCCTCTCCCTTAATTTTCCATGATTCATTGGACTTCCAAATCCTAGGGATGAGTTTGACTGCAGTTTGGATGGAACCTTTACACCAACGAAATTGTTGGGCTTTGTATGCATTCATGGTCGCAGGGATTTCCGCCTTGCAAACCACATCTTTGATGTAACGGAACTTCCAACCTTTGAGTTCCGCACGGTAGGATAAGTCGAAATCTTCTGTGAGAGTATCATGTTCCCAACCACCGGCATCTTCGATACAAGAGCGTCTCCAAATCCCAGCAGTTCCATTGAAATTCATCCACAAGTTGGAACCATTACGCGCCACTTGTTCGATCATGAAGTGGCCATCGATTCCAAAACTTTGTGCCTTTGTAAGGATGTTATAAGTTTCGTTGATGTGGCCCCATCTCGTCTGTACCATCCCAATGGATTCGTCATCGAAATAACCCATTGTACGGAGTAAAAAGTCTGGGTCTGGGGTAAAGTCAGCATCGAATATGGCGATATAATCGCCTTTGGCTTTTGCCATTCCTTCGTCCAAAGCACCTGCTTTGTGGCCTTTGCGATTGGTTCTATGGACATGTTCAATCCAGATGCCTTGTTTTTTGTACTGCGAAACGAGTCCCGCCACCTTTTCAATGGTTTCATCAGTGGAATCATCCAAAACTTGGATTTGGAGTTTTTTAGCCGGGTATTGTAAATTGCATGCAGATTCAATCAAACGATCTACAACATAAAATTCGTTAAAAATTGGCAATTGGACAGTGACAACTGGCAGATTTTTGTCTTTGATGGACAGGATCTTTGTATCGTCCTCCGCACAGTTTTCTTTGTTTCGGCTATACAAAAATACCATAAGGTATGTGTGTAAGCCGAAGTAAAACAACATCACAATGTCAAAGCCATAGAGAACCAAAAAAGATATAGATAAGAACGTTAGCATAGTTATAGTCAAAATCGGCACAAGGGCCCTTTTGGTCAAACATTTTGTGCACCGCCAAATAAAATTAGAATTTCTTTCGTTTGCGAAGAAGACCCATATCGCAAGATTGGTAGCAATTCTATGGACTCTCAATGGAAACGATTCTGGGAAACTGGCCTCTTCCCCTCACTTGAATTTAGCCTAAGCCTATCAATTGGATATATTTTGTCTTTGTTCTTTTATGTTGCAGGTTCAGAAATGGCCCTCATTGATAGAACGGACACTGCATATCCCATATTACAAGCGTTAACCGCCCTATCCTTTGCTGCAGGTTTCATTTATCGAAAGTACAAACAAAACTTATCATTCACAATTAGTTTAGGATTATTCATTCTTTCTATTGGGCAAGCCATTTGGTTGTTCTCAGGAAATACTTCCGAGTTTCTAATTGATTATATCTTTTCCTTTGAATTGGTTTTAATGGGAAGTATCTTATCTGCATTTTTAATTGGAATCTACGGAGGTTCTCTTCGCGATTTTCGGTTCCTAAGTTTTACTCTGGGTGTTACTACATTTACTTTTTATTCCTTATTTGAACCTAACCAAAACTATTCGATCAAAGTATTACTTGCATCTCTCTATGTTTTATTATCCTTTTATTTTTTTAGCACGTTGTTCCAACAAACACCTATCTCAAGCAAATTTTACAAGATAAGATCGAAAATTGGGAAACATCCTTTATTTGCGCCATTTTACAGATCTGGTTTATCTTTACTGATCTCATATTGTGTTTTACATCTTTACTTCCAACCAGGACCAAAAATTCCACTCATCTTATCCATCTCCTTCTCGGTTACGATTGGAAGGGTTTTATCTTTACTTAGTGGATTAAAAAAAGAAACGAAAGCAGTTTATTTAATTGGTAGAGTCTCTTTATTATTTGCTTTTTTCTTTTTCATTTACCAAACATATTGGAGTTCATTTTTTATTGCGCTTTGTATCATCACAGGAACAATCGTTGGTTTTTTTAAACCTAACAAAACGCCTTATAAAGAATATTTGATGATTGGAATTGAAACCAGCATTTATCTAGGCATTTCTTTTCTTTTGTATTTTTGGAATTTGCCAATGGGAATTCGTACATTGACTGCAATGTTATTTGTTCCAGTATTGATGTATCCTTACCTTTTACAAAAACACATAATCCGATTGCCAAGAATTGCGATGTTAGTTGTGGCAAGTCTTATAGTAATCCTATTTTTTTCACCTCCTACAATTCGAACAAGTACACCTTTTTCCAAAAAAGAAATATTCGATCCTATTCCATATGCAATTACGAATCTCAATTTCAATGAAGAAGAATATATTTTTTACAAATCTGTTTTGCCATTCCCATCAAATCCTTTTTTACCGAAACGTTCCGAAATTGAAGGCAAAACAGTTGTTTTAGGTTTAAATTCAAATCAATCTCAGATTATTTCTTATATTGAAAGATTGAGTGAAAAAAATCATCCTTTTTTAATCATTACAACCCGTAATAAAACAAATCAATTCCATCACATCAATGCTTTGTCCCTTCTTAGCAGAAAGTCTTTTTGGAATTTTGATATTTATTATCCAAATTACATGGCAAATAAAATCAATTATTCCAGTGCACTTCCCTCAGATTGGAAATTAAAATACTTCGCAGAAAAATTAGACAATTTAACTTTTTTGGAAGCAGTAACCGTGCTTGATTCTGTGTTAAAGTATTCCTCTGGAGATTTAAGAAAAGATGCAAATGATATCAAACACCTCTATTATGAATCTTTTTCTTCCTATGCGAAATTTTACCACAGCATTGGCCAAAACAAATTAAGTTTAGATGCGATAGCATTGGCTAGAAAATTTGAATCACCCAAACCTGACTTATTAAGAATTGCGTTTAATAGTTTAAAATTCACAACACCTGAAGCAGACTACATTCCGATCTTGGAAGATTTAAGTAAAGATTCTGAATTCCAAGAATTTGCATGGAACTCATTAATCCCTATGTTTGAATCTCTTGGAGAGTGGAATCATGCTTTAAACACAATGAGTTTATTAGAAAAATTCTATCGATCCAATAACCAACAAGAACAAGCAAACGAACTAGAATTAGCGAGAGTTAGGCTGTATATCAACCAAGAAAACTGGAAAGAAGTTGAACCTGTCATTTCAACAAGGTTAAGAGAAAATCCAAATTCTGTGATTTGGGAACGTCTCAAAAATGAAGTTATCGAAAAAAAAGATTCACTCAGGCGAATTAGTGTTCGTCCTGATTTAAAAGAGGCAAGAATCCAATGATCCATTCAACACTGTTAGGCATCCTAACATCGATTTTATCCGTTTTTGTTGCGATCTTAATAGAAGGTGCATCATTAAGGTCATTTTTCCATGTACCTGCTATGTTTCTCATTATCGGAGGCACTTTAGGTGCAACCTTTGCCTCATTTTCACTCACTCAAATCTCAAGAGCAGTGCGTGACACACGTTTTGCCTTAAAAAAAAGAAAGGAAACTGATCTGAAATTAGTATTCTTTCGGTTTTGGGAAAAAGCAAGAAAAGACGGTTTACTTTCGTTAGAAGATGAATCTAAAAAATTAGATAATTCTTTTTTGCAAAAGGGAATTCAGTTAATCGTGGATGGATCAGATCCAAGGACGATCGAAGAAATTTTATGGGAAGCGCACGAAGAAAAAGAAAAAGAAGATATGAAGTCGGCAAAAGTATTTGAAACTGCAGCTGGATTTTCTCCCACTATTGGAATCATTGGTACAGTTCTTGGCCTTGTGACTGTACTTGAAAATTTGGATGGTGGAACAAAGGCATTAGGGCAAGGGATTGCAACTGCATTCATCGCTACATTTTATGGTATTTCTTTCGCAAACTTAATTTTATTACCCATTTCAAACCAACTCAAAGTCGTAGCAAAAAGAGAAAGTAATGAACGTCAGGCGATTATGCGAGGAATATTGTCATTACAATCAGGTGAAAACCGAAGGATCCTCGCGGAACGTATTGATCCTTTTATAAATCAGTAATTCAAAAATCAAATTTTATTTTCAAGATTTTTAATGAATTCATTTGATAGGGCTCTATAGTTCTTCAACAATTGGTTCCATGTAAGATCATTGTGAATTTTGTTTTGAATAACCAACTCATTGATTTTTTCCGTGAGCTCACCATCTAAAGAAGCGGATAAAGTATCTGGAATAATTCTTTTTATAGCATACTCCACCGTAACAGATGAATTTTCAAATGAAGATTGGAAGTGTTTTGTAAGATTAGATCTCTCAATCAATTCTTCTTCCGATTCCCAAAAATTTGCTTCCACAATTCCATTGCCAATATTCCAAATTGCATTTCCGAATTGATAAGAAGTAAAAACAATATGGTTCGGTATAAAATTCAAAAATTTAATTTTTACCATTCTTTCTATAAAATTAGTTTTTAAGTAGGAACGTAGATACACGGTTACGGAATCATCTTCCACCACTTCTTCATCTAAAACCATTTTCTTTGTAAAACTTAAATTCATTTCAAATTTTGCTCCGTAATCAATCAATCCTAATCAAATCGTTACGTCATGATTTGGTGTGATACAGAAAAGTTGATGGATCTTATCATCTCGAAAGTCAAGGGGAATTGAATCTTTGGTTTTGTTGGTGCATATGTACCCTCTTTCCTTCCATTCTTCGTCTTCCACTTCCATTTTGAATTTTCTAAAATTTGTAGAAAACCAAATCTCTCCATTTTCATTTAGAAATTTTGATAACAATAATAAAAGTAAGTTTTTATGTTTGGCTTGCACATCCCATTCTTCATACATTTTTTTACTATTGGAGAATGTAGGTGGATCTAAAAAAATCAAATCATATCTCTCTCGATTTGCATTTCTGGTTTCGTCTTCAATCCACTTTAAAATATCAGCATTGATGATCTGGTGATTTTGACCACCAAATCCATTCCGTTCCAAATTTTGTTTTGCCCAATCACAATAGGTTTTAGATAAATCGACACTCTTAGTTTTTTTTGCCCCACCTGATGCCGCGTAAACGGAAAAGGCACCAGTATACGAAAATAAGTTGAGAATAGATTGATTTTTTGATTTCTCTTTGATCCAACCTCGCGTCACACGATGGTCCAAAAACAATCCAGTGTCTAAATAATCAGTTAAATTAATGCGAAATTCTAAATTGGATTCTTTCACCCAGAAAAAATTCCCTTCCAACGCAAATTTTTCATATTGATCTTTGCCTTTTTGTTTTTGCCTTTGTTTGAGAAACAAATCGCTTTCGCTCAACTGAAATACATCTCGAATGATTGCTTGTATTGTTGTTAATCTTTCATGGTGATCACTTTCTGCTTTGAAACGTAGTGAACTTTTATCATATAACACAAAACCATTGGGGTATCGATCTAAAATACAAGCTACCTGAGGAATATCTTCAGAATAAATGCGATAACATTCGATGGAGTTTTTTTTTGCCCATTTTTCGCGTTCTTTTTTTAGTTTGCGAAGGCGATTTTCAAACATAATGAGGGCGCCTAATCCTCGTTCCGTCATTTGGTTTTCCTTTGGGGGGATATTAACGTATACTTCCCCGCCCTAATCGAACTGGGTGGGGAGATCCACCCGCCACCCAATACGCTCCATTTATCATGCCTCCTTGAAAAAGTCCTCCCAATTTCCAAATCACCGACTTTTTTTTCAGATTGGTTCATGTTTTTGATTGGTGAGAGGGATCACGACCAAAAGAATGTCGACTATATGTCCACAAAAGACACAACCTTTATTTATTGCGATGGAAGCTCACGAGGAAATCCAGGACCTGCTGCCATTGGAGTTTCCTTCCAAAACAATGATGGTATCGAATTTTTTTTCGTATCTGAAAAAATCGGGAACGCAACCAATAACATTGCCGAATGGCATGCGTTACTTCGTGGAATGGAAGAAGCAATCAAACAAAATATTAAAAAAACAAAATTCAGGTTAGATTCGGAATTAGTCGTCAAACAGATGAAAGGTGAATACAAAGTCAAAAACAAAGATTTGATGGTATTCAAATCAAAATGTGAAGAACTAAAATCCTCTTTTGAAAATTTTGAAATCCAATACATCCCTCGCGAACAAAATGCACGAGCTGATCAACTTGCCAATTTTGCTCAAGATTCAAAAGTATGAGCCATCAAACATTCTTTCGATTATTTTTAATGATCAATTTTGTTTCCATTGCCTTTGCTTGTAAACCCTCGATCAATAAACAATTGGATCGTCTTTTGGAAGACGGGTCTGTGATACAAACCGCAACTTTTTGTGCAAAACATTCCCACCAACTGCAGGATAGGAAAGAGGATTGTGATCGTGTCACAAAGGATGCAAAATCAGAAATCGATACAATCTTAAACCGAAAGTTGGACTTGGGTATAGCTCCGGTCATTGTCCCAAAATCCCAAGGTCAGGAAATCGAAGAGTTTCTTAAAGTCCATACACAAATGGGGATACGTTATTGGGAAATCTGGAAATCCAATGTGATTTTAGAATAGACAATCTCTCCCATTCTTAGATAACCATTGTATATGGCTGGTGATCCTTCTCAAATTCTCAAAAAAATTGGACTTAAAGTTACAAAAAACAGAGAACAAGTTTTATCTATTTTGCAAGGATCCCCTAGACCACTCAACCACCAAGAAATCATGGAAAAACTTCCCAAAGAAGAATCTTGGGACCGAGTGACCATCTACCGTGCTCTTTCAGACTTGGAAGAAAAAAATCTTCTCAACTCACTTCACTCAACAGACCGGGTGACTTACTTTGAATTAAAGTCTGACGGCAATCATGTAGTCTCGGCCGCTCATGGCCATTTGATCTGCAATGTATGTGGTAAAATAGAATGCATCGATGATCCATGGAATGGAATGCCTTCCTCTAAACAACTCAAAGGTTTTACGACAGAATCAGTAGAAATTGTATTTAGAGGCAAGTGTAGAAATTGCCAATAAACTTCCATTCACTAGTTCCAGATTTTAACAGACACCATTTAGAAACCATTAACTCCACCCTAAAAAAAGCAGGGTATGAATGTTATTTGGTTGGTGGTTCTGTAAGGGACCTTGTGATGAATAAAATTCCAAAAGAATACGACTTCACAACCAATGCAGAACCCAAACAAGTCAAAAAACTTTTCCGAACAGTAATCGACACAGGCATCGACCACGGAACTGTTACCATCGTTTTAGACAGAATCAATTATGAAGTCACTACTTATCGTATTGACAAAGATTATCTGGATGGCAGAAGGCCAGAACACGTCGAGTTTGGTACAACATTACAAGAAGATCTAAAACGACGTGATTTCACAATGAATGCCTTGGCATATGATTTACAAACGGGACAACTTGTAGATGAACACTTTGGTTTAAACGATATTGAAAATAAACTGATTCGAACAATAGGGAATCCAATCAAGCGATTCAGTGAAGATGGTTTAAGACCAATTCGAGCATTACGATTTGCAAGTACTCTCGATTTTACAATTGAGTTCGAAACAAAAAAAGCAATCCAAGAAACAAAATCGATCACTCAAAAGATATCTTTAGAACGATTTCAAGATGAAATCCTAAAATCATTTTTAGGTGACAATCCAGCCAAAATGATCCAACTCTTAGTGGAAGAAAATATTTTTCCTCTATTTGTTCCAAGTCTGACAAATTCAATATCCATTAATCCAAATAAAATCCATTTACTCAATCAAGTCACTAAAGAGATCATTGGATTGCAACTTGCGATTGCGTTTGATTCAATCATTTCTGATTTAACGCTTAAAAACTTAGAATCGATTTTAAGGACATTGAAGTTTTCAGGCCAAAACATAAAAGATTCTTTATTGTTTTTAGAATTAATGAACAAATGGCACTCAATTGAAAATAAAAACAATCTCGCTATCTATCAAATCAAAAAAGAGTTTCTAGCGCCCGTTAAACGGCACTTCCAACAAAGACAAGTAATCGATAAAAACTTTTTGGACAAAATGAATCCTATTTTTGGAATTCATACAGAAACATTTGTTAAACTATGGGAAGAAAAACATCCCCTTCTTCTCTCCGATTTGGCAGTCAATGGAAATGATTTGGCAAAAACCTTCCCACTTTTTCCCAAAACGAATTACGGAGAGCTCTTAGCGTACCTTTTGGACCTAGTTTTGGAATCGCCTAAAGAAAATGAATTTCAAAGATTAATCATCCATTCTGCTGAATTTATAAACAAACTGTCCAAATAAAAAAAATTCAGTAACGATCTAGGTCCTAACTTTGTTCTTTTATTAAACAAATTTCAATATTTTTTCTGAATTTTTACCAACGAATTCCATTTCTTCTCATTTTTCTGCCTTCCCCGAGTAGTTGGCATGCCAACCTGGTACACAACTTGCAAACGATGTTAACATAGGAGAAATGGCAAATGAGAAATAAATATACTCTTCTCGCAACTTCGGTTGCCCTTCTCGTTTCAAGTTCAGTTTTTGCACAAGGCGAAGCAAAAGAAAAATCTTGGTACGATAAGATCAACGTTTCTGGTTACGTAGATGTATTCTACATGTATACAGCAAACAACGTGGAGGGAGCTAAACGTGATTCCTCTGGAACTTTCAACACGCAAAACAAACAATTCGGCGTATCTGCGGCAGTGCTCGATTTGCAAAAGCTTGCGGACAAAGATAGTCCTTGGGGTTTTAGAACTGTTTTCCAAAACGGTCAAAATAACGTTTATCAAGAAGCACCTTATAACCAAACAAACAGTACTGTAAACATGAATATGCTCCAACAAGCATACGTTTCATTTTACTTTCCTGTTTTAAAAGGTTTAACGGTTGATATGGGTAAAATGGCTACTCACATCGGTTACGAAGTATTGGATACGAAAGATAACCCAACCTATACAATTGGATACATCTTCTTTAACACAATCCCGTTCATTAACACAGGTGCAAGAGCAAACTTAGCTGTTTCCGATAAGTTAAACCTTGGTTTCTACTTATATAACAGTGTCGGTGGAACTGGTTCTGATATCTCTGCATATAACAATGCAAACATATCTACTTACCGTGACGGCGTTAACAAAAATAAAGCAGTGGGAACTCAAGTTTCCTATGACATTATTTCTGATAAGTTGAAAGTTGCTTGGAACACTTTATACGGTGTTGATGTTACTTATGCACGACCATCCAATGGCGACTACTGGATGAACGAAGTATACGGAACTCCAATCAATGCACGACGTGCAAGTTACCAAAATGACTACTGGTTAATCAACAACGTAATCTTGAGTTTCACGCCAAACGACAAAACTCTTCTCGTGTTTGATTACACTCAAGGTGATAAAAGTGGAGCAGCTGCGACTCTCAACGATCCAACTACACAAGTTGACGTAGACGGAACAGGAACTACAAAAGTATCGCTCACTCGTGATGATAGCAATGCGAAACGTGTATACAAAACTTACGGACTTTGGGGTCGTTATAAGTTTACTGATAAGTGGGCTCTTGCCGGTCGTTATGAAAGAATTGACGATTCTAGAAACGGTGCACCACTCGGAGTTAGCAATAACGCGGCTGGAAGATATGACCTTCAATACATGAGTGGATTAGGATACAACAGCACTAAATACTACCTAGGAAGTGCTCAAACATTCACAATCACACCTACTTACTACTATGGAGACAACATTATCATTAAGGTTGACTTCAGAAGAGACCAAGCGAAAGGCCAAGTATTCACTGATGAGAAAGGACAACCTCAATCACATCAAAACGGTGTTACTTTAGGTATCGTTGCAACATTCTAAGGAAAAGGAGAAAGAAAAAATATGAAATCCATTAAAGTAAAATCCGGATTCGTCTCCCTGGCAGTGATCGTGGCTTTGTCTACAATGTCATTTGTAAATTGTGCGCAGTCTTCAGGAAAGAAAAATGAAGATACTACACTACTTACCTACCTTGTAGCCAACCCTTTCACACCGCAAGGCGCACAAGCAGATTGTTTGGTATCAGTTGGTTTGATCAATTCATGTATCTCTTCCAAAACGCAAATTGATGCAGGAGTAAATTGTTCTTTGATTACGATTGCTGATAACCAAGCAATTGGAGCAGATTACTCTACGATCAAAACAGCTGTGATCAAAAAATACAATGAGTCAAAATGTAACATTGCAGAAAACAAGTATACAAGTGCTTCTTCCGCAGTGGATGCTTTCAAGGATTCATTGACATTCACTTCAACAAGTGACGCAAGCTCAAAAGTTGTGTTCTCTGCACCGACATATTACTAAGTCGTTCAGATCAAACACCGAAATGAAAATAGAGTGGTATCCCCACTCTATTTTTTTTTATTTTTCCTCTAAAACATCGGATCCTTTTTCGTTTTGGTTCTTTTTGGAACTCTTCAACCAATTACCCCAACTAAAACCTTGTGCACGAACACTCTTTGGCTTAACTACGTTCACGGTACGAACAAAATCACGTTTGAAAAAGATATAAATTTCTTCATCGGGTTCTGATCCAGGCTCATAAATAGAAATTGGCCTTGTATAAACCCAAACATCGCCATCTGCATTCCGAATCATTTGGTCTGGTTCTCCCAAATACCCTCTGACGAAAATTCGAGTTTGTTTGTAAATTTTCTCAAGCATTACCTCCCGAATTTTTAATCCATTATAGCCTTCTTCCGTTAATTCTTCTCTTTGGGCACGGCGTTTCTCTTCTTCTGTCCTCAAATCATTTTCAGATTTTGATAGAAGTTGATTACATTTGGACTCGTCTTGAAAAGTCTCCATACAATTGTCAAACAAGGCTTGTTTGTTTTGGATGATTCGCTCTTCGGAAGATACACAATTGGAAAAAGAGAGAATTAATAGGGAAGATAAAAAGATAGAAAGTTTCATTTTTCAATTTTATACCGAAAGACAAAATCTTCCAAGCAATATGTGGAATCTTTTTTAAAATATCGATTCGTATATTTCCAATACCTAACATAAAATTGATGAAAACTATTGGTAAAATTCCTTTGGTTAATTCAAAAGTTCCATTTGTCCAATTTTTCTAGATTGCGAAAATATTTATTGATCTAAGGATAAAATAAAATAATTTTAAATCGTCTACTCGCTTGGTTCAAACTTGCAATGTCAAATTTACTTTCAAAATTTTCGATTCAACTCAGGCTCATTTTACTTCCCGTACCCATTATTGTTACTTTAATCATCATTTTGCTGATTTTAGTACGTTCCCTGAATGAAACCATTGAATTTTCTGAAAAAGAACAAAAAGGAATACAAACATTAAAACCTATCTACATTACATTCCGGGAAGGTCTAAAACGTCTCAAAATTGGAGAAGAGAAAACGGAAAACTTACTTCCCTTACTGCAAACGGTCAACGATCAGGTCATAAACTCAAAACTTCTAATCAGTGGTGATGTGGAACTTAAAAAATTAGAACCTTATATTAAAATGACGACATTCTCAACTGAAAATTCTATGGAATTTTTATCCGACATACAAACCTTAGCATTGAAGATAGGTGATAATTCAAATTTAATTTTAGATCCTGAAGTCAATTCCTATTATCAAATGGATATTGTTTTATTTAAAGTTCCAGAAATATTCAAAAACATTTCCATTCTCAAAGGAATCATTAGAGAAGAATACAGAGGGGAAAGTGCGAAGAATCAATCATTTACCAATTCTAGTTTTACAAAAGCATTACTTGCTATAAACGTGATCGAATTAAATTGCAATGAAATCCGAAAATCCTATACAAAATCGATTGAAGACCCTTCGCCATATGAATCTGAATTGAAAAAAGCAAAAACAGTAGCAGGAGACTCCTGTACTGATTACATAAACTCACTAAAATCAATATTCATCGATTCAAAAATAAAACCTCCAACTCCTGAAGCTGTTTTTTCCACCATTCACAAAGGAACCTCGATAGCTGGCGTGATCCAAGACCAATCTATTTCCATACTGGAAAATCTTGTCATCGACCGAATCAATTTACTCACACTAAAAAGGAATTTTAATATATCATTAACATTAATCGCAATATTTATATCTACGATCATTACTTTTTTCATTTTCAAAAGTATAAACAATCCACTGACAACTGTATTATCAAAAATAGATGAGCTTTCGAGCGGTGAAGCCGACCTCACTAAAGAACTACCAGATTTCGGAAACAATGAAATCGGAAAAATAACTTTATCTATCAATCATTTTCTAAACAATTTAAACCAAATTATGAATCAATTAAAGGCATCTGTCAGTGAATCAGAAAAGGTTTCGGCCAAATTAAAACAAGATGCGATTTCAGTATCAGATAATGCCACATCACTTGCATCTATTTCAGAAGAATCTGCTGCTTCACTTGAAGAATTAACAACTAGTTTCGAAATTATGTTCGAGTTTATAACCAATGAAACAAAAAACATTGTGACGATCACAGATGAAATGGACACGATCAAAACCTCGATCATCAATATAGAAAAAGCAATTATCGAATTAACCAACCTCTCTGAACAATCTACACAGCTCGCAAACTCCGGTAATGTATCGATCCAAAATACGGATATTACAATGACAGACATTCGCTCTGTAACAAAAGAAATTACAGGAATTGTAGATTTGATTACTGAGATTTCAGAAAGAACCAATTTACTTGCGTTAAATGCAAGTATTGAAGCAGCTCGAGCTGGAGAGGCCGGTATGGGTTTTGCAGTTGTCGCAGAGGAGATTTCAAAACTTGCAGACAAAACCCAATCATCAGTCAAAAGCATTAAAAAGTTAATTGAAAAAAGTCATTTAGTAGTCAATGCCGGATCTAACCACGTCATAGAAGCAGTGACATCATTAAGTGAAATTGTAAAACAATCCATTCGCATGAATGACGCCGTGAATCATTTAAAACAAGAAATGAAAACACAATCCAATAGCTTAATGAAGGTTACAAACGAAATCACTGATTTGGAAGATATGGCAAAAACCATTGAATTCTCGAGCAAAGAACAAAAGAAAGCATCTGAAGATATGGTAAATACAATCAACACCCTATCGGGAAATGCACAAGAATTGGCGAACAACTCTGAAGATTTAAACCAAGTGAGTCAAAAAATAGGCGAAATTGCGACTAACATTGCGATGATAACCAATACATTTCGAACAAATTAATCAAGATAAACTCAATTTCATCGCCTAACACAATTAAAAAATATAAATAATTCAAATAAAACATTTGCCCAAACAGGAATCGTTTCCCTGTTTGGTCGTCATGTGCTTCTCGTCTACAATTATCCCAAAACATTCTATTCATTTTCGTTCCATTATTATTTTCTCATTTATAATTACGACTGTATACAATTGCCAAAATTTCAATTCGGAAGAAACCAATAAAAAGAATTCAGAATTGATACTATCAACTCAAATATTTTTGGATATGTCATATGCACTTTCGACTCAAGAGAAAGCAAAACTACAAATTGGTTTTTTACCAGACCAATCACCTGGGGCCGAAAATGATTCAAAAGAATTAATCCAATTAGGAAATAAAATATTCCGTGATATAAATTTATCAGCAAATCGAATTCAAGCATGTATCACTTGTCATCCGTTAGATGGTAGGTCAGCAGGTATGGACAGGCAAAGTACATCTAGAGGTACATTTGGTCAACTTGGGAAGAGAAACACACCTACAATATTGAATATCGGATTTTCATCTGTACTATTTTGGGACGGAAGAAGAACAACTCTTTACGAACAAGCAATCGATCCTTTTGTGAACCCATTGGAAATGTCACTTCCTTCGGATACTGAATTAATAACTCGAATCCAAAATGACCCTAGTTACCAAAATCATTTTTCAAATACTTTTCCTAATGATCCAACTATTAATTTACATAAAGTACGACTTGCACTATCTGCTTTTCAAAGAAGTTTAGTTTCAAAATCTAAGTTTGACGATTTTGTTAAGGGAGATATTTTATTATTGAACAAGCAAGAATTAGATGGTTTAAATTTATTCCTAGATTTAGGATGTAACAATTGTCATTCGGGATTTTCTTTCGGAGGGAACGGTTTTGCTAAACTTGAAGATGAAACGCTTTATAATCCAAATGATTTTGGTAAATATGAAGTCAGTGGAAACACAAACGACAGATTTGTTTTTAAAGTTCCAAGCCTTCGAAATGTTTTTCTCACTGGCCCATATTTCCATGACGGTAGTGTCTCATCGTTACGAGAAGTCATCATACGAATGAATTCGTACAAAAAGAACCAAACGATGGACAATTCTGAAATAGAAGCCTTAATTGCTTTTCTAAAAACTTTATCCGATCGCACAAAATCCAATTAAAATGATTGACGCTAAAATTTAGTACGACAAATGTGACATTACCTTCAGGGAGGAAACAGGTGAAATTCCTGTGCTGACCCGCAACTGTGATACACCAAATGAATGTTATGTTCATTTGGTGGTAAGCCAGATCTTCCCCGCAATGTTTTCTCGTGGATTGGGAACTTTGCACACTTATATTCTTTTACACAACAAAGAATATAAAGGGGCCCCGAAGGCAAACTCGGGGCACCCGTATGGAAAATATACGAATTCTACCAACATTTTATGCTTACAGAGGCATATGTAATAGAATTCATTCTATCTATTTTCTTTTCGAGTTCCCCTAAATTTAAGATTTAGGAGAATCTAAATGAAAACCAAAATTAAACTAACGATTGTGATGTTATCTGCATTTGTTTTTGTATCATGTGCAGATACTGGAAAAGTAGATAAATCAGTTGCGGATACAAATCTAACATTAGGTTTATTGAAAACTGCCGAAGCATCAGCAAAAGAAGCTGGTCAAATTGAAATCAGAGGAACATTTTTACAAGCAAGTTGCTCGGCCGGAACATGTAATACTCCAGGATCTAATACAGTATCCATTCAATCCAATTTTGGAACGACAACTGGATATCTATATGTTGATTATGTTAACGGAAGTGGAACCTCAACCTACAGAGTCAATGCTGAAATTGTTGAATTTAATAATGCAGATCGAGTGCTTTATTATAAACCAAAAAATAGTGCAAACATTTCAGCATTCATTTGGACGATTACGGCTGAAAATGAAATACTAATTTGCGATGTATTCAACGGCAAACCTACGTTAGCGGAAACAAAAAACGATCTTAATTCAAGAAAAGCCTCTGGCACTGTTTATACAACGAATCCAAAGGCAGCAGGATGTAATGGATCCTTTGCTTTTAATTTCTTAACAAGAACATTTTAATAATCAAAGTTTGCCTTTGTTCAGTTGGATAAAGGCAAACAGGAGAAAATACGTGGAACGTTTCAATCATAAATTTAAAATCTTCATTTTTGTTTTGATATCTTTATTTATTCAATGCGGAGATAAAGAAAACAATAATGACTTAATTCTTACATTACTCGTGATGCCAAAAACTAGCGGATCGAATGTGGGGCCTTGTCCACCAGCGTCACTTCCAACGGAAATTCCTGTTGCTAATACAGTTGTAACTGCAAATTCCACTGTGAATGGATTTAATAATTCCACAAAAGCAATCAATGGCATATGTGGGGGAGGAGAATTTTCTGGATCATTAGATGTTTACGCTTTAAACTTAACGGGAGTTGGAGCGACCCTCGTTCTATCTTGGGCAGGGAAAACAGTAAAGAATGTATCTGGGATTGATTTTATTGTATATGAAAATCCATTTCGAATTTCTGAATCAAGTGATCGATATGCGTTTGATCCCATGGTTGTTCATGTATCATTTAATGGAACAGATTATTGTGGGTTTGATCTGAGTGGATTTAATCCAAGTGTGGTTGACAGTAATAAAATTTCTTCATGGCCAGGATTTGCGGGCCTACGTCCTACCATTTATAATATGGCGACAAAACCATTTACCTTAGATGAATTATTTACAACAGTAAATAACGATTTTTTGTTAGGTGGTGGTGATGGGTTTGATTTAAATGATTTAATTGTAGGTGGACCTGGTGCGAATTGTGATGCAGCAGCCCGAACTTTTATCCAAACAAATGGATTTAAATTCATTCGGCTGGTTTCAGCTTCCGCTGTTAACAATCCAAATACAGGTTCCGGTTATGTTTACCCACACTCTTATGACAATGGACCAGACATTGATGGAGTTGTTGCGAAATCAGTGGAATAAATGCATCAATCAAAATTGATTCCATTCAGACAAATTCAATGATATTACGATAGGATTGTATTTTTACTCAAACGAAGGATAGAGAAGTTGTAGATTTGATTTGATTGGCAACAAATTGTCTTTAATCCCAACTCGATTCTAACGAGTGACTTTCTCTTTGAAGAGTTGGGATTTTTCGAGAATGGTAAGTTGAAAAAATTATTTTTTCCTTCGACTTGACCTTCTTTCAGAACCACCACCAGAACTTGTTGTAGAAGAAACTTGTGGTTTTGTTTTGTTAGTTTTCACTTCATTTCCAAACATGTCCACTTCTGCTCTTTGTTCTTGGCCAATCTTTTTGTATTCTTTGGGAGAAGAATCGTTTTGGTTTTTGTCCGACTCGGTGACTTCAATTTTAAGTAAAAAGGAAACCACCTCGTTTTTCAGATTCTCAACCAACTGATCAAACATTTTAAATCCTTGGAGTTTGTATTCGATTAGTGGATTCTTTTCACCATAACCAACTGTCCAAATTCCTTCCTTAAGGTGGTCCATAGCATAAAGGTGTTCTTTCCATCGATGGTCTAAGATATCTAAAAATACATTTCTTTCAATGGATCTCCAAATATCTTCTCCAATTGATGTAACTTTATAATCATAAAGTTCCTTTACGAGTTTGGACACAACTTCAAACACTTTTAACTGAGGATTAGATTCTTTTTTGAAATCTTTTACTTCAATTGTATGATTGATACCTAAACTTTGTAACCATTCGTTAAGAGAATCTAATTCCCAAGCATCAACATTATTCCCTTCGCAATATAATATAACTTGATTCTCTACAACTTCATCAAAGAAATCAACAATTGTTTTGGACATATTCCCTTTGTCCAAAAGTTCATTTCGGATTCCGTAAATATAAATCCTTTGTCGATTCATGACATCATCATACTCTAACAAATGTTTTCTGATATCAAAGTTATGGCCTTCTACTCTTTTTTGTGCCCTTGCAATAGCGTTTGAAACCATACTATGTTCCAACTCTTGGCCTTCTGGCATTTTTAAAGTGTCCATAATGCGAGCAATTCGATCAGAACCAAATATTCTCATCAAATCATCTTGTAATGACAAATAGAATCTTGAAGACCCAGGATCTCCTTGGCGACCAGACCTTCCTCGTAATTGATTATCAATCCGGCGGGATTCATGTCTTTCAGAACCAATGATGTGTAGCCCACCAGCACCAATGACAAAGTCATGATCTACTTTCCATTTCTTTGCATCGGACAATATTTTGACGCACTCTTTTTTGATTGTGTCATTACGAACGTCTATAATTTTACTTTCTGCTTCATCAAACTTTTGTTTGATCAAACTTTCTCTAAAACTATAAATTACTTCCAATTCTTCTTTGTTTTTGATACCTAATGAATCACATTTATCGTCCAACTTTTCTAAATCTTCCTTGTATTTCGGAGCACCACCAAGGACAATATCCGTTCCCCGTCCCGCCATGTTGGTTGCAATTGTAATCGCACCTGGTTTTCCCGCATTGGCAACGATTTCCGATTCACGTTCATGTTGTTTTGCATTTAATACGTTGTGTTGGATTCCATGTGAAAATAAAAGTTTAGAAAGCACCTCTGACTTCTCAATAGAAATGGTACCAACTAATACCGGTTGTTTGCGAGAAACTTTTTCTTGTATATCTTTGACAACTGCATCAAACTTCTCACGTTCCGTTTTGTAGACTCGGTCTGGCATATCCTGTCTTTGGATTTTTAAGTTGGAAGGAATCACAATTACATCTAAGTTATAGATTTTTTTGAATTCTTCTGCTTCCGTATCCGCAGTTCCCGTCATACCTGCCAATTTTTTATAAATACGGAAATAGTTCTGAAACGTAATGGAGGCTAAAGTTTGAGATTCACGTGCGATGGGAACACCTTCTTTTGCCTCTAAAGCTTGATGAAGACCATCCGAATATCGTCTACCTTTCATTAGGCGACCAGTAAACTCATCTACAATGATGACTTCTCCGTCTTGCACAACATAATCTTTATCTTTATAAAAGATTTTATGTGCTTTTAAGGCCTGTTGTACGTGGTGGACAAGCTCAATGTTCTCAGCATGGTATAAGTTTTCAACTTCCAATAACCTTTCTACATGGTGGACTCCGGCCTCCGATAAAATCACATTTTTTGCTTTTTCATCGATCTCGTAGTCTTCCCCTTCAATTAACTTAGGGATGATTTTGTTTACCTTTAAGTATTTGTCAGTGGACTCTTCGGCAGGTCCTGAAATGATAAGTGGAGTTCTTGCTTCATCAATTAAGATAGAGTCAACTTCATCCACAATCGCAAAGTTATGTTGTCTTTGAACACGGTGTTCTTTATAACTCACCATGTTGTCGCGCAAATAATCAAAACCGAATTCATTATTGGTTCCATAAGTGATATCTGAGTTATAAGCTACTTTACGTTCCTCATGGTCCATATCGTGTTGGATGACTCCAACTGAAACTTTCAAAAACTCAAAAACGGGCCTCATCCAATTCGCATCCCGCTTCGCCAAATAGTCATTAACAGTTACGACATGAACACCTTCTCCTGAAAGGGAATTCAAATAAATTGGAAGGGTTGAAGTTAATGTTTTCCCTTCACCTGTTTTCATCTCAGAAATATTCCCCCAATGTAAAGAAATACCTCCCATCATTTGCACGTCAAAATGACGCATCCCTAATGTGCGATAAGCAACTTCTCTCACAGTGGCAAACGCTTCCGGCAAAATATCATCTAACGTTTCGCCATTTGCCAATCTCTCTTTGAATTTTAGTGTTTGAGAGGAAAGTGTTTCATCGTCCATTGCTTTAATTGAAACTTCAAATGAATTGATTGCTTCGACGATGGGATTAAGTCTTTTTAAGTCTCTTTCGTATTTACTACCGAATAATATGGTTAAGAATTTTTGAAACATGTTTTGTCCGTTATAAATTTATAATATTTCGAAATATGATTTTTGCACTTTCTTCCATTGTTTTCTGTTTGGATTCCAATTCTGAAAAATCGCCGTTTCCTTTTGCGATAAATTCTTTATGTACATTTTGCCAAACATGTAACATACCTAGTGCAGGTTCCAAATGTGTTTGAAATGCAAATATTTTGTTTTTGTAAGAAAACATTTGGTTAGCATAGAAATCACTGGCTAATAAGTGTTCTGCGCCAACTGGAATATCAAAAATATCTTCATGTAAATGGAATGCTAACAAAGATTCTCCATTTAACCCCGAAAAAATGGGGTGTTCAGGTTTTAAAATGTGTAAGTCTGAGAATCCGGTTTCTGGCCCCTTTGTTCCAGGCCTAACATTGGCACCTAATGCTCGTGCAATGATCTGAGAACCCAAACAGACTCCTATCAACTTTCTGTTTGGCATTACTGCTACATTTTCGACTATCTCATAGTATGGCTTGAAAAAATCTTGTTTGTCTGGATCAGCAACAGACTGCGGTCCACCTAACATAACAATCAAATCAAAATTCAAATGGATCTCGGGCATCAAGTGCACACGTGAATCATATGCATTGCGATAACTGATTCGATATCCTTTTTCTCGTAAAATAGGTTCTAAAATCCCTGGACCTTCACAGTCAATGAAACGGATAAACACTGCTCTCATATCGATTCCATACCAAATTGATAACGAAAGAAATTAAATTTAGGATCTTTTTCGATTGTTTCTTTGTTTGTAAGCTCAGAAATCGAACCTAAAAAATTATAATACAAACGGAGTGGTTTTGTCTCAAAAAGCAATGTTTCAGGTGTTCCTGTGACTAAACCACCTTCTTTCACACGGAACGGTTTTTTCATGAACACGATAGGAACTTGTATGTTTCGATTTTTAATCTCTACATTCATTCTTTCCTTTGCCAACTGCAAAACTTGATCAAACGGAAGTTCGTCGGTAACATCAGGAACAATTTGATAGGGGTCCACTACCATAAACAATGCTTTCTCTGGAAACTTGTTTTGGATTTCTACATGGAGTAAGTTCAAAGCTGGAATTTCTTTCCAACAAGGCACACAATCTGGTGAATACACATTTAAGGCAATTTGGTCTTTTTCCAGTTTGGCGAAGGAAATTTCTTCGCCAGATGCCGAAACTCCGATCAAGTTGGCCTCTCCAAAATAAGAGGATTTCGCCGGGGCGCAACTAATGAGACATAAACTAACAAATAGAATGAGGGAGGCTTTCATAAATCCCATAAATTGGACGGTCCATCCCCATGGTTTGGACTAGGAGAACGTCTGTAAAGTCCGTTTTCGAACTTTCCCTTGACATCTGACCCCCGTACCCCAATCTGGTCTAACGTTCCACTCACTTCCCCAGGAATTTATAAAAAATGAGCCAATCACAGAAAGAAGACTTTGATATCGTATCCTTAATAGAACTTTGCCGGGAAAAAAAATACGAAACATGTGTGGCCGGTTTCAGTGCGATCGACAAAATCGAAAAAATCACCCTTCCTAAAAAATTAAAAAACCGTAAACTCACAGTGCAAGCCCTATATGCACTCACAAATGACCTAGTGCAATGGAAATACCTTTCTTCTGAAGAAAAAGCATTACTCCAAGCAGAAAAGGACAAACTTGCTGGTGTCACTTCTACATCTGGAACTTCTTTTGCTCCACACGCCGAAGAAGACATCGAAGAAGATTTCATTCCAGAAGAAGAAGCAAAAAAACCAGAATTTGAAGATGGTTACGAAGATGAGTTCGGTGATGATTCTGATGAGGATGAAGACGAAGAGGATGATGATTTCGACGATGACTCTGACGAAGAAGAAGATTCCGATGAGGACGAAGAGGATTAGAGGTTAGTCCCATTCCTCTACTTCCCCTCTTCCAAAACAACCTTCTCCACAACTTTCAAACTACCGAAACATTTTATCTACACTCAAAAGTCTCCCCTGAAAAGGAGGCTTCACGGTTTTTAAGCCAAATCAAATCCGATACCATTCCACTCATTTTAGGAGTCGGTGCTTTGCACACCGTACGCTCTCTCCTCACAACCAAAGGTTCTCATTCTGTGGTTTTGTTTTGGGAACCCAATCCTGAAATATATGAACTGCCAAGTTTCCAATCGGAAACAAATCATTTGATCCAAAACGCGAAAGAGATTGGACTTACCATTGAGATGATCACGGGACCGAATCCCAATTGGTCTGCAATCAACCATCGTTTGTTTCCAATCGGAGCTCCAAACCAAACCGGTACTGTTAAATGGACTTTATATGAATCACCCAATTACGAACGTTTATTTCCTGATTTAGTAAAAGAATGCCGTAACCAATTTCGTTCTCAGTTCCAAACACAAAGTACAAATGAATCCACCATCAAACACTTTCAAAAAGTTTGGACCCATAATTATTTAAAAAACAAAACGAATCTCGAATCTGAAAACGTTTCGGTCCAATGGTTCCAATCCTTTACCGCACTTGGACCGAATGTCTTATTTTTAGGAGCAAGTCCCAGCTTAGAATCTGATTTAGAAACCATAGGAAGTCTCCGTGAGCAGGTATCCATTTTTGCAAGTGATACGGCACTTGGGTATTTATTACCGAACGGAATTTTTCCAGACTATATCGTTTCCTTTGATTCCGGGAGGGGGACCTTATACCATTTTTTAACAGAATTACCAAAAGAAATCCCCATCATCACTTGGTTAGGTGGAGCATCTTTTTTATTTGAATTACCAAACCCAAAGATCCTAGTCAATACTGGCCATCCCTTGGACCAAATCGTAGGACATATCTTCCAAACAGAAAATCAACAAAATTGGCCAATTTACCTAAATCCAAGTTTGAATCTATTAGGAATGGTTTTGTCCATTACGAAGGGCATCGAAAATCGAAATTTCATCCTCAGTGGGGTAAGTTTTATTTCGGAAATGGGAAAGTCCCATTGTAAAGGCACTGGGTATGAAAGGTATTATCTCCCTCAAATCCGAAGGAAAGAAAGTTTGGAATCACTCACCAAACGGCTGTATTCTGGTATAAGGAAAGGCAAAAATCAAATTGTTTGGGAAGATCTAAATTCTCAAAAAGAAACAAATCCGATTCAATTCCTATCTGAGATAAAACCAATGGATTTAAAGATCCATCCCAATGGAAAACCAGTGCTGCATGCATTTCAGGGATTTCCCCCAAAAGTTACGGATCTGGCAAAGTGGGCCAACCAAGACCAATCCGGTATCATATCTACAAAAACTCTCAACACTTGGTTGCGGTTTTCACCAGGTTAAGCACCGAAGAGAACTGGGATTTCTTGTAAATTCCATTCCGCACGTTCACGGTTTGCAGGTAGTGGGTTTGCCATTTTTATTTTTTTGGTTTTTCCCTTAGGTCGTTTTTCTAAATCCTCTAAAATCCTTTCCAGACGATCTTCCATCAACATATGCAAATTGATTTGGTCTAACATATCCATCGTGTTTCCTCCACTGATACAAACACGATACCATTCTCCATGGACAAAATAGAAAGATGATTGGAAAAAAATATCTATTGCATCCAAAAGAATTTAATTTAAAAGAGTGATACGGGAAAAAGCGTTCGTGAATTTTAAAGATATTATTTCGCAATTAGAAACAGCAAAAGAATCAAGAATTAATTTTTATTTTGTCACAGAAGAACAAAATCAGGAGATATACGCATTACTTGTCCATGTAATGGGGTATATGGACAAATTATATCTAGTAGAAGTCATCTTCACTGTCCTAAAAGAACTCCTCATGAATGCAAACAAAGCCAATGCAAAACGTGACTATTTTAGCCGCGAAAATTTGGACATCCAAAACGAAAAAGATTATGCCAAAGGGATGTCTCGTTTCCAAGAAAATATCATCATGAAGTGGAACGAACAATTAGACCGGTTAGACGGTGGAAATTATTACATCAGTTTGCTTATGAAAGTAGATGGTAAATCCATCCACTTTGCTGTGGAAAACAACGCGCCCATCACCAAAGAAGAATTATCGCGTGTCAATCGTCGCATCGAAGTGGCCAAAAACTACAATGACCTCTCCGATGCATTCACAGATGTTTCGGACAGTACCGAGTCAGCTGGCCTAGGACTTGTACTCATCCAACTCTTATTAAAAAATTCGGGTATTGGTTCTGATAAATTTAAAATTTTTACCAACGACAAAATAACACGTGCTACACTAACAGTTCCTGAAGTCACCACTCCAGTCGAAATCCAAACTGGTTTAAAAACCAAATTACTGAATGAAATTGATGGCCTTCCACCACTTCCACATTCATTAACCAAAATCATCCAACTTTGTAATAACCCTGATTCCGACTTACATATGATTTCTCAGGAAATTGAAAGAAATCCTGCTTTATCGGCCGATTTACTCAAACTTTCCAATTCTGCATTTTTTGCAAACCGTAGCCAAGTCAGTTCCATCCTCCAAGCGGTAAAAGTGGTAGGATTAAAAAATTTACGAAACCTTCTGTATGTTTCGGGAGTTCGTAAAATCATGGACGGCCAATATGGCAAAATGATGGATGTTTGGGAACATTCCAGCCGTTGCAGTTATTACGCTCGTTATTTGGCAACGGAAAACAATCATACCAATAAAATTGCCGACATCATTGCCGTATGTGCCCTATTACACGATATTGGAAAATTTTTATTACTTTCAGTGGACCGTGGTTTTTTCAAAAAAATTGAGACCTACCAAAGGGGTGCGGACTCTGGAAACTCCACCCTCCTCGAAGAAATGGCAATTGGTCTGAGCCATCCACAACTAGGTGCTTTACTTGCTGAAAAATGGGAATTCCCACAAGACCTTCGCGTTGCCATCGAGTACCATCACAAACCATTTTTGGCTCCACCTGAATTAAGAGATTTGGTAGAAGTGATTTATATGGCAAATATGATGGCCGACTACCATGAACAAAAAAAAGGATTTTATGCCATCGACAAAAACCTCTTAGCAAAGTTCAATATGGATAATATTGATGTGTTCTCTGCAGCGGTGAATAAAGTAGAGGTGTTATACAAAAAAACGAATGAGTGAAGTGCTTCGGTTTCATTCTGTTTCCTTTATCAGAAATGATAAAATCATTTTAGACGAAGTCAATTTTTCACTAAAACAAGGCGAATCGTTGGCCATCGTAGGGCGTAACGGTGCCGGAAAAACAACTCTCATCAATTTATTGTTTGGTTACCTCTGGCCTACCACTGGATCCATTTCTGCTTTTGGAGAAACTTTTGGTGAGACACCTATGGCTCCATTACAAAACCAAATGGGAATCGTTCAACCTGGCCACCAAGAAACATTACTCCAAAGGCTCACTTGTTTTGAAATGGTAATCACAGGTGTCATCGGTACACTTGGACTCTACAAAGAACCAACACCGGAACAAACTAAGATCGCTTACGAGTTACTGGCTTCGATTGGTCTATTACACAAATCAGACCAACTTTACCAAACCCTCTCTTCTGGCGAAAAGATGAAGGTTTTGCTATTACGAGCATTTGGCGAAGGGAAACAGATTTTAATTTTGGATGAACCAACGGCGGCACTTGACCTCACCGCAAGAGTTGATTTTGGAAAGTCTATGGATACTCTAAAAAAAAAGAATCCAAACCTCACACGCATCCTCATCACACATCGCATCGAAGAAATTCCAGAAGATTTTGATAAAGTTTTATTGTTAAAAGAGGGAAAGGTATTGGCATTTGGAGAAAAAAGTTCGGTTTTCTCAGATGAAAATCTTTCTAAACTTTATGATCTCAAACTTTCTATGGGCAAAAAAAAAGGACAGTATCATATCACTGTCCTTTCCTAATCTTCTTTTTTAAATCTCCTCTCTCACAATTCCCAAACTCAGAGAATCATGAGAGGATTGGAACAAAGGTTTATCGATACATTGACCTTTCTATAAAGTTGTTTGCATTACAACTTCCTGTGCCCACATCCGTGATGGATTTGTCTTGGGCGATACAGAACAGTTTCCACCAACGATTGGAATGGTTCGGAGCGATGGAATAATTCCTTACCTCTCCTACACTGCCTTTGAATACCCGAACATTGGCTCCAGAAATCCCCATACTTGCTTCACCGGACCAGTTATACACACTGTAATAACGGTTTGGTTGGTTCCAGATGGATCCTTGAACGGTAATGGTTTCTGGTCCATATCCAGTTGTGATGTCATAATCTAAACTTCCATTGCCAGCACCAAGAGGAGTGCGGTTATTCCAAACGATACGATCATTTGCCCCAGTTCCATATTGCATATGAGAGTCTAGGTCACGAGGTTTGGCACCCCATGTCAGAACGACACGCATCTCGTTTTCGCCAAGGATTGGAGTGACCAAGATGTTTTGGTTGGCTGGTGTTTCGGATCCTGCAGAGACAACCGTTCTGTAAGTGGTAGAATAGTTTTCTTGCGCTGATGTACAATTACCTCGTTTCCCAGCACCGGAGACTTCCAAAGTATAGTTTCCTGGTGGAACAGATGGAATCGCATAAGAACCATCAGTCGAGGTTTTGACAGAAGGAATGGTGACTCCATTTCCATCAATCGCGTAAGGACCTGATTTTACATTCACACCAGGTCGGATACGAGCCGTTAGGTTACATACTCCTGTGTTGTATAGGGCAGAGAGTGCTCTACCAGAAATGGTTCCACTTGTTTGGCTACCAGGGACAAAGGTGATGATATCAAAATTGGTAGTGACATCTGCTTGGATGTCCACAATTCCTTCGACAGTTTGGTATCCGGCCGAAACAAACCGAATTTTCCATCGACCTGCATTGATATTGAAAATTGTGTATTGGCTTGCATTAGAAAAAGCTGTCGAACCAGTTGCAATGGATGCCGGCTGGACACCTGTAGTCGGACGAGCTGTTCCACCATTCGGGTCAACAATCTCGAGGGAATAGGTTCCGAGGAATGCAAATCCACCTGGTGTTCTTACCGATCCAGAAAGATGACCACGACCATCATTTGTGATGACAGGGGTGTTCACAACAACGGTTCCTCCACCAGTTCCGACTTCCACAGGGAAGTAAGTCGTGATTCCATTTTTTTCTACGCGGAGGTGGTAAGAACCTGGAGAGAGGAATGGAAAACTATAACTTCCGTTTGCTTGTGAGGAAACAGAACCGACCACTTGGTCACTGCCTGCAGTTCTTGTATTCGGAATAGAACAATTCGGAGCATCAAAACTACCTGAACAGTCACGCCTAACATCGGGTGTAAAGTTTCCACCCACTAACCTACCGAGTGTGATCGTTGCCCCACTCACAACAGAAGTGGAAACAGCATCCGTCACAACCCCTGTTACTGTTGCCCTTGCACTATGTAGGACAAGACCATTTAACTGGAAAACTGCTGGGGCTCCTGCATAAAGGTTTGTTGCAACATTTGATGTGTCAACGCGAAGGCTATTGGTTGAAAGATAACTCGATTGGTAAGAAGGAGCAACGCGGTCCACAACAATGATTTGGTAGGAACTTTGGCGGAAATTATATTCAGATCCGTTAATGATGTCTACCGAAGCTGTATTGTCATTCGCACGTGCTACACTTGGTGAATTGGCAAGTGTCGTAGCAAGACCCGTTCCCAATTGGTAAAGGGCATAGGATACTTTACCTGTGTCATCATTTGTAAATGGAGCTGGTAACACTTGTGGTAAAGTGACGACATAGGAGTTTCCACCAAAACTAAATTGTCCAGAAACAGTTGTTGTGATATGAACAAGAGATGCTCCTGATTCATTTGTATTCCCCAGCATCACAACAAATAGGCCGGTCTGCGCCGCATGGACAGAGTTAGCTGAAGGAGCATTATCACGAACGGAAATGGAACCTGCAATTTGGGATCTTGTGGCAATTGAGGTCATAGAAATGGTTCCGGCATTATAGGTAGCACCATTTAAACTCACTTGCAATGGATTGGAGGAACAAGGAGCCGCATGATTGCCACAATAGTTTTCAAAACCAGGTGCGGAGATATAATAGGCCCAAAGTCCACTCGCTCCGAGAAAGGAAACTTCCTTGGTAGAAGGGTTTACTTCATACAGTTTGTTTGCATACGTTTGGTATGCCCACGGACCAGTCCCTTGGACAGCCGCCAAACATGTTGCTGTTGGGTTCACAGCACAGGAACATACGGTTCCCGTAGGATTTAATGCACAATTGGTTCCAGCAACAGCACTCAATGATTCGAGGATCCAAAGTTTGATGGCATTTCCTAAAATTGGATCATCCTTCAAATAAACAATATTGGAAGGTGCTTGGTTCGCTGAAGGACGAACATTGATTACGGCACCTGCAATGTGTTCATTGTTTGCATCTTTCACATAACCAATGACCATTGAAGGTTTTGCAACGATGAGAATTGGATCCGTAAGAGTGACAGACTTTACACCCCCATTTGGAGCTGCAGTGAATAAAAAGGATTGTGTGACTGTGTAAAAAGAAGGATTGGATACTTCTAGGTAATACACACCATTCGTGAGTTCAAATCCTTCGATGGAAAAGTTACCATTCCCGGTGATTTGAATCGTTTGTAAGATAGCACCTTGTTCATTCTTTAGTTTGATTGTGAAAACAGTGGATGAGTCATTTGCGAGGGCACCATTTCGAATGACACCAGAAAGTAGAAGGTCACTTTCCGTAGCTGCCATCCAAGGGAGAGATGTTTCACCTAAGTTTACTACAGCGACTGTATTTGGGTTTGTGCCAGGAAAGGTAAAATGAATTGATTCTTGGTTTGTCGCAAATGGTTGGCCAGAAACATCAACAGAGTCTCCTACATAAACGACCGTATAATTTCCGTTAGGAAGAGGATTGATAGAGATCTCATATTGACCATTAGAATCCGTTACACCTGTTCCCACTGTGTTCCCACTTGAATCAACAATGTTCACAACAATACCCGCCACTGGGCCTTGCGGAACATTTACTCCATCGCCCACAAAACCTGGGCTTGTGACCACACCTACAAACTGAGCAGGGCCACCTGAATAATACATTCTTTCCGCAAGTAAATTGCCAACGTTAACCAAGGTAAAAGGAGTTTGCGTTGGGTCGTATACATAAGAAAAGTCTTGGTATGTGTAATTCAGACCATAACCTGTGTTAATGAGAACACGGTAGTTGTTATTTGGCAAATCGGATAAATCAAATTGGAAATTTCCATTGGCCTCTGCAAATTTAGAAGCGACGAGGGTACTCACATCACCATTGGCAACTTCGATACGAACTGAAATCAAACTGAGGTCAACACAAGTGGGCGCTGCTGGGGCTCCAGGATTTCCACAAACGATATTTGCTGGAACACCAGAGACAACTGGCACGATGGATCCAATGACACGTGCAGGTCCATGGTTTGGAACTTCTTGTTCGGATTGGTTTCCAGGAATTTCATCGGGATCGGTAACTCCAATGGAGCCACCAGGAGGAGGAAGTGGGACATCGTTGGAATCAGGTGGAGTTGAGTTTTGGTCACGACCGTCAGAAACGGCACCGCCAGTTCCCAATAAAAACCAAAATGGCATGGATTTCTTTTTGCGGGAACAACCCACAAACACCAATGAAATGAGTACGAGAATGGTGAACATCCCTCGAACGCGCATAGACTTACCCTCTAATCAAATTCGCTTTGTGGCTTTTGGCCACTTCCTTTCAAATCACTTCGGGAAATTCCTAAGAACCTTCGAAGTGTACCAGTTGTAGTTTGTTTTCGTACACAATGCAAATCTTTTTTATGGGTATCGGATAAAAATTTCCATTTTTAGACAATTTGTGGGAAAAATAGACGTGAAAATGAATTTGGATTGCCCTATCCCTTCCCACTCAAAGCCTACTCCTAACGAAATATGTGGGATTTTTGGCTTTCGGTTGGCGGGTGGAAATTGCTTATGATCCCCTTTACCTATGGGTTTGTGGGTTGGGTGACCAATTGGTTGGCACTGAAAATGACTTTTTACCCCATCCATTTTGTCGGAATCCCTCCTTACTTCGGTTGGCAAGGCATCATCCCTAGAAAAGCACACAAAATGGCAAGTAAGTCTGTGGATGTGATCACAGAGCGCCTACTCAATATCAAAGAAGTTTTTTTAAAAGTAGATCCCAAAAAAGCGGAAACTGTTTTTTTACCTGCTCTCGACTCTAGCATTCGTTATACGATAAAAGAATTTTCTGATAGTTTAGATCCAAAACTTTGGGAAATCATCCCTGACCTTGTCAAAGAAGAAATTTATCATAAGGTAAAAAGAGAAAGTGGGATCACCATCCGCAAAGTGATTCGAAAACTCCAAGCAGATATCGATTCTTTATTTGATGTAAAGGCCTTGGTCTTAAAAAAATTATCAGGCAGTAACGTAAGTTTGGTGGTGGAGCTATTCCAAGAGGTAGGTGCACCTGAGTTTCGTTTTATCGAAAGGTCTGGTTTCTATTTTGGATTTTTACTTGGTCTTGTCCAAATGGTATTTATGATATTTTTTCCCTTGTCATGGACACTTCCCATCCAAGGGGTCATTGTTGGTTATCTTACGAACTATTTAGCCTTAGAGATGATTTTTCGCCCTCTTCTTCCTAAAAAAGTATTGGGACTGTGGACCTACCAAGGTTTGTTTTTAAAAAGACAAAACGAGGTATCCAGGTTATATGCAAAACTTGTAAGTGAAAAAATCCTCACACCAAAAAACATCCTCTCAGAACTTATCTTTGGAAAAGCATCAAAGGAAATCATTGATATCATCCGTAAAGAAGTGAGTGGCCATGTGGACACTGTGACTTTCCTTGCCAAACCTGCCTTATATGCAACCGGAAAAATCAGCGAATTTGATGCTGCAAAAGAAAGGATTGCAGTTGCGATGGCTGATAATGCAATCGAAAATGCATTTCATTTAGAAGCATATTTAGGAGAATCTTTACAAATTGAGAAAATGATGGGAGACCGCATGTCAGCACTTCCACCAAAAGAATTTGAATCGATTTTACGGTCTGCTTTCCAAGAAGACGAAATGTTACTTATCCTCGTAGGAGCAGCCCTCGGTGCACTCGTTGGTTGGTTTCAAATGGTATTTATTATATGACAAAAACAATTTTCATCACTGGTGGAAGTGGTGTTCTCGGTAAGGCTTTGATTGGAAAACTAATTCCTGATTTTAAAATTATCGCTATAGGAACAAACCATTCCCATTTTCCGGAACACATTCGCCATCATAAACATTTTAAGTTTTATGAAAGAGACTTAGTCAAAATAAAATCACCAAAAGATTTTGCGATTACGGAATCTATTGATTTGGTTCTACACCTAGCCGCCGTTGTATCGGGCGCAAAAGTTGATGAGGAAACTTATTACCAAATCAATGTAAATTCTACGAAACATTTAGTTGGATTTGCGGAAGAAAAAAAAATCCCTTACTTTGGATTTGTGAGTAGTATTTCAGTGTATGGACCAAAGGAAACAAATTTAACTTTGAATAGTGAAAGGTTTGGGAAAACAATTTATGCCAAAACAAAATCCTTGGCAGAAGATTTTGTTTTCCAAGCAAACAAAACTTATTCAGTGATTCGTTTGGCAAGTATCTATGGAAAAGGAACAAAAAGTTTTGTTTCTAAATTAAAATCACTTCTAAACAGAGGTGTGTACCCAAAAATCCCACCCACTCGTAAAAAATCGATTTTACACATCAATGATGCAACAGAAGCTTTGTACCTTTGGACCAAACAATGTTTAGCTGGTAAGAAACCTGAGTCAGTTTATGCATTTTCCCATCCTGAGTCAGTGACAATCCAAGAAGTGATAGATACCTTCCGTAGTTTGGGAATCACCAAAAAGTTCCAAGTTCCCATCCCAGTTTCTGGGATTTGGTCCCAAATTTTAGAAAGGATCTTTCGGATGATCAGTTGGATTCGGAAAAAACCATTCCATGGTTCACCTCTGCAACCTTTACTTGAGTCCGTGGCCATTTATGACCATGGTTCCTGGGAAAAGATCGGTTATTTTCCAAAATCAGATTTACGAAAAGGATTAATGGACTATCAATAATCATAGTACCTATGGCCGATATTTTAAGTATGAAAAAGCGACTTTGCCTCTTAATTTTATTATGTCTTACTGTAACAGGAATCGAAGCTGCTACATGGATTGAAGACTCTTTGGGATTTGCTTTTGAATACCCTAGAGGTTGGGCTAAGTCAGTATTACGCCATGCAGACACAGTACGGATCCAAATTGCAAAAACCAATCGTGAAGCAATTCTCCAAATCGATGTGGCTCGCCGAACAAAAGAATATGATTTGGATCGTTTTATTGAGGAAACCATTGATACTTTTTTAACGAAATACCCTGATTTAAAACTCGTTCGCGAAAAAGTATTAGAAAACGAAATCGCAGGTTTTGACGAATCGGTATTTGTTGTCCTCCATTATACAGAAAACAAACAAACCATTTCCAATCGATTTTTATTCCATAGAAAAGGTGGAATGTATTATGTCATCCAAGCCAAAACCACTCGTGTTTTGTATCCCAAATATGGAAAAGACTTAGATACCGTGATGAAAAGTTTTCGTAGGGAACCACGTACGAAAAACAGATGGCGTAACGATAGTTTGGCGTATTTAGACCCCAAAAAAGACGAGAGACTCATCCAATATGTTTCCATCACCATCCGTCCGATTGACACTTTCCCTCATGAACAAGGTGTTTCTCAAAAACAAGAAGATGGTTGGTTATTCTCAGTTGAAGGCAATCACAAACCGGGAGTTAGTGATTTTGAAACCCGTCCAAAACCAAATGACCATGGTTATACCCCCGCAGATGTGAAACCAGACACCCCTACTTCTGATGAACCTGTTGTGATTCCTGACGGTTCTGGAATCTAATATACACAAGCTCCAAAACGGCCTCCCGACTCCCCGAACCTAAACCAAGTCCAAAGTCCCAACTCGCATCATGAGTTGGGAAACACCGCACCACTCACAAATCCAGGTTCTAAGCTACCGACGAAGAATGGAGAACCCGGACTAAAGTGGATTTCCAAAAGGAAAAAATCCCTTGACGGTGAATGCCCCATCCATTAATCGTATATTTACGATATACTATGGCAATCAATAAAAAAACTGAATTCCAAGATTCCATCCAGAGGTTTGCATCATTTGCCAAACTATTATCACATCCAGCGCGGATTGCAATTTTAGAAGTATTGGCCAGTCGCCAAACTTGCGTTTGTGGTGAGATTGTAGAAGTATTACCTTTGGCCCAATCTACGGTGTCACAACACTTAAAAGAACTAAAAGAAGGTGGGTTAGTGAAAGGAACAGTGGAAGGCACCAGCTCTTGTTACTGTATCAATTGGGAAATTTTTAATCAAATGTCGGAAGAGTTTATCACATGTATCAAATCAATAGGAGAATTCCAAAAGGAAAATGGGAGTTGTTGTTAAAATGAAAAAGAATATTTTAATCCTGTGTACAGGGAATAGCTGTAGAAGTCAAATAGCCGAAGGTTGGATGCGTTTTTATGCCAAAGACAAAGCAAACGTATACAGCGCAGGAATTGAAACACATGGTGTGAACCCTAAGGCAATCGCTACCATGAAAGAAGTGGGGATTGATATATCAAGTCACACTTCCAATCACGTGAATGAATACAAAGATGTTCGTTTTGATTATATCATTACTGTTTGTGATCATGCAAAAGAGAATTGTCCTTACATTCCCAGTGATGCAAAACGTTTCCATCATAACTTCACTGATCCTTCCAAAAAACAAGGAACCGATGAAGAGATCTGGCAAGCCTTTGCAGAAACGAGAGAAGAGATCCGAAATTACTGTGAAAACTTTGTAAAAAAGGAATTAAATTAAAATGGAGAAAAAGATGGAATCACTCACTTGGATTGAATTTAAAAAACATTTGGAATTGTATCCTGAATTACAATTAAAATTTATTTATAACAAAGATCAGACAATTTTTCCGAACTTTCATATTACTGAATTTAAACTAGCAACCATTGAAGCCGTTGATTGTGGTGGGAATTTAGATTCTTGGAAAGAAATCATCCTACAAGTTTTGGAACCGAAAGAGAAAGAAGAAAATGAAAGTTTAAATCTTGGAAAAATTGGCAACATCTACTCGAAAGTTTCAAAAGCGATAACGATCCCAGATGATGCCATTTTACGAATTGAATTTGGAAACCAAACCACTGCTATGAGACAGTTTTTCGTATCTGACGCTCAGATTGATGGCTCTGCATTTGTAATACATTTAAAAGATGGTGCTACTGAATGCAAAGCGAAAACAAGCTGTGGACTTCCGAAAGTGGACGATATGTTGTCATTACAAGTGGCAGGAATTCAAAAAATCGAGTCTACTCCTTCGTCATGTTGCCAACCCCGTAATGCAAAAAAAGAAACGGCAGGTTGTTGTTAAATGAAACGATTGTCATTTTTAGATCGTTATTTGACAGTATGGATCTTTGGAGCCATGGCAATTGGAGTTATCCTAGGAAAATTTCTGCCTTCAACAGTAGAATCGTTTTCAAATTTTAATATTGGAACAACGAATATTCCATTAGCCATTGGACTGATCCTAATGATGGTTCCACCTTTAGCCAAAGTAAAATACAATGAAATGGGTAAAGTGTTTCGTGATGGAAAACTATTAACATTATCTCTGGTGTTAAATTGGATTGTAGGACCAATTCTTATGTTTTTTCTTGCGATTCTTTTTTTACCGAATGAGCCAGAATACAGAACCGGATTAATTCTTATTGGACTTGCTCGTTGCATCGCAATGGTCATTGTTTGGAATGATCTGGCGAATGGAGATAGAGAATATGGTGCCGCTCTTGTTGCACTGAATAGTATCTTTCAAGTATTTTTTTACAGTTTCTATGCCTATCTGTTTATTACGGTTCTTCCACCTTATTTTGGTTTTGCGGCAACAGCAGTACCAATAGAAATATCCGAAATCGCTAAAACTGTTGGAATTTATTTAGGAATTCCTTTTCTTGTAGGATACTTATTACGCTTTGGTTTTGAGAGATTTGGAAAAAAGGAATATTATGAATCCAAATTCCTACCTAAAATTTCGCCCATTACACTTGTTGCCCTTCTCTTCACTATCATTGTGATGTTTAGTCTTAAAGGGGAAATGATTTTTGATCTGACCGATGATGTCGTACGAGTTGCGATTCCTTTACTTTTATACTTCATTACGATGTTTTTTTTAAGTATTGGTTTAGGATACAAACTTGGAGTGGATTATTCCAAAAACGCAGCGGTAAGTTTTACTGCTACTGGCAATAACTTTGAATTAGCGATTGCTGTATCCATTGGCGTATTTGGTATTGGAAGTGGTGCCGCCTTTGTTGGCGTCATCGGTCCGTTAATCGAAGTACCTGCCTTGATCCTTCTTGTCAAAGTTGCCTTGGCATTTCGAGATCGATATTATCAGAAACAAATGAATTAAACTCAATGTAATTTTGTTTTTCCCAATCGAGTGGGAATCAAAATTTAGAATTCTCCATCCACCTTCTGTATCGTTTTGTTAATCGAAACAAACGCAATTGATCTGAAAGCAGACGAAACCAAGGGTAAATTTTTACTTTTGGTGATTTCTTTTTGGCAAGTCGCTGCAATTGGTAACGCACCATAGCCATTGTGGCAAGGCCTGCCAGTGCTTTGGACTTCCAATTCGGAAGTGGTAATTTCACAATTGGATTTCGATCCTCCTTCCAATCATTTGGTAAATTGGGATTCAGTGCAAGGGCCGTTGCCATACCAACGAGAGAAACACCCGATTCCAATACAGTTTCAGCTATTTGTATTCTTGAAATTCCTCCTGTTACCATGATGGGCACAGTCGCAATTTTTGTAATCTGCCGAGCAAAGTCTAAGAAATATGCCTCTCTTGCCAGGGTTGAACCATCACGAGAAACACCTTGCATTGCCGGAGCCTCATAGTTCCCACCCGAGATTTCGATAAAATCAACACCTAACGGTTGTATTTTTTTTATTACTTCGATGGCATCTTCAAAGGGAAAACCACCTTTTTGAAAATCGCTTGAATTCATTTTGACAGAGACAATGAAATTTGGACTGACCGACTTACGAATAGACTGGATCACTTCCAATAAAAACCGGGAACGGTTTTCTAAACTCCCACCCCATTTGTCCGTCCTTTGGTTCACTAACGGAGACAGGAATTGGCTTATCAAATAACCGTGGGCAGCATGGATTTCAACTCCATCAAATCCTGAGTTTTCGGCAAGTTTTGCTGTGGTAACAAACCTTTGTATGGTTTCAAGAATTTCGGATTCGTCCATCGCTTTTGGTTTTCCCAAAAGTTTGGAAAGGTTACCAAGATCAACTGATATAGCTGAAGGAGCCCATACATTACCACCTAACTTCGCTAAGATTTGCCTTCCTGGGTGGTTGATTTGCATGATGATCTTTGCACCATTCGATTTTACGGTTTCGGCCCAAGTCTTAAATCCATCGAGAGAAGTTCCTTCCTCTAAAACCACACCTCCAGGACCTGTCATGGCTCTATGGTCCACCATCACATTTCCAGTGATGAGAGTTCCCACTCCACCCTTCGCCCAAACTTCATATAAATTCCAAAGAGAACGATTTGGTTCTAAATTTTCATTGGAGAGGTTTTCCTCCATGGCGGCTTTTACCAAACGATTGGGAAGAGAGATTCCGTTGGGGAGACGAAGGGGAGAGAATAAGTTTGAGTTAAGATGCATTGGTAATGGTTAGACAAAACCAGTTGGATTGATTGATCGATTGCCTGCGTGAATTTCTTCGATTGGTTCCGAAAAGAAATAGATCAAACAAGTTGAACTCTAATTGGATTGGTTCTTTTTTCGTTCTCGTTTGTTTTCGTACATCCTTTCGTCGGCCTTTGCAAGAAGAGTTTCTAAATCTTTACCATCTTCAGGATAATGAGAAATTCCGTAACTTGTTTTGATGAGTAAAGGTTTAGACTCATAATTAACTTCACCTTCCACAAGTTTTGCGATGCTAGTCAAAAAGGATGTCACAGACTCTTTCGGTTCTGGGTTCATCAAAATCAATCCAAACTCATCACCACCTAGTCTTGCAAATACATCATGATCTTGGATCAAATTAGAAAGTCGTTTTGCAAATTGAGCAATATAAAAATCACCTGCTGCATGGCCATAGGTATCATTCACTTGTTTTAATCCATCTAAGTCAAACATGGCAACTGTGAGAGAAATTGCATTTGATTCTAATTTAGCTATCCCACGTCGCAAATAATCATAAAATGCGGATCGATTGTAAATTCCTGTGAGTGTGTCATGACTTGCAAGGTATGACATCGATTGTAATCGTTTTTCTCTTTCCGCCCATCGGTATGCATTGTGTAAAATGGCTGCCATTGTTCCTGACAACATATTAAGTGCAGAAATATCACTTTCTGTAAAACTAGACGGTTTTACACTGAGAACTTTTAAAACACCTAACACCTCAGAGTCAAAATACAAAGGCACAACGATCATGGATCGTAAACCTACAACCCGACAAGCTTCACGATTGACTCGATTGTCTTCTTCTGAGTCAATGCAGTATAAAATTTCTTTGGATTGTAAACTTAATCCTGAAAAACTTCCATTTACTTTAAGACGTAATCCAATTTGGTTTTCGGCAGTACCACTGGCAGCTCGGTACACCAAATCCTCTCCTTCAACCAACTCAAAAACAGCACCATCACCACCCACAAGTTCTTTTGACCTTGTGGTAATGAGTTGTAATAAAAGGGGAACTTCAGGATTTGCTGATGTTAACTCCGTTTGAACTTTTAAAATTTTTTCTAAAGTTGATTCTGAAGGAGATGTTGCCATATCGTTTCAGAGATAGAATAGCAAAAGCTCATGATTATTTCTAGCTTAATTTCCGAATCCCTTGTCCAAGGCAATAATTTGCAATCGCAAGTAAGACGTGAAAGATATCAACGTTCAGTAATGGACCCCTGGAACCTTTTGTGCCAATGACAAGACCTGCTAGTATAAATAAAACAGCACCAACGATTCCCATGATCGCCGCATTTGCATGTTTTGGAAACCGAATGATGGAACTCACAAGTACAATTGCCATTGCAATGCCACCGACAACAGTCGAATAAATTGGAAGTGGGTACAAATATCCAAATACCAAGTAAAGGGCAAATAAGAGAGCGATCAAAAGGTAAAAGGTTTTCGTGGAAACGGAACGAAAGGTAAAATGGAAAAACGAAACTCCAAGTAAAGGAACACCCAGACATCCGGAAAGTCCCACAAAGAAACGGTAAATGGAATCGAGAGTATTGATTCCTAAAAAGTGAATCGCTCCAAGAGCAGCAGAAATCCCAATGATAGAAAATCCATAAAAAGCGGACCGAGACGGGATCGCAGATTTACCTAAAAACTGATATGCCACAAAGAGTGACACAAGGGAAAGGAATGAGTCGGAAAGGAATGTCGATAGAACCATGGTGAAAGAATTAGAACCAAAACAAAGTTTGTGGCAAGTGAAAATCTTTACGGCTTTACATTAAATTCTGGTGGGATCACTTCTTGGGATTTTCTGACAATATCGCCAATGACATCATCCAACTCATTTGCAGAATCCAATAGATACCCTAAACTTCTTTCTTCTTCTTCTTTTGTCAAACTTCGTGTTCGAATGAGTTCGATGATCCCCATAATCCTTGCCAAAGGGCTTCTCACCACATGAGATTGGGTCCATGCAATGTTTCTTAATTTTTGGTTTTGCACTTGGATGGCTTCCATTTGCGTTTCCCTGTCGGTCACATCATGAAAATTGTCAACGATGCCTCCTATCGTTTCGTCGGACAACATATTGGTGAGAGTAGACTCCACGATCCGCCAAGATCCATCTTTATGTTTTGCACGAAAGGTTTCACTCTGTAACGAAGCACCAAGAGGAAGGGCCAATACCTCAAATAATCTTTTTTTTAACTTAGGAGTATCATCGGGATGGATCACATCAAATAAACTTAGCTGAAGGGCTTCTTCTTCAGTATATCCCATCACTTTTGTAATAGAGGGTGATACATATTTTCCTTGCCCTCTTGGATTTAATATCATGACGACATCGGTTCCATTTTCTACAAGTGCACGAAATCTTTTTTCATTTAATAAAAGTTCCTTACTTTTTTTCATAAGAATGGAAATATCTTTTGAGAAACAAGCGAGGCCCGTTATCTTTTCGTCAACATTGCGAATCGGGTTGAAATAAACTTCCCTATGTTCTTCTTCATTTGTGATGGGACTGATAAAATTTTCATAAGTTGTGAACGATTCACCAGAAAGTCCCCTTTCATAATATTCTTTCCATTTATAGTAAAATTCTTCACCCGCTGTTTTAACTAGGACATTATCTCCTTCTTTAGCGGGAACTTGTTGCAAATAACTCAGAACATCTAAAAAGGATTTGTTTGCTGCCACCAAACAAAAATTAGTATCAATTGACCAAATCAAATCAGAAGTTCCATTGATTAGCGCCTCTTGATTTCGTTTGATGCGAATGAGTTTTTCTTCAATTGTAACTTTTTCGGAGATGTCTCTTGTTAAACTAAGAACAGAAACGATATTTCCTGTTTGGTCTGTTAGTGGGACCGCCGTACTTTCCATCCAACGTTGTGTTCCCTTCATACCAATGATTCGAAATCTAGCACTTGACTTAATTCCTTTGAGGGCATTTTCATGAATGGTTTGGTAAAACTTAAGGTCAGCAGGTTCAATTAAAGATTCTACTTTTTGGCCGATGGCTTCTTCTGAAGAATCTGCTTCGATCATACTAAGCCCTGCGGGGTTCATTTCGATCAGGATTCCATCTGGTGAAACCACTTTCACACATTCAGGCTCAGATTGCAGAATGGAACTCAATCTAATTTCTTGTTGTTTGAGATGAAAAATGGATTCTGTTTTTTCTGTGATGTCTTGGAAAATGCCTGCAATTTGAATGGCAACTCCCTTTTCATCGCGGATCACTTCTGCTTGGCTATGGATGTATTTGATGTTTCCTTTTGCAGTCACTAAACGGCATTCCAAATTATAAGGAATTCCTTTTGTCAAAACATCTTCCAAATGTTGTTTGGCTTTTTCACGGTCATCGGGATGAACAGAATGATAACCTAACTCGAGTGAAACGGGCATATCACTTGGTTCCATTTCAAGGATGGCGAATACCCCGTCTGACCAATGGACACTTGCATTGGTTAAATTGATTTCCCAATGACCAAGTTTCCCCAAAAATTCCATTTCACGAAGGATACGTTGGTAATTTATCTCTTTTCGTGATGCAGAAGAGTTTGGTTTTTGTGAAGGAGGATTCAATGTATATTCCTGGCCAAAACGGGACTTAGAGTCTCTCAGATTGGGATTTGCAAGTCAGCCTTTTTTTTCATCTAGGGAGAGAACGAAGCTAGAATTCGGAAAAAAAATTCATATATGCAAACAACACCTGCCAGGGATCCGTAGGGTTTAGTCCATTGTGAGTGGAAACGAACAAGGGACGGGAGCGGACGCGAACCCCGGAGGAAGCCCGCCCGGGCAGCCAAACTATCTATCTGTGTATGTTTTTCTCAAAACAAACGGCTGTGGGATCGGAAATCCATTTCCCAAATCTTGGAATTTCTTTGAATCCAAAGTTTTTGTAAAGTTGTAATGCTTCTGGTTGTGGGTTTCCTGCACGAAGTTTCATAAATGTAAATCCATCCAAACCAGCTTGTTTTTCAATAGCACCTAACAATGCAGTAGCGATTTTCCTTTTTCGAAACCTTGGGAACACATACACCGCATCTAACTCGCACTGCGATTCATTAAACATTGAATAGGCGGCTGAACCTAAAACATCATTTGTTTTGTGATCGATAGCGATGAAAAACCTACCTTTCGGTGGAATAAAATCAGAGAATGCCATTGGGTTTGGTGCTTGGAATCCATACCGTGTTTGGATCTCATCCCATAGCGAATCAATACATTGTTGGGAGTGTGCATTTGGTTCCGTTACCAATTGGATTGTAAAATTTTGGTCCATCTATGGGAAAATATGAACTTCTCTAAAAATAAATTTGCAAATTCAATTTTTGGATGGAGGGAATTTCTTGGCTGTGGTAGGAGGAAGCCATTGGGTGGCGGGTGGACACACCCCACCCAATCAGGGTGGGGATACCAATATCCAATCTGTACCACCCCAAAAAAAAAGCCCCCATTCCTGGAGGCTTCCTTCCTAAGATTAGAATGAACGAATCTTAGTCTTTTTTCGAAGCTGCTTCTTTGATTACGTAAGCGGCAATTTCGTTCTTTTGGATTTGTGTGGTTCCTTCGAAGATGGTGAGGATTTTGGAATCTCTCATCAATTTCTCAACAGGATACTCTTTTGTGTATCCGTATCCTCCAAAAATTTGAACGGCATCAGTTGCACACTGAACAGCGCATTCAGAAGCGTATGCTTTTGCAATTGCAGAATATTTTGGAAGGTTAGGATCGTTTGCATCAGAAAGTCGAGCTGCTTTGTAAGTGATTTCTCTTGCAGTTTCCACTTTGATGGACATATCAGCTAACATGTGTTGCACTGCTTGGAACGTTCCGATTTTCACACCGAACTGTTCTCTCTCACGAGCGTAACGAGCTGCATGGTCAAGTGCTGCTTGTGCTACACCCACTCCCATTACTGCTACGAATGGACGTGAAGCATTCAAAGTTTGGAGAGCGTAAACGAAACCGAGGTTCTCTTTTCCTACGAGTGCGTCTTCACCCACTTCACAATCTTCAAAAATCACTTGGTGAGTGGAAGACGCTCGGATTCCGAGTTTGTCTTCTTTTTTCCCAACAGTGAGACCTTTTGCGTTCCGTGGAACGTAGAAACAAGAAACTCCACGAGTTCCGCGGTTTTTATCAGTATAAGCAAATACAGTAAAGGCTTGGGCATCAGATGCACCAGTGATCCATTGTTTTGCACCGTTGATGATCCATTTGTCGCCTTTTTTCTCTGCGCGAGTGGTCATACCAGGAACGTCAGAACCAGCACCTGGCTCAGACAAACAGAAAGAAACTCCTAACTTACCGTCCGCAATTTCGGGAAGCCATTTCAATTTTTGTTCGTGAGTGGCACCTTTTAGGATGGGAAGGATTCCAAGACCTGTGTAAGCAAATCCTAACGCGATTCCAAGGCAACCACGAGACAATTCCTCGATGGCTAAACACTGCTCAATCGCACCATGTCCCCATCCACCGTATTCTTCCGGAATCACAAGTCCGTTGATTCCTAGTTCCGAACGCATTTTATTGATGAGTTCTGTTGGGTGTTGGTTTTTCTCATCCCAGTGCAAGGCTACTTCATGTGGGATTTCTTTTTTGACGAAGTTACGAACTAAATCTCTGATTTCAAGTTGTTGCTCTGTGAATTGGCTATACATTCCGGGATGTTCCTTATGAGAATGGGGTATTTACTACCTTTTTTCGTACGACCCTTCCTGTGCCAAGGGTTTTTCTCTCTTTACAAGAAAGCAAATACACTGTAAAATTTTCCATTTGTATGGCTAAATCGTGTTCTTTATTCCACAACCTCCGACAACTGTCTGCTGTTGTCCTCATCACCGTTTCTTTTGTCCTAGTTTCCTGCGCGGGCCGTCCCAATTACGAACCCAAAGCAAACTTGAGTTATGCGAACTTTGATGCCTACTTCCAAGAGAAGTTACAAGAAAGCAAACGCAAAAACCACAGACCTGGAAACGAAGAACGTTATATCAGTTTTGGCAAAAAAACCCCACTCGCATTTTTATACATTCATGGTTTTGGTGCCTCCCGTGCAGAAGGCGAAGAGGTAATGGAAAAATTGGCAAAAAAATTTAAAGCCAATACTTACCTACTACGCCTTCCAGGTCATGGGACAAATAAAGAAGACCAAAGAGATCAAAACTTTAACAACTACTTAGATGCATCTAGAGAAGCTTTGTACATGATGCAATCCCAAGGTGATCGTGTTGTTGTGTTTGGAAGTTCTATGGGAGGACTCCTTGCCACTTGGCTTGCTTCCGAATATCCTGAAGAAGTAGATGGACTTGTTTTAGCGAATCCATTTTATGCACCTGTAGATGGAAGTTTGAATATACTCAACTATCCCGGTGGACTCACATTCATTCATTTACTCAAAGGGAAAGTAAGAGCTTCCGTCCATAACAATCCGAAAGTGTTACCAGAACGAAACAATTATTGGTATCCTGAACAGTACTTTGCGGCTCTTGTTGGTGTGAATGATTTAAAAAACTTCGCTGCAGTTCCCGAAGTATTTCGAAAAGTGACTTCCCCTGCTCTCCTTTTGTATTATTATAAAAATGAAAAGGAACAGGATCCAACAGCCAGTGTTCCCAAAATGTTAGAAGGATATGCAAACTTTGGACTGGAAAAAACCCCAAACCCTCTTAATAAAAAAGTCGCAGTGGAAAATGGAATGCATGTTCTGATGTCTAAATGGGTGATCACGGATAAAGTTTTTATAGAAGCCCAAATTGATACTTGGTTAAAAGAACTTTCAAAAACGAAATAAAATGGAATGAGATCGGTATCAAATGAAACCGATCGTTTCAAAAAAGATAAGAGGAGTTTCCCATGAACCAACCAAAAGAAAAGATAGCACTTGTTACAGGTGCAAACAGAGGGATTGGGAAACAAGTTTCCATTGATCTTGCTAAACAAGGGATTTATGTTTTGGTTGGTTCAAGGAACGAATCGGATGCGGAAGATACTTTAAAAGAAGTCACATCTGTTGGCAAAGGAGAAATAGTTTCAATTGATGTCTCCAAAGAACAAAGTATCAATGAAGTTTTGGATATGATCACGGGCAGTTTCGGTCGTTTGGACATCCTTGTGAATAATGCTGGGATTTTCACAGACCCTGGTTCTTTTTTTGATACCACACCGGAAGACCTACACAGAACTTTACTTGTGAATGTTTTTGGTCCCTTCCGATTGATTCAGGTTTTTTTACCTATGATGGTACAAAACAATTATGGTCGCATTGTCAATGTTAGTTCAGGAATGGGACAACTTTCGGATATGGGGGGTGGGTATCCCGCTTACCGTATCTCCAAAACGGCAATCAATGCACTTACTAATCTTGCAAGCGCTGAAGGGGTCGGAAAAAATATCAAAATCAATTCAGTGTGCCCTGGCTGGGTGAAAACCGATATGGGTGGAGCCAATGCAACAAGGCCTGTTGAAAAAGGTGCCGAGACCATCGTATGGGCTGCTACGTTACCAGAGAACGGGCCAACAGGTAAGTTCTTTCGAGACAAAAAAGAGATTCCTTGGTAGTGGAAGGATGGAAAAGGTATAATTACAAAATCAAACTAATTTTGATTTTGTAACCAACTCTTTAAATTATCATCATTGGTATTTCTTCCCGAGTAGATTTACAAATGGAATTGGAATCATTTCCTATCATATTTTAAAATTGATTCGTAATGATCATTATAAATCATTCATGTTGCAGGACTTCATTTTTATGAAATCAAAATCCTTACTGATTCTACTCTTTTGCATTATTACTCATCCCAATTCAGGAAAGCCAATTGATCGGTCCAAATTACAAGAAGGTGATATCATCTTTCACGAATCAAAATCAGAACAAGCCACTGCGATCAAATTAGCAACCAAGTCCAGATACACCCATGTCGGAATCATTTTCAAATATGGGAATGTTTACAAAGTTTTGGAAGCAATTGAACCAGTCAAAATAACAGATTTAGATTCCTTTATCAAAAGAGGGACTAACCAACATTTTGTGATCAAAATCATCCATCATGCGAATCAAATCCTAAAACCAGAAATCATTTTTCAAATGAAAGAATATGGCAATTCATTAATTGGAAAACACTATGATTTATACTTTGAATGGTCAGAAAATCGAATTTATTGCACAGAACTTGTATGGAAATTATATGAAAAATTCACAGGCTTAAAAATTGGTGATTTAAAAACCTTAAAGGAATTTGATCTCAGTTCAAAACCTGTTCAAAGTTTGATGAAAAAAAGATATGGAAACAAAATCCCATATTCAGAACCAGTGATTTCTCCTGTGGATATGTTCCATTCAAAAGAGTTAATGACAGTTTTTGAAAATGAATGATCAATTTGGATAAAATGGAGTAAAAAAGGAAGAGAAGTGATGATAAAAAGATTCTCCTATGATTTCCTTTTAGCTTCTACTCTCTTGCCCGTTCCCTATCCAATCTTTCCTAATAAATTGTCCAATTCCAAATAACATTCTGCCATTCCATCCGCTGCACCAGTTTCAACCATCATCTGACAAACCTCTGGTGTCGCATAACGGCAAAGATGTGTCATAAGGGTTCGTTTTCCTTCTGAGGTAAATGTACGTGATTCGAAAGTTGCATTAGGATCTTCCGGTGCATCTGGATTAAAAGTTGACATATCCATAATATAATTTTCTGAATTTGCTAACTTCTCAGGTACCACGACCTCACGAAAGGTTCCATACACACCTGATTTGTTTCCATTTTGATCTGCATATAAATATAAATATTTTCCACCCACTCTTAGGTCTTGCTCACAAGTTTCGAGAACCATACCTTCAGGTCCGATGAGCCACAGACGCATTAACTCAGGTTTGGTGTGACAATCAAACACCAATTGTCTTGGTGCATCGAAGTATCGTGTGAACACAACTTCTGTATCCCCTCTTCTCTCCATTTTCACTTCATTTTTGTTAGGTTTCATTTTCCTTTCCCTTTCTTCGTTTGCATTTTTTGTAGTTCAACTAGTAGTCCGTCAAGAGCCTTGTAGCGAGTCTCCCACAGCAGACGGTATTTTTCCATCCAATCCACTGCCTCTTTCAGAGGAGCAGTTTGCAAACGGCGCAGACGCTCCTGAGCTCGTTTTGTCGTTATGATGAGTCCCGCTTCTTCCAAAACTTTTAAGTGTTTTGAAATCGCAGGTTGGCTCATTCGAAATGGTTTGGTTAGCTCCATCACGGTATGATCTTTTTTTGCAAGGGACATTAAAATAGCCCTTCTTGTGGGATCGGCAAGGGCAGAAAAAGTGGCGTCAAGTGTTTGCATAACTAACTGGTTATATAACCTATAGGTTATTTTTTATAAATTGTCAAATTTATTTTTTAGGCGGATAGAAAAGAAATTACTAACAAGGAAAGGTTTTTGGATTTACAATCACGTGGTCAAAAGAAACCTTTTGGAATTGGACCAAATATCCTTACTGACAAAGGATCAAAACTTAATTAAAACCAGACGACTAACTTCAATGGACAATAACCAATGAATGTTCGCAAAATGAACTTAAACAATATTGAAATCGCAGTCGTTGATTCTGAAGAAACTTTAATTACAGATGGATCCTATGCTCTTGACTTATTTGCCACCATTCAATATGAATTTGGTTGTTCTCGTTTTGTCTTGAGACAATCTCATTTTGCGGAAAACTTTTTTGATTTGAAAACAGGAATTGCCGGAAATGTATTACAAAAAATTATCAACTACCAAATGAAACTCGCAATCATAGGTGATTTCACGATTCATTCCAGTAAAAGTCTAAAGGATTTTATTTACGAAATGAATTCAGGTAAAGATGTTTTTTTCTAAGCTCGGAAGAAGAAGCAATTTATAAACTGACAAATGTTTAACGTAAATACTAAATAACCAGCATTCATCTGATTTTCTTAGTGAAAAAAACTGATCCTAAAACAAAATTTAATGAATTGAGTATTCTTTTTCCAAAAAAACTATTTTGGAAAGTAAATCTATGTTATGTTTTTCGATTGTGTTCGCAAGGCCAATCCCCATTAATTCAAATACTCGTTGGAACAATTCGATGGATTCAATTTTTTGATCACGAAAACCATAAAAACCCAAAATACCGATGGTTTGATTATGGATTCTAAGTGGGAATTCCATCAGACAAGAAACATTGCGATTGATTAAATGGTCTCTCACGTTTTGATCGGATATCTCTGATTTCTGATTTAAGATCCTAGCAGAACTAGGCACATTCGGTATCAAAAATTTAGCTTCCTCATTCGAAAATCTTTGTCCTTCAAATATCCCATGGATATTCCCTTCCACGAGACTGTATTCCCAATGTTCGCCTACTTTCGATGCAATTAATCCTAAGGGTAAACCAAAGAGATTCAATCCTGTTTGTAAATAATTTCGGCATACCACCATTAGATCACTGGATTGAGTAGAAAGAAGTCGAAACAGTTCTGCCAAAGAATGTTTTACAAACGAAGCGGTATTTAAGGTTTCAGAAATTAGATTTTCGTTTTTAAAACGAATTAACTCTTGGCTGAGCTGGTCTGCAATGACATCAATCAATTTTAGATTTTTATATTTATGTTTAAACTTATCATCCACAACCATACCAATCACACCGATCACAGTTCCAATATCTGAACGAATCGGATAACCCAAGTACATTGCTCGTGATTCATCCAAAGTAAACCCACCTAATGATTGGAAAAAAGAATTTTGCCCTAACAAATTCATTTCAAAGATCATATTGGAATCAACAACGTGATGGCAAGGTAGAGAGTATTTTGAAATCACTTTTGGAATTTCTATTTCGAATTGGCTATGAATTGCCAACAAACGAAAGTTTTGTGACTCTTGTAGGTATTCCAAGATCCAAGTAGAAATGATCTCAGGAATTCTCGCAATGGTCTCCACAGTTTCTTCCCAAACCTCTGCTGAAGGTTTACGGGAAAAACAGGAATGCAAATCGTCGGCCAAATCCCGAGTGAGCGAATTACCGGAAAAATAATGGTTGGGAGCCAATTCAGAAAGCATAAAAACTACCCCTCCTGTCCATCCCACCAGAATCCGCAGTAGAGGCGAGAACCTATCTCTGTTATACGAGATTTTTATTCAATATAACGACTAGTATCTTTTCCAATTCGTTTAATTGCTTAACGAATTCATTATGCCACTTCTCTTCCCCTTGCAATTTCTAAAATGGAAAACCACTCCACCCTCGTAAGAGGATAGGAAAAAGATTCTGTCGCCGACTGGATTCGTTTCCCATCATTCGTACCGAGTACGGGAATCAATCCAGCAGGATGATTCAAAAACCAAGAGTAAAGGATTTGATCTGCACTACATCCTTTCTCTTTGGCCAGTACCTGTAATTTTTGGAGGGTTATGGTTTCGGTATCAGTTTTTGGTGAAAAGATTTTTCCACCTGCTGTAGGAGACCAAACCATGGGATGAAATCCATATTGAATTGCTTGGTCAAATGTACCATCAAACAGCGGTTCTGTGCGAAATAAACTAAACTCTACTTGGTTTGTAAAAAGTGGCTGTTTGCACAATGATTGGAACATTTGGAATTGAGAAATTGTAAAATTTGAGACACCAAAATGTTTCACTTTTCCTTCTCTGCTTAAAGAATCAAAAACTTCGCTCATCTCATGAGGATCCATCAGTGGATCTGGCCTATGGATGAGCACTACGTCCAAAACATCAACTTTTAGTTTCCGTAAAGATCGTTCCACAGAATACCGAATGTGTTCTTTGGATGTATTGTAATGTTTGGTGGGAAATTTGGAGCCAGGAACTTGGATTCCACATTTTGTGATGATTTTGATTTTTGATTTGAGTGAAGGGTGTTTTTCTAATACTCTTCCAAATCTTTCTTCGTTTTCAAAATCTCCATAGATATCGGCATGATCGAAGGTATCGATTCCAAAGTTTAAACAAGTTTGAATTTTCTCATAAATCCTTTCAACTTTTGCTCCAAGTGGATCTTCATGAAGTCTCCAAATGCCATATACCAACCTTGAAATAGAAAAATTGTGTTTTGGAAATTCAATTTGAGGTACCATTATTTTCTTTCTCCTGTAGTGAGTGGGGTAATGGGAATTCCTTTTGGTTTCCTACCTTGGGCTTCAGCAAAATTCACAGTTTTGATTTGTGGTAAAACTTTCTTAGCAAATAACTTTGATTCTTCGATGAGAGGATAACCAGAGAAGATAAAAGCTCGAATTCCCATTTGAATGTATCTTTGGATTTTTTCATACACTTGTTCTGGTGTACCAACAATGGCAGAACCACATCCTGAACGTGCAAGTCCAATCCCTGACCAAATCATTGGTTCAATAAAAAGATCTGAGTTTGCTTGTTTTCTAAGTTCATCTTGTCGTAATACGCCTGCTGAATTCGAATCAAGTGCCCGGTGTTTGATATCGTTTGCCCTATCCATATCAAGTTTTGATAACAGACGTTTTGCGGCATCTTTTGCTTCGTTTTCGGTATCCCTGACAATCAAATGGATTCTTAATCCAAAATCGATTTTTCTCCCAAATGTAGAGGCGCGTTCACTTAAGTCTTTCATCGTATCTGCTAACCCTTCTTCGGTTTCCGGCCACATAAGGAATACATCACAAAACTCTGCACAAAGAGCTCTTGCATCCGGAGAAATCCCACCAAAGTACAATAATGGACCACCATTCTCTTGATACGACTTTACGGGATCTGAAGTTAAATCAAATTGGTAATGTTTCCCTTGGAACTTGATATGGTCTCTTGTCCAACCTTGTTGTAAGATTTGAATGACTTCTTTTGAAATTTCATATCTTGTTTTGCTATCTTTCACCGTACCAGGCAAATCGGATGATATAATATTGATATTTAATCTTCCCTTTAACATATGATCCAAGGTGGAAAGGGTTCTCGATAACATAGGAGGATGGATTTCTCCACACCGAATCGCTGTTAGGAGAGAGATTTGTTTTGTGAACTGCGAAGCTGCAGCGGCAAAAGTCAAGGTATCTTGTCCCGTTTGGTAAGAGGAAGGTAATAGTATATTTTGATACCCCAATTCATCTGCCGTTCGAATGATATCGGAGCAATGTTCAAAGCTGGAACGCAAATTTCCATCCGGAACACCTAAAAATTCATAATCTCCATTGCAAAGGTCACAAAACCAGGCAACTTCTACAGAGTTGTCTTCGGATCGAATGATGGGTGCTTTTGGGATCGGATTCATTGTTGCCAATGGAACAAAGGATACCGAGTTACGACAAGAGGGATTTCAAAAAATCTAAGACTTGCAATATTTTTAGAAAAAATCTAGTCTGACGTTTCGATTCCTTCCATTCCATGATCACAACGATTGACATCCTATTTTTTGGGTTCACATTCCTTCTCGTATTGGGAATCGGAATGTATGCGGGCCGAAAGGAATCTTCTTCAAAGGATTATTTCCTAGGTGGCCGTAGCCTTCCTTGGTGGGGCATTGCTGGTTCACTTTTTGGAACCAATATTTCTGCTAACCATTTGGTAGGAATGCTCGGCATTGGATTTTCTGTGGGTTTTGCACAAAGCCATTATGAATTTGGATCCATCCCTGCCATCGTTTTATTGGCGTTTGTTTTTTTACCTCTATTCCGTCGTAAAAAGTTTTTTACCCTTTCTCAATTTTTGCAGGAAAAATTTGGAAAACAAACCGGGCGGATATATTCAGCCATCTCACTCATCCTCATCACCATCCAACTGACTGGTGCATTGTACATTGGTGCTCGCAGTTTTTTACCTTTTTTAGAAAATTTAGGACTTACGCTTTCTTACGCTGAACTTGTAATTTGGATTGCATTTACTTCAACCATTTACACTTGGTTTGGTGGACTTAAGTCAGTGGTTTATACCGATGTGATCCAAACATTTTTGATTTTGGCATCGGGACTCGTGCTTGCCTACCTATCTATCTCAAGACCAGAAGTTGGTGGCATCGTTGAACTCTTTGCAAAGGAAGAAAATAGGTTGGATGGACTTAGTAAAATGAATTTATACCTACCTCCAAACCACCCTACCCTTCCATGGACGGGAGCTCTCAGTGGCCTATTTTTGTTACATACATTTTATTGGAACACAAACCAATACGTCGTACAGCGCACATTAGGTGGAAAATCGCTACGTGAGGCTCGTTTTGGAATATTAGTTGGTGGATTACTCAAACTCACAGTACCTTTTTTCTCAATTCTCACGGGAGTTGCTGCCTACCAAATTTGGTCTTCTCTTGGCGAAACGGCAAACATTGCCCCCGACGAAGCCTTTTCCAAGTTAGTGGTCCTTGTTGTTCCCGTAGGTTATGGTTTGATAGGTGTGATCCTAGCTGGTTTACTTGGTGCCATTTTTTCAAGCATAGATTCCATGTTACACTCAGCGGCTACTTTATTCACAATAGATTTTTATAAACCATTCTTTGAAAAAAAAGGAAAACCACTATCCGACGAAGAAGAAATGAAATCGGGAAGAATATTCCTTTTCATATTTTCGGTGATTGTGACTGCCTTTGCCATTTTACTCATTGATCCCAATTCTAAAAAAAACTTCTTTATTGAATTATCAAACCAAAGTTCTCATTTCACTCCTGCCCTTCTCGTTGTGTTTTTGTTAGGGATTTTCAATGTACGAATCCATACACAGGTGATTTGTGGGACTATTTTACTCACTCCCATCGTTTCTCTTTTTTCTCCCTATTTATACTCACTATATTGCCCAAATTTCATGAAACTCACATTTGGTGAAGAATTGAATTTTTTACACAGGGTTTTTTTGATTTTTCATTTTGCACTCTTGGTACTTCTGACCTCTGCTTTTTTGGAACATCGGAAACGGAATGAAGAAAGCGAAACCAATACACAAATACAAAACCAAACCATTTTGTTTGGGGTAATCAAACCTTTCCGTTTACGAAACCTACACTTGGTTTTTATCTTTATCGTTGTTTTTTTGTTTCTAATTTATGTAAGGGTCCAATTTCCATCAAACAAACTCAGTTTTGCTGTAATTGGTTTCCTGTTATTTTTTCTATTTTCTATTTTGTTAACTTACCAAAAAAAATTACCCAACCAAATGGTTCTTACTTTGTTTCGAAAACGAGATGAATGGCTGTATGGAATTTTACTTGGAATTACGTTCTCTTTCTATTTGTATTTCTAAACTAAACTTTGCGAAATCAATATTTCCATAAATTTAAATGACCCAATTCATTGCATACCGACCGAAGGTATGTATGCAATCTCAGAAAATGATTTTGTCAATATATTTCAATTTATGTTTGCACTTCCAATACAATTCAAAGTAATATAACAAAGACAAGAGGTAATGTATGATAAAGAAAATATCATTAGGATTAGTTGGTTTTTTAATTCTTTTGTTAATCGTATCGGCTTTGTTGCCTGCACAGTACCACGTCGAAAGATCCATCACCGTGAATGCAACCCCAAACAAGGTTTATCCCCTTCTCCAAAACTTTGCCGAGTGGGAAAAATGGTCAGTTTGGGCAAGCCTCGATCCAAACCAAAAAGTATCTGTTACAGGTGAACCAGGTAAACCTGGACACAAACAAGAATGGGATGGACCGATCAATGGAAAAGGTTCCATGACAATTGACGCAGCAGAATCCAACGTATTCCTAAAAATGAATCTAGTATTTGAAGAACCACAACCAATGGTTGCAACTTCAAAATTCGAGCTAAAACCAGAAGGAACCAAAACTATCGTTATATGGCATAATGAAGGAGCCCTGGAATATCCGATAGGTAGGTTTTTTGGATTGTTTTTGGATTCTATGTTAGGCAAGGATTTTGAAACAGGTCTTGCAAAATTAAAAGAAGTGGTCGAAAAGCAGTAATGGATCGATTCACTAGAAATGTTACCATTGATTTATACTTTTTAGTGAATTGATATTAAAGGATTGAGTCAAAAACTCAATTCAAGATTTTCTAGAACGAATGGTGAAAGAAAAGTATTTGGAAAATTCACCAAGTTTTTTAGGAGGCTTATATCATGGTAGGAATGATCAATCAGGGTCTTTGGTTACTTTCCTCCGTAGAAAAGAAATATAAAGCCAAAACAAAACAAAATTTGACTAAAATCGTTTTGAACTATCTGCACTTGAGGGAATACAAAAAGTTCAAATAATGAATTCGATTTTCCTAAGTTTCCTATCCCCAAGAAACTTGATTGGCAAATTTGCACCTAACGGATATATTTGGTTTAGAGTCAGCAATATTAGATGTTTGTATTTGAAAAAGCCAATCAGAAATCTCGATTTCCAATCGTTACGATTTGTTTGATTCTACTCACTTTATGTACACTTTCATTTGATTCGATTGGTGACTATGCATTCACTCCTAAAAAAGAATTTGGGCTCAGTTTACTGGCATCATTTTTGTTTAATACTTCTTTTGTTGAGTGGACTACGAATGCAATTTACCTTTATATGTTTGCCGACAATGTAGAAGATGTTGTAGGGCACCTTCATTTTTTCTTTTTGTTTTTCTTTTTTGGAATTCTTGCCAACTTAACCTATTATATCTTTCACATGAATTCCATCACTCCAGTTGTTGGGACGTCCGGAGTTGTATCCGGAATTTTAGGAATGTATTATGTGTTCTTTCCCAATGTGAAAAGTACAATGGTCTTTGAAAAATTAGTAGTCCGTGAAGTCCCTATTTTTATTAGTCTGAGCATTTGGATTTGTGTCCAAACCTACCTCTACCTTGTGGAACTCCATTCGAATGTCAAAACCACTTATGCAGGACAAGTTGTCACCTTCCTCAGTGGCATGGTGATCGCCACTGTTTTGGTCAGACACCAATTTTTGGACAAACTCGAACATAAACTTAGGTTAACTACCTTCCAAAACAAAACCGTACTTTGTCCTTCTTGTAACCATCCGATCCCTGCCAAAAAGTACGGGAGGTTCCACTGCACAGTCTGCCAAACCAATTTTTTCTTTGATCGAAATGGAAAAAAATTTCTTCCTTAAAACGAAAAACTAACTACATTCCTTAATCAGAATTCAATTCAGATCCATTTTTATATCGACAAATCTACGTTTGTAAGATTCAATTCTCCTTTACCGAATCTTGGAGATATACAAATGAAACCGTTTTTAATTTTAATCCTCTTTTCTTTTTTTCTCATACACCCAATTGTTTCTGAAGAAAAACCTGTTCCTCCTGGACCACCTAAGGAAGGTTATTTTATTGTTACCTACAAAAACTACTCTGTAAATTTAGAAATTGATGTGAATGGATATTCGGTTCGCAGTGGCAATTCCAATGAAGACTCTTCTGGCCAAGCTGACGTCAATTACTGGATCATTCCTGGGACAAACAAATTGAATATCCGATTGTCAGAACGCAAAAACAACAAAAAAGACAAAAACAAAACCGATTTCCCAAAAGAAGCTGAAGTAAAATTGATTCTCGGACAAAAAGACCAATTCCCTGATGAAGGAGTTTTACTCCATCACTTCGAATGGAAAGAAGGAAACCAAACCCAGTTAGGAGAATGGAAAGAAATTTCCTTTGAACCTCCCTTTTTGCCACCAAGTGAATTATGGAAACAAGCAGAATCGCTTACCCTTAGCAAAGAACTAGAAACCTCTGCCATTGGCTATTTAAAAGATTTCACAAAAGTACTCAACACAAAAGATAACAAAAAAATTCTTAGTGCTACTGCCTTTCGCGCAAAAGACACGTCCGAAGTGAGATACTACCCGTATAACGAAGTGGATGAGTTGAAATCCATCCAAGGAATGACAAAGGCAATTGGTTCCACATGGAAGCTAAAGCCAAACAATTACAAGTTTAAGTTACTTTGTAACCAACAAATTCTAGAAATCACAGATCAAAAATCAGAACCTGTTATCACTTCCAAAAAAGGAGCCGCCATTCCAATTTATCTAAGTCGAATCGGTGGGAAATGGGTGGTCGTACGATAAAAAAAATCTGAGGCAAACATATCTGATAATCGAGAGACTGAACCACCAAATCAGTACAATACGGGATCCTTGAATGATGGAAGATTCACAGATCCTTACGATTCATCCGTTTGAACACAAATTATGATTATTTGATTTATTTTTTTTCAGAAATGGCAAATATTTTTTTGGGATCACTGATCCCTTTCAGCTTATGTTCTCCCAACTCTTCCCAACGAACAGGAATTTGGTGAGCTAAATTTTCGGATGCAAGGACTGCTTTTCCTAATTCCCCACACATACCGGCAATCCTACTAGTTAAATTCACAGCTTCCCCAATCACTGTAAAGTCCAGTCGATCCAAGGAACCTATATTTCCATATAGTATTTCACCGGAATGCAGTCCAACGCCGTGATGGATCGAAATTTTGCCTTCGGATTCTCTCTTTTGGTTTAATTTATGAAGTTCATTACCTAATTTACGAATTGCAAGTAATACTTTTTTCCCTACCACTCGTTTGTTATTTTCTTGGAATGGAAATACAGCGAGAATTCCATCTCCTAAAAGTTTTAATACTTCTCCGCCATAAGCTTCTATCTGTGGTATGGCAACTCCAAAATAGTCATTTAACAACTGTATGACTTCCGTCGGAGATAGTTTTTCGCTTAAACCTGAATAATTTCGGATATCAGAAAACCAAATCACTGATTGGATATTGTCCAACTCCCCTAAGTAAATTTTACCTGAGTATACTGTGGAACCAGTCCGTTTACCTAAATAAATACTTAACAAAGATTCTGTAAGTTCAGATTGGATGAAGGTCCACCACTTCAGTGCGATTAGGTTTAAAGATTTTGTTAAAAAATCTAATTCTGTTTTATCAAATCCAAAAGGTTTTTTGGTTAATAGACTTAAAAAAGCATAACTGTTTCCTTTTTGGATCACCGGTACCGCAAAATAACCAGTGGCACCAGAGGGAGCGAGTTCTTCCAAAATAGGATAAGGATATGGCCCGGTATAACCCTCTTCAAATTGATAATAGTAAGTTTTTTTCGAAGTTAAAACATATTGAATGGGACTTGCCGTAAATTGAGACGACTGAATCGAACCTAATCGAAATTTGGTGACCCGAACAAATGAGTTTGGAAATTCGTAAAATTTGCTGGAATGAAATAATGTATCAGCTTGAATATCAAACATTTTTTTTTGGTCATTTGGAGCCCAAAGATAAGCAAGAGTTTCCACTTGGGGGTGTAAGGTTCTTGTTCCCATATTTCCTCTAATTATTTCTAATCCGAGAGATCGTAAGTATTGAATATAGGAATGAAATAACAAAGCAGGAGAATCTATTTTTGGCATCTCCACTAAATACCAATCCATAAAGGTATCAAGTAATGATTTGGAAGTATTCATCATGGAATGTTTATTGGATAAGGAAAAAGAAAGAAGGCAAGAAAATAAAGAAAAGAAAATCACCCTGCCAAAAGACAGGGTGAAGTGGACTCATTATTTGAGTTTTGCGTCCAATCGTTTTTGTACAGCTTCCATAAATTGGAACGTATCCAATTCCGTTTTTTTGGCAGCTGTCGAAAGTGAAAGAAGATCTTTTGTCATCTCACCACCTTCAATAGTTTCGATGATCGCTTCTTCTAATTTGTGAGCAAAATTCACTACATCAGGAGTTCCATCAAGTTCACCACGTTTTGCAAGAGCACCGGTCCATGCAAAAATTGATGCTACTGAATTTGTGGAAGTGGTTTCCCCTTTTTGGTACTTGCGGTAGTGACGCGTTACTGTTCCGTGAGCTGCTTCGTATTCGTATTTTCCATCTGGAGAAACAAGAACAGAAGTCATAAGACCAAGGGAACCAAAACCAGAAGCAACCATATCGCTCATTACATCACCATCATAGTTCATAAGAGCCCAAAGTTGACCACCTTCGTTTTTCATAATCTGAGCTACAGCATCATCAATAAGGAAGTAACTGTAAGTAATTCCTGCTACTTTCATAGCGGCTTCTTGTTCTTTTGCCATGGTATCAAAGATATCACGGAAACGAGCATGGTACTTTTTCGAAATCGTATCTTTTGTAGCAAACCAGATGCTGATCTTTTCAGACAACGCATAGTTAAAACAAGCTTTCGCAAATGACTTGATAGATTCATCTAAGTTGTGCATTGCAAGTGCAACACCAGCACCTTTAAATTCATTTACGAGCAGCCTTTGTTTTTCTTTTCCTGATGCATCCGTATAAACGAGTTCAACTTTTCCTGGACCATCCACAAGGATTTCCACATCACGATAAATATCACCATATGCATGACGACCAATCGCAATTGGTTTTTTCCAAGAATTGACTGCTGCAGGAATGTTTTTGATAATGATTGGTTTACGAAATACAGTTCCATCTAAAATCGCACGGATTGTTCCGTTAGGTGATTTCCATTCTTGTTTGAGGTTGTATTCTTTTACACGGTCAGCATTTGGAGTGATAGTGGCACATTTAACACCTACACCGTGTTTTTTGATCGCGTTTGCAGAATCAACAGTCACTTGGTCATCCGTTTTATCACGATATTCAACACCGAGGTCATAATACTCTAATGTAATATCTAAGTAAGGGTGAATGAAACGATCTTTGATTTCTTTCCAAATGATTCTTGTCATTTCATCGCCGTCTAACTCAACTAACGGTGTTTTTACTTTAATTTTTCCCATTGATTTCTCCTAAACTCATTCAATTTTAATTCAAATTTATAAAACTTAATTTGGATTCCCCATATGACGATTCCAAAGGTAATGACAAAACTCTGTCGAATTATTGATCGCTCCTGAAATGGTATGAATTCCAGTGAGCGATGTATATCTTTTTCTATAGGCATCGGATTTCGAAATCAGAGAAAGTTTTGCTTCTAATTGGGTCAAAACTTGTTTCCACGATTCACATTGTCCGGATACCAAAGGATCACTGGCTTTGATGTTTAAATCTTTTGCTTCGGCAATGTGGATTTCCCAAAAATGTGAGGGGAAAGCTGGCGGTGTGTAATGGTCCCGTATGGTCTCTAAATCTTTTTCAATTTCCTGGTCCTTGAAACTGTGAAAAAAGAAAAAACTACTAATTTTCAGTGATATGGGTAGATAAAAACGAAAGGTTTTATCGTAGGAAATCATTTGCCCTAAAACCCATTGGGGTGATTTCCCGGTTTTTCCTTTTTCTAGGAAGGTTTTGGCATCCACATGTGCCAATTCATCAAAACAGTATTGGGCGAAACGAAGTTTCTCTTTCCAAAATATTTCTAAGATCTCCGTGACCATGTCTGTTTCGTTCATCCTGGATAGGGGAAAGTATTTTTCAAGTGCGAATCCGTTTTTAAGAACCAAGTGCCTAAATGGAAAACCTCCCCTAGCATGACTGAGAAAGACCTGGAATGGCGAGAACTAGTGAACAAAAAAGAGGAATTTTTACACATCCTCCGAATCTTGAACCATTATTACGAAATGAGAGGAGAAACCAAATCCAAACAATTTGGTTTCAGACGCCAGTTGGCCGATTCTGATCCCAACAGAGTCCAGATCTTTTTTGCCAAAATTGGTAACTTTGAATACCAAGTGGCCTGCCGCATTCTACCAAACGAAGATACGGAAACCTGGATCCACATTGACGGGATCGCCGAGGAGAGAGAACGGCTCCTTACCATTGGCAATACAGAACACCCTGTGTTTTCCCTTGTTTGTCTTGGTGATTTATTTAAAATCGCAGTTCCAACTCTTTTGTCTATCTAGAGGAAAACCCCAAGAAAAACCTTGCTTCTTTTTTGGGTTCCACTTAGGATTTGTCGGTGCAAAGGCGAATCTATTTTTCCCGATTGGTTTTGTTAGGTTGTATTACTTTTGTACTTTCTTTTGGACTTCATGCCCAAGATTTCAAAACCCAACATTTCCCTGAAGAAGGATATTTGCAGGCATGGAATTTTACCTTCCGTAGCGAAAGGCACAATCTCTATGCTACCTTTCTCGTCAGCAATTTTGGTCCTGGTTCACTTAACAATGGTATCTCATTATTGTTAAAGACAAAAGACCAACCTGTTTTTTATTCCACACGCGAATTTGATTCAGAAGAATATGAATTCAAAAAGGGGCAGTTTTACCAACGGAGTGGAGATAACTGGATGGAATATAAAAACGGTGTTTATTCTTTTTATATGAATTACGGGGAACGAGAAATCAAATTGGACTATAAACCACGCCGAGGCACAGTTCCCATCTCCAATGGAAAATTTCCTTTGGTTGAGAAAGGTAAATTTGTCCAAGCGGATATCCCATTTTCTTATTCTACAGTGACAGGCACCATTCGTTATAAGGATGTTGTCGAAGAAGTAAAAGGTGTAGGTGGTCTGGAACATATATTAACCAACGAAGCTGTATACCAATATTCAAAGAAGTGGGAGATTGTTCGTTCGCAAACCAAAGATGGGTATCGAATTTTCACTGGTGGGTTCATAGGTAATTCCAACTTTCCTGGAGAATTCTTTCGTCGTGTCGCGGTTTTAAATCCTTCTGGTTCGCTAGTTTTAGAAGGGACAGTTGAAAAAGTGGAAGTATTGGAGTGGGAAAAAGAACCTACCTCTGGTTATACGATTCCAAAAACAGAAATATTATCTTTTCAAAATGGAACTTGCCAATTATTGGTAAAACGTGTTCGTCCAATTGCTACGATGAGTGCCTTAGAAAATATTTCTTCTTTTTTACGATTTTTCATCCAATTGTTTTTTGCAAAACCATACCAAATCCATTGGATCGCTGAACTCAAATTAGATTGTCCCGAATATTCTGGAGAAGGCAAAGGATACCACTCGAATTATTTGATCAATGAATGATTGAAGAAAAGTTCCGATCCATTTGTGCAAGAAATGGAATCCATACCGGCACTCACGGAGTGAACCCCAGTCACGATCCAAATCCTAAACAAGATCAAATTGATGGTTGGGATGTGATCAGTCTATAAGATGAATTTTTGACCTTCGTGGGCGATGTGTACATGCATGCCACCTGGTTTTTGTAAGCGAGCTTCATCTAAAATGATCCTTGCCACCTCGTGGTCGGTATGGTCTGGTTCATGGTGGGTCAAAACAACAGAACGAATTTCCATCATTTCTGCAAATTCAACTGCCTTACTGACTGCCGTATGACCCCAACCAATTTTTTTCTCCGCTTCCGAAGTGCTATACTGAGCATCAATGATGATTAGGTCTGCACCTGCAATCTGAGGTTTCATTTTTAAAAGATGTTCCCTATCTTCTTCGCGGTATTCAACATCAGTGCAAAATAAAAAGATTTTATTCCCTTCTCTAATTCTGTAACCAGTACAAGAACCAGGATGGCGAAGTCCAAAGGGAATGATTTTTAGACCACCTAACATATAGGATTCAAATTCTTTCCATAAATGAAAATGTTTTTTAGAAGCCATTTGTTGGAACGTAACGGGAAAGTTTTCTGGGTGTTGTTGCCTTTCCAATCGTTCCTGCAGATTAGGGATACAGGAATAAAAATGAATATTGACCGAAGGTGAATAACCAGGTTTAAAAAATGGCCAACCTTGGATATGATCCCAATGGGTATGGGAAACAAGGATATGGATGTCCATTTCTTTCCCGCTAAATGCTTCCGAAGCGAGTTGGTTTCCAAGCACTCGGATTCCAGTTCCCATATCCAAAATGACTTTTTCGCCCGCCTCTCCTTCTATGAGGACACAAGTGGTGTTCCCACCTAAGTCTTGTGAAAGTGAGATAGGAAGGTGGTTGATAAATTCTTCTTCTGAAAACCCGTTTGGATCCTTTTTCCACTCTTCCTTTGCCAGATGCAGAATTTTTAAAGTTTTTTCTCGTTGTTCCTGTTTTGTTGTCGGTGTGGGAAGGGAACCTCGAACACCAAAAAGAGTTATTTTCATTTAGTTCCTTTTCAAAATCCTGACATTAAATCATCGGAAGAAATTCAATTGTTAGTTAATCCAGAAATCCAAGAAAAACTATGGAAGTTTACGATTAGAACTCCCTATCAGTCTGACTATCTCCTGCAACCTAACGAACGTGGGAAAAAAATCGACCTAAAAAATTCTTTCCCCAGAGCTACAAAACGCTTTGTTTTAGAGTTAGGTTCTGGCTGGGGTGAAGTTGCCATCGAATTGGCAAAAAATGACCACCAAACAGGTTACCTATTAATGGAAAAAAAGGTAAACCGAATCATCCATACTGAGAAACAAAGAAAAACTTTGGGTCTTGAAAATATCCGTTATATGACCGTTAACTTCCAATGGTTTTTTGATGAACTGCTCGAAAAAGAAATTTTTGATACAATCATCATCAACTTTCCTGATCCATGGCCAAAGAAAAAACATTGGAAAAACAGGTTAATGCAACCCTATATGTTACAACAAATATATGACCTTTTAAAACCAGGGGGAGAACTTTTATTTGCAACTGATTATGGTCCATATGCCAGGCGGACAATCTCTCTCTTTCGGAAGTTCCCAAACTTTGTTTGGGAAGGGTCTGAATATGAATTCGAAAGACCAGGATTTCCGATTTCTTTTTTTGAAACGGAAAAACGAAATGAAGGGAAACGAATCTATTACCTCAAACGAACCAAACAAATCTAAATGAATGAAATTTCCAAAAGATTTCTCCCGTGATCTTAAGATTCCGGGAGATCCTTTCTTCGTTGTTTTATGATATCACTTAGTCAACGGTAATGGTACTGATTCGGAGGCCATCACGATCCCCTTTCCAAGGAACCGATGTTTTTTCTTTTCCTTTGATGAGTAATAATTCTTTGGCTCTACCTTCCACTACCAGTCCGTCCAAAGGAAAATAAAAATCTCCTTCCGACTTATAACTATCTTTCCACTTAGATCCACCTTTCCAAAGATAGGTGGTATCTTCCGTATTCACCAAGAGAGAATCAGGGTTTTTTACCACGGAACGGACGGAATCAGTTTTACCCAAAGCATAAAGTTTTGCTTTTTCAGTGCCTTCGTAGATTTGGCCACCAAGGGAGACCAAACAAGACTCATCCAAACATCCGAGGAAATTTGCGGTTTCTTTTGAATCTTTTTTTGGTATTGCTTGGGATAATTTACCTTCTTTTTCAGAAGAATCATTAGGATTTAATACTTGGATTAAAAAATCTTTTTTGGTATCTTTAATCACAAAAAGTTTTCCTTCATTGGAAAGAGAAAATCCAACGTAATCGTTCCCTGCCCATTCATCTTGGATTTCCAAGTTTGGGTTGGTACGAACAATTTTTCTATTATTTGTTTTATCTTTTTCTAAAAGCAAATAAAATCCATTTGCATCAGCAGAACCTTGTTTCACTTTCCAACCAGCTAATACTTGTTTTTTGAACGTCATCTTACCCGATTCAGGATAAATTTTTGTCGCAGTATCATTGGAAATTCCAACAAGTTCTTTTCCTGCTACAAGTAATTGGAATGGAGTGGATGTATACTGTTTCCAAACAAGTTCTTTTGTGAGCCTATCATAGCCAACAAGTGCTGTTCCGTAATTCACAATGATACGATTTGGGTATACAATTGGAGTGGAAACAGGTGTACCAGATAAGTTTAGGTCTGTAACATGAAGTGGTTCGTCATCCAAAGCATCTGAAGGAAGGAGTCTTGCATATTTCGTTTCTCCATATTCCCTTAAGATTTTTTCTTTGACTGCATTTCGTTTTGTTTTGGTTTTTTCAGAAGGAGATTGTTTTTGTTTGGCATCTAAAATTCGAAACTGCGCAAACGAAGCTTCTGCCGACGGTTCTTCTTTTAAAACACGATCAATAGTCTTTTCAGCTTCATCCAATTTGTTTTCTTTAAAATAGATATATGCCAATTGGATTTCACCATCCATAAAATCTGGATCTGATTTACGAATGGACTCAAGAATTGATTTGGCCTCATTTGTAAGGTCCTCATTAAAATAAGCAATTGCCAAGTTATAAGATGAAAGCCCAAATTCTGCATCCTTTGCTCTTGCTTTTTCAAATTCCCGTTTTGCAGCATCCATTTGGTTTAATTTGTAGAATGCTAAACCTTTTGCGACATTACTTGGGGCAAAATTTGGATTCACTAAAATCGATTTATCAAACTCGCCAATCGCAAGGTCATAGGATTTCCGTTTCATGGAAACAAGACCTAACATGTAATAAGCATAGTAGGAGTCGGGTTTTTCTTTTAAAATATCATAAAAACCATCCTCTGCTCGTTTTAACTCACCTTTTTTGTAGTAAAAACTATAAATCCCTTCTTTAAATGAAATCGCATTTTCTTTGTTGGATTTGACTGCGTTTTCTAAAATCGAAAGACCTTTCTCTTCTTCCCCTTTTTCAATATAACATTCTGCTATTTTTACCAGAAGAGATGCTTTTGGAACTTTATCATATGCCTTTTGGTAAGGAGTGACTGCTTCGATGTATTTTTTACGATTAAAAAGAGTATTCCCTTCTTTGACAAGGGGCAAAATTTCCGCAAAACGAGAGTTCTCCGATACGGTTTTCTCTGTTTCAATTACTTCAGGAATGTCTTTCGTAAATTTTTTAGATTTTTGTATGAATTCATTCGCCTTGGTATAATTTTCTTTTGTGTTTTCTTCTACAGCACGTTTGTAGTATAAACTACCCAAACGGTAATCCACTGCTTCATTCCCTGGAAACTTTTTTTTAAGTCCCATGTAAATTGACTCAGCTTCGTCCCACTTACTTGCATCTTCTGCAATTCGTCCGAGAGTGATGGCACTGAATGGATCTGTTGCCGACAAAGTTTCTAACTTTTTGATGTATTCTTTTTCTTTTTTGGATTCTCCCGTTTTTGCATACACACGAGCAAGTCCTTGTAAGGCACCTGGATTCGTATTGTCCATGCGGTAGGCTTCTAAGTAAGAACTTTCCGCCTTTTTATATTCGTTAAATGCAAAATAACCACGACCAAATGCATTTTGTACTGCAGGGTTTTCCGGATTCACACCCATCGCCCTTCCGTAGTCATCAAACGCTTGTTTGCGTTTTCCTTGTCGCAAAAAAACATCACCACTAGCTATGTATTTTTGTGATTCGGCCAAAACTTTTGCTTTTCGGATCTCTTCCTTTTTAGCCTTCGGGTGAGTTTCCGTTTTTTTTAAAACATCTAGTGCTTCATCAAAACGACCTGAATCGATTAAGACATAAGCCAAATTCATCTTTGGTTCTATAAAATTGGGATCCCAGGAAGAAGCATCTTGAAAACTTAGTGTTGCTTTTTTGACTTCACCCCATTTCCATTCGCATATTCCTTGTTTGTTGCGAATCTCTGCATTTTTTGGAATTTTTTGTAACGCTTGTTTCGAAGTTTTTAAACAGTCAGAGTAGTTGTGTGTTTGGATGAGGACATTACAAAGTCCAACGTAGGCATTGGCATTTGTATCTGATAAAGAAATGGATTTTTTGAAACTCTCTTCACTTTCTTTTAATTTTCCATTCAATAATTGAGCATTTCCTAAAAATGACCAAACAGAACCATTTTGTGGTTGGAGATCCGTTGCTTTTTTGAATTCAGCAGTGGCTTCTGGGTAATTTTTTTTGTTTAAAAAGTCATTTCCCCTTTGGATGAGAGAAGCGATTTTTGTGGAGAGTTTGGCATCTTTGGCTGACTTGAGTTCTGGGTTTAATTTTTCTGCCCTAGCAAAATAACTTTCTGCTTCATCATACTTTTTTAATTCCAAACATACATCACCCAATTGGTTTAACAATTCTACCGGGTAAGGAAAGTCTTGTTTTGTTTCCAAAGATTTGAGTGTAACCAAACTTTCCTGGTAACGACCTAAATTTTTTAATAAAAGGCCAGTTTTATACGTATAAATTGATTCTTCAGGTTTTAACTTATTTAACGTTTGATAGGTGGAGAGTGCTTCCTCGTTTTCACCTAGAGTCGATTGAACAGTTCCCAGTCCAATTAGGATTTTTTCACTTTGGGGGTCTAAGTTTTTACCATTTTCATAAGCTTTTTTTGCATTTTCATACTCACCTAATTGGTAATGGGAAGCACCGAGTAACGCATAACCTTCAACAAGTTCAAAACTTTGAATGGATGCTTTTGCTTTTTCCAATGATACATCCATATTTCCCTTTTGGAATTCATTACTTCCATCGGCGATGAGTGCTCGAGCTTCTTCGATTTTTTGACGGTCAGAAACTGCCGATTTTTCTACCACAGTATCCTTCACTGTGACCGCTTGGAAATCTCGAGAACGACAACCGATAAACGTTAGAAGTAAAACAGATACAACAATCAATTGTTTCATTTTTGGAACCTTTGTTCAAACTTAACCATGTCTGGGTATTGGATTTTTAATCCTCTCAGAGGCACTCCCACCAAAGGAGCATTATGCGGAGTGAGAACTCCAATATTCCAAAATGTTTCAAAACTCCATGGAAATTCTTCTACCATTTTGTTGCCTAAATACAAACGAATCATTTTTTTCTCAAGATCTGTTGTGAACTTTACGGATCGACCTTTCAATTCATCTTCTTTGTTCCAACGAAATGAAGAGCGCACCGGAGCTTCAGATTCGCTTCCTGAAAACTTTACAATATGAAAGTCAGTTTGGTCTACATAAACCAAAACTGTATTTTGGTTGTGGTCATGAATGGAAAGACCTAAGGCACCGTTGTATTCTTTTTTTAAATCTAACACAAGTTCGGCTTCTATATAATCAGGAATGAGATCTTCGGAATAAACACCATACCAACCTTTGGGAAGGTCCTTGTTTTTGGCGAAGGTCAATTTACCAGGAAATGTGGCTGAAAAATTAGGGGAAGCGGAAGTGAGGTTCCAAAATTCTTCCGACTCCCAACCTACTCCATCTTCCAAAGATATTGGTAAGGCAATCGAAGTAATTTGTTTTGGTCGAATTTTGATACCAGCTTTGGCATATTCAAAATGGGAGTCTGGTGTAGTGCGGATGAACTGGATCGGATAACTTCCGTAAGGTACTCCTGATTCTGCATATTGTGTTTTACCTTTTTTTTGACCATCGATGACCACATCGAGACCAACGGGAAAACTAGAAACAACAACTGTTCCTTGGGAAATATCATCATTCCATTCTTGGAATACCCTTGTGGTTTTTCCTGCGCGGACTAAGATATTGCGTTTGACTTGGTCTTTTCCTGGCTTTGCAAAAGAGAGTGTGTGTTTGCCATTTTGTAGGGTAAAACCAATGAGTGGTGCTTTTCCAATTTCAACTCCATCTAAATAGATGGTAGTTCCTGGGGATGTGGAAAACACCGAGACCTTACCTTGTAAGGATGAAGTAAATGTATTACGGACTTCGTCGGATGAGGGAGAAGATACTTCTAAATAATAAGACGGAACAAATTCAGTTAAAGGAAGTAAGTGTTTTTTTCCATGGAATACATCAAAGGATTTCGCATTTTTTGTTTTGGGTTCTTTTTCCTCTTGGTAAACAAAGACCGCCTTTCCGAAGTTTTGTGATAGGACCGGGTCTTTGTACAGAACTTCCACAGACAATCTTTCTGCTACTTTTGATAAACTGAGTTCTAAAACTAAATCAATATCGTTTACTTCAAAAAACTTTGGATCTGGTTTCGATGGAGATTTTTGGTAAGAACCTAATTTGGAGTGAGGGAAAAGGATTTTTTCTTCTAGAAGACTTACGTCAGAAGGAGAAAACCCCTCTGGAATTTGTTTCCAGAGGAGAGTGAAACTTGGAGTGGATTTATTTACCAGTCGTTCTCTGTAATCTCTACCCGAAGGAAGGGGTTCAGACTCTCCAATATCTGGAGTGACAAACTTAGGTTTTGTAAAACTTCGATTGAGTGTTTCGATCTTTGTGACCGAAGAACAATAACCGACTAAAAAACAAAGGACCGGTAAATAAACATATCTCATTTCGTCTTATCAAAACTCTCTTTTGGAGCTAATTTTAGTGAATCTTTTTGAACGTCTTTTTTGATGTATTTGGAATCTTCGATCGACTTAGCAGTTGTGATCACTTCATCTGACTTTGATTTGGTGATTTCGCGAGTTCTAGCCGCTTTTTCTAATTCCTCTACAGAAGAACCAATGTTCATTTTTTGAAGTTCTTCGTTATTTGATTTGAGTTCATTTGCTAATGACTCAAATTGTAACATTTTCGTGTTTTCGAACACTAACATTTCTTTCATCTCGCCTAAGGATTGTTTGTCCATTGGCTTAATCATTTTATCAGAAAGTTTTGTGCCTGATGACACTTCAGCTGACTTTTGTTTGTCGACAACGATTTCGTTATCAGAGTTTGATTTACGGATCGCAACAGCTCCATCAAGAACAGTGTATTTCACAACACAGTTAGAGGATCCACATGCTACGTTTCCACCTCTTGCTGAAGGGTTTTCAACATTAGTTAAGAAGATTGTTCCACGAACACCCGCGATGGAAGTTGGAGTCACAACACTGAAGGATTCAGTTTTTCTTTCCTTACGAAGTACTGTCACAAGTTTTCCATATTGCATGTTAACTTCTGTTTCGCGAGTTCCATCGTTTGCAGCAAACGCTTGGCTTACGCTAAGGGAAGTGTTTTTGTTGAGTTTGAGAACACCATCTTCTCCAACAAGAAGTTCAACAGATCCATTTTGGCCAGTAACAATTGTGTCTTCGGATGATAAAGTATCACCTAAACTTGGTTTGATTTGACCACTTTCTCTTAGGATTACAACATCTCCCTTTACAAAGGCGATCACGACATTGCTAGATGGTTGGTTTTTTTCTGTAACAGTCGTTACAGTCTCTTTTGAGTCCTTTTGGCAAGCTGTGGCAAACATGGCAAAAACCGCCACAAATCCCAAAACCGACAATTTTTGTATGATTGTACGTTTCATATTCCTTCCTCCGGAAATAACTTTCTTAAAATAGATAACAACTGAAGCCTTGGCAACTCTTTTCCCTAATATCTTTTTGTGACAGCTTTTGTCCAATGGTCCCTACGAGTCACTCTGTGGGGGTTTTCCAGACTTTCGATCATGGATTCAAGGCTCTTTTTTCGGGTTTCATCCATAGACTCTTCCATGTATTTACGCATTGGACAAGAAGAACCAAGTTCACAGCAATAAATTTCCTGACAACTTTCCTTTACTTTGCGTAATTCGGGAAAACTTTCCCAAAGTTCGGTTGTGGTCAGGTGGAGGATGCCCCATTCTTTGACTCCCGGCGAGTCGATGAGGACGGTATTCCCTTCCAAAAATAAGGCAAAAGAATTAGTCGTTGTGTGTTTTCCTTTTTTTGTGGATCCACTGACCAAATTCGTACGTTGTACGGTTTTTTGGTGGAGGTGGTTCATTAACGTCGATTTCCCGACTCCAGAATTGCCACAGAGGAATGTACGTTTGCCTTTGATTTTTTCCCAGAGAGGTTGGATGGATTCTTCCGAAAGAAGAGAGACACTCATGACCTCATAACCTAACTCTTTATAGTAGGTCTCCCTATCTTCAATTTCTTCTTCTGAAACTAAATCTTTTTTGGTAAAGATGATAAGGGGTGGAATCGCAGTATGGTAAGAGGCGGCAAGGAGTCGGTCAATGAATCCTGGTTTGGTTTCCGGATCCTTACAAGATGCGAGGATGGCGACCTGGTCAAGGTTTGCGCATAACACATGACTATCGCCTTTGTCACTTTTTCTCGTGAGGAAATTTTTACGTTCCATCCTTTCTGAGATGACCCACTCTTCTCCCGAAGATTTTTCTGCAAGTATGATATCGCCCACTACAAATGGATGGCGTTCATTCGAATTTTTTAGCCGTAATTTGCCTTTGAGTACAGCAAGGGCATAGGTAGTGGCTTCTGAATAAATTTCATAATAAGCACCAAAGATACGAGCGATTGTAAATTGTTCTTTACCCAAGTGGATTCAACACCATAATTATCTAGTTCTTACATTGTATACAATCCACATGCAAATACAAGTTTTCTTTCGTTCCAGTATCATTCTTCTTTCATCCTTCGGTTGGTTTGCGATTGCTTATGGACTAAGCATGTTTCAAGTATCCTATCTTTTGACTTTTGCTGTACTGCTCGTAGGGTTTCTCACTTTATCCCTTTTTCTTTTTCACTTGCCCTCAAATGTAACTGTTTTAGAAGAAAAACCGAAAAAACGAGATGAATTGGTGCAAAATCTTTTTGCCCTTGAAAAATTCAAAGAGGAACTCATTTCCTTTAATGACCCTGACCAAATCAGCGAAACCATCAGTCAATTTTTAGCAGCTAAAATTCCTGCTGAATTCGTACAAGTGTATACTTGGGATGAAAAAGAAGGCCAGTTTCGGCCAAGACCATTCCTCCCCTCCAAAACCAACAAAATCTCTGACTTACCTTCCATTCCTGTTTTTAATCCATTTTTGTTATGGTTATCGGAAAGGGAAGGAATTCATATCAAAGAGAATTTTATCCAATATGTTTCCCCGAATCACGAAAAAATCGCAAAAGAAGCGATTCATTTTTTTTCAGACACAAAATCAGAGTTAGTTGCCACACTTTCAATTAAGTCAAGTTTGGTGGGGTTTATATTACTTGGAAAACACAAGGATGGGAAAATTTACGATTTAGAGGAAATCGAAATCATATTAGAGATACTTTCTGTATCTCTCATGTCACTTTCAAATTCAATGATCTACCAACAGCTTTTAAATTTAACAGAAACTTTGGAAGCAAAGGTAAGAGAAAGAACCAAAGAATTAGAAGAAACACAAGCCCACCTGGTCCAATCAGAAAAAATGGCATCTCTTGGGGTGATGGTGGCAGGGATTGCTCACGAAATCAATACTCCTGCAGCTGTGATCAACGGTGCGGCCGATAATTTGGATGCCAATTTGGTTTTCGTATTATCTCACTTAGGTGACATCACCCACCTCATCCAAAATCCTGATTTTCGTTCCCTATATTTAGATATCTTGTTTAGTTTTGTGAAGGAAGATCCTACTACAAAAATTGATCCGAAAGACAAATTTAAATTAAAAAGAGAAACCAAATTCAAATTCATCCAAGACGGCATGCCTGAAAATGATGCCACAGATCTAGCCACATTTCTCATTGACCACCATCTTATGCATATGCAAGAGGAATTATTACGGATATGGAAATCGGGTGGAAAAGAAACCTTTGAGATGTTAAAGAACACATTAAGTTTGCAACGGAATATCAAAAATATTAAGTATGCGATTCGGAATATTGTTCGAATTGTGAAAGCATTAAAGTATTATTCCCATCTTGGCCAAAATTCGTATGAAGTCTCAGACATCCACGAAGGACTTGAGAACACACTTGTTATCATGCAAAACCAAATCAAACATGGTGTAGAAATTGAACGCAATTATGGATCAATTCCTCTTGTTAGGTGCAATTTGGATGAACTGAACCAGGTTTGGACAAATCTCATTACCAATGCGATCCATGCGATGAAAAAAACAGAACACCCAAAACTTATCATTTCTTCTAGAAGGATCGGAGAAGAGTATGTGATGATTAGTTTTGAAGACAATGGATCAGGAATTCCTAATGAAATTAAAGATAAAATTTGGGATCCTTTTTTTACAACAAAAGACCAAGGGGAAGGAACAGGTTTAGGACTTGGGATTGTCAAAGGAATCATCGAAAAACACAAAGGTAGGATTGAGGTGGAATCATCCCCTGGCAGAACATTATTTATGGTCTATTTGCCGTTAGTTGGTCCAGGTGATGTACCAAATCTCCCTAAAGAAATTTTTAGGGAGGTGAGAGGGTAACGTTAGGAGAAAAGTGGACGACTTAACAGTTTTTCCCAATTTTCCTTTGTGGTTTCAAAGTTCTTTTTGGAAACGCCAGCTTCGGTTTCATTTGCAGTTTGTTTTGCTTTCGACCATTTTTGGTATTCTGTGATTGCTGTTTCTCTGAGATGAGCCAATTGTTCTGACCAAGATTTTAGTTTTTCCTCGCCAAGATTTGAATATTGGTGTATGGTTTCCTTCTCTTTGATAAACATCGTTTTTTGTAGAATTTTTTCTTCGGAAACTTTTTTCAAATTATAAGTAAGTCCAAAAAAGGAAAGGAATTTGATCATCCATTTGGATGGATCATAATCATACCAACGAATTCCATTTCGGTAATCCATTTGGAATTCATGGTGGAAGTTGTGGTATCCTTCACCAAACGTAAAAAATGCGATAATCCAATTGTCACGAGCCGTTTGTTCTTTAGAGAAAGTGCGTTCTCCCCAAACATGGCAGGCACTATTGATAAAAAAAGTAAATTGGTGGACCACAAATAATCGTAAAAACCCAGCTACAAAAAATCCTTCTAAGAAGGATCCCCATAACATGGTGATGAGTCCTGGCAGGATGAAACACATAAAGATTGATATGGAATAAAAATGTTTGTGTTGCCATACCACAAGAGGGTCATTCATTAAATCTTGGACACCTTGCCCAACATACTTTCGTTTGCGAAATAACCAACCGATATGAGCATACCAAAATCCTTTTTTGATGGAATAAGGATCTTTGTCTGTATCCACAAATTTGTGATGGATACGGTGGTCTTCACTCCATTCGAGTGCTGTGGATTGGAACGCTGCTGCTCCAAATAATAATAACAAAAGTTTTATGGGAGATTTGGCTTCATACGCTTTGTGAGAAAAAAGTCTGTGGTAACCAACCGTAATTCCCATGCCTGTCGCAAAAAAATAAAACAAAAAAAGTGCCCAAGTTCCGAAATGAATCGATTCATAAAGGGTTACATAAATGGTTCCGAAGATACCAACGAGAGGAGATGTGAGTAAAAAAATTGTCGTCACCCAATCAATTGGGTTTTTGACTTTGATTTCAGCTTGTGTCGTCATAGAAAATTCCTGTTCCATGGAGTGGGAGTCCGAAATCAGATTCCGGTTGCAAAAAAAATGAGTACAGATCGTTACAAACCAGGAATTTTAGAACAATGGGGCCGCAGGGTCCTCATATCGATACGGACATCCACCAAAAAAGAGGAACACAAGACAGAAACGGGTTTTTCTGATTTTTCGAAAAAACTCATTTTTTGGGGGAGTTTTTGGTCGTTTTGGATTGGTTTTTTTCCTTCCGTTCTCTTTGTTTACCTTTCCTATTATTTACCTTCCTTTTCATTTGCCAGCCTTTCCGACATTTCCTACCAAGGAGTGTTTGCTTTCCTTACCTTACTGACCATCATCACTGTCTTCGAATTCTATTTACTCTTTCGGTTGGGGTTTTACCTCTCGTACCAGATGGCAAAAGCTGCCGACGTTGCACTTGCTGACGAACCCGAACTCATCACACCCATCCCAGGGATGATGGCAAGACTCGTTTTGGAAATCCCTGATCCAAGGATTCGCCTGTATGGAATTGATCCATACAAACACTTAGATGAAAGAGCCTTGTTTTTTAGAACCGTGTTGTATAAAAGTAAAGTATTCCTTTCCAATATCTTCGCAAAATTTTTGTTAAAGGTAATTTTGGGTAGGACAAGTTTACGTTTCCTCATTGAATACGTTTCTGGACCCATCACAGGGATATGGGATGCAGTTACGACTTATATCATTCTTTTTGAATTAAGAAAACGAATCATAACAAGGAAATTGGCTGATTCATTACTCATCCAAATCAAATCGAAATCAAAGAATCCAAAACTCATTGAATCGGTGTTACGTTCTGTAGCACTTTCGATTGTGTATACCAAAACATTCCATCCTAATTTTGAATATTTGCTTTTTGGTCTTCTTGGGCTTTTACCAAATAGAGAAACATTACAAAACTTAGATGATTGGGAGGGTTTTGTTTTGTCTCTTGAACCATTAACAGAAAAAGAAAAACAATGGCCAATTTCGATTTTTGCTATCTGTGCTTCCTTTGACGGTAAACTCAATACCGAAGAATTGAACGCATTTTCAGGACTCAGCGAACATTCACCCACTTGGATTTTGGACCGAGTGCGCCATTTGAGTGCCACCATCCAAAAGGGAGAACTTGCAGAATCTTTCCACTGGATGGAAAAAATCCTTCCACAAGAAAGAAACTCTTAAGAGAATGAACCCTAGTCTAAAAGAAACATAGGAGAAAATATGGCACAAGTTACACTCAAAGGAAATCCCGTTCCTCTCGAAGGATCCATCCCAAAACCTGGAGACAAAGCTCCTGATTTTAAAGTCGCCAAACAAGATTTAAGTGATATATCCCTCAAAGATTTAGCAGGTAAGGTAAAAATCCTTGTTGCGGTTCCGAGTCTCGACACACCTGTTTGTGCCATCGAAACAAAAAAATTCAACGAAAAGGTCGCAAAAGAAAATGGGATCACCACACTGATCATTTCTGGTGATTTACCCTTTGCCATGAAACGTTTTTGTTCTACAGAAGGCATTAACTCAGAAAACCTTATCACTGGTTCACAATTTAAAGACTTTTCGTTTTCCAAAAACTATGGCACCCATATCTCTGGTGGACCACTTGCTGGATTATCGGCAAGAGCTGTTTTTGTTGTCGATAAAGACGATGTGGTTCGTTATACCGAACTAGTTCCTGAAATTGGAAGTGAACCTAACTACGATACCGTACTTGCAGAAGCTAAGAAACTTGTTTAGATAATGTATGGATTTGGCAGGGAAGGTTGTACTTCTCTGCCAGTCTTTGAATGTTTGTTACCAAATCCTCATCAAAACTAAAAAACACCAATTTCCAATTTTCATCTGCATTTGCTATGCATTGTAGGGTATATTCCAACGCGGCATTGCGCCGAACATTGTCCATATGACGAAACGGTTCATCTAATAATAAAAAGGGAACATTAAATTGATTTCCGATGCGAAAGGCATATTCCAATCGTAAGACAAAGGATATTTGTTCGCGTGTTCCCGTTGACAATTGGCCAAAAGAAAATTGGCCTAACTTCGGATCTGTTGTGACTTGGATTTCCTCAGAAAACCCATTCCATTGGATTTGTTTGGTTGGTATCGTACCTTTGATGGCATCCATTCTGTTTTGTAAGGAACGCACAAGAGAAGACATTTTATCTGTACTCTCTGCCTGCATTTCAGAAAAAATCCCAACCAGGACTTCAAAGGCTTGGAAATTTTTTTCCAATTCAATTTTCTTTTTTTCTTTGGACTCAAGATTTTTTTTGTTGTATTCCCATTCTTTTTGAGCAGGAACCATTTGTGATTCTAAAATTGCTTTCCCTGTATCCAATTTTTTTTCTAACTCTACTATCTTTACTTCCAAACTTCGAATTAACTCTGTTAATTCTCTGATTCGATTTTCAAGTCGTTGTTTGGTGGTTCGGTCTTCTGGTTGGAATTGTTTGCCAATTCCCAGTTTCTCCCAATCACTCATTTTATCTTTCAGTTTGAGTTTGAGTGATTCAATTCCATCTGTTTCCCATTTTTTGATTTCTATACCGAGTGAGTCTTCGATGGTTTTGATTTTATCAGCTTTTAGGCGTATCTGAACCAAGAATTCACTAAGTTCATGAAGGGAACTCACACCCAATTTTTGAAGGAGGGAGGATCGCTCTTTTTCCTTCTCTTCCAAAATATCTTTTTCCTTTTTCAAATGGTTTTCTTGGATTTGGATTTCTGTCTCGATTTTTGAAATCAAATCGATTACATTTTGTAATTCTAATTTCTGTTTTGTGTAATCCCGTTCGTACCTTTGAAAACTGGTAAACAAAGAATCTAAAAGGAGAGAATCTGGTTTCCATTCCCCTAATGTTTTGATTTCCATTTCACTTGCAATCCGTCGGATCATTTCATTCCATTTGGATTCATCCTTTTCCAGTTTAGTTTCTTTCATCTTCAATCCAAAGAACAAAGATAGACCAAAGAATAATCCTAATAGAATGAATAACCAATTTCCTAAATCAGAAAATAGAATCGAAATCAATGTGACCAAACACAAAAAAATAGAAACAATCGCCAAACTTCTGTATAGTGGATTCCATATTACTTTAGGAACAACAGGAAAATCATCTTGGAATTTGCGAAGGTTTTCTTTCCAAGATTCAAAAAATGGGAAATAGGATTCTAGTTTTTGGAATTTGGTTTCTAAACTGGATCGATTTGATTTGGCAGAAGTTTTTCCAACTTCTAATTCTCCTATCCTTTCTTTGGTAGCTTCTATTTTTTGATTGTTTGCTCGAATGGATTCTTCAAGTAATTTGATTTGTTTTTCAGAATCATTTTGTAAAAATTTTGATTCAGATTTCCTCTCATGAGACAACATTTCCCATTGCAAAATCTGATGATACACTCGATCTGCATCTGCATGGAGTTCTTTTTCTTTTAACTCATCAAATTGTTTTTGGAATACATTTTTTTCAGATAAAAGATTTTGAATTTCTGTTTTTTTGTTTTGTCTTTCCAATTCCAAACTTGGCAATTCCGCAAATTGGTTTGAAATTTGATTTAATTTTCTTTCCGATTCATCAAATTTACGTTTGGCGGCATCTAACTCCGATAATGCTAAATTCCAGTCTTTAACTACTTTCCGATTTCCGGTTTTTGTAACTTGGATCTCTGCCTGTTCTTTTAGGTGACCTGGATTGAATCCACTATCAAAAATGGATTGTTCAATCACTGACGTAAGCTCACTATCAGAACCTACCTCCATATTCCCTTCCCTGATGACAAGTGAGTTTAAAAATAAATTCGGTGTGAGAGTTTGTTTTTCGATTCCTAAATCAGAATTTCGATTTTCTTGGTACCTTTCATTTAATAATTTTCCATATTTTTTCGTGCCGGTAACTTTCACCAGGGCCGAAACAAATGCATCTAAAATTGTAGTTTTTCCAGATTCGTTTGGACCAGTAAAAACAGTGATTTTTTGAATGGGAAATTCTTTGGAAGAAAATATTCCGAAGTTTTCTATTTTCAGTTTCATTTTACTTTTCCCCCATCCAGGATAAACCGAATGCCAGTGACACGTGTATGCCGCCAAAGACTTGGGTCCATTTGGTTTTTTCGTTCTTCCATTTTGTCTAAAAATTGTTTGATGAATTCATTTTCAGAAATATTTTGTAAAACATAAACTTGAGACTCATCTGGATCAAATTCACAAATTCGAAATTTATGTTTCCATTCACGTTCGATAGTTTCTTGGAATTTTTGTTTTCCGTCCATTGAATCCACATACCCAACAAATCGAAAACAAACCCAATCATTGGGTGAAGTATTTACCAAATATTCATTGGCACTAAGTTCTGGATTTCCATCGGTATCTAAGTTAACAATGATTTCTCGGTATTCCCCGGCAGATTTCCATGAAATGAATTCTGTTTGCAATTTCCCATCTTTTATTTCAAGTAATATCCCACCTCTTGGACCAAACTCTCCCTTCCGCCAAACACGTGAAGATCCCGCATAACCAACATTACATTTCCCAACATTGCCAAAACGATGTCTGTGGAGGTGACCAATCGCCAAATAATCTAAGTCTAAAATTTGTAAAAGATTTGGATCCAAATAGGAACCACCTTCTTCTTCCTCTTCTTGTAGTCCCGTAAAACTCATCCCAGAAACCGTTCCATGGGCAAGTCCAATCCTTATTTGTGATTTTTTATGTGGAGGGGGTGATAATAAAATTTCGGAATAATTTTCTTGGTGGGGGATCGCAATAAATTCAATCCCTGCTTCTTCAAAAAAAGAAAATGGAAGTGAGTCAAGCACGATGACTTTCTTCGACCAATCGTACGCTGAATACGTATTTTCATTTCCTTTTTTTTCTAATACTTCGTGATTCCCTGGCAAAAAATACACAAGTCCAGAATAGGACGAAACTACTTTGATAAACTGCGATCGTAAGGTTTCTAAATCGGGAAATCGATTGAAAACATCTCCACAAAAAAGTACTCGTTCACATCCTTTGGATTCTGCAGTTTCAAAAATTTCCTTTAGGACGCTTAAGGAATAGGTCTCTTCGTCTTTTGTAAAGGAGGAAAGGTGGAGGTCTGATACTTGTAAAAACTTCATATGGCTTGGTGTAAGGGAGAGTTTACCTCTCCCCTAGGACAAAGTACAGAAGTTCGATAAAAAAAGCAAGATTCGTTAGATGACTCTGTCTTTTTTGAACCCCGAAATACTCTCTTTGGAAAACCCCAATTGGGTTAAAATTTCCTCCGTATGTTCTCCGTGTTCTGGTGGGTCATTACGGTAAACAAATGGAGTTTCCGAAAAATGAAACGGAGATCCAAATTGTAGGATAGGACCGTATTTTGGATGATTCCTTTCGATTACCATGCCTCTTTCTTTCATATGAGGGTCTTCCGATACTTCTTTCATGTTTAGAATCGGAGACAAACAAGCATCGGTGTTGTCAAAAATAGGTTGTAAGTCGGCAAACGTTTTGGATTTAAAATAATCAGTTAACTTTTGTTTAATGATAGGAAGGTTCTCCTCAACCATTGGAAGTTCCTTTGTTAGATTTTCCATCCCTGCTGCACGTAAAAATGTTTGGAAAAACATATCTTCTAAAGCACCTAGTGCCACATACCGACCTTCTTTGGTTTCATATACATTATAATTTGGTAATTTACCAGAAAGGATATCATTCCCAGCTTCTGGTGAAACACCTGATGCAGATAAAATCCCACCATAGAGAGAGATGAATTGGACAGAAGCATCCGTCATCGAAATGTCGATCTTTTGCCCTTTGCCAGTTTTTTCTCGGTAGTACAAAGCGGCAAGGATGGCAGAAAGAGCCGTAAGAGTTCCTCCACCCACATCAGCCATTTGGAAACCAGCAGGTCTTGGAGGATTTCCCGTTTGATCGAGGACACCAGAGATCGCCAAATAATTCAAATCATGACCAGCAAAGTCTACATACTTTCCACTTGTTCCGTAACCGGAAATACCACAGTAAATCAAACGTGGGAATTTTTCTTTTAAGACATCATACCCAATTCCCATTTTATCCATACCATCAGGGCGAAATCCTTCCAACAGAATATCAGCATCTTCTAATAGTTTGAATAAAATCTCTTTGGCTTGCTCTCGTTTTAAATTGAGAGTGATGGCTTTTTTGTTTCGGTTGAGCATCATAAAGAGAGCAGGGTAACCTGTTTTCCCTTTGAACATAGCCCGAGATCCGTCGTAAGCGCGGGGGTTTTCAATTTTAATGACGTCTGCGCCCATGTCCGCGAGGTGTTGGGAACAAAGTGGCCCAGGGAGGAGTAAGGACAAATCGACGACTTTCACGCCAGAGAGAGGGCCTTTTGCATTGGGGTTTGTGTTTTGGTTCATCTTGTTTTATTGCATTTCCTGGAAATTTTTTTCTGATTTTGGGCTTTTTTCTCGTAGAATAGAGAGGGAGAACCCTAAATGGGATGGATTAGAGGGCAAATCGGATTCGTGTTCAAATCTAAATTCTCCATTGCCCTCATTCTCCTGACCTCTTCCTTATTCTCTTGCCAATCGGTAACTCCTGTTAATCTACAGAGATTGTTCGGCTCATTTTTTGTCCAAGCGGCCGGCCAAGGATCTGTGATTTATGAAGCTCCAAATTTTTTATTCACGAGTGAAAACGGAAGACAAGCAGAATTCATACTTCGTTTGAACATTGAACCAAACAGTTCAGTGAGAATTGGACCAATTACCATCTCCGACCCAACAGAAGGGGTATTATTATCCGATACATTTATCGATTTTACTCCAGAAAATTGGGACGATCCACATACAGTCCGTTTGGCGGGTGTTGATGATCTATTGTCTGATGGGAACCAAACGTTCCGAGTACAATTAGGAAGTATTTTAACATCTGACATTCGATTTTCAACTCAAAGCCTACCAGTTCTACTTGTGGTTAACACTGATAATGAATCTTCTGGTGTGGCTGCAAGTCCAGTATTTGGACTCCTCACATCTGAAACAGGAGAAACAGGCCAAATTTATTATGTATTACAAACAAGACCCATGCAAGATGTTTACATTCGCAATTTTGTATCAAATGATACAACGGAAGCAACTGTTGAATCCGTTGAGCTTGTTTTTACACCTAACAACTGGGATGTGCCTCAAGCAGTCACTGTGACAGGGGTGGATGATTTTAGCGTTGATGATAGCACATTCCAAATCTCTGCCGACCCAACGATTTCCTTTGACCCAGCGTATATGGGTAAGGTTGTACCGATCATCACAGGAACCAATGTAGACAATGACATCGCTGGGTTTACTGTTGTGAACTTATCAGGTTTAACAACAACAGAATCTGGAGGTGCTGTGTCGTTTGGAGTGGTATTAAACACACTTCCTACTGATACCGTCACCATTCCTTCTATTGTGGCTACTCCCAGTTCGGAAGCCGTTGTTAGTCCAAGTTCTCTCAGTTTTGCCCCTGCGGAATGGTTCACTCCGAAAATTGTTACGGTCACAGGAGAGGATGAATTCATTGTAGATGGATCACAAACAGTATCCATAGTTTCCAGTTCTGCCTCATCAACTGACTCAGATTACAATGGTTTGGCGGGGCCGGTGTTTCCCTCCGTTACCAATACTGATAATGACGTCCCTGGTTTTATTCTTACCTCACCTGGAAGTTTGACAATCTCAGAAAATGGTGGTATTCTCAATTTTACAATACGACTTTCTTCGCAACCCCCTCCTGGTTCCACAGTAACCCTAACCGGAATTAACGAAAATAATGCCATTACAAATGTGAATACAACAAGTTTGGTATTTACCAATGCCAATTGGAACATTGATCAATTCATCCAAGTCACAACAAATAATAATTCCATAGACGAAGATACAAGGACTGTGACATTACAGTTTGGCTCTGTGGATACGGGAGGAAGCGCTGATCCTATTTACAATGCAGTCTCACCTCCCACACAAATTAGTTTCTTTGTAACAGATGATGATACGGCAGGGATCACTGTGACACCTGTTGGTGGGCTTGTCGTACATGAGAATGGAACTCCCTTTACAGAAACATTCACAGTAGTTTTAAATTCACAGCCAACACAAACTGTGAACCTACCAACAGTTTCCTCAAGTAATACTTCGGAGATTACCGTATCACCATCATCATTATCATTTACGGCAGCCAACTGGAATACACCCCAAACTGTCACCATTACATCTGTGTTAGATGGTACAGATGACGGTGATCAAAATGTGAATATCAATTTTGCAAATTCAACATCAGTAGATCCAAAATACAATTCCTTATCAATCCCCTCCGTAACTGCAATCAATACGGATAGCAATGAACCCTTGGTGCGAATCCAAAACTTGTCTGCTTCTTCCATTGTGGAAAATGGAACTTCTACCATAACATTCGAAATTCGTTTGTCTTTAAAACCAAATGCAAATGTCGTGATTGGACCCATCATTTCTTCTGATGGTACGGAAGCTGTCTTGCTTAATAGTTCTTCTGGAGTTGCAACTTCTCGCACACTCACTTTTACTCCCACAAACGGTCAAGTGGGAAGTTTTACGGGGAATACGAGTGAAAGTGGATGGGACGTCCCACAAATCATAACAATTCGTTCTGTTACAGATTCCTTTGATGATGGAAATATCCCTGTCACAATTCATATTCCACAAGCGAATGGATCTTATTTTACAGGTTTGTATCCCACAGGAGCAGTTCCGGGTTATACGGATACAAACGGGAATTTGGTGGTCACCATAACTGACAATGATACAAAAGGATTTACTTTTTCCACAACGACTCTAAATCTAACGGAAGGAGATGTGGATGGAACGTTTACCCTTCGATTGAATGCAGCCCCTTGTGACACACCAGGAAACTTGGCATCCTGTGTAAGTGGTTCTGTCACAATCCCGATCACTGCCGAAACATTTTCTTTGCCTGATTCTACACAATACAGTTTTTCCCCAGCCGATCTTACATTCACTCATACAAATTATGGGACAGCTCAAACAGTCACGGTTTCAGTGGTAAATGATTCCATTAATGAATCTAATACTAGGACTCATACACTTACGTTAGGTGCCATTTCTGGCTCAGGAACTGATTACGATGGGTTGAATCCAAGTGATGTTACAATCAACATTACGGACAATGACAACCCATCACCTAAAATTCTTTTCACTTTGGATACTGGACAACCATACTTTACTACAGAGTCTGGATTTTCTACCTTTTACAGTTTACGATTGGGGAGTGAACCCATACCAGGAAATTCTGTAACCGTAACATTAACAACTTCTGACACAACAGAAGGTATGATTAATGACAGCGGAACTCCTGTTAGTTCAAAACAATATGTTTTTGATGAAACGAATTGGAGTACTTCAGTTCCTGTAGAAATCGTGGGGGTGTCAGATATATTGAGCGATGGGAATACCAACTATACCATTACAGTTACAGGTGCCGAAACAGGTTCCTTTCCCACGTGGTATGATAGTTTTGTGGGAAGTAATGGCACGGCAGCTAATCTTGTCAATTTCAGTGTATCAGAAAATCCTGTGACTGTCATCACACCACAATCCATGGTTCGCGCTGAAAATGCTGCAGCGTTTTCAATTTATATTTTACTAAGCCAAGCACCGACTGATGATGTTACGATCCCCATTTCGATCCCTTCTAGTTTTCCTTGTACTTTGTTAACGGGACCAATAGTCACACAGTTCACAATTTCAACAAATAATGTTACCATCACAAATGCTAACTGGAATACAATTGGAGCACACAATACCATCACTGTTACACCATTCAACGATTCGGTAGATGATGGAAATGTAGTTTGCCCGATTGTTGTCGGAGTTCTTTCCTCAACGGATGGATTTTATAATGGTGTAAACCCATACCCTTCGGCAAATTACCCCGAACTCACATTAAATGACAATGATTCCGCAGGCATCACCACATCAGGTTTTGCACCTACCACCGTCATCACTTCTCAATCAGGGGCAAGATCTGAGTTTTACATCCATCTCAATTCACAACCAACAACCGACGTTTCAATCAATTTCACAAGCACACCTGGAGGAATTGTCTCCTTTCCTACAGCTCCATTGACTTTCACTCCAACTAATTTTGCCACAGGACAATTGGTAACGATCATTGGCGAAGACACAACAGATGTGCTGGATGCAAATTATAACATCAACACGCAAATCAATTCAAGCGAAACAGGAACTGGATTTTCACCATCCAATATTTACAGTGCACTCACCCCTAGCTCCATACCTGGTGTCCACATTTACAATCTGTACGATATTATACCGTGTACGGATCCAAATCCTATAGCAGCTTGTGGGACAAGCCCCAATGTTTCAGGAGGTCTAGTCACTTCACCTAACTTAATCACAACGGAATCTGGCGGCCAGTCTCGTTTTCAAATCAGGCTACGTGCACGACCAACCTCAAATGTAAATATTGTTGTATCAAGTTCCAATGTTGCAGAAGGCACCAGTTCACTTTCAAATTTAACGTTTACTTCCGCAGATTGGAATACTTTCCAAAATATTGTGATCACTGGCATCGATGATGGTTTGGTGGATGGGAATGTATTATATTCGATTTTGTTTGGGTCTCTAACAGGTGGTGGGACAGGTTTTAGTGGAGAAACATTACCAAATCTTTCTGTCACAAACCAAGACAATGATTGAATCCAATTCGGAAAACAATCTCTCCACAACAAGGATCAATTATTGCACATAGCCTTGTTTTTTTAAAATGTCCAATGCATCGGTTCCTAACTCTTGTTTGTTTTCGTATGATTTTTTTTGCCCACCTTCCTTCCAAAAATGTACCTTTGTTTCCGGGTGGATGATGGGTCGAAAGGATTGCGATTCGTATAACAGATCACAGTCTTTAGAACAGGCCGATAGATTCACTCCAAAATACCCAATATGGATCTCTGATTTTGCTACTTGTTTTTTTCCCATCCAAATTTTGAATTCAGGAAAGCTCACGTCAGGGTATACCTCAAAACTAATTTGAAAAGGAACCTTTTCTTTTGTTTGGAGTTTTACAGATCTGCCTTTTTCCTCTGCTAACACATTGGAAGGAAGATTTGCCAATCGAATGATACCACTTGGTACTGAGATCTGGATTTCGGTATCTCCTAGATCTGGATTTACCCAAAGGTGATACAATGGAAGTTTTGGTTCCATCGAACGAATTTGTTTCCAAAACCGTTCAATCTTTTTTTCTAATACGGCATTTAACTTTAGTTCACCGATAGAACCCATGTGGTTGATCCGAATGGGACGTTCTTGATTGGGATCGGTAGTTGTATCAAAATATAAATAAAATTCATTCCCAACTGATCCTTGCCAAAACTTTCCCAATTCATGAAACCGGTAAGACCTTTGTAATAAAAACTCTTTTCCTTCTCCATACCCTTGCGTAAATCGAGTTTCACCGTAGTACGTACGTTTGTTGGTTTCTTCTCCGTCGATAATAGGCCGTAAGGACAAACCATGGATCGATTTTGGTATCGGAATGCCGATATAATCAAGAACGGTTGGATATAAATCAATTGAGCGAGTCAGAGACTGAACTGCTTTTTGTAAATTGGATTTTGGTAATTTGATGAGAAGAGGCACATGGATATTTTCTAAAAATAAGTCCTGTCCATGTCCATAATAGGTATTGGTGCCCGTAAAAGGAGAAATGGCATGTGAAGAATGCATCACTTCCCCATGATCGGCTGTAATGAGGATAAGTGAATTCTCCCAAAGTCCTTTTGTTTTTATGGATTCAAATACCTTTCCCAGTTCTTCATCCACAAAAGCCACTTCACCCAAATAGTTTAACTTTCGTTCGTCCAAAATTTCCTTCGTTTGGATTCGATTGGTAAATCCAAGGGGAGGTGTATAAGGTTTGTGAGGGTCATTGTAATTCAAAAACAAAAAGAATGGATTTTCTTTTGAAGAAATTTCTTCCAAAACTTCCAATGTTTTTTTTGTGATTTTTTTGGTATCTTCACTGTAGTTGGAATAATCGTATAACTCATCAAAACCCACATCGACACCGAGTCCGTACTTATCAGTCAAAAATGGATTATTTCCCACCATAACAGTGTTATATTCTAAATCTTTTAATACTTTAGGCAGTGGTTTTTTCTCAGATCGATAAAAGGCTTGCACTTCTGATTTTGTCGTAGGGTAATCCCAAAAATTAACAGGATTGGCAGAAGCATATTTACCGGTAAAAAAAACAAGTGTGGATGGCCTAGTCCAAGCAGCATTCACTAAGTGGTATTGGAACTGGATTCCTTCTTTGGCAAACAATTCCAAGTTTGGTGTTACATTGTAATTTCCAATGATATCTCCACGTAGGCTATCAATTACAATCCAGATCACATTCGGTTTTGATTGAGAGAGATTATTGGTTATAACCGATTTACTTTCTTTATCAGACTTCCCTTGTTCCAAACTTAGGTTCGAAGCAGAATTTTCTTTTTTGCAAAAAGAAATGAGAACAAAGAAAAATAAAATGGAAACAGAAAAAGAAGGAATGCGATTTAAATTTAAGAAGTTTTTAAAAAAGCGATTCGAAATCAAGAGTTAACGTCAAACATCTGCAAGGCGGTAAGCCATACACCTACTAAAATAAATGAAATCCCGAGCCACTGCGTAAAATTCAATCTTTCTTTGAAAAAAATAGAAGAAGCAATCAGAACAATGATAAATCCACTGGAAGTGAACACTGGATATGCAAGTGAAAGTTTTAAGCCTTTACCCAAAACATAACGATAACCAAGAAGAGCCAAACCAAAACTGGCAAGACCTGCGATGAAGTAAGGATTAAATACAGTGAATACAAGTTTCCAAAACCCTTCTCCAGGTAAAACTTGTTTGTCTTGCATAGAAGATGTTTTGATTAAAATATTCGCCAATGCATTGAAGAATACAGCTATACAGAAGAAGAGGATGACTTGGAATTGCATGGGATAGAGACAAAGTCCGATGGAAATCGGGAAGGGTCAAATAGAAAATGAAACCAAAATCCTTTCGCTACAAAAATTGGGAAACTGCTTACTTAGATTCAGAAACACCAGGTCCTACACTCATTTTTTGTCATGCCAACGGTTACAGTGCCGGTTGTTATCAGTTTTATTTTGAACGATTGAAAAAACACTACCGTGTCATAGCACCAGACTTTGTTGGGCATGGACGTTCTGAATTCACATTGCAGTTCAAGAATTGGAATGTATTTCGTGACCAAATCTTAAGCCTACTCGAACACGAACAAATCACAAACACAACCATCATTGGCCATTCTCTTGGAGGTGCCTCATCGCTTCTTGCGGCAAAAAAAGAACCTCAGAGGTTTCAAAAAGTATTGGCAATGGACCCTGTTATCCTTGGTTGGAAACTCATATTACTTTCCAAATTTTTAGAAAATCCCCTCGCCAAAGGTGCCAAAAAAAGAAGGACCCATTTTAAATCCATAGAGCTTGTTAGGCGGTCGTTTCGTAAATTTCCTGCCTTCGCCAATTTTGAACCATCTATTTTCGAAGATTACTTAAACTCTTGTTTCATCCGAACAGGCCAAGACGAAGAAGTAAAACTTCGATGTGACCCTAGAGTCGAAGCAAAAATCTTTGGGCATGCCCACTTCCATGTCTTTAAAAATTTCTACGGAATCAAAACCGAAAACCATATTGCGATCCCAGAAACATTCGAAGTCTGCAGTCCGAAGTATGCGAAGTTACTAACAAATGTACATCCTAAATCAAGTGTGTCCATCTTTCCAGGTTTCACTCATTTTTTCCCCTTCGAACGACCAGAAGAAACATGGAACTGGATGAAACAAAGATTAGAAATCAATTGAAACATTGATTCAAGTTACTCTTTCAAGAAAGAGATAGGGCGCCTCGCACTTGTTTGGTGTCGGTTACTCTCATTCCAAAAGCGACCGCGCTTTCCGCTCCAATCTTTCGCTTTGCGAAAGGATTTCCGCTGCAATCGCTGGCGCAATAGAAAATGGATCTATTTGGCGAACGAAATTTTTTATACATGATACAGATTTCGTAAAAACTTTCCTTTTACAGTTTTGTAAATAGAAAAATCAGAATCTATGCTAATGATATTTTCATATTCAAATTTTTCTGCAATACACATTAAGGATGCATCAGCCAAATCCATTGGTAAGTCAGAATATTTTTTCATCCGACTTTTAATATACTTCAGATCTTCAATACTAAGATTAAAGATTTGGATACCACCTCGTTCAATCCATTCCAAAAAATCAGATTGCGCTTCAACTGAGAAAGAAAGTAGGTATATAACTTCTGTTACCACAGGCCAGGAAGAGATCAATTCTCCCTTAAATGATTTCAAATATTTAAGAATTGATTTGTGAAACTTGTCTTTTTCGTTAAATAAAGCGATGATGGGACCAGAATCAATGAGTGCTACGTTTTTCATTTTTCTTCCGTAGGTTATCTTGCAGGTATTTTTTTCGATTTTTGGCTAAATCAACCTTTCCGGAATTATGTTTTCCAAATAAATCTGAGCCCAATTCAAACGGAGTTTTACGATGCAATCGATTCTGTAAATATTCCAAAATTGATTGTTTTACGATTTCTGTTCGACTTTTCCCTTCCGATTTTGCAAGCGAATCTAATTCTCTTTCCAAATCTGGTGGGAGGCGTAAACTAATCATAATACCAAAATGTACTACATATCTGTCTTACAGTCAAATCGTATTTTACACTTTTCCTGATTTTTTAAATTTTCTTTCTGCTTATGCTTTGTTTCGATTTCATCCAAAACAAAACCCTTCCTCGGACAGGCATTAGGCGAATATCATTCCCACTTGCATCAAAGCTTGCACTGCCTCCTTCCCATCGCCAAATGATCTCTCCAACTAACTAGTTTATCATCATTCCCCCAAGTTTACCTACTCCTCAATTTTTTCCGTTTCCACTAGACTATTACACCAATTCCTTCTTGCCTCCTTGAAACGCTTCTCTCAAATTTGATCCTATGAAACACGGCAAACAAATGAGACCTAACGGTATTTCTTGGTATTTCTTGGTATTTCTTGTTTTTTTTAGTGCTCTCTTAGGCGCTTGCAAAACTTCGAAAGAGAATAACGACGACACCACCATACTCGCCATACTCCTCGCACACTCGGCTTCCGCTCCTTGTTCCACAAGGTGTCATATGTTTTTATCAGCAAATACACCTCGTGGTTTTATTGGTGCAGGTGGAATTGTAGGTGCTGATGCAGTTTGCAATGGTGATTTAAATAAGATCAGTGGCAAAACGTATAAAGCCATGGTATCCGTTCCTGGAGTGAGAGAAGCACTCGGCAATCCGACGGGTACAATGACTTACACCGATTGGGTATTCAAAGCCAATACTTTCTATTCCAATAGCATTGACACGTCCAATACAACGGGTGCAACAACCACTTCCAACCGAATCTTTAGAGATTCCAATACCACCATGCAAATGAATTTTGCCCTTGGAACGAACGGAACTCGGTTCTGGACAGGGATGACGATCACAGGAGGAAACTTAGCCAACGATGTCAATTGTACAAATTGGACTAGTTCCAATGTAGGAGTGAGTGGAGTCACAGGAGTTGTGGGTGCAAGCACAACCACTCTTGTGGAAACGACAACTGACACCTGTAATGTTGCAAAGAAAATTGTTTGTGTAGAGCAGTAGGTTCCCAATTTATAAACAGGAGTCAGGTGGTGGTCACTTGACTCCTGTTAGTTAGTTGCCCTACTTTTGTATGAGTAAAAAAACGTTTCCTCTTTTTTACATTCACATTGAGTTCGAGAAGCAAAGAAGCGGATATTCGGTCAGTCGCCTATGATTGGTTTAAATACTGTTTTAAGTCAAATACTTGTTCACAGTGATGAGCTAGGTAACTTGATTGCAAAAATTTTGATTCCTCCAATTTTTTGGATATGAATTCAGGAAGATGTATCCAATAAAATGTTGTTCGATTTGTTTTTTCATCCATCGTTCCGCAAATGGCTCCCACTCCACCACCAGGAATTGCAAATACCTTCGAACCTGGAAGTTTTGCAACTCTAGTGACTGAAGCTGTACGAGAAGTATTAAAATCTTTACTATAGTAAAAACCAGAAATTTTATAATACCCTTGTGATAAGTTTGCTTCATCTCCATAATCGCCACCTGGCCTTTGTTGTCCTGCAGAAGTATTTTGTATCGGATTCCCATTTGCATCCGTGGCTTCGTAAGTAACATTTGAAACTTTTTCAAATTTTACACTTACAGGTAATCCTCTATCGATATCTCTTTTTTGAACGTAAATACGATTGCTTTCACTGTTGAGATTAACTTTGAAATTCGACTTTTGGTCTAATTCAACCTCAACCCATCGATTATAGTGTAAATAAGAACCAGAAAAGTAATCTACAGCAAACCCAATTGGAGCACCAACAAGGAAAATCAAATTCCATCCAAACAACATATGTATTTCTTTGGTAACTTCAATCTCCTTTGGTTCAAAACCATCCTTCTCTATCCTTAGCTTATATTGTCTGTTTGGACCTTTTTTGGGAGTATCGATTAAACTTGCACCAAACGTTTCCCCAATTTTTTCGCCATCTAAATAAATATGACTATCGGCGGGAGCTTTGACAAAAATTGCCTGCATACCATCATCCCTAGCACTCATCGTAGCACAGTTGTTAATGGAAAAAATGAAAGCAATTAAACTTAAATGAACTGAGATTTTTTCAAACATTTTGGAAGTCCTCTTATCTTCTAAAACTAATGAAAAAACCGTAATTTACAAATAAGTCAAATGTTTTTAAAATCATAGAAAATTCTAGTAATCGAATCAACATTTCTAGCTTTTCTCTATGGAAAATAGTAATTAAAATCAGGTTAACGAAATTAGAAATTTCCAGATTCAAAGAGGTAAATTAACCTGAATTATTAAAAAAAATAAATATATAAATTATGGTCTCTATACTGACTCCCGAAGTAGAACAGTTTGTTCCTGCTTTTCGACATTGATTCCGAATCGTTCATTCATCCTCCATCCCCCCACCTTCTCTCCTCAACTTCAATCAAATCAACACTTCTCGATACCGGCCCACAATACAATAAACTGATTGTAAATAAGATTAGATTCGGTTCCAAAAGATGCCGAAACGATATCGATTTCCCCCTAGTCTCTCCTTCTGACAGTTTGATTTCCTGAATTCCTTTTTTTGTAATCTGAATGGAAGGGCAAACGACTTGGTCTTCGCTTAAAAATTCACATTTGTTTGAACCATAAGGAACAGTCGGATTCTTTGGATCATACGGTTCTCTAAATTGAAAGCCATGATAAATTGTTAGATCACTTGTTTGGCAATAAAAGAACGAGGCATCGCCATACCTTAGTTTAGTGATCGCATAATACTCTCCCAGTTTTAGAGGGGTTGCCATGGAAGGATCCGACGGCCGAAGATTTGCTTTTTTTATAAGATGGTCTTGCGGGGAACAATTGTAATCCCCATGGCATTCATTTGGATCTTGGAAGATTTTTGTTTCTACTACTACATAGAAGAAGAAGGGTCAGGAGAGATAAGGAAATGTATAGGTATTTTTTCACTTAGTTTTATTTACATTTTATAGTTAGGTTTCGAAACTAAATCTGATTTTTGATCAACTTGAAATATTCTAAAATTATATTCACAGGGATAGGACAAGTTCCTAGGTAAGAATTTATTTATGATAAAGATTTACAAACTCATCAAAAATTTCTTTCCATTACTAGATTCATTCAAACATTATTCTTTCACTTTTTGTAAATCAAACCTTTGGCTCTTTGCAACGAGTAAAGCTTGGTCTAAACATTCACGTGCGTTAAAAAGCAAGTAAGAAGCAAGTCTATCTTTAATACTATCAGTATTCGAATCTTTCCAATTGCATTCGGATAGGTGTAGAAGCTACGCCATAGTCTTTCGCAATTGAGGCAGTATGAATTTCATTGTAATGCATTAGGTGCAACAAGATTCTCGATGCAGTTTTATTTCCAAATATACCATCAAGTATCATAGCTGATTTGTATAAGTCTACCAAAGAGTATCAATTAAAAAATAGTCTATATATGCTAAAAACTAGTCCATAGAGTGAGGTATCATACCGGGATTAGTGAAATAGCACAACTTTAATCTACGAAGGAAATTTTGAGAATGGGCGTAGCTTACGAAAACTCTTCCCATTTCTCTCATAACCAAGCTAACACCTGCACACCTGGCGAATAATGAGTAAGATCTGGTTTTAAAAAATCGGTGAGACCATCAAATGCCGTATAACAAATGTTTAGCTTCTGAATATCCACTTGGAACAATTCCCAAGGTTTATGGTGCACATCCAATGCAGTTTCATACGGATCCTTCCCCCGATACAAAGAGTACCTTTCTGTGAGCCAAAGTTCCCTTGGGTTTGGATGTTTGATCGGATCTGTGACTTGGAATTCCAGCTCTATCCGGGACCGTTTCCCATTCAGATGGTACGTATTCTTTGTTCGTTGGATTTTAGAATGCTGGTATGGTAAGCCCGATGCCAAACGTGCAAACAAAGTCGGGATCCATTTTTCCGCTTCGATACTCAAAAAATACACACCAGGTTTTCCGTCTTTTTTCACATAAGTACGTAAATTCACTTCGCGGAAGGTAGAAAGGATTGGGATGGGAAACGTAAACCTTGGATGTACCTTGTCCATGGTAAAGGCAACAACAGAAATCCAATGATTTCCATCAATCTGATCCAATTCCAAATGCCGAGGAACCAAGGAACGGAGAATATTTGGATCCACTTGGTAGTGTAAAAAAATCACATCATTCCATTCCTGGTACCAAAACCAAGGTTTTGCTGGTAAGGGCCAAGGCCTGTGGCCTATCGCATTTAAGATGGAATGGATTGGATCATTCATAGGAAAAGAATTTGTGATACTTACAAAACAACTTCCCTAAGTTGTCCCACCCTAAAGTTTGGGAAACTGGGACGTTTGGGACTTGCATTAAGCTTACGCACGCTAGGCGAATTCCAAAAGAGAATTTACTACAGGCCGAGCAAAGTTTTGTGCCGAAGCATAGTGGTAAGTCGTTGTTATGCGTATTGCCCATTAGTCCAGAGAAAGTACTAATTTGATTCCATCTTCAATTTTTTTCATATTTTTTGTTTTCAGATGTGATGCTTTACTAATGAATCTGTCTCGATCAAGAGTAACAATTTGCGAAACATTTACGATCGAATCTTTCGAAAGATTTGATTCCTTTCGACTTAGCGGCACATTACCAGGAGCCTTCGCTAGATTCAAATTTGTTGTCAATGGGACTACAACAATTGTATTAATATTACTTTCGTTAAAGGCATCGTTTTGAACGATTAAAACAGGTCTATTAAAGCCAGGTTCACTTCCAAAAGGAATTCCTAGATCGACCCACCAAATTTCACCACGAGTCATTTTTAAGACTCTTTCTTAGATTCGTGACAGACATATTCGATATAGGGTTATCAACTATATTTATATTATGCGTATACACTTCATTTAATTTGTCAGTTATATTTTCTTTTGAATGATTTTGAATGAATTCTTCGATAGCTTTTGCGAATAATTGACTTCGAGGAATACCGAGTTTTTTTGCAGTATTTTCAGCAGATAGGAAGAGATCATCTGGTATAGAAATAGCTGTCTTCATGTAGTAAGTATAACTGGGGTATAACCAAGTATCAAGTGCTTTTTCAAGCGATCGTCTTTTTTTCTTAATCAAATCAGAGTCGTACCCATGTCCTGAGGCATTCATTTTGGAAATTAAACATAACACTTTCTAAACGAGAAAGGAATCCATTTCTAAAGGACAGATGAAACTCCAATTGAAATTGACCCCTATTCCTTTCCTTTAGCTTTTACCCTTATATATTAATCGCCTCACCAAGAACAGCTGCTGCACTTTCCATAATCCCTTCTGCAAGTGTGGGATGGGCATGGATGGTACTCGCGAGTTCCCTCACAGTGATTTCCATATTCGCACCTAACGTTAGCTCTGCAATGAGTTCGGTTGCTCCTGGTCCTATGATATGTGCTCCTAAAATTTCACCATGTTTGGCATCCGATACAATTTTTACCATACCAGTTGTATCCCCTTGTGCCTGCGCGCGACCACTCGCAGAAAAAGGGAATTTCCCCACTTTGATTTCATGACCCATCGCTTTTGCTTTGTCTTCACTTAGGCCCACACTTGCCACTTCTGGATGGCAATACGTACAACTAGGAATGTATGCATAATTCAATCGCTGGATTTGTATATGGTGAGGATTTCCTAATCGAATCGAAATATCTTCTGCGGCACGTATTCCTTCCGCGCTTGCCACATGAGCAAGAGAAGGAGTTGGAATACAATCACCTATAGCATATATATGATCAACCGTCGAACGGTAGTTACCCGTATATTCAATAAATCCATTTTTTAACTTTATCCCAATCTCATCCAGTCCAATCGAACTTGTGTTTGGAGAGATCCCAACACCAACGATCACCTTATCAAAGTTTAATTTTTCTTTTTTAGCGGAATTTCGATCTTGGATGGTGAGTTCGACTCCTTTCTCTGTAACATTAGCCGTTTCGACACCAAAACTCAAATACTGTTCGATGCCTCGTTTTTTAAAACTTCGTTCCAAAATACCAGAGATTTCTTTGTCTTCATTGGGTAGGAGATGATCCTGGAATTCTATGATACTGACTTTAGATCCCATACTCGCATAAAAATCCGCAAATTCGACACCGATGGCTCCTGCACCAATGATGGCTAAATTGGGAATGGCCTTTGGTTCTACCATCGCCTCTCTTGCGGATAACACACGTTTGCCGTCAAATGGTAAAAAAGGAAGGGCTTTGTTTTTCGCTCCCACTGCCACAATAAAATAATCTGCAGTCAAAGTAGAAGTATCGCCTGTTACTGATTTCACTTCGATGGTTTTAGAATTTAAAAACTTAGCATCTCCGTTTACCACAGAGACCTTGTTTTTTTTCATTAAAAATTCCACACCCTTTGCCATTTGGTCTGCGACAGAACGGGAGCGTTTGATTACGGCTTCAAAATCCACTTTGATATTGTCAGCAGAGATTCCAAATTTCGAAGCTTCTTTTAGATGTTCTAGTACATGTGCGCTTTCTAACAAAGCTTTGGTGGGGATACAACCCCAATTCAAACAAACTCCGCCGAGTTTATCTCGTTCTACGACACATGTTTGTAAACCGAGTTGGGCTGCACGGATGGCGGCGACATAACCACCAGGCCCTCCTCCAATCACGATCACTTGGAAATGGTTTGAATTGGACATACGTTCTCCCGCTAGAATGAGATACCGTACAAAAAAAGAAAGTCAAGACCTCTTTTTGGCGACAATGAGCATCCGTGCACCTGTTTTGATGTATTTTTCGCCATCATAATTGCTATACACATTTAAGATCTCGAATTTGTTTTCGTCTAAGAAATTTCTCACTTGTGGAAAATGAAATACTCGCATCGTATGTTTGTCTTTTAAATCTTTCTGATTTAAATTATATACATAATTCACTTCGACGATGGCAACATCATCTGCTCTCGTTAAACGAAAACCCCTATTCCTTCGAATGGATGTTGTCCCTTGCCTCACATTACTCACTGTAGTGATAGGTTTTCGTTTGATTCTGTGAATTGGGTCGGCATTCCAAATCTCAAGTACGAGTAGGCCCGCTTGTTTTAAATTTTTGTAACAATTCCTTAAAAAATTTTGGACCAAATCATCATTGACTAAGTAGTTAAAGGTTCCATACAAACAAATCACACCATCAACAGGTTGTTTTGCAACGTATGATTCCATTTTCCCAACTTCAAAGGAACAATGAGGGAATCTAGCTTTTGCAATCTCTAACATTCTGGGTGATCCATCCACCCCATGAGGTTTGAAGCCCATACCTTGTAATTCTTTGATGTGTTCGCCCGTGCCACAACCAATGTCGAGTACGGTGTAAATTTTATGTCGCTTGAATGTTTCTCGTAAAAAAAGGATTTCTTCTGAAAACTTACGGCTAGGTTCTTCGATGGTAAAATAGTATTCTGCTAATTCGGAATAGAGTTTCATTTGCTCCTAGCGGAAAAGGAAAATCAGTTTAGCGAATCCCCATTTTACCCGTTATATTAAGTAACGGCCAAGGTACCATGAAACGATATACAATTCCTACAATTTTTTTTGCTATTGGTGTGACCCTTCAAACGCTATTCTATTTTTCTTGGGTGGACTTCACCCTCCTAGCTGTTTCTTGCCTACTCCTCACACTTTTTTTATACAGTTTGGATTTACAATCCTATCCAAATTCCAAACAACCGACTTCCTCTTTCCAAACAGAAACCATTGCAAGTGAAGATGATTCCCAAACATTACAAAAAAGTAATGTAGATACCGAAGTTGTTTTAGATACCAATGTTTCCCATGGTTCCGTTTTTCCCGAAGTTTCCACAGCGATTGATGACTCCAATGATGAAACGAAAGGTTTTAAAACAAAAGAAATTCTTTGGAAAGTGGATCCAATTTTTTATGCTAGGGAATCGGTACGGTTAGAAGAACGAAGTTTATTTTGTGATACAATCAAAGAATTCCCTTTTTCTTTTACTAGCCCCAAGTTATCGTCAATCCAATATGTTTATTTTGATGGAACCGATTTTAAGGAATGTTACTGGCAAAAGTCGGAGATGTTAGTAGAAACCGATGACAATCCAGTGGAATGGAATGAATGGGAAGAAAGCCAAATCAAAGAATCTTTACCGGCCATTTCCAAAAACAAACGAAAGTTATATGTTCCATTAACCATAAACGCTAAGTTGTTTGGATTTTTATGTTTTACTTCCAAGGAAGGTTGGTCAAACGAAGACATACAAGTTTTCTGGGAAGAAACAACCAACTTATCAGAAAAAATCCTTTTGAAACGTGAGTATGCAAAGGTCACCAAACACCCTTTTACAAAGCTTTATACTGTTTCCCATTTTTACCAATTGGCAAAAGCTTCGTTTGAAGCTTCTGAAAAAAAGACATTGGTGCTATTCAAATTCATCGATACAAATTTTCAATCGGAACTTGCCATTGGCCTCAACCAAATGGGAATCAAACATTCTGTCCTTGGCATCGGACTTTTCCAATTAGAAGAAAATTTGTATGCAGCCCTCATTCCGAACGAACGTCTGGAATCATTTTCATCCTTCTTTCAACAATTCATTGAAGAACTGGACCAACTTGGTTATCCATCCGAAGTAGCATTGGGATATTCCAATCCACTGATCCCTGATTTAAAGTTTGATGTATGGATCAAAAAAGCATATAGTTCTTTGGAAGAGAGTATCCTCTACAACGCTGCTTAAATGGATCCACTCATTGATGAAAAATTCATTTTAACGGTTTCTCAAGTATTACCGGATCATTTTTACAAAACCTTACTCGTGTTTGCTGAAAGGGAAGCATATGGCCCTTCAAAAAACGAAGGACTATGCTTTGAAAACTGCACACTTGTTGAATTTGTAGGTGATATCAATGGCAAACTCTATTTAGCACTTGATGGTTATACAAAACTCAAACTTTTACCAAAAATTGCAAAAGCCTTTCAAATTGATCCAACTTCAAGGGCACATTCTTCTTCCATCATGATGGAATTCGCCAATCAAATCGCAGGAAATTTAATTACAGAAATGCGACTTGGCCGTTACGAAATTGATATTTTGCCTCCAGAAAATTTAAATCACAAATTGATTCCAATCTCTCTCGAACACTTTCGGCAATACATTCTGATCTTTAATTTAAAAGACCGCCGTGGAGACGAATATATGGGTCGATTGTATTTGATTTTATTGTTGGAAAAATTCCCTACTCCTCAAAACTAAAGACGAATGAAACCCTACGTTTTGGCACTCCCTCTAATTTTGAGTTATGCCGGGCTAAAACAAAAAAAATCTCTCGAACGAAAAGAAATTACTCTTAAAGATACTGGTCGCCGTTCCTTTCTATTTTACCCCCAAGGAAAAGATCCAAAAACTTTACCCGGAGTGTACCTCCAACATGGGATGAGTGCGATGGGAATTGATGACCAAAGGATCATTGATTTAGCAGAAAACATTGCGAATATAGGTTATAGTGTCATTTTGCCAGAACTTCCAGAGGTAAAGGCATTAAAAATTGAAGTCCAAACTATCTCGAATATCCAAAATTTGATGTTAGAGATTTACGAAAACAAACAGTTGTTTAATGGAGATGACTTAGGTTATTTATCTGCCAGTTTTTCTGCAGGTATGGGTATCATCGCTGCGTCCCGATCCAATACGCGTAACAAAATTAAAACCAGTATGCTCATTGGTGGATATTGCAATTTTTTTGAAGCAGTACCATTTGTTTTCTCTCATTACGAAGTAGATCCGTACGCAGTGTACGTCATTTTATACAATATGTTGCATCGGTTTGAACCAACCATTGCCGGTGAGTTAGAATCTGTTTATTTTGAGGCAGCCCTTGACAATGGGTTGAAACGATTTGGAGGAAATGCCAAATCTTCAATGTTGTTAGAAAAAACCAGTCACCGTGCCAAAGAATTTTTTGAGGCAGTCCACAACGACCGTAACTTTCGGATCAGCTTGGCAAAACGAGTCCTAGATACCGTGCCCGAAAAAATGCCAGAAACCCTTTCCCCATACTACCAACTCGAGAGTTTACGTGGCCCCGTTGCCCTACTCCACGGGGAATCGGATCCCGTCATCTCCAAAGAAGAATCAGAAAAACTGGCTCGCCTCTTCCGGGAAAAAGGGATTTTACACGTCCACAGAACCTCTACCGCCCTCACTCACGGGGATAGCCTGCCCCTCCATTCCCAAATTTTTGGGGTGCCAGCCCTCCTGCAAACTTTTGGCAGTTTTCTGCACTGGTTGGAACGATAACACTACAGAAATTGTCGTTTCTCCTAAGAATTCTGCCGATACTATTGTCAGAATGGACGTAAAAAATGCACCGGACTTCAATCCGGAACGGGGACTCAAGATCCAAATCTCCGAGGATCGACTGACTGCAAATTTGGTGGTAAAACCAATTTGGTTGTTAGGTGGATCCATGAGCAATATACTTATTTTTGAGGCACTTGATAACGCTACCATTCATAGAGATCGCATTTTGATGAAAGATGTGGACCAAGCAGCCGCAGAAATTGCAAAAATTCTAAAAGACCCTGAGAAAGTGAAAGAAGAATTTACCTTTGTTGTTGGGAAAGGAATTCCCGCCAAACAAGGAGAAAGTGGTTGGATCAAATTTTATTTTCCAAGAGCCCAGCGAGTTGTTCTAAAAGAAGACGGTTCGGCAGATTTTCGTAATATCAATAAATATGTGCATGTCAAAGAAGGTGAAAAATTAGCTACCTTATTTGAAGGAGTTGCTGGGGAACAAGGTGTCGATGTATTAGGAAATCCAATTTACCCTAATCCCATTGATAGACCAAGGTTAACACTAGGTAAAAACGTTTTACCAAAAACAATTGAAGATCCTGAAAAACCAGGAAGGCAATTAAAAGAATACTTTGCCACACTCAGCGGAGTTGTTTTTTCTACAGATACCTCTCTCACCGTTTCACCTGAACTCAATATAGAAAGTAACATTGGACTTGGAACAGGCAATATCAATTTTGAAGGTACCATCCGAGTGAAAGGAACCATCGAAGAAGGTGCTGTTGTCAATTGCCAAGGATCCTTGTATCTGGATGGGAATGTTGAATCATCTGATGTAATCGTTGGTGAAGATTTAGAAGTAAAGGGTGGCGTGAAGGCAAAAGGCAAAGGTGTGATCCGAATCAAAGGAGACCTTCGTGCTAAGTTCATTGAAAACGCAAACCTTGAAATTGATGGTGATTGTCTCATCGAAAACTTTATTTTGGGAAGTAAAATTCTTTGTTTAGGAAATATCATCCTAACAGGAGAAACATCATCCATCATCGGAAGTGATCTCATTTCCTACCAAGGCATTACTGTTTCTTCCCTTGGATCATCCGCACAAATGGATACAGTTGTAGAAGTGGGATTCCATTATAAAAATGACAGACTTCTCACAGAAGGAAGTTCCAGACTTACTGATATGGAAAGAGAACTGGAAGCATTAGTACCAGAAATCCAAAAGATCAAAGAAGTTGTGCAACGTTCTCGTGGAAAACTTGATGAAGCGCGAAAAGAAAAGTTCAAAGAAATTTTTGATGCGTATCAGAAAAAAAATAAAACTGTCGAATTACTCAAATCAAAAATTGAAGAACTAAAAGGTGCACGTTATAACCAAGATAATGTAAAAGTTGTGGTTCGTAACACGGCACATCCTGGCGCTGTGATCAAATACAGAAGGCAAGTGGAAAAAATCACCAAGGCCCAATCAGCGTTTGTGATGAACTTTTTTCCAAACCAAGAAAAGGCGATGCTCACTGCTTTCAAAGGCAAATAGAAACTCGACTAACAATTTCTAGAGATTGAAAAATGATAACGCATTTTTTATGCGGCTCTATCTTTGCTTCTATCCCGGTCAATCGTTGCCAACTTTATCTTTGGCACTGCGACAAATCAGGAATTGATCTACGTCAATAGATCAATTTTGTAGAAAGAATTGGTTTTATATTAACCTAACTTCAGTCCCAATTTTTTTAATTTGGGAAAAATCACGTAGTGGCAATAAGGGTTTTGAGGATTTAGGGTAAAATAATTTTGGTGGTAGTCTTCTGCCTTATAAAATGTTGGGGCAGGAGAAATTTCCGTTACGATGGGATCTGGGAACATAAAAGCATGTTTACGTTTGGATTCCACCGCTAATTCTTTTTGTTTTTCATTCAGATAAAATATGACAGAACGATACTGAGTTCCCACATCATTCCCTTGTCGGTTAAGGGTTGTCGGATCATGCGAAGCCCAAAATATTTCTAAAATTTTAGAGTATGAAAAGACCTCGGGATTAAATTCAATTTCAATCACTTCCGCATGACCAGTAGTACCAGTGCAAATGTCCTTATAACTAGGGTTTGGTGTTTGCCCACCGGCATATCCGGAGGTAACGGAAATCACACCAGGGATGCGAAGGTAAACCGCCTCCGTACACCAAAAACACCCACCACCTAAAATCGCTTTTTCCGTCATACATTCTTTAGACGAGTGGAAATCTCTGTGGGTACAAAACAGCCTAATTCTGTAATAAAGTTTTTGATAAATTTTGCTTTTGTGATGTCAAAAGAAGGATTGAGAGCCCTTGCTCCAAAAGGAGCTGTTTTCCCTTCAGGCAATAAATAGTTTCCATCACTTGTTTTCAAAAAATCGAATTGGGTCACTTCCGATTCTTTTCTCATTTCGATGGGGATTTCATCCCCTGTTTTCAGATTTAAATCAAAACTGTCTTTCGTAGCACATACATAGAAGGGAACATTGTGTTCAAAAGCAACAATTGCGAGATTATAAGTCCCAATTTTATTGGCAGTATCCCCATTTGCAGCCACACGGTCACATCCCACGAGCACAGCATCAATTTTTCTTTGGTTCATTAGCCAACCAGACATTCCATCTGTGATGATATAACACTCAATTCCCTCTTCCATCATCTCAAAAGCAGTGAGCCTAGACCCTTGCAAAAAGGGTCTTGTTTCATCCGCATAGACAATCACTTTTTTCCCTTGGTCCCGAAGGCTACGGATCACACCAAGTGCTGTGCCATGACCTGCAGTTGCCAAAGCTCCTGTATTACAATGGGTAATGATATGAATTTCATTTTGATCTTTTGGGAATAGATTTGCCCCATTCTCACCTAACTTTCGATTGGCATTTAAATCCTCGACCATCATTTCCAAAGCATAAGATTCCCATATCTTTTGGATCGATTCCCAATCTGTTTTCCCTTCGGATCGTTTTTTTGCTTCTCTTAATGCAAAACTAAGATTCACTGCAGTTGGTCTAGACTCAAACATTTGTTTGATGAGTGATTCTACCTCTCCTGCAACAACATTCCCTTTTTTCTTTTTTGCTCCAAGTGTTAACCCAAAAATTCCCGTAATGGCAATAGCAGGCGCTCCCCTAACAGCCATTTCGCGAATTGCGACTATGGTTTCGTCCATGGTTTGGATTTCTAAAAATTCTTTTTTTCCTGGAAGGGCTCTTTGGTCAAGAAGGGAGAGATAAGTGGATTTCCACTGAATGGGTAAAAATTCCGGTTGGGGCATCTTTCCATTTTTTTTGTGCGATGCAGAAAAAAAATGAAAAAACAGGTTGACGGATCCGTGTGCAGCGCACAAAAAGGAGTTGTGCATTGCACAAACCAGAAACCGAAAATAGGGGAAATGAAAATGGAACAACAAGTAAAAGACGGATTAAACTTTATCTTAGGCGCAGTGAACACTGCAAAAGTAGAAGCAGAAAAAGCTTTCTCTACAATCAACACAGAATTCCAAAACTTGGCAGCGAAAGGTGCTCAAGACCAAAGCGAAGTTTCTGTTAACCTCAGAAAATATGTTCAAGAAGGTCTTTCTCAAGTAGAAACCATCATTGGAAAAGCAAACACTGTTGTAGCGGAAGCAAAAGCAAAAGTAGCAACTGTTACTTCTAAAGCATAATCCAATTCACTTATCAAAACCCGGATACTTCACCTCTATTCGGGTTTTTCTTTTCCCACTCAAACTTCCAATCCCACCACTCCGATCCAAGTTCTGAATTGAAATAAGATTCAACATCTTCTAAACTTAAAAATGCATCATAATTGATTTCAAATGAAGTGAAATTTTTAACACTCGAAGTAAGCAAACGTATCCGAAATAATGCAACTAATTCCAAACGATAGTGATGGAACATATCTTCTGTATTCATCTGTTGGTGAGAAAAAAACTTTTCTACAGCATTTGTAAAGATATGGTCTGCAGATAAAAAAGAATATTCGATTGAATCCTTTGCAATTTCTACAAATAAGTTTTCCCACAGATCCGCAAGTGCTCCTTCCTTAGTTTTACAATCATAAGCTTGGCAAATGGAAGTCCCATAAAAAGAAAAATTTTGGCTTTTGGGATCACCAGTAAAGATAGGATGGATCATACAACCTATCCTTTGTTTGGTGTCATCTACATAACCCAAAAATGGACAATTATAAGTCATCTCATCTTTTTTAGGAATATGGGCTTCTTTTGTTTCTCTTTCTTTTCTAAAGATAGGAAAACTATGCCTAACTTCAAAATCAACAGTTTCTTTAAATTCAGTGGTTCGTTCTAAAAGTAAGGTTTTAAATTCTTTGGTGGTTAGTTTTAAGTTAAAAAGACCACAACAGGCACCACAAGAAACATTCCCTCTTTCTGGATGGCATAAACTCAACTCTGTTTAGCTCCAAGAACAAAAGGTATTAGTCCATTGAATACGAGTTCCAAATCACCAGTTTCCTTTTTTTCTTTGAAGTAAGTTTGAAAAGGGATAACCATCTTTCTACTTTCATGTAATAATACCAAGTTACCTTTTTGGTGAGACAATTGTTCTAATAGTTTTTCCCTTGAACCATGAGAGGTTGGATAAAGATAAGAAGGTTTGATCCCTTTAAAATAAAAATGTGGATTGTTGTTTTCTGATACAAGTAAAATGCTAATTCGCTCTAGTTCGGCAAATTCAAGTAACATATTTTCTAAAAAGAACTGGAGGATGATTTGGTAAGATTCTAACTCTTCCGTTTTAATATCCCCTTGTTCCCAACCTTCCATCCAACCTAAAATTTTAAATATGGTTTCCTTTTGTTCATGTAAAACAGGAAGTGCAGTTTCAAAAATGCTCGTGATTTTTAATTTTTGAAAATCCCATACGCAACTATAAACGAGTTCCCACCATTTCCTCAGTGTAACCGCATCATCTAAGTTATTTGGGATAGATTTGTTCATTGCATGGGAGGTGTGATCGCTAAAGACAATCATACCTACCACTTGGCTAATCGCTTCAAACAATCGAATCAAATTGATAAGATTGGTTTTATCGATCGTTTTGGTTTTATTTAAGTTTGCACATCTGGAATAGGCAAGTGAAATAGGAGTAGGATAAAATTCCAAAACGGCAGTGGGATTAAGGATTTTTGCAGAATGGAAATTCCTTCTTTCCTTAGCAAACATCGAAAAGTCGGGATTACCATACAACGAATAATTAGCCCATGTCAAATCATTGGCATGGTAATTCCTTCTTGCAAATTCTTTTGAAAGGAATAAAGACTCACCGACTGATTTATCAGAAAATAAATATGTATAAAATCGAACTGTAAAGTCAATGGTTCGTTCATTGTCTAAAATTTCCCAATTGGTACCCACAAAGGTTTTGATTCCAGCAGTTAAAAAAGCACCCGCATATTGGTTCAAAATATTTGTATTGAGTTTCTTGCCTGCCGACTTCGCCGACATACAAGAGTTTGAGAATACTAAATCAGTATCTATCCCTGTGGATTTGATTTCTCTTGCTTTTAATACTTTTCCATCGGACAGTAACCATCCATTTTCAAGAGAATCATCTGAAAAATGAAGGTGCCCCGAATAATGTATGATATGTTTATCTTTGATAAGCGAGAGTAACTTAAGTTTGGTGACTTGTTTGCCACCAATAAATTCTAGTTCTAAAAGATGGTTTGGTACCTTTTGACTCAAGACAGAAAATAAAACTTCCCCTTCTTTTTGTGCATGGGGCAGATCTTCTGTAGGATCGGCAATGATGAGCATTTTGATTTTTCTATTTTCTTGGTGAGTGGATCTATGCAGCCCACCTCGGATGGTTTTCCCAATTCGAAATTTATCCGATAAAAAACGATTTCCGTCATGTAAAAGTTCCCAAGGTACAAGAGCAAGAGTGGGATCAATATTAAAATGGATACTTTGTTTGTTTGTATTTTTAAGTTTTTCAATGATGGAGGTTGGGAAAAACTGTTGGTAAAACGTTTCCCCTAAAACCTTCAGATCTTGTAAGATATCGACATTCAGAATTTGATTGGGTTTGGATAAAACGGATTGGGAGACGTGCACCAACCTTTCCACTTCCCCCAAATATTCCAATATCAAATCATCGTCTAACGTAGACTGTATGTGAGATTCTTCGACAGGGAGGTTATCTTCCAAAACATTGAAGATATTAACATTGCCTACACGATCGATGATAAGGGAGAGCATTCTCCCATGAAGCTATCCAAGGAGAATGGACAAGTCAAACGATTTTGAAAGATTAGGACCTACAAACTCTATGGTATAACTACCAGGGATTAAACCTGAAAAACTAACACTGCCATCCAAATTGATTTTATTGGAAAGGATGAATCGTCCGTCCCGACGCAGATTCACTTGTTGGAATCCAGCCTCACCTTCTGCTTTTACAGAAAGATACACTTCCCCTTCATTTTCTTTCACAATCTGGTAGTAAAACTTTTGGTTTTCTTTTGTGGTCTCTTCAAAAATCACAGAGTTTGTGTCGTTGGTACGCAGATCGGTAGAAGCCGAACGCATCGCTGGTGCAAAATCCAAACTTTCCCGGATCTGCAATGAAGAAATGAGGCTATCAATCACGCGGATTCCAGATTGGGAAAGGCGGATGATGAGATTGTCCTTTTTTTCTGGTGCCGTTAGGTTCTTCTTTGTGTATTCTTTTAGGAATTCAGGAAGTGCCAATGGCGAACGGTGAACCGTGTTCTCTGCTTTTTGTAGGGCGAAGGTTTCTGCCAATGGGTGGTCAACCATGGTCTCCGTGCGGAGAGCCGCAAAAAAGGATTCCTCACAGAAAGCATAGGCATCCCATAGATTTGGGTGGTCTTGCAACTGAGCTTCACTTGGAAATTCACCCTTTAGGAAGTATTCCCGAGCTAATTCCAATGATTCTGCGTTAAAGTCCTGATGTTCCATGTGGCGCCTCCACGATGTATTGTATGACGAAGGAAATTACGACTCTCCCGCAACCGAATGCATTTTTTTTTGCATTTTTTCCAGTACCCGGAGCAAGGTCACACTCACGCCACCTTCGGAAATCCCTAAGATTCTCGCAATTTCCCGGTATGGTGTCCTCACGAGGAAATGGCCTTTTTGTTTTTTCTCGATGAGTTTTTTACGTTGTTCGTACTTCTTCGCAAGGGCATGGTCCAATCGTTCTTTATAATATTGCGCTTCTACACTCTCTCCTTGTGCTTTTTGTTTCTTCTGTTCCTTCAAATCGAGAATATTCAAATACAATGAAGTGATTTTGTCTTCCATTTTGAGATTTTCTTCCTCACGGTCGGACAAATCCTCTCGGAGTTTCAGAATTTCGACTTGGATCTCGTCCAGAGGACGTTTTGTTTTTTCGGCAATGTAGTGAAGTTCCTCCGGATCAAGGTGGAGGTAGTAAATAAAGGATAATTTGAACACAATTCGATTTTCCATTTTGATGGAAGATAGAACCGATTGGAATTGGTCAGAGGCATCAAGAGCCATTGCCAGAGCATCCGCCCGTTTATCCGGCTCATCTTCGATGGTGCTGTATTCTTTCCCTTCTTGGTTGACTTTGGAAACGGTTTGGGTTTTCACTTCTCGTTTGGTGCGTTGCCAATCGATGAGAAGGTTTCGCAATACGGAAAAAAACCATGTTTTAAAACTGGATTTCCCTACAAAACTTTTGAACCGTTTGCCTGACTTCAAACGTTCAAAAGCATAAATATAATAATCACTAGCATCATCTTCCGTTAGATGGAAAACACGAATTGGGAAATTGTATATATCTTGGGAAAAAAAATCAAAAAACTTTTGCAGGGCGTTTTCATTGCCTGTCCCACATTCTTTGACAAGTTCTAAAATTTCTTCTGGTGTATAAGAAGTCTGATTCATAAACTACTTTCCTAAAAATGAACCCGCAGAGAGACTTCTAATAACATGAAACGTATTGTTGTGATTTTCGCTCTTCTGGCAAGTTTTATTTTCGCTGATGGACAGAAGTCCGAAGGGAAACCGGAATTTGTTTGGCCTATCCAAGGATTGGAACTTTCTTCCCTCATTACAAGTACATTCGGTGAATCGAGAAAAGATCATTTTCACAATGGATTGGACATTTCCTCTGTCCTCCAACCTGTTCGTTCTATGGGAGATGGTTTTATTCTGTACTCACGTTATGCGGAGGACAATCCCTTTGAAGAAGAAAGAGGGTCTGGAAATATTGTCTGGGTGGCGCATAAAAACGGTTATGTGAGCGGTTATTACCACTTAGGTGGCACAAGGAACGAACTTGTAAAAAACCAAACACAAGTAAAAGCAGGCGATTCTCTCGGAATTTCTGGGAATACAGGGCACTCCACAGGTGGTCACTTACACTTTGTATTAGGAAAGGATTACGGAAAAACTTTATTAGATCCACTCTCCTATCTACCACCTGTAGAAGATACGATGCCTCCTCAAATTGCCAATTTATTCATTCATGTGGGAGAAAATTACACCAATCTCAATGATGGAGATAATATCAATGTATCCAAAGCCTTTCCTTTGACTGTAAGTATCATCGATGGTGGAATCAAAAATAGCCAACGTCGAGGCATTAAAAATGTGAAGTACCTTTTTAATGGTGAAGTGTATAAAAAAGCAAATTTTGAGTCTTTACAATTTGATGGTTCCAAATGGAAAACAAAGGATGGACTGAGTTTTGAAGATCTCTTTTTTAAAGATCGTTATTTGGTAGGAGTTCTGAATTTAAAGGCCGGCGAAAATACCATAAAGGTGCAAACAAAGGACTTTTCAGGCCACGAGTCAGAAAGAAATTTTAGTATCAACATTACAAGGATTAGTGGAGGAAACTAATCACTCTACAGATCCTTGTATATTCCCATCAATGGATTTACATGAGATCGATTGAAATCAAATCCGATTCATACATTTCGAGTTGAATTTTAAGTTTTTTCGTAAATAGTATGGATTTGGTTTTCATATTTTTCTGTGATCACATGACGTTTGAGTGATAACTTTGCCGTTAGTTCATCTCCTACCTCAAATGGTTTTGGTATCACAATCACTCCTACAACTCGTTCAAACGATTTAAATCCAGTTTGTGCATTGATTTTGGATTTGATTTCTGATTCCATTTTTTGCAAAATTTCTTTGTCTTTCCAAAATTCACCTTTGGGTTCTTTATCAAACTGATTCCAATTCGGATACACAAGTGCAGTTAGGAATTTTTGGTCTTGCCCTACTACCATACATTGGTCAATCCAATCTGATTCTAATATTTTTGATTCAATTGGAACAGGTTCAACGTTTTCTCCACCTAATAGAACTATGGTTTCTTTGGAACGACCCACTATTCGCAAATTATGATTAGATGTATATAGACCCAAATCTCCTGTGTTCAACCATCCATCCAACAATACCTTGTTTGTTGCCTCTGGATTTTTGTAATAACCAGCCATTACCTGTTCGCCTTTTACATGGATTTCTCCTTTCCTTCCATAAACAAACTTACCTAATTCTGTATCTAAAAACACTTCACCTGTTTGGATATCAACGAGACGTAAATTTGTTTTTGGAAAGATTTTTCCCACAGAACCAGGAATGATTTCTTCGAAGGTTCGCATCGCTAGCACTGGTGCTGTTTCTGTCATGCCATACCCTTCTAAAACGGGAATGCCAATCATATTAAAAAATTCATCCACATGAAACGGTAGAGCACCTCCACCGGAACAAGAACCACGAAGTTCTCCTCCTGTTGCCTTTCTAATTTTGGACAATACCAAAAAATCAAAAAAGAAAAATGGTAAGGCTACTAAAAAAAATCGAACGAGATGGTAGGAAAATCGAATCCATTGTTTCCAAAAAATCACCGGATGGATATCAAGTACATTCCCCGTTATGATTTGTCTGGAATGAAAAAATAATTTAGCAAAGTACATTGAGATTTGAAACATCTTTTGTTTCAGTTGTGATGATTTATTTACAGTACCAAGTATTCCTGAGTAAATGCTTTCCCATAACCTTGGAGCTGAAGCCATAAAATTTGGTTTCACAAATTTTAAATCATCTTTCAAAGTTCGGACACTGCTATAGTATGTACAAGCTCCGTAGGACAAACTAAAGATTTCAAAGATCCGCTCAAAGATATGCCAAATGGGTAATATAGAAAGTGTTTTGTCCCCTTTTTGCAATTTCAATGGCAAATGGTTTAACTGGAACAGGATGTTGCCGTGAGTTAACATGACTCCTTTAGGTGTTCCTGTAGTTCCTGATGTATAAATCATCGTAAACAAGTCAGATTCTTTGATGGTATTGTTTAAAAACAATTCATCAGAAGGATTTTCTTTTCTTTTCTGACTTCCAATATCAACTAACTCTTGCAAAGTACTAATCTTAATTTTTTTAGATCTAAGATTCTTATTTTGTTTAGGAGGATAAAACAAAATAATTTCTTTAACAAACTCTAAATCATTTTCCAAACGAATCACTTTTTCCAAAACAGTTTCGTTTTCTACAAAAAGGATTTTGGATTCAGAATGATTGAGTATGTATAATATGTCTTGGTCAGTGACATCCGATGCCCTTGGCACATCAATGGCTCCAAGAAGTGTTATCGCAATGCTTGTTTGGATCCATTCATACGAGTTATCGGCAAAAATTGCAACCTTATCTCTTTCATACAATCTTTCCGTTAAACCAGTAGCCAAGTCTTTTGCATCAGCTAACAATTCATTGTAAGTTTTGAATTGGTAATTTCCAGACCCCAAACGCGTTGCAAATGCATTTTTTTGCCCAAATCGTTTGGGTAAGTCTAAATAAAAATCAATCATGGTTCGCATTTATATTCCTCTTTAGGATCAAAGAGTAACCGTAACTAATTACTTTGTCGTCCTCTAGAATTCTTTGAGACTTCTAAATCTTTTATTTTGGATGTTTTGATTGTTTTCTAAAATCAGTGGGTGTGACTCCCACCTTTTCTAAAAACACTCGATTGAAAGTTGACTTCGAATTAAAACCCACGGCATCTGCGATGGAGAGGATGGTTCGTTCTTTTGGTTCCAATAAATAACGTTTTGCTTCTTCGATTCTGTATTGGTTGATATATTGGTAAAATCCAAACCCATACCGTTTGTAAAAGTATTCAGACAATTGCCCTGATTTCACTCCCACTAAATCCGCGAGTTTGGAAAGGTTTAAATCCTCATCACAAAATACTTTTTCCAACATCAATTCATATAATTTTTGGTCGATGGTTTCGAGTGGGACAGACACAAGTTTTGATTTTTCATATTTGCTTTTTTGTATATTATCTCTGACATCAGAAACAAATGGTTCCCATAACTCGCGTGTGAAATAATAAAAATACATAAGAATTGGTAAAAGATAAGCACTCAATTTCCGAAAAAATGGAATCTGAAAACCAAATCCGATACTTCCCACAAGCAAATCGAACCATATTAAAAGGATAAAGATCAGAGAGTATATCGCACGTTTGGTGAAAAATACTGACAAAACCACGTTGGGAATCCATTCGCGAATGAGAAAAATTCCAACCGACAATAGGATGGAAAGTTTGATTCCAAAATTCAGACCACTTAAAATAGACCCATATTCAGAAACAGTTAATGTGTTTAAGATTTGAATCCTTCCTTCATTCGATTCCATATAATATGGAACTAAAAAAACAATGGAAAAAATGGGAGGCAGATATCCTATCCAATGGAACTTTATTTCTTTTTCTAAAAATAAATGTTCCAAATAATGATACAAAAACGAAGCAGATAAAAACACAAAAGGAATGTGAACAAATACAATCACTGGAAGATACAAATAAAAACCAGTGAACATAAAGGCTCCAGTTAACAACCATAAGCCTGTTGAAAAAAGAATGAAAGACCAAAAAAGGTCAGATATTTTACGGTTTTTGACTAAATTTGATAATGACCAAATGATACAAAAGATGGCACCAGAGCCCATCCATAAGAACTCGAGCAGAAACGTTAGAGAGATTGATTCTGTTTCCACAGAACTTACCCGTACACTCTCACTTCTTCCCCTACTGTATACCTCACAGCACCTTTCCCTAAAATATCAGTTAACATCTTCATAAGATCGGTTGTGATCTCAATTGAAAAATGGTCGTGAGCACGAATGACTTTTTTTTCGTCTCCGTTTCCAACAAGATGGAAGAATACAGAAGAAGCACCTCTGTGGACAGATAAAATATCTTGAAGTTTCAAAATCACATCTCGATTTTTTTCTTCTTTCATATTAATTGTCAAATGAAGGGTTTTCTCCATTTTCTTTTCAATGGTAACGGAATTTAACTCTTCAAGTTTATTAACAATGATCTGACCCTTTAACTCTGATTCGTCGGCGTCAATCCGTTCCAATATACCTTTGATAAAAACCGTGTTGTCTTCTGTGAAAAGGTGTTTGAATTCAGCATAGGTTTTCGGGAAGGCAACACATTCAATCTCACCTGTTTGGTCTTCTAACATGAAGTTCACAAACTCTTCCTTTTTTTTGGTAAGTTTGACTACCTTTTTGGAAAGAACACCAGCAATTTCTACTTTAGATTTTGGTCTAACTTCTTCTAGGTTTTCAATAGAAGTTGGGTTTAGTGATTTTAATTGTTCTGTGAATTTATCAAGAGGGTGGCCAGATAAATATAACCCGGTGGTTTCTTTTTCACGACGAAGTAATTCATCTCCACTCCATTCAATTCCATCTTTTGGTAAATTTAAGTTTTCTTCTGTGCCTCCATTGGCACCACCAAACAAAGAAAATTGGCCTTCTTTTTCCTCTGCTTGTTTTTTATTTGCATAATTGATAATGATATCAGTGGATTCAAAAATCGTTTTTCTGGAATAACCAAAGGAGTCGAAGGCTCCTCCTTGAGCAAGTGACTCTAATACTTTTTTATTGGCCAAACGAGTGTCTAATTTTTTTGTAAAATCACTTAGTTGTTTGTAACCACCAAGTTCATTTCGATTTCTAATTATATTTTCGGCGGCAAGTTCTCCCACACCTTTTATGGAAGACAATCCAAACCGAACTGTTTTATCGTCGGTGATTTCGAAAGATATTCCCGATTCTCTTAAGTCTGGACCAAGGATTCGAATCCCCATATCTTTTGCATTGTTGATGTATTTCACAACATCAGTGATTTTGGAATGATCACCTGAAAGTAATGCCGTTAGATATTCGATTGAATAATTTGCTTTTAAGTAAGCAGTTTGGTAAGTCACAAAGGCATAAGCAACTGAGTGGGATTTGTTAAATCCATATTCACCAAATTTTTCTAATTGTTCAAAAAGTTCCGTTGCTAACTTTTCACTAATTTTCTTTTCAACAGCACCTTTAACAAACTTTTCTTTTAAGGCAGGGAGTTTGGATTTGTCTTTTTTGGCCATCGCCTTACGAAGAACATCCGAATCTCCTACCGAGAACCCACCCATGATCCTTGAGATTCCCATCACTTGTTCTTGGTAAACAATTACGCCATACGTTTCACCCAAAACTTCAGCTAAACTTTCATGTGGGAATACTACTTTTTTCTTTCCGTTTTTACGTTCTAAATAGTCATCCAACATCCCAGATCCCATTGGACCAGGTCGGTATAACGCAAGCAAGGCGGCAATTTCTTCAAATTTTTGAACCTGAGCTTTGGCAAATAGATCGCGTATCCCTGAAGACGAATCCAACTGGAATATACCGAGAACATTTGCTTTCCGTAACAAACTGAAAGTTGCCGGGTCATCTAATGGAATTTTATCCAAATCAAGTAAAATACCATGTCGTTTTTCAATAAGTTTAGTAGCGTGATGGATCGTTGTTAAGTTTTTTAAACCTAAAATATCCATTTTAATGAGTCCCACTTGTTCCGACATATTTTTGTCGTACTGAGTGACAATGGAGCGACCATCTCTTCCGGGCTCACTAACAGTTGATAGCGGGACAATTTCTTCCAAAGCAGTGGGCGCAATGACAACACCTGCCGCATGTCTTCCCACCTGACGATAGTTACCTTCTAATTTCTGCGCAATGGAAAATACTTTTCTATTAATCTCAGATTTTTCTGCTATATCACGAAGGTCTTTTGAAGTCTCAACTGCTTCTTGGATGGTGATTCCCAATTTTTTGGGGAATAATTTACTCATCTCATTGACTTCTGAAAAAGGTACATTAAAAACACGTGCCACATCTTTGATGGCAGCCTTGGCAGCAAGTGAACCAAATGTAATGATCTGACCCACACGGTTTTCACCATATCGATGTTTGATGTAATTGATCACCTCTTCTCGGCGTTCTACACAAAAATCCGTATCAATATCAGGCATATCCTTTCTGTCGGGATTTAAGAATCGTTCGAAGAGTAAATTGTAACGAATTGGATCTACGTTTGTGATACCAAGCGCATATGCAATGATGGAACCCGCTGCGGATCCTCGACCAGGTCCCACTGGGATTCCCGTTCGTCTTGCGAAATTAATATAATCTTGAACGATGAGAAAGTAACCTGCGAAGTGCATATTCCGAATGGTTTGCATTTCAAATTCGGTTCTTTCTTTTACAATTGGTGTGATCTCTTTGTATTTATCTACTATCCCTTCCCAAACCAGTTTTTCTAAATAACTGTCTGTATCATAACCTGGTGGTACTTCAAAAGGAGGTAATAATGGATTTCCAAATTGAAAATTAAGTGAACATTTATCACGAATGGCGAGTGTGTTGTAAAATGCATCAAGATGATTGGGAAAAAGTTCTTTCATCTCCGAAGGAGATTTTACATAGAAGTTTTGGTTAAACCCAAATCGCATTTCATCATCTATGTTCTTTCGCATTCCGATGCGTAAGAGAATGTCTTGAGCTTCTCTATCATCTTTTGTTAAAAAGTGAGAATCGTTGGTAAGGACTAGTGGGATACCAGTTCGTTTCGAAAATCCAATAACGGCGTCTGCAACTACCTTTTGTTCAGGAATTCCATGGTCTTGGATTTCCATATAAAAATCTTCTTTTCGAAAAATCTCATGCAAACGACCAGCTAACGCATACGCCTTATCTTCTTTTCCTTCCAGGATTTTTCTGTTGACTTCACCGGCAAGGCATGCTGTCAAACAAACGAGTCCATCGCTATGCCTTTCTAATAAATCATAATCAATTCGCGGTTTACGATAAAATCCTTCCGTAAAGGAACGACTTGCCAATTTGATGATGTTTTGGTATCCAACTTCATTTTTGCATAAAAGAATGATATGGTAAGCACCACCATCAGCAATTTCGTCTAACTCCGTTTCTGCACTGCGGGAAGGGGTAACATAAAATTCGCAACCAATGATAGGTTTTACTTCGTGTTTGACTGCCTCTTTGTAAAACTCGATGGCTCCATACATGTTCCCGTGGTCAGTGATGGCGACAGAACTCATACCAAGTTCCTTCACTCGTTTCATCAAATCACTGATTCGAATGGCTCCATCCAACATGGAATAGGTCGTGTGCAGATGCAGGTGGGCAAAATCTTCCATGGCTTGGTGACATAGTAAAGCCAATGCCCCCGTACGTAAAGCGCCCCAAGGGAAGGATTTTCGATTTTTTTAGGCCCAAAATGCCAATTCCCAAACCCGCCAAATCCATCCAAGCCCAAAAACGATGGAAGCTGTAGACTCACTGGACAAACTGGTTTTGCCTATGTCCGTATTTTCCCTACCCAAAATTCCCCCAGTAACTAAAGTTTGGCGAGACCAAATCCAACAAAAAATTGATACCAAAACGAAACCACTCGGTTCCCTAGGTGCACTTGAATCGGTTGCCTTACAAATTTCAGAAATCCAAAATACTACTTCACCAACATTACAAAATCCGAAACTCATTTTGTTTGCAGGTGATCATGGTATCACAGAAGAACCTGTTTCACTATATCCAAAAGATGTCACTTGGCAAATGGTGTTTAATTTTTTAAATGGTGGTGCTTGTGCCAATGTATTTGCCAAACATAGTGGGATCGGTGTAGAAGTTGTTGATTCTGGAGTGGATCATGACTGGGATGAAAACACAAAACAACTAATCCAAAAAAAAATAAGAAGGGGCACTTCAAATTTTTTAAAGTCTCCTGCAATGACAAAAGAAGAAGCTTTTTTATCATTGCAAACTGGCGTCGATTTAATTTCTGAATCAAAATACCAAAATACCAATGTATTTTTATTTGGAGAGATGGGAATTGGTAATACATCTTCCGCTTCCTTAGTTTTGTCTCACCTAACAGGCATTTCACTTTCTAAATTGGTTGGAAAAGGAACCGGCCTAAATCCAGAAGGGAAAAACATCAAATTACAAATTCTAGAAAATGCTTACTCACGAACTGGAAAACTAAATGATCCAATAGAAATCCTTTTGGAATTTGGTGGATTTGAAATCGGTATGATGGCAGGAGCAATGCTTGGCGCCGCATCAAAACAAAATCTCTTTATTGTGGATGGGTTCATTACAACAGCAGCTTATTTACTTGCCTATCATCTCAGTCCAAATGTAAAAGATTATGCCATCTTTTCCCATGTATCCGACGAAGAAGGACATATCGTTGTCTTGGAACATTACCAAATCAAACCTTTATTGAAGTTGAATTTACGATTGGGTGAAGGGAGTGGTGCTTTAGCTGCTTACCCTCTTATTGAGTTAAGTGTTAAATTTTTAAATGAGATGGCATCCTTTGCTGACGCAGGTGTCAGCGATTCTGATGCAAAGTCATAACTTTTTATGAAATACATCTTATTAGAAATTCGTTTGTTCTTTGTATGTATGTCTTTTCTCACAAGAATTCCTACTCCGAGTTGGGTTGGATTCAAAGAAGAGTGGTTACACCATTCGATTAAATATTCGCCAACTGTTGGTATTTTACTTGGTAGTTTACAGTTTTTTGTTTTGGTGATTTTCCAATTTTTATTTGGACCTACAATCGCATTTACCATTTCCGTTGGATTTTTACTCATCCTAACTGGTGCTTTCCATGAAGATGGTTTCTCTGATTTTTGTGATGGAATTGGTGGTGGATGGAATCGCGAAGACATCCTAAGGATTATGAAAGACAGTCGTGTAGGAAGTTTTGGTGCAGTTGGAATTTCACTCCTTATTTTATTAAAAGTATTGGGAGTTTCAGAATCGTTTCAGTTGTATGAAAAAAATGGATTTACCTTTATGGTGAATTCAAAAACACAATTTCAAATTCTTAGTTTTTGGTTGTATTTTGTAACTGCTCATAGTTTCAGTCGATTTTTATCTGTGTTTATGATGAAATTATTGCCTTATGCCAAAGAAGACGGGTATGCAAAACCAATGGCAAAGGAAATCACCTGGCCACAGATTCTTTTTGCGAGTCTCTCAGGTGTGATTCCATTTTTGACTTTAGTGTATCTCCATCCATATTTTTTATTCAGTTTACTTTGTATCATCCCAAGTTATTTTTATATGTTTTCTTTGATGAAACGCTGGATCCAAGGATTTACTGGAGATTGTTTGGGAGCAGTACAACAAATAGTCGAAACCTGTATTTGGATTTCAGGAGTGTTTTTGTGGACCTCTATTTAATTCGACATCCAGAAACCATCGCTCCCAAAGGTACTTGTTACGGGCGAACTGATTTTCCATTGAAATATCCTGTAGAAGACACGGCAGAAACTACTTTCTCTTATTTGCCACCTAACTTTGATCATTTTATTTCAAGTCCAGCCCCACGAGCGATGAAACTAGCAAATGCGCTTTATACAAAATACAATCCCCTTCTAAACATATCAGAATCTTTGATTAAAACTGATGATCGATTGTTAGAAATGGACTTCGGAGATTGGGATGGAAAGTTGTGGGAAGATATCCCGCGAAAAGAAACCATCCCATGGATGAAAGATTTTGTAAATGCCAGAACTCCAAACGGAGAAGCCTTTACTGACCTCATCCACCGTGTGGATTTGTTTTTAGAAGACTGGAAAGTAAATGGAAACTTACGTTTAGGTTGGGAAGAGACAAACAAACAAAAATTAAATGTGATGATCGTTGTATGCCATTCTGGACCCATTAGAGCCATACTCTGTCGAACCAAGGGGATTCCATATGAGGAAGCATTTAAGTCCCCAGTGGAATTTGGTTCGGTTCATAAAATCGAAATATAAGAAGGATTTACACCTTCTTTTTTTCACCTAACGGACCTAACTTGGCAAGAATCAATTCGTTGACTAGTTTTGGGTCCGCTTTCCCTTTCGTTTCCTTCATCACACCACCGACAATGGCACCGAGTACTCGGTCTTTTCCATTTTTCCAACCTTCCACAGATTCCGGTTGTGACTCTAACACACGGATCACTATTTCTTCGAGAGCTTTGTCATCACGTACCACTTTCAAACCTTTTTTCTCAACAATGGTTTCTGGTTGGTCTTTTGTCGTTAACATGTCTTCAAAAATGGTTTTGGCAATTTTTCCTGTGATTTCACCTGAGTTGATGAGTTTCACAAGTTTACCAATCCGGACAGGATCAATGGCAAATTCTTGGATGGAAATGTTTTCTTTATTCACAATTCCTAAAATTTCATCTTTTACCCAGTTAGATGTTTTTTTCGCATCTCCTGAAATGGTCAGTGCTTCTTCAAAGTATTCTGCAATTTCACGTTCACTCGTTAATACTTCTGCATCATACTCAGGAAGTCCAAGTTCTGTTTTGTATCGTTCTTTTTTTTGCCTTGGGAGTTCTGGAAGTGTTTTACGAATTTCTTCGATGAATGAATCCGAAATTTGAATCGTAGGTAAATCTGGTTCCGGAAAGTATCGATAGTCATGGCTCATTTCTTTAGAGCGCATCGGTAATGTTTTGAGAAGAGTTGCATCCCAAAGTTTCGTCATCTGTTTGAATGACTCACCCCGAGAATAAACATCCTTTTGCCATTCGACTTCATAATCGATCGCTTGTTTTACGGCTTTGAATGAATTTAAGTTTTTGATCTCTACGCGTGTACGAAATCCTTTTTCCCCTTTGGGACGAATGGATACGTTTGCATCACATCGAAGCGAACCTTCTTCCATATTACAATCGGAAACTTGGATGTAACGTAGAATTGTTTTTAACTCATTGAGATAAGCATAGGCTTCATCAGAAGAACGTAGGTCTGGTTCCGATACGATTTCGATGAGAGGAGTTCCTGCTCTATTGTAATCCACATAGGATCGATTGATAGAAGGATCATGTGAATGGATGAGTTTACCCGCATCCTCTTCCATATGGATCCTTGTGAGAGGAAGGAACTTTTCTTCTTTCTCACCTTTCAATTGGATATGGATTCCACCCTTTGTAGCATACGGTTTATCAAATTGAGAAATTTGGTAACCTTTGGGTAAGTCAGGATAAAAATAATTTTTACGATCAAATTTTGTAAATTGTGTGATTTCGCAACCGAGAGCCACACCTGCTCGCACTGCTTTTTCAAGCACCACCTCATTTAACACAGGCAAGGTGCCAGGAAGCGCAACACATAATGGCGAAATATGAGTATTGGGGCTACCACCAAATTCGTTTGTGGCAGTGGAAAATATTTTTGAATTGGTATTGAGTTGGACGTGGACTTCCAGACCGATGATGACTTCGTATTCCATGGTTTGGTAACAGGATTTTCACGGAAAATGAACCTGGCAATTCAAATTCCGTCTGATTTTAATCGAGTGGGTCTGGGACCGATTTTAAAACCAATTTGTAGAGATTTTTTTGTTCACGAGAGATGCCAATTTCCCCAGTTTGATGGAGTTTTTTGGTAAACTCCGAAAGTTCCCGAACTCTCGACTCAAACGCTAACCCAATTTTTTTATCTTCCAAGGCAATATGTGAGAGTAACCAATTCCTGAGGTCCTGCACTAAATGTAATCCCACCCTTGGATTTCCTAATTTGTACTCATCATTTCTCATTTTAATAAATTCAATAAACCGTTTGTGTTGGTTCATATGTTGGACAACATCCGTATACCGAAAGTATCTCATAATCTTATCTTCTACACCAAAATGGTCTTTCGTATATTCGATAGCCTCTGCAATCACCTTATGAAATGTTTCACTCGATCCATCACCTAACTTCAGTGAATGATCAAGTTCCACTATCATCTTTAGTAACCAAATATGTTGTAAATCGATGATGGGAATTCCAGTCGACAAATTATAAGTTTTCCAAATGTTCCGAATTTCTTGGATCGTATCGATGGATTGTTCGTGAAGAGATATGGTAGTTGTATCAATTTGGACAATATTTTGATATATCAAAAGTTGTTCTTTTGATATAGGATATTTACCTGATTTCAATATTAGGTTACAATATGATTTGAGATCTACATTTGATGCTTTAAAAAATTCTGCATAATCCGTATCATCATGTAAGATATGTTGGAATAACCATTTTTTTAAGATTTGTAATATCCCTAAAGCAGCCATTTGGCTATTTTTAGCTTCATAGTACTTTTCTGTGAGTTTTTCTACGAACTTTCTATGGCCATGTACATGTTCTTTAAAATTCGGATAATTAAAATGTTCTAATATATCCTCTTCGAGAGCAAAGTGTTCCGCAACATAGTCAAGAGCCTTTCGAAAAGACGAATGGACATCCACATCCGTATCATTTTTTTCTGCTTCGACGATTTCTTCTTCCAGTTCTAAAATTATGTGAACAAGCCACACATGTTGCAAGTCGATGATGGGAATTCCAAGGTGAAATGGTTCACTTAACCATGTGATCCGAAGGGAATCTAAATGTGCGGAAGAATCCTTTAACATGATTCCACAAAATTAGGTTCTGTGTTGGTGTCACACCAAATGAGGAAAATCCAAAATTGATATTTATCATCGAATTAGAATCAAACAAAATTCCGAAATGGTAAGATTGGTTTGGATTGGAATTGTAGTGAATTTCAGGAAGTCACCCCCGAGAGATTCCCGGGAGTGATTGGTTTTGGAAGGCTTAAATTGTTTTAGACAAAAAATTTAGTTGTCAGTCTAACAATCAATCTCACAAAACTAGAGTAAGGTGGATACATCAATTTTGCGATGGATGCTTTTGGTGTTTGCAAAACTGATCTTTCATGAGAAAAAGTTTTAAACCCAAATACTCCATGGTAACTTCCATGACCAGAATGGTTCACTCCACCGAATGGCAGATTTGGATTTACGAGGTGTAGGATCACATCATTGATCACTGCCCCACCAGAACTTGTTCTACGAAGAACGTATTTGGATGTACTTCTCTTTTTCGTAAAGATATACAATGCCAATGGTTTTGGTTTTTCGTTAATGATATGAATTGCTTCATCTAACGATTTGTAGGTTACGATTGGCAACAGGGGTCCAAAAATTTCATCTTCCATGATTTTTGCATCCAATGACACATTGGTTAAAATGGTTGGTGCGATAAAGTTATCAGAACTCCTGAGTTCACCACCGTATGCAATTTTTGCTCCTTTTTTCACTGCATCATCAATGTAAGATGAAACTCTAGAAAAGTTTTTAGCGTTCACAATCCTACAAAAATCTGTACTCGCTGTAAAATTTTCAGGTTTTGATTTAAAAAAACTTTCTGTGGTATCCTTTGCATGTTTTACAAATTCTTCCACCTTTGATTCAGGGATGAGTAAGTAGTCAGGTGCCACACATGTTTGGCCTGCATTTAAAAACTTACCCCACATAATTCTTTCCGCAGCCACTTTCAAATCGGCATCTTCAGCGATGATGGATGGGGACTTACCGCCTAACTCTAGCGTTACGGTAGTTAAATTTTTAGCAGCGGCAGCCATCACAATTTTACCAACGGGAGTGGATCCTGTGAAAAATATATGATCAAAAGGAACATCCAGTAATGCTGTTGCGACTGTAACATCCCCTTCAAAAACAGCCACTTCATCTTCTGAGAATATTTCACCTAACATAAGGTTGATTACATTCGCTGTATTTGGTGTGAACTCAGATGGTTTTAACATCACTGTATTCCCAGCTGCAATTGCAGCCGCAAGGGGAGCAATCGCTAAATGGAATGGATAATTCCAAGGAGCAATCACCAAACAAACACCTTTTGGTTCATAAACAATGCGGCTAGTGGCACCAAGGAGAGTGGGTGGTGTCAAAACATTTTTAGGACGCATCCAATGTTTCACGTGTCGGATGGCATCGTTGATTTCAGCAATGGTAGGTAAAATTTCTGTAATGTCTACTTCACCTGCAGATTTTCTGAAATCAGCGTGGAGAGCTTTTTGGATTTCTGTTTGGTATTTCAAAACAACATCTTTCAGTTTTTTCAATTTCTGAATTCGTGTTTTGTAATTCGTCAAACGAAGTTCGAGGGACTTTTTCTTTTGGGCCTTAAAAATTCGATCAATGTCTTTGGGAGTAAAACTTTTGGTTTGGATGACGGCTGTGTTACTAACATTGGCCGCAGAAAGAGTAGCTTGGGTCATGGGAATCTCCGTATTACTGACTCTCGTTCAGTTAGAGAGGGAGTTCAAGAACTTTTTCGGAAATCGGGGCGATTCTATGTCTTTTTTATGCCAAAAATCCCTTTCCGAAGCCGGGAGGCGGGCCACTGTGGGTATATTGTTTGGATCTGTCCAAATACAGTTGGGCTGCTTTGTCAGAAGGGTCTTGTTTCAAAACTGACAAAAATCCTAATTCTGCGGCTTTAAAATCGCCGTCCCAAAACAAATTTACACTTTCCTCAAATTGTTCTTTGGTTTGGACTTTTAAATCAAATGATTCCTCCACTCCATCCACAAGTACCTGCGCAATACCAATTAACTTTTGTTTGGCTGGTATTTTTATAAAATCCAATAATCGATGAGGATAAGAATCTGGTTCTTTTAATTCCAATAGTGCATCCAAACTCAAAATAATTTTAGCACCATATTTTTTGGTCATTGATTCCAAAGAATTGGCAACACCCATGGAATCAGATAAAACAGCTGATTCGATTCGTTGTTCTTCTCCCACAATTCCTAACATCAATTCCCCAAAATGGATTCCGACACCAATTTGAATTTCACCCACTCGATGGTTGTGACTTTCTTTATTCCACTTTGCGATTGTTTTGTGCATTTGTATGGCAGCTGACAATGCATCTTCAGGTTCTTTTTCGAAAAGGGCAAAGATCGCATCTCCTACATACTTTTCGATAAAACCATTATGCGAACGAATGGTGGGTCCAACTTGCCTTAAGTAATCATTTAAAAATAAAAATGTTTCTTCGGGACTTAGAGTTTCTGAGATTGCAGTGAAATCACGTATATCAGAAGATAATACAGACATTTGTTTTACGATAAAATCACCACGTTTTACCTTAGAGTCATCTTTTTTAGAAAACAATTGGATGAGTCGTAAAGGAACAAATTTTGAATACACTTTGTTTGATGATTCAAGGCGATTGTTTACCTCGATCAGTTCCGTAGTCAAAGTATCCATAGATGAGTAAAAACGAGCATTTCTTCTTGCGAGTAAAATACTTTGGAACAAAAAGAATACAAAGAGTGAAAAGGGCATCAGTGGTTGAGCTTGGAACCAATAATTCCCAGCCATCAAATCATGAGTTGATCCTAACATGAGTATCAAGGAACCATAAAACACCAAACTACTATCTCGTTTTCTTTGCCGATAAATTCTAAGGATGACATAGAACGAACAAATACTAAAAAATAAGATAAACACTTGAGAAATGATATTAGTGGTAGTGAATAATTTTGGTTCTGTGAGTATCACAAACAAAACATAAACAATGCTCAAACTCCAACAAGACCTTAACATCCAATTGGGAACTTCTGATTTTCCTGGGAACAAACTACGTAGGTAACTTAAGAAAAAACAAACAAGAAGTGGCGCGGATGTATAATCCAATACTTGCATCCAATTCCAAGAGAAATCAGGAAATGCATACACAATGTAAAAATTATCCAAAACAACTAATCGTAGTCCCGTGAATAAACAAAATAAAGCAAAGAATAAGGAACTTTTCTCTTCTCGGCGAAAGAAAAAAACAGTAAGTTGGTACAAAGCCATTGTAAGCATTGCACCAAAAACAAATACTTCACCTGCGGAATACATTAACGATTCATTTTGAATGACTTCTTTTGTCCCAATTTCAATAGGCTTACGAAAACCACCCCTTGCATGGTTAAAATTACTCACTACATAAATGATTTCTTGTTCATATGATTCTGGTTGAAATGATACATATTGGATTTGGTATTTTGGTTTTGTAGACAATTCATCTGTACCAACAGTCCCTGAATAAGCAATTTTCTGTCTGTTGATGTACAACTCATAAGCACTTGTTGCAGGTTGCACTCGTAAATAATAACGAATATTTGGATCTGGAACTTTTACAACTAAACGATAACTTGCATATCCATCTCCACCTGAACCTTCTGGCCGAGTAGAGTTCCAAGAAGACGGAACTTTGGTCATGGAACGTTGTTTTTCTTCAATTTTTTTGAATAAGGAGTCACCATATAGTTCATTCCAATAGAATTCCCAATCTCCATTCAATGAAACTTTTTTATGATTTTCTATTGATACTTCTTGGATTTCCAAATAACCATTTTTTGCTTCTTTCGCATGATCAAAGTTACACGAAAATAAGCAAACTATCGGAAGAAGAAAAGAGGTAAAATGAAGGAGATTTGATCTTGGTTTTATTTTTCCCATGCAGAGACCCCATCCCAATCTTCTCCAACTCCAGCAGATTGGTAGTATTCACACCTTTCGATATAAATTTGTGCTGCGATATCATCTGGGTTATTTGAATGCACTTCTCGAAATCCTTTGAGTGCAGAGACAAAGTCAGCCCGTTCATAATCAAAAATGGCTGCCTCAAATTGTTCTCTGAATGCAATTTTCTGATCGGAAATGGAATCTATACCTGGTATTAAAACCTCTGCGATCATCACCGTTTCTTGTTTGCCCTTCACTCGTACGAAATCTAAAATACGATACGGAATTGTGTCCAAATCCTCATGTAACATGAGTGAGGTTAAACTCACAAGGATCTTTGCATTGTATTTTTTGGTTAATCCTTGGATGCGGCTTGCAAGATTCACTGTATCGGAAATGACTGTAGATTCTAATCTTTCCTCTTCCCCTAAAATTCCTAGCATTGTATCTCCTGAATGGATTCCAATGCCAGCGTGTAAGGGAAGGTAACCAAAACCCCTTCGCCTTTCATTATACGATTCCAATTCCCATTGGATGTCTTCTGCAGCTTTTATGGAATTTTGTATCCCACCATCAAAGAGTGCCATCACTGCACTGCCGATGTATTTATCAATAAAACCATTGTTTTTTCTAACACAAGGACCAATCCGTCCCAAATACGAGTTGGTAAACAAAATTCGGTTTTCCAAAGGAATGGAATAAATGATATCCCAATATTCCCAAATGTCGGCAAACAACACCGTCATCTCTCGCTCGCTACTATCACCTAACGTTACTTCTTCGATGCTTTCTTTACCTAAGTGGGTTAAAAAATCTCGTGGGATAAATTTTGCGTAAAAGCGATTGGTTAAAATAAATTGTTCGTTGATGGTTTCAAATTCTTCTTTCAAAAGGACTTTTTTGTGGAAGGTTCTTGTAGTACGAAGTGTTACAATTGTAGATTGCACTCCAAAAAACAAAAAAACAGCAATTTGAGATAAAGACGATTCCCCTTCTCCGGTATACGCCAAAAATACATCGTAAACAAATCCAAAAAATAAAATCAAATACCCCAAAAAGAAAATATGGGAATCAGGTAAACCTTTCACTACCATCTGGTACAATCGGATTCCTAAAAATACGGCAAACACAACTCCTAACACCTGAAATACAACTTCAAATTCAGTATAAAACTCTGGTTTGATGATGAGTCCATACACCAAAATGAATTGCACAAAAGCACTAAAGTAACGAATGAGTTTGGTTTCTATAAAACGAGGGAAAAGTCCATCCACAAACCATAAAAATAAAATTCCTAAAACAAAAACAGATGCATATTCAATATAAATCACGAGTTCCCAAGGAATGTTGGGAAAAATTGCATAAATTGTTTTACTTCCAACGAATGGCAATCGTAAGGCAAAAACTAAACAAAAAAATCCGAAATAAAATGCCTCTCTTTGTTTGTTACGATAAAAAAACAAAATAAAGTGATATAATCCAAACATAAACAATGCACCCGTTAGGGTTATATCCATTGTACTCTCAGCAAGGATGTAATTTTGAATGGCCTCCGCTGTACCAAAAATTGGCGCGTTTGGCAATCCTCCTTCCTTGTGATGGAAATTACTCACTTCAATTTTGATTTGGATTTGGTCTTTGGCAATAAAGGTAAAACTTTGCCCTTGGGCACTTGGAAATGTAGTTTGTTTGTTTTGGCCAGGGAAACCCGAAAGAACAACTCGGTTACCAACTGTTACACGAAAACTTGTCCGCACTTCAGGCAAATACAAAGAATAAATTTGAGAGTCAGTCGGAAGGAATAAATCTAAAATATATGTTCCAAATCACTTCCCATTTTCAATTCCAGAACGAAGTGGGACTTCATTCCAAAGTGCAGGAACAGGTAAAAGAGTATAACTCACATCAGGTGGCAAATCCCCCAAAGTATGAGGATAAAATTTCCATTCCCCATGGAGTTTGATTGCCTTTCCTGTTTTCCAAGTGAAGGAACGAAGGTCCAAGGTTCCGGATGTAACTTCCTTGTTAGGAGTCACAAGTTGGCATGCCATTGTTAGGAAAACGAGGCAAAGAGTGATGCGATTGAAGAGGGTCATCCCTATCCTTCAGAGACATTTTTCTCCCTTATTTGGAAAGGAAGTTTTCAAAATGAAAAAAATAATATTTTTTGGTTTGTACGAAGTACTCGTCAGGCTATTATGTCTCCTAAATGGCAGCTTCTCCAGGACCCAACAAAGCCGCATTGGCATACCAAATTTTAGGCCAATACCTACCGGATGAAGTGTTCGCCCATCTGACGGATGCAGAGATTGAGACCCTACTTTTGAAAGTGGAAACCAATCCCTCCCCCACGAAAGGCCAAGAAAAGGACATCCTCCTATCCTTCACAAATTTCCTCCAAAAGAAAGGGGTCCTACCAAAAGCGAAACCCGTCACTCCACTTCCGAATGGTTTTGGAAGTAGAACTGCTCAAAAAACTGCGTTCGGAGGATCTACAAACGCCCCTTATCCTCATAAAAAAACAGGGCAAAAAGAGCCTTCCTTCGAGGAACAACTACCTGCGGATGGATATACGTATGAAAAGAGTGCCACAACCTCATTTCCTGGGGGATCTGAAAAAAACTCACACCACAATCATCCTGAAACCAATGAATTGTATTCCCTGATTGAGGAAATCCTTCGGGAAGAGGACAAACGATCGGGTCCATTATGGCAAGATTTACCGAAGTACCCAACAGAATTACTTCGTAACCTCACACGAGAAGAATCCCCAGAGGTAGTCGCAAGGGTGCTCAGTTTCTCAGACCCGGAATCTGCCTCGGAAGTGCTTGCAGAATATCCGGAATCTCACAGAGAAGGAATCATTTTGGCACTGGCGGAGATTGACTACCACTCTGACAGAGAAAGGGACCAACTGGAACGTTTCCTTCGCTTCAAAATGGAGCTGATCGAGAAAAAATTGCCGGTTTCCAAAATCCGGAGCCGTAAAGCCAAAACGGCAGGGGAAATCCTTACCAGACTTCCTTTTTTGCCTTCTCAAAATTTAATTGAACGAATTCAGAAAAAAAGCCCAGAATATGCCGAAACTATAGTAGAACACTACTTTCGTTTGGAAGACCTGCTTCATTTGGGAAGGACAAGTCTCACTCGATTTTTTTCTGAGATCCATCCTCTTGTCATTGCTTGTGCACTGAAAGGAGTGGAAACTGAATTCCGTGACCAAGTGTATTCCAATTTGGAATCTTGGCTTGTGAAAGAAATTAAGATCGAATGGGATTCCTTAGGTCCTGTCTCACTGGCAGAAATTGAAGAAGCCCAAAAGGGAATCTTAGATCGTTTGCGAGAAGCAATGGATGAAGGCAAAGTGAAACTTTGGAGATTGAAGTAAGGATATGGCAAAACTAGTTTTTAAACCCATTCAAATTGCCGACTTACAAGAAGAAGTTGAAATCCAACTTCCTGATAAGTACAAAAAATTTCATAAAACCGATGAACAAGAAGACTTCGAGATAGACCAAGAAGGGAATATCATCGAACAATACCAAGGTCCGTCGATTGAAGAAATCGAAGCAGAACTCCAAAGGTATCGTCAGGAAACCGAAGAACAAGTCCGTCAATTATTAGAAGACGCCAAAAAACAAGCCAAGGCCATTGAAGATGAAGGAAAGACAAAAGCTTTCCAAATGGTCCAAGATTCTAAAGAAAAAATCAAACTAGAAGAAGACTCAGGCCGTGCCAAAGCGGAACAAATCTTAGATCGTGCGAAGATGGAAGTTGAACGTATGATCAAAGAAGCCGAAATGAAACAGGCTGAGATCGAACACGAGGCATACCAAAAAGGGTATGATGCAGGTCGTGAAGTTGGATTCAAAAAAGGCCAAGGGGAAGTGAGACGACTCATTGACCGATTGGGAACCATCATCGGAAAAGCAATTGATATCCGGGAAGAAATGATTGCTGCTTCCGAAAAACAAATGGTAGAAATGATTCTTGTGATCGCACGAAAAGTAATTAAAGACGAAATCATCGAACGTAAAGAGATCGTTCTCAATAACATTCGTGAGGCGATGAAACGAATTAAAGATCGTGATCGTATTGATATACGTGTGAACTTCGCTGACTTGGAGCTTACAACAGCTCACAAAGATGAACTTATCAAACTAATGGAATCTCTCAGAAAAGTAAATATTTACGAAGATTCTCGTGTGGATCGTGGTGGAGTCATCATCGAAACAGATGTGGGAGCAATCGACGCTAGAATTTCTACTCAGCTCAAAGAAATTGAAGAGGCAATTCGAAACGTAGAACCAATATGATTTCGAAAACCCGTATTTCCCAATTGATAATAGGGTTCACGATGTTTTTGTCACCGACTTTCGTAAGTTTGGTGGCAGAACCCTGTGGAACCATGATCTCCTCATTTGAAAAACCAGTCATATTAAAAACGGATTGGATGTTTCGAAAAGGAGACAACCTGGACTGGAGAGATGAATCCGTTGAAGAAAGTTTTTGGGTAAAACGATCAGTTCCTGACTATGGAATCTCAAAAACAGAAAACTTAACAGGATACCATTGGTATCGATGTTCCTTTTATTTACCTGACAATTACACAACACCAGTAGAACCCATCGCAATTCAGTTGGGTCGCATTCGAGACGTTGATGAATTTTATTTGAATGGAACCTTAATTGATAAAACTGGAACCGTTTTACCGAGGTTAGAGGTTGATTTTCAAAAAATTAGAATTTATTCATTACCCACACACCTTCTCAAACCAGGTTTAAATGTAATGGCAATTCGTATTTTTGCAGCCACCAATTTAAATGGATTAAAAGAAGCACCAAAAATTGCCAAGGAACGTTTGTTACGTGAATCAGTATTTTCAAAAGAACTATTTGCGATGGTTTGCGGATATGTCTTTATTTTTATGGGGATATACTTTTTAGTAGGTTCTATTGTTCGAGGGAGAGCTGGTGAAAATTTTTTCTTTGCCTTATTTTCCATTTTTATGGGAATTTATGTACTCATTCGAACCCAACACAGAGACATTTTATTTGAAAGTTTCACTTGGTCATATGTTTCCGAACTATTAGTCCTCATTTGTTTACCCGTGTTTTTCATCAACTTTATGCACCAATACTTAAAGTTAAAACGAAACATGGTTTTGCTTGTTTACGAGATATTTTTATCCGTACTATTTGTAATCACTCTATTTTTTAGAAATCCCAAAACTTGGATCCTTGTGATTGCTCTTTTTAATTATGCCCTTCCGATTGCAATGGGTCTTGTAATTTATCTGTTTGTTAAAAACGGCAAAACCAATATTAAGAAAGTAAAATTTATCTTAATTGGAATCGCTTGTTTATTACCAACTATCCTAATTGATAGTTTGTCTGCGTTAGAAATTATCATTTCAATGCCGGGTACATTGTATTTGGGATTTTTGATTTTCCTTGTTATGATTTCTATCCAGTTATCAAACGATATCGTTTTAGGACTTGAAAATTATATCGAACAAGAAAAAGAACTCATCCAAATGGAACGGGTAAAAACTGGATTTTTGATCAACTTATCTTCCGAATTCAAGTCGGGTATGGAAAAAATCAAATCCGCAATTGATAATATCGTAACAAATCAAGGTAAGTCTGTAACTAAAGAAATTACAAAACCATCTCCCAAAAAAGCCGCAAAGAAAAAAGCCAAGGCAACAAATACGAAACAAAGTGGAGATCCGATCAAACAAGCGGAAGACCATATCTCTTATATGAGTTATATGGTTGAGGAAGCAATTTTACTGAAGCGATTGGAAGAAAGATCATACGTTCCTTTTTATGAAACTTTTTCTGTGTCTGAATTCATCAAAAACTGTGTAGCAAGTGTTGAAAATCATTTAGGTCAACATCGAAAAAATACCTATATTGACGTTAGGCCAAATGATTTAGAAATTCATTTCCCAAAAGAATTGTTTTTTTGTATTTTAAGGAATTTAGTAGAAAATGCATATCAATACACGGATCCCAAAACAGATATTCATATCGAGTTTATGAATCGTGATGGATACCACTACTTAGTTGTTATGGATGAAGGGATGGGTCTTAGCCAACTGGAAATGGAGACTATATTTCAAAAATTTGTCCGTGGTTACCGAGACAAAAAAAATGAAATCCCTGGTGCAGGAATTGGTTTAACCTTGGTGGAAGCTTCTACAAACTTTTTATCTGGAACGGTTAGTTTAAAATCAAGTGAAGGAATGGGAGCAAAATTTACAATTCGCATCCCGGAAAAACAAATCAAATGAAATCCTCACAAATTTTTCGTCTTTTCATATTCTCACTTTTTTTCATCTCATTACATTGTTCTCGTAAAGCAGATGAAAATACCGTTGTACTTCGATTAGATGGTGAGGATTGGGGAATTTACTTTAACGATAATGCTGATTTATTGAATCCAGAATTCAATCCAAACAATTTGGATATCATTCCAGTACCAAATAACTTTCGTAACTTAAATAAATCATATAAAGGATCCATATGGGTTCGCAAAAGTTTTGAAATCACAACAGAACAACACCAAAAATCATTAGCACTTCAACTAGGGAAAGTATACCAATCAGATGAAGTATTTATCAATGGTGTGTTGATTGGAAAAAATAATTCTGCATTTGGAAAAGAACCAGAAGAATTTGCTTTTGGAAGGCCAAGGATTTACCCTATCCCACATGATTTATTACTCGAAGGGGAAAATGTTTTAATCATCAAAATAGACTCATCATTATCCACATCTGCTGGTATCATCACAGGCCCGATTCGAATTGTGACTTACGAAGAAGCCATCAATGGAAATTTATATGACTCTCTTGTAGAGTTAATTTTTGTAGGCTTTTATTTATTCATCGCTTTATTTTTCTTCATCAACTTCTTTAATCTAAGAGAGAACAAAGAATACCTAAGTTTCAGTATATTGGCTCTTATTTTTTCTGGATATGAGTTATGTAAAAACGAAGTAAGATTTTTGATTTTTAATCATTTTGCAATTTTAAAATTCCTAGAATATTCATTTTTACTAATACTTCCTTATGGATTCATTAAATTCGTCCAAGATTTTTTTGAACTCAAACCATTTAAATACCAAAAATTTTACTTATTCTTTCAATTTTTCTTTATCATAACGTTTCTCATCATTCAAAATCCTGTTTTCTGGTATAACTTTATTGGTTATTGGGACATTCATTTAATTGGTGTGATTGGTTATGCAATTTATGTAACTCTGATTAAGTTTCGCGAACAAAAACGTGGATCCACTATCCATCTACTTGCACTAGTCTATTTACTATATTCGATTCTCAAAGAAATTCTAATTGAACGTGGTTACCTCAATTCACCTTCGTCGCTTGAGACAAGTTTTTTAGTTTATTTAATACTAATGACACTTGCCTTACGTTTTCAATTTTTGATGATGAAACGAAAACTTCAGAATCGTTATGAAAGGTTAAAGGAAGCAGACTCTCTCAGAGAAAAGATTTTCTTTTATATGGACGCGATGATTTCGGGTCCTCTAAAATCAATGAAAGAAAAACTTTCGGCTTACAGAGAGTCCTCTCAGAAGGCAAAAGATAAAAATTTAGTAAAAGAAGTAATCGATGTACAATCTTCCATTGATAATGTAATGGATGATATCATTGAGTTATCAAGATTAGAAGTTTTAAAAGAAGTTCCTTTCAAAGATCAGGTCAATTTTATAACATTCATCAACGATGTAATCCCTGAAGATGATATCACCTATTCCATCAAAGTACATCCAGAAACTGAAATCCATAATAGCTTAGACCTTATCAATTCAGTAGTTGTGAGACTTGTGGATTTTCCTCCATTCAAAGAATTCAATCATAATGATTTGATCATTACGCAAGATTTAAAAGGGAATGTCCACTTCAGATTTTTATTATTCCATAACAATTCAAAAGTAACACAAAAATTATTTAACGAACTAACTGAAAATTACAACCAACTTACGCCTATTAAAGTAAAATGGGCAATCATCCTAGAAATTGTACGACTATTAGGGGCAAAAATTGATTTTAAAATCATAAAGAAAAAGTATTTGAAAATCGATTTAGGTATCGCAGCTATTGTTCCAGTTTCCGAACTTCAACCCATAAATGAATCAAATGGACATGGACTTACAAACCAAAATGTACCAAAAAAAGAAAAAGAAGATTGGCGTGTGACGCTAAAACGAATTTGGAAATTCCTAAAAGAAACTGAAATTAAAATTCCAAATTTTAAAAAGAAAAAGTAAACCTTACAGCTGTTTCAATGATTATCAAATACATCACAAAACCCAGTCCCGAGGCTTTACAAAAGGCCTTTGCAGGTTGCAAAGAGCTAACCTACGATAAAGATGAATTTTTATTTCATTCAGGTGATGAAGTGACTCACATGGACTTACTAGTAAATGGTGACCTTCAAGTATTTAAATATGATGGAAATATGAATGAAGTGACTTTAACTTTTTTTCGTCCTGTTTGTATTGTAGCAGAGTGGGCTGTCATCCAAGGAATCCCATACCCTGCATCAGCGAGATTTACAAAAAAAAGTACGATTCTAAGAATGCCACTTTCAGAAGTTCAAAATCGTTTACATTCAAATATTGAACTTAACCATATACTAATGCATTCTTTGATGAATAAAATCGATACATTAAATTTGGCCATCAATCGAGGGCTCACAATGGACGCCATGCAACGAGTGGCGCATTTTTTGTTTTATGGTACTCCGGATTCTCTCGCATTAAAACAGACACAAATGGCATCACTATTGTACCTTCGACCGGAAACCTTTTCAAGGATATTAAAACAGCTAAAGGACCAAGGATTGGTAGACACCCAAAAAGGTGAAATCACGATCTTAGACAAAGAAGGTCTCTTAAAAATTTTGGCTTAGTACTTGATTTGTATCAAGGAAAAGATACTAATTTTCATTAGTATCAAACTATGAATCATTCCTTTTTTCAACTTAGCTTTTGGAATACAGCGTTCCGTCCCTTCTTTTGGTTTGGGTCAGTTTATGGCATCTTAATTATAGGGATTTGGTTATTCATACTTTCGAATGGCATCATAAACCCAATCCAAGTCAATGCCATCCATTGGCATTCATATGAAATGGTTTTTGGATTTACCAAAGCGATTGTATTAGGATTCTTATTCACGGCAGTTCAAAACTGGACAAATACTACGATATTAAAAGGTGAAAACCTTTTTTATCTAGTTTTGTTTTGGTTGTTAGGAAGGTTTTCATTTTATTCATTTGAAATATTGGGTTATATATCCTTTGGATTTGATATATGCTCAGATATTTTTGTCATTTATTTACTTGTTCCAAAACTGATCGTACCTTCCCAAAAACACAATCGACCTATTTTATACCATTATGTTATCTTCACAGTCTTTCATATTTTGAGTGCAATATCTGCGTATTCTATTCTGAATCCTGAACAAACTTTGATTTATATTCATCTTAGTATTTTCGTTGTGTTATTCCTTATCCTGATTATAGGAGGTCGTGTTGTCCCTTTCTTTTCTGGAGTTGTGATACAAGGTTATTCATTCAAACGGATGCCGAAACTCGAAACAATTCTCCTATATTTACCTTTTCTTTTTTATATCACCAAACTGATACAAACTCATTTGAGAAATTCAAATTTGAATTTTGTTCTTTTTTTCTCAAATCGAGAATTCCAATTATTCATTATGCTTTCATTCATTTGTATATTTTTATTATTTATTACCAATACCATTCGTTATCTTTCTTGGAAACCATGGAAATCATACCAAAAACCAATCCTTTGGATTTTATATCTTGGATACTTTTGGGTATGTTTTGGATTTTTGTTATATAGTTTTTCTGAATTAAATTTATTCCCTGTGTCTTCTGCCATTCATAGTCTGACGGTAGGAGGTCTTGGCGTATTCATTTATGGAATGATTACAAGAGTGAGTTTAGGACATACTGGAAGGTCAATAGTGGCTTCTCCTCTTACTGTGATCGCTTATGTTTTACTCAATCTTTCAGTTTTCATTCGAGTATTTTTACCTGTCTTCAATCATTACAAATATGCATATTATTTATCAGGAATTGGATGGATGATTTGTTTTTTCCTCTTTGTGATTCAGTATACAAGGATCCTATTTTCAAAACGACCGGATGGAAAACCATCGTAAGTGATTGAAAGATTAAAGTTTAATTGCCCTTCTAAAAAATTCCTGTAAGGAATCAAGGAGTCTTTCTGGATGGAATAACATTTGGTAACTTGCATTTCTCATCATGGCAGGGATGGTAGGTTTTTCTTCTGTCCCAATTGCTAATGTATACACCTGCACACCATTTAACAAACATTCACCAACTGCTTTGTTTACGTCTTCAATCCCATACTTACCTTCATATTGGTCATAGTCATTGGGCCTTGCATCCGTAATTAAAATAATCCACTTTTGTTTGTAACCTGAATCTTTAAAAAAAGAATTCGTATGACGAAGAGATGGACCAACTCTTGTATAACCAATTGGTGATAGAGGCCCTAAACGATCCCTTACAACCTTCCACGATTCATTCATTTGTTTTATATGGATGAATTGATTATGGTTTCTCGTCCTTGAATAAAAACCGGCAATCCCAAATGGAATTTTTAATTCATCCAAACATTCAGAGAATAATAATAAACTTTCCCTTTCCACATCCAATATACGTTTGTCATGTATCCATGAGTCGGTAGACAAACTTAAATCCATTAAAAAGTATAAGGCTATATCCGAAACATCCCGTATGGGATTCATATAAATTGCTTCAGAAGGACTTTTTTTGGCTTTTAAATCTGCATAACGGTCAACAAGAGCATCTAAATCAATATCAGCGCCTGCGACCAAACGTTTTTTAATTCGTGTTTGGTTGAGTAAGGCAGTCATTTTTTTCTTTAACAAAAGTAGAGTTCGACTTTGTTTTTCTAAAACTTTAGAAGTATACGAAAAATCAATAGATTTGGGAAACTCTTCAATGACAGAACAATAATTAGGTTTGTATTGTTTTTGTTTATAATCCCACTCTGGGTATAAAAACGGTTTTTCTATGATTGTATCGTCTAAAATTTCAAGTTGGGTTCCTGCCCCTGACTCACTAGTCCTTGTTGTATGGACTGGATCTTCTGTTCGGATGATGTGTTTCAGATTTAGCTCTTCTAATGCTTCCTCTTCTTCCATATCCTCCTCTCCATCAATATCTCTCCATTGCCCATCAAACTCTTCCACAGTTTCAATTTTTTCAAAATTATGGCCTAAGGTATATTCTTCGATTTTTTTCTCATCCACCTCTAAAAGTTCTGCATCACTTGGATCTAATTTTTGTTTGGACTCTTTGGATTCAATTTTTTGTTTTTGTTTATTGGAAATAAAATCTTTTCCAACAGGAAAATTCATCTTTAAATTGGAAAGAGAAGAACTAGCAAAGTAAAAACTTGAAAGAATATGTAAATATTGTGTTGGATTTTCTTTCCGAATAACCAGTCGTTCCTTTCGAATATCTTTCCAATCAGTAACAACACCAGGATATTGTTTCAGAAACCTTCGAAACTTTTTGTAAAATGTTCCATTTGTTTTATCAGTTGGTATACGAACTAATTCTGATTTTATTGCAGTATGTGTAAGGATTTCGTTTTCATAAAGATAGGATAAATAAGCAAGTAGAATACGAACTTGTTTTTTGGTAGTCTGCACATTGCGATACCATCGAATTTCTTCAGGAAATTTTAGAAAATTTTGTCCAAGTGTGATCTCACCATTACTATAAACAAGGGAAGTTGTTTCTTTGCGAAGTGTTTGTAAATATTTGATGAGGATTGTTTCCTCTGTTTCCATACGATAAAGACCGTATGGACTCGGTGGAGTTAACTTAGTTTTTAACTTTTTCCAAAGTTTATGGCCTTGGTAAAATACAAATTGATCCCATTCCAAAATTTGATCCTAAAAGATTAAATCAAAACTATCTTGTAAGGCCGTAACGGTGTCATCATCATCCGTTAAAGGTAAGATAATGGCAGTTCGACCTGCCATTCGGGAAGGAAGGCCTTTGGAAATCAATTTCGCACAAGACACAAGTAAGCGAGTGGATACCGTCTCGGCCAAACCTAACTCAGGTTTATGGCGAACCAAATTGGCGTATTGGACCAATTTTTTGGAGATTGATTCTGATATTCCTGTTTCTCCTACAATGATTTTTTCTTCTACAGATGGTTTAGGATACGGAAAGTCCATTCCCAAAAACCTTTGTTTGGTGGATGGTTTTAGTTCTTTGAACCCCTTTTGGTAACCAGGATTATAAGAGGCAACGAGTAAAAAGTTTGGATGGGCTACCAATTCTTCATTTTTACGTTCAATGAATAAAGTCCTTCTATGGTCAGTGAGAGAGTGGATGGTGACAAGAGTGTCTGGCCTTGCTTCCGCAATTTCATCCAAATACACAATCGCACCTTCTTTCACACCTGTGGTGAGTGGGCCATCCATCCAAACGGTATCGGCACCTTTTACAATGAATCGTCCAACAAGATCCACAGCAGATGTTTCATCATTGCATAATATGGTGATGAGTTTACGACCCATTTGGTGTGCCATAAATTCTAAAAATCGAGATTTTCCTGAGCCAGTAGGACCTTTTAACAAAAGCGGCAGAGAATTCTCCGCCGCCATTTGAAAAATTTCCACTTCTTTACCGGTTGGTTCGTAGTAGGGAATTTTTGTTGTTAACATAAGTTAATCTAGATCACCTACATTTTTTCCAAGTGCTTCGTTTGATGGAAGTCCATGTCGAATGAAATCCACAATGAAGTATGTGATGCCAATCGTAAAGAGGGTCGCCGCAAGTAACATTCCGTAAAAATGGAAAATGATTTCTTTTTGTACAACAAGAAAGTCCATTCCTAATTTACGTTCAAGGTATACCTGTGTGATCCCTGCCACAGCGAGTGCACCTGTCATCCCTAACATTCCAATGTTCGAAGCCCAAAATGCTAAATATCCAGACATTCCAGTAAACAATTTTCTTCCTGTCATGTTTGGCATGGCATAAGAAATCACAGCTAACACTAACATAGCGTAGGCTCCCCAGAAGGCAAGGTGTCCATGCATCGCGGTGACAAGAGTTCCATGTGTCCATTGGTTGACCGCAGGCCAAGTATGAGCAAAACCAAGAAAACCCGCTCCAATAAAAGACATCATGGCACTGCCAAGTGTCCAATAGAGTGCAATTTTGTTTGGATGGTCTTTTCCTTTTTTTCGGTACATATTGAGTGCCCAAATCGCCATTCCAAGGAAGGCAAGTGGTTCTAACGCGGAAAAAATTCCACCCACCATGAGCCAATACTTCGGTGTTCCGATCCAATAGTAATGGTGTCCCGTTCCCAAAATTCCAGAAAGGAAAGTGAGACCAACGACTACATACAACCATTTTTCAATGACTTCTCTATCCACTCCCGTGAGTTTGATGAGTAAAAATGCTAAGATACCACCCATGATGAGTTCCCAAACTCCTTCTACCCAAAGGTGAACGACCCACCAACGAAAGTAGGAATCGAGAGTTTGGTTGTCGAAGTAAATCATACCGGGAAGGTACAATAGAGCAGCACATAACAGACCAAAGAAGAGAACCAGTTGTGTTGTACTTCTTTTTTTGGCTTCCCATATCGTCATAGCAATGTTAAAAAGAAAGGTTAGAACATTGACTACCACAAGGTAATCAAGAGGTCTTGGAATTTCCAAAAACTTTCTTCCTTCCCACCAATTAAAATGGAAACCGGCAATGGCGACAACTCCGACAACGACCCAAGAAATAAGTTGGATATAAGCAAGTTTGACACTGTATAATTCCCTATCAGATTCTTCCGGGATGATGTAATACGCAGCACCCATAAATCCTGTTAATAACCAAACGACAAGTAAATTGGTATGTGTCGCACGTGCCGTGTTAAATGGGATGTAATCGTGTAATCCATCCATTCCGATACGAGCAAAACCCATGATAAAACCATAAACGATTTGTAACGATAAGAGTAACATACAAGTTGCAAAGAACCAATATGCGACCTTTTGTGATTGGAATCTCATTGTTTCTCCTTATTTTAATGCAGAAAGGTAAGTGACGATGTCCTTTCTTTCTGTATCACTTAACGGCAACTTCGGCATATTTGTTCCCGGTTTGATTGCTTGTGGGTCGATTAACCATCGATTGAGGTAATCGGCATCAAACTTTGATCCCACATGGTCAAGTGCCGGTCCCACATTTCCACCTTTACCACCTACTGCATGACAGGCGACACAAAGTTGTGAAAACTTTTCTGGTTGTGCCACTTTGACAACGTTTGCAGTTGTTTGCGAAGGAACAGCTGTTGCGATCGAATCAACTGGGATATTCGGTTTTGGAGGCCAACCGTTTGCATCAATCTTTCCAACCCAATCCAAAAATGCGATGACTTGTCCTTTTTCTTCTTTGGTAAAATTGTATTTCACCATCTTTCGTTCTCCAGGGAACATGGCTTGCGGATCATCTAAGAACACATCGATCCAACTCACACCACGTCTTTCGACAACCTTTGTCAAATCAGGAGCGTAATATGCTCCTTCCCCAAGTAAGGTATGGCAACCCATACAATTGTTTTTTTCCCAAATCTCTTTCCCCTTCAGCACATCTTCAGTTAAGTTTTGCGCATTGGTACGGGCATCATTTTGTCGCACGGAATCTATTGTGAGGAACACAAAGATCGCACTGAACAAAAACGTTCCACCCAGAAAGAATGCCCTAGCTTGCGATTTTGAAAGCATCCTTACCTCCTTTTTTCCATTTTACAAATGTAAGTGCAGATTGTACAAATTGCATTGATTCTAATCAAGTCCTAATTCATTTTATTGTGTTATCTTAAAATTTAAGCGGAAACAATGATATAATTGAGACTTGGAATCATTAAAATCAATTCGTGTATCGAAACACGAAGGTACGCTGGGCATTTTGAACGATTTCCCGAAAGGGAACTTCCAAGATGTGTGGAAGAAATTTGATTTCGTAAATTCGATGTGTGAAATGATATGATTTGAATTAACAAATTAAGTGATTCCATTGTTTTGAATATTCGATTGTTTTAAATTTACTAAAAAGGAGTTCCAATGAACACAACCAACCAAAAAGAGGAAGATGCGATATGGTACCCACCAGGAGGAATTCTCATCTGGCTCATTGTATTTGTAGAAGTGATCACATTTTGTATGGGGATTGGTTCCTTGGTGTATGATAAAACCCAAAATCCATCGGGATTTTTATCCATGCAAAATCAATTGAACAGAAGTTTTGCGTTTTGGAATACCATCTTCCTTCTCACAAGTGGTTTTTTCCTAGCAATGAGTGTTTATGCCAAAGAAATTCAAAAAGAATCTATGTATCTCTATGGATTATTGTTTTCCATGTTTTTTGGCATGGGGTTTTTGCTACTTAAGCTTTTGGAATTTTACGATAAATGGACGTTAGGTTTTACTTTAGACGAAAGTGTTTTTTTTAGTTACTATTGGTTGTTAACAGGATTTCACTACTTACATGTGGCAGTTGGCCTTATCATCCTTTTCATTGTATTTTTGAATCGGAAGACCATCGAACTCGTGAATTTGGAAGCTGGTGCGATTTTTTGGCATATGTGTGATTTGATCTGGCTGATTTTGTATCCAGCTTTGTATTTGATCCAATAAGGAGGATTTATGTTACGAATTGTTTTGACTTATCTCATTTTACTTCTCATCGTTTATCTTTCGTTTTACGGACTTGGTTCCTTTGTACCAGGAAATTGGAACTTGATACTTATGAGTGCTCTCAAATTCCTATTCATTTCTTATGTGTTTATGAATTTAATGCGCGCCCATTTTTTTTGGAAATTGATTTTCTCAAGTTTAATCTTTGTGTATTCGTTTGGGATTTGGTATTTTACTTAAAAATGTTCCCAAACCGGGAATGGATGTGGTTTTTGGGCCAGGTTTCCTGGTCGATTTAAAATCACCACATCCATACCTGTGGCATTTGCAGCTTCCGCTTCCTCGACAATGTCCGTAAAAAAACGAATTTCACTTGGAGATACAGCAAGTGTACTTGCGATCCTTTCATAACTTGTTTTTTCCCTTTTCCCACCCACTGCTGTATCAAAGTACATAGTGAAATACTGCCGTAAATCACCTAACATCGAATATTGGTAAATCAAATGTTGTGCCTCAACGGAGCCTGAAGAGTAAACATGATTTTGGATTCCAGATTGAATTGCGTCTTTTAAAAACTTGGGGACATCATCAAATACTGTACTTTTGATTTCACCCGATTCATATCCTTCTTTCCAAATTTTCCCTTGGATCTCTTTCAGCGGACCAAATTTACGATCTTTTTCAATCAGATATTCAAAATACACTGAAACCATGTCTTTTGAAAGAGTATTGGGAACTTCATTCACAATCAGGCCCGATGGTACATTTTTAATTCTGAATTTTTCTATGAATAAGGGATCGCCGGAAGAAGTATCCTTTTGGAATTCTGTTTGGACTTCTTTCCACTGAAGTTCCGTTAGTTGGTATTCTTTTAAAAAACGATGGATGTTTTTTGTAGCGTAAGGAAAAAGGATTTCGTGGACAAAGGCAATTGGTGCCGTTGTCCCTTCAATATCGAGTAAGTTATGTTTGATTTGCATGAGTGTATTTCTATTTCAATGAAAAGATGGAATTCAAAATCGAAAACTAGGAAACATTTTGTTTCATCATCAAATGCATATTTGCTTCATCTTTTTCATAATTAAACAATACCAAAAACCATGCCAAAGCACATGGGATCCAGAACAGTATGGAGATAGATAGGGCAAGGCCACGATCAGGAGTGAGCCCGAGAATGACAGCTGACATCACAGGACCAAGCCCTTTCCCTAAATCATCTGTTAGGTTGTATATAGAAAAGATAGCACTTCTCGACTTCGGTTCATTTACATTGAGTAACACTGCCCGAACATTAGGTCCTGTTACAGAAATCATAATCCCTGTTAAGATATTTAATGCGATAAAAAGACCCATATGGGGAACAATATCAAATGCATATAATAATAGGATTGCGGGGAAAACTCCAAAAAAAGTTGTACCCATACAAAGTAGAGGTTGGTAAGTTTTTTTAATATTGTATAAGAATTGGCCGAGTACACCACCAAAGAAAGTTCCAATAAATATTCCAATTGCAGCAAACGTAATCATACCAGCGGAAACTTCTTTTGTTAAGTGGTAAGTATGTTCGTAATAATCGGCCAAATAAACAAAGAAAACACCCCAAGGTATACAACCTGGTAAACCTTGCAGGAATGCTCCTAAATTTGTTTTATTTTCAAATAAAAGTTTGAAGTCTTTGAATGTGATTTTGTGAGATAGTTCGTCCACTCCAACTTCTTCTGCTCCACCTCGTTTTGGTTCCTTACAAAAAAACAAATAGATAGCGACAAAGAAAAATGATGGAACAGACATATAAATAAAAGATGTCCTCCATCCGTTGATTGGATCTGCACCACCCAGGATTCCACCTAACAATTGACCTACTCCAACTCCAAGACCCATTGCAAGTGATACATAACCTGTTGCAATCGCTCTTGATTGACTTGAAAAATAATCTCCAATCAAACTAAATAATAAAGGGAATATCCCACCCAAACCAAATCCACATAGAGTTCTTAATATTAAAAACTGATCGTAATTTTGAGCATATGCCGTTAAAAAACAAGGAATTTCACCCAAAAGCACAGTAGCAACTAACAAATGTTTACGGGAAAAAGCTTGAGATAAGTATCCCATTGAGAGGGAAACAAGTCCACCAAGGATAAAAAACAAAACAGGAATGATTCCACCAAACTTCCAATCTACTTCATTGGGATCAGTGATTCCTAATGAAGCTCCAATATTTTTCATATTGGGAGCAATTAGGTTTTGGTCACCAAACAAAAAGAAGGCCATACCCATGATCATCCAGAAGGCCAAAATCCCTCTAGCACCATGATTCACAAGTTCAGCAAGACCAAAAAACCGAAGGTAAGTGGTTTCTAGTTTTGATTTTTTTTGGTTCATAAATTGTTTTTCCTTTCTGTTTGTTTGCGATATACAAATATAAAAGAGAGTGTGAAAAGGAGTCCTAAAAATCCTATTACAGCAAACACTGATAGATCCCAACTTGTTAAAATCGATCCATTCCAAATTTCAGGATTCGGAGAATTGGCCATCGTAGGAAGTGCCTTCCCTCCTTTAAATTGAAACTCAACCAAAGTTCCAAATTCAAGAGCGTTTAAAACATAAGCACTAAGGCCTTTCGGAACATCTTTTTCGAGTTTCACAACAGGAGTTTTTTCGTTTGTGATTACTTCCATATCTTGTGGTTTCACAAAAATTGGATATTTGCCATTTTCCGACTCAATTAACATTCGTTCGCTGAAACGATCTTCAGAATTCGGAATCAAATATGATACTTGCAATTCAGAACTTCCTGGTAAAACTGCTCGATCAAGTATCCTACCACCATTTGGTCCTTCAGGGACTCCTAATGGGATTGCCATTTTACTCCCAGGTTGTTGGAGTTGTGCCATAATTTCCGTTGCCTCTTTTGCCACGGAATACTCTAAAGCACCTGCCTTCGGATCAAAGGATTTAGGAGGATTGCTTACATTATCAATTAAAAATAATTTAAAAACTCGAAGACCTTTTTTTTCTCGCATAACTTGCATTAAACTCTTAATGACAATTTGTTTACGATTAGCACCTGCATCATAAACAGTCACTTCTTGAGGAGAAGTACGAAACTGTGTGGTTGGCGGGATCATTTTATTATAATTTACGCCTTGGTATTGGATTTGCAAAAGAATGGGTGCTCCTTCTGGTAAATCCATCTCCGGAAATCTAAATTTTCCATTTTGGGGGCCTATTTCCGAAATAGGGACCATTGCGCCTTGTAATGCCAACATCCGAATGGAGTCTGCTTTCCCCAGACCTTTTGTCGTACCATTTTGAATGGTTCCAAAGATGGAAATTTTTTCCGCATAACTTGCGCTTGAGAGAAGGAAAAGGGCCGAAAGGAGAAAACGATATCTAAAAAACATTTTGATACTTTTTCTCGTTCTCTTCATTCCAATCCAAGTGAAAAAACGAAAGTTTTTAAAAATTTAGAGGCGACAAGACAGGGTACTGGACATAATGCTTTAGATAGGAAAGGAAAACCTGGCTACATGAAGCAATTGAGCGAAATCGTTCACAATTCCTCAAAAGACGAAAGGGATATACTACTCGAATACCAAAATATCGATGTTTCCAAATTGGAGACCTTAAATGTTTTGGGAATTCCAATTGATAACGTCACCACCGATGAAGCGATTGCCAAACTCTTTCGCGTGCTTGAGAAAAAAGAAGGCATGCACCATGTTTTGTTTTTAGATCCCATCAAACTGATGAGGATGCGTCCTAAAAAAACCCTTCATCGCATTGCAGAAAAAGCGGGTACCATTTTAGTGGAAGGTGCGGGGATCGGTTGGATGACAAAAGGCCGTTTGAAAGAACGTGTGACTCCTATTGCCGTAATGATGGATCTCATCCGTCTTGCAGAACTCAAAGGATTCACAGCGTTTATCTTTGGTGCAAAAGACGAAATCGTAGAACGTATTTATTTTAATCTCACAAGACATTTCCCAAAAGTTCGAATCGTTGGAAGGCACGCTGGTCATCTAGACCGACAACGTGAAATGCGAGTCAAAGAAGCCATTCGGAAAACTGGACCAGACATTATATTTCTTGCGATGGACTTTCCGGAACAAGAAATTTGGATCGAAAACAATACTGGTTATTTCGGTAAAGCTGTAGTGATCGGTGTAGGTGGCGCCTTAGACATGTTATCTGGTGCGGACAAAAAAGCTCCGGAATGGTTTAAAGAACGAGGACTCATTTGGTTGTGGAGGATCATCGCAAGGCCGTATCGAATCCGACGTATGTGGGAAACGTTTTACTTTTTCTTACTTGGCATTCGCGAAAGATTTCGCAAATAAACAATTTTACTTTTTGATTTGCGCCAACCTGTCAAGTGTTGGTGCGAGCCAATCCTCAAGCAAAGGTTCCCTATCAAGTTTCGCACGAGCAAAGACCAAATCTTTGTTAGAGTTTGCAATCTCACTGACTGATCCAATTTTTCGTGCAGTTTCCATTGCTTTCCAATAGTATTTTAATGCATTAATCGTATCTTGTTTTTTCTCATAAACGGCACCAATGTTATTATAAAGCGCGGTTAGAGTTTCATATACTTCTCTATGATCCGAGTTTTCAGTGTCAATTCGACCCAAACTTTGTTCTTTAAGTTCAAAATCATCCTTTAACTTGAGATAGTTGCCAAGCGCTGCATTGTATTGTCTTGTGTAATAGAATGCATTCCCCTTACCAAATAACAAGGTAGGATTGTTATAAATATCTTCTTCTGGTAACTCTGCCCAAAAATCTAAACTTTGTGCAAAATCTCCGTGGTTGTAATCAATCCATCCTAAATAATAATAACACTCTCTTACAATTTTTGGATCCTTTGTGATGTCACGGTCAAGGGCAGCAAGGAAAGATTCACGAGCCATAAATAGGCCATTACGCCTTTCCTTTTCTTCATAGGAAAGGGTTCCAATACTACGTTCTGGATAGATTTTTTTGCCAGGGAACTCTCGTATATTGTCTGTTTTGTTGATACCTGCTGCTTCCAAAAATTGGATTTTACCTAGGTTAAAGGAAATCCTTCCTGGGCTTCCTTCGAGTAAGGTTTCATCCTCATCTCTTTCACCCAATCGATCCCTGTAGTTTTGGTAACGATCATCAGACTCTCGTAACAATTTTACTGCTTCATCATAATTTTCTGTTTGGATGTAATACTCTGCCATGAGTAAAACTGCTAGATAATGTCTGATGTCGTAAGTGGATGCAAGTTCTAATTGTTTTAATGCACGAGCCGCTTCTTCCTTTTTAAAGTAAAAACGTGCTCTTTGGTAATAACCTTCTGCAAACTTTGATCCACCATCTTTACCATAAGCAATATTCAAAAGGTATTCTACGTTATCATCAATCTCCATACCTGTGACTTGGTCTTCTGGGTTGATATTATATTTGATTCGTACTTCTTCCGAATCCAAATCAATATAGAAAGATGCAAGTTTTGCCAAAACAAAAAGTGAAAGTTCATCTTCAATGTTTAATGCATTACGAACTTGTCTATGATGGTTTAAGACATACTGTGGGTTTTTGTCACGTTTCCACATCTCAATATAAGTAGATAAGATTCCACCATGGCCAATTGGATTTTTTGGATACTTTTCAATGATATCATTGTAGTATTTAACAGCTGTTCCAAACTCTTGTTTGTTGTAGAAAATTTTTGCAATGCCTGCAATTGCATCTACATTATCAGGGTCTCCCCCATCCGTAAAAACGCGTTTGAAATATTCAATAGCCAGGTGATCGTTTTTGTATTTTTTGCGATTGCTACCAGGAGGAACTTCGATAAAATCTTTTCTATGGAACGAATGAAAAGTACCTAGTGCAATGTATGTATCAATGTCATGTACATTGTATTTGAGACGAGATGCAATGTAAGCTCCCGCTTTTAATACCTTTCTAGGTACTTTGTCTTGGGATGTTAAATAAAATGCCAATTCAGGAAGTGGACGACGCCCTGCAGTTTCCACACCTGCGTCATTCCATTCTGTTTTTTTCGCAAAACTAATGTTTGGTACTTCTTTGCGGTTTTCCCAAGCACGTTTGTGTTCTTTGTCTTCTGCTTCGTAACCAAAATCTGGTTCAACTTTTCCGAAACATTTTTCAAAGGCACGTTCGTAGAGTCCGGCTTTGGTATAAGCCATACAATATTTATTGAGAAATTCTAAGTTGTGTGGGAATATTTCTTCCCCTTTGATGAAATAATTTTCTGCATCAGCAAGTAATTTTTTCTTTTCTAACGCATCCGTTTCATAACTAAATTCTTCTATTTTTTCAAGGCCGAGAGCATATTGAGCTTTGGCTCGGTATGGAACAATCACATACTTCCATAAAGTCACAATTCCAAATACCAAAAAGATAGCGGCTGCAGAAGATAATATAGTCCTTCTGATTAACTCCCGTTTACGAGCTGCCCCTTCTTTGGTGTAAGCATCTTTACTGGCAATGATGGGAACACCATCTGCAGCAAACTTTCCACTAGAATCACTGAGTTCTACTCTTTCGCCGAGTAGTCCACTTAAGAAACTAGCAATGTCTTCTGGTTTTTGTTGGGCCTTGATGAGCTCAATGATTTCTTTTTGGTTCCGAACCGGAATCCTTTGGTTAACAATCGTATCAATGATTGTCCTTCGTAATTTGGGAGGGTAACGAAGTAATTCAGATTGGATGACAGCGAGCTCTTCATCAGTTAAATTTGCTTCCAAAGATTCATCTGGTTCATCTTCTTTGCCAAGAGACATGAGGTCTTCTTCAAACCCACCAGGACCTTCATCGTTCCCACCAAAGTCGTCCATGGAAGAAACTGGCATATCATCAATAGAAGGTGCTAAGTCATCAAAAGATGGTGCTGCGAGATCATCGTCCAAACTTGGTGGTTCCATCCCCACACCAAGATCGCCAAACGGATCATCAAATCCACCACCGATGTCAGCAGGTTCTGACTCTCTCGATGATTGTGCTGGTGAATCCATATTTCCAAATGGATCATCACCAAAACCAGAATCACCAGAACTTGGTGTAGATGATCCCATATCAGCAAAAGGATCATCGCCAAACGAAGATTCGCTGGATGAAGAAGGTGTGGAAAGATCTCCAAAGGGATCATCACCACTAACACTAGAGGAAGGAGTGTCTAAACTTGCAAACGGGTCTTCCCCAAATCCGGCACCAGGATCAGAATCTGAGGGAGTGGATCCCATATCAGCAAAGGGATCATCTCCAGCCGAACTTTCTGTCCCAGATCCAAAATCAAAATCATCCGAAGATGATTGTGGTTCATCAGCTCCACCATCAAAACCAGCGAACAGATCTTCGTCGGTCGTTTTAGGAGTGGAATCGTCATCTCCTCCTAAATTCGAAAAAGGATCATCACCAATCTCAACTGGCTTTGTTTCCTCAATGGGAGCTTCATCAATGGCATCTAAATTGGCAAATGGATCATCACTGGCCAGAGCACCTGTGTCGCTTGGGGAACCAAGATTTGCAAATGGATCGGTTCCTTCTACTTCTTCGGACGAAGCAAAAGGATCCTCCTCGTTTGTTAGGTCTGTGGTCGGTGTATCCATTCCAAAATCATCAAAATCGGAAGGTTCCTCTGCAGTAGGTTCTTTTGGTTTCGGGGTATCTTCCCCTAATAGTTCATCTAAATCGATGCCGTCATCTTCTTCGGGTTGGGAGCTGGAAAGTTTTGGTGGGCCAAAATCATCATCTTCATCCAGGCCAGCAAATGGATCTGAGTTGTCAGTTGAGCCTGCGTCATCCCCACCGAAATCATCAGGAAGGGCATCGTTTGTTTCCTCATCGGAAGCTTCTGGTTCATCCGTTCCAGAAAAGGGATTTGTATAACCGAGTTTTTCGCGTAGGACCTTTGCCATCGGATTGAGTTCTTCCGAGGACATAGGATTTTTATTGAGAGCCGAAAACATCGTCTCGATTTGTTTGATTTCTTCCGGACTCAATTTATCTTGCGGCTCAGCCATGCGAAGGTCTATTCCTAATGAATTATCGGCCCCTTCTGAAAATGACAGAATATTTTTTTTATTATGTCAGATCGTTCTAAGAGAAAAAAACCTTTCACTCTCTTTTTTCAATCCTGCCGAAAATAAAAACAAAGGACTTTAGAGACGATCAAATCATGTTGCAATCCAAATTCATCCGAATCGCCCTCATTTTACTCTTTTTGACAGGTATTGGAATTTTTGCCGACGAAGGGATGGATTGGATAGGTAGTTTTTCCTCAGGCGAACTCGAAATGTCAGATGAAACCGAAGACCAGGACACGGTGTATTACCTCTGGCAGCTAGAAAGTTTAAAGAAAAACATCGCCCCACGTTACATCCGTTATCTTGATGTAGAATCCTATGTTTCCAGTGGGAATCTGATGCACCGCGGGATTTTATTTACCTACAATGGCCTAAGAGACGAATCCGTGGAAATCTGTGGTAGTTTCAACCATTGGGAGTGTGCCGAAATGAAACGTAACCAATACGGGATTTATTATACGGTGATTGAACCTAACCAAATCAAAGAAAACTACGAAGAGGATCCTGTTTACGAATATAAATTCAGAGTGAATGGGCTTCTCACCTATGACCCAGAAAACTTTGATAAGGTGGAAGATGGATCTGGTTCTTTTTATTCAAGATTTGTATTGGAATCCAAAGACACTGACCGCCAAACGAAAACGATGGTATTAGAAGATTCCGAAAACGAAGAAAGAGACTTACGCACCGTAAAATTCCAAATTTATTTGCCAAATGCAGAAGTGGTACGAGTGGTTGGAAATTTCAATGACTGGAACCCAGAACACGATTTTTTGAAAAAAGACAGAAAGGGTGTCTTCACATTAGAGAAAAAACTCCTACCAGGTGAATACCATTACCAATTCATCGTGGATGGGGAAACCATGCTTGATACCTACAACCCAACTACGAATATAAAAGTAGATACCAATGAATCGGTTTCATCGTTAATTGTCCCAGAAAGGAATTATGCCTTAGAACGCAAAATGTGAAAAATCCTTTTATCAAATTAAGTTTTGAAGAAGAGATAATCATATTATAACAAATAGTAAAGTGCCTTTATACGAATCGATTTACGGAATTGATTTAAAAGGGTCTTTCTGTTTCAATAGAGGTTCTGTTAAACTGGAAAGGCTAACCTTTTGATTTCCATTTTGATCGAAATTACTGTCACTTAAATAAATTTCATATGCTGTTTTAATTTTTGTCCATTCTGAATCTAATATTGAAAACCAAGATGTATCGCGATTTCTATTTTTACTGATCAGATGTTGTCGGAAAGTTCCTTCGTAGGAAAATCCAAATCGCTCAGCAGCAATTTTCGAAGGGAAATTTAGCGAATTACACTTCCATTCATACCTTCTGAAACCCAAATCAAAAGCATAATGCAAAAGTAAATACAATGCTTCTGTTGCTGCTTTCGTTTTCTTAAGTAAATTAGAAAAATTCAAGTGACCAACTTCAATTGAAGAATTTACTGTATCAATTCGAAGAAATGATATAACTCCCACGGCTTTAGAAGTATTTTTATCAATGATTGCATAGAAAGTTGGATCTGTTAGATTTTCTATTCCGGTAATCCATTTTTTATATTCAGATATTGTATCAAACGGCCCATAATTTAAATAGGTCCAACATTCTCCATTTTTATCAATAGAATTCGCTTTGTATAAATCGTCCGTATGAATTTCGGAACTTATTGGTTCTAACATACAAAATTTCCCGATGATTCCTTTCTTTTCAGGGAAATTTGGTTTTTGCACTTTGTTTAGCAAAAAACCAATAGGTTGACCAAATTCGTTTATTTCAAAGTGATTCATTCATTATATCTCATACGATTAAATGTATTTTTGAAGTTTCGTTTGCAGAGAGAGTCGCATAACTCCCGATAAATAAACTTTATCGTTCCAAAGTGGCTGTCATGGAACCTTTGGAAGAACTCATCCGAGGGTCAGGTCCATAACCTAAGATTCGTTCGTGGATAAACTCTGCATGTTCTAATTCCCCAGAAAAAACGATGGTTTTTTTACGAGTGTCAACTTCGACAGCGTGTTGGAATGCTTTTTCCCAAGTCATTTGGCAAACATCCATAAGCATTTCGATGACATACTCGTAGGTATGGTGGTCATCGTCCCACAAAACGACCTTCCAAGGGCCGTCATACCTTCGGGGTTTGATTTCGGTTTCTTCTAATATGGATGGTTGGGATGCTCCGGAACCGGTCATGACCGAAGCCCTACCCTTATTTTTTCTTTTTGGAAATTGCCAGTTCGGCGTGAGAAACTACATCTTTGGCACGGAGTCCAAAATAATCCAGTAGTCCACTCCATGTTCCTGATTTTCCAAAACTATCCTTCATTCCAACTTTGATCACAGGTACGGGGAATTCTTCGGATAAAAGTTCAGAGACTGCAGAACCAAGGCCACCGATGACATTGTGTTCTTCGCAAGTGACAACAGCACCACATTCTTTTGCTTTGGCGATAATTGTTTCTTTATCCAAAGGTTTGATGGTTGCCATATTGAGAAGTGTCGCACTGATACCTTTTTCTTTTAATAGTGTCACTGCGGTCATGGCTTCGTTTACCATCACACCGTTTGCAATGATACAAACGTCTTTTCCTTCTGACATCACTTCTGCTTTTCCAATTTGGAATTTGTAGTTTTCTCTTTCGATGACAGGAATGGCAGGTCGACCCACTCTCACATAAACAGGTCCTTTGTAATCCGCAATTGCATGGATCACTTGTTTTGTTTCATTGAAGTCGGATGGGCAAATAACAGTCATTTCTGGAATGACACGCATAATGGCAAAATCTTCGATACATTGGTGAGATGCACCATCTTCCCCCACAGTGATTCCACCATGAGAGGCTACAAGTTTTACGTTTAACTTTGGATAAACGACACTGTTTCGTACCACTTCCCAAGCTCGGCCAGATAAAAACATGGCAAAACTGGAGGCAAATGGTACAAAACCAGATAATGCAAGTCCTGCCGCATGACCAACTAAGTTTTGTTCTGCGACACCAACATTAAAAAATCGTTCTGGGAATTTCTTTTTAAAATCAGCAGTTTTAGTGGAACCAGAAAGATCCGCATCTAAAACCACCACATCTTGTCTGGATGCACCTAACTCAACTAAGGCTTCGCCGTATGCATCTCTTGTTGCTTTTTTGTCCGCTGTTGATTGGCTAGGTGCTCCCATGATTATCCTTTTTTTAAAGCTTCTGCTTTATCAGTTTTTTCCCAAGTGAATGTGCTTCCAGTTCTTCCGAAGTGACCGTAAGCTGCAGTTTCTTGGTATTTTCTTCCTTTTCCAAGAAGATCCAAACCATCCACAATTCCTTTCGGAGTGAGTTTGAAGTTTGCAAGTACACGTTTTGCAATTTCTTCATCAGAAATCGTACCTGTTCCAAATGTATCAACAAGAACAGAAACTGGTTCAGCAACACCAATTGCATAAGCAAGTTGCACTTCACATTTATGAGCAAGTCCAGCAGCCACAACGTTTTTCGCTATGTAACGGCCCATATACGCAGCTGACCTGTCGACTTTTGATGGATCCTTTCCAGAGAAAGCACCACCACCGTGACGACCCATTCCACCGTAGGTATCAACGATGATCTTACGACCCGTGAGACCAGTGTCACCGTGAGGACCACCGATTTCAAACTTACCAGTTGGGTTAATGAAATAACGAGTGTTGACGAGAAGTTCTTTTGGTATCATTTTTTTGATACATTCTTCAATCACAGCTTCTTCGATTTGTTTGTGAGTCACACCTGGTTTGTGTTGTGTGGAGATTACCACTGTATCAACACGTTTAGGTTTTCCGTCTTCGTATTGGATGGTGACTTGTGATTTTGCATCTGGACGAAGCCAATCAATTTTGTTTGTGTGGCGAAGTTCCGATAAATGCTCTAACAATTTATGTGAGTAATAGAGTGGTGCAGGCATAAATTCGGGTGTTTCTGCGATCGCAAAACCAAACATCAAACCTTGGTCACCAGCACCTTGTTCTGTATGTAATCCTTCCCCTTCATTTACCCCTTGGGCAATGTCTGGAGATTGAGCATGCACGTGGGAAGAAACCACTGCGAAGTCTGCATCAAAGTACATATTGATATCGTTGTAACCAATTTTGCGAATCACATCACGAGCGATTTCTTGGGTGTCAACTTTTCCCTTACTTGTGATTTCTCCAGCGATGACAACTAGGTTTGTTGTCACAAGAGTTTCGCAAGCAACACGAGATTTTGGATCTTGGGCTAAATACGCATCGAGAATGGCATCAGAAATTTGGTCACAGACTTTGTCTGGGTGTCCTTCGGATACGGACTCGGAAGTGAAGATATAGTTTTTAAGAGAGGACATATTTTTTACCTTACTTGGTTAAACTTTCGTTTTTAGGTGGTACGTCAATAGAATTGTCAGGAAAGAGTCCACGCACATAGGATTCCAAAGAAGCGGCATTGGCTTGCATTTCCTGTTCTAATTTTTTTGCATACTCGTCGATTTGGCTTTCCGTAAGGCCTTTCGGAACGAGGAAGGGTTTGCCGTACTGGATGAAAAGCCGGGCCCCAAATTTTGGGAAAAAATGCCGGTCCCAACTTTTGAACACATACGCTCGGTCATAACAAGAATGTAGGTATAAAATGGGAAACCCTGTGAGTGAGGCTGTGACAATGACACCCGGTTTCACTTCCCTCCTTGGCCCCTTTGGTCCATCCACAGTAAAAATGGGAACAGCCCCTTGTTTCATTTCTTTTAAAATATTCCGAAAGGCACCCGTTCCTCCCCTGGTGGAAGAACCACGAACCGAACGAAGGCCAGAGCGAGCAAAAGTTTGGTGGATGATCTCTCCATCTTTGGATTGAGATACAAGTGCCACCATATCCGCTTTTTTCTTTCGTTTTAAATACTGCGTTGCATGTCGGTACAAAGACAAAGTGGTTTCATGAAAAACGGCAATGATGTAATCCCTTCCTTGTTCGATGACCGTTGCTGATTCTTCTGGAATGATGAACTTTTGGTTGCGAATGAATAGATACCAAACTCTCACTATGAAGTGAACAATGTAACTTAAGATGATGTATTTGGTTTTGGAATAGGGTTTTTGTTTGTTGTCTGGAATCAAAAAGAATGGTCCTTACCGATTTCCCATAGGATATCGTTTTCATAAATTTTTACAATTGGATTGTTTTCGTTTGTAGGTTTATCATGTAACAACGAATAAATCATAGATTTGGCCACATACTCGGCTGGGATCGGTTTGAATTTTTTTAAACCAAGCAGTCCGAATGGTATAAAGGATCCCACCATTTCTCCAATTTTTTCCCCCATCCGAAATTCACTCCGATCACCAATCAAAAGGGAAGGCCTAAAAATTCCCAAAAAAGGGATCTTTAGGATTTTGAGTTCGGATTCCAATTCACCTTTTACTCGGTTGTAGAAAATCATAGAATTGGGATCGGAACCCATAGCAGTGATGATATAAAATCCTGGAATCTTTTTTTCTTTGGTTTGTCTTGCAGCAAGTAATGGATAATCAAAATCAATCTCACGAAATTGATCTGGACCACCCGCTTTGCCAATGGTGGTTCCCAAACAACAAAACACAGCATCAATCCCTTCAGGAATACTTACCTTTCCTGATTGGAAATCATCCCAAGAAGCTTTTACTACTTCAATAGGCAAATTGGGTTTGGAAGAAGTTTCAAAATTCCTTGCCCAAACGATCACTTTTTTGATTTGAGGGTAGAAAAGAAGTGAGAGTAACACTTGTTTACCGACAAGTCCTGTCCCACCAAGTAATAAAATTTTCATTTGATCTCCAAACTTCTTGCAAGCATTGAATCAGTTAAATTGATTTTTTCTAAAAATTGGATTCCTGCAATATGATAAATCACGTTTTTGATTTTAGAAGTTTGGGCCCACATAATGGTTCCCTCGAAGAACAATCGTTTTGTGCCCTTGGACCAAACGATACTTCCCAAAACTTGGGACTCGATTTCATCACTAAGTAAGTCATCCTCACCTAAAAAACAAAGGCCTTCCTCTGAAATATTTCCTAATTTTCCAAATAGAGTAATTCCTTCGAGGTCCAAATGGACTTCGAACTCGGAAAAATCACCTGGGGAAATTCTAGGAAGCCTTCGCTCACTTTCCATAGCAACAAACTACATAGAATCCTAGAATTGGAAACGAAAAAAGCAAATCAGAATTGAAAGTAGATGAAAGGAACAGAGTTTTCTGGTGTAGCTAAATTTAAGACAAGGAAAAGGATCGGGTACATGGCAAATTCCAAACTGGCGGGAATTTGTTTCCCCTTACCTTTTTCGAAGAGAAAATACCCTACAAAATGTCCGAGGGTGAGAAATCCGATGATCCAAAGAAAATCCTTCCACATATAGGGCCTTAAATTTCCGGTTTGGAAAAGGAAAATTCCCTTTAAGTGGATCCAAGCATTTTCCCAACTGAGGGACCGAAAAAAAACCGCACCCAAAAAGAAAATCGAGTTATTGAGAATATTTTGAAATAACCAAATAGGAACCCGAAGGAAACGAAAGTTTGTGGTGGGAATTGTTTCTTTTTTGTCCGGAAACCACTCTTTCCAAATCTCTTCTAATACATAAAAAAATCCATTGAGTGAACCCCAAAAAACAAAAGTCCACTGCGCCCCGTGCCATACCCCACTCACGAACATCGTAAACCATAAATTGAACTTACGTCGAACAGATGTTACACGGCTACCACCCATCGGGATATAAATATAATCACGTAACCAAGAATTGAGTGTCATGTGCCAACGACGCCAGAATCCCGATACCGAGGTGGCGATAAAAGGTAAGTTAAAATTGGTAGGCAATTTGTATCCAAGTAACATGGCACTACCAATTGCCATATCGGAATAACCACTAAAATCGAGATAGACTTGGATTCCGCCGAGTGCAGCGGCAATTAACAACGCATAGGCGTGATGTCCAGCAGGATTGGCATAAATGGTATCAATGGTAGGCGCAACCATATCTGACAATACAGCTTTTTTAAAATAGCCTAACATAAAAAAACGTATTGCCACACGAAACTCAATGTCTTCCAATTTTTTGGGTGTATAGAGTTGGGGCATAAACGTCCGTGCCGTGACAATGGGTCCTGCCACAAGTTGAGGAAAAAAACTCACGAATAATGCAAAACGAATGAAATCCTTTTCCGCCGGGATTTCCTTTCTGTATACATCGATTGTATAGGATAAAGATTGAAAGGTAAAAAATGATATTCCCGCAGGGAGAATGATCTTTAAGATAGGTAAGAATTCATTCCCAAACGCAAAACCAGTGACTGAATTGATCTGATTCGCAACAAAATTATAATACTTAAAGAATCCAAGGATAAACACTAAGTTTGTGATCAAACTAAAGAGTAAAAGATAGTACCTCACTCGTTCTCTTGTTTCGTTTGAAAGTTTGATGCCTACGTAATAGTCGATAGCAGTGGAAAGTAAAATCAAAGCACCAAAACGGTAGTCCCAAGACATGTAGAAAAAATAGCTACTGACTAAGAGGAAGGTATGTAAGATCCGAGTTTCTTTCGTTTGGTTTGTGAAGATGGCTGGGAAAAGATACCAAACAGTAAAAAAAACAAAGAGAAAGAAGACAAAATATTCAAAATCAGAAAAGATCAATGGTTTCGCCTTCTACGTAAAGACCAGAATCATCGAAAAATTGTCTATGTCAATCATTTCGACTTGCAGAACCTTTTCGACTCGCATAAGATTGGTCACTAGTTTTCAGCTAAAAATAAAAGAGGTAGGAAATGAAAAAATTTCTCAAAACGGCTCTCGTCGGTTTATTGTCCTTTGGTCTTCTTTCCAATTGTTTTGGAAAATTCGGTGCAATTAAAGCAGTGTATTCCTTTAATGCAAGCATCCAAATTGGATCAGGAAAACTTGCTGGTTTCTTTCGATCATTGCTTATGATTTTCCCATTGTACATTGCTTATGGCTTTGGTAGCTTTTTAGATATTTTCATCTTTAACTTAATCGAATTCTGGACTGACAGAAATCCAATTGCGATGTCTGAATATGACTTCGATGGAAAACTTGTGAAAGAATATTCTGAAAACGGCCAAACCATCACTCTCACCTATTCTGAGTGGGGAAAGGTATTACGTATGGATGCACCGACTCCGAATGGAATTGAATCTGTTTATTTCTTAAAGGAAAAACCAGAAAAAGCATACCGCCTCATCAACGGAAAGTATGTAGAAATCCAACAAGTGAGTGGACCCATCCTCCCTCCTATGAGTGCAAAACACATTTAATCCCACAATTGCCCCTAATTTTAGGGGCAATCTTTGGCCGATACTATCCATATGAAGCGAACTCTTTTTGGCCTTTTCCTTGTATTTTTTGTTTGGAGGTGCCAAACACCAAAAGAAGTGATGGTTCCGAACTTCCCCTCACAATCGGAACAAATCAATTTGAATCGCATCAAAATGATCACCAAACAAGAGGCAAATCCATCACAGGATTCAAAAAAACCTCTTACACAAGAACCTGGAGTGAATATTGAATTCTCTGAAAACAAAATCCCATTCATCCAATTGGATTTGTTTTTTGAAGATGCAGGCATTAGTATCATCGAAGAGATCATAGCAGGTACGATCATCGAACACCACATAGTTGCTCTAAACCAAAAAGGGGAAATCATTGCAAAACAACCGGTAAACTTCCAAGCTTATGAAATTTTGGAAACAAAAACAGAAGTCATGCGAAACAAAGTGATAGTCGGTGAATCTAAAAAACCAGTAAAGGTGAATAGCACAACACCAGAAACAAGAGTCACAAGAGAAGCCATCGAAAGGCAATACACCGATCGTGACACAGTGCCTCAAGTTTTGGAAATTTTCGATGGGAAAGTACCAAATCCTGGCGAATACATCAGCATTTATTTAGAACTAACGTATGTAAATCCGCACCTTGAGCCAAATTGCGAATCGTATGGTGGGAATTGTTTTGGCGCCAAACAAAAGTTTTTCGAAGATGTAACGACTCGAAATCGTAGAGAATTGGATATCTTAAGAAATCGTTATGTGAATGGAGAGATTGCACAATTTCCAAATCTGACCCTTGAAGAACAATCAGAATTCAAAACCAATATCAAATCAAAAATTGATTCGACCAATGGAAGTTTTGGACCAAGGCATGCGTATACAAAATTCTTTTTTAGAGAATGGAATTTGGTATCTTCTCCAAGATACTTCCGAATTTTATCCGTTGGAAAACTCGGCCGTCAATCATCGTTAGACGAAGCAAAAGATGAAAAACAAACGGATGAATCAAAAGAGAAAGGCATTTCTGATAAAGCTGAAGGTCATTCGATTTTTGACTCACCTACTCATACCAAACATAAAAAAAGAGTGATCCAAACTCCTTAATTGTATGTCCTTTGGGTGAAGGGAATTACCCTCACCCAAACCAATTCCAAGTTAGGCGGCCTTTTCTTCCTTTTTCCCTCTCATCCCATCAAACCGAACTGTAGTTGCGGTCACCGTAACTTTGGAACGGCTTTCCCCGTCAGGAGTTTTCCAACGATTTTGTTTTAGATTGCCCATCACTGTTACTTTACTTCCCTTTTTAAGGTATTCAACACAGTTTTCCCCTAGTTTTTCCCAGGCATCCACTTCGAAAAAAGAAACATCGTCTTTGTCCTTAGCATCTTGTGAGTATTGGGAATGGTTCACAGCCACTGTGAAATGTGCCAGTGACTTTCCACCTGAAATTGATTTTTCTTCTGGGTCAGCAGTTAGATTTCCATCCAGAATGATGTACGATAGATTTTTCATTTGAAGTTCCTTATTACAGTTTTATGGCCACAGATTCATAGGTTCAAAACTTTAGGATTGGTTAAAAAAATTTCCCTTGGTACAAGTCCTGAAAAAGAAAAAAATCTGATATTTAGGATAGACATTCAATTTATTTACATTAAGAATTTATCTGTGGGACTTGCCGATTCAGAAATTTTAGAACTATTAACGACGATTAGTCGAGAATTGGTTTGTTTACACGAAACCGATGGAACTTACCTTTATGTCAGCCCCAATGCAAAATCAATCATTGGTTATGATCCAATCGAACTGCTTGGTAAAAATCCATATGATTTTTTCCATCCTGATGATAGACGATTGATTTTTGAAAGGGCCCACCAACCCTTACTTCAAGGTGCAAAAAATATCAATCCCACCTTTCGTTTTTTACACAAAAACGGAACCTATATTTGGTTACAAAGTGACAATCGCCTCATCACACATCCAAACTCTGGCAAACAGTACTTACATACCTCATCTAGAGATATCTCTGAAAAAATTGAGTCCGATGCCAACTTAGCCCTTTCGGAACGAAAGTTTAAAACACTTTTTAAAGACTCACCGATTGGACTTGTTCTCTCCAGCAAACAAGGTTACATCGATGATGTAAATGAATCCTTTGCTAAATTTTTAGGGTACGAAACCTTTGAACTCTTGGGAAAACATTTTTCTGAAATTAGTTCTCTTGGAGAACTCGAAGAAAATTTGCGTTACCGTGATTCTGTGCAAAAAGGAATGATTGATCACTATTCAATCGAAAAACAATATTTGCACAAACAAGGCCATTTGGTTTGGGCTTATATCACTGTTACAGTATTACGAAATGATGATGGACAACCAATTTACTATTTGGCACAAATCATTGATATCGACGAAAGGAAAAAAACAGAAACCCTTCTTTTAGAAAACAATGAACATTTAAAGGCAACTAAAAACTCACTTCTCATCCAAAACAAACAACTCCAATCCTACAACCAAATCATTTCCCACCACCTTCGCGCTCCCGTGAGCAATTTACGAAGTTTGGTAGACCTATTAAAAGTCACGGACTCTCAGGAGGAAAGACAGGAATTACAAAACCATTTAGAAGCAGTCACCGAAAGTTTAGAAACGGTTCTATCGGAGCTCATCACCACATTAAAAATACAAAATTTAGAAAATTACCATCCCGAATGGATTCCTATCAAAGATTTGGTTTCCAAGGTTTGTAAACTGATGGAAGGAGAACTTGCCCAAAGGAAAGTGCAAATAGAATCCAATCTTACCGATCAGGATCGAATTTTTGCCTCGAAGGATTACTTAGAAACCCTCCTCATCCAACTTTTCAGCAATTCCATCCAATTTGCAGACCAAAAGCGAGAACTTCGGATCAACATTGAGTCGTTTCGTGTTGGGACAGAAACCTCCCTTTCCTTTTCCGATAATGGAACGGGGATCGATTTATCTCGGTATGGAGACCAAATTTTTCAGATGAAAAAGACTTTTCATCGTCATATGAGTGGGAAGGGCCTTGGTTTGTTTTTAATGAAATACATGATGGAATCCATGGGTGGTCGGGTCGATGTCACTTCGAAACCTGATGAAGGTGCTACCTTCCTGCTCCATTTTCCGAATGGGGGGAACAAAACATGAACCCCAAAATTTGTATCATTGATGATGATAAAATTTACCAATTCACCACGAAGAAAATCATTTCCAATGCAGGAATCACAGGAGAAGTACTGATTTTTTCAGATGCGGAACATGCATTAGAATTTTTGCAAAAAGGATCACATACCAAAGAATCTTTACCAGACATTGTTTATTTGGATATCAATATGCCCTTTATGGATGGTTGGCAATTTTTGGAAGCCATAGAACCATTATTGCCTCAGTTTCCGAAACAGGTTCAAATTTATTTGGTCAGTTCTTCTGTTGATGATGCAGATACAGAACGTGCTGCCAAAATTTCTTATGTCGCTGGTTATATTTTCAAACCATTTACCAAAGAAAAACTTTTGGATTCTTTGGCCCATTTACATTCTTAGCTTGTCAACATCTCACTTCGAAGGTAGAAATGGACGCACAAATGATGAATGAAATGCTGAATTGGATCGAAACAAATCCCTTGTCCGCCACTTGGATTGGACTCTTTCTTTTTTTTGTCGCTGTCTTCGTGCGTGACATCACACAAAAAAAGCACACCATTCAAAGAAATTTTCCCATCGTCGGAAGGCTTCGGTATTTTTTAGAAATGATTGGCCCGGAACTCAGACAATACTGGGTTGCCAATGACAAAGAGGAACGTCCTTTCGATCGCACAGAAAGAAGTTGGATTTATGCGACTGCCAAAGGCCAAAACAACAATTTTGGATTTGGAACCACTGAAATCCAATACGAACCTGGTTACCCCATCATCAAACACAAAGCCTTTCCGTTTCCAGAATCCAAAGCATATGTGCATAATGGTGATCCAAGTTGTATCCCTTGTCTCAAAATCATTGGTCCAAAACGAAAATTTCCCTATCGTCCATATTCCATCGTCAACATATCCGCAATGTCATTTGGATCCTTAGGCAAAAATGCAGTCCTTGCATTAAACCGAGGAGCAAGAGATTCCGGTGCTTACCATAACACGGGTGAGGGGGGACTTAGCCATTACCACATGGAAGGTGCGGACATTGTTTGGCAAATTGGAACAGGTTACTTTGGAGCTCGTGACCATTCAGGAAAATTCAATTTAGATGTTCTTAAAGAGAAAGTGGGGAAAAATGCCTGCGTAAAGATGATTGAAATCAAATTGTCTCAGGGCGCCAAACCAGGCAAAGGTGGAATCCTCCCTGCCAAAAAAGTAAACGCAGAAATTGCAGCCATCCGCCATGTGGAAGAAGGAAAGGATTGTATATCACCTAACTCACATTCTGAATTTACCAATGTCAAAGAACTGGTAGAATTCATAGAAAGGGTTGCAGGTGGAACAGGATTGCCTGTGGGTATTAAAAGTGCTGTGGGTGAAATAGAATTTTGGCAAGAACTAGCAGACGAGATGAAACGCACTTCCAAAGGACCAGATTTCATCACCATTGATGGTGGTGAAGGGGGAACGGGAGCGGCACCACTCACTTATGCTGACCATGTCTCCTTACCTTTCAAAATTGGATTCCAAAGGGTATACACACTTTTCCAAAAAGAAGGGATTTCAGACCAAATTGTTTGGATTGGATCAGGTAAATTGGGATTCCCAGACAGGGCAGTTGTTGCCATTGCTATGGGTTGTGATCTCATCAATATTGCAAGAGAAGCCATGTTGTCCATAGGTTGCATCCAAGCACAAAAATGCCATACCGACCATTGTCCCGCTGGTGTCGCCACACAAAACTGGTGGTTACAAAGAGGTGTGGATCCTGAACTCAAAGGGAAACGTGCCGCCAAATACATCCAAGGGTTTCGTAAGGAACTTTTGAGTTTGGCCCATTCGTGTGGCTACGAACACCCGGGACAATTCACAGGACAAGACATTGAAATCAGTATGGGGATGAACCGTTACCAAACGTTAGAGGGACTACTCGGTTACAAACGTGATGAAGTGAAGTTTACAAAACTCCAGGACTATACAGTTTTTCCTAAACGACAAGCTTAAATGAAAAAACTCGTTTTCCTTTCCTTATTTTTCCTCATCAGCTGTTTATCGGAAGAAAGGAATGTCAATAAAGAAGGGAAAAATGGGTTTATCAACTTAAAACAACATTCCTTCCGAGAAGAACCATATGTTGCTCTGTTTGGCGAATGGAAATTTTATTGGAATACCTCGCCCACAAACATCATAGAACGGGAAAGTGATGTCAGTATCCAATTACCAAACCATTGGAATGGATACCCGATGGATTATGGCAAACTACCAGGTTTTGGACATGCAAGTTTTCGCATGAAGGTCCAACTACCGGATGATTTACAAGAGACTTTGGCTCTCACTGTCCATGAACAGGACACATCGTACGAAATTTATATCGATGGAAAGTATTATGGAGGATCAGGATCCCCTGCAAGTAATACAGTGCAGTTTGTACCAATGGTGAGGTCCACCATTGTTGTTTTACCGCAAAAATCAAATATCACTATCGATTTGTATGTTGCCAATTATGTTCATAGAAAAGGTGGTATCTGGAATGATATTGTATTATCACCTTATACCAAAGCAGAATCTCGTCTCACCAAACATAAAATCAACGAAACCATCCTTTCTTCCATTTTTGCTTTTGTCGGCATTTTCTTTTTGGTCATGTATTTTTATAATCGAGATGGAAAACAAACCCTTGGCATCTTTTTGTTTTCACTGGCTGTTTTATTAAGAACCATTTCAACAGGAGAACGTATCATCCTAGAGTTTGTGGATATGCCTTATTGGCTATTACTTCGAGTGGAATACTTGTCTTGGTACTGGTCAGCCCCACTCCTTTACCATTATTTTTATACAATCTTTCCTGGAGATTTTTCTAAAAAAGTTGGCAATGTTTTTTATGGCCTTTCTGTTCTCCTAACATTTGGACTTTTTCTCCCTCCTGTGTATTTCACAGAAACTGCATCCATATATCCAATAGCATTTGTATTAAATGGTTTATTTGTTTTGTTTTATTTGTTTCGGTCATTCAAAAACAAAAGAATGGAAGCAAAACCACTGTTATTTGGGATCTCTCTTATTTTAGTTGGTGCCACCAATGATATATTACATGCAGAAGCAATCATCCACACAACTTATATTGCACCATCAACCGTTGTCATTTTTGTATTTTTACAAGTATTTACTTTTGGAAGGATTGTCCGCCAAAACATCATCAAAACCTTGGAATTTGCGGAAGAACAAAAACAATTTAGCTCTTCCTTCAGTCGATTTGTTCCAACTGAATTTTTATACCACTTGGGAAAAGATGACATCCGTCAAGTGGACTTGGGAGACCAAGTCCAAAAACGAATGACCGTACTCTTTGCCGACATTCGATCTTTCACTGAATTTTCCGAGACCCTTACACCCAAGGAAAACTTTGACTTTCTCAACAGTTACTTACAAAGGGTTGGTCCAATCATCAGGCACAATCATGGATTTATTGATAAGTTTATCGGTGATGCTGTGATGGCTCTTTTCCCATATAATATCAATGATGCTGTGAAAGCTGCTGTTGAAATGCAAGAAGCCATTCGAATTTACAATAGCCATCGAGCAAAATGTGGTTATATCCCGATTGAAGTTGGAATCGGAATCCACACTGGAAATTTAACTCTTGGTATTTTGGGTGAACACAAACGGATGGAAGGAACAGTAATTTCTGATGCAGTGAATTTAGCATCTCGCATTGAAGGAATCACCAAGTTATTTTCTGCTCGCATCGTCATTAGCGCAGAAACCTTCATTGAAGCTTCTGAAACTTTGGGATTCCATTACCGTTTGCTTGACCGAGTCAACATCAAAGGTAAAACCGAATCTGTTTTCGTAGTAGAAGTGTTAGATGGATATGAACCAGAAAAAGCTTCTCGTTTGATCGCATCAAAAGATGATTATACACTGGCATTGGATGCTTACAGAAGAGAGGATTTTGAGGAAGCCTTGGAAGCTTTTTCTTCCTTAATCGATCAAAATCCCGATGATTCTGTTTCTCGATTGTTTTGCGAACGTTGTAAGGAATCCTTAGAAAAACAAAAATTAGAATCTGGATACAGTTAGAATCATTTTCGATTCACTTGCCACCGGTAACCTATCCCTAATATCACACCCACTACCAACACTCCCAATGTAAGTTTTGGTTCAGCGTAGGCAACGGAACCAAATGCAACCAATCCAATTACTATTGCAAGGATTGGCAAATAGGGATAAAAAGGTGCTTTGTATGGCCGGTTGAGATTTGGTTCTTTTTTATGTAGGGCCAAATAAGAAACTAAACTGAAAACATACATCCCACACGCACCTAACGCTGATATGGAGATGAGTTCGGCAGTATCCAAAAATACCATACAAAAAATTCCAAGAGTCCCACCCGTGAGGACTGCATTTTGAGGTACAAAACTTTTATGACTTAATTTTGATAAATACAGAGGTAAGTATCCACTTTTACTCATTGCATATAACAAACGTGAATTGCCTAAGATGATGCCAAAAAGGGAGGCTACCAAACCAAAAAGTCCTATAAAGGTAAATAAAATGGGCCAAATGGAACCTTCACCATATAACTTATGCAATACGAATGACAACGGATATTCCAATCCGGATACTTCTTCTGTACTTGTCACGGAAGCCGTGAAGACAAATATCATTCCCGCAAGCACAAGTAAGGTAAAAATTCCTGCTATGTATCCTTTCGGAATGTCTTTTTCTGGATGTTTTACTTCTTCAGCCGCAAGAGCCACGCCTTCTACTGCCAAAAAAAACCAAATGGCAAAGGGAATGGAAAGGAGAATCGAGGGAAGTGAGAGTGATTCCAAATCGGGAAGTTTCGGGATTTGGTTGTTTGGCAAAAAGGGAAGGAGTAAAGACAAATACAATAAAAGTCCAAAAACAGCAATGATCGTAACTAATAATTCAAATCTTGCAGTTTGTTTGATACCAGTTAAATTGATAAAGAGTAAGAGTAAAAACATACCAATTCCAGCACCAAATGAAGGTATCATGGGAAACAAAAAATGGATGTATCCACCAAGTGCAGATGCAATGGCAGGTGGTGCTAACAAAAACTCAACCAAAACAAGATACCCTGTAAAAAACCCAAAGGAATCACCTAATGCTCGTTTCGCATAGGCAGAAGGTCCACCAGCTTGTGGGATACTAGCTGCAAGTTCCGTAAAACACAAAGCAAACATCAGATAAAAAATCGCAATCCACAGGATTGCAATCCCAAACTCCCAAAAACTTGCCTTTGCCCATCCGAAGTTCCAACCAAAATAATCACCAGAGATCACAAGCCCCACAGCCATTCCCCAAAGGTGGACGGAGTGAAGTGCTTTGTGTAGTTTTTGTCCCTCTTCCATTGTTTCCTTTCTCCTTTGCTTTACACTTCCCTAACTTGTATTTGCGCATCAATTCGATGTAGATCAGTTCTACAACTCAAACAAAACCAATAGAACAATCGTTCTGTGGCAGAAATATGGTGCAATTTTGTCATGTTATTTCATATTTTCATTATATTTCTTAATTGCACTTGAGAAACATTCTAATAAATATAGGACAAATCCTAGATTTTTTGGTAATGATTCTATGCGAAACCACAAACTAACATTCCTTATCCTTGTATTCTTACTCATTTTGCCTCTTCAAGCCGTACAAACAATTTTGTTAAAACAAGGAAAGTCGATCAAAGGGATAGTCACTAACCAAAACGTGGACTCTGTCGAGGTAGATACCCAAAACGGCAAACATATGGTCATTTCTAAAAAATCTGTCTTGAAAATCATTTACAAAGACATCGCCGAAGCAGAAGAAGAGAAAATTAGAAAAGAAGAAGAAGAAAAAAGAAAACAAGAAAAAGAAAAAGCCATCGCAGCCAAACAAGAAGAGATTCGAAAGCGCAGAGAATCCCTAGCCCAACAAGAAGCCGAAAACCGAATGAAAATCCAAGAAGGGAATGTGGCAACTCACAGCCTTCGTGATTCCTTTGTGTTAACCTCTGTAGCCGACGGAAACATGATCACTTTGGCTCCCGAATCAGCAAAATGCCAAACCTTTAAAGAATATCCGGAATACTTTTGGTTGTTTGGTGCCCTTCGTTTTTATGAACCAAATTGGGATGAATTACTTCCCAAAGACAACCGCCCAGTTCGCATCAAACAAACATCCACTTGGACCGATATGGCAATCACCTTACTCGGTGGATTTGCCATTACTATCACACGTAAAACAATAGTCGTGGATGTTTGCGAGGGAAGTGGTTTCCGTATGGTATCTGATTCCGAAATCAAACGAATCAAAGAAGAAGCGGTGGAACAAATCAAAACCGAACAAGAGTTAAAGGAAGCAGAAGAAAAATACGAATTAGAACAATTAGAAAAAGATTTAGAAACTTTGAAAAGAAAGAGATAGGAATCCAAAAGGTTACTTCAAATGAAAGCTCAATTTTCAACAATCCGAATTTTGGCCATTTCCAAATTGGCCAGAGGAATCTGTATTTTCTTTTTACCTTTCCTTTTGGCACAAAATTGTTATTACAATCCTGTTGTTTATGATCTTTTGAATCCGATAAAATCAGAAGACCAATCGGCATTTTTGAGTCTACTGGGACTTGTTCCACGATCTTTTAGAATCACTGGTCAATTGATGTCAAATGGATCTGCAGTTTCGGAAGCTACTGTTCGCGTATCAGGATCTAACGATAGTTCGGCATCTAGTACAACTGATACCTCTGGCCGTTTTCAGCTAAATGCCCCGACAGGAACGGTGACTCTTGAAGTGGATCATATGGGGACAGTTTTTAAGATAGAACTTTCAATCACTCCTCCAATTGCTGCGATCGTCTCGATCGAGAATTCTACCTATTCCGTCATTAATTTAGAAGTGTATCCATCTAACGCAGAATCTCCTACCTATTTAGAATTAACTTTTTCTATGCCTTATGATGGCTTGCAAATTGATGAATTTAATTTTTTTGGAACAGTTTCATCTGGCTTTGAATTTCAATTTTCAGAAGCAATTGAATTACCATCAGATAATGACATATGGAGAGCTCAAAATTTCATCATTACACCTAGTCTTAGTTTTAATTCTACTGCTATTTCAGGCTCAACAGTAGACATCATGGTGGACAATGGATCGTATATTCCGGAAACCGATTATTATTTAACCATAATGCCAGGCATCAAATCAACTTCAGGCAAAAGCGTTAAAATGACCGTCATCCATTTTTATGTTGGTGCATTGGCTTTGTAAAGAAATTTCTTGCAATATAATCAGAAAGAAGTATCCTTTTATTTCTGAATCTTTTTACACCTTTCATATAATTCATTTACTCAATTTCATAATTCCTATTCGGGGACAAAGAACATGAACTTACTATACATTATTCGAATCATGTTTGTTTTACTAAGTATGTGGGTGATTTCAGGTAATTGTTACTACAATCCACTTGTGAATTCCTTTTTAAATCCAGAAAAACTTGAGGATGCAAATCCGACTGCTCTCTCTGGAATCGCCTTTGCCTTGTTATCTCCTCAAGTTGTCCAAATCACAGGTCAAATTGTAGATGCCAATGGGTTTGCTGCTTCCAATGGTAATTTGACAATTTTAACTCGAACGAATCCAATTGAAGGTTTGTCTAATTCTTTCAATTTGAACACAGCCGGAAGATTTTTTATTCAATTATCGACAGGCGAAACGAGAATTCGAGTGGAACAGTCCAGTGTAGAATTATTTTCATTTACATTAAATATTAATGGTCCTGGAAATGTTTCCATTACGAACAAATCATTAGCAGGACCTGATATACTCAATATTGAATTTTATCCAACCGGAACAACTCCCAGTTATTTTGACATAATTTCGACAGATCCACCTAATCAAGATTCTTTTCAAACCTGGCCATCTACAATTCAAATTACGTTTTCTGAAGATTTGGAAATTCCTTCTGATTTGCAATCCTATTTGGAAGCCAATGTCTTTACCGAACCTTCTATTACTTTTGCAGGATCAAGTATCGTGAATGGCAATATTTTGGAAATAGGTAACTCCACAGGTTTTGAAATTGGAACTAATACTTATTCTATTGGCCGAGGCATTCGATCCATTTCTGGGATAGGATCGTCACCAAGAACGATTAGTTATACATGTGATTCACCTTGTAACGCACCTTAAATCAAATAAGTGAATTGATCTGATCCAACTTTATATAAAATTATGATTTAAATCTAATTTACATTGACAATAGCTTTCAAAATGTTCAACAATTTTAATATATAGATTTACTCAAGTTCTTTACAGACGATAGGAATGAACTAACATGATGCGAATTACACTTACGAACCTCATCCTTTTCTCCTTTTTCACTTTAACCAATTGTTATTATAATCCACTCGTCAATTCCCTGTTAAATCCCCCTGAGACAGAGGAAAACAATTCCGCTCTAGCACTCCTAGGTCTACCTGGCCCAACACTATTCATCACAGGGCAAATCCGTTATGCCAATGGTGTGGCCGAAGTGGGATTAGTATTACAACCTGGTAAATCTTTTGCCCCTCAAACAAAATCTACCACTGGTTATGTTACTGACGAAGGTGGAAGATTTTATATCCCCTACCAAAACAGGATCCATTCCCTTTACGGTTTATAAAAACGGGTCTTATCTTTTTGAATTCTCTTTAATCGTAGATAGTCCAACCGCGATTTCCACATCCACTTACGGAGCTGCACCCACCCTTGAGATCACAGGACTTGGAATCGTTAATTCGAATTCCTCTTCAAACTTTTTTGAACTTGTAGGAGCATATTATCTGGATGGAGAAATGAATGAAGTCATCATCGATAGAACAAATCAATACTCGACTATAGGTGCATTTGTTTTAAAATTTAATGCGGAACCGGCCTTTGTAGAATCAAATGACACAACTTGGATTGAGAATTCGATTATCATCACACCTTCTATTTCAACTGGATACCAAGGAATAGGGATTGCAGAGAATCGGATTACCTTTGTTGGTGCAGAAGGATTTTCAATGAACACTGAATATTCGATTGAGGTTACAAATCATATAAAATCGAAGTCTGGCATTGCTTTAACACCTCGCAAAATTCGATTTTGTTATGAACCCTCGACTCCATGCATTTTTTAAAATATAAACTACGATCGTTCTAGTTTTTACCAAAGTAATCCTCCATATCCTTCCCATTTTTACTTGACATCATACTTTAATATATTCTATATTTTAAATATTCAGTTTTACTCAAATTGCTTACAAACAATTAGAATAAAGTCATCCATGAAGCGAATTTTATTAAACGCCATCATCCTATTCTTCTCCCTCACACTTTCCCATTGTTACTTCAATCCAGTTGTCAATTCCCTCTTAAATCCAGCTGAAACCGAGGATAACTCAATTCTACCAGGCCTTTCGCTTCTATCAAATTCAAGCGCACCTTTTGCAATCTCCCTCACAGGGCAAATTCGCAATGAAAATGGATCAACGGTTACCGATGCACTTCTAACAGTGACCAGTCGCACAAATGAAATGGATGGGTTGGATGCATCGGCCACGACTGATGAGGGAGGTAGGTTTTTCATTCGACTCTCTTCTGGAAATACCACATTTTCCGTTACACAAGAAGGTTCTCCTTATTTTACATTTACTCTTCGAGTCAATTCTCCCAATGACATTCAAGTCTTTGAGATCGATGGCAATTCGTTCCCTGTAGAAGTCTCAAGTTTCTTTTCATACGAGCCAAGAAACCAACCTAGTTTTTTTGAAATGGTAACATCTAATCCATATCATAATGAAGTTCGGGTCACCTCACCAGAAGGCTTTGAGTTTTACTTTACTGACGATGTGATTGGACCAGAACCAAACCAAGAAGCGCAGTGGCTCTCTGAAAACCTAACAGTTGTTCCTAGTATTACATTTGGCCCTCTGACAAATAGCACCAGTTCTTTCTACCTTGAAACTTCCAATTTGACTAATGGAGCAACTTACCAAATCACTTTGAATTCGAGTTTGCGTTCAGCAGGATCTGGTATCCCTCTCACCCCAAGAACCATCACTTTCAGCTGTGTATCCCAATGCGGTAGTTTATAACTCATACTTGACAAACCTACAGATTCTGCTTATGTTCTTTAGATCGTGTATCTATTGAATCCCTTTCAATCCCATCTTTTCTCCCGAGCGATAAGGCCAAACGCAAACAAAAGCCAAAAATGGCTTACCCGAGTTTTCCTCATTGGTCTTACATTGGTTTTCATCGGAATCCTCAATTTACAATGTTCCGATACCAATGAAGATTCTCTTGATGCCCTCGTTGCAAATGTTCCCAATCCCAAAACACTCCGCAATAGTTGGGTAGAAGATAGCGCGGGTGTTTTGACTGACTCCTCGGTGATTGACCAAATGATCAATGCGGAAGAATCCGCTTCCGGATTGGAAATTGCAGTGGTCACATTACCAACAATTGGAAGTTATGTGCCAAAAGATTTTGCAGTCGCTTTGTTTAACTACTGGAAGATCGGGAAAAAGGAAAAAGACAATGGAATCCTTATTTTACACATCATCGACCAAAGGCGAGTGGAAATCGAAATTGGGTATGGCCTGGAAGGTGATTTGCCAGATGCCACAGTCAAACGGATCATCGATACTTACACGATCCCCGCTTTCAAAGCGGATAATTTCCAAAAAGGCCATGCTGATACCGTCGCGGCACTCATCAACAAAATCAATCATCCCGAAATCCTTGTAGACGATTTGCTGACAAATACAAACGCCAATTTTGACCTAACAGATGTTAGCTCCGAACCAGCTTACAGTGACGAAAATGTAGCCGTGAAACGAACCAATGTTTACGATTACCAGGGCAAAGCCTATGTAGATCTCAGCCAGGAAGAGAAACAAATCCTCGACCAAACAATCGAATTGTACAATACCACTCCTAATTTTTTCTTAAATGACGAAGAATCGAGGCTCTTAAATGAAAAGATTGCAGAAGGAGAACGATTGGAACGAGAGGAATCGTTTCAATTTAAAACTACGTTCATCCTAGGATACCTAGGCATTTTTCTTTTTTTAAACATTCTCCAGCGAATCATTGTTTGGCTCACTCCATCTCCCACTGCCAAATACCATATTGTCCACAAAACAGATTTTTTTCTCTATTACGGACTCGCGATCAGTCCCCTTGTTATTACCATCACAGTATTGTCTTTATATCTAGGAGAGGCTCTATTCCCTGTTTCGATTTTTCTAATCATTGGAAGCATCGTGGTTTACTTCCTATTTTTTGGTGACCATCGTATGCAAAAACTAAAGACAAGGTTACAGGCGATTCGCAACATCCCAAGGACTTGCAAACATTGTGGGAACACAATGACCAAACTTTCAGAAGAGGCAGATAACAAACATTTATCGGCAGGCCAAATTTCAGAAGAAATTGTGAACTCAGTGGATTACGATGTATGGGTATGCCAAAGTTGCAAAAATCATTCCATCTTTAAATTTCGAAACATTAGCCCAGAATACATCTATAAAGGAACTTCCTTTCCCAAAATCAAAGTATGTCCAGAGTGCAAATTTGAAACCTTTGTTTGCAAATCTAGTCGTGTTTTATCAGAAGCAACTTACAGCAGTTCGGGGAAGGTAGAAGTCAGACGGAATTGTGCCCATTGCAAACACCATGTCACGGAATACGAAACCATTCCTAAAAAACAAAAAAGTAGTTCTGGCTCTGGTGGTGGAGGCGGAGGTGGTGGCAGTTTTGGAGGTGGCTCGTCTGGAGGAGGAGGAAGTGGTGGCAGTTATTAACGGCCATATTTCCATTATGAGTTTCATTTTGCCATTCCCTTGGTTTGAAGAACGCTACCGTGTAACGTAAATGAGACGGTCATAAAGATGATTTCTGATATGAGATCGGAAACAAGTTGAATGGTATGGTGAAGTTCCAATGACAAAAAAGGATCCCAATTTCTTAAGTTTTCTCGGTGCCCCCGCGCAAAGGGCACTGCTCCATGAACTAGGGATCTCCAAACTGGAAGACCTCTCACGTTACACGAAAAAAGACCTACTCCGTTTGCATGGATTTGGTCCCAGTTCGCTTCCCAAATTGGAAACGGAGTTACGGAGGATCGGAATCCAACTCAAAGAATCATCCATTTCCTGAGTTTCACAAAACCGCTAAAAACGGTGCAAACGCGTTTTCAGAACGTTTTTAACGGAAAAATTTGATTTTTTTTCCTTCACTGTAAAATTCCATTGAGAGTACGGAGCCATTTGCTGGATTAGAATTTCCGAATATAGTTTTGGAAATTTGAAATTGAAAACGGCCTCTGTTATGCGAAAGAAACTTTACCTTTTATCCTTCCTCTCTCTTTTTACATTCCAATGTCTAGGAATCCTCCCCGATGGCTCTTCGCAACAGGGGTTCAATCCCTTTGTTTTTTTACTGGGACTCATTGGTGGGAGCCCGAGTTCCTCTCAGGATCTATCCCCTGGCACCACCCTCGATCTTTCCGGGGATGGGAAAACAGATGCGACTTTGGTTGATTCGGATGGTGATGGTGTTTCCGATGGAATCAACCTAACAGGAGGGAGCACCCCCAATCTCATCCTCCTCGATACAAACGGGGATGGAATTCCCGATGCGGTTGACACCAACGGAGATGGGATTGCCGACTACTACATCAGTCCCAATCCACCTGGTTTTTTAACAACTGCTCCTGGTGGAACAGGAAACCCAGTTGCCATCATCATTGATTCAAATGGGAACCTACTAGGATTTGATACAGATGGGGACGGCGTCGCCAATGACACAGCCATTGTGACAATCCTTAGCGATACCACACCTCCGACTCTCACTAGTTCTTTGTTAGCCGGTTCCTATTCAACAGCTCAAACAACAACACTTACTTGTTCGGATAACAGAGCTCCTGGTTCCATTGTTTACACTTTGGATGCGAGTTCGCCTAGTTTTTCTCCAAAAACGGGAACGGTATTCAATCGATCATCCCAATCAATCTCCTTATCTACAGAAGGAAATCATACGTTACAAGCGCTCTGCCGTGATTTGGCGGGTAATCTCTCTTCACCACTGAACATCACATATACGATTGATAGCCAAATCCCAGCGATCACTGTTGTGAGCCAAACTGCAGCAGCCATCAGTTCCCAAGTGGGGGCCATTTCGAGTTCGACAATCACTTGGAGGACAAATCGTTCAGGCTCCTATGTGATCCGAGAAGGCAGTGATTGTTCCCAAGGAACACTTGTTACTTCAGGAAATGCCTCTGCCAATGCGGACCAAACCTTCCAACGTTCCCATAGCAATTTTACAGGAGAAGGAACAAAAACCTATCGGATTTGTGTTACAGGTTCAAATGGACTCATAGGTTTTGCCTCCACAACACTATTACGGGACGATACCGCACCGACTGTGACAACTTCACCAGGAGCTGGGAATTTTAGTTTGGCAACCTCTGTGTCAGCCTCTTGTTCCGATACAGGTGGATCAGGATGTGACAAGATCGCCTATGCCGTGCAAGTTGGTTCTTCGCCGAACAATCCTTCCATCCAAGGAACGACTGGCATGATCACCAGTGGGAATCTATACAATGCAAGCCTTGCCATGACGGATGGCTCCACCACTTACACGAAGTTTGTGGCAAGGGACCAAGCAGGGAATGTGTCCAATGTAGTATCACAAAATTATACGGTTGATACCGAAGTTGCGAACATTACAGTCAATTCTTACACCCAAGCCATCAATGGATCTTCTCATGTTTCCATCCATTGGCAAAGTTCAAAAGCAGGCTCGTACCAAATACGAATTGGTGGAACCAATTGTTCAAACGGAACAGCGGTTAGCAATGGAGGGAACAATGCCAATGCCACAGGGAATGCCATCGTAGCAACGGAAGTCATCTCCACCATTGCCAACACCGCTTTGTCGGAAGGTGACAATACCGTTCGAATCTGCGTGGAAAATCTTGTCGGAAGTTTCGGCTCCAATTCTCGAACCATTCAAAAAGACACAACAGCACCTGTGGTGACAATGGCCTCTCCTTCAGGTGTTGGTCCTTTTGCCACCGGAACCCAACTCCAACTCAGTTGTTCCGATACAAATGGAACCGGCTGTGATAAAATCATTTACACCTTAAATGGCACAGAACCAACGTTTGATGGAAGTGGTGCCGTGACAAATGGATCAGTATATACAACACCAGTGGCTCTTTCCAATGGAAGTAACCAAGTGCGTTACCTGGCCCGAGACTTAGCCGGAAACGTAAGTAGTGTTGGAAACCAAAGTTTCGATATCGTTGGCCCACCTGATGCACCAGTCTTTGTCTCTGCGCTTGGAGGAGGAACCACTGCATTCGTTCAATGGTGGCAGGTAACGGGAGCAACATCGTACACAGTGTATTATAGCACAAATCCTGGAGTTACAGCTTCCGATTCAAGTTTTGGTCCAATAACCCATCCCTATGCAACAATTACAGGTCTCAATAGTGGGACATTGTATTACTTTAAGGTGGCTGCTAATAATGTCGTTGGCCAAAGTGCTTTATCATTAATAGAGGCTGGTGCATTGACAACAGAGAACCCACCTGGCACAAGTTTAGCTGGCGATTTCATAGATGTGTCAGCAGGTTACGATGTTACTCACGATTATTATCCAAGCGCAGCCATTGATGAAATAGGTAAAAAATTATTTGTATCTTCAATAATACCTGCTACTAATCAAATACGATTAGTACGTTGTGAGCTCAATGGAACTTCTTGCATTGGCACTACCCTAACAAGTGAACAATCTGCTTCCCATTTTACCATTACGAAATCGAAATTAGTCTTTGATCCATTTAATAGGAAAATACTTGTTATAAATAATATTGGATTACTGCCTACTTTGTTTAAATGCGACTTAGATTTATCAAATTGCATCTATAGGAATATCTCTGCCGGCCAAGGGCAAAACTCTGCTTCAAATAAAAGTATTAAAGGCATAGTTGACCCTATCAATAGGAAACTATTGGTTCTTTCGTATAATACCAATCGAAATGCAGTGAGTCTTTTTCGATGTGATCTAGATGGAGTGAATTGTTCACATTCAATCATAAATAACTCTGGTGCACTTCGTTCGTCTGACATGATATTTGATCAAAAAAACAGGAAATTAATTATTGCAGCTTCAAATTCAAATGGTACGTTAATGGTTTTTAACTGTAATTTAGATGCTAGCTCATGTATTAACAGAATGAACATCGGATCTGTGTATTCTGGTGCCGTACCTAGTCTCGCAATAGATCCTACCAATGATAAATTGCTGATTGGTAGTATGAATATAGGTAACTCAAAAAAACCTAATATTACTCAATGTAATTTAGATGGTACAAGTTGCACACAGACTGACGTATCTCTTGGTTACGGACATGGCTCTGGTAATTCCCCGATTTTAAATGTTGATCTCGTAAACAATAAAATTCTACTGGTGACAAGAAATGAACCTAATCTTTACAGACCTGGTTTGTTTCGATGTGACTCAAATATTACAAATTGCACCCATACAGATCTATTAGGCCCCAGAGGGACCCAAGAATCTGGCAACCAAATTACGTTAACCGAATATACTGAACCAGAGGCAATTTTTGATCGAATCAATGGGAAACTTTTGATTATTGTAACCGCAGGTATATCTTCAAATAGAAGACCTCACCTCTTTATCTGGTAACCCCGCGCCAGGGATCCGAAGGGCTTGGTCACCTGCCATCGCTCGATGGCGGGGGACGGGAGCGTGAGCGCACCCCGGAGTGAGCCCGGTCGGTGTTAGAATGAAACAATCAGCAACAAACCAATGCGAGGCGCCCATCATCATGAAACAAAAATCTAATAACAAGTAACCAAAGGAATCCAATGAATCTGAAAACACTTTTACTGATCTTCTTTCTTTCTACCAACATTCTTTTTGCACAAGATGCAGTGGAAGAGCGAAAAACGAATCCCAAGACCTATGAATATGGATTGAAGGGACAAAATTTTACCTATGTTCCGTTTGAAACAAATTCAATCATCGCTTACAACAAATCGGATTTACGCAATAACAAAGATTTGGTGTATTTGCCATTCTTTAAGTATCGGAATATGGAGAAAAAATTTGGATTTGATTTTGATATGGTGAATATCAAACTTGCGGATCCTTATCAAAAAACGTTTTACTTGGGTAGTAATGGACTTTTTCCTTCGGCGATTCCCTATGGAAATTTCCAAAGGCAAGAATACCGGTTTAATTTCTTTTATATGCCTCTTGAGAACCAAATTTTTTATTTTGGACTTGGGTTGTTAAAAATCGATCGGATGTATGAGGTTGAAAATTATGAATTTACCGACAGTATTCGTTATGACAAAATCAATTCCTACGGGATTTCCATTCCACTTCGTAGTAACATTCAAATTTGGGAAGGATTGGAATTAAATTTAGGATTGGATCCTTATATTACTTACGGTAACAGAGATTATGTGAACCAATGGACGGGAAATCGTTATTCGGCCGATGGCAGATATGGCCCTTATTTTTCATTATCAAAAACCAATCCAAACAATATCACAGAAATTCTAGGGTTTCAGGCAGAGATTTCTCTCTCCTACAAAATTTATGACCAAACTCGATTGTATTTTGGCTTTATGCGAAACCAGTCTAAGATCCGTTCGATCAATTTTGACCAAACGAATTATACCTATTATGGTGCAGATAATCAGTTGTATGTGACAAGTAGGAGCCCGTTTGAAAGTGCAATCGATACACATAGTTCCTATTATCTAGGAATTTCAAACACCCACTAAACCAAAGGAAACATTTACATTTTTAATTTTATCATTTAATCGATTGATTTTGCATCTACTCCATTTGGAGTAGATGCATGAATGAATCCATGATCTTTGAAATCACTGTCCTATCCTTTCAAAAGGGACTTGGGAATTTACTTAAAATTTTAGAAAAAGCAGAACTCCATGCCGATACAAAAAAGTTCCCTTTCGAAAACTTACTGAATGCAAGATTATTCCCAGACCAATTCCATTTAACCAAACAAATCCAAATTGCCTGTGATACGGCAAAACTTTGTGTCGCGCGTATTTCGGGAAAAGAGTCACCAAAACACGATGATACCGAATCAAACCTAGAGGAACTGAAACAAAGGATTCAATCGGTACTACAGTATTTGGAAACGTATACGGAATCAGATTTTAAATCTGTGTTTGTAATCAAAGTATCGCAACCAAGATGGGAAGGACAGTTTCTCACTGGATTTGAATACCTAACCCACCATGCCCTTCCGAACTTTTATTTCCACCTAACAACATCTTATGCGATTCTTAGGCATAACGGAGTAGAGATTGGGAAAAAAGATTATTTGGGTGAGATGCCATTTAAGAAATAAAATCCATACACTTGATTTGAGTTTTTAAACACTGGAATCATTGCAAAAAGTCAGAATTAATATATGTAAATCTATGATCCATCGAGATTTCTGAGAAGTTGTTTGAACTCATTTCAATTGATTCAATCGAATTGATAAGTTTAACCCCGCGCCAGGGATCCGAAGGGCTTGGTCACCTGCCATCGCTCGATGGCTGGGGACGGGAGCGGTAGCGCACCCCGGAGTGAGCCCGCTCGGTTTTTGGATAAAACAAAGATCACCTAACTGATTCGAGGCGCACATTTTCTGAATGTTTAAATCTTGATCACATGCCTCTAACTCCTACGCTATCAGGAAAATCCTTTACAAAGAGTCAGAATTAGGTTCATTGGAATCACCAATGGAGCCGACTGTCACTGAATACAAACCCGGGCCACAACTCATTCGTTATATCGAAAGTTATCTTATCATCCAATGTGATGAGAGTTTTAGTAAGTCGATCATTCCGCATCATTCATTTGTTTTAACGATCAAACTCAAAGGCAACCATGATTATCGTATCCATTCCGATCGGAACCAGCTGCCACCTATTTCTTTATCGGGACTTCGAAAGACAGTAAAACACAATACACTTTCAAAAGGTTCAGAAATCATTATTGTCAAGTTTCAACCCTGGGGTGCATTTTCTTTTTTCAATCGGCCGATGTATGAATTGAACGAGATTGGCATTTCAGGGTATGATTTATTGAACAAAACGGCTCTAGATGAGATGCACTCCCAGTTGTTGGAAACAAAGGACAATCGCTCCAAGATAGACGAACTGGAAAAATTTTTATGGAAGGCAGTTAAAAAGCAAACGATAGACAAAAGGATCATCGAGGCGATTTCACAAATGAACCAAACCCAGGGTAATATCAAAATCAATGAGATTGCCTCTATTGTGAATTTAAGTATCGATACGTTTGAAAAGAAATTTAGAGAAATCACCGGAGGCACACCCAAAAGAATTTCATCTATCATTCGTATGAGTTCTGCGATAAGAGAAATTCCAAAGTATAATTCTTTTACTAGGCTTGCTTATGATTTTGGATATTTCGACCAATCTCATTTCATTAAAGAATTCAAATCCTTCACTGGAAAAACTCCAACACAATATTTGGGATAAAAAATTCCTCCACCCTGATTTTTTACAATCGTTCCTTTGAAAAATCCGCTATAAAGGGAAAACTTATTGATCAAAGGAAAATTGTTTATGTTAGAAATTTTTTTTAGTTTGAACTGGATTAATGTGTTTTTGGCATTATTTCTGTATTCTTTTCTAGGGTTTATTTGGTTTACGATTTTGTTTAAGAAACAGTATCGAATTTCCCTCGGAAAAGAAAATGACACCGAACCACCGTTAGCAATGATTTTTGTAATTGGCCCGATGCTTTGCACACTTGTGATTATAATCACCACAGCCATCTTATTTTCTAGATTAGAAATCGAAAAATCAACCGATGCCTTGGTTTGGGGGAGTTTCATTGGAATTGGATTTTTGTCAGCGAATACCTTTAATATTGCCATCAATCCGAATATTCCTAAACCGATTCTCTATGGTGCGATCTCCAGTGCTTACCATCTTGTAGGGATCAACGTCGCCTCTTTGTTACTAGTTCAAAAATTCTAACGTTATAAAGCCTAAATCCATAAAAAAAGCCACCCCAGGGATTCCCTTTGAGTGGCTTTCACAATTCATCCTTTACACTATACCAACTTACAATTGCAAGTTGGCAATGTTTGATGAAATCTTTTTTTACAACTTACGCTACTGGACCGTATTGGCTGTAATCAAATTCTTTGGAACCAGTGAGATACTTTTTGTAGTTTTCTACAAATTGTTTCGCAAGGTCTGCAGCAGTTTTATCGTATTCTTCTTTGTTTTCCCAAGCGTTACGAGGGTTGAGGATATGAGCATCCACACCGTTAACGGATTTAGGGAAAGACACTTGGAATACTGGGTGTTTTTCAAATTCTGATTTTTCAATGTTTCCGTTAAGGATTTCATTGATGATTTGGCGAGTTGCAGGAAGGTTCATCCTTTTTCCCACTCCATACTTTCCACCAACAAGTCCTGTATTAATTAAGTATGCGTTTACTTTGTGTTTTTTCATTTTTTCACCAAGTAACTTTGCATAGTATGTTGGGTGGAGTGTCATAAACGCCTGACCAAAACAAGCAGAGAATGTTGCTTGTGGTTCTTTCACACCGCGCTCAGTTCCTGCAACCTTTGCTGTGTAACCAGAAAGGAAATGGTACATCGCTTGTTCGATGGAAAGTTTCGACACTGCAGGGAGTACACCGTATGCATCATACGTTAGGAAGATCACAGTGTTTGGGTGACCTGCTTTGGATCCTGGTTGGATGTTGTCGATGTGGAAGATTGGGTAAGAGACACGAGTGTTTTCTGTTTTTGCCGCAGAAGAGTAATCTACTTTCTTCGTTGTTGCATCGAAGACAACGTTTTCAAGTAGTGCATCACGTCGGATGGCAGCATAAATTTCTGGTTCTGTTTTTGGATCGAGGTTGATGGTTTTTGCGTAACATCCACCTTCAATGTTGAAGATTCCATTGTCGTCCCAACCATGTTCATCATCACCGATGAGTTTGCGATTTGGGTCTGTGGAAAGAGTTGTTTTTCCTGTTCCAGAAAGACCAAAGAAAAGAGCGCTGTCTCCATCCTTACCAACGTTAGCAGAACAGTGCATTGTGAGGACGTTTTTGAGTGGCAGGTAGTAGTTCATGACAGAGAAAATCCCTTTTTTCATTTCCCCACCGTATTCTGTTCCACCGATGATACAGATCTTTTTCGCTAAGTGGAAGATCACAAACACTTCAGAATTGAGGCCATGTTCTTTGTATTTTGCGTTTTTATAACCAGATGCATTGATGATTGTAAACTCTGGATTGAGTTTTGCGAGTTCTTCTTTCGTTGGGCGGAGGAACATGTTGGTGCAAAAGTGGTGTTGCCAAGCACGTTCTGTGACCACACGGAGAGAGATACGTGTGTCGTCGTTTGTTCCTGCATGGCCATCAAATACGTATAATTTTTTGTTATCGAGGAATTTCGTTACTTCTGCGTAAAGTTCATTGAAAATTGCTTCCGAAACCTTTGTGTTAACAGGTCCCCACCAGATGTTGTTGGTAGAAGAAGGTTCATCGACAAAGTATTTGTCTTTTGGGGAACGACCCGTAAAAATCCCTGTATCCACCATCATCGTTCCGTTATCAGAAGTAACACCTTCTTTGTTATTCAATTCGTGCTGGTAAATTTCTTCGTATGATAAGTTATGGAAGACTTCGGACGGTTTTAGGCCGAGTTCAGCAAGGCCTTTTAGATTAGTAGATACTGACATGGATCTCTCCTCGATTTCACTTTGTGTTTTTCTAGCTTCTTACTTTGCGAGTCGGTGTCAATAACAGAAAATGAAGATTCTCCACGCTTCCGCAGAATATTTTCCCTACATCAAGATGGGTGGCCTTGCGGACATGCTTGCCTCCCTCACAAAAGAACAAGTGAAGACAGAAGAAGTTTATGTCGCATTGCCACTCATTGGGAAGTTGGGCAAAGAGCCGAATTGGACCGGTAAAGAATTGGGAGCCCTCCTCCCCGAAGATGCCAAAGAAGAAACCATGGCAGTCTCCTTACTTGCCAAAGCAAGGTTCCTCGAAGCAGTTGAATCTGGTATCAAATTGTATTTTTTTGATTCGGAATTGTTTCGGAGTTTGCATACCATTTATGGAACCGCAGAAGAACATTACCGATTTGCCATTTTCTCTTACGCTTGTTATGCGCTTAGCCAAATCTTACAAGTGGATGCCTTCCATGCACATGACTGGCATACCGCCATCTCTCTAAGCTTACAAAAAAATTCATCGAAGTCCATCCCATCACTTTTCACAATCCACAATCTCGCCTACCAAGGCGACCATCCCCATTGGATGACTGGTTTTCTAAAAGAAGATCCCTTTCGTCTGGTCACAAGCCCTTTTGATCACAATGAAAAGTGCAACTATATGAAAGCAGGGATTCTCTCGGCAGGCCAAATCACAACGGTAAGCCCTGGTTATAGAAAAGAAACACTCACAGAACCCAATGGATTTGGACTGAGTTATGTGTTAAACAAACGAAAGGTTGATTATACTGGAATTTTAAATGGGATCGATCCAGACGAATGGAACCCAGAGTCCGACAAACGAATTTTCCAAAATTATGACATTTCCAATTGGAAAGAAGGCAAACAAAAAAACAAAGAAGAACTCTACCGAGAGATCGGAAGGCCTAACTTACCTTTGGATGTTCCTCTGATTGGCCTAATCGGTCGTCTCACCTACCAAAAAGGATTTCCCACATTCCTCCAGGCATTTTTAGAAAGACGCCACTTGCCACACCGTTATGTGGTTCTTGGTTCTGGTGATCCAGAAACAGAAAATGCTTTTTTCCATTTATCAGATTCAATGCCCGATGTGTTTTATTTTTATAAAGGATACAATGAATCACTTGCCCACAAAATTGAAGCAGCGAGTGATTTTTTTCTGATGCCATCTTTGTTCGAACCTTGTGGTCTGAACCAAATGTATAGCCATGTTTATGGAACCATTCCCATGGTCTCACGTGTTGGTGGCTTAAGAGACACTGTAGAAGAATCAAATGTCTTAAAGTTCAAAACAGGAATTGTTTTTGAACCAGATGACAAAAGTTCTCTTGGTTATGCATTAGAACGAGCGAAAGATTTGTTCGTTTCTCCTGAACGAGATGTTGTAGTGGAAAATATGATGAAACTCGATTGGACGTGGACAAAACGTAAGTTAGAGTATGATACAATTTATCAAACTGCAATAGAGCTTTTGCAATGAAATGTTTGATGACCTATGGTTATTAAAATTTTGTGGGAATAAATTATTTTCTCTTTGAGAAATCAATTGAATTCGAATGTTGTCTTAAGTAGACCATGAATTCTATTTTTTATTCCTTCTTCCTTATTGTTTTATTCTCCTCAGCTTGCAAACTCAATCTCAATAACCCAAGCGATCCGTATTCGCGTGATTTCTTTTTAACGAACGTAATGCGATCTTTTTTATCTTTTGATCCATGTCCTAACTTTCAAACATGGAAAAAAACCTATGGAACTGGTACAAGTAAAACGACTGGATCAGATCTGATCATTCTTTCTAACGGGGATTATCTGGTATCTGGTGTGACAAGGCAGTACATCATTTCGGGTTCTCCAGTAGGAGTCACAAACAACTTTGCAGGAACCAACGGCACCACACTTAACACCTTTTTGATGCGGGTCTCAAAGGACAATGGGGACATCCTCTGGGTGGATTACATGGGGGAAGCAGTAGCAGAAAAATACTATAAACCAAATTTACACAAATACTCCAATGGAGATATCTCAGTTGCATTTATTGTGACAGGTGCTTCGCAGCCATCTCCTCTGAATGCAAAATCTGGAATTGGAATCCCGGCAGTCTTTGTCGGAAGGATTCGTGAAGATGGATCAAGAGTATGGTATACTTACTTTGACTCACCAAGTGTTGGACAAACCATTGTCTCGGCATTAGATCCTTCCAACCGCTTACATGTGTTTGTTGAAATCATAGCGAACAGTGGGCATGCCTCATTTGAAAGTGGAAATATGCTTCTCAATGCAACACTGGGTGATATTTCGGATACCGATACCATTCATTTATCGGTGAACGAAAATGGTTTTATGATCTTCCAAAGTTATCTCACAAGTATTGGATTTGATGATGTGTTTGGTGCAAAAGCCAATGCCAATGGACTTTTTGTTACAGGAAATGCAACACAAAGCATTGATGGAACGGTCGCCCACCCTGACCCAGGTTTACCAGTTCCATTTCTTTTCAAACTAAGTGAAACTGATGAAACGGTTGTATGGTCGCGTTACTTGGGAATTCCTGCAGAAGGTGGGTATGGTGATCCCAATCGGATTTTATTAAAAGACGATCAAATTTTTTATGTGGGATCTGCCAGGTATAGTTACGGCTCACCTGTTGAACCTACTGTCGCTCCCGATGGAAGCATCAAACATTTTTTATTTTCAAAGTTTAACACAAATGGAGACAATGTATGGACTTCGTTTTTAGGAAGTACTTCGGAATCCATTGTTGAATTTTCCGAATCGGATCCATTGTATTTGTCCTCATCGCAAGTTTTATTTCGCGCCCATGCTTCCGAAGTCAGCAATCGGTTTTCATCCACTCCGAATCTAGTGACTGACAATGCCTCCGGCGACTATCCCATCGCAGATGTTTTTTTGAACCCAATCACAGGAGAATTCAATCGTTTCCATTACCAATCGAATCTCACGTCTCCGAGCCAAGAAAAAACAGAAGTGATGCGAGAAGTATGCACAGGAAAACTGGTCCGACTCAATTACACAAAGTTCACGTCATCCAACTCTCCTGAAGAAACACAAATCTCTATTGAAACTGTAAGTGTGCCATAATTCCCCTTAACCAAGGTTTGGGCGCCTCGCAATTGTTTGGTGGCAATGAATTCCATTTACCAAGCGACCGCGCTTTCCGCTCCAATCTTTCGCATTGCGAAAGGATTTCCGCTATAATCGCTGGCGCATCTTTTTACAATTTGTAGACAATTTGACCTCGGAATTTCCCTCATTTTGGAATATTTTTTCCATTCCCTTTAGACAAATGGCTTGAGAATCTCATTCCTATCTGTTCACTATTCCTGAAGAATCAATGCAGTTTATTTCCACATGGAAATGACTACAACCGAGTTGGGATCATATGAAATTACATACAAAGCGAAACTCTACTATTTTAATATTACTACACTTTCTTTTTTTGGCATTTTCTTTTGGCCAATGCAAACTGAACTTAAACAATCCTGCAGATCCTTTTTCAAAATCGTTTTTAGAAACGTTTTTACTCAATGCGTATTTCGATTCATTTTGTGATCCCAATGTGAGAGGCAACATTCGACTGGGCAGTGGAACAAAGATGATCAAACCAATGTCAATCAAAACTCTGCGAAGCGGAAAAACGGTAGTGACTGCGATCACGGAAGAGCCATTGGTTTGGAATGGAACCGCTGATGGAATCCACTCCAACCACCAAAATTCGACTTTTAATGCGGTAACATTTGTTATTGACCGTCACTTCTCAAAAATCCTCTGGCTTGATTATTTGGGTGAAATGAGTTATGGAATCGAGGACTGGCCTCATGATCCCATTGTTTCCGTAGACGAATTTTCCAATGGAGATTTAGGATTTTTTGTTTTGGTAAATGGACCTGGAAGATCCAATACAATCAATGATAAAGTAAATAATGTTTCTTATTACTTAGGCCGTTACAACCAAGACACAGGTGCAATCGTCTGGCAAGGTTATGCGAATAAAGACAACACTCGTATCGCTATTTCCGGTTATGGATTGAAAATCAATGATAGAGACGAGATGGTGCTTCGTTTCACTTCGACTACCAGTGCAACCCCAAGCTCCGATACGGTTGGGCTTAGTTTTCCCGGTTTACCAACCCCCCAAACAGCAACAAATGGATCCATTGCAAATCAAACCGAAGTAGGTATTGCCATTATCAGTGGAGACGGAGTAGGAAAAATCCAATCGTTTTTCCCAAATCCAGGAAATCCAACAGAAACTGTGGATCACTTTGTGATTGGCGATAAAATTTATATTTTTGGAAATACAAACACCAATTTTGTTTCAACTTCTGGCCACCCATCTGTCAATGAGAAAAGGTCCTTTATCGGGATCGCCAACCAAAACCTAACATGGGATTCAGTGGGTTATTTCGGTACAAGTGCTTCTACTTCGGAAACTAATATAGAATTTGTGACTTATGGGAATGGAAAATTCTTACTCATTGGTAAATCTACCAATGCATTTTCCAATGCAGGCACTCTATACCCATTTCAAGGATCAGGTCTGAATCGAAATTATTTTTTTACATCCTCGACCATCAACTCTACGACGCCGAATTGGTTTCAGTTTTTGGGGTCCACCACCGTACAAGTTCCTCAGATATATCCCAATGCATTTACCTATAGGAGTACAACCGATGAATTTCTAGGGGAATTATTAGCAAATGATGACGGTAGTCTATTTACAGGGATTCCATCCGACCTTGTGACCGGCTCCATCCAAAATCCATTTGGACAGGTACGTGCCAAACTTGTTCCACAATCGGGACAATTCAAAACTCTAGAATATTTCAACGGAAGTGAAGCCGGTGGAAACAATGTAACAACGCTTACCAACCAAACAGAAATTTGTCGAGGACGGATAGTGAAAACTAAATTTTTATCTCCAACCTTTTCCTCTGTAACGAGCATCCGTTCCATTGAAGTTTCCACAAGGCCTGCAAGCGAGGAACCGTAACGAATCCAAAGTGAGCAAATGATGATTCCTCAGATCCAAGATCCGAATTAAAATTTCTGCACCAGTGTTGGTGTGGAGAAAAATTAGTTTTTCCAAAATTTTTTTTCTCAATTTTGTCACAATGGAAAAAACCCGTTGTCCTAAGGAGAAAAGGAATCGTTAGGAGGATTCAATGAAACTCACTTCACTCATACTCACTGGTTTTGTGGCGGTAGAACATGTTTTCATTTTGGTCTTGGAAATGTTTTTATGGAAAACAGAATTGGGAATGAAGGTGTTCCAACTCACACCGGAAACTGCAGAGATCACAGCAAAACTTGCCAAAAACCAAGGATTGTACAATGGATTTTTGGCTGCAGGACTTTTTTGGGCATTGCTCTTCATCAAAGACCAAAATCAAAAATTCCAAACCATTTTGTTTTTTCTCATCTGTGTTGTGGTGGCAGGGATTTATGGATCAGCGACCGCAAAATTTTCCATTTTGTTTTCGCAAGGTTTACCTGCATTCTCAGCATTAGTTCTACACTGGTTGGCTTTCAAAAAATAATGATGAATGATCCGCACCTTTCTTTATTAGAAGATTGTTTGTTAGGAAAAACCAAAGCCTTGGAAGGATTGATTCAATTCTTCCAACCAAAAGTATTTTCTTTGGCTCTCAAATTTTTATGGAATCCGGAAGATGCAGAAGATGCCACTCAAGAAATTTTAGTTAAAGTGATTACAAATCTCGGTGGGTTTCGGCGGGAAAGTAAACTCTCCACTTGGATTTACAAAATTGCAAGTAACCACCTCATCAATACGAAAAAATCAAAACTAGAAAGAAGAGAAATTCACTTACGGACCATTCGTGACGAATTACACCGATCACAAAGTCCATCTGCTTCCGTTGTACCATTTGATCCTGATTCACAAGACAAAGAGGATGAAACAAAAGAAAAAATAGCGCACCTCGTCTTACATGTCCAAGTCGCTTGCACCTATGCCATGTTACAATCCATGACTCGAAAGTATCGTATGGCCTATCTTTTGGGTGAGGTATTTACGTTCTCTAGTGAGGAAGCAGGTTATGTGATGGGAATTCGAGCCGATGCATTCCGACAAATTTTAAAACGAGCAAGAAACCAAATGGAAGAATTTTTAGGAAAGGAATGCAGTTTAACAAATGTTAATAACCCTTGCCACTGCCAAAATCGAATCCGTTATGCATCGAAAGCAGGAAGGATACAATCCTATCTCAATCTTTCGGAACAAATGAAACGAGATGGAAGGTGGGAAAAAATGAAACCCCTCCTTCCCGAAACAAAAAAACTAAGAAAAGCAGCTGAAGTTTTTCGTAACCAACCCAACCTATTACCCAAAAAAAACCAACTGGACGGGATTCGAGTTTTATTAAACCACTCCCTTCCATTCACGACTCGGTGAGTTTCCATATATTCTTTTATACGCTTTTGAAAAGGAAAAAGAAGAGGCATACCCAACGTTCTGTGCAATTTCTTCCAAACCCATATTGCCTTTTTGGAATAATTGTTTGGCTTTTTCCATCCTCAGTTTTGCCAAGTATTCCATTGGTGGAATGCCAAGTACATCGCGAAATTTGTTTGCTAAATTCGCCCGCGAGATTCCAGTTTCTTTTGCCAAAGATTCAATGGTCCAATCTTTCGCATAAACATTGTGCAATTTCTCTAGTGCATACAAAACAGATTTGTCTTGGAAGGCTTTGATCCAACCTACAGAGGAATTTTCCTGTTGGTTTAACCAAATTCGAATCATGTAGTATAACATAATATCCGTTAATCTTTGTACGATTAAATCCGTTCCTAAGTTGAGTTCTAATTCTTTGGATAAGATTTGAATGATGTCTTCCAATGAATGGTGTTTTTGAATACTGGAATAAGGAATGTAAATGTAATCAGGGAGTTCGGCAAGAAGTGGATGGATGGGGCCACTTGGAACTTCATAACGAATGGTTACAAATGTGGTCACAGGAACTTCTGTTTTTGTTTGATTGGATTTTTCACCTAAAAAACGTTCGATGGTGACGACTTTCGCTTTGAGGTCGGATAAAAGTTCGTGATGGATTCCTTTTGTGATGAATAACAAATCACCTTTTTGCAATGGGATGATTTTTTTACCCATCCTCGCATAACAACTACCTTGCGTTACGACATGAAACCCCCCACTCCTTTCACAAGGAAAATGGAAACCGAAACTTTCATAAATTTCGCCCTTGGAAAGTAAGTCATTTTTCCAACCAGCTGAAGCCAAAATATCTGATAATAAATCCATAAACTAAACATTCCAAAAATTTACCATTTGTCTACCAATTTATACTCTTGGATATATTTTTAATATCTTTCGACATAGACAGTCTAGTATTTTTGTGTAAACTACTATAATTAGAATTAAATATTGGATCCAAGGAATCAAACAAGGGATCAAAAAGGAAAATCACATGAAAGTATTTGTATACGGTGGAACAGGGCTCGTGGGGGGACAGTTAGTCAAAGAATTACTGAAATCAGGTCATGAAGTTTGGGTTGGTTCCCGTAAACCTGAGACCCAAAATAAAGAATCAAATTTACACTGGATCTACGCAGATTCAAAAGAACCCAAAAAAGGAATTGATGTTTTGGAATCTGTAGATGCTGCATTTTTCCTAAGTCCGCCAGGAGAAACAAGCCAATTCGAAATCCTTTCGCCTTGGATCGAAAAAGGAAAACAAGTTGGTTTAAAGAAGTTAGTGCTTATGACAGCAATGGGTGTAGAACACGCACCACCGGAAGCTCCATTTCGTAAAACAGAACTTTTATTAGAAAACTCTGGAATCCCATACAACATCATCCGCCCAAATTGGTTTATGCAGAACTTCCATACATTTTGGATCGGTGGGATCAAACAGGATGGGAAAATCTATTTCCCAGGTGGTAATGCGAATGTTAGTTTCATTGATGCGAGGGACATTGCTTCGGTGGCTTCCATATTACTAACAACAAATACCTATGATAACCAAGCATTTGCTTTAACAGGAAAAGAATCCATTAACCATGTCCAAGTTGCAAAACACTTAACATCTGTCAGTGGAAAAAACATTGAATATGTTGATGTAGATCCAAAAGTTTTTGAAACATCATTGGTTTCGGTTGGTCTTTCCAAAGACTATGCATCTTTTCTTGTGATGATTGCTGGTGCATTAAAAGACGGATTTGCATCTCCGATTGTTGACTCCGTAAAACAAATCACAGGAAAGGATCCCATTCTTTTTCAAAAATATGCAGAAGACCATGCAAATCATTGGAAATAGAAATTCATTCTAATTGATTTTGCCTATGATCCACTGTAATCAAAATTAGAGTTTTGACAGTGGATCTTCCGTTTCATTCCTGCTTTTAATCAGCAATGAGAATTCGATTCGAGGCACCTCCCTTCACATCTTCTAAAATATTACGCAATAATAATTTCTGAAATGGAAGGAATGCCGATCCACTAACATTCACATGATTTTTATAGAACTTTTTAGTTGGGATGACTTTCTTTTGTTTCAAAGTTTTTGGATCATAGATATGAAGCCCAGAATTACGAACCCAAACTAACTCCCCTTCTTTCCAAAACCCAAGTTTATGACCATGAGTTCCCCATTTGGATTTTTTCACGTCAGATAAGTTGTCTGTATTGTACATCCGAACTTCCCCTGTATCGGAGGCAGCCATGTATAAAAATTTGCCATCCTTCGAAAAACTAATCCCGTATGGTGTTGAAGGAATCGGAAATGGTTGGAAACTATCTGTATCCAATTTCAATAAATACCCTGTTGGATTTCGATTCTGAAAGGCTTCCGCATAACAAGCAATTACGATTTGATTCGTCTCTGGATGGAACTCGGGTGTGTAGGGATAAAATTTAGATTTGTATTCTTTTATTTTTGTAACCGATTTGTTTTGGACTTTATAAACAAAAGCAGTTACATCTTCGGAATCATCATCCTTTAAGTCTGCATCCACTGCAAATGTAAAGTAAGCAGTTTGGTCCTTATCTGAGAAACCAATATAGGAACTTTGTGCAAAAGATTTTTTATCCTCTTCTGGAATTTCGTAAATTGGTTCCACTACATCAATTGCATTTGCGCTAAGGTCCCAACCGACATAAAAGTACTTTTTACCTTTGGAAGATTTAGCTTTATTTTCCAAAACAAATCCTGCACGTTTCGTTGTTTCATCATAAAACAAAAACTCATACACAGTTAATGGCAATCTTTTGCCTTTGGTTTCGATTTGGCCAAGGAAGTCTTGTGTATGGGTTAGATAATACGTTTCCAGAGGAATGGGTTTGTAAATTTTTTGTTTAGAACTAATATCATAAAAATAAATTCCCGGTTCGTCAAAGTCTGCGGTTTTTCCAATGAAAACCCACTTTCCACCATTTACGAAATAAGGATTGTTGCCTTCCACAAAGGTGGGGCGGACATTGAAGTCTGTTGCAAAACTAAACTCTGTTTCGATAGTTTGCGAAAACAAAGTTGGCGTGAGAAAAAAACAAATACCAATTATATATCTTTTTAAGGGCATGGAACTCTCCCAATCTTTCGATTTGGTGAATTACACTACATTAGATTGAATTTTTTACAACTATTGTTTACATAATTTTTTGACTCTATCAAAGAAAAGTATCTGAAAACAAATTCGATTCGTCTCCCTAAACAGAATTTCCAACATGGTTTTATACATACTACTGTTAGGACATTGACAAACATGTTTCGCATTCTAATTCCTATCTGTTTTATCATTTTACTCTCTTGCAAACCGGATCTGAACAACCCAAACGACCCCGCAAGATCTGATTTTTGGATCCGTAACTTTCTGCAGTCACTTCTTTTTAATGACGGATGTCGTAACTTTTCTACTTGGGAAAGAAGGTATGGATCTGGTATGTATGAAACGTACGGAACTGATTTTCTCTTTTTATCTGACGGAGATGTCATTGTGATCGGCGCAACACAAGATCCAATCATACCAGGAATATCGGAAGGTGTCACTGGAAGTTTCCAAGGTACACCTGGTGTGAGTTTCAACTTATTCCTTATGCGCTTATCTAGAAATAATGGTGATATCGTTTGGGTAGACTATTTGGGACAACTTTTAAGCAATTTCAACTTCAATCCAAGACTTAGCAAATTTGCCAATGGAGACCTGGCTATCAGTTTTATCTCTATCGGTGATGGACAAAACGTACCAGGTTTATTATCTGCAAGGGAAGCTAACTTGAATTCCATTTATGTAGGAAGGCATAAAACTGATGGTAGTCGGACTTGGTATACTTATTTAGATTCCGTAGATGTTGGTAATTTTTTAGCATCAGCTGTGGATGGTTTAGACCAAATCCATTTGTTTTTAGTGAATGAAGGATCCAATGGTCATACCGCTTTTACCGAATTGCCAACTCCCCAAAATTCGCCCCAAGGAAGTGAGTCAGATACGGATATCTTGTATGCGATTTTAGAGGGAAATGGACAGGGAAAATTACAAAAATACATCTCAAGCGACTATTATGATTTTCCAAATAATGCAAGCTATGCGAATGGATCAGTCTACTTGGGTGGAGTTTCAGCAGGCAGCATGAATGGGTACACCCATCCAGGCATTGGACAAACCTTACCTTATATCTTAAAAGTCAATACAGAAGGGAATATAGACTTTTTAGTTTACAATGGTAACCCAAGTACTACTTACAGTGATAGCCGACAACTTTTCGTTAATGAAACATCCATTTTACAACTGATCACTACGAATAGTTCCTGGAGTTCTGTTGTTAAGGAACCAATGCAAAATGATACGGAACATTATGCCTTTGCACAATATGATGTAAATGGAAGTTTACAATGGGTATCCTTTTTAGGATCATCCATTGGAGATGTAGCAAGTTTTGATGAACCTCCTACAATCTTCGATTCAAGATCAGGATTATGGAGGAATCGTTCTCGTATTCCAAATGTGTTTGATCGCTACAGTTCTGGATCTTTGGTTTCCAACGGTGATGGATCGGGAACTTACCAAATTGCCGATGTATTCATCCAACCGGCGACAGGATTATTTGAATCCATTCGTTATACTTCTAACATCCCTTCTCCCGAATCAAAACGTACGGACCAAATCAAAGAATTGTGCACTGGAAAGATTGGATATATGGACAGAATTTTTACTTCCACCGAAACCACTCCTACGAAATTGGGATTCCAAACCTCAATGGAATGATTTGAACTCTTCTCACAGAACTAAGGGCATCGTTCGATGTTTCTTAGTTCTTCGTTGAGCCATGTGGAACTCAAAACTTCTTTTCCATTCGGATAACGGATCTTATATGGGGTTCCGGATAAAAAGGACTTGGTTGCGATTTTTTCAATAAAAAGTTTTGCAGTCCATTCTTTTGGATCTGGTGCAAAAAAAGAATTTTTTGCTTCTTTTAATTTATAACGTAGGTGATTCTCCGCCTCTTTTGCCTCGTGTGCATCCCCGTTACGAATAAAACTTCCCTCAAAGTTTCCAATTTTTTTCAGTAAGATTTCGATTTTACGTTCTTCCGGTATTGGATCACAAGATTTCGTTTGTGATATGAGAGAAGAAACAAAAATTCCTAAAATGAAAAATGATAAAAGTAAATATTTGGAACTTCGATTTAAATACATATTCATTTTAAAGCTTTATCCAAGTATAAAAATATTCAATCAATTAAAATAACATAGGTTCCAACGATTCTGGTTCTGCTTTCAAAAATTCGTTTGGGTACGTTTGTATTAAATTTAAAATTTTTGTTTCTTCAATTAATTTTCGATCCAACCACGATTCCCAACTATCTTCCATTAGATGGACAGGTTGTCTTCCCTGATTGCCTCCGGAATTATGAATTTCTTTCATTAAAGAATTTCCTTCCTGAGTGAGGATACTAAACCAATACGTTTTGGATTTTTGATTTGGAATCACACCGTAAATTCCTGCAAAACAAAAACTCTCACCTGATGCGGGTGATATTTTATATTTAATTTTTGTACCTTTTTCTGATTTCCATTCATTAAAAAAAGATGCCGGGATGATACATCGATTCGATTTTGCGGCTGCATACCAAAACGGAGTGGTAAACAATCGTTCCACTCTCGTATTAAAGATGGGTTTTGGAGACCATTCAGGTTGGATCCCCCATTGCATGGGTTCAAGTAAATTCCACTCACCTTTTTCTTCAGAATGAATGACAGGTGCAAATGAACTTGGATAAAATTCGAAATTGGGAACATTTCGAAAGGAATCTTCAACTTTTTGGATATCAAATACTCTGGTACCTTGGATCAACCGTATCCATTTCTCAGTTCCATCTTTTAATTTGATGATGGTATATCCAAACCGTCCACACACAATGAATAAATGGAACCAATCATTAAAAAATTGCAACCAAAGAATTAATCTGTAATTATGTTTGGATTTTTCTGACTTGGAGTCACTCTAAATTGACCTAAGGTCAATTTCTATTTTTTTCTCGCATAAAATTTGGAAGATTCGTATCTTGGAAGTATGAGTCGTGCACAAGTCTTAGAACGTTCACCGAAAAAGAGAGCTGTTTTAGAGAAAGACAAACTATCCAAACGTACGTCTATCATACAAGCCGCAGCTTCCATCTTGCAAAAAAAAGATTGGTCAGAACTATCCATGGATGAGGTTGCCAAACGTGCAAAAATTGCAAAGGGAACTTTGTATTTATATTTTCCAACCAAAGAAGATTTATGTTTAAGAATACACAGCGCCGACTATGAAACTTGGTTTTTAGACCTAAACGAATTTTTAAATTCTTGTTCACAACTTGATGCAAAAAAATTTTCCAACTGGTTTGTTCAATCCACGGACCGACATACTAGATTTTTAAAACTTTTACCAATTGTTCCAACAATTTTAGAAAAAAACGCAAGTATCCAAACGATTCGTGAATTTAAAACAAATATCAAATTACAAATCAGCAATGTATTACCTCAATTGATTCATTTTTTTCCATTTTTTAATGAACAAACTGGATTTCTATTTTTAATGCAATGCCATGCATTAGCAGTAGGTTCTTGGTCCCATGGATTTCCATCCAACCAAGTCAGAGAAGCGGTCAAAGATACAGATCTTGAGTTATTTGTTTTGGATTATAAAAATTTTCTCGAAACTTCCATTTTACATCTGTTAAAAGGTCATTCCGCTACGTAAGTAAGTTCATTCATACATCTTTTTTAGAACCAAATTTTTCTTTATTTGGTTTGTAATCACAACCCGATTGGAATCATCCAAATCCATTTCATACAAGATAGCCGTGTCATTGTGAAAAATGTATTTTTTCCCCTCGAAGATGAGTCCTCTCTGAATTTCCGAATTCCAAGTTTTACAGTTAAGTTGCAGTTTATATTCATTCGAGTAAAATTGATTCGTTTTTGTAGTATCATTATTATCATTCGAAAGTAAGGCCAACATCGTATCTTTAAAATGAATAGAAGATCCTAACTTTGGCACATACAACTGATTGGTTTTTAGAAAATAAAACAAAAAAGGAACATCAATTTCTTGGTTGTACAAGGAATAATTATGAATCTGTGCTCCTTCTTCACCAAAACTTTCACCATGATCAGAAGTGATGATGAGCAAAGTTTCCCTTTCCAATTTGGAACTCAGGACACCAATGATTTGATCAATGAGATTAATATTTTCCCTTAGCGCATTTTGATAGCGGACTAACTTAGATGGAGAATGATTTTCTTTTGAAGTAGCAAAATAAGGACTATGTGTTTGGCTAAGCCCGATCAACAAGAAGAAGGGAGATTCCTCTTTTGGGAAGAACTTTAAATGCGATAAAATGACGTTATCATCCATCCCCCAGCTAAACGTTGCAAATTGATCTTTGTATTCCTTCTCAAATTTTGTTTTGTCCCAAACAGAAGTAAAAATCTTCGGAAAATATTGGTCCATACCTTCAAAATAAATCGACTGGGTGTACCACATCTCTGTTCTGTAATTCTGAGAATTTTTGAGGTACTTTGGTAAATTAAAATCTAAATCCATGTTTTCGGATTCGATCCTCGTGCTACCAAGTCCTGGATCACCTGTCATCCAAGTGTACAAACTTTTAGAAGTATGAGGCATCGGTATAAAAAAATGAGATCCATCTAACTTAGAATAATCGATATATCTTGATTTATGTTCCAAGATATGTTTTCTTGACACACCTTCTAAAACTACCATAACGATATTTGTATTTTCAGGAATATGATCCAATGTCCGATTGACTGTCTGGTTTTTATTCCTTTGCCGAACCTCATGGCCTTTTTCTTCTATCTGAGATAGAGTCGTCCATAAGATAAGAAAATAAATTGATAAAGAAAATCCAAATCGAATATGACTATTTAGTATCTTAGAAACCTGATTTACCAGAAGATAAAGAAAAGGAAAATTATGAACAGGTTGCCAAAGTACAATAAATGAAACTATATCAAATAAAAGATCCTTACTATGTACAAATGCATAGGTAACCAAAGAAAAACGAATTTCCGTTTGGAAAATCCATTGGTAATTCAAACATACAACCAAAAGGCAATACAAACTCGTTCTGAAATAATGAGAAAAAACGGAGATACGACTCTCCTTTGAGATTAATAAATACTCTGTTAAACAATAGAAACCAAACAGGATTTGGATAAAACTTGAGTGATAAAATCTCCACGATTTCCAAGTCCATTCACCAGGAAAATGGAAGAGAAAAAGTACCAATACAAACTGAAGTAATCTATATTTGGGAGAAAGTAATTTTGTTTTTAAATCATTTAACTTCAAATTGAACACTTGCTTTTTTTTGAATTCCATCAAATAGTTCTAATTTTTGTTTTCCTCTTTGAATGGATACATTTGCTTCGCCATTACTAGAAATACGAATTTCTTCTTTTTGATTCCAAAAAAGTTTTGGATCCTTCAAACTTTGGATCTCTCTGATGCGAATTGGAATATTTTGTTTTTCTTTTGCATGACTTGGATGGTATAAATATACTTGACCATTTGCAGGATAAACAAAACCAACTCCGATCACAGTAGAATCTTCACCTATTCGGTGTTTGTTACAAACTTCTGGTAGGATCATCTCTTTTCGTACTCGAAGCGCAATTGATGGACATTTATCTGTCGCCGACTTTCCTGTAAATTTACAAAAATTACGAACTTCTGTAAATTTTGGAGTATAAACCATTTTAGATTTATCGTTCATTAACAATCGAAAAACATTTTGTACTATCCTTCCTGCTCCAAACGAACCGGATACATCCATCGTTTTTTCACCAGAAAAATTTCCAACCCAGGCGGCCACAACATAACGTTCGTTGAATCCAATTGTCCATGAATTACGAAAATCTTTTGAAGTTCCTGTTTTAATCGAAACAGGAAATGGAAAGTTCAAATAACTTCGTCTTCCAAATGCTCTTTGTCTGAGTTTGGAATCACTCAAAATAAATTTGATTTCTTCCGCAGTTTCTTCTGAAAACAATCGTTTTGAATCTCCATAAAAATATGGAGAACCTTTAATATAACCCAATCGTATCTTTGGTAGTACTCCACCTAACAAAAAAGAACCATACATTCTGGAAAGTTGTAATAAACTAGCACCACCAGTACCAAGAGCAAGGCCTGGCCCATAAAAACTTGGTGATTCTTTTAAATGATGAAACCCTGCTGAAAGTAAAAATTGATAGAAACTGGGAACACCGATCTCTTGGATTGTGGTCACAGCTGGAATGTTTCTAGAGTTTCCCAAGGCTTCCGCCAAAGTGATATCTCCCCAATATCGAAGATCCGCATTTCTTGGTAAATAGTTACCACCAAAACCAATTGGGAATGAATATTTTTCATCAGAGAAAATTGAATTTACGGTATAAACTTTTTTGTCTATCGCGTAAGCATATAACAATGGTTTAAGCGTACTACCAGCATCTCGAAATGCAAGTGTACCGTTCACCATTCCATTTCCTTCTTCAAAAAAATTTTTGGAACCAATCATCGCAACCAATGACAATTCATCATTCTGGTTTCCAGATCTTTCTAAAACCAAAGCAGAGGCATTACTGACGTTCCAACGCCTCAATCCATCTAATTCTGAATTTACAATCGAATGGACTTCTGCATTTAATTCCGAAGATACAGTGGATACAAATTCTTCTTCCGGTAATACTTTCAAATTGCGAATCCAATTGAGAAAATGTTGGTTTTCACCTTTCCATTTTGTATTACTTTCCTCTGGACTTTCTTTTTGAAATTCTAAACTCAAAGCCTTTGGATTCTCCAAATATGGTATTGGATAAGGAATTTTTTCACGTAATTGATTGTATCGAAATTGGACTTCTGCATCGGAAGAAAAATTCTTTCGGATTAAGACAGTTAAATAAACGGTTTCTTCAATAGATAAAAATCGGATGTGTTTTCCAAATAATTGTAATGAAGCAGAAGGGAATCCAACAAGATTTGAATGTAAAGAAACAGAATTGAGATAAGCTTCTAATATTTCATCCTTCGTCATCCAGATCTCAAACCGAATGGCCGTAATGAACTCAAAAACTTTTCTGATTGCAATTGGGTAGTTTCTTATTTCAGGAAACACAACACGTGCCAATTGCATTGTAATGGTTGAACCACCACCACGTTTTTGTTTTGAAAACAAATATGAATACATGGAATTTGATAATGCTAAAAAATCGATTCCATGGTGGGATAAAAATCGTTTGTCCTCCGCAATGATTACAATCTTCGAAACAAAATCAGGATATTCTTGAATAGATTCCCAATCTTGTTTTGTTTGCGTATCATTGAAGGAGCGACCAATTACTTTTTTTTCTTTGGTCAATATCCGTGTTGTGATCTGTTTTTTAAATAACCCCTGGTCAATTGGTTGGAATAAAAATCCTATCCCCAACACTAAAATCGATGTTAGGAATAGTATTTTTATTGTTAGTTGAGAATTCCATTTCACTCCACTTTCACTCTCATCGAACTAGTATTCCCAAAAAACTGAGGATGATACATCAAAAAAGTTTTGGAAGCAGGCATTACAGCATTTCCTTTTGCAACAGGACGAATGATGTATTTGTATTCCGTTTCTCCTTTGCCGAGATAATCATCAGAAAAAATAACTCGATCATCACGGTATTCCGTGTATTGGCCATAATAAGATTCAGATTCGCTGACATCAGTGTCTTCCGCATCAGATTGTTTTTCGGTTAAAAATGAAGTATTTACAATTTCTGTATTACTAGGCAATGGATCAACAACCAATACAAAAGCTTGGTCTTTTTGGCTCATCACTTTCACTTTGATGAGGTAAGTAGAACCTCTTTGTAAATTACTCACTTCTTTCAAAATTGGATTTCCGTTGCTATCGCGACCATCAATTCGATACATCGTCTTTTTGATTTCTAATCCGTTAAACCTTTGTTGGGTGGTATCTTTGAGAGGGACGTATGACAATCTTGATTGGAAATACAAACGACCTTCAGAACTGGTTCGTTTAAAAAAGATCGGACGACCTGAAACATCTTTTCCATCAAATAATCGATCAAATGTAATTTCTTCTTTGTAAATGGAATCGGATGTAGGAGAGAATGATTCATCAATAATCGTTTTTTCTCCAAACACAACTTGTCCTTCGGTATCACTAGTTGTGGCTTCAAAACGATTTCTATATTCCGATAAAGCAAGTGCGATGGTTCCAACACTATGGCTATCTGCCCAATAAGATTTGTTTTGGTCCATCATGATCGCTTTTACCAATTGAACCATTTTTGGATTTTTATTATCCACACGAAGCATTAGTCGCAAATAATTTCCTAATACAGAGGAAGTATTGTAATACGAATAATAATAGTTTTCGTTTGGATTTTTTTTCATCGGTTTTACAATAAATAGTTCCTTATCGTATTGGATATAACTGATGAAATCTTCGTATAATTTTTTAAATCTAGGATTTGATTGGTAAGAATCAATTTTGTTTTTGTCTGCAAAGGCAATCAAAAATATCCCTCGCGATTTTGGATTCAATTCATCAAAATGATCAATCAAAGTTTTTTCAAGTGAAGAGACATCTTTGTTCTCTTTAGAAAATACTGAATAAATCAAACTTAATGTTTGGTACGAATCAGCAGAGGTTTCTGTTGGTGATTTCACATAGGTTTCCAAATACTTTAGTGCAGTTTGAAATGCCGCTGAATTGGAACGTTTTCCCTTTTCTTTTCCTATTTGCATTACAGAAGCCACATAAGCAGTCAGATAAGGATAACCGGATCGACTAAAACTTTTCCATAATCGAAAACTTCCTTCTGAAGTTTGGAATTCAGACATTTCATCCAAAAACAATTTTTCGATTTGGTTAAAATCATAAGAGTCTTTGGAAGGAGCTTTGTATTGGAATTCCCTTAAAAGTTCTCCAGAACTCAAAGACAGAAGATACGCAGAGGTTCGTTGTTCCATACAAAAATAAGGATTTGATTCATAAAAATCAAATGCATTTTTAAGAGCTGTTAATGCTGTCCCTGAAATACGTATATCCAAAGATCCTTTGTTTAATAATATTGAATCCTTTTTCGGAAATGCGATTGTCGTTTTAAACTCAGAATCAGTATAACCTGAAAATTGAACGGAAGTAACAGGATCAAATTCTTTGATGGGAAGGGTAATGATGAGTGAATCTGATAAATCTGCCTTTTTCAAATTAGGGAAATTGGATTCATTTTCAGGTTCCACAGATATTTGATAACTTAGTTGGATGTCTTCGTTGGGTTTATTTTGTTTGAGTTTGATAAATTGGGATTCTGAAATTTGAAATGTTCTCAGAACTTCTTTTGTTTGACCAGCATTGAGTTCGATGGATTGCCATCCTTTCTCATCTGGTAAAAACTTAGATTCTATTTTGTATCGGAACTTTCCATTGATTTTGGTATTATTGGTGATACTTCCACCTAGTTCAAGGTTATCACCAACACGGATGAACCGAGCAACGGTTTTTTGTAAGACTAAATTCTTTTTTACCAAAAATTCAGAATTGGAGACACCATACTTTCCATTCGCAGATGAAGCCACCATCACTCTAAATGTTGTTAGGTTGTCTGGCAAAGTGAAACTTACGTTTGCTTCACCACTGCTATCGGCGATTACAGTTGGATTCCAGTAAGCCGTTAATCTAAAATCTTTTCTTGCACCTGATTCTGATTCAGCAGCGAAACCCCCACCTGAATCTTCACCATAATCACCACCGGGACTGTCTCCCTTATTTTCATATAAATAATGTTTGATGATCATACTTCTTAGTTCAAAAGTTTTGATGATGTTGTACCAATATTGGTAAAAAATTTGGATTGGTGATTGATAGGAATAACCAACCAAATCCAAAACTCCGCGATCGGCCACAGAAACCGTGAGTTCGGCTCCTGGTGCAGTTTTAATCGCAAGTTTCACTTGTTCTCTCGGTTGGTATTCCGTTTTATCGGTATTCACTACAACAGGTGCTATTTTTGAGGTTAACTCAACTTTTAAAGTCACAGAACCAGTTTTTGCCTTTGGAGCACCTAAATCTTGTTCATTGAATTCTCTAATATCATCAGCAGATAAACCTTCTGGTACGGGTAACCTTCCAGACAATAATACAACATTTACATCCACATTCGGCAGGTAATCGTTTTCGATTGGAATTTCAATTGGTGCACTATTTCCTTTCATTAAAAAGGATTTTTGAAAGTAAACGGAATCTCTTTCAACAGTTACAATCACACGTGCATTTTGTAATGGGGACTTGATTAGGATTTTTGCTTTGTCACCAATTTTATACTCTTTTTTATCAGAACGTATTTCGATAGAATCATCACCACGAAAATCCCAAGTATAATAAGATTCTTTTTCGTAAGCATAAAAATCGACACGTGAAAACACTTTGTCTTTGTTTAATACTAAAATCGTATAACTGCCTGGATCTTTCGTGCGATAATCAAAACTAACACCATCTGCCTTTGAGATTAATTTTTTTACTTCCATCACTTTTTTAGTGAGTTGGTTACTTCGAAAGAAAAACTTACCAATCCCCTGTGATAAAACAGAAGTCCAATCGTTATAAATGATATAGGCTTTTAGTTCGGCACCATTTACTGCCTTACCTTGGGTATCAACGGCGATAGCTGTGAATTGAAAAGGTTTGTCAAGAGATTGGTAGCGATCCTTACACTTAAGTCCAACAGAGGTATCAGAAGGTTGGTAAGGAATGGTTGCCGATTTTGTAACAGATTTTCCATCCACATCATAAACAGAAGATTCCACAATGAGATTGTATGGATCCGCAATTTCAATGTCTTCGCCGTCTGTAGAAAAATTGCGAGTAAGGGATTCAATCGGGATATCAAGTTTGTAAATTCCTGACTTATCTAATACTCCTTCTGATCCCGAGATATATTCAGAATTACCTTCGGAATATTCATCTTCATAATCATACCATGTATCAGAAAAATCATAACTAGGAAACTGATCAAAGTATGGATAACGTTTTCTTTTTAAGACTGAGTAACTAACCTTGGCTCCACCCATTGGTGCGCCAAACATGTACTTACCTTCTACCGTTCCCTTTATGTTTTGATTTTTGGTGGCAATTTTTGCAAGAGCTACATTCACCATAAAGTTAACTGGTCGAAATTCCTCGACTTGGAATGTATCATAGGTAACAGAATAGGATTTGCCAGGTACTAAAATGGAAACGGAATAATGTCCAAGAGACGCATCATTTGAAACTACAAAACTTGAATTCACTCCCCCTTGGGATGTGGTTGTACTCGAAACATTAGATACATCTTTTCCTCTAGAATCTCTAATTTGAACATTTACTGTTTTGGAAGCATAAGGCACCAAAGATCCATTTTTCCGATCGGTTAAAAAAGCTTTGATCTCAACGCGGTCACCAGGCCGATACAATTTCCTATCAAAGTAAATTTTTCCTTTGATATTCTCCTCTGAACTATAAGAAGAATAACCTGAGATATGTGTTTCATTAAAATGTAAAAACGCTTTGTCACCCGTTTGGTCTTCGGCAATTAAAACAGAATATTCCAATAACTTCGAATTGGCGATGGATGGGACCGAACAATACCCTTCTTGGTCTGTTTTACAGCTTCCTTTCAAACCACCTTTCACATACAAACTGATATTGGTATTGGAAACGGGTTCCGCTTTTGAAAGTGTATTGACCCAAACGTGAAGGTTATTCGGATCTTCTTTTGTAGTGATTCCTAAATTGGTGGATTGCAAAAACCGATTTTCTGTTTTAAATACTTCTTTGTTATCATCATCAACTACGATGGTTCCTAACTCAAGGGCAAGCCATCCTTTGCTATTTGGTTTTGAACCAAAGTATTTGTCGATGTCCATTCCTTGGTTACCATAGGCATTTACTTTTTCTCCCGCTTTCCAAATGGAATTTTTCCATTGGAGTTCGTTTGTATATTTGTAATATTTGTTTCCATCTCTAGAAACTGCATTCACTAATGTAGAAACTGTTAATTCCGCAGATCTTACTTTAAATTCGGGAACATTGTAAATTGATATTGGTAAAACTTTATTAAGATTGGATTCAAAAATATTTTCGTGTGATAAATAAAACGAAGGTTTACGAACCATTGCTGGAAGTTTAAAACTTACAGGATTCTCCAGAAAACAGTCGTTAGTTGCGTAAAATTTTGAAATTGTAATTTCATATTCGATGTTTTCATCAAAATGCCAATTGTCCAAAGCAAATTCACGGCTCACAAAAGATGAATATCTTGTTCCTTCATGTGATGGTTTAGGACTGATGGAAACAGCGGCATCCAGTTCTTCAAACTCTGTATCTTCTGACACAGAAATTTTATAATCCCATAAATTATCGAGATACTTAAGTCCTGTTGTATCTAATTTAACTTCGATTCGGCAATCACTTGGAAATAGGGTGCGTTTTACTGATTTAAAAATTCCTTTGACGGATTGACAGGAAACAAAGAAAAACAAAATCATAAACCATAGGAATATCTTACGCATACAAACTCCAAATACCGAATGTCATCTGTTCTACGATTGAGGCTTGGATTTGCCAACTCTTTCCTGAATGAATTGGATTTTCTTTCCAATTTTTTTTGGTCTTATCCTGTTTTTCGCTATGCTTTCTCTATTTGAGAAAAGGATGAATGACAATGTCCCTTTTCACTTATAAAAAACGATTTTTGGAATTACATGTCCCAAAAGAGGAACCCACCGGCGACTACCAAATCTCTTGGATAGGACCAAAATGGTTCCAATGGTCAGCCAAAACCGGTTTACAATTCCTTCACTTTCGTCATTGGTGGGGGAAATCATTCCAAGGCAAAATGGAAGCGATCAATTTGTTTCAAAATCCCAAGGATTTGTCTTTTTCTCAAAAATACAAAATGCAAATCAGTTTTGAAATTTCCTGTTTGGACGGAAAACCTTCTTTGTTTTTGCGTTACACAAAAGAAGCACCATTTCCTTGGCCCTATTTCGTAGATGAATTTCGAGTATTAAATGATAAGGAACTTTTGGGTTTGAGTTATCCAAAGTTTGCTCCGTTTCTCGGCCTACCTTTTCTCATCCGAAAACAAGATTCTAAATAATTTCAGACAAGTTCTGACAAGATTTCTTTCGTCGAATTGGTTTATGACCCAATCCAATTCCCTTGAAATCCAAATCTTGTCTGATTTCGAGGAAGTTGTTTTCTCCATTGGATACCCAAAATTAGATATTTTATATACAAGTCCCTCTATCAAAACTCTGACCGGATACGATAGTTCTTTTTTTTTAAAAAACAAACAATCTTGGCAAAATATTGTTTTTAATGAGGACAGAAACTTACTCAAACATGCGTTAACCTCATTAACCAAAACACAAAAATTTAGGCTTCGATTTAGGATCGAAACAAAAGATCAAAATATAAAATACATTGAATGTAGAGGTAGGCTCGTACAAAATCCGACGGATCAAAGTTATCGGATTGATGGAATTGTAAGTGATATCTCTGACTTACTCCCTTTACAAAGTTTATTCCGGGACGAATCGTTGGATTTCAAACACTTGTTAATCGAAAACAATATGATTTTTAATGGCTCACAAGATTCTATGTTTTTAATCGAAGTGATGGATTTGGGAGATTTTGTGATCCGTAGGATCAACCAAGCCTATGAGAAGTCTACTGGAATCACCCAAACGATGGTCCAAGGGAAAACACCATTACAACTTTTGGGAGAAGAACTTGGAACTGTTGTCGTCAATAATTTCAAAAAAGCGATCGATGCAAAAAAAACGATCTCATATGAAGAAAGTTTTCCGATGCCAGCTGGAACCAAAGTTTGGATTACGGAACTTACACCTATCGAAATCGAAGGTAAATTTAAATACATTGTGGGCGCAAGTAAGGATATCACCGAACAAAAAGCAGCTGAAAATGCATTAAAGGAATATAACGAAAGGTATTCTTTGATATTGGAAGCAAGTTCAGATGGATGGTTTGATTGGGATCTTATCAACAATACTGTTATCTATTCTAGGCGATGGTGGTTGGAATTTGGAAATGATGAAAAACCTGAAAATGTTCCCATTGGGTATTGGAAAAGTTTAATCCATCCGGATGACGCAGAATGGGTAAGTGAATTTTTAGAGAATATACTAGCTTCTCAAAGAGAAACATTTGAATTCACATTCCAAATGAAAAAAAGAAAAGGAAATTATGCGCACGTATTATCCAAATGTTACATCCAAAGTGACAATGCAGGTAACAAAATACGAATGTTAGGTTCCAATACAGATTTAACAGAGACTAAAAAAATGGAATATACCTTACGTCATGCAAAAGAACTTGCTGAAGCAGCAAATATTGCAAAAGGAAATTTTTTAGCAAACATGAGTCACGAAATCCGGACTCCATTAAATGGAATCATTGGATTCACAGAACTTTTATTAAATTCTCCCTTACAAGAAGAACAAAAGGAATATCTTAAGAATATTTCTCTTTCTGGAAAAAGTTTGTTAGAACTCGTAAATCAAATTTTGGATTTTTCAAAAATTGATTCAGGTAAATTTGAATTGGAATATGTGAACACAAATCTAAAGGATTTAGTGGTTTCAACTTTAAATCTTTTTCAAGTTTCTGCCAGTGCAAAAGGAATTCGTTTAGAACTTTTTTTGGATCCAAAGTTACCGAACTTTGTATCTCTTGACCCTCTGAGGATCCGGCAAATCCTTTCCAATTTAATTGGAAACGCCGTCAAATTTACCCACGAAGGATCTGTAAAAATTTCGATTCATCGATTGGACCAAAAAGAAAAAATGGTGACCATTTCATTTGAAGTGGAAGATACGGGGATTGGAATTGATACAAAAGTTCGTTCTAAATTATTTGATAGTTTTTCACAAGCAGACACATCCATCACAAGGAAGTATGGGGGAACTGGTCTTGGTCTAACCATCACAAACGAACTATTATTGAAAATGCATTCAAAATTGAATATCGAAAGTGAATTAGGGGTTGGAAGTCGATTTAGTTTTATTTTGAAACTTGATATTAAGTCTTCAGGTGAAAGTATCTCTTCAATTTTTGATGACCAACCATCCCATGTGATAGAATCCGATTTCGTAAAAATCCCAGGATTCCAACATGAAATTCTGATTGTAGAAGATAATGATCTGAATCGAAAACTTTTGGCAAAACTCTTACATAAAAAATATCCAAATACCAAACTCCGATTTGCGATTGATGGTGTGGAAGCATTGGCACAATTCCAATCAAAAAAACCTGATTTAATCATTATGGATTTACAAATGCCGATTATGGATGGTTATACGGCAACGATCGAAATCAGAAAACTGGAACCGAACCCAAATAAAAAAACACCAATCGTTGCATTAACCGCTGGTGCTTATTATTCAGTGAAAGATTCGGCTTTGGAATCGGGAATGGATGATTTTTTAACCAAACCGATTTCCGCCACCAATCTTTATGAAACTGTAGAAAAATGGCTTTCCTCAAGCCGCATGTAAAAGGTATTCAAAAGCACTAATTGCTGCCTTCGCTCCTTCTCCCATGGCAATGATGATTTGTTTGTAAGGTGTGTTTGTCACATCTCCACAAGCAAAAATCCCATCGACATTGGTTTTACATTTTTCATCGACCAGTATTTCACCAAATCGATTTGTTGCGACTAAATCCTTCACAAAACCACTGTTTGGTACAAGTCCAATTTGAACAAACACTCCATCCAATGGAATGGTTGCTGTTGTTTCAGTGGAACGGTCTTTGTAAGTAAGCCCTGTTACTTTATCGTCACCCGTTTGGATTTCAGTTGTTTGGGCTTTTACCAAAGTTTTGATATTGGGAGAGTTTGCGACTTTGTCGAGTAGTACTTTGTCAGCGTTCAATTTATCACCAAATTCAACTAAGGTGACAGATTTCACGATGCCACTTAGGTCGAGGGCCGCTTCCACTCCCGAGTTACCACCACCAATCACAGCCACATCTTTATCTTTAAAAAAAGGACCATCACAATGGGGGCAATATGCAACACCTTTACCTACATATTCTTTCTCCCCAGGAACATTGAGTTCTCGCCATTTTGCACCAGTAGATAAGATGACTGTTTTGGAGTGAATTTTTTCACCTGTATTTAAGTGGATTACCTTTGTTTGACCAGGTTCAATTTTTTGTACTCGGACATTTTCTTTCTTTTTGATTTGGTTTTTTTCAAGTTGGTCTGCCAATACATGAGTTAATTCAGGGCCAGTTGTATAAGGAACAGAAATGATATTCTCAATTCCTAATGTATCTTTCACTTGCCCACCCAATCGATCAGCGATTACTAGCGTTTTTAAACCCTTTCGTGCAGAGTAAACAGCGGCTGTCACACCTGAAGGTCCTCCACCGATAACAGTTACATCATATACGTCACTAGGGTTTACCACTTCACTATTTTCTTCTATAACTGGAAGTGAATACAATTCTAATAGTTTATCGAAGATAACGGAAGCTTCTGCTTTTCCACTTAAAAAACGTTCCCCATTCAAATAAACAGCTGGAACACCTTGAATGTTTTTCTCTTTAACCAACTCAGGATACATCGCACCATCTATCATATTGTGAGAAATGGATGGATTCACGAGAGCAAAACTATTTAAAGTTTGTACGACCTCTGGACAATTATGGCAATCCAAGGAGATAAAAGTCTCAAAACGAAATTCACCTTTTAACTTTGATACTGCGGAAAGCATTCCCTCTTCTAATTTGATTGGATTTCCACCTGATTGTAAAATAGCCAATATAAAAGATGTGAATTCATGTCCCATCGGAATCCCAGAGAAATGAATCCCAGTTGGATTTCCATTGGATTCTATCGAAAATCGGAGTCCATCTGACAAATCATTTGAATCTTCAAGTGTGATAAGTGAACTCAAAGACTTCACATCTTTTAAAAAACTAACAAGTTCATCCCTTTTTTCATGTTCACCTGAATACAAACGAATGGTGACTGGTTTTTGAATCCGATCGAAATATTGTTTTACTTGTTCTTTTGTTGATTCATCTAACATAACTTCCTCCTGATTTTAGGCGGGCAATGCCCGCCTAATTTTGTTTAGATTTTACCTACCAAGTCAAGACCAGGTTTCAAAGTTGTATTACCTGGTTTCCACTTAGCTGGGCACACTTCGCCGTCGTTGTTTGCAACGTATTGAGCTGCTTGCACTTTTCTGACTAACTCTTCTGCAGATCTTCCGATTCCTAAATCATGGATCTCAGCAGTTTTGATCACTCCTTCAGGGTTAACAACAAAGGTCCCACGAAGTGCTTGGCCATCGTCTTCAATCATCACACCGAATCCTCTTGTGATTTTGCCTGAAGCATCACCGAGCATTGGGAATTTGATTTTTTTGATAGTGTCACTTGCCTCATGCCAAGCTTTGTGAACAAAATGTGTATCAGTAGAAACGGAATACACTTCCACTCCCATTTTTTGTAACTCTTCGTAATGATCTGCTACGTCCCCAAGTTCTGTTGGGCAAACAAAGGTAAAGTCAGCTGGGTAAAAAACAAAAACAGACCACTTTCCGAGAACGTCTTTTTTGCTGATTTTTTTAAAAGCACCGTTATGGAAAGCTTCTGTAGTGAAGTCTGGAATTTGTGTGTTGATATTGGACATTGAATATCCTCCTTTTCTTGTTAAGAAGAATATAGTCCATTTTGATCCATTTGTAAAATAAATGTTATAAATGCTATGATTTACAAAAGCTATGACGTTCTGTAGCTCGCTCAATCTTGGGCTATGGAGACTCCAATGACTTTGAATTTCTCTTTTTTATGGTATTCCTTTGGGATCACCGAGAGAATGAGATTCGTGAGTTTATTTAGAATTTTTGTCTTATAAAATCCCTTTTTATATACCAAACTGATTTCCCGAGCCGGTTCTGGCGATTGGAAAGGAACAATCCTGTCAGAAATTTTATCTACCGCCAGTTTTGGTAACAAGGTCACTCCGATACCCATGTCTACCATTCGTTTTAATGTTTCCACACTTCCACTTTCAATTTTTGCCAAAGCATTTCGGTTACAAATTTTTAATGACTGGTGCCGAAAACAATGTTCTTCACCGAGGACAAGTAATGGATATTTTTCAATATGTTTCATGGATACTGATGTAGATTTTTCTTTGGCATCTTTCGGATAATACACTACGAATGGTTCATAGTATAATTGATGTTCGACGATATTTGGAATTTTAAGTGGTGTAGCAAGGATTCCTAAATCAATCTCTTCAGACTCAAGTTTTTCAATGATGGTAAGAGTAGGTAACTCAGAAATTCTAAAATTGACTTTTGGGAATTCGGTTTGTAATTTTTTATAAATAGAAGGGATTAAATAATTACTAACTGTCGGAATAATGCCTAAAGAAATATTGCCAGCAGGTTCATCCTTCCATTGGCCAGCAATTTCATATAGTTTATCTGCTTCCTTTAATGTAGATTTTGCCTGTTCTACAACTTCTTTACCCAGTTTTGTGGTAATGATAGGATTTTTTTTACGATCGAATAAATCAAAACCTAACTCTTGCTCCACTTTTTGAATTTGTAAACTTAAAGTAGGTTGCGCGACTAAACAATGTTCGGCGGCTTTTGCAAAACTCTTAAATTGATCCAATGCGACTATATATCGAAGCTGCGTTATCGTCATAATTTTCCCTTAAAAAATTGAACCAAAACTGTGACCGTCGGAAAACTGGCTTGCGTTCTCTTCTGACTTCACTAAGTTTAGTGGATAGCGATGAGAATTCTCTCATTTTTTTCCCTAATTTTACTCACAACGACTCTTCCAATCGTGGCAGAACCAATTTGGATCAGCGGGGAAACCATCACACCCACTTCGGAGAACTGGACGTTTACTGCCAATGGTGTCACAAAATCCATTCAAGTAGGGAAAGGTCTTTCTTCCCAAGGATACCTACCTCCCGTTCATGGGTTTTACGAATTAGAATTTTATTACAAACCAAGTCAAAAACCCATTGGTATCTATTTAGACCGTGTACAGGAACACGATATCTTGGTTGTCAATGGTGTCACACTTGGTCAAACAGGGAAGATTACAAATGATGGGAAGTATTTACCCAATTGGTATTACAAACGCCTTTATTTCATCCCCAATCATGTATTAAAAGAAAACACAAGTAACCATCTTACAATCGAAATCCATTTCCGAAACCAAACCTTTCAAGGAGGAATTTTTCGCCGAGTACCAGTGATTGGCAATTATGACAAACTCCATGAATTCATCCTTATGGAAGACGGACGTGACTTCTGCTTTATCATGTTATTTTTTGGGATTGGTGCTTACCAAATATTTTCCATCGTTTTAAAACGACAGGCCAAATCTAATTTTTATTTATTGGTATCCACTTTGGTTTTTGTACTGTGGAGGCTTCCTTTATTAAACATTAGTTATACTTATACGGATTTTTCATTTTTCTTTTGGCTTAAAGTTTTTTTTACTGCACAAACGATTTTACCAGTTTCCATATTTTTATTCAGTTACTCCCTATTCCAAAACAAACTGTATTTGAAGGAAAGGTTATTGGTATTCTTTTTATTATCGATTGCCTTTTTCCAAACTTGGAACATCGAACTTCCTACTAGAATTTTATTATTAAGAATCTGGGAATTTTCACTATTAATTGTAGTTTTTTTTATATTAAGGGCTGTGATTCGAGCTGCCAAAGCCAAACGAACAGAAGCGTATTTTTTATCCTTTGGTTTCCTATGTATTTGCTTTGGAGCCACATTTGATATTATCATTGATGTGACTTCTGGAAAAAATATTTACCTTACACAATACGGTTTTTTAGTTTTGATGATCCTTTCAGGTGTTGCCATCTCCTATCGAAACGCCAAAAACGAAAGTGAATTATCCATCCTTACCAAAGACCTTGAAACACGCGTTAGAGAGAGAACCATAGAACTGAGAGCAAAAAACCAAGACTTAGAACAAGATTTATTTTTTGCTTCTCAACTTCAAAGTTATTTATTACCAAAAAATCACCCACATACAAAAGGAATTCGTATCCATACTACCTATTTACCTATGAGACAAGTTGGAGGTGATTTATATGACTGGGTTGAATTGGATGAAAATCGTTTGATATTACTCATCGCTGATGTTGCTGGTCATGGAGTTCCTGCTGCCTTTGTATCGTCAATGGTAAAAGTCCAGTTTCGGGAATCGACCAAATCAATCCATTCTCCCAAACTAATTTTAGAACATATGAACCAAGCACTTACGTCATTGGTTAGCAAGTATTTTATTACCGCATGTTGTGCGTTAATTGATACGAAAGAAAACTCAATTTTATTTTCAACGGCAGGTCACCCAAATCCAATCTTATTCAACAAAATTCAAAATCGATTTGAATTTATGAAAATGAGAGGTCCTATTATTGGATGGCGTGAAAGTTTTACTTTTAGTGAATGGAAACATGAGATCCAGAAGGGAGATCGTTATTTCTTTTTCACTGATGGAGTTACGGAAGCCAGGGCAGAAAATAAATTATTTGGGGAAAGCAAAATTCTTGATTTATTAGAGAAGGGTAAAGACAAAGACATCAAAACCTTGTCTCAAGAGATTGTAGTCCAAATCACTAAGTATTCTGAAGCAGAATTAAAGGATGATGTTACGTTTTTCTTTGTAGATATTTTATAATTTTTAACAATGGAATCTACATCCTATTCAGTATTGATCATTGAAGATGAGTATCCGGCAAGGATGCTAATGATGGACTATGTCATGAATTGCCCTGAACTCAAACTTGCAGGCATTGCCGAAAGCGGTGACAAAGCAAATTCCCTACTAGGTGAAAAAAAATTTGATATCGTATTTATGGATATCAACCTACCCGTCATCAACGGGATGGATTTACTGAGAGTCCACCACTCCAAATCTACATTTTTTATCATCACAACAGCTTACAGTGAACATGCGGTTGAAGCCTTTGATTTAGATGCGACCGACTATTTATTAAAACCATTTTCATTTGAAAGATTTAAAAAATCAGTGGAAAAAGCACTTCGTTTTCTACAAGAAAGTAAACAAAGCCAACCAAACACAACTGATACCCAAATCCATTTGAAAATCCAATCCGAATCGGCAGTGTTTCTAATTCCATTCCCAGAAATTCAATTCATTTCAGCAAATAACAAAAGTTGCGTGATCCATACCACTCAAAAGGACTATGAAACGCCTAAATTGCTTAAGGAAATCGAAGAAAAATTACCATCTGGACAATTCATTCGTATCCACAAAGGTTTTCTCATTAATCTAAGTTATGTGGCAAGTATGCGATATGACAAAGGTGGTTCCTACACAATCCAACTCAAAAACGAGGACGAAACCACTTTACCGGTTGGCAGATCTTACGCGCAGTCCCTCCGAGAAGCTCTAAAACTTTAATTTTTTGTATTCACTCCCGAATGAGTAGCGTTCATTCCGAATCGAGTAGTGAACGAGAAAATCTCCAAATATTCCATTGACTGTGATGCTCTAAGTAGGAAACAGAGACGACGGAGTTTTCTCGTGAAAAAAAATATCGTTTTATTCTTAACATTCGTATTATCGCTGTTTGTTTCAAATTGCGCCTCTTCTTCCGTAGGAATTGCCACTAGTAACAAACCGATCCCAAACACTCCTTACGAAACTGTCAAAACTGTAGATAAAACCTTTACATGGTATGCATTGGACATCATGATTTTAGGGTTCCATCTCACAGAGCCACCTGTTGCAAACTTGTATGAGAAAGTAATGGAAGAGGAATCAGGAGATGCCATTGTGAACATTCGTTATTGGAATGAAAAAGCAATTTTTGGTCCCGTAACACGTTATCGATTCAACATTAAAGGGGATCTCGTTAAGTTCCCGAATTCCCAAACTCCAACTAAAACGAAAAGGTAATGGAAAACCCGATGAAGGTTTATCAAATGATCTCTCGTCTTGGAATCCTAATCACTCTTTTGGGAATTACTAATTGTATAGGATCAAGAGTGCCAAAAGAAATCTATTTATTTGATTCAGCTACCGTTGTAAGATCAAATGAATATAAAGTGATAGGAAAAGGAACAGGCCAAGATTCTGCTTTTTTCCTACTTGGGATGTTTCCCGTCACAAAAGCACCAAACGTTGAATTGGCGATGAGTCAAATTTTAGAAAAATACCCAACAGGAAAAACTTTAATCAACATCAAAATTCAAAAAGAGGACAAACCTTATTTTCCTTTAGGACTCGTTACTGTTGTCAATGTGACGGCAGATGTAGTGGGTGAGCCAGAAGAAACTTTTCAAACCACAGGAAAGGAAAAGAAATGAAGGGTTCAATCACAATACTTCTCTTTTTATCTGTTTTGATTTTCAACTGCGCTCCAGGAGTGGATCGAGTGGACACGAACGATGCGCAAAGCCAAGTGTACTCAGCAGCAAAATTTGCTTCTGAAAAATGTGGGAATCCATTACCAAACCCACCTCTTTTAATCGTAAATAAACCCATTCAAAGAAACTTGGATCTTTGTACCATTGCTATCACTCGTACAGAATGTCCATTTTTAGGTTATCCACTCGTTTGTACTTTAATTTATCTCGAAGAAGAAACGGGAGACATCCCTTGGTATTTAAACTTCAATGAAATCAGCAAATTACAAATTAAATAAATCGATCCTTTTTGGTTTCCTTCTTTTTTTAGTAGGATCGCCGATTTTTGCCGTAAACATCCGAGCAAAACTGATCAATCCCAAAAAAGAAATCGCAGAAAAGAATTTGTCCGTTCTTATCTTTGAAACCAAAAAATTTGCACAAACTGACTCGGATGGGAATGTTACTTTAGAATTTCCATCAGCAGGTGAGTACACATTGCGTTTGTTACGCGATACAGGAATCCAAGAGATTAGGATTTCTGTTGGTTCTCAAGATGAAACAAGAACAATTTATACGGAAAAAAAATCCTCGGCACCTAAAACTGGAATTGTGGTGGAAGGAGAAAGGGAAAAAACCATAGCATCTCGTACAAAAGTAAGGTATGAAGAAATCAAACGGATGCCGGGAACTTTTGGGGAAGCGCTGAGAGCTTTGGAAACATTACCTGGTGTGATTCCCAATGTTGGTTTTGGTGGTGGTGCTAACGGAATCATCGTTCGTGGAGCTAATCCAAATGCAAATACCTACCTTTATGATGACTTACCAATCCTTTATCCATTTCACTTAGATGGACTAACTTCTGTGATCCATAACGACTTAATCAAATCTATTGATTTATATTCTGGTGCCTATCCAGCTAATTTCAATAATGCGACAGGTGGGATCATTGAAATTGAAACGGTAGATTCTGTTCAAAAAACAAAAGGTGCCTTCCAAGTATCTTTATGGAACACAACGGCTTATGCCGCAACACCTACTTCAGGTGGGAAAGGATATTTGGCAATTGCGGGAAAATTAGGTTATCTAGACAAAACCTTGGGTGCCACTGGATTATTACCAGAAGGGATTCGTTTGCCTCGTTACAACGATTCTCAAATTAAGTATGTTCATAACTTTACACCTGAACACCAAATTGCTTTTTATAACCTTACGGCTCAGGACAATTTTGCAATTGATATCCCAAATAAACCCGCAAATGATCCTACTTCTTCTCAATTGGCATTGTTAGGTGGGGCAAAAGCAAGTTTTGGACAAAGTTTTAGAACGACAGCACTTCGTTATACGTGGATTCCTGGAGATAAATTTCAAAATCGTTTTACATTGATTAACTTCGACCCAATTGGTGAATACAATGTTGGAGTGGGAAGTATCCAAGGAAAACAATACCAAAGAGGAAGTTATGTGGGTGTCAGACAAGATGCCTACTGGACTGCGACAAAGTTTTTAAAAATTGATTTTGGAACGGAAGTTCGTCGTTTCTCCTTTAGAGATTATGGCACAGAGGTTGCCTTAAGGGATCCAACAAATCCTTCTCCAAACCCATATAACTCAGCGAACCCTGATTTCGTAGGTAGACCGATTAGCATCCAAGGAAACTCGCCATATTACAACGCCTATACAACGTTACATTTCAAATTTGGTAACTTTTTATTTGAACCAGGGGCGAGATACGATTATGTGCAAGTGACAGGGAATGGAGCCCTCACTCCACGTGCCACAGCATCCTATACATTCCCTGAAGTTGGTAAAGGGCTTACCCTATATGGAAGTGGTGGTGATGTATCACGTTTTCCTTTAACAACGAACTTTAACTCAGAAACGGGAAACCCCGATCTACGATTTGAACGTGCAAGAAAATTGAGTGCAGGGATTGACCAAAAGATCGACCAAGTATGGCAAATCAAAGCGGAAGTATTCAAAAATGAATTCAAAGATACCATCATTGATGACCCTTACGTATCCACACCTGTGGGACTCAACCCAGACAAAGCGCAATGGTTACGCCAACCAATTGTAGCCAATCGTCCTCTCAACTATTCCAATCGTGCTACAGGATGGTCTCATGGATACGAGTTACTAATTCGTAAAAATGCAAGGCCCGGTACTCGAGATTGGTTTGGTTGGATTTCCTATACATGGTCACAGTCTTTTCAAAATTCCAACTTATACCAAGTTTACGAAGGTGACACAACTCAAGTCGGAGGGATTGAACGTAAAATTTTGGCAGCATACTTTCCAAACTCTGTGGAACAATTGGCTCCATGGGATAGAACCCACGTGGCAAACGTGATTTATGGTTGGAGGATCAATGAAGGCTATCAAATTGGAACTAGATGGAGTTATCTAACTTCTATTCCTTCGAGACCAATCATCGGAGACGACGGTGGTCGTTTTTCCAACCCACTCAACGGTTTGACATATTGGAATCCAACCTACTCTAACAACCCTTATACGTCTGAGTATGGTTATGTAAAACGTGGAACAGATTTCCACCGATTGGACGTTCGATTTGATATCTTTGAAAACTATTCCTGGGGATACCTAAACTGGTATCTTGAAATCGTCAACGTTTACATGAGAAAAAATAAAAACGGATTTGATTTTGATAATTCCAGACCATTTTCTGCAACAAACCCAAGAGAAAATGATACGTTTGGAACTTTAGAATTACCTGGCGGAACAGTAATTCCGTTCTTTAACATCGGTATGGAGGTTCACTTCTAATGCGATCCATTGTTAGTGTCATGTTATTATTATGTTTGTTTTCTTGTGAAGAAGGCAAAAAATTTGAAGATTCATACAACCAAGCATTGATTTTGCAGTATTTAGTAACTCCAAACAATCCTCAAGAATCATGTGAATCGATCATAACAAATAAAGATTTGTGTTTTCAATCGTATTACCAAGCAACAGGTGGAAGTTTTACAGCAACAACAGCAACTGTTAAAACACAAACATGCCAAGTTTTAATTTCAAGTGCATTGTATCGAAATATGTCGTCCATTGCACAAACATGTTCGTTTAACTGCCAAGCTTCTGATTGGAAAACCAAAACCGATGTTGGTACTTGCAGAGAATCAACACCAACTGCGTTAGTGGAAGCAAGTGTGAACAATCCATCTGTGATTTCATGTTTGCGGTCTTGTTTTGCAACCACCAACAATCAGATTTCTAATGAACAGATACCATCATATCTATTTTTTAATATAATTCAAGAAGGAGAATAAAATGCAAGAATATGTAGAATTTGGTGAGGAATTGGTTTTTATTGCAATGGGAGTTGCGAGTGTCGTGGCTTTGGCAGTGTTTGCAGAAAGACTGATATACTATAAAAAATCTTTAGGCAAAAAGAACGAAGATTATTTAACAGAAGTTAGAAACTCATTACAAGAAGAACCAGAAATTCACTGGAAAACAGACGTTGGTGAAGAATCAATTTACAATCGATTCATTCAATTTGCGTTAAGACAACTCAAACTTGGTAGAAAAGGTTTGGATGAAAGTTTAGAAGGTCAAATTCTATCAGAAAAATTAGAATTAGAAAAACGATTACCGATATTAAACACATTAGGTAACAACGCACCCTTCATTGGTCTATTGGGAACAGTCCTTGGTGTCATCAAAGCTTTTTATGGTTTGGGTACTCTTGGAAGTTCTGGTGCAGAGGTGGTGATGCGTTCTATTTCAACTGCCCTCCTTGCTACCGCTGCTGGTCTTGCCGTCGCAATTCCTGTAGTTATGGCAAATAACTATTTTTCTAGAAAAGCAAAAGTCATCCTACAAAACTTAGAAATTCTGAAAAAAGAACTACTCTCTTACCAAATGAATAAGACAAAGGTATAAATATGGCTGGAGCATCTGGATCACAAGACGAAGAAATTGGAAGTATTAACATCACACCGATGGTGGATGTAATTTTAGTACTTCTCGTTATCTTTATGGTAACGGCAAACTTTTTGAAAAAAGAAAGTTTAAATATCAATTTACCAAAAGTACAAGCGGCGGATCCAAACGTAGCTGAGTCGGTTCAAGTTGCACTAACGAAAACTGGTGCAATCTTGTTGGAAGGTAAAGACACTGATATCACTGGACTCGTTCGCAATTTGGAAAGAGAAGCCAAAATCAGGCCTAACATGCGTTTGACTCTTTCTGCCGATGAAAGTTTACCTTATGGAAAAATTACGGAGCTGATGGGAATCATCCGAAAAGCCGGAGTGACAAAAATAGCCCTCAGTGTGAAAAAATGAAGCGTTTCTCAGACTTACTTCAGCAATTAAAAACTTCTATCAACCAAAATCGAGAACGAGTATTTCATATTTGTTTGATTGGAAGTTTGTTCATCCATACGGCGACTTATGCGGGGTATCGCATCAGCCAATTACGTGGTGAAGAAATTGTGGAAGAATCTAACTTTGAAGATGTGGATGTCAATTTCGAAGAAATCCCACCAGAACTTATCGGAGGGACTTCATCTCCTGCTCCAATTGAAAAACAAGAATGGGTGGAAGGTAGTAACAAGGACAAAGCAGACGAACCTGACAACTCTGATATCAATCCAAATCAATTGTCTGGAAATGGAACCGATAAAGACGGATATCTTTTTTCGTTTAACGGCGATAAGATGCCAACTGCCATCATCGACTTTGACTTAAAAGAATATTTTCCTCCTCAAGCAAAAGCTGCCAATATTATGGAAAAACAAGTAGTACTTCTTGTTCAAGTCAATGAAGATGGAAGTTTACAATCAGCGAAAATCGTTTCTGGAAGAGCTGGGTATGGTTTTGATGAAGCAGCGATGAAACTCATCAAACGTGTTCGATTTAGCCCAGGTTATGTGCAGGGCCAACCTAAAAAAATGGCACACCGTTTACCTATCACCTTCTCTCTTGAAGACTAAACAATGGGTGTCGCAATCAGCAGATTTTTAGAGAAACCATATCTTTCAATCTGCTTATTGTTTTTAATCACTGTTGTTTCAATTACTTCATACGTTTATTCTATTTTCAAACCCAAAGACAGTTCTATCTCTGAGTATTATCTCTCCGAAAATGCAGAATACTTCGTTGGTGATATCCCAAAAGATGACACAGGGAAAATTGATTTCCAGAAAATGCACAAAGTACATTGGTTATCGTCCTCTGGGTGGATCAATGATGATGAATTCAAACGCATTACAGATTCCGAATATATTTGGCTAAGATCCAAAGCTTTTTCAGAAGTAGAAAATGAAGATTTACATTTTTTATTAGAACATGCAGGTTTAAACATAGAAATATTCAATGAAAATGGAGATACCATTTTTAAGTATGGAGAATTTTCTGATCCAAAATATTTACCCAATATCTTCCAATCCAAATTTTCATGGGTAAAAATTCCAAACGATGGTTCAAAGTTTTATTATTTGAGATTGTTTCACAAAAAAGGTATTTTGTTTTCAATTACCATTATTGAAAATTTAATCGGAAAACAAACCGCTTTGTATCGTGAAATCGCCTTAAAAAACGTAACGGCGATATTTTTTCATTCCTTCTTTTTGATGATTGGTATCATTTGTGCATTTGTTTATTTCATTGAGTATAAAAAACAATACAATATCCTTTTGGATTTCTCTTCATTTTCATTATGTTTTGGAATTCTTGGATTAACATCAAACGAATTCATTCGTTATCTTTTCACAAACACGCAGACTTTATACATTCTTTCCATCATAGCTTCAAATTTTGTCTTTATACCAATGTTATCTGGCGTAAGACGACTTTTTGGAAGTGGATCTTTCCGTGTTTTAGATATATTAATTTATGGCGATGTGGTCATTTGTTCGCTCACAACAATTTTAGTTTTCTCATTACCTTTTTCCGATATTTCACATAGTTTACTGATCAGCACACGAAGTTTTTTCATTCTATTCAATTTACTAAACATCATCGGTCCTATTTTTATTACCTATGAATCTTGGAAAAAAGGAAACAAAGAAGCGTTTGGTCACTTTATAGGGTTTAGCATAACCCTTGTACTGGTGATCTTAGAAATCATAATGGCCATCAAATACAATGACACTACACCAACAGGAATTGTATTTTGGGGCGTTTTATTTGGTGTTATTTCACAAGGTTTTGCCTTAGAACGAATGTTATTTACTGAAAGACAAAAGGCCTTATTATACAAAGAAGATTTGTTAAAAGCTGAAAAAACTCTCAAGGAAAGCCAACTCAAAACTCTTCAAACAAAGATGAATCCTCATTATTTGTTTAATTCCTTAAATACTATCCATGCTTTGCACAAAATTAAACCAGAGTTAATAGGTGATGCAATCATGAGCCTTGCAAATAACTATCGTTTTATTTCCGATAGGACCGATCGAGATTGGATTCCATTTGAAGAAGAATGGAGTTTCTTAGAGGACTATTTACATTTACAAAAACTTAGATTTTATGACACCATTCAAATTGATTTCAAAAAATCTGGTGATTTTTCAAATGTAGTTTTACCGCCACTCTTGTTACAACCCATCATTGAAAATTCTTTCAAACATGGTTTTCGCGGTTCAAGTGAAGGCCAGTTACAATTATTCATTCATGCGAAGATGATTAAAGACTCAGTATTTAGTTTTGTTGTTTATGACAATGGAACAGGAATTCCCGAAGACCTGATTTCTGATAAACAAAAGTTAATGAGTAGGTCTCTTGGGAACATTAAAGAAAGACTAAAAAATCTTTATTCCGAATTTCAGTTTGATATTACTAGAAATTACCCGGAAGGTACACGTACCGAAATTGAAATTATTTTAACTTCTAAGGTTTTACCAACAACCTAAGCTCTGTTGCTAAAGTATTTGCCGAAACTCCACCAGGAAATGTTTTTAGAGAATTTTGATTCTCATCTAATACATAAATAAAATTGGAATGATCGATTCGATACGAATTCCCTTCTCCTACTTTTTCCCTCACAATACCAAACATTTTTGTGAGTAAAACTAGGCTTGCGACGTTTGGCGATAGTGCAGTTAGATTTTTACTTGGAAAATTTTGAACGTATTTTTCTAAAGTAGCAGGAGAATCCCGATCCGGATCTAATGTAATGAATACGAATTGAAAGTTTTTTGCTTTTTCTCCTAAAATAAGTGAAGCCCTTCCAAAATTTGTTAAAGCAAGTGGACACATATCCGGACAATGTGAAAATCCAAAATATAACACCGATTTTTTTTCTTTCCAAAACTTTGGATCCAAACTCATTCCATTTGGCAAAACAAAACCCAATTGATTCCAAGTTTCCTGATTGATGTTTGTTTTAGAACTACATCCTAGAAATGACAATAAGGTTATAAACAGTATTAAAAATATTTTCATTGTTATACGGCAACTATCCAACCCATACCACCATTTTCTGCCATATGTGTTTGATGTGGGTGAAACATATACCGTCCTTTTTTTCGTAGTACAAACTCAATCACAACACGTTCAGTTTGGCCAATTGTAACAACATCCGAATGGCCATCAGGGATGATAGTACCAAGGCTTCGAATGATATCAAAGGTTTGTGCATGTAAATGAAATGTCATCACAGGTTCCCTTTCCATCATATTTTGAATGTAAAACCGAACTCGTTCCCCAACAGGTACTTTCATTGGATAACGATCATAAATTCCTGCGATTCCGTTCCATGTATAATAGTCATTTTTGCCTTGGCCTTTTGTATCCCATCCAGAGAAAGTAAGGACAAATTCATGAGCAGGTTTTCTTTTTACAGGAGGATCTACGAGGAGTGCACCATACAAACCTTTGGCGGTGTGAACCATAAGAGGAGGAATGTGACAGTGATAGGGATGTAAACCGATAGGACCTGCTTCAATTTCATAAGTCCTTTCTCCAAACGCTGGAATTGGTTCCCAACCGTCTTCTAATGGATCATGGGTTCCATGAAAATGTAAGGAATGGGGGTCCGGGCTAGAATTTTTTACATGGATCCTTAATCGATCACCTAGATTGGCACGTAAGATTGGTCCAGGCACAACACCATCAAACGTCCAAGCTTGGTAATTCACATTATGAGCAATATTGACACTTAAAGGAAATAAATTTAACTGGAACTCTTTTGTTTTGCTTTTCGTATTATTATAATTAGGTGGGAAATAGAATCGATTCGTATACTCTTCTTTTATAAAAAAAGGAGGATGTGCCATACTTCCGTAAGTATTTGTTCCTCTTAAGCTCCCTCCAGCTCCAATTGAATTTTGGTAATTGTCACCTATGGTAGGTGTTGTCACAACACCGAAATTGGTCGTAGTAGAGGATGGATCAGAAGGTCCACAAATATCATTGGTTCTCTTGGAATTAAAACCTATGGAACCAAAAATTGATCCCACAAACCCCATCACTCCAAAACCAATGGTAGTTAAAAAACTTTTCCGATCCATCGACTTTTTCCTTTTTAGATGTGAGAGATCAGACTTAAGATCCAAACTAGGATTAATACGGCAAATCCACTACCTACCGCAATCTGTTTGAATTTTTTTTCATACTCTGTATCTGCAATTAGTAAATACAAAGCTGGACCAAGGACAGGTACTACAAGGATGACTAACGACCAAACTACTTGTTTGATTGTGGTCAGATCATTTCGTTTAGATAATCCAAACAAAGCGATTGGTGCCCATACCATTGTTAACACAAAAGGTAAGTAATATGCATACGATCCAATAAAATAAGTCCAAAAACTTGGGTTTGCAAAATTTGTTTCCATATATAACTCCTATTAAGTAATCGACGGTTCTGTCACCGCAGTCATCGCATAACCAGCATAAGCTAGAATTGTAAAAAATAAAATTATCCCACCAAATACAACAGTGTTTCTTACGACCGGTGAAATTTTTGATTCTTTTGAATAAAGATAAATTAAAGCACCAATAAATGGTAAAAGTAATATCATCCAAAAGTATTTATCAATTTTGGCATCTTTATTAGAAAATCGATCTAACATCGCAAGTCCTGTCCAAGCTGCAAAAATTGCAAAAGGTAAGAGATAACCCATGATATGAAAGTACCATGTTTTTATTGTACCAGGGAAATGAACTCTCCAACCAGATGTGTACATTTGATTTGTTTCTTTTTCAAAGTCCTTTAAGTCAAATTTTGGTAATTCCGCTGTGTCAACCAAGCCTTTGTTAGCTTCAAAAACATCGTGAGCAGGAACAATTTTTGTTAAGGCTTCTGTTGGCATATTGGCTTGCGGAGGTGGAATAGGTTGGTTTTTATAAGAACCTAATACAAATTCCTTCAAGTTTGCTTGGACAAAGAGAGCAAGTAATCCAATACTAGAAGACATATCTCCAATATGAGGATACCTAATTCCTGAACAAGATTGCAATGACTCGAGAAATGGAGGACTCGAAACTCCGTATGAATTTCCTTCAAAACAATTTCCCACATTCACTGGTCCACTGAGTGCAATATCTCCCCTTCCGGAATGGTATACTTTGTTATTCCTCACAACATTGTTATTGGAAATCCAAATGTTTTCGTCAATGTTCATTGTCACAAGGATACCATAATTGTTGTGATTGAATACCAGATTGTCTTCGACCACATTTTCTAGTGCACCAAGCAGTGCGATTCCATTGCCTATTGAAGGGTATTCCAATTTCTTAGAAGGTGCATTTGTATTATTGTTATCATAAACAATATTCTTTTTCACAACCATCTGTTTTTGAGGTGGTAACAATTCGCGATCCAACGTATTAGGGCCAATACCCAATTGGTTTTTCCTCCAAATGGACGATAACAAATAAATGTTTCCACTAGAATTGGTTCCAGAATATCCGAGTGCATTATTTTCAGATACCACGTCATTGATAATCGCATTACATGGATTACATTGACCAATGTAAAAACCTGAATCTGGTGATCCTGAGGCATAGGAATGTTCTATCAATCCATCAACTGAATCAAATGCATACACACCATAGTCACCATTATTGTAGGCTGTGATGTACGACCCGCGGTAACCCTTCACTCCAGTCCAATACACTCCATTCAAAGTTGCATTCCGAGTTGTGATGTTTTCAACAGCAACACCATCGGCTCCTACAACCATAATTCCGTTGCCTCTCAGAAATTCTCCATCAATGATGGTTTCGTTTCTGTCTTCTCCACGAATGGTGATCGATGGCGTCGTAACCGTGACTTCTTCCTTGTAAATTCCTTTTGCGACCAAAACGAGATCACCCGGAGATGCCGCATCAACTGCGTTTTGAATGGTTTTGTATTGTGAAGGTACTTTACGAGTCACTCCCGACCATTTCTTAGAAATCTTTGATTTTGTAGTGTTCGCCTGTGGATTGTAAGACGCATTTCCAATGACAGCAACACCTGTCATTCCAATCTTTCCATCTGGTGATGCATGAAAGGAACAGTAGTATGGGAACACTCCCTCTTCTGGAAAAAACACATCCGTATGTGCCCCACGAAACATTGCTAAGTTGCCATAAGTTGTTTCTGTTGACCAATCTTTGTTTATGGAGATTGCGTTGTGCGGATTATTTCCCTCATTCACAAAACGTATTTTCCCACCTTTGTATGTGCGAATCACAGGCGGATGGAAGGCATTGTCCATCATCGTAACATGAACAAATGCCGTACTCGCGGGATCTTCAGAATTGCAAAAATTCAAACCAAAGGTTAAAAACATTGCCATGAAGATCCCAATCAAATTTTTTTTGGTTTTTTCCATAGTTTTTCCCGAAACGTGAGGAATTCCTCACATTTTGAGAATTATAGAATTGTGTTAAAACTTTGTCAATGTTAAATCATTCAAAAGTTGAAAAATAAACCAAAAGAAGGGTTTTCAATTCGGCAATAACCATCTTTTTTTCGGAAGGTTTTTTGGTTCGGTTCACAATTTTAATGACCGAGTCCACAGACTCGACGATCATAAGTGCGATATAAAATGCACGTTTTTGGTTCACTTTTGGGAACATAACCAAAATCACTTTTTCGGCCAAAGTTTTTGCAAATCGATTGTTACTTTCGGTATCCAATTGTAACAATGCTTCGTTTGTATACAAAATAGAGCTAATCAGATGGTATCCATTCACTTCACTTAATGTTTGTTCAAAGGCTTCCAAAGTAAAATCGATAAAACTGGGAGTGAATTTCTTATTTCGTTTCAACTCTTTGGAAACTTTTTCAAAAAATAAATCATGCATGATCAAATAAGAATTTTCTGCATGTGAATAGATGATAGATTCTTTATTCGGAAAAAATTGATAAATAGATCCTACTGAAATACCACTTTTTTCTGCAATTAGATCAGTAGTTAGGGCATCGTATCCAACTTCACCTAACAATTGAATAGCGGTATCCACAATCTTTTGGTAACGTTCTTTAGATCGTTTTTGTTGTGGTATTTTTCTTGGATTTATTAATGCATTCATTCAGATCTTAACGCTACAATCGGACTTAGTTTTGCAGCATACTCAGAAGGCCACCAACCAAACAAAATCCCAATCGTTATAGAAAACAAAAAAGCAAATCCAATAGAAGGAAAGGATAAAACGATCGTCCATCCAAAGTATTCTTGCAAAAAAAGAACTGCCAAAATTCCAAAAATAAGCCCAACAATCCCCCCAGTGAGACTTGTCAAAGTTGATTCGATTAAAAATTGCAAACGAATGTCTGATTCTCTGGCACCAAGTGCTTTCCTAAGTCCAATTTCCTTTGTTCTTTCTTTGACAGATACCAACATGATGTTCATAATCCCAATACCTCCGACTAACAAAGATACGGTGGCAAGTGCAATTAGTAAAGTAGACATAGTTTGATTCGTCTCAGACACCGCTGATTGGATATCTGCCATACTCATGACTTGGTATATATTTCCCATCGATTCATTTGTTCCGTGCCTTTCATGTAAAAAACGTTTGATGGATGGGATAAAATCATCTGACGATTCATTGGGATCTAATTCCATTTCTAAATTGTCAACTGCATCTTTATTGAGTAACCGTTTCATTGCTGTGTTTAGTGGGACGAGCACAACATCATCTTGGTCACGAAACCCAGTAGATCCTTTTTCTGGTAATTGACCAATCACACGAAAAGAAACTCGGTTGATCTTTAAATACGTTCCGACAGGGTTTTTGCCTTCATACAATTCACGTACTACAGTATTTCCCACAAGGCAAACAAGCGCTCGTTTTTCATCTTCAAGTTCGGTAAAAAACCTTCCTTCTATCGGCTCTAAATTTCTGAGAGATTCATAATTGCTTTTTGCCCCTGTCACAAAACTATTCCAATTCCGGTTTCCAAATACAAGTTGGGCTCTGCCATTTACAACCGCAGAAATTTGTTTTACCTCTGGGAATTTTTTTTGTACAGCATTCACATCATAAACATCCAACCGATTGACTGTCCCCGCTTCCAATGATACTCCTCCACTTCGCATACCACCAGTACGAACAATGACTAAATTAGCACCTAACGAAGAAAATTGCTCTTGGACAGATTTTTTGGCACCTTCACCCAAGGCCATAACAGATATCACACAGACAACACCAAATAAAATTCCAAGTGCAGATAAAAAAGTTCTAAGACGATTCGAAGTAAGAGAAAATAATGACTGCTTCAAAATTCCTTTGAGTAATTTCCATCCAGTTTTTCTTCTTAGAGAATTTTGAAAATGAGTTTGGATAACTTTATTTTTTTTCTTGGATTCTTCCCTCACAATCTGACCATCACTAACATGTATGATACGATCACAATACTCTGCCATTTCAGGTTCATGAGTGACCATCACAATTGTTTTGCCATCCGAATGCAGTCTTTGTAATTCGAACATTATTTCAATTTTACTTTTTGAATCTAAATTACCAGTTGGTTCATCTGCAAAAATAATAGGTGGATCATTTAACAAAGCTCTTGCGATAGCCACCCTTTGTTGTTGTCCACCTGAAAGTTCGTTTGGAGTATGGAAGAATCGATTGCTTAACCCAACCTTTTTTAACTGAGTTTCCGCAACTAACTGCGAATCTTGTATATCGGTATAAAGTGCTGGCAATGATACATTTTGTAATGCATTTGTTTTTGCCAATAGATGGAATTGTTGGAAAACAAATCCAATCATACTTCCCCGTATATCTGATAAAACATTGGCAAACTCATTTTCAACATTCCTACCGAATAACTTATAAGTTCCACTATCAGCATGGTCAAGTAGCCCCATTACCTGTAGTAAAGTGGACTTACCTGAACCCGAAGGCCCCATGATCGCAACAAATTCTCCAGGTTTGATTTCTAAATTGATATGATTCAAAACGGAAAATTTTGAATTTCCAATTTGATAAGACTTAGATAAATTTTTTATCTCAATTGCTAACAAAGATTATCTCTTCGGAAGTTTTGGTGAGGAAAAAGGCCCACCACTTGCATTCGATTTTTTAGAATCTTGAATTTTTTTCTTTCTAAAAACAATGTCACCATCTTTTAAACCCGAAAAAACTGCGGTGTTTTGGTCATCAGAATGACCAATTGTTACAATCCTTTCTATATAAGTTTCATTGTCTTTTAGCAATACTACTCCATTCTGATCACTACTTTTGATAAATTCATTAGGTACAAGTAATACGTCTTTTTCTTCAAACAAAATGAAATCTACAGTGATTGACATACCACTTCGTAAATAATTTGGAATCCTAATTAATTCCAAATCAACATTATACATCGTTACATTATTTTCAATCACAGCTTCATAACCAATATGTTTGACTTTTGCCTGGATTGGTTCATCAGAAAATGAATCAACAGTAATGATAGCCTTTTGACCTAATTTAATTTTTGATAAATCAGTTTCATCCACCTTTGCTTGGACCATAAGATTATCTGATAAAACATATAAAATATCTTGTTGCGTAACTGTTTGTCCAGGGCTAATATTGGAAGCTATCACCAAACCTCGCAATGGTGAGATCACAGGAGTCGGTTTATAAAAATCTTCCCATTTTTTTAGCTCATCTGCTCCTTTTGCTCGTGCAGCATCTAAAAGAGCGGCTCTTTCTGTCGAACTCATCCAAACAAGGATTTTGCCTTTGCCAACTTGATTCCCTTCTTCCACTAAAATAGATTCTACCCTGCCTGCAATGGGAGGTTTGATTTCCAATCGATTTTTAGGAATGGCAGTACCAGTTGCACGAACAGTAACGATTAAATCACCTCGACTGACTTTTACCGACTCCATTTTGTATTCTTGTTTTGTCTGATTCCATCCAAATCCGAAATACAAACCAGCGGATGCGAATAAAACAATTATCGAACTGTATATTTTAGTCTTCATCAAAACACTTTCCTAAATTTCGAAGGTAAGATGCTTCTGCCAAGCTGAGATCTCTTTTCCCTATGAGTAAATTTTTTTCACGATTGATTAAATCATTTTCTATGATATCCCAATTTTCGAAACTAATTAATCCATTTGAATACTGGGATCTTGCAATCGTTGCTCTAATTTCTGAGGCTTTATAAAATTCTGTTAAAATCAATAGTTGTTCTGATGCATTTTTGAAATTCAAGTAAGATTGTTCTAAAGAAAAAGATAATAAATTTTTTTTAGAATCACGAGTATGAATTGATTTTTCGTATTCTGATTTTGCAATCTTTACATTATAATAATCTCTGCCACCATTAAATAATGGATAAGTCAAATTGAGTCCGAAACTATAATTTCTTGGTTTTGGTAACCATACATCATCTTGTCTCGTGACTGTAGCACTTAAATTTAGATCTGGGTAAAAACCTGCTTCTGCCACTCCAATGTTTGCCTGTGCAGCGCGCACTTTGGATTGTTCTGCCATAATAGAAGGGTGAGCATCTAATAGATTTCCCCTCTCCTGTTCGCTAATTTTTTTTTCCACAACTGGTTCGTATACGAAAGTTGTGTCCAAAGTAACTTCAAATGGTGTTGCAATGACTCGTTCTATTTCTTTCCAATTGGAATGAAACAATCGTTCAGCAAAGGAGACTTCGTATTCCGATTGTTTTACAAACGATTCACTAAGCAAAAAACTTCCTTTGTGTTCTCGTCCTACCTCATAACGAAGTTTTACCAAATCACGGTTCTTCGTTCGCCTTTCTTTGATTTTGATTGAAAGTTGGTGGAGTTCTTTTGCATATATAGCTTGTGAATACGCTGACTTTAACTCAAAACAAATTTTAAGTTTTGAATCACTTAATGTTTGTTTGGCTGCTTGAAGTAATGCTTCTGTTTTTTCAATTCCACTTTTATCGCGAAACCCGGCGAATAAATTTTGGTTTGTGCTAAGACCTACCGAGTACCGATTCACAGCAGTTGGTCTGGATTCACCTGTTCCTGATTGCTGGCTTTGAGTTGACCCACTTCCTCCACTGATCAAGGGGTCATTCACTGTTCCCGATCCACTAAAATTTGCGGATGATTGTCTGGCTGATGCAAGCACATTGACCGTTGGTAAGTATCCCGCATAACTTTTTTCATTTTCATAAAAGGCTTTTTCATAATCTGCTTTCACTGATAGATATTCGGGATTAAACTGAACTGCTTTTTGCCATAACTCCTTTAATTGGATTTGCTTTGAAACTTCCGCTACCAAAACGGATGGCAAAACAAAAAACATTACGAATGCATGAGATTTGAATTTCACTATATAAGAAACCCGATATCCATGCGAAAAGTTCCAAGAATTTTTAAAAAAATGAAAAAATGACAAGGAAGTTCCGATTCTTTTTCAAAACTTACCAACTTCCTGAACTCCCTCCTCCACCAAAACTGCCACCACCTCCACGAAATCCTCCTGAACTTCCACCACTTGACCATCCACTGCTTCTACTTCCACTGGAGGAACTGGAAAAACTAGATTGTTTCATTCTTTTTCTGCCGTGGGGTGTTAGTAGGTGATAGAGTTTGTAAAGTCCAACACCAATGGCATAAATCAAAAATACTGAAGCTCCAACATTAGCACCGTGAATGGCCGTTGGGAACAAACTCCAAAATGGAAACAAAAAGAAATATAGGAACCAACCAATATACGGTGCATTAGCTGCAAAATAAGTAAATATACCCAAAACAAATACAATAAAAAAAGTTAAAAAGATTTTTAATCCAATTGGCAATTCATCACTTGCCCCAGACAATTCTCCCAAAAAAGACAAGGGACCGAGATGCGAATAATCTTTAGGTTCTGGCATTTGGTATTCACCTTCTATTGCACCCATAATTGCTTTTATTCCGTTTTGAATGCCTATATCAAATTCACCTTTTTTGAAAGCAGGTTTGATTTCATTTTCAATGATATGATGGCACAAAACATCGGTTAATACGCCTTCTAATCCATATCCAACTTCGATTCTTAATTTTCTATCCTCCATTGCGATGAGTAACAATACTCCATTATCCTTTCCTTTTTGGCCCAATTTCCATTCTTCAGCGACTCGAATGGAATACTCTTCTAGGTTCTCACCTTCTAGTGACGAGAAAAGGTAAACTGCGATTTGGTTTGAAGTTTTTTTCTCATGGTCTTTGAGTTGTTTTTCTAATGCGGAAACAAAGTCAGAATGAAGTGTCCATGTTTCATCAGTGACCCTCGTTTTGAGATTTGGGACATCTTTTGCAAAAATAAAAATGGGAAATAAAAGAAATAAAGAAACCAATATCCTTTGCATAAAGGAATATTGGTTTATCAAAATATGTTTACAAGAATTTTTTCTTACTTCTGGATACGTGTTGCTCCATAATAAGCAGAGATTGGTTTTAAATCTTCGAATCCGATCAAATTTACCTGACCACCGCGTTCTTCGTAATCTCGTTTAAAACTTTGTAGAAACTCGATTGCTGAAAATCCGATCATCTTTACACTTTCGTCAAATTTCAGATCTACACGTTCACCAGGCGCAATTTTTCGAAGTAATAACTTTAACGAAATCATATTTGAAAAGAGTAAGGCATGTTTCACATACATCGTATGAATTTTATTCTCTGATGTTTTTGTAATGTCAGCTATAAATATATAACGAAAAGAAACACCAAAATACATTTGAATCAAGATCGCAGTTACAATTCCGCAGAAAACACCTACTAACAAATCCTCCACGATTGTCACTACCACGGTAACCAAAAAGATCACAATTTGATCCCAACCTTTTTTGTAGGTTTCTTGAAAAACATGAGGGGAGGCGAGACGAAGGCCAACCATAATCAATATCCCTGCAAGGGATGCCAATGGAATCCTATGGATGAGTCCAGGAAGCAAAACAATAAACAATAACAAAAAAAATCCATGGAAAAAATTGGACCATCGTGTTTTGGCACCATTTTCTATGTTAGCTGATGATCTTACGACTTCAGCAATAATGGGCAATCCACCAATCCAACCTAAAAAAAAGTTTCCTAATCCTTTGGCAACGAGTTCCCTATCCATATTAGATTTCCTGCGATAAGGGTCTGTATTGTCGACCGCTGTTGCAGTTAATAACGATTCGATACTCGCAATGAGTGCAATGGTAATGACCATCACCCAAAAAATTCCCTCTTTCCATCTGGAAAAATTGGGAAAACTCAATCCATCATATATATGATTGGGTAAATTGACTAATTTTTCAGGACCAATTTTGTAAGTATGATTTAACAAGGTATAAGAATGTTCGCCAGTCAAATCAAAAACATATCCAAGAACAATTCCAACTAACACAGCGACTAACGGTGCCGGAAGCTTTTTTAACATTGGATTTTTGATTTTAGTTAAGATAGCAATGATCACAATCGCAGAAAGACCAATGATTGCTACTTCAGGATTCACGTTCACAATACTAGAAGGAATCTCCAATAGAAGGCCCAAAATCGTTTTGGCATTCGGTGTGATCCCAAGGGCTACATAAAATTGTTTTGATATAATAATGATTCCAATTGCTGCCATCATCCCGTGAACTACAGAGATCGGAAAGTATACTGTGAGATTTCCCGCTTTCGATAGTCCTAAAATTACTTGGATCGCACCGGCAATGACAATCGCTGCAAGTGTTAACTCAAAACCTAATTTTGCATCGCCTCCACCCAAAACAAATATGGAATTTAATACCACAGCAATGAGTCCAGCGGCAGGGCCGTTGATGGTGAGGTGAGAGCCACTTACCATGGATACAAAAATCCCACCTACAATTCCAGAAAAAATCCCAGCCATCGGAGGTGCGCCAGATGCCAATGAGATTCCCAAACAAAGTGGAAGTGCAATGAGAAAGACGACAAAACCGGACACAATGTCCGTTCGCCAGTTTTCTTTTAAACCAGGCAACCAATCTTTTGGTTTTTGTTTGTCCATAGGAATTTCCTCTACTCGTGTTTTCTTTATTTATTTGGATGATTTGACGTGGATTTTCTGAATTGATTGGGATTGATTCCCGATTGTTTTTTAAATTCTAAATAAAAAGCAGACCTAGATCCAAAACCTGCTTTTCTCCCAACTTCGGCTACATTCATTTCGGGTTCTTCCAAAAGTAAACGTTTTGCTTCCTTAATTCGATAAAGATTGAGTAAACTTGGAAAATTAAAATTATATTCTACATTGATCAGTTCACTTAATTGATGATAGGTGAGGCCCAGTTGATTTGCAATCATCTCTTCATTACAATTTTCATTTAGATAAATTTTTTCTGTTTCAAGATATGTTTCTAATTTTGATCTAAATTCAATTGTATTAATTTTGTTGGTGATTGTTCGAAATCTCGTTTTTGAGCCGTCACGTTTTTCATAATTTCTTAAAAAAAGAAAACTACTCGCAGTTAAGAATGGTAAGTAAAACACAGCGGCATAAATGAAAAAAGGTTGGTAAGGGTAAAAATCAAAATGGAATAAAGTTTTTAGAAACACTAAAAACAAAAAAAATGCCCATGAAAAAAAGTAACGTTTCTCTTCTTTGTTTCCACTATTGATAATGAAAAGGTGTGTATTTTTTAAAAAGTAAGCAGCTGAACCAAATATAAGTAAAACTATAAAAATTCTATATTCGTACACTTCAGGAAAAATAGGTACAAGTAAGTATAAAAACCCAGACAATGCAAATATCCAAAACAATGCCGGATATTCTAAGTTTTCATTAATAAATTTAACAAAACTAAATAAGTATAAAAAGAAAATAAAATGATTCATCGATAAAAACAAATAATAAGAATGTCGTATTAAATTGTTTTCATTCCCAAATACAGATGCCAATTCTTTGCCGTGAACAGAATACACTAACAAAAAGAAAAATAAATAATGCAGAAGGATTGAAAGATAAACTTTTTCTTTTGATTTGATGTATTCAGAAGTGGCCCAACCTACCGACACAATCCCTACCATCAGAAAAAATAAGAAGGTCAAAAACCGAAACAAAACAATGAAACGATAACTTGATGTGGAAATGGTACGGATTGGAAAATTGATGGTTTCGTTTGAATCCAAAAACAAATAAAAGTCTCGCGATTCCCCTTTGTCCAACCTAACATTAAAATGTGGGAACGGAGAAAGTAACCCAAGCCAAGACTCCCATTTGTAACCGCTATACACATCGCCAATTTCCCCATTCCGATTTTCTGAACACATTTCTGCAGAAGGGATATTGATCCATTGGATGAGCACACTGAATTCTGATGGAACTTCCAATTGGTTCTGCAACCGAAAATGGAGCCACTGCTCACGAGACTTTTGGCGGCCGCGAAGGGAATCAGAACTTTCATTAGGAACCCAAACCATTTGTTTGAGTTTTTGGATGGACTGAGTATCGCAGGACTTTGGAGGGTTTTCCTTTCCAATCGCTAAAAATTCCACTTCCTGGCTGATATTTTGGCCGTAAAACGCTTCTGGCTTCCATAGACAGCCTCCACCACCAATAGGAAGGCCAATAAGGAGAAAACCCGAAAAAGGATGCACATGGATAACACCAATGTGGAAGGAGAGTGTTCGCAAGGAAGCGAATTCAAGGACCAAGGAATTCGTTTCCGGACTATTTTTTTGTCCAATTTTATGATATTGGACAAAATGGATGTCTAAAATCATGGCTATTACGAGGGACAATTATGGACTTTCACAATGCTCTGAACAACATTCTCAACCCACCTGTTTTGTTTTTCTTTTTAGGAATGGGTGTCGTTTTCTTTAAATCGGATTTACGCATCACAGAAGGAGTTTCCAAATTCCTTTCCTTGTATCTATTATTTTCGATTGGATTTAAAGGTGGGCACGAACTCTTTAAATCTCCTTTTGCAGAAGAACACCTACTCACTTTGATTGCCTGTATGTTTATGGCATGTTTTGTACCGATTTATTCTTACTTTATCTTTCGTTTTAAATTGGACCATGCAAACTCAGCAGCACTTGCAGGGAGTTTCGGTTCCATTAGCGCGGTTACCTTTGTGACAGCAGGAGCGTTTTTACATAGTTATGGATTTGAATACCAGGGATTTATCGTAGCAGGGATGGCTCTTATGGAATCACCAGCCATTGTCATTGCGGTCATCATTGATAGACTCGGGAAAAAGAAACAAAACGGAAATCCAACTGAAAAAATTCAATGGAAACATCTGTTACACGAGGCATTCTTTAGTTCTTCCGTATATATCTTAATTGGTGCGCTCATCGTTGGGTATCTCTCCGGTGAATCTGGATGGAACACAACAAAACCTTTTACAGAAGATATTTTCAAGGGATTACTAACATTTTTCCTTTTGGACAAAGGGATTGATGCCGCAAAACAAATGCGTGAGTTAAAAAAAGTTGGATTCTTTTTAGTAGGTTCGTCACTTCTCATCATGTTTGTGAATGTGATCATTTCCATCTTTTTAACAAAAATCATCCAAATGCCAATCGGTGATGCATTGATGTTCGTTGTATTATGTGCTTCTGCCTCTTACATTGCAGTTCCTGCTGCGATGAAAGATTCGATTCCTGAGGCAAGTCCGAGTATCTATCTCACAGTTGCCTTATCAATTGTTTTCCCAATCAATATCATCTTTGGAATTCCAGTGTATTTTTATTTGTTAAAAATCTTTATGGGTAACAATTAAAAACGATATAAAGCATTTGCGATAGTTAAATGGATTCCATACTGTTAACGAACAATTTTGAAATCCATTTAACGAAAGATAGTTAGGAGAGTACCCTTTGTTCCGTTATCAGAATGGCATTCGAATTTGTTTCCTTTTATTATTGCAAACCACCCTGGTGTTTGCAGATCCCGTAGTAGAACCTAATCCACAAAAACCAGAGGAACCAAAACCATATAGTTCTCCCATGAAAGAAAAAGGTTTGGATCCAGAATTCAATCGCCATATGTTTGTGGAACCAGCTCTCTCAAAACATTCGGCAACCTCTTCTCAGTTTTGGCTGAATGATGTTTTACGATTTGGATTGTATTTGCGTCCTAGGCAGGAGAGTCGCTACAATTTAGATTTTAATGCTTCTGACAAGGGATATGTCGATCGCACCCTCCAAACCTCTTCTCTTTATTTTCTCTTTGATCCAAGTCCTTATGTCCAAGCAAAAGTAACGTTACAGGATGCTCGGGTTTGGGGTGGTGAATCCCCTGCCTCGTCAGGAGATATCCGAGCCAATTTTTTTAATAATACTCCCGATCTATATTCACGAAACCAAGCCAATGCTGTATCTCTCAACCAAACAAGCGTTAGGGAAGCATTTGTACTGCTCAACAAACTCCCCCTCCAATCCAAACTCCAAGTAGGTAGACAAATTTGGGCTTATGGTGACCAAAGGATGATTGGTGGTGGAAACTGGACTGTCAACGGACTATCCTTTGATGGAGCTCGGTTAATGTTCAATTATGAAACTGTGAAACTCCATTTTTTTATGGCTAGGCCGTATTGGACTCAAAGTGGACCCAATGGAGTCGCTTCTGCCAATGATCCCAAACTGAACTCCCAAGCCAATGGAACGGATACAACATTACTTGGAACATACAATAGTTTTTCAATCCCTGATTGGGTCACTTTGGATCTGTATACGTTAGGTGTTGTGCGTAAGTGGAAAAAAAATACAACAAATCCCATCACAGGATTACCGGAAACTTCACCGGATGACCCTCTTGCTGCCAATAGAAGTAAACAAAACCAAAATTTGGTGACCACAGGATTTCGGATCACAAACCGCACCAAAGGAAATTTTTTACCAGAAGGCAAAGCTTGGGATTTCACATGGGAGTCAGCATTCCAATCAGGAACTTCAGGTAGAAGGATCCAAGATCCCTATCTCAAAGAATACCTTCCCAATGAATGGGATAACTATAAAACAGAAAGAGAAAAGTATACAGGCCAAATGCATGTTTTCCAAACAGGTTATACTTTTTTCAAAAAACTTAGATTAGGTGGTCAAGTTCTATATGCATCAGGGGATAAAAATAGATCTGACGCATCTCTTTCCACTTTCCAAACTCTTGCAAACCCAAGATTTGGTGTGATCCCTTATTTCAATAGTGTTGCTGGTATTTCTGAAAATACAAACGCACAAAATTTATTTTCAAAATCTGTTAGTTTGAGTTATGTTTCTGAATCGTATGGGGAATTTCAAATCACATACTTTCAAAATGATAAAGCGGAAAAACAAGATGCTTGGTATGCCATCAGTGGTGCTGCCAATTCCACGGCTACCATTGGAGAAAGGAACCCTTATCCAGTTTCGTCTGACAAAGGTAGTACGGAAAATTATTCGAACCAATCCTATTCATCACCCTATGCATTGGGAAAAAGGATCTATACGGAAGTAGACGTAACATGGCATGGGCAAATCAATGATTTTGTTTCGCTTTGGTTAGGTGTGGGGTATTTGCAAGCCGGAGATGCGGTAAAAAATTACCGTAATAGCAAAATCCAATACAATGCGACCACACAATCATTTGAATGGAACCAAAACTACCTGCAAGGAAGGAACCAATTGGCAAAAGAAGCCTATATGGCTTATGCCCAAATCAACGCTGCATTTTAAGAAAAACGTTCGATTTTTAGCTGGATTGCCATAGGATGGAAGTGAAACCTGAAATTCATCCATGTTGGAAGCTCATCACAAACCAAGAAGGATTCGGAATAGCCTCTCAAGAGAGGAAATCCGGGATGTGTCCCTGCTCATTTTAAAAGAAGAGGGACTCGATGGCCTCTCTATGCGTAAAATTGCAAACCGTTTAGGATGTAGTGTCGCAAGTCCCTATTCTTATTATGAAAGTCAAATCGACCTCGTACAAGATTTAATTCGAACGGGAGAAGACGAACTGCTTTCCATGTTAAAAAAAGCAAGTGCGGATGTCACAACTGGTTCTGCTTTTGAACAATTAGCGGCCATTGCCCGTTCCTATTTTCATTTTGCCAGCAACAACCGTGAACTTCACAAAGTAATGTTTGTTACGGATTATGGTGGTGTTCACAGAAAGGCTTTCCCACAACTACCTAAAAGTTATCGGTTCTTTTTAGAGACAGTGCGCATCGGTTTCGATTCTGGAGAAATTCCTTATCCCAAAAATGAATACCCAGCCATTGCAAGGATGATGTGGAGTTGGATGTATGGTGTGATCGTTTTGGATATGACGGGTATGTTAAGGAAACGAAAGGGAGCAGGAAATCCGATCGAAGAAGGGATTTCCTACTTTCAAAAACTCTTAAGTAAACAACCTAACCAGTGATTGTTGACACTTCCAAACCATCACTATCATCTTCCAAAGAAATGTCCGTTTCCACTTGTGAATCATTTACCAATACCAATTTGTTTTTAGACAATTGATTGAGTCGGATAAACTCTGTTCTGATCATACCCATCACTTCCGTTGTATCATTCACTTGCCAAACAGGATTTCCTAAGGTGAGGCGAATGGGTTTGTTTAAGTTGTATGCGTCTAAATACATTGGAACAATCGGTAAGTTATAACGTTTGCTAAGCACAACCATTCCAGGATACAATTTTCGAGACTTTCGAAACCCTCTATACCAAGATCCTTCAGGAAAAATTCCAATTCCCAGATTTCCCTTTTTGATTCGTCTTTGAAAATCTTTAATCGTTACTGGATCGGATTCATTTCGATTGAGAGGAATGAGATCAATGGATTTCACGATCCCTTTGACTAATTGTTCTTTTCTCCAAAGCCATTTAGACTTTTTACCTTTGTTTCCCATCCCTGAATCATAACTTGTAAGAGCTGTAGTATAAATTCCATAACGTTTCAGAACACCACGGATCACAAACGCATCATATGGCATCGTGATGATTCTTAAAAATTTATTTCTAGGTTTGATATGATTCGAAATGAGAATCATAGACTTACCATTTAACTGGCGTAAAATAAAGTCGTTTTGAATTTCTACTTTTTTGTTTCCATATTTGAGTCGCATGGGTTTCACGACAATCCACATCAGTACAAAGCCAATAGACCTTCCGACATAATAAAACATATCTTTTCCTCTTAGTTTGTAAGAGTCCACAATTCGCCTTTGGTTGCAAAAGTTTCCTTAGAAATTACGCTACATTTCCAATACAATTCCGTTTCATTTTGTACGATACAGATTCAGGAGAAATTCTAGATTTAAAAATTTGACAATCCATGGCTCCACAAAAACCTGGGAAATACCTTCTGGGAGGAAACAGGTGAAAATCCTGTGCTGACCCGCAACTGTAATCCAAACATCTGTTTGGTGAGCCAGATCTTCCCCGTAAAGTATTCCTCGCGGTTATGGAACTTTACACACTAAAATCCGAATGACCACCATTTGGAGGATAGGGGCCCCGGAGGCATCGGGGCACCCGAAACAAGTTTTACAATGATGGATTCTCTATTTGGAAATTGTTTCCAAACTACAATTCATTGTCATCCATTGGTCCGGAGTTCCCTAAAATTTATCTTTAGGAAACAGATATGAAACAAACTCTTTTAAAAACCGTAGCCATGATTGGACTACTCCTTTCTTTTTCTCATTGCGAAATGGAAAAACAAGTTTCAGAGTCAGAAGCAAATCAAAATTTACTAGTTGGACTTTTAGCAGGGAGTGCGACCTCCACTTCCTTTTTATTAGAATACAATGGCCAATGGAATGTAGGATACTCTTATGATTCAGAGGGAAAACTTTCTGGAACACCCACTGGAAGAATCATCATCGCAACCAACCCGGATGGAAGTGGTAGTATTATTTCAAGTGATACCAGTGGTACTAGTGGAGATATCACTTACAGAATCCTATCATTTGATAAATCCAAAAGATATTTATACTATCAAAATACACCAGGAAGTAATAATAATCAATTCATTGATAATCGGACGAAATATGGAAGGATAGATTACTCAGCATCGACTAACAGTGGGTGCGAATTAGGATCTCAACGTTGTTTCTACTTTTGTGAAGCGGTTTCTGGAAAAACAACTTATTCGGAAGTGTTGAATAGCACTGTCACAAGTGATCCGACAAAATATGCAACAAATGGATGTGGAGGGTTTACCTTTAGTCGTGCCCTTTCTAGAACTGAAAACTCTACTTGGACTGGACTTTAAAAATCCAATTTTATAAAAAGGAATCGATACACAAAACATATGAAATCAAAACGAACTCTCTCCTATTTTATTTTTATATGTTTGTTGGTCTTTTCTTGCAAAGAATCAAGTCCTTCATCAAACGAATCTTTATTGGCACTTCTCCCAATTCTCGGATCAAGTGCCAATGCCACTCTATGTCCCAAGTCTTCCACTCTCCCTTCAGACATATTCCTCGCGAATACCGTTGTCATTGCCAGCGCCAATATATCTGGATTTTCGGATCCTACCAAGGCCATCAATGGAGTATGTGGTGTGGGAGAACTTGCGGGCTCACTCGACGTGTATGCTCTCGAAAAAACAGGTGTGGGTGCAACGATGGTCCTCAGTTGGGGTGGGAAAACAGTCAAAAACGTGGCAGACGATGATTTTATCGTGTATGACAATAGCTTTCGGATCTCAGATGATTCCAATACCTATGCCATGGACCCTTCCGTGATCCAAGTTTCCCTCGATGGAACAAAATATTGTGGTTTTAATCCAAGTTATACGGCAGGCAATATCAATTTAATTTCCAGCTGGACAAGGTTTGGTGGGCTCAGACCCGTTTATTTTAATATGACCACTAACCTTTTGACAAATGAAGATCTATTTATCGAAAAAGGCAGTCGGTTCTTTTTGGGAGGTGGAGATGCCTTCAATTTAGATGATTTAGATGAAAATGATCCAAACGATGTTAGTTGTGACACAGCTGCTGTTACCGATATCAAGGCGAATGGTTTTAAATACATCAAAATCACTTCAGCAAGTGCCGTCGATAATCCAAATACGCCTGGTCAAAAGTTTCCATGGCCACCTGGAAGTTTTAATGGAAGTGATATTGATGGTGTGGTCGCACGAGAGGTGCAATGAACCCTAATCCATTATGTCTAATGTATGACTGTTCGCGAGGTTTTAAAAAAAACATTTAAAAATCGTTCGTATTTCAGTTGACCAATTTTAAAAAAAGGATTCTTTTTTTAGAACCACTCTTCTGGCGAATTCACTTTGAGCGAAAACCTTTATACACAAAAGATCTCCATTCAGGATGAGATGCCCAGGTTATCAGCGCAGGCAAACCTCCTAAAACTTCTGCTCGAGCCATACTTAGATTCCATCGAATACGAAAAAGAAGTGGGGACAGCGCTCGATGCGGGTGCAGGTCCAGGGGTTCTCACCAGTTTTCTGATGAAAAAAAATCCCAACCTCAAATGGATGGCTTGTGACATCTCCGAGGATATGGTCCAGTATTGCAAGTTGGTATACCCAAAAGTAGACTGGAAGGTCTCTGATGTAAGAGCATTGGATTACCCAGACAATCATTTTGATTTTATTTTTAATTCCATGGTCCTCATCCACATCAAGGAACCAGAAAAAGCGTTAAAGGAATTCTACCGGGTTTTAAAACCAGGAGGGAAAATCCTCATCCACTGCCCCAATGACAAAACCTTCACTGGCCCACAGGTCCTACTGGATATGGTGGCCAAACATGCCACCATCCACCCTGCGGATCGGTTTGTGATGGAAAAAGTTCCTGGGATTATGGAAAGTTTAGGGTTTCACTTGAAACATAGGACAGACTTTATAGCATCAAACGATGGGAATGATGACAAACCAATTGTTGAGTATCCCAAAATCCAATTGGGTATGATGACTGGATGGTCTATGATGTCTTTTATGGGGCACCCAGAAGGGATGCAAGAATTGTATTCCCAATTACAATCCGAATATATGTCCAATCGTGTGAAATTCACGATCAAATTAGAAACTCATTTGTACCAAAAATAAACGGAGGCGAAATTGAACCAAAAGGCACCCATCATCATTGGTGAATACCACATCATTCCAGAAAATTTGCCTGCGGATGGACAATTGCGATTGGTATTCCAACCAATCGATATGACTACGTATTGGCGCCGATGTGGTCTCACAGCCAATTTCGTCGCTGGATTTTATTCGTATTGTTACGAAGAAAGTGAAACCAAAGCCAATTCACTTTCAACCATCATTAACGAACTTTTAGAAAATGCCTCCAAATTCTCCAAAGCGAGAGAAGGCAGAATCAATGTAGAATTAAAACAATATGGAAATCTTTTAAGAATTGATGTTTTAAATGTGGCGTCAAAAACCTTAAGAGATAGTTTTGAGCTTTTTGTGAACAAACTCATATCAGAAAACGTGGAGGAGATGTATTTTTCTACACTCGAAACCAAAGAGGATGGTGATACCAAGTCAGGACTTGGACTCCTTATGATGTTAAAAGACTACCCGGTCCGATTTGGTTATAGTTTCCATGAGATCGATGCCGATACTCATGAAATCACGGTAAGAGCAATTATCAACGTAGAAGAGATATAATAGGCGAAGCTTCATGGAAATCAAAGACTTAGATTACAACATACAATACGACGAAGCCACTAAGACTGTCAAATTCACTGGATCCATCCGCTTGCAGAACTTACCCGCTTATGAACCAATTAAATTATTTTTAAAAGATGCTGCTAAACAATGCCAAGGTTCTGTTCTAATCATCGATTTTAGAGACTTACAATTCGTCAATAGTTCGGGAATTACTACCTTTTCCATGTTTATTATAGATTCCAGAAAAAGCGCATCTTATCAAATCAAAATCCTGGGATCGCTCAATGTTTCTTGGCAATCCAAATCACTTTCTAATTTCAAAAAACTTTGGGACCAGGTGGTTTTAGACATTTCCTAAATAATAAAATACTAATTTATTGAAATGATTCAATTTCATAGTTTGTAATAAAGAACTAATTTGCCATTCGTTTAGCGAGTCATCTTAAAGTTTTTTAATATTCCAATGGCCATTCTATAATCATTCAGACACGTTGAAAAATGAATATTAAATTTAAGTTCTAAAAGGTAATTAGACCTTATACTTTAATAACCTTGTGAATAAGGTTCACATAGTGAACATCAATCTTTTCACAATAAAGTACAAAATGTACACTTTCGAACAAACTAACAATCTTTGCAAATGATTTCCTATCCCAACACTTATGATTGTATTTTAAAATTCTTTTAAAAATTCAACAATATAGATGACGAGAAGAGTGGTTCACGGCATGCTCACTTAAAGATCACCATTTATACCTTAATTTATGTGACCTGCCCCCGTTTGTTGGACCAAATCTTAAGTTAGTAAAATCCTCATAACTCAATTTCCATACTTCGCTTTGAACTCTAAAGGAGTCAAATAATTTAAAGAGGAATGGAGACGTTCTTCATTGTAATCCTTTTGGAATTTAGAAAGTTCATTCTTTAGTTCATTCAAATCTCTACAGAAGCTCAATTGCAAACATTCAGATCTTAACTTA
>NZ_AOGX02000012.1 GCF_000332475.2 Leptospira yanagawae serovar Saopaulo str. Sao Paulo = ATCC 700523
TTTCTTAAACGAATCCAATCTTCATGAAACTGACCTGCTCCCCAAAAACTGCACCGATATTTAAGTTAGTTTTCTCCGATATTAAGGAGAGAGCATTATGGCAAGAAAGAAGATAGAAGAAAGCGAGATTTTTCGGATATTAAAGGAAGCAGAAACAGGTATTCCAATCAAGGAACTTTCACGAAAATACGGAATCACTGAACAAACATTTTATCGCTGGCGTAACAAGTATGGAGGAATGGAGCTTAGCGAAATCAAGAAGATGAAGGCACTCGAGCAGGAAAATTCAAATCTCAAAAGATTGGTAGCTGACATGGCTCTCGAATCCAAGCATAAGAATGTTTTGGGAAAAACGCCTCTAGTAGATCAACGAAGGAGAGAGCAGTTGATCTGCTAGTTGAAGAGGGACTTTCTCTAAACAGAAGCCTAGATGTTGTTCTTCTTCCTAAATCAAGTTATTATTATCAGCCGAAAGCTATTGATGAAGAGACAATGAACGAAATTCGAAGACTTGCTTTTCGATGGAAACGGGAAGGCTATCGACGAATTTACCGAAGGTTAAGAAGGTCGGGTAGGACAATCAATCATAAGAAAGTATATCGACTATATTGCTTAGAAGGGCTTAAAATAAGGACAAAACCGAAGCGAAAGAAAAGAAATGCATCATCACAGCAACTACCATTGCCTAAGAATTCAAACGAAGTTTGGTCAATGGACTTTGTTTTCGAACGGACGATTGATGGAAGAAAGCAAAGAATTTTAACAGGTATTGATCATTTAACAAGAGAGAATACCATACTTCAGGCAGAGTTTACTTTTTCGTCAGAAAAGTTGATCAGATATTTAAACACCCTCGAAAGACTTCCAAGAGCATTTGTTTTGGATAATGGAACAGAATTTACATCCAAAGACTTCCAGAAATGGGCAGAAGATAAGGGGATAGAAATTCACTTTATTGAAAAAGGAAAACCAACACAAAATGCATTTATAGAAAGTTTCAATGGTAAACTTAGAGATGAGTGTTTGAATCTACACTACTTTAAAAATCAAAGAGAGTTAACCGATGCTTTGCGAATTTTCCAAAAGGAATACAACGACGAGCGTCTTCACTCTTCATTGAATTACTTGACTCCTTCAGAGTTTAAGCGATCTTATGGTTGAAATGTTTAGAGAAAACTAACTTATCCATTGGTACTGAAAATGGGGGCAGGTCATTTTACATAATGAAGATTAGGATTCTTTTTTATAATTCAAAAAAGATTTGAAAAAATACACCTTAAGAAGATAAAAATGAAAGAAAAAAGAAATGCAGATTAATTTGTTTTCTAATTACTTTATTTTCTCACCTTGGATACTGCGTATAACAGCGGCTAACCACATCGCTTCGGGACAAGCCCTCGCTCGGCCTACGGCACATAGGCTTTCTGGCACTCGTTTGCATACGCAAACTACGCGCCAGTCCCTAACGTCCCGATTCCGGGACTCAGGGTCAGCCTACGTCGGTTAGCCTATTCGTTATACGCAATTCCTAAAAAACCAAGATATAAAATGAAAAAAATATTTTTGATTTTAATTATACTAAATACTAATATGAAACTAGCAGCTAAGGATAAATATATACCTATTGCAGGAACAGAGGTTAATATAAGAAAGGATCCAAACTTAAACTCTCACGTGATAATTCAGTTACCAATAACTAAATTAGTAAAAATAAAACCAAATATGAAAGTTAGAGATACGATAAATAATGTCAGCGGCAATTGGATTTTTATTGAAACTGGGATATTCTTCACAGGATGAAAATAAAGA
>NZ_AOGX02000011.1 GCF_000332475.2 Leptospira yanagawae serovar Saopaulo str. Sao Paulo = ATCC 700523
ATAAATCAGGTCCAATTTTAAGAAATTTGTTAAAACAACATTGATTTTAAAACTTAAAACACTGCGCATAACTGACGCTAACCACTTCGCGGCGGGACTCCGCCCTTGCTCGGTCTGCGACACATAGGCTTTTGTCACTCCTCTTGCTTACGCAAGCCTCGTGCCAATCCCTAACGTCCCTTCCAGGGACTATACGAGGTCGGGGAACTTCGGTAAGTCTATTCGATAATTGCAATTGGTTGATCAATAGAATAAGACGCGCAAATTTTTTTGAATGTGATTGATGTCGATTAAAGCGGAATAAAATACATGGCTGTGTTACTCCATTTACGTCTGTTACAGGATTATTGCTTTTTTAAGAAATAAGAGAAAAATTTGCGCTTGATTGGATATTACTAACGACTTCAATTCTTTTGTATTCGTAACCAACTGCAATTATCATCCGCTAACCACTTCGCTTCGGGACTTGCCCTCGCTTGGGCTGCGCCACATAGGCTTCTGGCACTCCACTTGCCTACGCAAGTGTCGTTCCAGCCCCTAACGCCTCTTCGAGGCTCAGGGTCAGCCTACGTTGGTTAGCTAGTTCGTTATACGCAATATCCAAAAAGTGATTAAGAGATACTTCTCAAGTAATCTCGTTTATACTGTTTTTTACAATTTTCCTTTGTATTTGAAACGTTCTATCTTAGTTCCTTTGATTAAATATAAAGTTTAAATCGAAATTTTCATTTTAAGAAATAAGAATTAAGAGAAAAGAAAGAAATGAAGAGTTCTTGGTTTTATCTTAAATAAGAAATTATTTTTGGACGGCGACTCTTTTTTTACATAATGTGATTAGGATTCTTTTTTATAATTCTATAAAAATTTGAAAACACAAAATTTAGAAAGAAAAAAATGAAAGAATACGAAGTATTGAATAAATTGTTTTCTAATCACTTTTATCTCCCACATTGGATACTGCGTATAACAGCGGCTAACCACTTCGCTTCGGGACGGGCCCTCGCTCGGCCTACGGCACATAGGCTTTCTGGCACTCGTTTGCATACGCAAACTACGCGCCAGTCCCTAACGTCCCGTTTACGGGACTCAGGGTCAGCCTACGTCGGTTAGCCTATTCGTTATACGCAATTTTTTAAAATCAATTAATATGAAAAAAATTAGAGACCTCTTTTCGTACAGAGAAAAAAAGAAAACGTTGAATGAATCTATTCAATTAGATACAATTAGAGACGAATCTAAAAATGTTATCTGGAGCATTCTTTTTGAAGATTTTTGGGAAGAAATTGAAAGAGATACTGGGAGATACTCAAAACAACAATCTTTCTTTTATGACGGACGCAATAGATGGTCAAAAGAATATTTTAAATACTATTGGATAAGAATCTTACAAAAACCCATTGATGAATTCCCCGACGATTGGGGTCATTTTTACTCTATTTTGAGAAAAGATTTCTTTAACTCAAATCTATTCGAGATCTTTGATTTCTTGGAATTAATATTAAAAACAATAGATCACCCGTTTTTTATAAAAAAATTGGTAGAAAACTTAAATTATGCATTCGAACAAGAAAACATTCAATTTAGAATTATTGGTTCTAATGTAACTAGCATAACCAACGATTTAGAAATATCATCAATAAATGAAACTCTAGAATCTGAATATAGCGCTGTATCAAAACATATGGATTTAGCAATTTCAATGCTATTCTCAAGAAATAGTCCTGATTACAGAAATAGTATAAAAGAATCTATTTCAGGAGTAGAAGCCATTTGTAAAATAATTAGTAAAAAAGATAAAGCAACTCTTTCCGATGCTCTAACATTAATAGAGAAAAAATACAGAATACATCCGGCCTTGAAACTTTCCTTGGAAAAATTATATAACTATACGAGTGATGAAAAAGGAATCAGGCATTCGCTTTTAAGTGATCAAGAAATTTCATTTAATGAAGCAAAATTTATGCTCATATCTTGCTCAAACTTTATAAATTATTTAAAATTAATATCCAAATAAAAAAACTGCGTATAACAGCGACTTAACGCTACGCCTCGGGACAAGCCCTCGCTCGGGCTACGCCACATTCCTCTTCTGTCACTCGTTTGCCTACGCAAACTCCGTGCCAGTCCCTAACGTCCCTTCGGGACTCAGGGTCGAGGAACGTCGTTAAGTCTAGTTCGTTATACGCAATATCCAAAAAGTGATTAAGAGACTCTTAGTAAGAATTCACGCTAATATTTTCGAATTAACGCATTTTTATTTACGAGATTCGTTTTATCGCAGCTCCTTTGATTAAGTAGAAAATTTTAATGACAATTTTCACCTTAAGAAATAAGAATTAAGAGAAAAGATGAACTAAAGAAAGAAATGAAGAGTTCTTGGTTTTATCTTAAATGCGAAATTATCTTTGTACGGCGACTCAATTTTTAAATACTAGAGACTAGGATTTCCTTTTAAAGTTCTAAATAAATTTAAAAAATCAACTTTAAGAAGAAAAAAATGAAAGAAAACGAAATTTTGACTAAATTGTTTTCTAATCACCTTATTTTCTCACATTGGACACTGCGTATAACAGCGGCTAACCACTTCGCATCGGGTCGAGCCCTCGCTCGGCCTACGGCACATAGGCTTTCTGGCACTCGTTTGCATGCGCAAACTACGCGCCAGTCCCTAACGTCCCGTTTCCGGGACTCAGGGTCAGCCTACGTCGGTTAGCCTATTCGTTATGCGTAATGCCATAAGATATGTTTGAAAAAATAACCATTAGAGAATCTGCCAATTCAGAAAAGGATTTTCCCTTAGATATGGGATTAATCCTTGAATCTATGCTATTCTATCGCAAAACTATTGTATTATGTAATTCCTGGATTTCACTTAAACAATTATTTAATACTTTCGGCATTGACAATATTAACAAATTAATTGATTCTGAAACGTTAGAAATTCTCTTCTCAGAATCACTCTCGGGAATTAGTACAAACAAGAACCAGGCTGGTATTGAACTTCATAACCTAGTTATTGTCAGCTCACCTCAGCATACTCTTGATATAAATTTAAAAAAAATATGCACCGAAATTACCGGAAGAGAAGGCAGAGGTCGTAGAATTGCAAACTCTTTCGAAGGAAAAATAAAAAAATTTAATTTTGATGCTGGTTTCGTAACAAATGCAAAAAGCATATTTTCAGATGAAGGCTACATAAATAAATCTGTCCAACTTCTCCTTAAGAACTGGATTCCTGAACTTGAAAACGAAAAAATAGAAAATTTTAAAGTCGAACAAGTAGAAAATGGTTTTATTGTAAATTCAAAACTCGATTTCAATTCTCTAAACAAAATATATAATAAAAGTCGTATCAACAAAGAAAACATATTAACACCTGCGTATCTGTTAACAAATATTTTCGATGTAGAAACTGACCTATTTCATGCTTCCAACAACTTAAGTGAAATTGTATCGACAACACAAAAATCTATGCTAATTGAAGTTAGGTTAAAATATTTAACAGACAAATATTTAAAAAGTGCGGAAAAGAAAGAAAATTTCATTAAGTATATCAGTCCATCATTTAACACAATAAGAGATGAATTCAATCAAGGGAAAATTGATATAAATTCAATAATCGAATCAATTTTACATTCAAATAAATTTAAAAAATGGCTAGAGAATATTGATAACAACGAAGATTTACTTCAGGAATATCTAAAAGAAATTTCAAAAGATAATCTAATTAACAAAATGCCAAACAAGATTTACCGCTGGGGATTTTTTACCTTAGGTGGCTTATTTCTAGAAGCATCATTCCCAACGGGAATAGGAACTATCTCTGGAGTAGCATTAAGCTTTTTAGATAGTTTTCTATTTGAAAAACTTGCAATAGGCTGGCAACCAAATCAATTTGTAAATCAATATTTAATAAAAAATTTAAAAGATTAAAATGGCACTACGCATAACAGCGACTTACCGCTACGCTTCGGCACAAGGCCTCGCTCGGCCTACGGCAAATTCCACTTCTGGCATTCGCCTTGCTTACGCAAGCTACATGCCAGTCCCTAACGTCCCGCTTCCGGGACTCAGGGTCGGGGAACTTCGGTAAGTCTGTTCGTTATGCGAAATATTTTAAAATTTCATGAGGATAAATATCTAAATGCAAAAAATTAAGAAAATTAACATTCGCCAATTTATCTTAATACTTCTTATCCCATTCCAAATCTTTTCTGAAGAATCGATTGAGTTAAAAGAGAATGAATTAAGTAGAAAAAAGATCCATTTATATTCTGCTTTGTATACTTTAAATAGATATACTGAGTATCCTTTTAGAAAAAGATCGGAAGACTTTGATATCAATTTTCTTTATGGTATTACTAATAACTTTTTTGTAGGATTTACATACAATATAGGAGAACATTCTGAAAGAAAAATTCAGTTTGTCCCAAGCACTTATAGTGGATATGAACAAGTTGGCGAATTTTCATCTTCACGATATGGAGAATATTTTATGCTTAGGTCTCAATATTTTTTTTACAAGAACTTCTACGGTAGTTTGAATGCGGGATTCGAAAAAGGATTCACAAAGGAGCAAACAAAATTTTTATACATTGGACAAAATGTTGAATATCAGCCTTACTCAAAAATTACCAATTTTTCTCACCGTTATTTTGGTACATTTGGAGTTGGTTACAGAGACAATTTCTTTGAAAATATACTTTTGGGAATTGAATTCGAATTCGGAGTGATAAACTCCGGCAAAATAAATGATCATTACACTTTTGATCCTGTATACTTTAATGGATTACCACAAAAATACAGACAAGATTTATACTTAGGTAATCCCTACAAAACAGGAAATTCAGAATTTTCTGTGATTTCCGTTTATGCAGGAATTGCATTGTAACTTAAAATACTTCGCATAACAGCGACTTACCGCTACGCTTCGGCACAAGGCCTCGCTCGGGCTACGCCAAATTCCCCTTCTGGCATTCGCCTTGCTTACGCAAGCTGCATGCCAGTCCCTAACGTCCCGTTGGGACTCAGGGTCGGGGAACTTCGGTAAGTCTATTCGTTATGCGACATGACAATAATTGAATTAAAAATATGAAAAAAACATTAAAAACAATCTTTACCCTACTCTTCTTAAACTCTGCTATTTTTTCGCAGTCGATTAAACCTACCTTTGAATCTGGAGTAAAAGTGCTAAGAGCAGAATTTATTCCCTTCGAATATAGCAGAGATAAAACTGATGCTATTCCGCTTTGGGGATATAAAGTGAACGATTTAAAAAGCAATAATAAAACAATTAATCCCTTTTTCTTCACTTATAAAAACCTAGAAAAGGGATATGGTTTGGAATTTGAATTCTCTAAAATTCAAATGGAAAGAGCAAATTATGATATTGATTATGTTTATACTAGAAACAATATTCCACAGTATTCTCGATTTAAAGAATATCTAAGATATAATGAAAGAAGTGATTATAAACTAAATTTCTTTTTTTATCTTTTACCTGATTCAAAGGAATATTTTGCTTTAGGTGGCGGTATCAGAAAAATAGATAGGATTAGAAATAGTTCAATTGATAATTTTACTGCTGAAGAGAAAATCATTGCTTTAGGTCCACAAATTGTCTTAAAATCCAAAATTCCCATTACAAAACAACTTTCCCTAAATATTGGATTAGATTTGTATCATACACAAGGTAAAAGAGATTATTACTATCTTGATTCACACCTCTATTTTTTCTCTTCTGGAGCTGTTTCTGATTTTACTAGCATAAAAGGAAATGGGAAAACAAAAGGAATCTTTAGAGGTTTTGAAGCTGATATTTCTTTAAAATATAATTTTCTTGAAAACTTTAATCTTGCTTTTGGATATAATTATAACTATGCTTACTTTAGATATGAAGATTTAAATGATACTTTTTACTCTTTTTCTACTTTTAACAATTCCATTGGTTACCAAAACAGTAAATTATCAAATGGAAAAGAGATAATTAGAGGATTTTATATTTCCGCATCAACCATCTTTTAATTGTCACGTCGCATAACAGCGACTTACCGCTACGCATCGGGACAAGCCCTCGCTCGGCCTACGGCAAATTCCCCTTCTGGCATTCGCCTTGCGTTCGCAAGCTACATGCCAGTCCCTAACGTCCCGTTCCGGGTCTCAGGGTCGGGGAACTTCGGTAAGTCTATTCGTTATGCGTAATAAACCAATCATTTTACATATGAATCTTTTTTATAAAATTATTTTGATCTCTTTAATTATGTTAATCAATTGCTTATCGAGAAATGCTGCTAGATTAAGTGAGCTGCCACTAAAGCAATTCGAAACCGATTTTGTAAAATTAGAGATAAATTTAAATAATTTTAATCCATCTGACACTGATTTTGAAATTTACATTCAAGACATTGACTCTTTTTATAAAAATCCGAATGTCTTTTCCCCAACTTTCTACTTTGATGGAAAACCTAAATCAAATTCTATTACGCTTTCGCTTCCAAAAGGCAAATACGTTGGATTTATTTCTCTAAGTTCAAAAGATTTGATTCCATATTATAGAAGTATATTATCATTCCACCACGTATATTTTGGTATTGATAAGGAATATAAAAAAATTAAAAAGCTAAATACAATCTGTATTCAGGAAACAACTTTCTCAAATCGAATTGAAAACATTACTAATTGTAATATTTTAGATTTGAATAGAGATTCTTTAATTCTTAATTTTACTTTAGAAAGTAAAAATGAAATTAATTATTCTACCTCTTTCTCTCTTCTTTGGTTCAGTTTTTCTTACGCATTTTTATCTGGTCCACAACAATATCCTTATGCTTTATTTTTAATTGGAAATGGATACTTGGGCATTCTTGTTAAACATTCATTAATTAACTTTGATAACCATGCTGAAATTTAACTTTAATCAGGTTTACTACGCATAACAGCGACTTACCGCTACGCTTCGGCACAAGGCCTCGCTCGGCCTACGGCAAATTCCCCTTCTGGCATTCGCCTTGCTTACGCAAGCTACATGCCAGTCCCTAACGTCCCGTTTCCGGGACTCAGGGTCGGGGAACTTCGGTAAGTCTATTCGTTATTCGCAATAGATATAAAATAATTATGAATAGAAAAATAACAAAAATATTAATTCTTTTCCTTTTGCTAAATTGCAAAAATTCAAATAGTTTGGAAAACA
>NZ_AOGX02000010.1 GCF_000332475.2 Leptospira yanagawae serovar Saopaulo str. Sao Paulo = ATCC 700523
GCCTCTAGTGGATGATTTGGATTCATCAGAAATCATCCCTTCGATCGAGATAATTACGATTTTTTCTTGATCCTTTCCCGCGATGAGTTTCTCTTCGAATTCAGACTTAGTTGTAGGAGGGAACAGGTTCATACTGTTGCCAATCACACAAGATTCTGTAAAAAGAACCGAAAGAAGAACGACTAAACTAAAAAGACCAAACTTTCTTAAAGGCATACAAACCTTTCTAAGATCGTAAACTCTGACTTCAATCATTTTTGGGAGATAAATCTTGCACCAATTGAAAACTAAATTTTCTAGTTTTGGGTCAGAACCGACTGGGGGAGGGCAATGGCTCCATTTGCACCTACATTCTCCCGTTGATGGATCCACGGTTTCCGTTGTCGCAGGCCACAAACCTCCAGATCCATTTTTTGCCTCGGGGTCATTTTTGATGTTCCCTTGGGTCAACCGCTTAGAACCCAATCCTTGGGCTAGGGATCCATTTTATCCGAGTGTACACTGGCTCACCGATGGGAATGGAATCTCCCTCCATGGGCTTTTTCATAATTTGCCTCGTTTTGTCGTAGAAGAAACGGAATCGGAACAAAAGTCTTTGGTGAAATTCGGAATCGAAATTCCAGAGTCTTGGAAGGGAACCTTACTTTCCCAAATCCAAGTGAGGGAGGTTTACGAGCTCACTGCTTCTGAGTTAAAAATCATCTATGAATTGGAAAATCAGTCGAACGAGGATTTCCCCTTTGCACTCGGGATCCACCCGTATTTTCGCTTACACGAAGAGGAAACAATTGATGACCTTTTCCTCATTGGTTCTGGATTCCACCAAATCAAATTAGGTGACTATTTATTGCCAGAACGTGTGTTAGATGATGAATTGGTCATCAATTCCGAAATTCCACTCAGTGGAAAAAGTTTTGATGATCTGTATTTGGCTAAGGGTGGAGAAGTCCCTTATATAGGACTTTTTTCGATGAACAAAAAGGAAAAATTAATCATCAGTGGAGGAAACTTTTACCAAGTGTTCACTCCTCAAGATCGAAAGTCAATTGCCATCGAACCCATGACCAGTACAGGAAACTTTTTACATTTTCCTGGTGCAAGTCCTAGTATGGTGCATGCCCAATCAGAAAAAAAAATCGAATTTTCCATTCGTTTGGATCAATTCTAAAAAAAAACATTCTCTTTATCGAACAGACTGTCTAAGAAAAAAAAAGAGGATAGTCCCCCAATGTCAGATGCACTAGTGAATACTTGTAAACAGATTAGTAAAAATCTTTTGGAAATCAAATACTTTGCTGAAAAGAAAAACACTAGCCGAACTTCTGTTTACCGAGCCTTACAAGATAAAAAAATCAATGAAGTTGTGATCGGTAAAAATTCAAGATTTATCATTTTGGATGATGCGGCAAAGAAGTGGAAACCGGGTAGACAGGCCTAAATTCGAGTTCTTCTCCTTTTAAATTGGTTGCGACCCAATTCTCTGTTGGTTGCTCCGTCAGTGCATTCCAGATTTCATTGGGAATCAATTCTCGAATGGATTTTGGAACTATTGGTTGGAATCCAAAATAAGGTAATAAGTATTCGTCTGATTCCTTCTCCAAAAGGTATCCTAAGAAGTGATAGAACACCCTTCCTAAACTATTGTCATTGTGTTTGTCTCTCGTTTGGATGTAACACTCGGCAAATTTTGGGTAAGGAGGTTTGAACCACTTTTGGTAGAAACGGTATTGGATGTTTTTTAAATAAGAAACTCTTAAGGTGATATGTGAGGCATTCTGATGGATTTGGAGATGCCGAGAGGGAGTAACGATTTCGATTCCTTCCATCTCCAAACTTGCTTTGATCATAATGAGGCTCCCCAATTGCAATTGAATCGGTTCTTTCCAAATGGATTCAATTTTTTGCCAAACTGATATTTTTTGATTCGTTGTTTGAAGGGTTGGTATTCTTTCTCGTAGAATGTTTGTTAGTCGTTCCCGATTTCCCTTTGCAAACCAATTGGGGAAAAAAAATGCAAAGATTCGGTCCAAGTTCATAAGTTCCGATTGCAAATGAAAGCTAACTCGGCTATGGCCAAGTGCTTCTGGTTTTGTTTTCCAATCCAATACCCAAAATGGTCGTAAAAACGAAACCTGAGTGGTTTCCCATTCGAGGATCATTTCCTTCAATTTTGTCTCTGAGATAGGGAGATGTTCGAAGGAAATCGTAAGTTCGTATGTTTTTGGGAATTTCCACATTTTTAATACCAATCGGTCGATCTATGATAACAAGATGAATGATTTAGCCTTCGAGAATCAAAGTTTTTTATGGGGAAGCGAAGCAGGTCCCATTCGCATCCTTTCGGAATACCTCCACCCCAAAGCAGAATTTAAGGAACATGGGATTACCGATACAATCGTCGTTTTTGGTTCCGCAAGGATTCCCTCTCCTGAAACACAAGGGGCAAACTCAAATCCACAGCTTTCCGCTTTAAGCCATTATTATGAAGAAGCCAGGGAATTCTCAAGGCTGATCAGCGAATGGGCAGAGGTGTTAAAAAAAGAAATCCCCGATCGTAACCTCCATATCTGCACGGGTGGCGGGCCTGGGATCATGGAAGCTGGGAATCGTGGGGCAAAAGAAGCAGGTTCCAAATCAGTCGCCCTTAACATTGTCCTCCCACACGAACAACACCCCAATCCCTTTGTAAACAAGGAGCTCACCTTCGAATTCCATTATTTTTTTATGCGAAAACTTTGGTTTATGAAAACCTGCCGGGGTATGATTGCCTTTCCTGGTGGGTTTGGGACCTTTGATGAATTATTTGAAACTCTAACCCTAGTCCAAACCGGGAAAAAAAGCCCAATTCCCATTTTGCTTTATGGAAAACAATTTTGGTCAGAGGTCATCAATTTCAAAAAATTGGCGGAGATGAGGCTCATTTCCGAAGAGGACTTACATCTTTTTGGTTATGCGGACACACCCATTGAAGCACTTCGATTCTTTCAGGAAAAGATTCGTTTCGAATTGACCCATTCTGAGGGTACAAAAACATAGCGAAACAAGGTAATAATTATGGCTAGAACATGTGTAGTAACCGGAAAAGGAACAACGGCAGGGAACAACGTATCCCATTCTCATAAAAAGAACCGCCGTATCTGGAAGGTGAATGTAATCACAAAGAAAATCTTTTTGGAAGACGAGAACCGTTGGGTTCGCGTTAAGATTTCTACACGTGCTTTGAGAACCCTTCGTAAAAAAGGTTTGAAAGTGGCAATCAAAGACCACGGCGGTGATATCTCTGCCATCACTCCTAAAAAATACGTTGGAATCACACCGAAAGCACAAACTGCACCGACAGCTTAGATCCAAGATTTAAGATTGTTTGTGGATTGAAACGATCCAAAAAAGCACCTAACATCACCGAAGTCTACCGCCTACTCGAGGCGGAGTTCGGTGCCGTAGAAACTCCCCTTACCTATACCAAACCATACGAACTGGCAATCGCCGTCATTCTCAGTGCCCAGTGCACCGACGAACGTGTGAACCAAGTCACACCCGAACTCTTTCGTACCTTCCCAACTCTAGAATCTTTTGCCAAGGCACCACTTGCTGCGATTGAAAAAAAAATCTTTTCAACTGGGTTTTATAAAAACAAAGCCAAAAGTATCCAAGGATTTGCGAAAATGATCGTATCAGAATTTGGTGGGGAACTTCCAAAGACCATGGAGGAGGCGATCAAACTCCCTGGGTTTGGAAGGAAAACCGCCAATGTAGTACTCGCTGAAATTTATGGAGTGGTAGAAGGGTTTGTTGTGGATACCCATGTAAAACGTCTCACAGGTCGCCTAGGGTTTACGAAAAAAACTGATCCCGTACAAATTGAACGAGAGATGATGAAAATCACTCCTAAGGAGATTTGCCGAAACCTATCTCTTTACCTAATATTTCTCGGTCGTAAGTATTGCCAGGCTCGTCGTACATTTTGTTCGGATTGCCCGCTTTCCTCCCTATGTCCTTCGTATTCGGAATAGGTTTTTCCAAACCTTCTTCTGTTTCCGATTCCTTTCTCTGTTTCCAAGAACGATTGCGGTCCACTAAATTGATGGATTCTACTTTATAATCCAAACGAATCAAGTTTCGTTTGCGATAAAACAAATTTAAAGTGCCAAGCCTACCATAGTCTTTGGGGCATTCTATTTGGTGGACGTTTGCCAAATAACGAAATCGAGCTTGTGGTTTTTTTTCGACGAGCAAAAAGATGGGAAGATTCGGTTCGTTCCTTCCTGGGATCATTGGGATTTTGATTTCCTCTTCGGGACTGACATACACAATCCAACCGTCGTAATCTTCCATGTTTTTGGCATTTACGAGCCCATCAATGGAACCTAAACCTAGTTTGACGGGGCCATGGTCCATCTCAATGGTTTTTGTGAGGTTGAATCCATCAAAAGGAAATTCGAGTGGTTTGTCTTTTTGTCCAAAGGGGTACAACATGTACCCTTTCCCTCGTTTTAAATCCAAATCCATCTTTTCTCGTTCTACATAACCCAGAAGTGTGCTTAGGCCTCCTCTGCCTTCCTCATCCATTTTCGTGAAAAGGTCTTTTCCGCAGTGGAAAAACAAACGGAGGGGCCTGTCCTCCAAACTTTCGTGAGAAGATACAACCGAAACCGATAGAAATAATCCAATTGTCAAAATGGAAAGGGTGAATCTTCCAAGAAAGGAAAGACGGATATTCATATTTTGTGACCTTGGTTCTAAGAACGGAAGAATTCGAAACAGAATGAACCAAAAAACCTACCGACTGTCTAAACTTAGGGCAGAAAGGATGCCATGAACTTCTTCAAAAATCTATTTCTCTACGCTAAAATGGTTAAATTTTCCCACACACTTTTTGCTTTGCCCTTCGCCGGGATCAGCTTTGTCTTAGCTTACCTGGAATCGAGCCTCGATACTGGTGATTTGCTTCGGATTGGGGCACTGGTGCTTGTCTGTATGGTGAGTGCTCGTAGTGCGGCCATGGGATTTAACCGGTATGTGGATTCTGAAATTGATGAAAAAAATCCACGCACCCAAAATCGGGAAATCCCTGCTGGGAAAATTTCCAAACTTTCGGCCCTGCTTTTTATTGGCCTTTCGTCATTTATCTTTATCTTTGCTAGTTTTTTTGTGAACAAACTGGCCTTTCTACTTTCATTCCCAGCACTCTTCATTCTATTTCTGTATTCGCTGACCAAACGATTCACTTTGTTTTGCCACTTGGTTTTGGGATTTGCCATCTCGCTTGCTCCCTTGGGTGCTTGGATTGCCATTACGGAAACCATAAACCTTGTTCCAATTTTATTTTCTCTTGGACTTTTGTTTCATATCGCCGCATTTGATGTGTTATATGCCATCCAGGACATGGATTTTGACGCCAAAGAAAATCTCCATAGCATTCCTGCAAAACTGGGAGAAACCAAATCCCGGATCATCGCAGTGGTATTACACAGTTTGTCTTTTGTATTTTTTATCTTTGCTGGGATTAGTGCCGAACTTGGGTTTATGTACTTTCTCATCCTATCTGTGATTGGGATTTTAGTTTTGTATGAACATAAAATTTCGTACCAATTCAAACGCAAAGACCTACCTCTTATTTTTTACCAAATCAATTCTTGGATCAGTGTGGTTTTATTTTTAGCCATTCTCTTTGACAAATGGAATGAGTTTTTATTGAAGATATCCTCAGGGATTAGTTTCCGATGAAACTGGTTGTGGGTCTTGCGGGAGCTAGTGGAAGCATTTATGCCGCAAGATTTTTGAGGGCACTATTTGAGATAGATGGGGAAACGTATATCACAGCAAGCCCCGCTTCTCTTCGTATTTTTTCAGAAGAATATGAAACAAGTGTCAAAACGACCGAAGACATTTTGTCCTTTGTGGAAGAGAAGTGGAAGGTAAAATCCAAACACAAATTCCATGTTCGCAATTTTTTTGATATTGGGTCTGATATTGCCAGTGGATCCAATGTTTGGGATGCGATGGTTGTCATACCTTGTAGTATGAAAACAGTGGCTTCCATGTCAGCAGGTCTCACCGAAAATCTAATTGAACGTGCTGCTGATGTCACCTTAAAAGAACGAAGGCGTCTCATCGTTGTGCCAAGAGAAACTCCTTACAACCGCATCCACTTAAGGAACTTATTAGAGTTAGATGAAGCGGGAGCCATCATCCTACCTGCTTCTCCTGGGTTTTACCAAATGCCAAAAACACTCGATGACCTAGGTGATTTCATCGCAGGAAGGATTTTGAATTTACTTGGCCATACGCAAACCCTTTTCCCTAAGTGGGAGGGGTAAAATTTCGAAAGTAGGCCGTAGGTTTTCCATTCTCACCTAAGCATACATAGGTGATGTCACTTTCAATCACGGCAGACATTTTTCCCGTTTGTGGGTTGTTTGTGATGGCGAGGGTCCTCGAAGTTACAGAGGATTTTCCATATTTTACGATTTTACCGTAAATTTGGATGATGTCTCCTGCCCGGGCTGGGGAACGGAACACGACATTGTCCATACTCATGGTTACAATGTTTGTGTATCGAATTTTGTTCATCACATACATTGCCATCCCCTCATCAATCCAGGAGAGCATTTTCCCCCCAAAAAGATTGTTATGGTAGTTTAAATCGTCTGGTTGGACCAAGTGTTGGGTGACAAGTTCCATATCCAGGAGTTTGTTCTGAATTGTCTCGACCATAAATACCAAAAAATATGTTTTCGATTTATTCGATACCAAAAACCCTAGAGAAAAGATTTCCGATCTATGTACGCATACTCTCACAAAAACATCTTAGACACCTTACAATTTTCCAAAGAAGACCTCAATTTTTTAATCGAGAAAACAAACCGAATGAGTGTGTTACACGAAACGGGAGAAGCATTTGGAATCCTCCATGGAAAACTCCTTGCCTCACTCTTTTTTGAAGCGAGTACCCGAACAAGGATGAGTTTTGAAGCGGCCATGGAAAGGCTTGGGGGAAGACTCATTTCCACGGTAGGGTTTCAATTTTCCTCCATCTCCAAGGGAGAAACTCTCTATGATACCATGAAGATGATCGAGGCCTATGTTGACATCGCTGTCATCCGCCACCCCGTGGAAGGATCGTCTCGGATTGCGGCAGGTGCGGTCAACATCCCTGTGATCAATGCAGGGGATGGAGCAGGGCAACACCCAACGCAAGCACTCCTCGATTTGTATACGATTGTATCAGAAAAAGGAAAGATCGATGGACTCAACATTGCCTTTATCGGGGACCTAAAGTATGGTCGTACCATCCACTCTCTCATCAACCTTCTCAGACATTACCCAGTGCATTTGTATCTCATAAGCCCTGAAGAACTCAAACTCCCCGATAAGTACAAAAAGAACTTAGAAGGTTTCCCCATGACCTGGGAAGAAACCACAGACATCAAAGCCATATGGGATGCCGATGTTGCCTATGTCACAAGGATCCAAGAAGAAAGATTCCCCGATCATAGGGAATATGAAAAACTAAAAGATATTTATAAAGTGAATAAGGAAATTGTCCTTGCTTCCAAAAAAGACACAACCATCCTTCACCCACTTCCACGTGTGAATGAACTTTCTACAGATGTGGACGACCTTCCAAATGCAGCTTACTTTCGTCAGGCGAAATACGGAGTGGTAGTTCGAATGGTTTTACTTTGTCTTAGCCTTGGAGTCAATTTTGACTAAAAAAATTTGGACTTTGGAAGAGGCAAGGGAAGTATTACCTCTTGTTCGCGATATTACTAAGGAATATTATTTAAAAGCAAGCGTTCTTGCAGATGATGTTAGGAACAAAATGTTACCAGAGAATATTTTGGAGTCCAAAGAAGATGAAATTGGTGACATCATCAAACATTGGACAAACGAAATTTTAAATTTGAAAATTGATGTGAAAGGTTTGTGGCTTGTGGACTTTGATCATGGCAATGGATTTTACTGTTGGACATGGGGCGAAGAAGATGTGTTATACGAACATGGTTATCATGAAGGATTTAGATCGAGAAAACTCATAGAGGAAAAAAAAGAAGAAAATGGCTCAGATAAATGAAAACTATTTAAAATTAAAAGCGGGATACTTATTCCCTGAAATTGGAAGAAGGGTAAAAGCCTATTCCGATGCAAACCAAAATGCCAAAATCATCCGCCTTGGGATCGGGGATGTTACCCTTCCTTTAGCACCCACAATCGTAAATGCGATGGTGGATGCTGCAAAAGAAATGGGAAGTGCAGGTGGTTTTCATGGTTATGGACCAGAGCAAGGGTATTCGTTTCTCATCCAAAAAATCATTGCTCATGATTACACTGCACGTGGTGTCCAAATTGCAGAAGACGAAGTTTTTGTATCAGATGGATCCAAATGTGACTGCGGAAACATCCAAGAAATCTTTTCACTCGATAGTAAAATTGCCGTTGTGGATCCAGTTTACCCAGTGTATGTAGATACCAATGTGATGGCAGGTCGTACGGGCGAAGTAGGGCCTGATGGTCGTTATGCGAACATCATTTATATGCCAGCTACTGAGGAAAATAATTTTGAACCAGATTTTCCAAAAGAAAAACCAGACATCATCTACCTTTGTTACCCAAATAACCCAACAGGGATGGTGGCAACTAAGGCACGTCTCACGGAATGGGTAAACTATGCCAAAAAAATGGGAAGTATCATCCTTTATGATTCGGCGTATGAATCCTTTATCCAAGACCCAGAAATTCCAAAATCCATTTATGAAATCCCTGGTGCCAAAGAAGTTGCCATGGAATTTCGTTCCTTTTCGAAAACGGCTGGATTTACTGGAACACGTTGTGCGTATCTTGTGATCCCAAAAGACTTAAAAGGAAAAACAAAGTCCGGTGAAGAAGTGAGTTTTAATTCTCTTTGGAACCGCCGCCACACAACCAAGTTCAACGGTGTTTCTTACATAACGCAAAAAGGTGCAGAAGCAGTTTTCTCAGCACAAGGCCAAGTAGAGATTCGTGAACAAATTTCCTATTACATGGAAAATGCAAAACTCATCCGGGAAGGACTTGGGAAGGCCGGTTACAAAGTATTTGGTGGAACAAACGCCCCTTATATTTGGTTAAAAACCCCGCGCGGTCTCAAATCTTGGGAATTTTTTGACGAGCTCCTAGGAAAGGCACAAGTGGTAGGAACCCCAGGTTCTGGTTTTGGACCGGCAGGAGAAGGGTATTTCCGACTTTCAGCCTTTGGAAAACGAGAAGATGTCATTTCTGCCATCGAACGCATCCAAAAAATGTAAAATTTAGTCCTGGTTTTTTCCATAGCTCCGATATATAAAACAAGGTAGAGTTATGGGAAAATGGAAATTCATCCTCTTTTTTGCAATGGTTGTTGGGAATATCTCCCACATCAATGCAGTATCTCCAGAACAAACAAATTTGGGGATTTTGATCTTTGAAAACAAAGAAAACTTAAATTTTATCAATGTGGCACTCAGCAATTTGGCCCCTTCCCAAGAAGAAGCACAAACCACTGCACAACCAGGCCCAGGAACACAAACCCCAGATCCTTCCAAAAAGAATTTGGATTTTGATTACTTCAAACTCCTAAAAGCCGCTAACCAATCGGACTTCAGCGGGAACATGTGGTACTTACAAAGTAACTATGTGTATGGGTTTCGCCAACTCCGCCAAGCGCAAGGGGAACTAAAAAGTATTTTTGAAATTGTCATCCAAAAATACATTGAAGATGCAAGAGCACTCCTCGAAGCAGCAGCTCCTGCCATCATAAGGTCCAATGATAGTAACGCCAAAGCGCTGTTACGTTTAGGTTTTCGTGACCTTCGCTCTTCGGAAGACCTTTACACAACCGGTCTTAATTCCAGCCCTCACCAATACCGTTACAAACTCACGCTCTACAAAGAAGGGATTTTGACACTCCGCCGTGCAAAACGTTTTGCCATCCTTGCGATGATTTATAGCAAAACACCCGATGAGGATAAACCGGAATACCAATACAGATCCAATGAAGATTTAAAAGAAGCTCGTAACGAAGAAAAACAACGTAACTACGAAAAGGTGAGGGACACACTCATCAACTTCATTGAGAACAAACGGATGGAAAGAACGGTAGTGCCATCTGGTAACCCCGATGCAAAACCACTCGACTTACTCGAACAACATGATGATAATTATGGATTCATCACTTCGAAAAAATTAGATTTATTACTTGAAGCCAATGCACAAATCAAAGAGACAGAAGGGGCAAGACGTGAATCAGTTCCTCCAACTCCAAAGTTTGATGAAAACGGAAAAGCAATTTATCCGGAAGAAAAGAAGAAGTAATATGAAGTTCGTAACAAGTGTGATCCTAATTTCGATTTCTCTTGGACTTGTGGCCAAAAGCACCATGTCTTACAGAGAAAGGAAAAAACAATTGGATGGTAAAATCACACTTGTTCTCGACATCAAAGAACAATTAAGGTTAGAACCAGAAGTTGGCAAAACATCCGTGGAATCAATGCGAGACCAAGTAGAAGAAACCTACCGGGTTGGGAAACGTGCCGACATTGAAAAAGTTTTAACCCTTGCAGAAGGAGAAATCCTCGTCACACAAAGAAAACTCTGTACCCCCATGGAAGAATCAGCGAATGGGCTCTACCAAAAAGCCATGGGGTTATGGATCCAAATGGAATCAGAGGAAAAATCTGGAGCCATTCGTTTGGAGTGGGACACAAAAGAAAAAATCCAACGTTACCTTTTGATGGCAAAAAGTGAAAAAGACCATGCAAAGGAATATTATTTGTCAGGTAATTACCAACTTTCGCTACATACCTACAAACGTTCGCTAGTATATAGCCTATTGACATTACGTTCGCAAAAATCAGAGATCCCTGAATCGTACCAAACTGCAGATGCCGCTTGGGTGCAACCCATTTGGATGGGTCTCCATAAACAAAAGCAAACCTCGATCCAAGAAAACTAAAAAATTTTCATTTTCATTCACACCAAATTTCAAAAAATGACTGCTTAGTGAAGTTTGAATCACTTTATCGTCATTTTTTGCTCACAAGGGCATCTCACATTCCCGTCATAAGCGAGAAAGGAGAACTTGTCGGTTTACTTTCTAAAGAAAGAGTACACCGAGAATTATCAGACCTTGGAAAAGAAAGAGAAGACTTAGACCAAATCCCAATCGAAATTTTAGAAACAGAACTCAGTGAGTCTTTGGTATTATATTTCAAAGAGTCTTCTCTTATCCCTGTCATCGGCATCGATGGAGAAAAAAAAGACAATTGGGACAAACCACGATTTCTTGCTGCCTTTACCAAATTAGAATCCAAACAAATTCGGGATCCGAAACTCGAAACCATCGAATCCAAACTCGAGAAAAAAAAAGAAAATTTGGATTCAGTCCAGTGGTTTATGGAACTCATCTTATCCCATTTTCCAGATGGCCTGATCGCTACTGATGTAACTGGTGGAACTATTTTTTATAATGAAAGTTTTGAACGAGACATCCTCACAAAATCATTGTTCGACGATTCCATCGAAACTGCAGAGAAGTATTTGCACAATTTAAATAGGGAAGTATTTGCCACTTACCTCAAAGACCATGATTTGAGTTTGGGTAAGGAAGCAGACACAAGTGTATTGACGACAATGTTACCCGACTTACAATCGCAGGTGAGGATCATCACTCTAAAAAAAGAAAAGAAAGTAGTGGGTTTTTTATACCATTTTACTTCCAGTGTGAGTGGTTTTGGGAAAGGAAAATCAGATTTCCCCGATTTGGATTTGGCATTTCATTCCAAATTGCCACTGGAAACTATACTTGCGGAAATGGAAGCACACTACATTCATAAATCCTTACAAAGGAATTCACAAAATATTTCACATGCGGCAACTGAGCTCGGAATCCCGAGAACCACTTTACAAAACAGAATTCGTTTTTTGAATTTATCCGAAAGGTTCCAAAACAACAAAAAAGAAAAACTGGTGATCCCAAGAAAACGATCCGAAAAACAGGGAACTTCCGAAAAAAAACCACTCCCAAAACAAGGACAAACCAAAAAACAATCGAGTTTACCAAAGAAGGATTCCCAAAATAAAGTACAAAAACCCTTTAAAACGGCGAAACAAACGATTCCAAAGCAGAAAAAACAAAAGAATGTGAAGAAAGTGAACCCAATCACAAAGAAAGCGGCCAAAAAGGCAAAAAAAAGACGTTGACGAAAACACTCGGAGAAACAATTTTTTCATTACCGTTTGAGAAAACACCTCCGCACTTCGCTGTTTCACTTGCATACTTAACTTGCACAAATGGTTTCCCGAATTTTATCAAATACTCTAACAAATCAATGTAGAACAATCTATGGCATCACGCAAACAAGAAGAAATCCAAGTTAATCCCCCTGAAGAACCAACCGAATATACAAATGGCATTATGGACCAAGACGATGCCTCTGAACCACCGAAACAATTTAAGAAAAAAAAGAATCGTTATGAGGGTCCAATCCCTCCTCCACTTGACTTAGTTGAACTTAAGAAAAAGAACATCAACGAACTAGCGGACCTCGCGAAAGGTTTGGGAGTAGAAAACACTCATGGTTTGAAAAAACAAAACTTGATGTTTGCTCTCCTCCAAGCACAAACCGAAAAAGACGGACAAGTGCATGCAGCAGGGGTCATGGAAAGACTTCCTGATGGATATGGATTCCTTCGATCACCTGACTACAATTATGTGCCAGGTCCAGATGATATTTATGTTTCACCTTCCCAAATCAAATTGTTTGGCCTTAGAACAGGTGACACAGTAACGGGGCTCATCCGTCCACCAAAAGAAGCAGAACGTTTTTTTGCGATGTTACGAGTGGAATCCATCAACGGTTTTCCTGTGGAGGTTGCGCAAAAAAGAAATTTATTCGATAACTTAACACCTCTTTATCCAAACGAAAGGATCAATATGGAATTTGATCCAAGCCATTTGGACACACGTGTGATTGATCTCATGTGTCCCATCGGAAAGGGACAACGGGCTCTGATTGTGGCGCCACCTAGAACTGGTAAAACGGTTCTCATGCAATCCATTGCCAATGCCATCACTCGTAACCACCCAGAAATTTTTCTCATCGTCCTTCTCATCGATGAACGTCCAGAAGAAGTAACCGATATGGCCCGCCATGTAAAAGGCGAAGTTGTGAGCTCTACATTTGATGAACCAGCACAACGCCATGTCCAAGTGGCAGAAATGGTCATCGAAAAAGCGAAACGACTTGTGGAACATGGAAAGGATGTCGTCATCCTGCTCGACTCCATCACAAGGCTTGCCCGTGCTTACAACCAAGTGGTTCCTACCTCTGGTAAAATTCTTTCTGGTGGTGTGGATTCCAATGCCCTCCACAAACCAAAACGATTTTTTGGTGCGGCAAGGAATATCGAAGAGGGTGGGTCTCTCACCATCATCGCCACAGCTCTCATTGACACAGGGTCTAGAATGGACGAAGTGATTTTTGAAGAATTTAAGGGAACGGGAAATATGGAGATCCATTTGGACCGAAAACTCGCTGACAAACGAATTTTCCCTGCCATCGATATCAACCGCTCGGGAACCAGGAAGGAAGAACTCCTCCTCCCACAAGACACGCTCACTCGAGTGTTTATCCTCCGAAAAGTACTTTCTCCTATGAGTATCACCGAAAGTATGGAACTATTGATTGAAAAAATGCGTGGCGCGAAGACAAACGACCAATTCCTCGCCAGCATGAATACGAACTAAAAGGGCCACCATGAAAACTGACATCCATCCAAAATACGTTGCTGCCAAAATCAAATGTGCTTGTGGTAATGTGATTGAAACTCGTTCCACTTCCGGGGACATCAGTGTGGAAATTTGTTCCAACTGCCACCCTTTCTTCACGGGAAAATCCAAACTCGTGGATACAACTGGCCGCGTAGACAAGTTCAAGAAAAAATACAAAATGAAATAAGAGGCATTTGCCTCTTTAGGACCGTCTAAGTTACAACAGGAGAACACTCATGGCAGTAATGGACTTTGCTCGCTACAAAGAAATCAACGACCAAAGGATGAATTACCGTGAGATGGAAGACGCTACTGTCGTCTCCTACTACCGCAACACAGGTTGCGGAGACGGATACCGCATCTATCTAAAGTTAAACGACGAACAAGTGGTGGAAGACGCAAGTTACACCACAACCGGTTGTGGGTTTGGGATTGTGGCTCTTGCCATGGCTACCGAATATGCAAAAGGTAAGTCACTAACAGAACTGAAAAACCTAACACCTGAAACACTAGAAACACTCTTTGAATTTCCTGAACGTAGGAAAAACTATCCTGAATCCGCAGTTGCTGCTCTCAAAAAGGCAGTGGAAGATTACGAATCAGGACAAGGTGTTCCCAAAGAAAACCGAATCACCAAAGCACAAACGATGGAACTCCTTCACAACCAAGGGCATTTGCGTGATGCAAAATTATCCAGTGTGATGCTTGAAAAAGAAAAATTGGATGGTGTGGATTTTTCTGGTGCTGATCTTCATAATGCTTTTTTGCAGAACTCTAGTTTTGTCGGAGCCAACTTCCAAGGTGCCAACCTAAAGGCTTCATTTTTTAATGGAGCGGACCTTAGGAATGCCAATTTCCGCGGTGCGGACCTTCGTTTTGCCAAATTAGCTTCCGCTAAGATTGAGGGAGCTGATTTTACGGATGCCATTTATGATATCGGAACTCGAGTGGACCATAGCCAAATGCACATCTTTGATGTGATGAAAAAAGCAGGCAAAGACCTCTACCTTAAAAAAGAGGATGGGGAATGAAACCTGGCGATAAGGCAAAACTCACAAAACAAACCTTTTTACATAAAGGAATTTTTATTTTTACAGGTTCTACTGTAGAAGTGAAAGAAATCCAAAATGATAAGGCAATTGTTGTTTATAATGACAAAGAAGGTTATCCTCACGATTTAGAGATGAATCTAACCGATTTGGCACCAGTTTCCTAAGTTCGATTTTCTTGACACAAAAGAAGAGAATCGTAACGTATTGTTAATCCTAGTATGTTGATTCAAAGCCACCGTCAGGAAAACCACCTGTTACTCTCCATCCAAAGGGATGTCCTGATGGAAAATTCACGCGAGTTTTACCAAGAGTTCGAAAAAGCAATTGAAGGTTCTCATTTTGGTAAATTGACCATGGACTTTCATTTGGTGAAGTTTTTGGATTCGAGTGGGATTGGTGCTGTGATCAAAGCATCGTCTGCCCTCCACAACCGTGGTGTTGAAATTTTTGTGACCAATCTCAACAAAAATCTAAACTCTGTGTTTCGATTGTCTGGACTCAATCATATCCTTTCCATTTTGACTTTGGATGAATACCTATCGAAATTTCCTGAGTTTCAAAAAACTCTAGAGGCTTAAAACCAATATGAAATCCTTTCGCTTTTTTTTATCTTTATTGTTTACCTTCGGTTTGCTCCAATCTTGTGCTACTGGAGTAAAATCCAGATCCCTTCTTTTTCGAAGCAATGAATTTGCGATTTATACTGTAAACCGTGATAAAATCAATGTGAAAACAGAATCTTCAGTTGCCAAAACATTTGCGCATCCAGTTGAACTCACGGAAGATAAGGTTTTAGATTTACTTGGAAACATTCGGTTTCGAGAAGAAAGTTCTTATGGTGATGTCAACCAATACATCTTTGAAGAAAAAGAAGTGAAGGAATTCGCTTTGGACCTTGTGGATGGATTACAAAAGTTAAAACCAGACCAACTCTTACTTGTCATTTCCAAATACAATCCAGTGAAATCAGTAGTTTCTCATTATTCCAGGACAGCCTTTTATATTTGGTCAACAGAAACTTCCATTGAAATCCTATTTGGGGAATTACAAAAAGAAATCTCTTATGATGAACAAGGCAATTATTTTGATTGGTCAAACATTCCTGATATCCCTTTTGATCATTTCCCTCAGTCCACGTATGTATTACAAGGCCAGGGATTTAGTTTTAAAAAAGTAGGTGGGTTTCGAAACAGACACTGGCTCGTATTTGAGAAATCAGATTTGGCAAAGTTAAAATTTGAAAAACGTAAAAAAACTTCTAATGATATTTCTAAATCAGTAGAGGCCGATCTCAAACCTGAGAAAAAAATCTTGAGAGATGAAGAAGATGGGGTTTTGTTAGAGGAGTAAGTCGTCTTCTTTCCGAATCACATTTCGTTCTGTTTGGACGGAACCATCGGTTCCTAAATAAAAATGGGTTTTTCCCACGAGAGAGTTGATTCCCATCCGGTAGTTTTTCCCCGCTCCAAAACTTAAATCCACTCCATGGAAAACTTCCCTTTCTACATCCACAAAGGCATCCGGATTCGATTCATAGGAACCAAGTGCTGTTTCAAATTGTTTGATTTGGGTTTCGAGAACCTTTGTGAACTTTTCGTTTGCATCTTTCAATTTGCTGATGGTGTCTTTTTCTTCTTGGGTTAGTTCTTTTTTTTGACTTTTTTCCACAAGTTTCGTGAGTGTGAGTTGGACTTTATGAAGGGTGATTTCTTTTTCTGAAATTTCTTTTTTCATACGGTTGAGTTCATCCAGAAGTTCTGGTGGGGTTCCAATTGCTACTTTGGTTTTGGTTTCCACGACTGCACCTAACTTAGCACAGGTGAGAGAGTTACCAGCAATGATGGTGCCGCCAATCACTTCCCCACGACCCCCCATCACACGGATAAAGTCTTTAGCAGAGATTTCCGAATGCATCACTGCCTCTTCAACAAAAATGGAACCTTGGGCGGTGAGTTTTCCTTGTTCCACAAATTTTGCATAGATATTCCCTTCCGATTCGATATAACCTTCCCCGCGACCCATAAATCCACCAGATAAAACGATATCACCTTTTGCTTTGAGAAATGCTTTCCCTACTGAGTTTCGAATGATGATACTACCACTTGTGGTCAGAGAAAATCCATCGCCAATTTTTTCTTCTACGATAATGGTTCCAGGAAAATCAATATTGCCAGTAGAATAATCTACAGCTTCCAATTGGATCACTTCATCCACTTTGATTTCCCATGAAGCGGAAAGAACAGGTCGCCCCGCAATTTTTGCGTACAGTTTGTCCCCTTTTAATTCCACATTGGGACCAAGGATCCATTCGACTATTTTTTCTTCTTGGTAAGGGAGGATGGTTCCTGTGACGGTTTTCCCAAATTCACCTTTTTTCGGAGGGATTTTTTCTGCGATGAGGTCACCCGGTTTTACAGATTGGATGACTCCAATGTTTTTGTAATTGATCCGACCGTGTTCATCTTCCTCTAACTGTGGTTTGTTGTCAGATCGGAAATAAATTTTGATTTCACCATCCTTTCCTGGGATCGGAGGGATTCCTTTCGCAATCACATACGGGACAAAAAATTCAGGATTTTTAATTTGGTTTTGGATGACTGCATCGATGATTCCCACAGACACACCCACTGCTGCAATTTGTTCACGTAACTGGTATTCGGTGAGAAGGGGGCCTCCATGTTTTGGAGGGTGTAAAACCATTTTAGCTTCCATTCCATCATCGGAAACACTGATGTCTGCATAGGATGGAACGGGATCTCCTTTGGACCACGTTCCGATTTCAACTGGTTTTCCATCGGCTAATAGAACAATTTTTTTTAATTGTTCGGTTTGGTATCCTTCCACTCCAAAAAGTTGCACTCGAGCAAGGACATCTTTGTATTCTACTTTTTTACCTTTCGATCCAGGTTTTGTGATTTTTAAAATAGCTTTGCCATTGGCATTTTCAATTTGGAAATACCCATTTTCAGATGCTTCCAAGTCTTGTAAAATTCGATCAGTATATGAGTCAGGGCCTGGCATTTATATATATTCTAACAGATGACGTACGACATCTTCTTCGCCATCGATTTTTAATTCGGATTTTGGTGTCATTCCATCCACTGTAGTAAGGTATCTCAGCACTTCTTCAAATTCACAAGAAATAATTTTCTCTAAATTCAGGTAGGCAGATCGAAAGTATAGTTCCAATGCATTTACCAAATACAAGTATTCGCTGAAGTCACCTCGATCTGTATAGAGGATGGGTGTCTTTGCATAATAACATTCTGCTAAAATTCCGTAACCGGGTTTTGTGCATACAAAATCGACGGCAGTGACAAGATCTGGATAATGAGTAACTTCTGGAACTAAAATCCCTTCTTTTTGGATGCCAGGAACTCCATAAGCAACAAGTTGGATATTTTTTGGTAAATTCTTAGTTTGTAGTGTATGACCTTCTAAACCATACGCACCAAAGGAAAGTAAGATGTAGGTAGTTTCATCATTGAATCCAAATTGTTTCCTTGCTAATGCTTTTGTTAAAGTGGGTTTTCGTCCCACAAGACCGATGTTAGTTTTTTCTAAAAAATTTGGCATTGGACACTGGAATGGTAATACAAGTGCTTCTGTCGCAAATCCGTATTCCACTTCCAATTGCTCACTTAAATTTCCAAAATATGAGTCAGATTTGGCATAATTACGATAAATAAAATCCCAAGTGAAGTTCCCTATAAAGATACTGGGGATTCCCACTTCCATAGCAAGTGTGATAGGAAAAGAAGAACTATCTGTGAGGATGAGAGAAATTTGATGTTCTTTGCAGTATTTCGTTTCTTCTTTTAAAATTTCTGATTTGGTTTTTTCAAATTGGATGAGTTCTTCTTTGGTACTCTCCAAGTCAATGGAGAGGGAATCTTTTTGAGCAATTCCAACATCTAACTTCAGAGACTTAAGTTTTAGTTTTGTGTGTTGGAAGTCAATAAAAGAGATACGAGTACTCACCAAATGGATTTCCTCAATAAAATCTTCGTTTAATAGTCGTTTGATGATACTACCAGATCTACTGATGTGACCAAAACCATGCCCTGAAATCGAATAATAAAGTTTCATTTTGATCTTTGGCGAATCGATTCATATAAAACGATTCCACATGACATTGCTAAATTGAGAGAATCCGCCTCCCCAAGCATTGGTAGATATAAAGTGGAATCCGCAAGTTCTTTGGCGAGTGGGCTTAGTCCATACTGTTCACTCCCAAATAAAAAAACAGATTTTGCATTCATATCGATGGAACTGTACAATGTTTTGCCTTCTGGTGTCACGGCGTAACGTTTGTATCCACGTTTTTGGAATTCGGATAACACATCCCCCAAGTCACCAATGTATACAGGCAAAGTAAAGATTGTTCCGGTGCTCGCCCTTACCACATTTGGATTGAATAAATCAATCCTTGGATCCGTGACAATCACAAGGCCAACACCTGCCCCTTCGGCCGTACGAAGTATTGTGCCGAGGTTACCTGGTTTTTCTACACCTTCGATGATTAGAATTGGATTGATATCAATTCCTTTCATTTCTTTCCAAGGAACCGTTGCACTTGGAGTTTCTGCCACTGCGATCAAACCATCTGGACGATCTCGGTAGGATATTTTTTCAAAAATCTTACGAGGTAACTCATAAATTGGGCAACGGAGAGAATTGATCAAAGATTCTTCATTTTCACCCAAAAAACATTCTGGTGAGATGAATAAACTCGTGATATTTACCGGCAAACATGGAATAGGTGAAGATTGATTTCCTGTGATTGCTTTTTTGATTTCTCGAAAACCTTCGATGAAAAATTTTTTTTCTTCATCTCTGTTTCTTTTTTCTTTGAGACCTGATACCCATTTTACTTTTGGATTCGAGAAACTCGTGATGTAATTCCTTTGTGGTTTCATTTGAGGAAAGTTCTCTTACGATTTTTTGAAAAAGGTACAAAAACCTGCAGGGTATTTTTTTCCAGATGTTTCTGGGATGTATAGTTCTGTTGTTTCGTAAATCCCTTTTGTTTTGATGCGAGAGGATAAGATTCTTTCCAAGGTGAGAGGACTAAAACCTTGGCTATGGCAACTGAGGATGACAAACTCAGGTTTGTTATCAGACAATTCCATCAAAGCATCCATTAGTTCTGATAAGTTCTCTTCAATTTTCCAAACTTCTCCTTTTGAACCACGACCAAAACTAGGTGGGTCAAGGATAAGGCCTTGGTATTTTTTCCCTCGTTTGATCTCACGGCGGATGAATTTCATGACATCATCGACAATCCAACGAACAGGTTTTGTTTCAAGGCCTGAAAGTTTTGCGTTCTCTCGTGCCCAGTCAACCATGCCTTTGGAGGCATCTACATGGCATACACTCATCCCTGCATCGAGGCATGCGAGAGTAGAGCCACCTGAATAGGCAAATAAATTCAATACTTCAAGGCCGGATTTTTTTTTACCGATCTCTCTGATTCGATTCCAGTTTGTTTCTTGTTCAGGAAAAAGACCAATATGGCCAAAGGGTGTGAGTTTGATTTTAAATGTAAGGTTCGAAAATTCGATGCTAAAACTTTCTGGAACTTTTTTTTGGAAGTTCCAATGCCCAGATCCAGAATCATTTTTGATGTACATGGCATGTAAATCGTTCCAAATCCCAGGAGTTTCTTTTCCATAAGCGGAAGTAGGGGAGGAACGTTGGAGTTTGTATCCGCCAACGATTTCTAATTTGGATAGGTCACCAGAATCCAATAATTCGTAACTTTTTGTCATACCAATTCCAGAAAAATAAAGGTTAGGTCGTCCTCCCAGTCTTTTATTTCTCGATTTGAAAATGACTCGAGTTCTTGGATGAGTTTGCCTTTGAATAAATGGTTGGGTAGTTCCCGATTGGTTTTTAGAAATTCAATTAGCCCTGTATCTCCAAACATATTCCCTTTGCGGTCAAAACATTCCAATACCCCATCACTCAAAAGGAGGATGCGATCTTTTGGTAAAACAGGGTATGTGGTTTCATCAATTTGGATTTCAGGGAATACACCGATGATTTTTCCTTTCGGATGGACTTTAATGATTTCACCAGTTGCTCTTTGTAAAAAAGCACTTGGGTGGCCTGCACGCCCAAACCTCCAAACTTTGGTAGAAGTATTGAGATATAAATAAGATGCAGTTACATACTGTGGTGAACAGTTTCCATATAAAACTCGGTTCATTCCCTCTAACACTTGTTTGGGAGAAGAAATGGAGTCTTTTTGTGTCGTGAATGCAACTTTACCCATTGCTGAAATCAGTGAGGCAGGAATTCCATGCCCAGAAACATCACATAAGACAATTCCTAATTCAAAGGGATTTGGGGAATGGTATTCATAAAAATCCCCTCCAACATCTTTCATAGGTTGGATGTAAATTTGGATTTGGAGGTTTTTGACATCTGGACTTGTTTTGGGAAGAGATTGCATGAGAATGTCACGCGAAATCTTTCGTTCTCTCCGAAGGCTTGTGACTTGCGCAAGCGCTAAATCTTTTTCTTGGCGAAGGAGTTGGATTCGATCAGCCAAAGCAAATGCAAATAAAGTAATGTCCGCTAAAGAAGCGATAGGAAATAACATCTCTTCCAAAAAGGAATTACTTGGTAAAATTCCAAATTTTAATAGTCCATAGATAACGCAGGTTAGAAGTAGGAGAAAAAATGCGATGGAAATATAATAAAAAGATCGAATCCGTTTTTTTAATCCCCAAATCAAAATTCCAAATAAAGTAATACAAATGGAAACGGATAACCAACTAACTCCAATCGAAGATTCTGATATCCCTCCAAAGAGAGCAATGCATACATTGAATAATGAAAAAGCACCTAAGAGTTGGTAAAACCTGGTAGTTCTTGGCAAACAAACTTTGATTTTTAAAAAGTTGGCCGTGAACAAAACAAAGAAAAATAAACAGATACTAAAAAAAACAGGAATCCCCACACGTTTCCAATAATAAGAATTGGGAACAAAAAAATAACCCCAGAATCCAAGTAAGGACAATTGACCCAGGCCAAAAAATAATACATAACCAATGTAATAAAAATAACTTTTGTCCCTCACGAAGAAGGCAATGGCAAGATTGTATAAGATGATGATTCCCAAACTTCCAAAAAACAATCCGTAAACCCATTGGGTCACATAATCTTCTCTTTGCAGATTCCGTTGGTTTGTGAAGACCAATGAAAATTGTAAGGAAATATCTGATTTGATGGCAATGAGAATGGTTTCTTTTTGGTGCCCCAATCGGAATACAAAATTTCTATGAGGAATTTCTCTTTGGAACATGGGTTGGATGTGACCCGATTTTGAGATGATATATGATTCACCATCAAATTTATGATACAACTCAACAAAATCAATGTTATGCGCTTGTATTAATAATAAAGGAAATTTACTCGAGTCCGGAAAGTCATTTGGATCAAGGCGTAACCACAATGTTCCTTTTAAAAATCCAAAATTTGCAAATTCATCATTTAATTTTTGAAAATTCCCATGGTTTAATACTGATTCCACTGGTACTTCGGACTTTCGATCAATCCAATAGGAAAACTGTTTTGTGGCAACAAATCGTTCTCCAATGTCTTCTCTACTTTCTGAAAAAATAGGGAAACAAATGGTAAACCAGAGAAGTAAAAAGAATGGGATTTGGAAGGGACTTGGTTTCAAGGGTTGGCTCGGACAAGGGAAAAACCCTTGCCCTGATGTTTCGTCTTACGCTTGTTTTTTTGCAGTTTCGTAAGAAATTTCTTTTGGACCTGTGTAAATTTGTCTTGGTCGACCAATTTTCAAATTTGGGTCTTCAATCATTTCTTTCCATTGTGCAATCCAACCTGGAAGTCTTCCCATAGCAAACATAACAGTAAACATGTTTGTAGGGATTCCAAGAGCTCGGTAGATGATTCCAGAATAGAAGTCTACGTTTGGATAGAGTTTTCTTTCCACAAAGTATGGATCATTGAGTGCTGCTTCTTCCAATTCTTTTGCAATATCAAGAAGAGGGTCTTTGATGCCCAATTTGTTTAATACTTTGTCACAAGCAACTTTGATGATTTTGGCACGTGGGTCAAAGTTTTTGTACACACGGTGGCCAAATCCATTGAGACGGAAACTTGAGTTTTTGTCTTTGGCTTGTTCTACGATCTTTTTAACAGAAAGACCACTTTTTTTGATCCCTTCGAGCATTTCTAAAACTTCTTGGTTGGCACCACCATGGCGAGGCCCCCATAGAGCAAGAATCCCTGCAGAAATTGCTCCATATAAATTGGCAAGTGATGAACCCACCAAACGCACAGTTGACGTTGAACAGTTTTGTTCATGGTCAGCATGTAAGATGAGGAGTAAATTGAGTGCCGAAACAATTTCTGGATCGATATGATAGTCTTCAGCTGGAACCGCAAACATCATATTCATAAAGTTAGATGCATAATCCAATTCGTTTAAAGGATGGATGATGGGTTGGCCAATTGATTTTTTATAAGCATACGCTGCAATGGTTGGAAATTTTGCCAAAAGTCGAATGATCGAAATTTCTCTATGTTCCTCATTCATCGGATCATAACTGTCTTGGTAGTAAGTGGACAAACATCCCATCATACATGACATGATCGCCATAGGGTGACCATCTTTTGGGAATCCATTGAAAAGACGTTTGAGATCTTCATGGATCATCGTGTGTTTGGTGATAGAACTATTCCATTGCGTTAGCTCTGCTGCACTTGGAAGTTTTCCATATATGAGTAAATAAGCAACTTCAGTGAATGTTGACTTTGCTGCTAAATCTTCGATGGGAATTCCACGGTAACGTAGGATTCCTTTTTCACCATCGAGAAAGGTGATTTCACTTGTACATGCACCTGTATTTAAATAACCGGAATCAATCGTAACATAACCTGACAATTGGCGGAGTTTTGTAATATCAATTGCCTTTTCGTCTTCACTTCCCACAACAATTGGAAGTTCGAACTCTTTTCCATCCACTTTCAGAATTGCCTTTTCGGACATATCTTCTCCTGTATATCTCTGTCTATTTCAAAGAATAGACAGGGGAAAGGGTGGGGAAAAGCCATTTTTTACAACTTGTGGTATTTTTTCATGATATCGTATGCGTAGAAGTTCGATACGACAATGCGACAATAGTCCCTTGATTCTTTGTAAGGAAGGTCCTCCAAAAAATGGTTAAAATCGCCAGAGTAAACGGATTTTTTCCATTTCCGTAAATTGCCAGGTCCTCCGTTGTAAGCAATCGATGCCCATTTCAACTCGTTCCCGTTCGACTTGAGAAGGTAGGCTAAAAATTTTGTTCCAAGCCGGATGGAAGTATCTGGTTCATACAGTGAATATGAAAGGATTCCCATCCTTTGCGCCAGCTCTCGTCCTGTTGCAGGCATGATTTGCATGAGCCCACGTGCGTTTGACCTTGAAGTGGCAGTCTCTTTAAAAAAGGATTCTTGGCGCATCAGTGCATACACACTGTCCTCTGGGATTCCGTTTTCGTTTGCATACCGTGAGACAAGATTTTGATGGGGCCTTGGATACATCCGAACAGAGAGAGAAGTAGGGAGTAAGATGGGATCATCGGGGATGAGATACCGTTTGAGAAGGGAACGTGTGTGGAATGCCGAATAATATGTGTTACGTGTTAAATCCCCGATCCCAACCAGGATTTCATCTTTTTCATCTTCTGATAAATTTTCTCGTTTCACATGGAAGTTCACAAGGTGGAGTCCTAAACTATCTTCTCCTACACGAAAATATTCTTTGGCCAGGTTTAAGAGTTTGTGGCCCTGGATCCTTGAACTCATTCCGCCCAATTTGTTTCCTAGTTCATATGAATCTTTTGGGTAGACAAAACCTAAATTCCGTCCGATGAGGGCACCTGATTCTTCTGGGATTCCTGCGGTATATGATAAATATTCAAATAGGTATTCTTTGTTATATGTTGGATTTTCTGGTTTATTGGATTCTTTGATGGTAGATAGAAATTCTTCTCGGATCACACGGGTGTAATAGGAACCAGGGCAAAGTGCATAATACCGTTTGAGTTCTTTTTTGAGCCTTTCGTTATCTCCATTTTCTTTTAAAGAACGTAAGAACCAATACACAAGCCTTCCTTTGACGGGAAGGTTTGGGATCTCGGCAAGGGCTCTCTCAAATTTGGCAAGTGGGGCATAATGAGATTTGTCTCCCTTTCGTTCGACCAAATATTCAATCAATCGGTCTTGGTAAAATAAATTAAATGGGTATTTGCCGAGGTATAATATTAAATTTTCAAAGTACAATTCCTTTTCACCTAATCTATCGTAGGAAGCAGCAAGTACGCGGTAATACCCAGCATCTTTTCCTGGAAAGGTTTTTAAAAGCTCAATGGCCTGTTGGAATTTGTTTTGTTGGTACAAAACATCAGCAAGTGTCACAATCCATGAGGAATCCATGTCCACAAAACTTTTGTTTGCACGTAATACCCGAAAGAGTTCATTCAATTTTCCAACCTTCGTTAAAGAAGATGTTAGGTGTTTGAACCCTTCGTAATAATTCAACCGACTGGAAAATAACTCAGGTCTCGAACGAAAGAGTGCTTCTTTATCATTCGAATTGATGGCAGGCAGGAATAATGTGATTTCAGAAGGATTTAATTGTAAAATACTCCCACTCCCTTTGTATTTACTCCAATCGGAAGCGATCATTTGTATCGTTTGGTCCAATAGACCATCTTTTTGTAAACAACCGAGCCATTCATCGATCGCACCTTTTTCATCGCCAAGGACTAGTTTCGCTTTTCCATAACGATACAAACTATCGCCTGTTAAGAGATACCTTTTGTGAGAGTCAGGGATGGATTGGATTTTTTCAATGATTTCTTTCCATTGATTATTTGCTGCCAGTAATCTGATTTGTTCATCTAACACTCGTCTGCAAATGGGGTCCTCTTCCAAATTCAATCGATTTAAAAATTGAATTCGTTCTGTCGGAGTGAGGTAGTTTTTGGATGTGATTTCATTGTACAACTTCCAATAACTCAATTTAAACAAAGTGGTTTGGAAGGGCATGGTTTGAGTGAGGATTTTTTTTACTTCATCTTCATTTGCTTCTGTCACAAAAACACCGCGAATGAGGGATAATAAATACCGAAATCGCTTCTCCTTGTCTCCGTTAGGTGATTTTTCGTGGAATTCGATGAGTGAATACACTTCACTTTCTCGAGATGGTGTTGTGTTTTTGAAATGAGATTCAATTTGTCCCCATTGGTGGGATTTAACTAAATAATGAAGGTCTGTCTCAGCAAGTAGGGATGTAGTGAAAAAGAGAAGAATTCTACTTGCTAACCAAAAATGCCTCATGCATACTTCCTATGATTACGAATTTAGAGAGGGAAGGTTCCCCTCCTTATGAGCTTACAAACAGAATACAAACTGCGCTGGCCCGAATACCGAATCGAATTCCACCCTACGGAAGAAACCCAAACAAATGTTTCTCTTCCTGAGTTATGGCCAGAGCTTCGTGCCTTTTTTTCAGGCAATCAGTCTCGTTTTGCAAACTACCTTTTTTACCTATCGACCGATTTCTCTGGGGGGTTCAGCCTTTGTTCGGTTCTCGGGGAAAATGATGCCAACTTTCGGTTCCACGACCCCGTTTTGCAAGCTCCCACAAGTTTTCCCAAAGAAAGTTTGGAAAAGATTTGGAAACTCTGCCAAAATCGTGAATTTGAGGAAATGGAACGGGAGGATTGGGAGCTCATTGGTTTTGGACTCTTGTATGTGGGAAATATTTCAGAATTTCGAAAATGGGTCCTCACCACCAAAGAGTTTTTTGGCCAATCGGATGACAACCGCCGGTTTTTATATCTACTTGGGTGGGAATTTTCGGAAATTCCATTTGAGAATTCTATATTACACATGTTAGTTGAGTATGCCAAAGGGAATTTTGAGAAAATTCATTTTCCAACCTTAGTGGAGGCAGCAATGAGTGACTCTCATTGGCAACTGATGGGAGTTTTGTTTCATGCGATCGAACTTGGATTGTTACAAGCTCCAGATTCCTTTCGCATTTGGAAATTTCTGATCGGATTTTATGATGAATGGGAAACTTGGGGAAAAGAAAAATTCCAATTCGTATCCTTTGGTAAAATCCCACCTTTTTATGCCTTACGATTTGCAAAACGTTACTTACCAGAAACAACATTTTCTAAATACCAATCCGATTTAGAATCAGAGTTAAGAGGGGATTGGATGAATGGAAGTGAGTTTGGTTATGAACTCACTCATACTATGAATCCATGTATTGATACTATTGTACGGTTTCGGAATGAAGGGGAAAGTTTTGAAAGGGAATTAAATGTGGAGTTGGTTTTGAAACCCTATTCATATTTACTTTCTCTGCAACTCGCATGCATCCAATTCGTAAAAAAAGAATATGATCTTTTTTTGAAATTTTACCAAAAATCGGGAAGACTCAAACATTTACCCCTCGCTCTCAATTTATATTGGAGAGTTTTGCAAAGTAAAGGTGATACAAAAACAAGTTCAGCCATCAAACGTTCGTTAGAAAGCGGAAATCAATCAATTACTTTACCTGAGGGTTGGGAATAAGATGCCACTTTCGCAAGAACAAATTATGGAACTCTCCAAATTGCAGAAAATGTTAAGGAATTTGGAGAAAATTGAACGAAATGCAAAAAACGATCTCCAAAAAGAACGTGTTGCGTTTGATATCGAACGTTACAGACGTAGGATGCAAGAAGTATCTCCCGATGGAATTCCAGACAATTTGGAACAAACCATGCGAAATGCCAAAACCAGGGAAGAAAATCCTGAAAGCCTCAAACATAAAATCATTTCTCAATACCCTGTGATGAAAATTTCACCCAATTCAAATGATAGTGAGATCAACCAAATTGGAACTCTTATCAATATTATGGATTTGGAATATATCCCCATCCTAGGGGATGCTCATATCAAATTTGATTATTCTCATGCTACGGAACGAGACTCGGTTCTGAAGTATATGGAGAACTTACGTCGTAATATGAAAATCCTTGTAGAAACCGTGGAAGAGTATGCGGCCGCAGACAAACAAGAGTTTCGTGAACAGCTCTCTCGTATGAAAAACAAACAATCTCGTATCTTTATTGCAGAGTCCTTTGAGACCTTAGGTAAGTTCCGAGACTTCCTTGTAGCCGTAAACAAAGACATCAAAGAAGGAAACAACGTCATCATGAACATGGAAGAGCCAATCAAATTCAATCCAAGGTTTGAAAAGGCAACTGTTTTAGAAGGACGATCCATTATGGAAGGACTTCGTGAATTTGAGGAATTTGCCGAAGAAGCATGTGATTTGATACGCCTCCCGTCGTTTCGAGGGTAAAAAAACCTTTTCATTCCTAGGGGGAACGAAGACACTGTGAAAAATCACATACACGGACTCGCAAACGCATGGCATTAGTCAAAAATCAGACCGAAGTTACCAATTCAACTATTGGTGAGAATTCTTACTTCAACGGAAAATTCTTCATTAATGGATCTCTTAAAATTGACGGTAAATTCGAGGGAAAATCCCTCCAAGCCGAACACCTCTACATCGGTGTCACGGGAAAGGTCAAAACCAATATCACAGCGGCGAGTGTCATCGTGGAAGGGATCATTGTTGGGAACGTAACGGCTAGAAACCGTGTGATGTTCCTTCCCACCTCCAAAATCCTTGGGGACATCAAAACTCCCGAACTCATCATCCAAAATGGAGTGATTTTAGAGGGTCGTTGTATGATTTCCAATGACCTCAAACACAGCGCAAAAGACCTGATCGAATTAGAATATTCCAAGGATTCTCTTAGCGTCGAAAAGATTTTTGGGAAACAGCCAAACGCCAAAGAATAATTGAAAACCATCTTCATTTCGGAAGGCGATCCAACGAGTATCAATTATGAACTTTTGGCATCTGCCTTCCCTCTCTTACAAACCTTAGGAAAACACCACCGCATTTACCTCGTCCGAGGGTCGCACAACCAAACACTTCCTTCCCTTCCAAACCTGACAAAACCAACGGATGGTCCTGGTTTTTATTCCCTCACTTGGAAAGGAACAGGAAAATCCAAATCCTTTGTGCTTGGCAAACCCTCTACTTCCTCTGGGAAAATGGCATACGACTCACTGCTTTCTGCCATTGGCTTCCAAAAGGAATTTGGTGGTGACCTCATCACCCTGCCGCTCTCAAAGGAGTGGGTGCAAAAAGCGGGAGTAAAGGGGTTTCGAGGTCATACGGAAACTTTGGCAGACGCATACAAACGACCTACCTTTATGATGATGGCTGGTGAAACATTGAATGTGATTCCCTTAACGACTCATGTTCCCTTAAAAGATGTTGTGAAAGAACTAAAAAAATTTGATTGGAAAGAGCTTAGCCGTGCCATCCAAACATCCCCGTATCTTAACGATCCCACCATAGGTTATCTAGGACTAAACCCCCATGCAGGAGAAGGGGGAAAGATGGGAACTGAAGAAATTACCATTTTAAAAAAAGGGGTCTCACTCCTACGGAAGGCAAAATTTTCCGTGGAAGGTCCCCTTTCTGCTGATTCTGCTTTTTTACCGGGTGCCAAACCGTACGATTTGTATTTGGCCTGTTACCATGACCAAGGCCTGATCCCATTTAAATTGCTTGAAGGAAAGAAGGGCGTGAATATAACCTTAGGACTGGATTTCACTCGTGTGTCCCCAGACCATGGAACTGCTTTTGGAATCGCCGGAAAAAGATGTGCGGATCCTTCGGGACTCATTGCCTGTTTAGAACGACTTGTGGAGACAAAAACAAAGCCTGTATGACTCTTTTGGAAACCCTTGCTTTTCCCGTTTTATTCATTTGGTTTGTGGGACTCCTTCTCACTTTTTTCCGTAAAGATTTAGAACCACATTGGAAGTTCTTTTTCTTTTTGGTGTTTTGTTTTTATCTCGTTCAATTTTTCCCAGATTTTTGGTTAGGTGTCAGCAGGTGGAAGGAAAATCCAAAAGCAGAAGTTTTGCAGTGGATTTCGGCCATGGGAAACTCCATTTATGTGTTTTTGTTTTTTTTATGGCCCCTTGTCCTCATTCGAATTTATTATTCTGCTTCAAACAATTTAAGTAAAACCTTGATTCCAAGCTTAGCATATGGGACGGTTTTGTATTGGGCATTATTTTTTCTTTGGACTCTCTATTCAAAAGAGTTCAATGAATGGCTTCATCAAGTATTTGCAAATAAGTAAAAGAAAGGGCGAACAATGGCAGTTCCATTTATAGATATCAAACGATTTGAACCAGGATTTTTGGACACCTGGAATGAAAAAGTAAAGTCCATGTCAGAAAACGCACAGTTCATTGGCGGAAATGAAGTTACCGATTTAGAAACAAACCTTGCCACTTGGGCTGAAACCAAGTATGCCATTGGTTGTGCCAACGGAACTGATGCCTTACAACTTGCATTACGTGCTGTGGGTGTGGGTCGTGGTGATAAAGTGTTATTACCTGATTCAACGTTCTGGGCAACCTTCGAAGCCGTTGTGAATGTGGGTGGGGATCCATACACTGTGGATACAAACCCCGTGGATTTACAAATGGATTTCCAGGTATTCCAGGAAGCTGTGGAAAAAGTAAAACCTAAGGCAGCACTCGTCGTCCATTTGTATGGATGGGGGACATCCAAAATTGAAGAACTTCGAAAGTTTTGTAAGGAAAAAAATGTAGCCCTCATTGAAGACGGTGCTCAGTGTTTCGGTGTCAAACACAATGGAAACTCTTTATACAAAGATGCACTGATCTCAACAACTTCCTTTTACCCAGCGAAGGTGTTAGGTGCCGCTGGTGATGGTGGCGCAGTCTTTACAAACGATGAAGAGTTGTCTATTGTCACTCGCCGCCTTGTGAACCACGGAAGGACATCTCATTACGAACATGGACTTGTGGGATGGAATTCAAGACTTGATTCTTTACAGGCTGCATTTCTCAATCTTTCCTTAAAACACTTACAAAAGAGAATCGAATCTCGTAAGGCATCACAAAACATCTATTATAAGGAATTACCTGGACTTGGGATTGGTGTGATCCAACCTCCAAAAGGGTATGACGAAAATGGATACTGTAATGTAACACTTGTGGATCCCGAAATCCGTCCGAAAATAGAAGCAGTTTTAAAAGAAAAAGGGATTGGTTTTGGCAATATTTACCCAGGTGCTATGTCTGACCAACCTGGAGCAAAACCTTACCTCATCGAACGATTTGGAAAAGACGGAAATGCTCGTAGGATTTCTAAATCAGTACTCAATTTCCCACTTTTTGCTTACATGACAAGTTCTGAAATGGACGAAGTTTTGAGTGCAATAAGAGCGTATAACGCTAGTAAGTAATGGAAAAAATTCGGGTAGGAGTCTTTTTATTCTTTTTACTCATCCTTGCGGTGTTAACTTTTAGTTTGTCTAAAAGTTGGCGCCTCTATGATGGTGGGTATGAAGTGACTGTGGAAACACCGGAGTCAAAAGAAAAAGACAACTCACCCGAACCAACAGACAGTTTGGATTTAGAAGATGGGAATGGAAAAATTTATTGGAAACAATACTTTATCTACCCACATGGACTTGTCACAGAATCCGGTGGGTTTGGTCCTGATGGGATTTTATCCCATGCCCGTAATTTATATTCTATCAGTTTAAAAGATGGTAAAGTGCAAAAACTCTTCACTCATGATGTTTACATTTGGGATTTTTTTGTAGGGGAGTTTTCTAAAAAATCGGTATCAAATACCATAGATGATCCAAAAGAAGATGTATTACAAATTGAGAAAAAACTTTTGATTTTTGCAGTGACTGAAGATAGTAATTTGGACGGAGTTCTCAATTACAAGGATCATAAATTTGTTTTCCTTTTTGACCCAGATACCAACCAATTGGATTCTGTTTTACCAACTGGTTTTCATTTTCGTAAAGTATTATACAATTCCTCTAAAAACCACCTAACTTTGATTTTGGGAAAAAATCCTGAAATACTAATGAAAAACCAAAAGAAAAAACTTCCAGAACCACCGATCAAACTGCACCTCTTTGATTATGATGTAGTTTCCGCAAAAGGAACACTCAGTGGTTCTCTGGAGGCTTTTGTTACACAAGAACCTAACTAAACAAACTGTTTAAAGTCTTCCCATCGATTCGAAGTTAAAAATAAATCCAAATTGAAAACCTGCATGGTTGATGGATTCGGATTCAAATGCATTGGATTTAAGGATTTTTCTCGATCCATAAATTTCAATGGCGATTCCAAATTCAGGTGTGATGAAATAATTGGTTCCGAATGCCACTCTCCCTCCATAACCTGTCCCTGGATGGGTGTAGGTAGGGTAGTACAAATTGTTCAACTGGCCTGATCTATATTTTGTATCAAAATTTAAAACACTCACTTCAAGTCCTACATAGGGATCAAATCGATTTTTGGATAAAAAATGATAATTGAGGCCGAGTCCATAACTTCGGTCTTTATACAGAGTAGCACTTAACGGAATCGCTTCGATATAAGTTGTGTAACCGTTTGGTTGACTTCGATCGATTACTGCAAGTTGGTTTGTGCCTTGTGACTCGATGGCGATGGTATTGTAGGAGATAAAAAATCCAAGATTGTCCGTTAAACCGTATTCCATGGATACCCTTCTTGTATTTCCGGATTGGATTTTGTCTGTGGGGAGTGGAAAACTTTGGGGAAAAGGAACGGTACCAACCATACGAACGGGCAAAATTCCTAAATTGGCTTGGCTACGAAGTCCATTTTGGTAATCCTTTTCCCTTTGGATGAGAGATCCTCCCGTATAGGATGTTTCCCCTCCAATCATTGAAAAATAAAACACACCTTTGTAAAATCCATAGGATGGTTCTGGTTTTTGCACCTGAGCACGGACATTGGTATAGGGAATGCAGATCGCCAAACAAATGATTGTGACAAAACGATTAAAATGATTGAATTCAATTCTCATTGAAGAAAGTGTAACGACTGCTTAATGGATGTCAAATGCAAAAAAAAGGCCTTTGAGGAAACCCCAAGGCCTATTTCTAACATTCGAATGTAGCGATGTACTTGTTTTTTAGGCTAAAGCATCTTTCACTAAATCTTCTTGTTCTTTTAAGTGAGTGACAACGTGACCACAAGCAGGGCTCGGGAATTCAGAACGACCTGCATAATGCAAACGTTTGTTTTCTGGAATCAGTGCTTCGATACGATCTCGAACAAAGAACCAAGCTCCTTGGTTTTTTGGTTCTTCCTGAACCCAAACAAATTTTTTCAGTTTTCCGTAACTTGTGATCATTTGTTTGATATGGTTTTCTGGGAAAGGGTAAAGTTGTTCGATACGAACGACAGCAATGTTTTCCAATTTTTGGGAATCGATCGCCTTACGTAAGTCATAGTAAACCTTTCCAGAACAAAAGAGTAATTTTTCTACTTTTTCTGGTTTTGCCACAGGGTCCGGTAGGATCTTTTTAAAAGCACCGGTTGTGATGTCTTCCAAACTAGATGCAGCATCTTTCAAACGAAGCAGTGACTTCGGTGTCATGATGATGAGAGGTTTTCTAAAACTTTGTAAGATTTGACGGCGGAGGATATGGAAGTACTGCGCCGGAGTGGTTAGGTTTGCCACTTGGATATTATCGAGAGCACATAGTTGGAGGAACCGTTCGAGCCTTGCGGAAGAATGTTCTGGACCTTGCCCTTCGTATCCATGTGGTAATAAACAAACAAGTCCCGACATCCTTTGCCATTTGATTTCCGAACTGGAAATGAACTGGTCGAAGATCACCTGTGCGTTGTTAGCAAAGTCACCAAATTGAGCTTCCCACATCACAAGGCTACTTGGATCTGCTAGGGAAAATCCATATTCAAAGCCAAGGCAAGAGTATTCCGAAAGGGATGAGTTAACGATTTCGATCTTTGCTTGTTTGTCACTGATATGGTTGAGTAGGGTGAGTTTTTTCCCATTTACAATATCAGAAAGAGTGGCATGTCTGTGTGAGAACGTTCCCCTTTGTGCATCCTGCCCACCAAGACGAATCGGAAATCCATTTTCCAAAATGGACCCAAAAGAGAGCGCTTCTGCAAATCCCCAGTCAATCGGAAGTTCGCCAGCACCCATTTTTTTACGGTCTTCCAAAACTTTGATGTGTTTTGGATTCGCTGTAAAACCACTTGGCAATGAAGTTACTGCTTTCACGATTCCACCCAATTGTTGTTGGAGGAGTTGAGTGTGGACATCGGAATCAAGAGGTTCTTTTGTATACCTTGACCAAACACCACCAAGAGTGTCCACTGTGATCCGAGTGTCTTTTTCTTTTGCTTGTTGGAATGAGTCTTCTAATCCTTGTGCGATTCCATCTTTGATGAATTGGATTTCGTCAGGAGTAATGTCCCCTCGTTGTAATAATCTTTGTTCATAAAGAGATATCGTTTTCGGATGTTTTTTGATGATATCATACATTTGAGGTTGTGTGAACGAAGGTTCGTCCGTTTCGTTATGACCCAACCTTCTGTAACAAATCAAATCGATGATCACATCTTTTTTAAATTTTTGACGGTATTCTAACGCAAGTTTTGTGACTCGGTATGCCGCTTCTGGGTCATCACCATTCACATGGAAAATCGGAACTTGGAAACCCTTTGCAAGGTCAGTTGCGTACAAAGTAGATCTGGATTCACTTGGAAGGGTGGTAAATCCGATTTGGTTATTGATGACGATATGGAAGGTTCCACCAACTGTATACCCTTCTAAGTTCATCATATTAAAGGTCTCGGCCACAACACCCTGCCCTGCAAACGCTGCATCTCCATGGATGGCAACAGGCATGTATTTAGAACGATCTACATCTTTTGCCATTTCTTGGCGTGCACGAACCGATCCAAAGATCACTGGGTCTACTGCTTCTAAATGTGATGGGTTGAATGCTAAAGAGAGTTTCACTTCTTTACCATAATGGGTCATCACATTATTGGAATAACCTAGGTGGTACTTGACGTCCGCATAACCAAGTTGTCCAGGGTTTAGTTTTTCTTCAAATTCGGCAAAGATAAGTCCTGCTGGTTTACGGATGATGTTCACAAGAACGTTAAGTCGTCCCCTATGGGCCATCCCAATGACAAGGGCGTCCATTTTATGACCACCCGCTTCTTCCACAAGGGTATCAAGCATGGGGATCATGGTTTCCCCACCTTCGAGTGAAAATCGTTTTTTCCCTACGAATTTTTTAGCGAGAAAGTTTTCAAAACTATCGGCTTGGTATAGTTTTTCAAACAACCGTAAGGCGGTCTTTTTACTGATTGGTTCGTTATTGGCAAGAGGTTCCATTCGGTTTTGTAACCACTCACGTTCCTCATCATTGACAAGGTAGTAGTGTTCGCAACCAATTGATCCACAATAGGTTTTTTCAAACCAATCGATGACGTTTTTTAGTTTTGTTTTTCCGAGATTGGCAATCCCTGAATCCACTTCAGTGTCTAGGTCGGATTCTTTTAGGGCTTTGATTTTTAAATCGATGAATTCGCGGTTGGGTTTGTTGATTCCTAATGGATCTAGGTTTGCTGCAAGGTGGCCTTGCCTTCTGTAAGCATTGAGAAGGTTGATGATACCAAAATCACTGAGAGAAGAGTCTTTACGATGTTCGGTGGATGTGTAGTTCACATACCCATTTCCATTAAAACCACCTCCGTTCGAACCATTGTTCGATACAGAAGATCGCTCCAAATCATGAAAAAAATCGATCCAATCTTTGGATAAGGAAGAAGGATCTTCCTTAAATTGTTTGTAATACTCTTCCAATAATACAACGTTATCGCCGTATAAACTCATCATCTGATCGGTTGTCATATATTCTCCCTAAAACAACAAAACAACAGTTCCATTATGAATGGATGGACCATTTTGCATCCGCATCCATTGCCGCTTCCCTAAGGACTTCGGAAAGAGTGGGGTGCGCATGTGTCGAACGAGCAATGTCTTCAGCGCTCGCACCGAATTCAAATGCGATGGCAGCTTCTGCGATCATATCGGAGGCCCTTGGCCCAACGATATAGACGCCAAGCAGTTTGTCCGTTTTTTTGTCAGCGAGGACTTTTACTTGTCCATCGGTTTCGTTCATTGCTTTGGCACGTGCATTCGGTTTGAACATGTATTTACCTACTTTGTATTCAATCCCTTTTGCCTTCAGTTCTTCTTCACCTTGTCCGACCCAAGCCACTTCTGGCCATGTGTACACAATCCAAGGAATGGCTTTGTAATTCACATGGCCATACTTGCCACAAATGAGTTCGGCCACAGCAATGCCTTCGTCTTCGGCTTTGTGAGCGAGCATCGGTCCATCCACTACGTCCCCAATGGCATAAATATTTGGAATGTTTGTTTGGAATTTGTTTGGTTCTACTTTGACACGACCACGGTCTGTCATCTCAATTCCAATCTCTTTGGCACCAAGTCCATCTGTGTTGGGACGTCGACCAATGGAAACAAGGACCTTGTCTCCTTCGAGAATTGTTTTTTTGCCGTCTTTGCCTTCGATTTCGACTTCAACTTTTTTTCCTTTTACCTTTGCACCATGTACTTTGGTTTCAAAGAGGAAGTTAATCCCTTGCCCAGTTAATAATCTTTCGGCAAGGCTTGCCATTGCTTGGTCAGCCGTTCCGAAAAGGCGTGGCATAAGTTCCACTACAGTGACTTTGGCACCGAGTCGTAACCATACGGATCCAAGTTCAAGACCAATGACTCCTGCACCTACAATGATTAGGTGTTCAGGAACCGAATCAAACCCAATGGCATGGTCAGAAGTCACAATGTTTTTTCCATCTACAGGAAGAGGAGGGATTTCAATCGGAGTGGATCCTGTGGCAATGATGATGTTTGTTCCGCTAATGGATTCTTTTTTTCCATCGTCTGCCGTAATCGACACTTCTGTTTTCGATACAAAACTAGCATGACCCAAGTATCGAGTGATTTTGTTTTTTTTCATCAAGTAGTCAACACCCGATGTCACTTCACTCACCACTTTGTCTTTTCTTGCCATCATCTTAGCGATATCAATTTTAACATCTTTTACGGAAATTCCATGGTCTGCTAACTTGTGTTTTGTTTTATGAAATTCCTCAGAAGAATCCAATAGGGCTTTGGAAGGGATACAACCTACGTTGAGACAAGTCCCACCAAGTGTTTTTCGTTTTTCGATGATGGCTACTTTTTTACCAAGTTGGGCCGCGCGAACCGCAGCCACATACCCACCAGGACCGGCACCAATGACAATGATATCATATTGTTCCATATTCGTGCCTATACCTCAAAGAGGAGTCTAGTTGGGTCCTCTACCATTTCTTTGATCTTCACAAGGAACTGCACTGCTTCCTTTCCATCCACAATTCTGTGGTCATAGGATAACGCGAGGTACATCATAGGACGGATTACAATTTGGTCATTCACAACGACGGCACGTTTGACGATGTTATGCATCCCAAGGATTCCCGATTGAGGAGGGTTCAGGATCGGTGTCGACATCATCGATCCATACACACCACCATTGGAAATGGAAAAGGTTCCCCCTTCCATATCTTCGAGTGAAATTTTTCCATCTTTCACTTTACCAGCAAGCCTTGCGATTTCTTGTTCCACTCCAGCGAAACTGAGTAGATCTGCATTACGAACAACAGGAACCACGAGTCCTTTGGGACCACCCACTGCCACTCCGATATCGTAGTAGTTTTTGTAGACAATGTCTGTTCCACGAATTTCTGCATTGATGGCAGGGAAAGCCTTGAGTGCTGCCACTGCTGCTTTTGTAAACAGTGACATGAAGCCAAGTCCCACACCATGGGTTTCTTTGAACTTGTCTTTGTATTTATTACGAAGATCCATAATGGGAGACATATCCACTTCGTTAAACGTAGTGAGAATGGCTGCCGTATGTTGTGCATTTACCAATCGATTAGCGATCGTTTGGCGGAGTTTTGTCATCGGCACAACAGTTTCTCTAGGACCCGAGTTTGCCGATACCACAACCGCTTTTGGAATCTCAGGGCTTGGTGTAGCTGATGCCGCAGGTTTGGAAGCTCCACCACCTTTTTCCATATATAGAATCACATCTTCTTTTGTGATTTGGCCGTTACGACCAGTGCCTGTGATCTTTGAGGCATCTAATTTATTTTCTTCGATGAGTTTACGAGCAGCAGGAGGGAGTTCCTCATTCACTTTTCCTGTGTTAGGTTGTGCAGCAGGAGCTTCCGCTTTTGGAGTTGGGTTACTAGAACCAGCAGGAGCTGAAGCCACAGCACCTTCTTCAATGGCACCAATGATGTCTCTCACATGGACCACATCTCCCACTTTTTTGGAGATGGATTTTAAAACCCCGGAAGTTGGAGCAGGGATTTCTAACGAAACTTTGTCTGTTTCTAAAATCGCGAGCACTTCGTCTACTTTTACGGCATCGCCTTCTTTTTTGGTCCAAGCACTGATGGTCGCTTCGGTTACGGATTCCCCCATCTCGGGGACTTTGATTTCTATTGCCATGAAATATTCCTTAGCAGGTTTTTAGAGAAAAATAGCGTTTTTGAGGAGTGAGATCCCATTTGAATCTAAGACTACGGTAACTTAGCTGAAGGTAAAAACGCAAGCGGAAAAAACGAAAAGACCTTGAGTTTCAGTTTGGCCGACTTTCTGTAGCAGTATGATCCGATCTTTCCAAGGCCACACACCATCCCTTCACCCAAGCTCCTGGGTGGCACCATCCGCAGATGTACTGGGAAAGGTTACGATTGGCGAAGATTCTTCCATTTGGTTCCAATGTGTGTTACGAGGGGACGTAAATACCATCACGATTGGCAAACATGTGAACATCCAAGACATGACTCTCGTACATGTGGCAAGAGATTTGTATCCTGTCACGATCGGGGATTATGTATCCATTGGCCACCATGCGACCATCCACGGATGTGTTTTGCGGGACCATAGTTTTGTGGGGATGGGGGCAATGATCATGGACGATGTGGAAATTGGCGAATGGTCGTTTGTGGGTGCAGGTAGCCTTGTCCCTCCTGGGAAAAAAATCCCACCTGGAGTGCTCATTATGGGTAGCCCCGCGAAAATCATCCGAGACATCACTGACAAAGACCGAGAGATCATCACCCGCACCGCTAACAATTATGTGAAGTACAAAGAAAACTATCGGAGTGAAGGGATAGGGGGCACATCCCTTTCTTAACAGAAAGGGACCGGGTGATCCGCTCCAATCTTTTGCTCGTTGCAAAAGGATTTCCGCTTCTCCCCCTTGCGCGGGGAAATGATTAAATCCGCTTGCCGAAGTTTTTCCGTTTTGGCAGTCTAACCTAACCTATGAATGTTTGCCTTCGATTGGTTTTTACTTTTGCCCTTCTCTTCTCTCTATCTTGTAATTTCCATTACTTTGCATTGGCTAACGAGTCGAACACGGAAAGCTCCAACTTAGAAAAACTCGCGGGGGAAAAAATTCGGTTCCATCTCATCCGAGTGGAAGAATCACCAAAGGCGAATTTGTACAATTCACCTGCATTAGAATTTGAGCTGGCAAAATCGAAACTCTTCAAACTCAGTCGTTCTTCCAAACTCAATTTAACCTACTCCACAAAAACGGGAACTCAAGATGCAGGCATTTCTGGACTATTATTTTTAATCACTTTGGGTATCTTTCCATCTTTTGTCGAAACGCAGTCAAATGTAACGTTTACTCTGATGGACAGAGAAGACAAAAAAATCATACGCGATTACACATTCCCCATCCAAGGACGACGGATTGTTTCATGGTTTACGATTCCCTTTTATTTGGTATTACCAATTTTTTCGGATTCAGTGGATGGGGGGGCTAACTTTGATACTTCGAATGTATCGTTACGCCTTCTCGTGGAAGCATTCGAAGCCGAATTGGCAAAAGAATGTTTAGAAAATCCGAAGTTATTGGAAACATTACGAAACAAAGGGAACGAATCCTTTGAATGATGAGGAAGTTTTTATTACATTGTCTTTCGTTAGTTCGGGAAATATGCAAAATTCCTAATTCTTTTCCTTTTTGTTTTCCAATGCAGTAATTTAGGTAAGTCTGAGATAGGTGATGAGACGATGCTCTGCCGTGATAAAAATAAAGAGTTTATCTCGATTAGATCCGATCCACTAACAAAACAGTGACATCGTCTGCAAATTCATTGGAACCGACATAATCCTTTGCAGATTTAATGAGATCGTTTGCCGAATTTTGTGCATCCATCACAATTGATTTCAAAATGGCTTTTTGGAAAAGGTCCTCGTCATAACGTTTGTTATGGTCTTTTGACATATGTTCTGTGATTCCGTCCGTATACAAAACAAGTCTGTTCCCAGGTCCAAATGAAAAGGTTTTTTCCTCGTAAAATAAATCAGGAATAAGGCCTAATATTTTCCCTTTCACATCCAGTTGCGCGATGGAGGAAGTTGATTTTTGTATGAGGAAAGGAGCATGGTGTCCTGCATTGGCACAAAGGATTGTATTCTCCTTTAGATCAATGATCCCATAAAAGGCAGTGAGGAAATTTCCGGCGAGTTTTCCATACAACATATGATTGAGTGTGGTTAAAAATAGAGAAGGACTTAGTTTGATATCGGGTTCAAAATTTTTGAGAACCATATGGGACATCGCTGCAAGTACGGCAGCCGAAAGTCCGTGTCCAGATATATCCGCAATCAAAATGGAAAATTTGGAATCCTCGAGTTCGGATACATCGTAAAAATCACCACCCACTTGTTCGAGTGGGATATGCGAAACACCATAGGAAAGTCCACTCGACTTAGGTAAGTTAGATGGCATTATTTTTTGCATGATGTTTTTTGCACGACTCAACTCTTTTCCTGTATCAACAATTTGATGGAAAAGTTGTGCATTTTTGATCGTATTACTCAGTCTTGCCGCAATGTTCGTAAGTAAGTCCAAATCAGAATGTTGAAACGCATATCCTGAGATTTTGTTATTGATGCTAATCACACCCAAAAGTTCGTTTTGGTAGATAAGGGGAGCTGAGATTAACGATTTCGATTCAAAACGGTAAGGTGAAAGTTTATTGTACCTTGGATCCATATCCAAGTTATGGATGAGTAAACTCTCTTTTTTTTCTGCCACCCATCCGGATACCCCTGTTCCATAAGGAACTTTGATTTGGTCGTATGCATCTTCAGGGATTCCTTTGGCGGCTAAAATACTTAATTCTTGTTTGGTGTTGTTGGCAAGGTAAATGGTTCCAGAGGATGCTCCCAAATACTCCAAAACTCTGTTTAACATCCACTTTCCCAGTTCGTTTAAACTTTTTTCGGAAACGGAAAGTTTTTCAAATTCATAGAGCAAAGACAATTCTAAGATTCGTTTGTCCAAACTATCTTTGGTATTTGCATTTTGGATGGCAGTGGCAGCGACTTCAGAAAGAGAAACCAAATATTCTAAATCAGCATCATTAAATATGCGATCATTTGTTTTGTTGATGACTTCGAGTGTTCCGATTAACCTTTCTTCCACAAAAAGTGGTACACAAATTAGGGATTTTGTTTTGAATCCAGTCCGTTTGTCCATACTGGGATTGAACCTTGGGTCTTTGTAAGCGTCTTCCAAGGCAATTGGCTTTTTTTCTTTGGCGACCATCCCAACGATGCCTTCCCCAAATTCCAACCTTGCATACTCCTGGATGATTTCCCCTTTTTCCCCCAAAGCCACTTCACAATATAAAAATTCATCGTTTTCCAAAAGGAAGAGGGAACTTGCCTCCGCTTCTAATAAGTCTTTAGAATACAACATGATGAGTGGGAGCAATTGGTGCAAATCCAAGTTTGCATTGAGAATGGATGAAATGTGCAGTAAACTTCGAAATTTACTCAGGCTAGTTTGGGGATCAGTCATACAGGCAACATACCAATCTTTCCAATCGATTCACTTTCGTCGATTTAGAATTTTTGGACTTTTTCTGGGCAACTTAGGGAAAAGGAAGTATTTCACCTTCACCGTGTTTTTTGATCCAAGAAATACAAATCCATTGACTTACATCAATGGATGCATTCATATTCTGTGGTAATATTTGATTCTAGGAAATGGTAAACAATATGAATCCAATCAAAACAAAACAATTTGTACTCTTTCTTTTCCTTTCATTCCTACTTGTCACTTTTGCCAATTGCGGAAAAGAATCTGTAGAAGAAGCAAAACTCACTTACGCACCTCAAGTCCCTCCTCATATCGATCGAACTAGCGAAGCGAAGGTGATTGTGAATATGGAAACAGTGGAGGTTGTGGGAAGGCTTGCCGATGGAGTGGAGTATACGTTTTGGACATTCGGAGGCTCGGTGCCTGGACCTATGATCCGAGTGAGGGAAGGGGACAATGTTGAGTTCCACTTAAAAAACCACCCCACAAGCAAAATGCCACATAACATTGATTTGCACGCAGTCACAGGGCAAGGTGGAGGGGCCGCAGCTTCCCTCACAATCCCAGGTCATGCTTCCAAATTTTCCTTTAAGGCACTCAATCCCGGACTTTATATCTACCACTGCGCCACGTCTCCAGTGGGAATGCACATCGCCAACGGGATGTATGGACTCATTTATGTGCAACCAAAAGACGACCTTCCCCAAGTGGATAAGGAATACTATGTGGTCCAAAGTGAGTTTTATACCAAAGGAAAAAATGGGGAACCTGGCCTTCAGCCATTTAGCATGGAAAAGGCGATCACAGAAATTCCTGATTATGTAGTGTTTAATGGTTCTGTTGGTTCCTTGGTAGAAGAACGCGCCATCACTGCAAAAGTGGGAGAAAAAGTGAGATTGTATGTTGGGAATGGTGGTCCCAATTTGGTTTCCAGTTTCCATGTGATTGGTGAAATATTTGATTCTGTGTACACCGAAGGTGGAGTATTAGCCAATCAAAAAAATGTACAAACCACTCTCATCCCAGCCGGTGGTTCCGCCATTGTTGATTTCACCGTTGATGTCCCAGGAACTTTAATCTTAGTAGACCACTCTATCTTTCGCACATTTAACAAAGGTTCGCTTGGTATGTTAAAAGTAGAAGGGGAACAAAATCCAAACGTCTATTCTGGAAAACAAGAAGATACTGTGTATTTACCAGAAGGTCCAGCCATCCAACGTATGGTCACAGAAGTCAAACCAAAGGCAACAACCAAATCGAAGGAAGAAATTTTGGCGAATGGAGCTCGCGTTTACCAATCCGTTTGTTCTGCTTGCCATATGAAAGAAGGGCAAGGTGTGCAAGGTGTATTCCCACCACTTGCCAAATCAGATTATCTAAATGCAGATAAAAATCGCGCCATCCAAGTGCTGAAAAAAGGTTTGAGTGGTCCGATCACCGTGAATGGCCAAAAATACAATAACGTGATGCCACATTTAGAACTCTCTAACGAAGAGATCGCAAGTGTGCTCAGTTATGTATACAACCAATGGGGAAACAAAGGGATCATGGTGACAGAACAAGAAGTGAAGTAATGTACATTTCTCCATTCGAGAAACTAAAGGTATTCGAGAGTTTGTTTTTGGTTTTGTTTGTGAATCCAAAGAAAGGTCATTAGGTGACGAATATGATTCGATTTTCCCCATCCTGGAACTATGCTTTGGTTCTCTTTTTTTTGACTTCGTTCACTTTGTCTTCGGAAATGGTGAGAATCCCTTCGGGGAAATGGAAACCATTTTTAAAAGACGATTCATTGAAGATCAATAGTGAGATCAAGGTATATGGTTTTTATATGGATGTTTACCCTGTCACAAAGGGAGAATTTTATGAATTCACTTTAAAACAACCCGATTGGAAAAAAGGAAAACCATCCTCTTTGTTTGTAGATGCAGGTTACCTTTCCGAATGGAAGGATGGGAAACCAAAAGAAAAAGATCGATTATCGCCTGTTACCTATGTTTCTTGGTTTGCTGCAAAGGCATATTGTGAATCTAAGGGAAAACGATTGCCTACAGAGGCTGAGTGGGAGTATGTAGCAAGTATTCCACCCCAAGGAAAAAACAAAAAAGAGATCGAAGCCGTGATCTTAAAATGGTATGGGGAACGAAGACCAGAAGTTTTGCCAAAGGTTGGAAATTACAAAAATAAGTTAGGTGTGTATGACCAACATGGAATCATTTGGGAATGGGTGTATGATTTTAACAACTCATCTGTCACCGGTGATTCTAGGCAAGATTCTGATATTGAAAGTAGTCTTTTTTGTGGAGGTGGTTCTCTCAAAGCGAATGATTTTTCCAATTATGCATCTTATATGCGTTATGGTTACCGTGCAGGTTTAAAAGGTTGGTACACTGCGAAGTATTTAGGATTTCGATGTGTGGCTGACCAAAATAGTAAGGAAGGTACTTTATGATTTTTATGAATTCAAAATTTTTTATATCCACTTTGATCCTAGTTTTAGGATTTTTTTCTATCACTTGTGATGATCACAATTCAAGTTCGAGCCACCACCATGAACACGAACCTTTACTCGCCGCAAGTGAACCGGCAAGTGGTAGTTTAATGGAATTAAAAAACCAATGGACGACAGAAGGTGGAAAAGTAGTCAGTTTCGCCAACTGGAAAGGTAAACCATTTCTCATCAGTATGTTTTATGCGTCTTGTATCTCCATCTGTCCTAGGTTAGTCACTGACTTGGAACAAGTGGCAAAAAAAATCCAATCTGAAACGGGTATTGCCCCCAATGTTATACTGGTAAGTTTTGATTCTGAAATAGACAAACCAGAGATTTTAAAGGACTATAAAAAGAAAATGGGACTTGGCCAAAATTGGACCTTACTCAATGGTAAGGAAGAGGATGTTCGAATGTTGTCCGTTGTCCTTGGGATCAATTATAAAAAAATGGCAAGTGGTGAATTCAATCATTCTGCAGTGATCACTTTATTTGACAAAGATGGGATGAATGTGTCGAGAATGGAAGGCATTGGCACAAATGTGAAAGAATTGATTGCGACATACAATTCATTAAAATGAATCAATGTCAAAAAATGAAACCAAATAGGATGGTAAAAATCTTTCGATACTATTTGTCCGAATCAAGAACGTCTGTATTACCTTCTGCTTGGGTTGTTTGAAAGAATTGGATTGCCAATCTGGGATAGGAATTAATTTTATCATTTCAATGCAGTCAATTCCTTCCTCATTTCAATTATTTTTTAAACAAACCTCACGTCACATGATCATTTCCTTTTTCATATTCTGTTTGGTCCCGAACCTACTTTTTTGCAAAAAAGAAAAAGAAGCAAACGATGATTTGGTGGTCTTACTTGGACTCAATTTATACCTTCGTTCTTGTGCCGGTCAAAATGCCAATCCGTCCAGTGGGATGGTTGGTTCCTTACAAAGATACCAAATATTACCTTCTATCACTTCTTCCTCTATAAGCACAGATAATGCTCCTCATCATGTTTACCCACCACAACAAGGAGTGACAAAAAAAAATATTTTGTCTGTGTTTTATCCAGGCACTGGTTCTTCACCTTGTGAGATCGGAGCCATTTTACAACAAGGAGCAACGAGAGGATACCATGTGATTGGACTCAGTTATCCCAATGCTGACGCTGTGAATACAGTTTGTAACCAAGGGGCTGCAAGAAACGACACAAATTGTTTTGAAACCATGCGTAACGAAGTTGTCACAGGATCACAAGTGTCACCGTATGTTTCTGTTGACACAAACAATTCCATTGAGGGTCGTTTATTGTCCTTATTACAATATCTCTCAAGAACGTATCCGAACGAAGGTTGGGACGGTTATCTAACTGGTGGTGCAATCAATTGGGCCAATGTGTATGTTGGTGGGCATTCGCAAGGGAGTGGGCATGCCGCTTACCAAGGTAAAATTCGAGCAGTTGGCCGTGTTTCCATTTATAGTGGGGTTTCTGATTATAGTTTGCAAACAGCTTCGATTCCTTCGTGGTTTTCGAATGCCCAAGCCGCACCTGCAGGTTCGTATTATGGACTTATCCATGAAAATGATACTGTTGCAAATTTTAGTGGGAACATGAATCAGGTAACGGATGTTTGGTTAAATCAATTGGGAATGACTGGGGCTCTGACAAATACAAGTGTTGGTTCCCCTTATGGAAATAGCAAACGTTTGGTGACGACCGCATGTAATGGTATGGGATCTGCTGCACTCCATAGTTGTCCGATGGTCAATGGATTTCAGTCGATTTGGAATTACATCAGTTATCCCTAAATCCACTTTGGGAATAAAACGAATTCGTATAATATCAAAAGCTGGGGAGTCGTTTGAAAATCCATTCTGGAATGTTCCGAATGATAAACATGATCCACCTCCATGGCCAACGAATGTAAACTTGGTCTTTTTTATTCAGACCTGCTATTACTATTTTTTCGCCAGCTACTTCTGGTTTCAATGTCAACCAAGGCATTAACTTATGTCCAAAAGACATTTTTGTGTACACTGGTCCAAGAAGGATGGTTCCTATATGAACTCCTTTTGGAAAAAGTAACGCACGTAAACCAGAGAGATAGGTGGTAAGCCCAGCTTTTGCGCTGCCATAAATATAATTTAATTTTCTTCCTCTTTCGCCTGCAACGGAGCTAACAACGGTAATGGTTCCATAGTTTTCTTTTTCCATTGCAAGTGAAATATGATTCACAAGTGCTGCAACACCTGTAAAATTGATTTGAATTGTTTTTTCTAATTCCTTCCAATCTGTTCGAGCGATGATTTGGTCTTCGTAATACCCTACTAAAACAAAAACATGTTTCGGTTTTTCTTTGAGTGAATCATAAAACTTTTGAAAGGAATTCATATTGGTTATATCCAATTCATAAGTACTGATCAGAAGATTGTATTTACTTTTGGTAATGTTTTTGATTTCAGATAATTTTTTTTTGTTTCTACCAGTTATGGAAATTGAATGACCTCGTTTTGCGAGTGCATCGACTACCCAAACTCCAATATCGGAAGTTCCTCCAACAACTAATGTGTGTTCCATTAATATTTTTTATCCTTTAAACCATTTTTTGATCATAAAAACCAAATCTTGTATGAGAAGTGGTTTTGTCATAAAATCATCCATTCCAGACGTTAGGCATTTTTCTTTTTCTTCTTCCATTACATTGGCTGTGAGTGCAATGATAATCGGTTGTTTGCGCCTATTTTTTTGACTTCGGATTTGTTTGGTAACTTCAATCCCACTCAAGTCAGGCATTTGTACATCTAAAAAAATGAAATCAGGATTTTCCGTTTCAACCAATTTTAGAGTTTGTGTTCCGTTTTCGGCAAGTAGGGCATCGTAACCTAATTTCTTTAAAAACATTTGACTCACTTTCAGATTGATTGGGTCATCATCGGCGATTAATATTGTAAGAGGATAGAGACTTGCTAAGTTTTTTTCCCATTCAGTGAGATTGAGTATGTTTTGTTTTTCAGTTTGGATTTCAGAATTAATTTCTAATGAACCGATTGCGACTGGAAGTTCAATTGTAAAAATTGATCCTTTGCCAAATACCGACTCGATCGAAATTGTGCCTAACATCTCCTCTATGATTTTTTTGGTAATGGTGAGTCCGAGACCTGTTCCTGTCGTTTTATCAGACAAATGAGAATGGATTTGTTGGAACGGCTGGAAAAGTAGAGGAAGTTTTTCTTCAGGGATTCCAATCCCTGTATCAATGATTTGAATTCTTAAAATACATTTGTTTGTATTTAGAACGATGGTTTTAAGTGAAACTGTTACTTTCCCTTGTTCGGTAAATTTAACGGCATTACCGAGAAGATTTGAGAGGATTTGTGTGAATCGTCTTTGGTCTGTTAAGATATAAGTAGGTGGTTCGTTTATGAATACCAATTCAAATTGAACATGGTTGTCTTTTAATTTGGAACGAAACAATTGAACTATATCATTTAAGAATTTTGGTAAAACAACAGTTTCCGATCTTAACTCAAATTTTCCTGCTTCTAATTTTGTTAAATCAAGAATGTCATTGATTAAGAGCAAAAGATTTTCTCCACTGAATTGGATCAAACTCAAATATTCTTTTTGTTCCTCATTCAGATTGGATTGGCCCAACATCTGTGTCATACCTAAAATTCCATTCATGGGAGTTCGAATTTCATGGCTCATGGTTGATAAAAATGCTGATTTAAATTTTACTTCTGCTACTGCTAACTCTTTCTCTTGTTTTAGCTTTTCTTTGTTTTTGAAATTTTGGATCATTCGATCTGCAATGAATAAAGCTTGTGACAATCCAAATACTAAAAACCCATATTGGGCAAGGTATGCCGTGCCCTTTTTGGCGAATTCCGTAAGGATATCCAATGAAAATAGTAACATCGTTGCTACAAGGGAAAACAAAAAGAATTTTGCACCTGGTTTTTTGATCAATACACCATGAAAAATCGGATAAATTAAAGTAAATAAACCAAACAAAGATAAAATCAAATGATATGATTGAATTTTGGCATAAACCGTGGATGGAAACGGAGTTCCGATTAGCAAAAGTAAGGCGAATAAATAGTTGATTAAATAGATATTTTGATACTTTTTGTCAGGATAAACTTCTTGTACGTATCGAACAAATGACAAATACAATAATGTAAATGTAAATCCATTGATCCGAATCATGATTTCGTAGAGACCAACTGGCAGATAATTATAAATTAGTCTTGTTTCCCCAATACTTAAAATACGAATGGAAGCAAGGAAACAAACAAAAGAAAAATACAAATGTGTTTTTTCATCTCGCCAAAAAAGAAATAATACAAAGTGAAAAAAGGCCAGTGTGCCAAGTGAAGCAAATACCAATATATCTCGGCTTGTTGCTTCAAAAAATGATTTGTTTATCGTTTCATTGGTTCCGAATTGGTAGGGTGTTGCGATCCCACAAACATGATAATGGAAACAGGAGACTTGAACACGAAGGTCAATCACACCTCCATCGTTTTTTGGAATGGAAACAGTTTGGATACTGATGTTTGGGACTTCCGATTTTATATCTGTTCCTAGTTTGCCTGATTCGTAAATAGTTTCCCCACTTACTAGGATACGAAATGCATTCCTTGTCACACCATTTTGTAGATAAAATGATTTTACTTTTGGGTTTACCAATACTTTCAACTGGAAGGTGGCATACCCATTGGGTAAAACTTCTGTTAAATTTTCTGTCCAATTGCCAGGTATTTTCGTGAAACTTGGATAGTTGTTAATAGGATTTGGGTCCAAGTTTTTCCAGTGGATGACCCATTCTCCATTTAAGAAGACATTCCCATCCTTTTCAAAATTCCAATTTCGTAAATCAATGATGCCTTGTTTGGCGTTAGGTGGTATTGGGGAATCCTGATGAATACAGCTCATACTGCCGAAAATCATGCTGAAAAGAAAAAAAGGTTCAAGATAAACAAAAAAACGTTTCACGAGGTTACATCAATTAGGACGAAATTTTTTGTATTTATCTGAAAGCCTAACCGAATAGCGAAACTATTTTCTTTCTTATGGCAATGAAGGAGAGGATGAGTAAGTTTGGTTTTCGTATATATCCTAATTTTCTTAATTGATCTAGGTTTTGAAACCCTTTTAATTTATCTGGGTTCACAATATTGAAGATTTGATCAATCTTTCCTTCATTTACAGAGAAAAGTTGTACAAAGATAGGTTTGCCATCAGGGTCATAACCAATCACCGCAGGGGTTTGATTGGCAAAACCAAAATACACTTGGCTTGTATCAGCTATCTTCTTCGTTGTTTGTTTGAGTAAAGTTGAAACTCGAATGATTCCAGGAATCGGAATCCTTGCTGCATGTACTTTCCCACCTCCATCTGAATAAGCGATCACATCTTCTCTGAGGAGGAGCGAAAGGGACTTTGCGTCTTGTTTGGCGCAAGCAAGGTTAAATTCTAAAAATAATTTTGCATGTAATTTGGGATCTGGTTCAAACTTTTTTTTTCGACTTTTTAATGCCTGTTTGGCTCTACTTAAAATTTTGCGGCAATAAGTCGGATTTTTGCCCACAACCTTGGAAATGGTAAGAAAATCAAAATCGAATGACTCTCGTAAAATGAAAACAGCTCGTTCAAATGGATTGAGTGTTTCCAAAATGACAAGGAATGCATAATTGATTTTTTCTTCATCAACACCTTCAATGATTTCTGGAATTGGTTCCGGTAGATAAGGACCAATGTAAGTTTCTTTTTTTCTGGATGATTTTTTCAACAAATCAAACGCAAGTCTTGCGACAACACTGCCTAAATAAGACTTTGGGTTGTCTATCTTTGAAGTATTTAAGGAAAGCCATTTGAGGTAACTTTCTTGCACAATATCTTCTGCATCCGAATAACTTCCTGTTATCCGGTATGCTATTGAAAAAAGATACGTTTTCCAATCTAAAAAAGAATTTAAATCATTCATCGCGTGACTTTCTTTGTTTCCCTTATCGTTTCATTCCAATGTTGTTTTTGGAAAAGATTCCCTTTTGGCCAAAAGTAAAATCGGCAAGGCAAATGTTTTTCCATATAAAGAGAAAACAAAGTGAATCGATTGACACATTCTTTTATCCAGGCTGCCCATTTTCCTTTCAAGATCCATTCCTTGGGAGAATCATCACCATATGTAAATTGGATGATCCCATCATTTCTACCCAAAGAAACACACCTTCCAAAAAATTGAAACTGAAACTCCGATGGCTTTTTGTTTTTGATAATTTGGGTGATGGTATCTGCCACATAGGCGCCCATTGGTAGTGCTGTGACACATCCCATACGTAAGATGGAATCATTGAGTTTGGCGACATCTCCAATCGCAAAAAGATTTGAATACTGCTTTGATCGTAAAAAACCATCAACATAAATTTGTTCTTTTGCGTTTGTATGTAATTCTGATTTGCCAACCAGAGATTCCGCTTGAAATCCTGTACAATTCATAAGGCAATCATATTCCAAGTTTGTTTTGTTTTGGAATGTGATTTTCCCATTCTGAATCGATTGTATGGCATTGTTTTCAATGGTATTGATTCCCATCCTAACGAATGTTTTTTTAAGATGGGCTTTTCCTTTCTCAGAAAAGGAATGTCCCAATTCCTTTGTATCAACGATCGTTACGTTTGCATTTGGAAATCTTTCTTTCCATTCTGTTGCTAGTTCGATACCCGTTAGTCCACCACCTAATATGCATATGTTTTTGATTTGGTTTGGATCTTTTTTGATTTGGAAAGTTACCAAAGCATTTTCGGATTGGATGGAATTTTCCTCAGGGTTTATTGGTTTTATCTTCCCACTTCCGATCGCTACCACTAGGTAATCATAGGATATGGATTGTTCTCCGTGATGCGATTTGAAAGCCACCTTGTTCTTTTTGGGATCAATATTTGTAACTTTTCCCAATTGAAAGTCGATGTTTTTACGTAAGAATTCCTGGATCAGAATTCTCTTCTTGGTCCTACCTACGGCAAATTCATGGAATCGGATTCGCTCTTGGAAATAAAATTGATCAGAGAGAAGTGTGATTTTACAATTTTTGTTTTGTTTTTCCAATCGATTGGCACATAAAATGCCTGCATAACCTGCCCCTAAAATCACTACATTTGTTTTCATTGGATACCTCACCTACAGGACGATTGGCGGGTGGTCATTTGTGACAGATTTTAGAAAAAAAATGAACTTGCAGTAACAAGCGATATTGGGCCAAGATCACCCATGCAGAAATGGAAACAAAGATTGATCATAATAAGCTTTTTTGTGGTCATAATGTCCCCAATACAAAACCTTTTTTCACAAGGATTTGATAAAGGAAATTTGATTTTTTATGGGATGGGAACCGGTGGCCTCGGAAACAACTCTGGAACCATCCAAAAAGCTGTTTATAATCACAACTTCCCCAATTACCTTGCCCTCAATACCATTTCATCGAACACAAGTGATCGAGTTCTAAACTACTTAATTTACCAGGAAATTTCTGAGGCAAGGACAAGGCTTTCCAGCCGAGGTGGTGAACTTGGATTTGAGTACGGACTGTTCAAATACTTTGGCATTGGACTTGCTGTCACAAACCAAGTCATTACCGCTGCTCATTTTAGAACCGTTGATACGAGACTCATCACTTTATTAGCCCTCCAACCGATTAATGTATCAAGTCAATTAATGACCTTAAGCATCACCGATGTGATCCAAGTTTATTTACAAAGGACTCGTGATTTTTATAACGCAGGCACTGCTGATTTGAATTTATTTTTCCATTTTAATCCCAATAGCCCATTTGATCCTTATCTTCGAGTTGGAGGTGGAGCCGGTTACGAAAGGTTATATGGTGGCAATGTCAATCGTGTATTTGGAAGTTTGGGATTTCGTTACCATTTCAATGATCGATTTTTTATTAGTTCCGAAGTGGAACATGCCAATACCTATATAGTCAATTACAAAGTACCGTCATCGGGTTTTCGCAATCGTGGGAACTATGAAGAGACAGCGATCAAATTTGGTGTTGGTCTCAACTTTTCACTATCTAAAAAAGACAATCTCGTGTTAGACGAAGCTCCAAAAAAAGTAATTGATACGGCCACTTCCGATCCAAACAACAAATCGAATGAGAATTTAGAATCGAAACTCGAACGATTTGTATTCTTTGCGAGTGAGATCTTTGATTTACCTTCGAGCCGCATCCACTTGGAAGGAAGGGCAAGACTTGATGCCATTGCGCGGAGTTTGGAAAATGAATACAAGGAATATGACATCCTTGTCATCACCTATACTTCCCCTTACAAAGAAGACCTACCAGGAAATTATGAAAATTATGATTTAGGATTTGAAAGAGCACAAGCAATCTCGCGTGTTTTACGAGAGAAAGGTGTAAATCCAAGACGAATCATTGATTCCACACAAGGATCAGCGCTTTACACTGTGGAATCAAAAGAAAAGGTAGTGATCGAACTTAGGAAAAAAATTAAGTAACATAGGTTTTCAAACCAAGTAACTCTTCCGTTCGTTTTCTACTCATAGTGCAAAGGTTCGGATTGTCCTTCATGGACTCTCCGAAGCTAGGGATCATTGTTTTTAGTTTTTCATTCCATTCTTTGGATTTCATCTGTTCTGGAAAACAATCTGACAAAACCTCTAACATGATGGAAACGGATGTGGATGCGCCAGGGCTTGCTCCAAGAAGTGCGGCAAGTGATCCATCTTTGGCCGATACAACTTCCGTTCCAAATTCCAATACCCCACCTTCCTCTTCATCCCTTTTGATTACTTGCACTCTTTGCCCAGCCACTACTAGTTCCCAGTCTTCTGATTTGACTTCAGGAAAGTATTCTTTCAGAGCTTCAATTCTGTCTTCATGTGATTGGAGAGCTTGGCTGATGAGATATTTCGTTAGTGGCAAATTATGCATCCCAGCAGATAACATTGGAAAAATATTATCAAACTCTAATGATTTCACTAAATCAAAATAAGAACCTTTTTTTAAAAATTTTGTCGTAAATCCAGCGTAAGGTCCAAATAATAATTCTTTTTTTCCTTCAATGATCCTTGTATCCAAATGAGGGACAGACATCGGAGGAGATCCAACATTTGCTTTGCCGTAAACTTTTGCAAAATGTTCTTTGATGATGGTTTTGTTTTTACAGCGCAACCATTGCCCACTCACAGGGAATCCTCCAAATCCTTCTGCTTCAGGGATATCCGATTTTTCAAGAAGAGGTAGGCTTCCTCCACCAGCACCAATGAAAACAAATTTTGCTTCATGGTGTTCTTTTTCATGAGTTTGTAAATTATTTGATGTTAGATGCCAATGGCCGTTTTCACTTCTCTCCAAATCTTTTACATCTTCAAAATAATGGACATGGACATCTGGAAAACTTTCTAAATATCGAAACATAGCGCGCGTTAATGTTCCGAAATTTACATCAGTACCTAAATCCATTTTTGTAGCTGCGATCTTCTCATAAGGGTCTCTGCCTTTCATAACGAGAGGAAGCCATTCTGAAATTGTTTTTCTATCTTCTGTATAAATCAGCCCGTTAAACAACTCATATTGTTTTAAAGCATGAAATCGTTTTTCCAAAAAGCTGACATTTTCTTCTCCCCAAACAAAACTATAATGAGGAACGGAATGAATGAAGTCTTCTGGATCAATGATTTGTTTGATTCCAGAAAGGTAGGCCCAAAACTCTTTAGAGATTTCAAATGATTCTGCGATTTGCAGTGCTTTTTTTGTTTGAATCGAACCATCTTCGTTTTCAACAGTATAGTTCAATTCGCAAAAAGCAGAATGCCCAGTTCCTGCATTGTTCCAAGCATTAGAACTTTCGCGTGCTGCAGCATCTAGTCTTTCCAAAACTGTGATTGTTAATTTAGGATTTAATTCTTTTAACAAGACCCCGAGAGTGGCACTCATGATTCCTGCTCCAATGAGAATCACATCGGATTTGGTTCGAACTGGTTCTTTTTCTTTCATTCTATCCTACTGACGTCAATATTCGAGACTTTCTTTATCAAAAACCTGTCCAATAGAAAAGGTTATCTGTTTGAAAGTATTCTTTCTATTTTTGTCCGTTCTGACATCCTTACTTGGATTTATCTATTACTATTCTACCTTTCGTTTGATCTCAGGACTTTCACTGAATGGACCGATTGTGACACTGATTTTAGTAGGTATCGGTGCCTTAGTAATCCTAGTTCCTGTGACCTATATATTCAGTAGGGTATCCAAAAGGGAGAAAACCCAAACTTTTTTTGCCTATCTAAGTTTTACTCATTTTGGATTTTTCTCCATCCTCTTCACCTTGGTGCTTGTGATGGACCTACTTCGGGTATTAGACTTTGGGATTATCTCAGATTATTCTAGGTTTCTATTTTCCACCTTACTCCAATTAGGATTCCCAATCGACGGTGTGACAGAAGTGAAAAACTTCAGTTTGGCTTTTTCAACCATTGTCGTTGCAACGGCCCTCAGTTCACTTGGATTCTACAATGCTCATGTTCGCCTGAAATACAAAAAAACCAAAATCCCAGTGCAAAATTTACACCGAGACCTCCAAGGATTCAAAATTGTTCAAATCTCTGACGTACACATTGGACCAACAATTAAAGAAAAATTCCTCCGCCGTGTTGTCGGAAAAATCAATTTACAATTACCAGATGTTGTTGTCATCACAGGAGATCTTGTGGATGGTCCGTCGGCCACTCTCAAACACCATCTAAAACCCCTTGCCGATATCAAATCCAAATATGGGACTTTTTATGTTACCGGAAACCACGAATATTATTCGGGAGTGTTGTCTTGGTTACCTGAAATTGAAAAGTTAGGTATCCACATCTTACTGAATGAAAATAAAATCATTCATGTGGGTGAGTCCAATTTACTCATGGCAGGTGTGACAGACTTAACTGCTGGATCTATGATCAAATCACACCAAACAAATCCCCATCGAGCCATGCTCGGAGGGGAAAGTTGTGATTATAAAATCCTACTTGCTCACCAACCGAATAGTATTTATGAAGCAAATAAAGTTGGATTTGATCTTCAAATCTCTGGCCATACTCATGGTGGTCAATTTTTTCCAGGCAATGTATTGATTTATTTTGCTCAAAAATTTGTTGCAGGACTCCACCAATACAAAGGAACTCAGATATATGTAAGTCGGGGAACAGGGTATTGGGGTCCTCCCTTTCGATTAGGGGCTCCTTCTGAAATTTCCGTGTTAACTTTACAATCGGTAGAATAATCTTTCGGTTTTGGCAGACAATCGTTCACTCTGAACCATTACTACATTCTGTTTCTTAATGAAAAAAATGAAAATGGATGATGACTTGTCCCTTTTCTAAAATCATTGTCAAAGAGAAAGGATGGTTCCAGGGGAATGACAGAAAATCAGTTGATCAGGAAGTTGACGTTTGCCATCGAAGCACCTTTGTACTTATTGATTTTTCCTTATTTTATCAACTTTTGTTTATTCGCTTCGAGTTTTGATTCAGATACACTTTTAAAACTCGCAATTATTGGAACACTGCTATCTCTTGTCCCCTTGGTCGTAGGAATTACACTAAGAAATCATAGACTCAAACATTTGTTAAATTATAATAATGATTCGAACATAAAAACATTGTCAGATTTGAAAAAGGGATTACTCGAACACCCTCACTGGGAAGGGAAAGTAATCCTCATTCGATGGACTGTTTCTATATTTGGTTTTTCACTCTTGGCAATTTCCGCTTTGGATTTGCCTGTGGCTGAAATATTAGCCTTACCATATGCTTGTGTAATGCTTGTTCCGATTATATATTTGGCATTTTATTTTCAAACAGAAGTCTATTTAAGTTCTGTTCTAAAAAACAAACTGTTTGCAGAGATCCATTTGGATGAATCCAAGTTTCGTATATTCGGAGTTTTCCAACGTAATCTTTTTACCATGATGGCTGTTGCCATTTTACCAATGTTAACCTTTGGTTATTATTTGTTTTTAATTCTTGCAACTGATTTTCGATCTCCTTATTGGGTTTACCAAATGCCAATTGTCTTTGTTATGATGGTTGTCATCATGATTTATTCGGCTTACGTTGGCAGCAAATCGTTAAAGGATGATATTGGGAATCTGAATCATTCCATTGAAAAATTATCAAAAGGAGAACTTGCCGATACCATCCCACAACTCTCCGCCACCAATTTGAGTCATACCATAGCTCGGTTAAATTTATTTATGGATTCGTTGCGATCTTATTTCCAAACAGCAAAAAAAGAAGCTGTATCCTTATCTGAAACATCAAAAACGATATTAGATAAGGGAGTGGTGATTGATTCTCAAGTGGTTTCCGAAAAAAACAAACTTGATTCTACATTTGATTCTGTTAACCAAATCCAAAGTTTATCGAAAGCTACTTATGAACGAGTATTAACCCAAAAAGAAAAAACTCATTTTTTAGCAAAAGAACTCACTGCTGTCACAAACGAGATGACAAATCTTTCTCAAAAAGCGGAAGAACTGGCTCAAAATACAATCCATTCCATTGGAACAGTGAAGCTGGCAAAAGAAGCCATTCAATCTGCTTTTGAAAAAGTAGAACAAATGAACCAAATGAGTGAAAATATTAAATCGGCCATCTCCATTGTAGAAGATATTTCTGATAGAGTGAATTTGCTTTCTCTAAATGCATCAATAGAAGCGGCGCGTGCGGGTTCCATGGGTCGTGGATTTGCCGTGGTTGCCAGTGAGGTTTCTCGGCTTGCGGATGAAACTGCAAAAAACATCGAAGAGATTAAACGTGTTGTCAAATTATCCCAAGTTGCATCCAAAGAAAGTTTGGAATCGATGAAAGATATCATCAAAACCAACGAAGACGTAAAATCGAAATTTGAAGAGATATCGCAAGTGGTTCAAATGTTTGGCCGAACCAGTGAAACGAATTCGGAAAATGTGAAATCGTTAAAAGAGTTGGTCGGCGAATTCCAATTGGACGCCGAAAAAATCACTAGTGAAATGGAGTTACAAACAATTTATACGGAAAACTCCAATTCCAACTTACAAGAGTTATGGGAAAATCATTCCCAAATTTCGACGACTTTCGCTCAAATTTCTGAAGAAGCCAATCGATTGCAATTGGTATCAGACTCTATGGAAAAGATCGTATCCCGATTTCGATTTTGAGATTACAATCGATTCCACTCTATTTTGTTACATTCTGATCTATTACCGATAGAATTTTAATGTAAGGCCATTTGAATTGATTTCTGATATTTTTTCGATTACACCATCTTCTTCAGATATATCTAGTAAGTAGCTCTTTACTTCTCCGTTTGTTTTTGCCATGCTAATAGCGCATACTCCTTTGAGTTTGCCATTCCAAAAGAAAAGAGTTGAACTTTTATAATCTGACCCATCGTTCCACGTTATTTTGTAATATTTAACGCAACCGCCCGAATGATAGGGTAAATCTGAAGTATTAACGGAAGATATCAGTTCGCTTCCATTTCTAAGTTCTGCTCGTAAAATACTAGTTGGGTAAGGGGTCAAATCAGCTGTACAAACATAACCTGGTGGTAGAATCCCCATACACTGATTGAGTTTTTCTTGATCTTCTGCCTCTTTAGCAAGAGTGATCAATGAAAGAGGAATTAACCCGGAATCTGTCCTTGATTCTTTGCAGGAAACCATAATGCAAGTCGCGAAAAATGTAAAGATTAGGAACGGCAGAAATGATTTGATATATTGCATTTGATTTTTCATGATTTTAAATTAACTCCTATTATAGTCCCGATGCAAAATAAAAACTGCGAATATCCGTTTGTCCCGCAGAATCCGTGACTCGTACTAGAAAAGTCCAGCCAGGACCAAACCACCATGTCGGTTCCCCAATCAAACGCCCTGAATGTGCTTCTAACCAGGAATTAGTTGGTAAACTACCTTCTTCATATGTCCAATGGTATGGTGGTGTTCCCCCGGTGGCAACAAATTGATAATCCCATGGTAAAAACCAACGCCCAGCAGAGCATGGAGCTTGCTCGATGGCACCACAATCGGCAACGATATTTGGTCTTTGCGGTGGTGGTACTAATGTAGCAAGAGTGGCGCCAATATTGATCCTTCCACAGCCAAAATATTCTCTGTCAGTTTCAGGGCTTCCCGTTTGGGTAAGAGCAGTTGCTTTGCTACACATCGCTTTTAAAATATCTTTCGGATGGTAGTTGGAATCAACAGAGAGAATGAGAGCGGCAAGACCTGAAACCATTGGGGCAGCCATAGAAGTTCCTGTCTTAAAAATATAACTACCGTTTGTCGAAGTAGATAAAATGAAACTACCTGGTGCCGCAATATCTACTTTTCCAAAATTTGAATCTGGATACCTTAATCCAAAAGAATTTGATGTATCTAAATTCCCTACCGAAATGACTTCATTAAAAGATGCGGGAAATGCGCCCTGATTTTGCGGGTTGCCTGGGTAAGGTGCAATTCTTCTATTATCATTTCCTGATGATGCAACCATTACGATTCGCTTTGCCTCACCATAACGAACAGCATCTCTTGATAAAGAATATGTATGAACTCTTACCAGACATGCCCATTGGCAATATTCATAACCATATCCACCTAAACTCATGTTAATAACTTTAGCTCCACCGTTAATTGCTTCTAATATTCCATATGCGATTAGGCGATCGCTTGATATAGCAGTCATCATTGCATTCGGATAGAAAACATTAATAGAAATGATTGGGTTCGACCAAGTGATCCCTGCAATTCCTACTCCATTGTTAGTCGCTGCCCCAATGGTTCCGGCAACATGCGTTCCATGATCCCATCCATTGGCTCCATTGAATAAAGGCCTGGAAACTTCCCGATGAGCGACACATTCATAAGGAAAGATTCCCCAATGGTAGCATGTGGCAGGTTCAAAGGACCTATTTTGGATGATCTTGCCGACTAAATCTGGATGGGTATCATCGATTCCAGTATCAATGACCGCAATCTTGACTCCACTAGAACCTGTAGTGACATTCCAGCCATTGTAAGCATTAATGGCTGTTAAGTAAGCAGTTTGGTACTTAGAGCAGAAAAAACAACCGGTATTGGCTTCAGGATCATTCGGAACAGCATCAGCTTCTACTTTTGTATTTGTAGTCACCCACTCGATTTCAGGTAGGTTTGCAAGAGCGAAGTTGACTTGGAGTAAATCTACTTTTGCTTCAAATAGAAGGAAATAGGTTCGGTTTAAGCCTATGAGTTCTGCAGTTTCTGAATCAACATTTGTATCTTCTGTCACAAATGGTAAAATACTAAGTAACGAATATTTTTCTAAAATATTATCAATTTCTTTGATTCCTACTTTTTTAGAATCAAAATTTTCAATCGGATTTTTTAATTTGAGAATGAGAATACCTGGTGTATAAGGAAGTTCAAATGTAGCTTTCGAAAGATTGCAAATTTGATTGGAAAGGATAAATGAATTTGAAGAAGAATCATATTGCAATTGGCTGAGATCAAAATTGATTTTGAGATTTGTTGTCAGTCCGGTAAGAACTTCAAATTGTCCCTTGATTTCAAAAGACGTCCCTGTAGATAATTGGAAGCCAAAACTTTCTCCATTGATCTCAGCCTTTCCTTGGTCTGAATCTAAAACAAATTGAATCGATTTGTAGATTCCTTTTGGAATTTGGGAGAGAGAGGCGATTCCAGGTGATTCTTTTCCAAATTTAAAAATGTCAACTTTCTTAGAAGTAAAATCAGTTTCAAAGGCTTTCCCGTCCTCTGAAATGATAATTATTCTTTTGATGTTGATTTCGAGTCGATTCGGTATGATCTTCCCAATATTGGGCATAGCGTCATGATAAATGGTATTTGCATCTGGTAAATTAGTATAGGATCCAAGAATCCCAACCTTGCCAAACTGTGGACCACCTGGGTTGATTTGATACTCACCAGATTTAATTTTTTCAACAACGATACTAGCTTGTATTTCTCCTCCATCTTGGATCGGGTTATTGATTGGATCTAGTGAATTTATTGAAGGTGGTGTGTAGAAAAGTGAAGTGAATAGGCCACTACGATTTGTTTGTTTTTTTTCACAATTGATCGCAAATCCAAATAAAACCAATAGGGTGAAAAATAAAATTTTTTTTCGATTGTTGTTTTTTGTTCGCATAGTGCAAAATGTTCTATTGTAACAGCTGTTTATGTCAATGGAAATTTAAAAACAAACAAGAATTTAGCGGCAGTTTGATGTTACCGAACACTTGTTTGCTTTTATATAAACTAATAACCGTTATCTGAGTTTAGTTCTTGTAGCTTTCTTAACGGATAAAATTGGGTGAATTATTGAATAAGATGCATGGTTTGTGTTGCCGTGCTCACTTATGTGACATAATTCTTTTTTTAACTACCCCACCGTAAGCCTCTGAGCGAAGACCAAACAATTCCTCCTAAAAAAAGTGCAAAAAGCCTCATAATCCGGAACAATTTTTATAAAAGTTGGTTGACTGTAAGTGTACATTCCCAATGATGGTGAAACGGTGATTGAGTGAAGCCCGGAAGGGAACTGACTTGATTGCTAATGAAGATCTTTTACAACATACACAGTAGCGTGACTCCAAGACAATTCTAGCGAGAAAAAACCGAGGGAATGGAAACGTTCTCTCAAATGAAGACTAGGTGTAGTTATCACAGCATTCGGCTGATGGTA
>NZ_AOGX02000009.1 GCF_000332475.2 Leptospira yanagawae serovar Saopaulo str. Sao Paulo = ATCC 700523
ATTACGAGACCTTACGCAGATCTGTTGATTGACGGTATTCATGAATTAAGAATTAAACTTTCAGGATCACAAATTAGAATTTTATATTTCTTTTGTTATAAAGATTATATTATACTTACGAATCAATTCGTTAAAAATACGGATAAAGTTCCTAATTCAGAAATTAATAAAGCTATTAAAAGAAGAGAATCTTTCTTACAAAAATATACTGAAAAAATCTTAAAGGAGTTAAATTTATGAGATCGTTAAAGAATCATTTAGACAATAAGTTAAAAAGTAAATCTTTTAAGGAAAAATTTGAAGAAGAGAAAGAACTTGTTAATATTTCTATTAAGCTACAAACTTTGAGAGAAAAAAAAGGGCTTTCCCAATCTGATTTAGCGAAAAAAGCACATGTCACTCAACAACAATTATCAAAAATTGAAAATGGAGTAAATTGTAACTTATCTACATTTTTAAAAGTATGTCATGCCTTAGATCTAGAAATATCTATCAAAAACAGAAAACTTTCGGCTTAGTTTCAGACGTCGTATAACAGCGACTTACCGCTACGCTTCGGCACAAGGCCTCGCTCGGCCTCCGGCAAATTCCCCTTCTGGCATTCGCCTTGCTTACGCAAGCTACATGCCAGTCCCTAACGTCCCGGCGGGACTCAGGGTCGGGGAACTTCGGTAAGTCTAGTTCGTTATGCGAAAGCTGGAAAAAATATGGGCCAAGACCAACATATAGTTCCTCAAATATATCTTAATAATTTTGTAGACAATACTTCTCCGTTTCCTACGAAGCCATTAAACATTTTTGACAAACTGGAACAAAAATTTTTAAAAAGAGCACCAATTAACTTTCTCGCTTTAAATCATATTTATAGTTTCACAATTGATTCTGAAAAAAAAGATAATTCTCTTGAAAAATATCTTTCTAAAATCGAGACAAAATTTTCTGGAGCAGTCAGAAGACTTATAACAAACATTGATAAAAGTAAAAATAGCGCTACATTATATATAGACATAGAGGATAAGAAAATCTTTGCTTATTTCCTAATTTGGCAAATCAAACGGACAATCCTCTTTTTGAATACAATAGAAAATGGATTAGATGAAGAATTTCATAAAAATGGACTAGGTATACCAAAATTACCAGATGGAAAACCTTCACCTGAACTTAGAAATTATACTTTATATGTTTTAAGTGAATTGGGTGAAAATACTCAAATGAATTTCTTAGATATTTTTATGAAAAAAAATCTCATAGTTACAATAATTCCAGAAAATTTTGGTACAGGATTCATTACATCAGATAATCCTGTTTTGATATCTAATCAATATGGAAAGGGTGGAATTGCTCTTGAAGATACGCAAATCAGTATACCATTGACTCCTAAAATTGGTATTTCATTCTTTAAAACTGGAAAATCCATTATTAAATTTAATCAGATTAAAAAGGATGAGATTAGAAAATCTAATATTTCTTTAGCTAAAAATGCACATAAATACATTATCAGTCCTTCCGAAGAACAATTAAAAAGAATATGCAAAAATATCTAATCTACCAGCCATCGCATAACAGCGACTTACCGCTACGCTTCGGCACAAGGCCTCGCTCGGCCTCCGGCAAATTGTCCTCCTGTCACTCGTTTGCATTCGCAAACTACGTGCCAGTCCCTAACGTCCCGCCGGGACTCAGGGTCGGACAACTTCGGTAAGTCTAGTTCGTTATACGACATAGCCTAAAACTTTAGGAAATAAATCACATGCACAAATATCAAATATACGCTTTCATATCAATGTTATTTGCAGGCCTAACATCTGTCGTCGCTAAGGCAGGACTAAAAAATGTTAATAGCGATACAGGACTTGCTGTAAGAACGAGTTTTGTTTTCGCTTTTATTTGGTTACACATTTTGACATTTAATCAAATAAAAGACTTTAAAAATTTAATTCTAAGAGACATTCTGTTATTAGCCATATCAGCTCTAACAACCACTATTTCGTGGATATTTTTCTATAAAGCAATACAAATTGGAAATCTTTCAAAAGTAGCTTTAATAGATAAAGCAAGTATCATAGTAACAATAATATTATCTGTAATATTTTTGAATGAACAAATCAATATGAAAATTATTATTGGATCAATATTAATTTTATTTGGACTTTTAATAATTTCTTGGAAATAAATCTTATTATGTTTTTAGAAATTATTTTTCTTTTTTTCGCAACAATTTTTGCATTTTGGCTAAGTTCTATATGTGGCGGTGGTGCAAGTTTAATTTTAATTCCAATACTTAACATAATAATTCCAACAACAATAGTACCTTTCTCATTAACAATCGGAACTTTTGCAAGTTCAGCTTCTAGAATCGTTCTTTTCAGAAAATATATAAATTGGCATATCTTTTTCTGGTTTGTTCCGTTTTCAATACCAGCAGTTTTAATCGGGGCTTTATTAATAAAATATTTAAATCCACTCTATTTACAATTGGTTGTTGGTTTTATTTTAATCGGAAATTTCCACCAACTTTTCAAAAATATTAAAGAATTAAATTCAAATTCGAAACCCTATCCGAAACTACTTTTATCAATAGTCGGCTTTATTGCCGGCTTTATTTCCGGAGTAACAGGATCAGTTGGTCTATTATTCAATCGTTTTTATTTAAGGTACGGTTTAAATAAAGAAGAAATTGTTGCAACCAGAGCAGCAAATGAAATTTTCCTGCATCTTATTAAACTTATCTTTTATATAGCCGTTGGTTTATATTCCACTTATTCACTTTGGTTGGGAGTTGTCATTGCAGCTGCTTCAATAATCTCAACATACTCGGTTAAATTTATTCTACCATTTTTAAGTGATTTTCTATTTCGGAAAATTGGGTATGGCTCAATGGTAGTTTCAGGTTTATTTTTACTAGTCGTAACATTCAGGAGTATATTACAGAAAGATCAAATATATTTATATACTAATACATTTGATGAAAGAACTCTTAACTGGAGAAATAGTAACTTTATATTAGAATTTGCATTTGACGAAGGATTGGAAATTGAGCGACCAATAAACTCTTTAGAGCTACCTCAAAATCTCAGAATTACTCATGAAAAATTAAATTCAATTTACGATAAAATATTAATTGAAAAAGTTTATAGAGTAGCTTTGAAACCAAAATACGAATTTTACTGTTTCAAAAATAATATATTGACAAAATTAGAAATCGAAGAATAAATATATTATCAATTTTACAATAATTTTCAATTGCCTTAATAATCATAATTTTTATCTTTTTATTTATCTTAATCATACATTTAATAATATAAATAAAATCGTTTTGAAGATCAACAAAAGGTTAATTTCAAATTTTTCATCACCTAAATTGAAACAGATTTCTCTATCATTTTTCAATTTTACTTAGAAATTTTGGCTACGTCGCATAACAGCGCCTTAACGCTTCGCTTCGGGTCTTCGCCCTCGCTCGGGCTAAAGCCACATAGGCTTCTGGCACTCCCCTTGCTTACGCAAGTGTCGTTCCAGTCCCTAACGTCCCGTTCGGGACTCAGGGCCAGCCTACGTCGTTAAGGCTATTTCGTTATGCGAAAAAGACCAAAATTTTCACTGAGGACTAATATAGAATGAGCGGAGTAAGAAACCATAATTTTAGAGAAGGTGATCGTAGTGAATATTTAGCAAATTATTTACTATCAGGACTAGGATTAGTCACTCCTGTTCCCCGACCAGAAGACATAGGAATCGATTTTTTCTGCAATATCTCTGATCAAGAGAATGGATTATTATCATTTGGCTACCCATACGTTATACAAATTAAGTCGTCTTCGACAAAAGATATATTGATAGGTTCAAATGAAATTGATAAATGGAAAAAGGAAGGAATAGATTGGCTATTTAAACAAGAATTACCATTATTCATCGGAATAGTTGATAAGAAAAATATCAAAATTGATATATACAATACATCAACTTTGTCTTTTATTCATAGATTTTCAAGTAATTGCTCACAAATTTTACTTAAACCAAGATTTGATTATGAAAACAACGAAGAAGTAAAACAACCAACGAAAACCAAACTTAATAATTGGCCTTCAGATCATTTTGGTGATGGCTATTGTCATGAAGTTGATTTAGGAAAACCAATCATTTCATTAACTCATTCTGATTTCGATTTAAAAGATAAATTAATTGAAATGAAGAATACATTTCGATTAGCAATATTTATAGAACAAAAGAATATTGTATATCGTAATCTAAAGTTACCATATTTTAATTGGATTTTATTAAATGAAATAAATAAGAAAATAACACCAGCATGGATATATAGCGCGATAAAAAAGGAGAATACCGATGGTATTATACAAAACCTTGTTCCTTCTATTATATCTCTTGCACTTATTTTCTTCGAAAATAATGAATTTGAAAAACTAGAATTATTAAAGCCTTCTATCAAATTACTACCTAGACCTATGATATTCGAAAACTTAATTGTAAAATATCCAAAAATATTTGACGATTTATTGTAAAAAAGGTCTTCTTCGCATAACAGCGACTTAACGCTACGCTTCGGGACAAGCCCTCGCTCGGTCTACGACACATTCCCTTCTGTCACTCGCGTGCATTCGCAAGCTACGTGCCAGTCCCTAACGTCCCGTCCGGGACTCAGGGTCAGGGAACGTCGTTAAGTCTAGTTCGTTATGCGAAAGTCATAAACAATATCATAAATTAAAGAGGCAAATATGGAATACAAAAATAAAACCTACATAGCATTTGATGGAGACAATGATATAATATATTACTATCTTATGCTAGCTTGGAAACATAACAAAAATGATTTTTTTAAAGACTTTAATTTTTTTGATGCACATGAAATAAATTACGCAAGAGATGAAAGTAAAGAAGAGAGCATTAAAAAGCAACTTTTAACAAGATTAAACAATTCAAACAAATTTTTACTTTTAATCGGGGAAAAAACTCGTTACCTTTACAAATTTGTTCGATGGGAAATTGAACAAGCTATACGATTACAAATTCCAATAATCTGTGTAAATTTAAATGGCAAAAGATCTTTTGATTCGGATTATTGCCCATCTATTTTAACCGACATACTCGCATGTCATATTAGTTTTAATCAAAAAATTCTTGAACATGCATTGGAATATTGGCCCGCTACCCACCAATCGCTATATTCACAAAAAAAAACGGGCCCATATTATTATGATGAAACTACTTATAAAAATCTCGGACTCTAAAATGTTTTCACTAATATTTAATCTAAATAACTGGAAATTGTATTTTTCGTTTAAACAATTTATAAAAAATTTATTAAGTTCATTTTCTGCTTTATGGTTACTTACAGAAATTCTAGCCTTCTTTATAGATGAACAATGTATCAATTTCAAAAAATTATGGCCATACTTTATACTCATTGCGCTTGTTTGGACACTAATCGAAATTTTTCCAAAACGTAAAATATCTCATAAAATATCAGGCCTGGATGCTAACATTGAACTATTGATAGGGAATCTATTTGATAGAGAATCTTCATTAATTATACCTACTAATTCAACATTCGATACTGATTTGTCTCGAAATATTCAAAACAGATCAATTATTAGTGAAAAGAGCGTGCAAGGACAATTTACAACAAAATATTTTAAAAATAAAACAGCTATATTAGATGACGATTTAGAAAAATCATTAACTGAGGATGAATTTGTAATACTAGACAGATCAAATAAAAAATACGGTAAACAAAAAGAATACAAAATTGGAACAGTTGCAGCATTACATTTTGATAATCACACTGCATATTGGGTTGCCATGGCAAAATTAAATTCCTCAATGAATGCTGAATCTAGCGATGAGAATATACTTATAGCACTTTCATCCGTATGGAATTATATAAGCACAAAAGGAAACTATGAAGAAAAAATCATAATTCCGATCATAGGAACTGGTTTTTCAAGAATAAATTCAAAAAGAGAAGATATTATCAAATTAATTATATCTTCATTTATAGCAGCGATGAGAAATAGGAAATTTTGTCAGAATTTAACAATCGCAATACATCCAACTGATTACGTTAGGCACGAAATCAATCTAAAGGAAGTTGAAGATTATTTAAGACTGAATTGTAAATTCAATATAACAAATCTATCTTTAATTAAAGAAGGAACTGCAATTCGGTAGATTATGACCTTCGCATAACAGCGCCTTAACGCTTCGCTTCGGCACAAGGCCTCGCTCGGTCTGCGACACATAGGCTTCTGGCACTCCCCTTGCTTACGCAAGTGTCGTTCCAGTCCCTAACGTCCCGTAACCGGGACTCAGGGCCAGCCTACGTCGTTAAGGCTAGTTCGTTATGCGAAAGTTCAAAATATAATTATGAAATATCCAAAAGAAAATCAAATAAAAGCAAAATTAAATCCATATTTTTATTATATCTCTATATTA
>NZ_AOGX02000008.1 GCF_000332475.2 Leptospira yanagawae serovar Saopaulo str. Sao Paulo = ATCC 700523
ACGCCTCTAGTGAATCGTTGTTTGGAACTGATTTTCGAACCATTTTATCGGATGAATCAAAACATATATGACAAATACGGTTCCTTAGATTTCGGAATTGGATTAAGTTTCGTGAAACAAACAATCGAGAAATTTGGTGGTTCAATCCATGCATTGAATTTGGTGGATCACACAAATGAAAAGAAAGAAACAAAAATAGAATTTAAGATCTACTTTCCTTATTCTTCTTCTGCAAAATGAAGGAAACCTCGATCATTTGGTTGGTATTTTTTGCCATCCTTTATAAATTGAACCCCAGGTTTTCCAATTTCCATTCTTCCAATCCTTGTCACAGGGATGGAATGGATTTCATTGGGAAGAATTTTAGGGGATAAAAATAAAAGTTCCAATTCTTCCCCTGAACCAAGGCAAGCATCCATTCCCAATACCTTTTTTGCCAAAGGGTGGAGGGGAAGAGACTCAATTTGAATTTTTAATTTTCCTTTGGAAGCAATCGCCAATCTTTCTGCATCTTGGATGAGTCCATCTGTCACATCCATACAGGCATGGATCGGATATTGGCTCAGTGGTTTTTGTAAGGTTTGTCTTGCTTTCGGCAAAAGATGCCTTTGGATGGCTTTTTTGTACTGACTGTCTTTCCAGTTTTTTTTGAGGCAATGGAATCCGAGAAGACTTTGCCCCAAATCCCCCGTGACATAGAGATAATCTCCCGGTTTTCCACCAGAACGAAGCCATGGTTTTTTGACAGTTCCGACAACCGTTAGCGTCAATTGGGTTGTGGGAGAGGAAAAGGTGTCGCCACCTGCCAGTTTCATTCCATACTGGTGGAGGGAAGAGCGTAGTGCTTTAGAAAAGGCCAATACCCATTCTTTTTTCCGAGACGTAGGAGAGAGGCCCAAATTCAGAAAACATTCTTTGGGTACACCACCGGAAGCTGTGATGTCAGATACGTTCACCTCAACAAGTTTTCCTGCAAGGACATTGGGACTTGACCATTGATGAAGGAAATGGGTGCCCTCCGAAAGGGAATCCGTTGTCACTAGGCGGTTTGGTGCTAAAAAATAACAATCGTCCTCTGGGGGTGGTACTTGCCCAAATAAACTGCGTATGATGTCTGATTCTTTCAAAGCTTCGTTTCCAATAAATTTGTTTGACCCGTTGTGAAAACCGAAAATCCTGACATAAAAGAGGAAAATCTCGTACTTATGGAACTATTGTCTAAAGCCCACAAGACCCCTTCTATTGCAAAAGAAGCCGTACAAAAACAGTGGTTTGTTGTGGACGCAACTGATAAAACTCTCGGAAGATTGGCAAGTCAAGTCGCTTCCAGACTTCGCGGAAAACACAAGTCTACATTCACACCGAACCAGGACTGTGGAGATAACATCATCATCGTTAATGCTTCTAAAGTGGCTGTTACTGGTCGCAAAAGAGAACAAAAAATTTATTACCACCACTCAAGATACCCAGGTGGTATGACTGCCATCGCTTTCCACAAACTCATCCAAGAGAACCCAGAAAGAGTGATCATGGAAGCAGTAAAAGGAATGTTACCTAAATCGAAATTAGGTGACCAAATGTTAAAAAATTGCCGCGTATTTGCTGGTAATGACCACAACCTAGGTGCTCAAAAGCCCCTAAAACTGGAGTTAAAATAAGATGGCGCAAAAAGCAGTTTGGGCAGTAGGCCGACGCAAAACATCTGTTGCACGTGCAAAAATCGCATCGGGAACAGGAAAAATCACAGTCAATCATAAAGATGTAAAAGATTACATCAAAAACGGAGAACATTTAGTTCGCCGTGCGCTTGAGCCTCTTCTCGTTTTAGAAGCTCGTGACAAATACGACATTGCACTCAATGTAACTGGTGGTGGAGTGATTGGACAAGTAGGAGCGATTCGTCATGCTGTGGCGCGCGCACTTGTTGCTTTCAACGAGTCACTCAAACCTACTTTGAAAAAAGAAGGTTTTCTCACTCGTGATAGCCGTATGGTGGAACGTAAAAAATACGGTTTACACAAAGCTCGCCGGGGAACTCAGTTCTCAAAACGTTAATCGGAAATTTCCTCTTTTTTCCGATACGAGAAGCCTCCTTCGGGAGGCTTTTTTTTTCTTCTCCGTCTAACACATACCACCTATGAACCAAATGATCTTTTACCTTGCCTTTGCCTTTGGAACCTTTGCTAGCAGTTGTTTTTTATACTCCATTGTAATTTTTTCACAGACTTTAACGGTAGTTAAGGGGTTTTCTGGAATCGTATTTTTCTTTTTGTTTTTACCGTTTCCTTTGTTCTTTTTGTATACGGGGTATTTACTCGACCGTTATTCCAAAAAGTGGGTGGTTGTGTGTTTTCAGTTTTTTTTATTTTTATCTGCATTACTTCTTGGTGCTTTCACAAACCTCTTTGAAACCTATCCCTATTTGTTATTGCCACTCGCCTTTATCAACGGAATTGGAATGACAACGGTATTACCGGGACGGATGGCACTGCTTCGTGAGGTAATGGAATCTCATAAACTCGTGTTTCATACCATTGCAGGGAATTTACTTTTGATTTTTTCCTTTGGGATGAGCCCTCTTGCAGTGGGTTGGATTCGGGAATTTGAAACCTATTCGCAACTTTTCTTGGTTTTAGCAGGACTCCATGCAATTTCCATGTTCGCCTTTACATTGTTACGTTCTAAAATAAAGGAAATTGATTCTACTACTTTACAGGTTCGTAACAGAACTAATCCCAAAACCAATCCCATACATCAGGTAAATCAAACTTTTGACAGTTCAGAAATTCCATCTCTTTCAGGAAGTCTCAGATTGGTGTTAGATTTTTTAAAGGCAGACCCAGTTTCAAGGCAAGTCATGTGGATTGCCGTGTTTAGTATGCTTGCCCTTGGTCCCATCCAAGTGGTATTACCCCAATATGTGAAACAAGAACTTGGGCTTGGGGAATTGGCACGTGGGTCAGTCCTCGTTTTCCTCGGTCCTGGACTCTTCCTTGGCGGAATCCTCACCATCCTATTCCACCACCTAGAACGAAAGGGTTTGGTTTTATTGTCAGTGTTTGCTCTCTCTTCTGTTTTCTTTTTGGGATTCATCCCTTTTTATGATGCAAAGGCAACTTCGTTTTTTCTGTTTTGTTTTGGAGTATCCGGTGGGATCCTTTCAAGCCTGATGCCTGCCATCTTACAAAAACGAGCTGACGACGCACTCCGTGGAAGGATCCTTTCTCTTTACACCGTTTGTTTCCAATTCACTCCAGCCATTTCTGGATTTTTTGCGAGTGTCTTACGTGACCATACAGGAAGTTTTTGGACCTTCATTGGCCTTGGACTTAGTTTTCTTTTGATTTCTTTATTTTCCTTCCTTCGGTATACGGAATTACGCGAAAGTTAAATTCGAATTTCCTTGCCCTAGGAGGCAAATCCGATTTCCGTGTAAGTGTATGAAGTTCAAATCGGTCCAAGAAATCGCAAGGTTGTACACGAACTATTTCCAAGAGAAAGGGCACACAATTGTGCCATCTTCCAGTCTCATTCCCAAAGGGGATCCAACTCTTTTATTCACCACTGCAGGTATGGTGCAGTTCAAACCACTCTTCACTGGGGCAGTGGAATTGCCATACACAAGGGCCGCCTCCATCCAAAAATGTGTTCGTACCACGGACTTGGAAGTTGTTGGTAAAACAGAAAGGCATTGTACATTTTTTGAAATGTTAGGAAATTTTTCCTTTGGGGATTATTTTAAGAAAGAAGCCATTGAATACGCGTTAGATTTTTCTTTAAACAAATTAGAAATTCCAAAAGATAAAATTTGGGTCACAATTTACTTAGATGATGATGAAGCTAAAAAAATTTGGATGGATGCCGGGATTCCAGAAGAACGAATTGTAAGGCTTGGAAAAAAAGATAATTTTTGGGGCCCTGCTGGAGACAGTGGTGCGTGTGGTCCTTGTTCGGAATTGTATTTGGATAGGGGGCCAGAAAAAGGAGGCCCAAATTGTGGCAACAACCCCAATTGCAAACCTGGTTGTGATTGTGATCGTTATTTAGAATATTGGAATTTAGTTTTTAACCAATTCAACCAAACGGTCTCGGGAGAATTACTCCCTTTGAAACAAACTGGGATTGATACGGGTTCCGGTCTTGAACGTGTGGCCATGTTATTACAAGAAGTAGACTCGGTATATGATACCGATGAATTAAAGTCCATCATCAAACAAATTGAATCCCTTTCTGGTTATGAATATAACGAAACCACCAAACAATCGTTTCGTGTGATCACTGACCATTCTCGTTCTGTATTTTTTTCCCTTGGTGATGGGATTTACCCAGACCGTACAGGGCGTGGGTATGTGATCCGCCGTCTTATCAGACGTGCTTCCCTTTTTGCCAGAAAACTTGGAATCCACGAACCATTTTTATACAAATTGGTTGGCACATTAAAGGATTTGTATTCGGTCCGTTACCCCGAATTAAAAGACAAAGCGAAAGACATTGAATCCATCTTCAAAAAAGAAGAAGAACTATTCCTTCATACACTCGAAGTGGGCCTTGAGGAATTGGAATCAGTTTTAGACCATCTGAAAAAAGAAAAACAAACAGTCGTTACAGGAAAAGAAGGTTTTCGATTGTATTCCACCTATGGGTTCCCGAGAGAGATGACAAAGGAACTTGTGGAAGAACGAGGGTTTTCTTTTGACGACAATGGATTTGAAGAGGAATTGGAAAAAGACCGTGACCTGTCACGTGCAAGTTGGAAAGGAAAAAAAATCCAATACCTCACAGGTCTTACCGTTTCTCCTGAATTGAAAACAGAATTTTTAGGTTATACGGAATCAAAATCGAAATCAAAGGTTCTTTATTTGTTTGTGGATGGAAAATCAGTTCCGTCTGCCAAACAAGGGGAAGAGGCCGTGATTGTTCTCGACAAAACTCCTTTTTATGCGGAGGGGGGTGGTCAGATTGGTGACACTGGTTATTTAAAAAAAGAAGGTTTCCAATTCCAAGTCCAAGACACTCAAAAAGAAAATGATACCTTTTTGCATATGGGAATGATTTTAAAAGGAAATCTTTCTGTGGGTGAGGTCGTCGATTCTGAAATAGAAGTGGAAAGAAGACAAAATCTAGCAAACCATCACTCCGGCACACATTTGTTAAATGGTGCACTCCGAAGGATTCTTGGAACTCATGTGTCTCAAAAAGGATCCATCGTATCCTCTGATTATCTTCGATTTGATTTTTCTCATCCGAAAGCTCTCTCCAAGGAAGAAATCATCCAAATTGAAACAGATGTCAACGAGGCTGTGAACCAAGAGATCCCGGTCAAAACTGAAGTATTGAGCCTAGATGCAGCAAAAGAGTCAGGTGCACTTTCTATGTTTGATGAAAAATATGGAAGTGTTGTCCGAGTGATCTCAATGGGTGATAAATCCAAAGAATTTTGTGGTGGGACTCATGTAACCAATACCAAAGAAATTGGATTTTTTGCCATCGTGAAAGAAGGAAGCCCTGGAGCAGGGAACAGAAGGATTGAAGCAATTTGTGGGGATTCGGTTGTGAGTTATTTTTTACACCAATTCCAAACTTTGGCATCTAAAATTGAAACCCATAACTTAACCGCAAAAGAGACGTTTGGTGACTTAAAAGAATTTGGAATCACAAAAGAAGTTCCGTCTCCTGAATCCTTACAATCAATGTTTCTTCGGGAAGGAAAAGGGATCGTAACGCGGCTTCGTAAACTTCGGGAAGGATTAGAAAGTGAATTGGAAGAGAAGTCCAGTGCTCTTTTCAAAGCCAAAAAGAAAAGTGAACAACAAAAATTCCAAATGAATCCCGAACTTGTGGATGGATTGTTACAAAAGGCACACAAGTTCCCAAAAGGGAAAGTTGTGACAGAATTGTTTCCTTCTGTGGATGCAAAGTCCCTCAAAGATTTAGCGGACTCACTCAAAGCCAAGGAACCAGAAATTTTATGTTTGTTTGGAACAACGGAAGGGGAATCATCTACCTTAGTTTTTATGTGTAACAAGGTTTTGAATGAACGTGGGATCCATTGTGGTGACATGCTCAAAGAAACCTTAGTGATGTTAGATGGAAAAGGGGGAGGTCGACCCGATATGGCTCAAGGTGGTGGTAAAAAACCTGAATCCGTTGCCAAGTCCTTGGAATTTGCCCTTTCCCTTGCAAAAACAAAATTGTCGTAAAATCGATTTGATGAGAAAAAACAAATTGGAGAATCAAAATGGCACAAGACCCTTCCTTTGACATTGTATCGAAACTCGACCGACCTGAATTACAAAACGCGGTCTCCCAAGCAATGACGGAGATCCAAACACGTTTTGATTTTAAAGGATCCAACTCCGAAATCAAAATCACCGATGACCAGTTGGTTTTGACTTCTGAAAATGAAATCAAACTCAAACAAGTGATTGATGTCCTCACAACAAAAATGGCAAAACGGGGGATCAGCCTCAAAGCATTTGATTTTGATTCCAAAATTGAACCTGCCACAGGACAAACTGTTCGGATGAAGGTAAAAATCCAAAATGGTTTGGACAAAGAACAAACCAAACAAATCACAACCCTTATCAAAGACCAAAAACTAAAAGTGCAAGCAACGATCCAGGGGGACTCGGTGCGAGTGGTGGGCAAAAAGAAAGACGATTTGCAGGAAGTGATGGCAGCCATCCGCAATGCGAATTTCAATTTTGATGCTAATTTTACAAACTTTAAGGGATAATTTCTGGCAGAACAGAAAGCCTCTTTGGCTTCCAAATTTTTTCTGTCTATGTCTCGAAACCGTCCGATATTTCCCGTATGGACCCTAAAAAATCCGTATGGGGATGGACCTTACCTAGGAAAGATTTCCTCCCGTATTTATTTGTATTTTCCGGAGTATTTTTACTGTTATCCCTTTTTTCCTTCCAAGAAGGAGAGGATGGATCCCTTTTCAATTGGTTTGGAAGGCTTGGGCATTACATCGCTCTCACTCTTTTTTACCTACTCGGAAAAACTTCCTTTTTGTTTGCAGGCTTTGTTTTGCTTTTGGGTGTCCTTTCCCTTAGAAATCCTGAATTTGATAGCCTAAGTAAGGCTTTATTTTTTCCCATTTTTATCATCGCCACCACTGTGAGTTTGAACCTTCTCGAAACTCCTATGGGCCATGTAGGGGATAGTGGTGGGATTTTTGGACAATTTTTCTCTTGGATCTTTTCCTATCTCTTTGGCGAAACAGGACGAGTGCTTGTTGTTTTTTTTCTGTATTTGTACTTTGCCGTGATTTGGCTCGAGGATGGAGCTTGGTCGTATACCTTTTCTACCATCCACTCCGTTTCTGAAAAATTATACCACCTTATGGGGGGAAGGAAAGAGTTCCCCCATCTCAAACTGCCTTCCTTTATGGAAACCGTTGTATCCACACGACGTGCTCCCGAAGCGGAAGTAAAACGAAAAGGATGGTTCCAAGTCCAAACGGAAGAAGAGTCCAAAGAAGATTTGGCCCATCATTTTTGGAATGTAGTCGCAAAGGAAAAAGGGAGAGAAATGAATTTCCCAAACGGAAATTTTCCTTCCCATTCCGTTTCCCAAGATGGGGATGATGGGTTTCCTAGTTCCCGATTGGAAGGAAATCTTCCTAAAAAAAATCCAATCACTTCCCATCTTCGATTCCTAAATGCCAAAGAGTTTGAAGGATTTTTTGATGCAACGGAGACGGTCTTTCGTTTCCAAAAACAAAAATCCAATCCAAGTGTGGATGAAAATGCGAATCGAAATCGGATTCCTCGTCTCCAGTTAATCGATAAACGCGAATTAGATGGAGTAACAGAAGGTGCAAAATCAGAAGAATTCGATCAGGAACGAGAATCCAAAATCCTCTTTCAATTTCCAGAAGCCAAATGGAAACCAAAATTGGATATCGGTGTCTCACTTGATCATTTAGAACTTCCAAAACTAAATCCAATCAAATCTGTGTTAGGTGAAAATGCATATCCTTTTGCAAAACGGAATTTGGATTCTTTTTCCCTTGCAGCTGACACGTCTGATTGGGAAGATTCGGAAGTGGATTCCGATGGATACGAATTCGAAGGAACCGAATCCGAAAACTTCGAAGCAGAGTTTGAAGAAGGTACGAAAGGAAACGAAGGATCCCCAACTGTCACCATCCCGATCCCAGAATCGGTTCGTTTGTCCCTCGTGGAAGAAACTGGTTTTGAAACCAATGATTTCGAAGATTCCGCAGACGAAGATACAGACACAGGTTCGTTAGAGGAAGAGGAATACGAAGAAGAAACGTTGGAGACCTTGGCCGTGGAAGAATCTTCGCCTCTTGTCCGCTCCAATTTGAGCGCAGGAAATTTCGGTAAGAAAAAACTTCCAACGAAGGAAACCAAAGTAGAGCAGGAACTTATGTTTGGTTCCATGGTGCCAAAACCCAAATTGAAAAAAGGGAAGTATTACATTTCTCCTAGGTTACTTGCGTCCCACCAGGTACCTGTGGCCAATATCTTAAAAAATGATTCGGAACTTGACCTGATCGCCAAAAAAATCGAAGAGTCCACCGGTCACTTCGGAATCGAGTCAAAGGTCATCACAAAGGAACGAGGACCGATCATCACTCGTTACGAAATCACCATTCCGAATGGAATCAAACTGAACCGAATTGTTTCCTTATCTGATGAAATCAGAGCCTACCTCGAAGTGAAAAACATCCGGATTGTGGCACCTATCCCTGGTAAGGCGTCCATTGGAATTGAAGTTCCTAACCGTGTCAGAGAAGATGTGTTCTTATCTGAAATCTTAAAAGATACGATCCTACAACAAAAAGCAAAAGACCTTTCCATTTGTATTGGTAAGGATATTTCCGGGAAACTTGTGATGATTGATATCGCCAAACTCCCTCACTTACTTGTCGCAGGGACAACGGGTTCAGGAAAGTCCGTGAGTATCAATGCGATGATCACAAGTTTGATTTGCACTCGTTCTCCAGAGGAAGTGCGATTCATCATGATCGATCCAAAGATGGTGGAGATGACCCTTTACGAAGGAATCCCTCATCTTCTGATGCCTGTCATCACCGATCCAAAAAAGGCAACGAAGGCATTGTCATGGGCCATCCAAGAGATGGAGAGTCGATACCAAATGATCTCCCAATTGAAAAGTCGGGACTTCAAAAGTTTCAACGAAAAGGTAGAGGAATATGCCCACGCCAAAGGGTTCCAAAAACTCCCATACATTGTGATCTTCATTGATGAGCTTGCTGACCTTATGATGGTTTCTGGGAAAGACTTAGAGGAACAAATCCAACGGATTTCCCAAAAAGCAAGAGCTGTCGGAATCCATTTGGTCATGGCAACCCAGAGGCCATCCGTCGATGTGATCACTGGGGTGATCAAAGCGAATTGTCCGGCTCGTGTGGCCTTCCAAGTGGCACAAAAAACGGACTCACGTACCATCCTCGATACCAGTGGGGCAGAAACTCTCCTCGGAAAAGGGGACTTTTTGTACCGTTCTCCTACTTCGAGTGACCTTATGCGGATCCAGGCTCCCTATATTGAAGAGAAAGAAATTGATTCCATCGTGGAAGAGGCCAAAAAACAAGGGGCTCCTGCTTACGTGGAAATGAACTGGGACGATGAAACGAATATCGAAATGGCCTCTGATGAAGATGAAGAACTTTTCGATGAAGCTTGGAACATTGTTGTGACCGAAAAAAAAGCCAGTGCGAGTTATTTGCAACGTAGGATGAGGATTGGTTACAACAAAGCAGCAAGGCTTATGGAACTCATGGAAATGAGGGGTTATGTTTCTCCGCAAGTGGGGGCGAAACCTCGGGAAATCTTACGTTCAGCGTAAATCATCGACAAGAGAAGTTTGTCTGAAAAACTGGGAAACTATGAAAGTATGGATCGGATTTTTGTTACTTGTTTTGGGAGTTTCTTTGGAGGCCCAAACAAGTCCGGCTCACAATTGGCATTCCCCATCGGAAGTTGTCAAAAAGATCAAAAAAAACTTCAGCGAAATCAATTCGTATTCCGCTGATTTTCTCATCAAAACAGAAGACAACAAAAAAGAAAAACAGATGCGTGGGAAATGTTTCTACAAACGCCCTGGAAAAATTCGTTATAACTTTGCCGAACCAGAAGGGGACGAAATTGTATCTGATGGAAAAACCCTTCATATCTTTATCAAACGGTTAGGTGCTGTTGGCAAACAAGACCTAACTCTCGATCGCAAAAATTCTTCTGGACCTATCTTTACGACAAACAGTCCCGAAGGGTTAAATCGACTTTTTCGTAAATACCATTATAAATTTGATACCATCGAACAACCTCGTTCCATCGGTGATACCACAAAGTACTTTGTACTCGATCTTGACCAAAGAGAAAAAATTGGTGGGTTCGAAAAGATGAAACTGTTTGTGGATTCAGAATCTTACTTAATCAAAAAAGCAGTGGCGACTGATGGTCGTGGCAAAGTCACAACGATATCATTTTCAAATATTAATTTTTCGGAAGAAATCCAAGATGGAGTTTTCAATTTTCATATGAGCGGGAACGCGAAGATTGTCAACAACCCACTTGTCTCTGAGAACTAAACTGAAAGAGGAGTTCATTTTGAATACAAAACGAGTTGGTCAGATCCTAAGAGAAGCAAGAGAAGACAAAAAACTTTCTGTGAAAGATGTCGCAAAAGAAACAAACATTGCGGCGAAATACATCATCGCTTTGGAAACAGAAGATTATTCTCAATTCCCAGCCGAAACCTTTGCTCTTGGATTTTTAAAAAATTATGCCAGTTATTTAAAATTGGATACAGCAATGTTACTCAATTTATACCGCGGCGAACAAATCGAAGAATCACAAGCACCACTCGAAGAACTCACCCGTCCAACAACCACTCCGTTTAGTTTGGACCGTAATAAAATCATAAGCCTTGTTTCCCTCTTTTTGTTTGTGATCTCAGCGTACATCATCTACATCAGTTTTGAAGACTCAGGTTCCGTCTCCATGGATGAAGACAACACGGAAGTGAGCCAAAATGTAGAACAAACCAATAGTTCTGACATTCCTTCTGGCATTAATTTTGTATCCCAAAGTGTTCCTGAAAATGCAAGTGTACCATTTATCCTCACCGAAGACCGTGGTGTGAGTTTTAGTGTGAACAACCAACAGTGTAAGATGTTCATCAAAGGTGTTTCTAATGGAAAGGCAAACCTTGGATTTAATATCTTTCCTGAGAAAAATGTATATTTTTTCCAAACAGCCGAAGGGGAAGAAACCATCCTTTCTTATAAGATTGAAGAACTATCGTCTCTTCGTCGTGACATCCGTGTGGTGACACAAGCGGTAACAGAAAAATCAGCGAAAGTCCTTGTGACTTTAAAAGAAGAAAGGGAAGGGGTTGCTGTGAAATCTCCTGTAGGAGATGTTCCTATCCAAGTGACACTTTTTTTCTCCAAACCAAGTTACGTTGAATTTGTGTTAGATGGTCAAATGGGCGAACGAGGACTTGTTTCTGCGGGTGAGGTAAAACACTTAGAAGCCCGTGATAGACTCGAGATCAAGGTTGGAGATGGAGGGGCTGTGGAGATGGTGCAAAATGGAAAAGAACGAGTGGTTCTCGGGAAACCAGGAAAACTCGTGAAAAAAATCTTTATCCGCAAACCAAATCCATACGATTCCACTCAGTCCATCATTGGAGAGTTAGGCGAGTAATGCCGAAACTAAAAGAAAAAAAAGAAGAAACTCCAAAGTCGTTTTTCATCACAACCTTAGGTTGTCCGAAAAACACAGTGGATTCTATGGCAATGCACCAGTCCTTATTAAAGGAAGGACTGCTTCCAGCCGCAGACCCTGAAGCCAGTGACTTTCACTTGGTGAATACTTGTACCTTTATCCAAGATGCAACCAAAGAAACCATCCAAACCATCCTTGATTCGATTGATATCAAAAAGAAAAACAAACAAAAGTTAGTTGTTGTGGGTTGTTTTGCGGAACGCGCAGGAAAGGAAATCTCTGCGGACCTTCCAGAAGTGGACCTCCATTTTGGAACGGGTAAGTATGACAAAGCAGGGGAGATCCTTCGAAATACCTTCCCACTCGACTTCAAAGACCTTACGGAATTCAATGAAGACCTTTTGGAAAGATTAAGAACTTCGAAAGGCATCGAAAACTATTCCAAACCATATTCCTATGTAAAAATCTCTGATGGTTGTAACCGTGGTTGCCATTTTTGTATCATTCCCAATTTACGTGGGAAGTACAGAGACACGGAAATCACCGATGTTTTGGAGCAAACAAAACTTGCGATCAAAGCGGGTTCCAAAGAAATTTGCCTAGTTTCTCAAGACACGGTGTTTTATGGCAAAGACACAGACAAACTCATGGACTTGGTTCGTTCTGTGGCAGCTGTAGAGGGACTAGAGATTTTGCGACTCCTCTATTTGTACCCAGATAAAAAAACAGAAAAGTTACTAGATTTGTACAGAGAAATTCCTAAAATTGCCCCGTATTTGGAAAGCCCTTTGCAACATGTATCCAAATCCGTTTTAAAATCCATGAACCGCACGGGTGATTACGAATTCTTTAAATCTCTTTTCCAAAAAGCAAGGGACATCCGTCCTGATTTAGAAATCCGCACTTCCTTCATCCTTGGTTTTCCTGGGGAAACGATGGATGATGTCGAAGAGATCATTCGTTTTATAGAAGATGTGAAACCGGAAAAGGTAAATCTTTTTCCGTATTCACCACAAGACGGAACCAAAGGGGCAACGATGGAAGGCCAATGGAAAGACAAAGAGATAGCACACCGTGTGAATCTTGTCCGCGAAGCCTACCTTGGAACCTTAAAATCCATCCACCAAAACCGAATTGGCAAAGTATACCCTTGTGTCGTAGATGAAGTGTTAGATGAAGGAGCTATCGTACGGCGTTTCCAAGATGCACCTGAGATTGATGAAGTGGTGTATGTGGAAGAGAAAGGTTTAAAAGTAGGCCAATTTGGTAAGGTCAGAGTGGATTCTTTTTATGAACTGGATATGTCAGGGACTTGGGTGGTTTAGTGGAAGATTGGAAAACCATTGCCAATATCCCAAACCTACTCACGGTCCTTAGGGTTCTCGCATTACCGTTTTTTATCTTTGCTCTATTCCAAAAAGAATGGGAATACCAGATTTTTGCTTTTGTCATTTTTGCACTCGCATCCCTAACTGATTTAGTAGATGGGTATTTGGCACGTAAATGGAACCAGCAGACTGAATTTGGAAAATTCCTAGACCCTCTTGCAGATAAGTTTTTAGTCATTGGTTGTTTTGTTACTTTTTTATTCATCCATGAGCCTATCGAAGTTTGGATGGTGGTGCTCATTGTTGGTCGTGACATGCTCATCACCTTCCTTCGTTACATTGCAGTTCGGTCAGGAAATAGCCTTAGAACCACCATGATGGGAAAGGTCAAAACTGCTTTCCAAATGGGAGCCATCCTCATCATCCTTGTTGTGTTTATGCTCATCTCAGGAAAACGCCGTGCTATGATCAACGAGACCTATGCAATGGGGAAATTGGCTGGGTATTCGACTTTTGAAGTGGCTTCGCAACATGCGAATGAGTTTTATACAATGGTGAAAACTTCAGAGAACTTAACATTTAAGGATTTTTTTGATTCCATCGCTTCCTTTGTTCCTTATTTCGGAATGTTATTCACAACCCTCATCACAGTGATATCGGGCCTTCGTTATATTTTTACCAACTACCAACTGTTAAGCTTTTCCAATCTCAAAAGGATATTTTATGACCGCTCTAACTAGTAAGGAAATCCTTGGCCAAGTGGTGTCTGGGCACCATTTGGTGGATACCCATGCTGAGTACTTTTTAAATGAAGTGATGGATGGCAAAGTGACGGAACCTGTGCTTGCTTCCTTTCTCACGGCATTAAAAATGAAAGGGGAAACCACGGACGAATTGTACGGATTTGTGCGTGCGATGCGTTCCCATGCCATCAAACCCAAAACTTCCTTTGGTTTCGATTTTTTGGATACCTGTGGGACAGGAGGAGATGGAAAGGGGACACTCAATGTTTCTACGCTTTCCGCTCTCACACTCGCAAGTCTCGGACATAAAGTAGCCAAACACGGGAACCGTTCCGTTTCTTCCCTTTCGGGAAGTTCCGACATCCTTTCAGGTTTGGGTTATCCTTTGGAACGAACCCACGAAGAATGTGAAAATGAATTCATCCGCACTGGGTTTGTGTTTTTATTTGCGCCTTCCTGGCACCCTGCAATGAAGTATGCTGGTCCTGTGCGAGCAGCGCTTGGGTTTCGGACGTTTTTCAATTTGATTGGACCACTTTCCAATCCATTTGCACCTACCCACCAAATCGTAGGGGTTTATGACCGTTCGCTATGCTTGCCAATGGCAGAAATTTTAGCCAAATTAGGGTTAAAAGCTGCCATTGTTTGCCATTCTCAAGATGGGTTGGATGAGTTTTCCATTTTTGAACCAACAGACTATGCTTATTTTGATGGAAAGACCACAAAAGAACTCAGTTTTGATCCGAAGGAACTCGGGTTGACAGCAACAGAACTTGATCGAAATACAGTGTTCTCTTCTTCCAAAGAGGGAGCGGAAACACTCTTTCGTGCCGTTTTAGATCCCTCTGGCCCTTCGGGAGGGACAGCGATGGTGTCACTGAACGCAGGTGTTTCGTTATTTTTGCTCGGGGTTGTGAAAGACATCCGTTCCGGTTACGAAATTGCAAGAGATGCACTACTTACGAAAAAAGTTCTCCGATTCGCGCGTGAAACATTGAATTTAAGATAAGGCCTGTAAACATTGGATAAATAGCTATGCTCAATTTAGAATTTTTAACATCACAATTCCTAATCCTTGCCCAAGAAGAGGGTGCAAAGTCCTCTCTTCAGTCCCTGATCATCATTCCCATCATGCTTGTTGCCATGTACTTTCTTGTGATCCTTCCCAATAAAAAAGAAGAGAAAAAAAGAAAAGAGATGATCGGTAATTTACAAAAAGGTGATACCGTTGTCACAAGTAGCGGGCTTCACGGTAAAATTGTAGAGTTCAAAGACAATAACGAAACGGTTGTACTCAGTGTTTCTGCAAACACTAACATCACCTTTGATACTAGCGCCATCCTCAAGAAAAAAGCGTAAGATGAAATCCTTCTTTTCCATTTTAATTTTTCTTGGTCTTACAACCTCCCTCTTCTCGCAAGAGGGTTTGGATTTTTTGGATAAGGTGAATGATAAACCAAAAACCACCACCAAACCCAAAGAAGACACAGTCCAAACCACAACCAAAAAACAAAGTGGGGTTGTGACCACAACTGGTGTGACATCAGGGAAAAAGAAAAAATCGAAAAAGAAGTCAAAACAAAACCAATTGGCAACGGAAAACCTTCCGCAAAACAATAATCTGGTGGCAAATCCAAATGGAAATCCTGTAGTCACGGAAAAAACTTTGGTTCCTGGTGAAAAACAACCTGCCGTTTTGGAAGAAGAGGAAGTTGTATCCAATGCATATTGGATGGACTCACAAGTTTCAGTGGAGCCAACGGGCCTTCCTGGTTTTTCCTCTGATTTAAAACTCGCGAAATCGGAAGTTTCAAATTCCACTTCTGAATCCAGTGTTAATAAAGATTCAGGAAAATCATTTTTTAACGTTTCTGATTTTTTTGCGAAATACAAAAAAGCAATGATGATCCTTGGAATCATCATCCTCTTTGCTTTTTACAGACTTAGATCTGCTCGTCCTGGATCTAGTAGTCGTTCTTATAGAAGATAAAAATTTTAGGAGCAAACCAACTTGCAATCGTATCGACTCTTACTTCTACCATTTTTCATTTTAGTGGTATCCTTTACCATTTTGTATCCCAATTTTGCCGATCGTACTTTAAAAGTAGTGGTGAGAGAGGATGTTTATTCTCTTCCAGAGGCAGAACAAAAAGCGCTTGTTAGTGGGCTTTTTGAGCGATGGGAAAAAGATTATGGAAAAAGTTCTGGTTGGACGATTGTTCCAAAAGGAACTTTGCCTCCAAAAGAAAATCCATTTTATATTGTAAATGGAAGGTTTATCACTTCTGCTAAAATCAATCAGATATCCCAAGAAAACCAAAACCTAGTAAATGAAGCCAAAAACAAATTGGAACCAACATGGATTGAAAACATGATCCGTGGAGGCAAATCTTTGTCCATCAAACTTGGTCTCGACTTACAAGGTGGTATGAGAGTTGTGTTAAAAGGTGATTTTGAAGATTACACTACAAAACTCCGAGACCTCTATGCCAAAGAAATAGCTGAACTCAATGTCACTGTGAATAATCCTACAGTGAAACCAGAAGATAAAGAGAAAGCACAGAACCGTTTATCGGAAATAGAATCTAGTTTCGACTTATCGCCAATGCGTAAAATTGTCGAACTTGAAAAAGCTAAGATGATCATCGACAATCGTCTCACAACTCAAAACCTTACGGAACCCCAAGTGAGGATCCAAAAGGAACAAGATGCGATAGAAGTATCCCTTCCAGGTGTTTCCAACTCTGCCGCAATCTTAGAAATTTTACAAAATACAGAAACTGTCGAATACCGTTTGGAAGAACCAAATCCATTTACCTATAAATCGATCATCGCTGATAGTGAGAGAAGGATGATGGACCTTGGCCAAAGGGAAAAAACTGATATTTATCTTTTTCAGGAACTTGTGAAAAACAAGGTTGGGAAAAAAGCCCAAGATGAGTTCCTTGCTGGACTCGAAAAAAAATACAATATCCCAAAAGAGTACAAAGTCTATGCGATGTGGGCACGTGGTAATTCTGCCAAATCTACATTGTTACCTAGAAGTTTTGTGGTTTTAGAAAGAAAAATTGCTCTGTCTGGAAACGACATGACCAATGCACAACCTTCGTATAACTCCAACTCATATGGATGGATGGTGAGTTTTACGTTAACTCCAAATGGAGCAGAGAAATTTTTTGATTTAACATCTGAAAATCGAGGTCGTAACTTAGCGATTGTTTGGGGGGATAAAGTGATCTCCAATCCTGTGATCAATGATCCAATTGCTGGTGGGCGCGCAGAAATTTCAGGAAGTTTTTCCGAACAGGAAGCCATTCGTTTGGCAAACGTGATTTCCGAAGGAGCCCTTCCGATTCCACTTTCTGTTCTTGAAATGCGTTTTATTGGACCAACTCTTGGGATCGAATCGATTGAAGTGGGTGTAAAAGCCGTTGCGATTGGATTTTTCCTTGTGATGGTTTATATGATCTTCTATTACCGGTTAGGTGGATTTATCGCAGATCTTTCCTTACTTGTGAATATTATCATCCTTGCTGCTCTTTTGACTCTTATGGATTTTACTCTGACCCTTCCAGGGATTGCGGGGATTATCTTAACTGCAGGTATGGCTGTGGATGCAAACGTCATTATTTATGAAAGGATTCGAGAGGAAATTGAAGAAGGTAGGGCGCTTTCTATTGCTGTGACCAGGGGTTTTGAAAATGCATTTTGGACGATTATGGATGCAAACGTCACTACCCTCATTGCAGGGATCCTAATGATCCGCCTCGGGAATGGACCGATCAAAGGTTTTGCGATCACTCTTTGTTGGGGGATTGTCACAACACTTTTCACATCCTTATTTTTATCTCGATTGTTTATGGAGTTAAGTGTAAACCGATTTGGAATCCACCATTTGAACTTAAGGCCTTTTTTCTTTGGAAAAAAAGAGGGTAATCATGCGTAATATCAATTTCACGAAGTATAAATATTTCACACTGAGTTTTTCGTTTTTAGTTATCGTATTTGGGTTTGTTGTTACATTTTCAAAATACGGTGGGTTTGCCCACTCACTCGATTTTAACGGAGGTCTCCGTACCGTTGTAGAACTTCCAAAAGACAAAACTCGAACTGATCTGGAAACTTATTTCCAATCCAAAAAGATTGAAGCAGTGGTAATTTTGTTAGAGAAGGAAAAGAATATTTTCCAATTGGATATCGGCCTTGGATCCCTAGACACAATTGAAGCACTTTACAAAGAGATTCCAGAAGACAAACGTGAAACTTCTACCTCCGCGATTGACAGGTTTGTGCAACTGCTCCGGTTTGAATTTAACCTTTCAAAAGAAAAGGTATTATCTGCGGACCAAGTAGGAGCTGTTGTAGGAGGAGAACTCACAGAAGTTGGGATCACCTTACTTTTAACGACACTTGGTATCATCCTTCTGTATCTAAGTATCAGGTCCCAATTTAAGTTTGCACTCGCATCAGCGATTGCTCTTGTTCATGACATCCTAATGACACTTGCTCTCATTGGTTTTTTACAAATCAAACCGAGTGTTCCCATCATTGCAGCCCTTTTGACGTTACTTGGTTATTCCATTAACGATAAAATTGTTGTGTTTGATCGGATTCGTGAAAATGCACATGGAAAGGATAACCTAGCTCTTTCCAATATCATCAACGTATCCATTGCACAAACTTTGGGAAGGACCATCAATACATCTTTCACTACGATGATTTCTGTTGTGGCGATCATTGTGGGAGGAGCTGCAGAATTGTATGACTTCGCCTTTGTTTTACTCTTTGGTGTGATTGTAGGAACCTATTCTTCGATTTACATTGCTGCTCCAATCTCTGAGATTTATGACAGGCTCAGGAAAAAACGATTCGCTTAAACCAAATTAGATGGATGTAGGGAAAAAGAAGGAACTTTATTCTCTACATTCCCTTTTGGGGTTTCTCGCCATGGGTAAAACGGGTGGAAACCCTCCTGTTTCCGCTATCCTCACAAATTCGGATGGAGAAGTTTTAGGAAAAGCACACACACAAGGATTTGGTGGAAACCATGCGGAACGTGAACTTTTTGCATCACTCGAAAAAAACAATCCTCGAAACCAAATCAATGAGCAGGTAAACCTTTCAAAGGAAAGGTACATTGGTTCGGATGGGTCTAAACCAAATACTCCTTCCGTTTTTTCCGATTCCATTTTATCGGTAAGCCTTGAGCCTTGTACTCATTTTGGGAAAACACCACCTTGCCGGGATTTGGTGCTCGAATCCAAACCAAAAGAACTTCTGATCGGTTGGAAAGATCCAAATCCTTTGGTTTTGTCTGGTGACTGGAAACCTTATCAGGAAAAAGGAATTTCGGTCCGTTTGGATCCAGTGCTTGCCAATACGTCCTTACCCTATTTACAAGGATTTATCAAACGAATGAAAACCGGTTTTCCTTGGGTTTGGATCAAATCAGTGACTTCAAAAGAAGGAAATTTTGCGAGTTCTTTGTACCAAAAAGAAAGGGTAAATGGTGAGGAAGCCGATCTGTTTCTCCAGATGTTACGTGCCAAATTTGATGCAATCGCCGTTGGTCCAAATACGGTTTTTACCGACGAACCCTCGTTACATTTTAGAATTACCGATTCTATGATCCAAAATGCTGGGATTCCAATCCGGGAAACAGAATTAGTTCCTTTTTTTGACGCAAAAACCAACTTTTTGTCTGCTATTTCGCAGTGGGCAAAGGAGACCTTATCGCTTCACTTGTTGGAAGGAGAAAAATACCAACCCTATCGCGTTTTTATTTTGGATCCCAATCGACTTCCCAGTGAGACGTTTTGGCAAAAACAACGAGACCTTACAGATACGTTTGGAAAGAAACTTTGTGTTTTTTTCCTACTGGTTGCGAGTGATCCTAATGGATCCAAAGGAATTGTATTGCCAGATGGATTGAAAAACCAAATGGAAACTCTTTCCTCTTATCCCATTTTTCCTTTGGGTAAAGAAGATGGTGGATTTTTTTTAAAAACTCTTGGAAATTTAGGTATCAATACCTTGTTATGTGAAGCTGGAAGTTTTTTCCCAAGTTTTTTACAAAATTCATTAACGGAAGAAGATAGTATATTAGAAATTCGCAATGATAAAAAATCACTTCCCGATGGAATTCCATTTTCATACATTGAGGAACCGATTCTTTCCGAATTTCGAATTGGTTCCAATTCTCTTTTCATTCGAAATCCTAAAAGGAGTTTATAGTTTATGTTCACAGGACTTGTCGAAACTTTAGGAAAGGTGGTTCAAATTGAACCGATTGATTCCGGAATCCAATTTACGATTGAGACGGAATGGGAAAATCCTGATATCAAACTTGGGGATTCGATTGCCATTAACGGTGCATGTATGACCGTTACAAAATATTCTGATTTAGGGAATATTTTCCAATTTTATGCTTCCTTTAAGTCATTGGAACTCACCAATTTATCTCGGTTAGGTGAAGGAGCAACTGTCAACTTAGAACGAGCCATGGCACTTGGGCAGAGATTTGGTGGGCATATGGTCCAAGGCCATGTGGATGGAGTGGCAAAAGTCAAAAGCCGCAAACAAATTGAAAATGAAGTAGAAGAGTTTTGGGTGGAAATACCAAAGGAACTCCAGAAATTTTTTGTGAAAAAAGGTTCGGTGACTTTGGATGGAATCAGCCTCACCGTCGTGGATGTAAAGGATGGAAACATCCAACTCATTCTCATCCCAGAGACCATGCAAAAAACCAATGCAAACTCTTGGAAGGTGGACTCCCGTCTCAATGTGGAAGTTGACGTTTTAGCCAAATATATAGAAAACTATTTGGCCGAAAGGGGAAAATCGTTAGGAAATTAATTGCGTTTTAAAAGGTCGTCAATGTCGGAATCATCAGAATCCGTGTTGGAATACTTCAAATGGAAATCATTGCTACTCATGATTTCGAAAAACATATCAAGTTTTGCTAATTTAAACACATTTTGGATCATCGGCTTCATCCCAACAAGTAAGAGTTTCCCTTTTTTGTTTTTTAAGGAATTAAGGCTTTTGATAAGGGATCCAATTCCTGAGGAGTCGATGTAATCGAGACGGCTCATTTCGATCGAAACCAGGTTTGGACTCGATTCAATCAATTTGTTGAAAATGGATTCAAACTCTTCTGTGGATTCAATATCAAATTTCCCCGCGATTTCGATGGTTTTGATCTTTCCTGTTGTGTTTAATTTCAGTTCCACAAGTCCTCCGATCCGGAACATTTAGACAAAAGAAATAGGAAAAATCAATGAATTTCTTTGGGAATCTTCTTTAATTCGGAACGGCTTTCAGAGTTTTAGTATATAGAGGCCTTTCCCTATGATACGTCCGATCGAAGAAGCAATCGAAGAAATCCGCCAAGGCAAAATGATCATTCTCGTCGATTCCGAAGACAGAGAAAACGAAGGGGATTTGGTCTGTGCGTCCCAGTTTGCAGACAAAGACAAAATCAATTTTATGGCGACCCATGGACGTGGTCTCATTTGTGTCCCAATGGAGAGGGAAAGGTTACAAAGTTTGGGCCTCGGCAAGATGGTTGATGACCTAACACTTGGAGACAAACATGGCACCGCGTTTACCGTTTCGGTGGATGCTAAATATGGAACTAGTACGGGAATTTCTGCCCATGACAGGGCCAAAACTGTCGAAGTTTTACTTGATCCCAAAACAAAACCAGATGACCTGATGCGACCTGGCCACTTGTTTCCACTGCAAGCTGTGACTGGTGGGGTATTACGGAGAGCAGGGCATACGGAAGCAGCTGTCGACTTATCCAAATTAGCTGGACTATACCCAAGTGGTGTGATTTGCGAAATCATGAATGATGATGGTTCCATGGCACGAATCCCCGATTTGGAAAAATTTGCCAAAACCCACGGGCTGAATATTTATACCATCGAAGACCTCATCCGTTACCGTAGGCACAAAGAAAAACTCATCCACCTAGAAGTGGAAGCAAACCTCCCAACCGAGTTTGGTGATTTTAAAATCAAAGCTTATTCGACTCAAATTGATGATAAAATCCATATGGCACTTGTGAAAGGAGACATCGAACCAGACAAACCAGTGCTCGTTCGTGTTCATAGCGAGTGTTTGACGGGAGATATCTTTTCTTCCCAACGTTGTGATTGTGGACCTCAACTCCATAATGCTCTTCGTATGATTGAAAAAGAAGGGCGGGGAGTTTTACTCTACATGCGACAAGAAGGACGTGGTATTGGGATCATCAACAAACTGAAAGCCTATTCCTTACAAGAAGGGGGACTTGATACAGTGGAGGCAAATGAAAAATTAGGATTTGCTCCAGATTTACGTGAATACGGAATTGGTGCACAGATCCTCCGTGACATCGGAGTCAAACAAATGAAACTCATTACGAATAACCCACGTAAGATTGTTGGACTTGAAGGTTACAACCTCCATGTCACAGAACGAGTACCCATTGAAATTGATCCTGTAGAAGAAAATCAAAAGTACCTGCAGACAAAAAAAACAAAACTCGGGCATCTATTAAATTTACACGGTTAATTGTTTTGACTTTCCAAACGAAAGAAAGTAAAGGAACCAACTAAGGGGATAATCGAGTCCTTTCCCAACTTGAATGTTTCCTTTCAAATAAAATCCGATCGTGGAGTCGACCCACTCGGCCTTGCCAGAATTCAATTTTGGTAGGGTAAACTGAATACCCTCCCCAAAACTCAGGCATTGGAATTTCTTTTCCCTCCCATTCTTTGGATAGGGAATGGAATTTGGATTCCAATTCTTCTCTGGAAGATACCACCGAACTTTGATTTGATGTATGAGCTCCAATTTGAGACTCTCTTGGGCGGATTTTGAAGTAGGCTTCTGACTCTTCTTTTGAAATTTTGGAAACAGTCCCTTCGATACGGATTTGGCGTTCTAGTTTTGGCCAAAAGAAAGTAAGGGCCACCTTGGGGTTGTCCAAAATATCCTTTCCTTTGTGAGAATTGTAATTTGTGAAAAATTGGAACTCATTTCGGATAAGGCCTTTTAAAAGTACAATTCGTACGCTTGGTTGTCCTTCTTTGTTAACGGTCGCAAGGCTCATGGCATTCGGTTCCAGTTCTTTTTCTTCTTTGGCTTCGGTAAACCATTTGGAAAAAAGTGCCAAGGGGTCTCTACCTGCAGTTTGTTCTGAAAGTACAGAACGTTCGTAACTGTTTCGCATATTGGCTAAATCATTCAATGTTTCCATAAGGTAAAAACCCCTCCCATTCATAATAATGGACGATCAGTTTTAAAATAAAGGTCAAAATCATCGCAATGGAGAAATACAATCCCATTGGTATTTTTTTCCCTTTTAACGATTCTCCTTTTTTGCGAAGGAAAAAACTAAAACCTAAAGCAAGTAAGTAAGAGTAATTTAGGTAAACAATCCAAAATGGATTACCCGCAATACTCGCAAAAAATGGAGAAAAAATTACATCACCTAATCCTGTCCCACCACGATAGAGTAAATAAATCAAAAGATAAAAAAGAAAAAATCCTACATAAATGTAGAGATGAGCAAAACCAATGGTTTCTTCAAACAAAACAAAATTGGAAGCAAATCCAAATACCAAGAGAAAGGGTAAATTTTCGTAATCAAGGGATAACTTCTTTGTGTCAGTGATCATGGCAATGAGTAAGTGACCAAAAAAGAATAGTAGTAAAATGGTTCCGAGTACTGACTCAGAGATAAAAAAAACAAGGATGGCGATAAGACCAAACAATAACTCGGAAAGTGGGTATAGTTTTGACACAGGGATTTGGCATTGCTGGCATTTTCCTTTTGTGAAAATCCATCCTAAAATGGGAAGTAAATAGAGTTTTGGAATTTTGGATTCGCAACTTGGGCAGTGGCTTGGTTTGCGAAACATAATTTCCCATCGCTTCCAACCCGAATTTTTTTTTCGTCCCTTTTCATAAAAATAAAATAAAATCCGGTCAGCAAGGGTCGTATAAAAACTAGCAAGGCTTGCCCCTAAAAAAAAGAGCAAAACATAATGGAACAAATTCCAAAGATTAAACCAAATTGTTTCTTCCATAATCGTTTATGATACCAGGATGTTTTGCACAAATTCCAATTTTAATTTTCCTTTGAAAGTTCCTGTAAAGCCTTCATCCCACGTTTCAGAGTTTCCCATTCGGTAGCAAACGAAAGTCTTACATAATTTTTTGCATCACAGAAGATAAACCCAGGAACAAGGATAAGGTCTTTTTTCACAGCACGTTTGATGAATTCTTCATCTTCACAAGGAACTTGGAAAAACGCATAAAAGGCACCACCTGATTTTTGGATGGGGTAGAAATCTTTTAAGGATTCATAAACAAAATCTCTTTTTTCTTTATAGTCTTGGATGTAAGCCGACATATCCGTTTTGAGAGCTTCGATCCCTGCCCACTGTGTGATGGAAGGTGCACAAACGACAGTATACTGTTGTAAGGTGGTGAGAGCCTTAATCACTTTGTCTTCGGCAAGGATTGTGGCAAGCCTAAGGCCTGTCATATTATAAGTTTTCGAGAAACCAGTGAGGGTGATCGTTTTCTCATATTCACTCCCAATGGAAAAAAACTTTCCATCATAATCAAAGAGTTCATAAATTTCATCACTGATGAGGTAGGCTCCTGTGTTTTCTGCTAAATTCGCAAGGGCACGGAGTTGTTCTTTTGACAATACCTTTCCTGTGGGATTCGATGGATTGGAAAAAATAATGAGTTTGAATTTTCTGTTTTTCAGTGCTTCCAAATCTTTGGCTTCAAAGTTTTCGGAAAGGGGAACCACTTTTCCTCCATAAAACTTTAACATGGCAGGATACATGAGAAAATAAGGAGAAATAACGAGGCATTCATCACCTTCATTGACGAGAGCATTAAAAAGTAAAAAGAGTGCCGAAGAAATTCCCGAAGTCACAAGGATTCTATCTTCATGGGCATACTTCATATGGTTTTGGGTTCTGTACTTTTCTGCCATAACCGATTTTAATTCAGGAATCCCTGCTGTGAGTGTATAAGACGTTTTCCCTTCGATGGCTGCCCGGTTCATCGCTTCAATGATGTTAGGTGGACAAGGGAAGTGGGGTTGGCCGATACTCAAATTGATAGGGTTTTGGATGCTACGTGCAAGTTCGAAGGCTTTTCGGATGGGAGAGGAGTCGATCCCATTCATTCTATTGGCAAATTCCATGGAATCATCATGGTTTTTTAGTTAGGTACGGGTCAATAGAATTTGGTTTACAACCTACAAATGAGTAGAAATCTGAAGGATATGGAATTTGTAACCATCGCCGGCGTAAAAGTGCCAGTCCTTCCGCACTCAGAAAAATTTCCCGTTTTCCCTTCAAGCCTAGTTGAGACTGATTCGGTGAAACAAACCTTACAAAAAATCCTCTACCCGATGCTCGAAGGGATGCCAGTCCTTCTCGTTGGTGATGCGGGTGTCGGAAAAAACGCTCTGATTTATTATATCAATTCACTTAGAAAACAACCCACACTTCGATTCAGTTTTAATGAGGACACTCTCCCAGAAGATTTAATTGGATCGTATCGCATCTTACTCGATGGGAAAGGATTCACATGGTCCAATGGTCCACTTACAAATGCCTTGTCTGAGGGACTCAGTTTTGTGGCCGATGAGATGAACCTTTGTGCACCAAACATCATCAAACGATTTTCTTCAGTCTACGAATCCAATTATCTCGACCTTCTCGAAGGCAGTGGGGAGCGAGTGAAAGGGAAAACAGGATTTTGGTTCATTGGAACCCAAAACCCGAGTGAAGGGTTTGAAGGTCGTAAACCTTTGCCTTTTGACATCACAAAACATTTTGCTGTTGTTTATGTGGATCCATATTCTCCCGATGAGATGTTTTTTATCCTAAAAAAACTATATCCCATGCTTTCGGAAGAAGTCTTACAACAAATCATCCGCATCAGTTTAGAATCAGAAAAAAGAATAAAGTCGGGTGAGATTGGAAAAGGGGATTTAGAAAAATACCATTTTAATTTGCGAACCCTGCAAAAGTATTGTAACCGTTTGGTATTGTTTGGTGCAAAAGACAAAACCGTTTCGGTCAGAGAAGCCTTGTATTTGTTTGAGGAACCATTCCGCAAAAAAGAGGACAAAGAAAAACAACGAGAGCTCATTGAATCAGAGTTTGGTGGGGCTGTCAAACTGGTTCCTACCAAAGGGTACGTGCAAAATTCTACCATTTTTTGGAATGATAAAGAAATCAAAACTTGGGACGAAAAAAAAACAATTTCTCTACTTTCCAAATACCCAACCCCAGAACCCATCTTACATTTTCTCGACCAGGTCTTTACCGCCATCCAATCCAAAGAAAACATCCTCATTGAATACAGAGAAGACCAAGACCCTCAAGAATTTTTACCACTCTTCACGGAACTCACAGGGATTGAAATTGAATCAGTCATGTTATCCAAAGGGATGCACACTTCCGATGTGGTCGGTGCCTTAAAACCAACCGAGGAAGGGAATATTGAAAGTGTGACTTGGGTTGACGGCCCACTCACACGTGCCATCCGAAAAGGGAATATCATCCTGATCTCTGGGCTTGAATCTGCGGGTGCCGAACTCGTTGAAAAAATGAATATGTTAACAGATGATGCCAGATCCCTCACTCTTCCACCAGAGTCAGGGGAATACCTTCCAATCAAACTCACAGATACCTCTGTTGTGTTTGGGATGAAGTCATTCCGAGCTTCCAAGTCTGTGACAACCATCTCGCGTGCCTTCCGGAACCGATTCACTCCGATCCTCTTTCCAGAACTCGAAGATGTAAACGTGTTACAAGAGATTTTAGAATTCTTTTTACCAGAAGGGGTGTTGCCAAGATCCCTCACTCGTTTCCATTTAAAGGCAAAAGAACTTTCAGAAAAACGTACGATTGGTTCGGCAAATCTTATGCCATACCGTTTTGGAATCGCAAACCTTCTCAAATGGAAAAACCATATCTACCGTTACAACCAAACAGACGTAAAAGACATTGCGATCCGTGGGGGAAAGATTTATTATACCAACCAAATTGCTGATCCTAAGGAACGAAAAGAATTGGAACGTCTGTTAGAAGGTTTTCTTTCAGGTGTAGAAGTGGTCTCAACACTCTTCGAGGAAATCGAAGAGAAAAAAAAAACATTTACCACTGAGTCTGGACTAAATCGTAAAAATTGGTGGGACCCGGAACTCCACAAGCGGGACCCGCTCACAGGAGTTGCGAAAAAACTCAATTCCGGTGAGGAAACAAAACGGGGGATTGAGATCAATACACCGGAAACCGGTGGGGGAACCAAAGAAGGACCTGATGCTTGGTATGGGCAAGACACACAAGGGAACCAAGGCCAAGGGGAACCGCAGGGTGGTGGTGGTGCTTGGGGCTACAGAACAGAAGAACTCTACAAACAATTTTTGAAAAAACGCCGCTTGCTTTGGGATTATTCCATCATGGTGGGGCTCACTGAGTTTAAATCCGTGTTTGGGAAAGAACTGGAAGAAGTGGAGTTAAACCTCGAACAACTCTTTGATCCTGAAATTGACATCCACCGGATGTACAAAAACGAAGGTTCACGGGTGGATGCACGCAAATACATCTCGTACAAAAGTGGAAGGGGTGATACCAAAATTTTTGATAAAACCACCATCGAAAAAAATGATGAAAAGCTAAAAGGGGTTGAAGTTACGTTTCTTGTCTCAAAGTGCAGAAGGATCTTTAACTTTGAATATTCGATTGCGATGTTATCGGCTCTGCTTGTGAGTTTGCACATCTTAAATGAACATGATATCAAAACCAGTGTGCACACCTTTTGTGATATCAAAAATTCAAAAGACACAGTTGATATCTTTCATCTCAAATCTGCCGAAGAAGACTACACTCCGGAGAAAGAAGAAGAAGTGTTTGGTGCACTTTGCAAAAATTGGCATGGAGATAGCATCCCTGAATACCAAGTCCTTTCGAATTGTGAACGTTATTTTTCACCAGATGCCCAAACCAAAATCATCGTCATTCTATCTGACTTCCGAGGGCAACGGGCAAAAACCTATATCGAAGACGAACTTGCATCTTTTGATACGAGAAAGATGAAAGAAGCTGTACTGAAAAACGAAGAGAAAAACTATGTATTTTTAGGGGTGGGACTTGGTTCGCGTTACATTGCCGAACATGTTTTCCACGACTCGCTTCAAATCACGGCCGATAATTTTTATTCAATGCCAAATTTGATTGGGGCAGAAATTGCAAGACTCGTGCAAATCCACCATTCCTTAAGACAGTAACCAGTATGGGCAAAACAAAAAAAGACGATAAACCACGCGGAACCGATCCTTTGATCAATAAAAAGGCAAAGTTCAATTTCGAACTATTAGATTCGTTTGAGGCTGGTGTTGTGCTCACGGGATCGGAAGTGAAATCCCTTCGTGAAAAAAAAGGAAACCTGACCGATTGTTTTGCGAAAGTGAGAAACGGGGAAGTATTTTTAGAAAACTTTCAAATCCCTCCTTATAAAAACGGAGGTTATGCGAACCATCCTGAAATTCGCCCTCGTAAACTCTTACTCAAAGCAAAAGAAATTGAAAAAATTGATCGTTCCATCAAAGAGAAGGGGCTTGTGCTTGTTGCCACTCGTTGTTTCTTTAAGAACAATCGTTTGGTGAAGATAGATGTCGCTTTAGCCAAACCTAAGAAATTGTACGACAAACGAGATGATATCCAAAAGAAGGAAGCCAAAATCGATATGGAAAGAGCCATGAAGGAACACTTACGCAAATGAAGGGACTTCCAGTGGTCACCATTGTTGGTAGACAAAATGTGGGGAAATCTACATTATTTAATGCCATTCTCCGGGCACAAAGTGCCATCACAGAAAACACAGCGGGTGTCACCCGAGATGTGTTACAAAAAATAGTAGAACGAGCCGAATTCAAAATTCCGTTCACTTTGTCCGACACGCCAGGCCTTGATATTGAGAACATCGACGAAATTTCAAAGGAAATCATTGAGATTGCTTTTGAACACCTTCGCCATTCAGACCTCATCTTACATGTGATTGATCATAAGGACTTACGAAAGTATGATCACAAACTCATCGATCTTTTCAAAAAAGATGAAATCTTAAAAGAAAAAAATGTCCTCACTCTCATCAACAAAGTGGATACAGAACAAGATGAGTATGATTTAGAGCCTTTTTACAAACTAGGGTTAAACGAACTCCTACCCATCTCGGCTCTTGGCCGTCGGAACTTTGACCTCCTCTACCAAAAGATTAATTTTTTCCTTCCAGATAAAATCAAAACCCAAGAGGATCCGTATTGCAAAATAGCAATTATCGGAAAACCTAACTCTGGTAAGTCGTCACTTCTCAATACCTTTCTTGGCTACAAACGAGCGGTAGTGAGTGATGTTCCCGGAACCACTAGAGATTCCGTATCAGATCAGTTTTACTTCCAAAACCATAAATTGGAAATCATTGATACTGCGGGGATCCGAAGGAAATCCAAAACAGGAGAAAGTTTAGAATTTTATTCTTACAAACGAACCCTCCATAGTTTGGGTGAAGCCGATGTCGTGGTCCTCCTTGTGGACGCCATGAAAGGGTTGGGTGAATTTGATAAAAAGATCTTTGGTGAAATCCAGGAACTCGGAAAACCCATGATCGTTGCCGTGAACAAATGGGACCTTGTCCCCGAAAAAGAATCCAATTCTTGGAAAGATTACAAAGACCGCATGGAAGCAAAACTCTCCATCCTAAAAGAGCGACCTCTCCTTTCGCTTTCGGCAAAAGAGAAACTCCGCACCCATAAACTCTTGGAATCTGTGGTTTCCCTCTTTGAAAAGTCCCAAAAAAAGCTAACGACACGCCAATTAAATGACTGGTTAAGCAAGTGGGGGGGAAAAAATAAGGTACAGAAGGCATCGAACCGACCTCCGAAGGTGTATTACGCCACCCAGGTCTCGCAGATCCCTTTTAAAATATTGTTCTTCGTGAACGACACAAAACTCTTTCCCTCAAATATTTTGAGTTTCTACCGAAAGAGTATTGTAAAGGAATTCGGACTGGACGGACTCTCCGTTGAGATCGAACTCCGGAACCGAAACGAAGGAAAGGAGGGCAGGGAATGATTCTTGCCGCAATCCTATTCAGCTACCTTTTTGGTGGCATTCCGGTGGGGTACATCCTTGCCAAACAAGTGCGCGGGATTGATATCCGCGAATACGGTAGCCGTAATATTGGTGCCACAAACGTGGGTCGGGTGATTGGTTGGAAATATGGATTTTTAGCCCTTCTCCTTGATGCAATGAAAGGTGCTATTCCTGTGATCTCTGCCTCTTACATTGATTCTCCTTATACCCTTACCACAACAGAAATTTTGCTTGGTTCGGTTGCCATCCTTGGGCATACCTTTACTCCTTTCCTCCATTTCAAAGGGGGGAAGGGTGTAGCGACGGCTCTTGGGGTATACATGACCCTTGTGCCAGTTGTCACGGTTTGTGCGATTCTGATCTTTTTTATTGTCTATAAAATTTCTGGATTTGTTTCCCTTGGGTCCATCCTTGCCACTCTCTCTATGCCATTATGGTACTTTGGATCTTCAAAAGTTTTACCGAGTGCTGAATACCAACCCATCATATTTTTTGTGTTAGTTGCAACTTTTTTTCTCATTACCTATTCGCATAGAGAGAACATCAAACGTCTCGTTTCCGGAAAAGAACTGAGAGCTTCTGAAAATGCAAAATGAAAGGGAATCCACTCTTACACAGAAAGAAAAACTCTTTCTCATCACCAAGTTTGTAGAGGACCATCCCGAAGCCGAAATCCAAGATTTTTATAAATGGTTGTACTATGGTGAGTTTGGAATGGAAGAATCCACTCTCATCATGACAGGGAAACTATCGATCCCCGAACTCCATTTAGTTCTTGGAGAAATCAAAAAAGAAGAAGAACAAAATATCGAATCCGAATTTGTTTGGGAACCAGTGGGACTTGCTGCGAGGTATGTCAAAGTGTATCTCACGAAATACTTCCACATGGATTGCCCCGTGAAACGGATTGTGAATTTACTAGAACGTTCTCCAGCGTTTCGCGGAGCAAGGATGAGTTTCAAACTGGATTGGAATTTATTAAAAGAAACAGTTTTGGAACTGAGACCAGAACTTACACGTCGCGATTTTATCAACTTTGAAGAAAGGATCAATTTCCACCAATTGCCTGCACTACCACATACGGAAAGTTATGTGGAAAAAAATCCCTTTGCCTACCGAGTGGTTTCCCAAAAATTATTTTTTGATTATTTTCCTGAATTTGAAGACAATTCTGTTTTTCACCCTTTTTCAGGGAATGAATCCATCATCGGATAAAGGCTACGTTTTAAATAACGGATTTCCTTTCGGATGGATTGTAACATGATTTGGTTTTTTCGTTTTATGTCTAAATCCTTATGGCGTAATAAATAAATTTCAGTTTTTCTGATAAGCCTTCGTAAATACGATTCACTTTGCATCCAAAGCCAAATCTCTGAATCTTGGAAAGACGGAGAATTTGATTCCGAGGCGTTGGATCCCTCTAAATTCCCTTCAAATTCATTCAATTTTGAATCGATAAAACCCAAATCTGTTTTGATTTTTTGGAACAATCGTTCGCTCCCGTTTCGGATGAGAAAACCCAACTCTTCCCCTTTCCCAATTTCTATATTTCCCTTTTGTTTCGTTCCTTTGATTTGATTTTTGTGTTTCGTTGACCAAATGGATAACTCTCGCCAAGGATAGTTGTGGTTGGGAACCGAGTTTAACTTCTCTTTGGCGGCAGTTGGTGATAGGGAAGGGATGCCATTGATTTCGGCCCCATCTTCGTTCACATTCCAAAGAGACATTTCTTTCACACTCGTCGCTGACTCTTCAAACCAGTGCCTATACAAATCGAGTACATAGTCGGTTAATACTGTTTTGCCATTTGCAGATGGAACAAACCGAGTTTCCCGTTTGCGAATGATCACTTCATTTGTGCGTTCCAGGCTATTCTTTCGGTTCACTTGGGTTAACCATTTTTCATTGTGATGGGTCCCTGTGGAATGGATTTCCCTCCCAGAATAGGCTAAGTCTTGGCCTAGGAAATAAACCGTTCCAAAACCCATAAACCGTAACATATCAAAAGCGGTGGTTGCAACAGACCCACCAGATTGGATGTCACCGACTTCCGTAAATACTGGTTCGGCGAGTTCTCCTCCAGCGGTCACTTCCCGAACGAGTGAGCCTTCCGCATCCACTTGGTATTTGGCTGTGACGGAATGCACAACAGTTTGGAACATGGGTTCACGAAGAAGTGTAGGGGAGCTAACAAGGTCTGCAAAGAGTGGGATTTCTTCTAAGGACTCACCCATAAAATGAAAAAAGGAATTGGTTTGGGCATCCAGAGTCACCACACCATCCGCTCTGATCCCTGCTTTGATGAGAACCTTTAAAGAAGTATCACAAGAAAAAACAAAAACCTTATCGCGAACCTCCTGTAACCAAGGAAGGTTTTTTCGTAAACTTGGACCAGCTGACACCAGTACGGCGGTAAGTCCTTGGAATTTGTCCCGTAACAAAGAAATGGGGATCTTTTCGGGTGGTTTTTTTTCCGCATGGACTAAGTTATAAATACTATTTTTAATCCATAACCTTTCAAATTCAAATTTGGTGAGTAAGTCACTCATTTTAGCTGAAAATACGTTTTGTGTTTTTTCTTCTAATTCTTTGTAGATCGGGTTTCTATTTGTATCTGTTGGATTCCGTATGACCTTTAGGCCACTCACCCGTTCGATGGGAAGTGATTCGAGGTAGTTAAAAAATAAAGGATAAAACATTTCACCGCTAAAGAGATGGCGGCCTGGAACTTTTAAAATGGGTTTTAAAAACTGATCCCACATAACAGGAATTAGTGTTTCGTCTTCTCCGATAAGGATAAGGATTTGTCCAGGAGCCAATGCCTCACTCACAAGTGAAATCAAATGAGGATTCCCAAGTCCGAGTAGGATCACAACATCAGTAGGCTTCAAAGAATAGGAATCGACAAGTCGTGTCGCTTGTGTTAGGGGAGAGAAGGAAGAAGAGAGAGGGTTCCCATCTAATGAGACATAATACTCCCCGGTTTTCTTTGCCGGTAGCAGCTCCCAATGATTTTCAGAAGAGAAGTTTTTGAAATAATTTTGTAAGTAGGGCTTCCGTTCAAAAATTTCACTGGAAATCGGATCGATCATTTGGGACATAATACTATCTAAGGTTTTTTCTTATGTCTCTCAAGGACTGTCAACTGGGAAACAGGGAAATCAAACGGCAAAACAGATATGCATTTAAAAAGCCTAAACATTGTTGGATTCAAAACATTTGCAGATGAGACTGAGATCAATTTTGATCCAGGATTTACTGCAGTCGTAGGACCTAATGGTTCCGGAAAATCAAATATTGTCGATTCCGTAAAATGGGTTTTTGGTGAAAAAAGTGCCAAGGGACTCCGTGGGGAAAAGATGGACGATGTCATTTTCCATGGAACAGAGAGTAGGCGAGCCGCTGGATTTTCGGAAGTATCCATTTTATTTGATAATGATGACCGTTTTTTTAATATTGATTACCCTTCTGTTAAAATCACTCGTAGACTTTACCCTGATGGCGAAAATGAATACTATTTAAATGACATCCGTACCACAAGAAAGGACATCGAAAAAACCTTACTCGATACAGGGATTGGTAAATCCAGTTATAGCATTTTGGAACAAGGACGAGTGGACCAAATTCTCAATTCCAAACCAGAAGAAAGAAGGGCCATCTTTGAAGAAGCAGCCGGAGTCAGTCGCTTCAAACTCGACCGCAAAGAAGCCACCAAAAAACTAGAAGACACAAACCAAAACCTACTGCGTATCCATGACATCATGAGTTCCATGCAAAAGGATTTGGAAGTCAAAGAAAAACAATCCGAAAAAGCAGAACAATACTTCAAGCTCAAATCAGACTTAGATGAATCGGATAAAAACTTACGTTACCTTAAGTTAAGAGACTTTAAACGTAGGATGAAAAAATCGGATGAAGAACTACTCGAGATCCGGGAAAAAAACAAATCCATTTTATCTCTCATCCAAAACGAAACCAATTTGATTTCGGAAAAAGAAACCACAAAGGAAGCAAAAGAAAGAGAGATTGCAGAGATTGATAAAAAACTATTTGATCATCTTTCCAAAAGCCAAATCCAAAAAGAAAAAATCGCAAAAAACAAAACCTTTATCCAAGAATATGAGTTACGCATAGGAGAAATCCTTTCTTCCTTAGAATTGGAAAACCAAGCCACAATCAAACTCGAAGTGGAAAAAAAAGCAATCGAACTTGAAAACGAACGCCAAAGGGAAATCCAAACCACCCTCCAAGACGAAATCACAGAATTAGAATCCAAACGTGTTTCCTTGGAACTATCCATCAAAGAAGAAGAGAAATCCATTGAGGAAAAAGAAGTTCGCATCGGGGAAAATGAAAAACGCCATATCACCCTTCGTGAAAAACAAAAAACAGTCATCCTAGAACTCATCCAAGAGTTGGAGAATAAAAAAAGAGAATCCAAAGAAGGAGAAGAACTCCGAAACCAAAATAAAAATGAACTCGTTTCCCTGGCAGAAGGGTTTCAAATCAAGTTACAATCTGCACTTTCTTCATTAGAAAATTCCAAACTGATGGAAACAAAAGAGTCATTGAAAGAAATCCGAATGGATTTGTATTCAGAAAAACTCATCGCGTTTTTGAAAAAGGAAGATGACTTTCGCAACTTACTCTTTGATAAAGATGGAATTTTATCTAAAAAGGAATCCATCGACCAAGAAATTGAGGACATCATCCTAGAAAACGAAAACCTAACTCGTGGGATTCGGGACAACCAAAGTAATATCATCCTCCACAGAAACCACTGGGAAGAAACTCGAACGCATATCGTTGAATTAGAGAAAAAACTCCTCGAATCCAATTCTCGATTGGAAAACCAACAAAAAGAAATTGGAGTATTAGAAGAACGAATTGGTGAGATCCAATTGCGTATCAATGGTGCCAAAGAACAAGAAGCAGTCATTCGTGAGAAAAAAGAAACTTTGGAAAAAGAAGTAGAGGTTCTTGAAAAGGAAATTGAAGAAGCCTACCAAGAGTTCCTTTCCATGAGTCGCATTTTGGAATCAGAAAAAGAAACCTTACAAACTTTGGTGGAGGAAATTTCGGGAATCAAATCGAATATTTCTAAAAACCAAGAAGTGTTCCAAAACCTTTTGCCTTTACTTTCTGAAAAAGAAAGAACCAGTTCCGCTCTGAAAGTACAAATCGATTCCCTTGTGGAGGAGTTGTACAATGATTATTCCTTAACCGATTCAGAACTCGAAACAGAACGTGGGGGACTAGAACTCGACCAAAAGGCGGAAGAAAGACGATTACGTTCTGCAAAGTCGGAAATCCAACTCCTTGGGTCCATCAATCCGCTTGCGATTGAAGAGTATCGCAATATCAAAGAAATTTACGAACACAACCAAAAACAAAAACAAGACATCGAAAGTTCTAAAAAGGATATCGAAGAAGTTTTAAAACGAATCAATGAAGAGTCAGAAAAACTTTTTCAAATGACCTTTGAAAAAATCAAAGAAAACTTCCAGGAAACCTTTTCTACCTTATTCAATGGAGGGCGAGCCACCCTGGAATTGACTGAAAAAGAGGACTCATTGAACTCGGGTGTGGAAATTATGGCGGAACCTCCCGGCAAACATGTTCAAAACTTACGTTTGTTATCTGGTGGGGAGAAGTCACTCACGGCGATCGCACTTCTCTTTGCAATTTACATGGTGAAACCAAGTCCATTTTGTTTCTTGGATGAGATTGATGCGGCCCTCGATGAGGCAAACAAACTCCGTTTTTGCCAAATCCTTGACAGGTTCAAAGACAAAACTCAGTTCATTGTTGTCTCACATGCACAGTCAACCATTTCAAGAGCAAACGCGATCTTTGGGGTTACGAATGAGGAACCAGGGATATCGAAAATCCTTTCTTTACGACTGGATGAAGCCAAGTCTTTCTCCAAACAAATCTCTCAGAAAACAGGAACGGAAAATTAAGTCCATCGATTCCTAAAAAACGGAAACAAGGGAAAGGGAATTCCTTTCCCTAAATCCCAAAGGCATAAAAAAACCTAAGACGTTTGTCTTAGGTTTTTCATTTTGAATCTGTTGATCAGAACTTGGATCGGATGTCTTATTTGTTAGCTTGCATTTCTCGAACAATGCAAGTGGAGAATGCCTTACAAGAATCGCCGCTTGTCAAACAACCAGAGATTTTATTGTAATACTTTGGACGGTTGCAATTGAACTCACATCCCTTGCGGAGTGTGTTCTTTTGTTCTTCCGATGCATTTGGATTCACTTGAACCGTGCAATTGTAAAACTTATCGCAAGCTTCTTTACACTTAGGAAAATCTGCTGCTTGGATGGATCCAGTGAATAACACTAGAACCAGGATGGAAAACAATCGGTTTGTATGTTTCATACCTTGTCCTCTCGATCTTTGGTAGCGAAGACGGGAGTCGAACCCGTGACCTCAGGGTTATGAATCCTGTGCTCTAACCATCTGAGCTACCTCGCCCTATAACCTTAGATCGTTTGGTAGAACTAAAACTTTAGTTCTTTCTGTCATTTTTTGAATGGTTGGGGAATGGTAAACAAAAAAAAGCCCCGACGGTTGCCGGGGCTTCTTCTCTTAGCAAGAGTAAGTAGTGAGGAATTCGTATGGGTGAGGGCGACCTTCCCATGGCCAAATTTCTGTTTCAAACTTATAGTGTTGGTAAGTTTGTAGGAAGTTTTCTGTAAACACATCTCCTTGTTTGAAGATTTCTCTTTGAGCAAGCATCTCTTCCATTGCTTCACGGAGTGTGTGAGGCATTTGGCGGATTCCTTTTTCACGGATTTCATCCAATGAAAGTTCAAATAAATCTTCTTCACGTGCAGGACCTGGATCAATTTTCTCAGAAACTCCAGCCAAACCAGCCATAAGAAGGGAAGCGAAAGCCAAATATGGGTTAGCTGTCGAATCTGGGAATCGGAATTCCACACGTTTTGCTTTTTCACCGTTAACAAAAGGAATACGGCAAGAAGCAGAACGGTTTTGTGCAGAGTATGCTAAAATGGAAGGTGCTTCAAATCCAGGAATGAGTCGTTTGTAAGAGTTAGTGGATGCATTTGTAAACGCAGCACAAGCTCTTGCATATTTTAATACTCCACCAACATAATTGAATGCGAAGTCAGACAGTCCTTGGTATTTGTCTCCAGCAAAAAGGTTTTTTCCACCTTTCCAAAGAGAGATATGAACGTGCATACCGTTACCATTATCACCAAAAAGTGGTTTTGGCATAAAGGTAGCAGTTTTTCCGTGTTTGTGCGCTACCATCTTTACGATGTATTTCAATTTTTGAACGTTATCAGCAGCTTCAATGAGAGTTCCGAATTTGACTCCGATTTCCCCTTGCGCTTGGGCAACTTCGTGGTGGACCACAAATGTTTCCATTCCGATCGCTTCCAAAGTTTTAACAAACTCAGCACGTAAGTCAACTTGTGAATCAATCGGTGCTACTGGGAAGTAACCACCTTTTGTTCCAGGACGGTGACCAGAGTTGAAGTTGATTTTACCTGTGTTATTGGAACCTGGGATTTCAGAGTGTGTGTTCCAGGTCCCTTCGTTTGAATCCAATTCATAGTATTGGCAGTTGATTTCATCACGAACTTTTAAACTATCAAAAACGAAAAATTCATTTTCTGGACCAAAGTATGCAGTGTCTGCAATCCCTGATTTGTTCATGAATTCTAATGCTTTTTTTGCAATGGATCTAGGGCATTTATCATAGTATTGGTTTTTATAGATGTCCCAAACGTCACAAAACATAACAAGTGTTTTGTCAGCAGTGAACGGATCTAAAAATGCCGTAGAAATTTCTGGATGTAATTGCATATCGGAAGCATTGATTGGCTGCCAACGAGCAATCGAAGATCCATCAAAAGGAATTCCTTTGAATGTATCTTCATTTACGGAATTCACATAATACGATACGTGGTGCCACATTCCTTTGATATCCGTAAATCGGAAGTCGTAGAAAAGGACTCCATTTTTTTTGGCATACTCAACCACTTCCTTTCCGGAAGTAAATTTTGGGGTTGCGAACTGCATTTGATTCTCCTTCGTTCAGAGGTCGGTCTGATTGTTGTAATCTGTTACCATTTTAAATGCAAGATTTATACCAAGGCATTTCGACCGAAATATAAGGGTTTCGTGGAGTTTCTAAGCATATTGTTTTGAAAATAGTGCCTCGAGACCATGCGAAATGCTAACTAAAAAGGATAAATGCTAAAAAATTGGGCAAATAACACTCAATCTAAGCCGCCGTCAATCCCGAGTATTCTAGAAAATCCCTTTGATTCGGTCAATGGAATCCGGATTTTTTTTGAACAAATTTGGGAAAAATCTAAATTCATTGTAATTTATGTTTTTTTTGTGGCAATCATCTTGGTCCCAGAAACTGTAGAAGGAAGATGAGCTCTCGCAAACCAGATTTTGGTCGTTTCCAACACCTAGAGAGTTTCATCCATTTGTCCAAGGATGCCATTTGGTGTTATGAATTGGATGTTCCCATGCCCATCTCCCTTTCCACCGAAGAACAAATGGAATACATTTGGAACCATTCGATTGTGAAAGAATGTAATTTGGCTATGGTGAAGTTGTATGGCTATAGCAAACTGGAAGAGGTCAGTGGAAAGTTTGTAAAAGACATTGTCAGTTTGGAAAGTGTTTACCTCCTTCGCAAGTTTATTGAAAATTCTTATCTCCTCGAAGATTTTGAATACAAACAACATAACTCAATTTTACCAAAAGTGTTCCTACTCAATACCCATGGTCAAGTGGTTGACGGCCACCTCATCCGCATATGGGGACAACAAATTGAAATTTCGAATATCAAAGAGTCGGAGACAAAACTTTCCGGTTTACTTCAGTTTTCCCAAATTGTAACGGAGATCTCCAAGATGTTTGTGCATACGAAAGCTGAATTTGTATCCGATGCCATACAGTTTGCTTTGGAGGAACTAGGAAAGTATGCAAAGGCAGATCGAATATTTGTCGCAGAAATTTCTTCTGATAAACAATTTTTATCAGTGAGCCATGAATCGTTGTCTTTGGGTGTTCCCTCTTTATTTGGAGTGGGGACGAAACTACCCATTGCCAAAATGAATCCTGAACGATTGGGGGTCCTTGCGGGTGATGGTGTGATTTATATCCCTGATACAACTGCATTACACGACGAACCTTGGCACTTACAACTTTTTAAATCGGCCGAAGTTCGATCAATTCTTGTGATTGGATTATGCGATGAAGGGAACCTAATTGGTATCCTTGGTGTGACCACTTACAAAAATTTAGGAAATTGGACTGATGAGACCAAACAAATGTTAGGTCTAATTGCTGGCTTTGTTTCACAAGGTTTGGTTCGAGCAAAAAATGAAATCAAACTCATGAAAAAAGAAAAAATCTTACAAAGGTTTTATTCTGATGTAAAAGAAGACATGGCCCTTGCTAAGATGACCCAAGAAGCTTGGGTTGCAAAGGATTTTGGGGTCATTCCCAATTTAAAAATTGAATCACGATTTTTACCTTATGATGAAATCGGTGGGGATTTGATATTATACGAAAAACCAAAATCCGATTGTATCGATATTTTTTTTGGAGATATCTCAGGTCATGGAATTTCATCAGCCTTGGTTTCAGGCATCGCTGCTGTTTCATTTAAAAAACATTCCTTCCAGGAAGTTTCTCCTGCGGCAATTTTAAATGCCATGCACAAGGAATTAAAAACCATTATCTTCAAACACCACATCTCTGCTTGTGTGTTACGAATATTTCCTTTGGAACGTAGGATAGAATTTAGTTTTGCAGGCCATCCTCCCGTTGTGTTTTGGAATGAAAACAATAGAGTGATGAAATTTGTAAAAGATGAGATGTATCCAATTTTACTCCTCGATGATTGGAATGGAAAAAACATCGAAAGGAAATTTGAACCAGGTGATCGTCTGTTATTATTTTCCGATGGAATTTATGAATTGGAAGAAGAATCGGGTGGATACATTGGTCTCGATGTATTTTTACAAGAGCTTTCTGAAATGATTTCTGTTTCCGATGACACAGATAGTCTCATCAAAAAGATGATCGCCAATTGCCTCGTAGAAAAAGATCGGATCATCCATGATGACATCGCGGTGTTGTTTTTAGAATTTTAATCTGAACATGAATGAAGATCGTAGGACTTTTAGGTGACAACTAAAATGTTAATTTTGACGGTCGATTAAATCAAGGGCTTTGGCATCCGCTTCTGGATACTTTGCCAAATACTCCGAAACAATTTTCTGTTTGCCTTCCAATCGATCCAAATGGGTTTCAATGATATGGCCAAAATCCAATTTCCCTGTTACGATCTCATACCGTTCCGTTTCGATCGTACCGAGGTCCAAATCCACTGGGACTTCATTCGCTTTGTCAGCATATTCTTTTGCTTTTTCCCAATAGGGGATGGCTTCTTTGTAAAAACTTTCTGCAATCCCAAAACTTTCTTTTAATTCATGGGCAAAGTCCAAATTGTAAAAATACACGTGCCGTTTGTCAAATTTGGAGGCTAGCCGCATATACGAGCGCATGATTTGGATATTGATGTGCATAAACATCAGATTTCGATATTTATAATAAGCTTGTTCTGTTTTTGTTTCACATAACGCGTGTTTTGGATGACGGAATCGTTTGTTTAAAGCGATTTTTAACCAATAGATATTTTTACGAAGTTCGTTATCATTGTAATGTTGTTTTAAATTGTACAATTCATAAAAATCTTCTAAGTATTTTGGTTCCCATTTGTGTAATTTATAAGGAACCCAATCCGAAAATTTGGTATAAGGACCATTTTTTTCATATTCATAATTGTAATCGATGTCCGTTTCCCAAGCTCCCAGGGAAAAGGAAAACAAGGTGAGGAATAAGAAAAATAAAATTGGAATCCCTTGTTTCATCCTTCCTAGTATCGGTGGATTTTCCCATTTCCATAAGGAAGATGTGGTTTATTCAAGAGGTTTGAGTGGCCCCATCCATTGGTATCCGACACCCCTTACGTTTCGGATGGAATCTTCCCCGAGGGCGTCCCTTAGGCGGACGATTGCATTGTCTATGGTTCTCTCTGTGGGGAAACTGTCTTCCCCTACAATGTAGTCGAGGATTTCTGAACGACTGAATACTTTTTCGGGATCACTTAGGAGTAAAGCAAGCAGGGAACAATCCCGTTTGGAAAGTAGGGTCACCTGTCCATCTTCGTTTTTGATGAGAAAGGAATCCAAATGGATTTCTTTTGATTCCATTTTCCATTTTTGACCGTAGTGGGGGCGGGTGAGGGATACCACTCGCTCCAAACGGATGAGGAATTCTTTCAAATGGAAGGGTTTGGGAATGAATTCAGCAGCACCTAATTCAAATCCTCGGAGTCTTTCTTGTGCCCCAGCTTGTGCCGTAAGGAATAAAAAGGGAAGGTCTTTTTCTTTCGCAACCATCATTTCGGCAAGTTCAAATCCATTGCCATCTGGCAAACGTAAGTCAAGTACCACCAAATCAAAGAGATTCGGTTTGTATAAGTCTTTTGTTTCCGTAACCGATTTTGCCCACTTCACTCGGTATTTGTCTTGTTCTAGTCGTTCTTTTAACGTTTCGCCAAGACCTTCATCATCTTCTACAAGTAAAATTCTAGGTTTCATGCGACCTCATGCAAACAAAGTTTGACTTGGAATCCTTTTGTCGAACTTGGAAATTCTAATTTCCCTTTCATCTTTTCGATTAATTTTTTTACGATGTAAAGTCCGATCCCACTCCCACTGGTCTTCGAATGGCGTAGGAAAGGAAGTGTTAAGTGTTTTTTATTACCATTAAATCCTGATCCATCGTCTTCGAGTAAAAAACAAATTTGGTTTTTTTCTTGGAAGATGTGCAATTTGATTTGGTTTGCTTTTCCGTGTCGTTTGGCATTATCAGTAAGATTTTTTAACATGGCAAAAAATGCTTTTTTGTCTAAATACACTTTTTTTTGGAGTGGAACCGATACTTCCCATACTAGGTCTGGTTCATGGTGAGAATAAGATTCCTTTAACTCTTGTAAGGTGAATTTTTCCATATACAACACTTCACCTTGCATGAGGCTTGCAAGGTAAAATGCATTACCCATTTGGGATTCAATCCTTTGGTTTTCTTTCCAAAGTTTTTCAAGTTTTCGTTTGAGTTCTGGATTTTTTGTATCTTCTAATAATACTTCGATTTGCAACTGTAAGCTGGCAATCGGTGTTTTCATTTCGTGTGTGACTGTTGAAAAAAAATCGGAGATGAGTTTGGAACGTTTGTGGTCTCTGTAAGAGAGTACAGCCAATGTCACCCCACCTAGTGTTAACATAGAAAGGAAAAATGATCCTTCCAGTTGTAACATCCGGTTCACCCGATTCAGTTCCAATTGCCTTTCTTGGCTAATGGAAATTTCAGAAATGGTTTTGGCTTGGCGAAACCCTAAAATCCACCACCAGACTCCGAGTGAAAGAGTGAGGGAAAGCCATGCCAGCGAAAAAAACATACGAAATTGTGCAGATCCTCTCAATTTTGCCTCTCAAAACAAGATAAGGGTAAGGGGAAGGACGACGAGCAAAAAAAGATGTTGTCACCTTGGGGGAACCCGAGAATTTATTTTTAAGGAGAACAACTTTGAACTTCGACGAAATCTCGAAACATCTTGGAAACGACGCGGAATCCCTCCTTGGATTCAAATCACCTAAAATAGCAAAAGAACTCATTCACGTACCTGGTAGCGACTGGGTAGACAGAATTTTTGCACCCACAGACAGGTCCATCCCTGTTCTCAGAAGCATTCAAACTTTACTTGGCCACGGCCGACTCGGCGGAACTGGGTATGTATCCATTCTTCCAGTAGACCAAGGAATCGAACACTCCGCCGGAGCTTCGTTTGCGAAAAACCCAATTTACTTTGATGGCGAAAACATCATCAAACTTGCAATGGAAGGTGGGTGTAATGGTGTGGCAACCACTCTCGGTGTGCTTGGTTCTGTTGCGCGTAAGTATGCTCACAAAATCCCATTCATTTTAAAGATCAACCACAACGAACTTCTTACATACCCGAACAAAAGTGAACAAATTCTCTTTGCAACAGTGAAACAAGCATATGACCAAGGTTGTGTGGCAATTGGGGCAACGATATACTTTGGTTCTGCAGATGCAGGCCGTGAGATTGTTGAAATTTCAAAAGTGTTCCAAATGGCACATGAACTTGGTATGGCAACCATCCTTTGGTGTTACATCAGAAACAATGCGTTCAAAAAAGACAAAGACTACCATGTTTCTGCTGACTTAACAGGACAAGCAAACCATTTAGGTGTGACCATCCAAGCGGACATCATCAAACAAAAGTTACCTGAAAACAATGGTGGGTACAATGTTTTAAACCAAGAGTCGTCTTATGGAAAAACTGACAAACGTATTTACTCTGATCTAACTTCTGACCACCCAATTGACCTCACTCGTTACCAAGTAGCAAATTGTTATATGGGAAGAGCAGGTCTTATCAATTCTGGTGGAGCTTCTGGTGAAAACGATTTACAAGATGCATTGAAAACAGCTGTGATCAACAAACGAGCTGGTGGAATGGGTCTTATTTCAGGAAGAAAAGCCTTCCAAAAACCAATGAAGGACGGAGTGTCCTTACTCCATGCCATCCAAGACGTATACTTATCAAAAGAAATCACAGTGGCTTAATCGGAAGCATTGGGATCTTTGATTCGTGTCAAACAAAGAAGGGCAGGGGTACTTGTATCTCTGCCCTCTATTGTTTCCAGGCATTCCTTTGAATGTGGTGACATTTATAGTTTATACCCTTTATGCGACTGGGCAAGAGACATTGGCTTCAGTATCATCCAATTATTACCATTAAACGATACGGGATACGGTTACTCACCTTATAGTGCCATCTCTGCATTTGCCATTGATCCTCTATATATCTCCTTATACAAATTAGGCCTTCCAATCAAGTCTCGAAAAAAAGAAATTCGATCCTTACACAACCATCCAAATCGGATCCGGAATGAGAAAATTAAATGTATCCGTGATTATTATGATTCACATCAAAAAGAAGCCATAAAAGAGGCCTTAGACTTCTTAGAAAGACAAACTTGGTGTTATTCCTATGTTACTTTCCGAGTCTTGTATGAAACTTACGAAGGGAAAAATTGGTGGGAATGGCCAAAAGAGTTCCAAAATCCACAAACAGCAAAAGATTTTATTTTTACAGAAAAACGAGAAGAAGCTATGTTTTGGGTGTATTTGCAAAAGATCGCCTACGACCAATTAGCTGCAGTGAAGGTTCATTTAGAGGATAAAGGAATTTTTTTAAAAGGAGATATGCCAATCCTCACGGCTCGTAACTCCTGTGATGTTTGGGAACACCCTGAGTATTTTTATTTGGATTTACAAGCAGGAGCACCTCCTGACCATTTTTCCCAAACAGGGCAAACATGGGGATTCCCTGTTCTCAACTGGGAAGTTTTACAAAAGAATCATTACAATTGGTGGAAAGACCGTCTCACCTATTTAGAACATTTTTTCCATCTTTATCGCATTGACCATGTAATTGGCATGTACCGGATTTGGGCAATTCCTCGTGAAGACCAAACGGCACTCAAAGGTTGGTTCCACCCTCAATTTGGAATTGAAACCAGTGAGTTTTTAAAAGTAGGAATTGATCCGAAGTCCATGGAGGAGAAAGGTCTCATTCATGAATTCAAACCCAATCACTATATCTTCTATTGGGATTTTTGGAAAGAGGAAAGTTACCAATCCTTACCGGAAGAAACAAAATCAAATTTATTCCCACTCTCGCAACTCCACATCAGAGAGGAAGAAAAACATTGGAAGGAAGCTGGAGAAACGATTTTAGAAATTTTTGAATCGTTTTCTTCGATGGTGCCTTGCGCAGAAGATTTGGGTTCAGTGCCCAGTTTCATTCGCGATTCTTTGTTTGAAAGGCAAATGATCGGAATTGATGTGGTGCGATGGACAAAGTCCTTTATCACAGGCGAATACATTGAGGAAGACAACTACCGTGAAAATGCGATTTCTGTTTTGTCCACACATGACACAAGTTTGGTGATGGATTGGTGGAAAAACGAAGGAGAGATGGAATCCAAACTTCAGTTTTTCTTTGATCGAGTGGGAAAACCTAGACCAGAAACAGAAAACCAAATCTTAGAAGGCCTTTTGGAATTTGTATTCCAAACCAAAAGTATTTTTTGTATCCAACTTTTCCAGGATTTGGCCCTCGGAGTTCCTGATGTGTTACAAAATCCAGAGAAACACCGCATCAATTACCCTGGAACCCCTGACCATTCCAACTGGACTTACCGGTTTCCCATCCTCATTGAGGAATTTGCTTCGGACTTCCAAAGGAATTTTACGCTTCGAAAACTTGTCCATTCATCCGGCAGAAATTAGAATTTTTTTAGATTTTGACAGATTCGTTCAAGTGTAAGTTTCCAATCTTTGGTAAAGTAGAGGTCTACTCTGGAGGTTCCCACTTGAGATTTGCAAAAGAGATGGCATTTTATTCTGCCTACCACCAAGAAAAACGAAATGTTTGGATTCATGTAATTGGTGTGCCAACCATTACCTTTACTTTGTTTGTTGTACTCAGTCGTTTTTCATTGTATGAATGGAATGGATGGAATATTTCTGCATCCCTTGTATTTACTATCGCTGTCCTAAGTTACTATTTTACCTTAGACGTTGTGTTTGCTTTCGTCGCAACATTATTGTTTGGTGGTCTTTTTTTGACGGCAGAGTGGATCACAGCACAACTTCCATCCCAAACAGCATGGACCATCTTTGGTCTTGGGCAAGTGATCGGTTGGGGTTCCCAGTTTTATGGGCACTTTGTGTTTGAAAAAAGTAGGCCTGCGCTTTTTGACAATTTGTTCCAAGCACTGGTATCAGCCCCACTCTTTGTCGTGGCCGATGTATTTTTTGAATTGGGTTTCCGTTTGGATCTAAAAAAAGCAGTTGACGATGAGTTAAAACAAAAAGGAGTTTGGAAAGACTTTAGCGTTCAGAAAACCGCATAAAGGATCTTAGAATCCTTTTTCTTTATCCACTTACAATTCCATGTATGGATTTGTTTCACAAAAACAAACATTCGTTAAATGGGATCCTCCTAAAAATAAGGAGGGTTTCACTCCAAACATTTTTTTAAAAGTACGAGAGAGATGAGCTTGGTCACTAAATCCAGCTGCATGAGAGGCGGTTGTTAGGTTTTCCCCATTTTGCAGTAACCTGGCAGCAATGTGTAACCTTTGCCATAACAAATACTGACGGAGTGGGATTCCCATATTCTCTTTGAATAGATGCATAAAACGATCTTTTGAAATACCTGTTTCTTTGGATAGTACAGCGAGGCTTATTGGATTTGGTAGAGTTTCTTTAATTTTTTTAACGGCAACGTTTATCCTTTGGTCCCACTCCTTATTTGATTTTGTTGATCCAAGCACTTCTAAAATTTCTTCGTACACTTTCCTTGCAGTTTGGCAATTGAGTGTGTTTGTGAACAGAGGTTCTGCCAGGCTCTGTATGGTTTGGATTGAAGGTTTGTCGAGTAAGGAATAACGATCCTTCATTTCAATTTTTTTATATTCTTCTGATTTAGGATCCAATTGGATCACAACGATTTCCGTATGGCTTGCTTCCAATCGGTGGAAAAAATTGGGAGGGATGATGATCCCTTCCGTTTCAATGGTTTCCTTTTCCTTTGTGACCAATTGGAAGGGTGATTGCTTTGACACTAAAATCGAAACTGCATAGTGTGAGTGTGGTTCCGTGACGAGACCTTGGGTTCCCAGTAAGATTCGTTCTCCAAAATAAAAAAGACTTCCTTTTCTTTTGCCATCCATATACTAAAAAAATCTTACCGAAGGTTTTGAAAAAGGCAAGGATTATCAAATGAAACAATGGATTTTGGGTTTCTTTTTACTTGTGGTGGGAGGTTCCGCTTCGGCCAAAGAAAAAGGGGAATTGCTTTCAGATTGGATCCCAGTCTCTCCCACATATTCTACTCCTATCGATTTTTCCTTACCCGAATCAGAATCGGTGGAACTTTTTGAATCCTTTATATACTTTCAAAATCATTTGTATTTCCAAACCAAAAACAAAGACAAACAATCCTCAATCTACGCGTACAATTTGGAAACGACCAAGTTCCAAATCAAACCTTGGGACAAAGGAAAGGTCCTAGGTTGGACAGAATGTAAGGGAAATTTTTTGGTTCAAACCAAACGTAAGTTATACGAAGTGAATCCACAAACTTGGGAAATCAAAAAAGAGTGGGACCTCCAAACCAAATCTTCCAGTTGGAAAGACATTGTTTGTTCAGATGGACTTTTGCTTCGTTTGGACAAAGAGGATCTAGAAGTTTTTGATTTAGAAAGTATGGAGGAAAAACCAAAAATTCCCCTACCTATGAAATCGGTTCAAAGGATTGTAAAACTTTCGGAAAAGGAAATCCTGCTTATCTCTTCTTTTTCTGGTAATACCATCCAATTGTTTTCAGTTTTAGACAAAAGGACAACAAAAGAGTGGAAGTTCCCGACAAACCATAGAGCTCTCTTCAAAATGACTCAAATCAGTCCAAATCGATTTTTGGTCTTTGACCCGCTTACGAAAATTTATGGGGAATGGCTTTTGTTTGATGATCATTTTTTTCCAATGAGTGGTCTCTCCAAACGTTCTGATGGCAAAGCGGTACGTTTTTCACCAATCGAAAATACACTCCAATACCAATTGGAACTGACAGCTTCAAGTGATCTTCCTGAAACTATTTATCATGTCATCCTTCCAAAAAAAGATACCTATGCACAAGAGTTACGGGAAGAAACAATTTATTCACCAAGTGTATTTAGTTTGGATGAAACAGGGAATCGAACCTTAACAGTCACGATACCAAGTATGAAAGAAGGGGAATCAAAAAGTATTCCCATTTATTCCGGAAAACTCACTCGGTATAAAATCCATTGGCAACTTGATCCGAACCTTATTGTGAACCGGGAGGAAGCGGAATCCAAATTTCCAAATGAACTCCGTGATGATTGGTTTGTGAAACTTGAAGACCCAATTGTGGTTGGAAAACGAGAGGAGTTATTCCAAGGAAAAACATCACTGCGTGAAATCCTTTTTGAAACGGCAAAGTATGTTTCTTCCATTCCTTACAAGTCAGGTAAATTTGAATCGGCACCGAAAGTCATTGAAAAAAATAATGGAGGATGTACGGAACATTCCTATGTCACCATGTCTTTGTTACGTGGTATTGGCATCCCAGCTCGACTTGTATGGAACTACCTCCCCACAGAATCTTCGAGTGAGATGAACTTTAACCATAAATACGTTGAGGTATGGGTGAATGGTTTTGGATGGATTCCTATGGAGCCACTTGCCCCACCAAAATCAAAACCGGGTGTGACCCATGCGAGGCATTTGGTTTTTTCCGTTTTACCAACTCCCGTACATCCAAAGATTTCTGGTGGAGACCGTTTGGTCCAACTCACAAAGGAGCAACTTTCCTACGGAAAAAAGGTTAAGATGAAACTCACCATCTTGAAAAAGGAAAAAGGCGAAACGGAAGAAGACGAGGAAAATGACCTTCCGGTTCTTAAAAACAATCGGTTTATTCTCTCTGGTGAAGAGATGGTTGTGCCATAAAAACCATCTCCTTTGTTATCTTACTTACGTAAGACAAAGTTTTCGCCATTTTTAGGACCAGACTTACGAATGAAAAGGCGTTTATCGACAGATACTCCGAGTAACACTTGGTAAATGTCTGTGAGGATTGGCCTTGATGAATAGTACCCATGACCAAGGCCTCCAACTCCAAGTACTGGATCATCCACTTCGTTTACATTGATCACATCCACACCAGAATACTTAAAACACATTCCCGCCCGAGGTGCCCCGTTTACTTTTTGGGAAGCGATGAGAGCATTGTCACCCGGTGAACAATATAAAGTGATGCGTTCCGAAGATTTTGTGAGGTCACTTAGCAATAATTCAAATTCATTTTTGTCAAAGTCAGGTGCGTTTAAAATGAGTTCCGAAATGAATTTTGATTTTCCTGATTTTGCAAGGGAAGCGATGGAAGGTAAAACCACTTGGTGTCCCATACTATGTACAACAAGTTGGATTTTTTTCCCTGTGGTAGTGATCTCTTTTAGGAAATTGGCGAAAGGTTCACGATTGATTTTTGCTTCTGTAAAATTCAAATCATAAGTAGACTTTACCATCACTTGCCCAAGTAAACCTGCATCTGCCCCTGCTGGCCAAGAATACACAACCACTTCACCAGGAAATTTAAGATCGTATTTGATTTGGCCTGCCCGTAACACAGCTTCATCAAAATTCACATTGAAACCATGTACAAATACCAAAACCTCTTCACTTCCAGAAGATTTGATTTTGGATAAAAATTCTTTTTCATCTGTATTCACACGACCCTTGAATTGGAAGAATGTATGTTTGTCTTGGTTATTGTCTAAAGAGATGTCACCAATGACATGTTTTGCGGGAACATTCACGATACAAATTCCGTAGTGAGGGTTGATATCGGTGATAAAACCAAAACTATTCCCTTCACAACGATCTTTTGCACCCATCTCCCTTCTTGTTGTCACAAAATGTACGTTTAAGTTTTTGGTTTCATCAAAAGGATCAGTGATTCGTTTATTGATTTGTTCTCCGATTTTAGTTGGAACGCAGGCTGTGACCAAACTAACAAAAAAGAGAATTGAAACCAAAAAGAACCGTTTTGAAACTGATTTCACCGCAGTATAGGAAAATACAGAATGGGAATGTTTAGTAGGATGGTTACCAAGTTGTGAAGTAGAAGGGCAGTCCGTTGTTTCTGAGATGGTTTTGATTTGGAATGGTTTGTACTTCATTTGTAAGAAAATCCTTTGATGAGTTTGGTGGGATTGATGTTTTTACCATCTTTAATGACTTCAAAGTGTAAGTGTGGTCCAAAACAGTAGCCTGTACAGCCCGATCGAGAGATGATTTTTCCGGCACTCACATAATCACCTTCTTTGACATAGAGTTTTGAGTTGTGAGCATAAAGGGTTTGGTAATTGTCATCATGCGACAATATGATCGCATTGCCATACCCTCCCATCCAACCGGAGAAAGTGACCTTTCCTTTCCTTGCCGCATAGACAGATTCGTAATTGGCGCGTAGATCGAGTGCCATATGGAATTTGTATTGGGGGTAAGAACGAGTTCCCCATCCTGACGTGATGACTTTGGAAGTTACTGGTATCCTCCAAATGGGGCCAGTTTCGGGGATCACAGCTCCAGGTAAAAACACCTTTTGGCCGGATTTAAATAAATCATAATCTTCTAATTGGTTTTCTGCGTAGATGTCATCAATTTTAACTTTATAATAATCGGCAACCTTGGCGAGGGTTTCTCCTTTTTTGAGTTTATACATTAACCCTTGTTTGTTGGGAATGTTTAGGATTTGGCCTGAAATAAGAGATACTTCTGGATTGATCCCGGAACTCCCAGCAATGGATTCAACGGATACCTTAAATCGACGGGCAATGTCAGATAAGGTTTCGTTTTTTTTCACCTTGTATTGGGTGACTTTTAGTTTTTTGTTTTTATTTTCGGCAAGTTTGTCGAGTTCTGCGGAACGAAGGATTGCCATTTTTTTGTCTTCGGTTTCTTGTAAGTATTTGGCATCAGCAAGTTTTGCTTCTTTATCCTTCGTATCGTTTTCTTCCACCTCAGTGGACATACTCAGGAATTCTTTTTCCATCAAACTTTCTTCGTAGGTTTGTTTGTCGACGATGACAGAAAGTAAAAATGCGATGAAAAACGAAAAGGTTAGGAGTGGTAAAATCCGATACCGTTTGCGATTGAGATCGATAGTCCCATGCAAAACACTTGATTGTGATTGGAGGTTATAAAAATACTTACCTGGGGAAACTTGGATGACGTTAATGTTCCCCCAACGTAACACATGCTTGCCGATCGTAGACTTTTCAGGTGAACGAAGTAGCATGTGTTAAATGGAATTTAGGTTAGTCCTTTGAATCTAAAGATTTGATTCCGCCAAAGGATTCTTCTACAATCTTACGAACGTCTTTTTTCTGACCGCCAGTGATTGTGATATTTCCTTTTGCTACTACACCTTTTTGAAGTTCTAAATAAGGAGCAGTGATGTCACCTAACATACGCCCTGTTCCTTCTAACTTCACTTCGTTTTCGGCTTTGATGTTGCCAATGAGGGTTCCGGAGACAATGACTTCTCTTGCACTGATATTGGTTTTGACCTTACCGGTCTCGCCGATGACGAGTGCGTCTTCTGTTTTGATATCACCTTCGAATTTTCCATCGATTCTAAGTGAACCTGCGATATAAAATTTACCTTCAAATATCGACCCTGGTCCGATAACGCTGTTGATGGAATCCTTACCTATTGCCATTCCTGCTCCTTTTCCCCTTCTGTGAGAATCAAAATTTTCGGTCTATCTGACAAGCCTTTTTAGTAATCAATTTCCTCATCTCCGCTAAAGACCGACTTTTTTCGTTTCGGAGGTTTGGATTCAGTGGGTTTTTTCTCGACTTTTGTGTCTTGTTTTTTCGTTTCTACGGGTTTTTGGGTGACTGGGCTTTGTGGTTTAGATTCTACCACATTCCAAGCCGAACCATGGTCATTACATACGTCTTTTGGCACGGTTTGTGGGATGAAGTATTCTTCCAAAAGGTCATGGCACTGGCCACTGGGGAGTTTGCCTGACATGCGACATACCGTTCGTTTGGTGATTTTCACATCAGAAAGCCATGGGAATTCTTTTGCTGGTTCTTTTTCGAGGGCACGAGCCATAAACCGGCCCCAAACGGGAGCAGAAAGTTTCCCACCAGTCATCCCTCGACCGAGGGAAATGGTCCCAACATCATAACCAAACCAAACCGAGGTGACAAGTTCAGGGGTATAACCCACAAACCAAGCGTCACGAAAATTATTGGTGGTCCCTGTTTTGCCATAGGCCTTGCGATTCAAACCATAGGAAAGTACACCTCGTCCTGTTCCTTCTTCCACCACGTCCTTCATCATCGATGTGATGAGAAAGGCTGCTTCTTTTGAAATGATCTGTTTACGTTCTACATCTTCGTAATCTTTACGAAAGTCTTTGATGACCTTACCTGCATTGTCTTCCACATACAGAACGGAGATGGGGTTTACTGTTTTTCCCCCAGAGGCGAGGGCCGCATAGGCTCGCGTGAGCTCATATGGAGTGAGTTCAAAAGAACCAAGCGAAACACTAAAATTATACGGTATGTCTCTTCCTTGCAATTGTAACAACCCACGTAGGCTCTCCATCAAATTGGAAAGTCCCACTTGTTCGAGAACACGTACCGCCACTGAGTTTTTGGATTGTTCGAGAGCCTTTCGTAATAAGATAAATCCAGAGTATTCGCTGCTATAGTTTTCAGGAGCCCACTCATCTCCATCTTCCATCAGGTATTGGAGTGGTGAATCGGCAAATAATGTAGCAGGCGTTACGTTTTTTTCCGGATCTGGGTTTTTTCCAGAATGGTCCATCGCTGCTGCATACAAGATGGGTTTAAAGGCAGAACCAGGTTGGCGGAAGGCTTGGAAGGGACGGATTTGTTGGTTGTCGGAGCGAAACCCTGATCCACCTACAAGGGCTGTGATGTACCCCGTTTCTGGGCGAATGGCGATGAGGGAACCTTCGACGGGGAGAAGGTGGTCTTTTGTATTTTGTGTCGAATAATTTTTATCAAGTGTGTCGCCGAGAAAGTCGTCTCCTGTGAGTAAGTTTAACACATAAAACTCATCACGGATGTCTTCTTGGTAAGCAGAAGAAAAGGTTCGTTCGATTTTTGAAATTTTAAATTTAAATTCTGGTAAGTCGTACAAATCGGCAATGAGGGAATAACCACTGCCATACAAATCGTCAAAGGCATCAATGTTACGAAACGCACGTTGGTTGGACTCTATCGTTTGCCTTTGTAAGGCGGGGAGAAGGGCTTTTTCTGCTTCTTCTTGGTGGCGGATTTGGATGGTGGAATAGATTTTTAATCCCCCATTGTACAAACGACTGGAACCAATGGAACGAATTAGATTTTTACGAATGTATTCAGTCACATAGGGAAATCGGTTGAGCCTGTCAGAAAATGCGGAATCATTTGGAGATCGATTGAGGTTCGTATAATACTCTTCTAGGGCCGCATATTCCTTTTCCGCATCGGCAACTGTCATCCTTCCATTTTCCACAAGTTTACGGAAGACAACTCGTACCTTATTCATACTCGATACTGGATTGACAATCGGGCTAAATTGAGTGGGCCTTGTGGTAAGGCTTGCAAGGATTGCCGCCTCACCCCAAGAAAGATCTTGGACTTCTTTACGAAAGTAAAATCGAGAAGCAGCACCAACTCCAATCGTTCCGTGCCCAAGTGGGATTTCATTCAAATACACTTCTAAGATTTTGTCTTTTGGATAGACAAGTTCGAGTAAAATGGCAAGCCATGCCTCTCTTGCTTTCCTTGCGATGGAACGTTCGATGGATAAAAACTTTAACCTTGCTACCTGTTGTGTGATGGTGGATGCACCTTCTTTCACACGGCCAGCCATCAGGTTCACAACAAAGGCACGTGCAATCCCTTTGAGATCAATTCCATTATGTGAATAAAATGAATTATCCTCAGTGGATAAAAAACATTGGATGACTTTGTGACGGTTGTCCGTGGAATAATTGGTATCTTCTGGTTTTAGTTGTTCTAATTTTACAGGGATTCGAGAAAATTTATAATATTCGGCGATGGGTTCATATTCTCCTTTGTCGTTTAATCCGTACAATGTGGAAGGGATATCGTAAACAGCCGCTTCCCCCAATCGAAAAAAATCTTTAACCGATCCTGTGAGTAAAAAAACATTCAAAATCCCAAACAAAAGAATGGCGACGATGGTGTTTCGGAATTTTTTATCTCCTGTCCAGATTCGTTCTGTAACAATGCGAAACCAAATGATAAAATACTTTTCAAAGAGCCCAACGGGTTCTTGTTTCATACATTTCCCTTTTTCAATTTCCCACTAAACAAGTGGGGAAAATTCCTTCATGTGGTCGATGCCGTGGTAACGAAGGCCCGTGTCCAAATTATACCCACCAAGTGAATCCAGAATCTTGGATCGGCTCTCTGGTGAAAAACTATATTCGTAAGCTCTCGTTAAAATTTCTTTGCAAGCTTGGCTTGCTTGGTTTAGGAGTTCGATGAAGGAATCGTTAAATTTACGATTTGGGTCTGCTGGGTAAAACCATTCTCTTTTTTCATCGTTCATGATTTTGGGATTGATGGCTTCAAGTGTCGGTAACATGAGCACACTCGCATTGTAACGGTGGAAGGTGAGTGTATCAACAACACTCACAAGTCCACGCATGAATGCACTCCTTGAATCCAAAGTTGAAGTGAAGCGGTAAAACCCAAGATAGGATTCATTTAAGATATCCCCTGGGATGATTTTTTTCTCGGAACCAATGTAGTTGGAATGAAATTCTTTGGAAAAGGTTTCCTTCAATGACTGCAGCCAAAAATTCCATAACACAGGGTCCATTTTGTTTTTAATGCCTACGGTTCTATGCCGAATGTCGATGTATTGTGGGAAATCGTATTCTCTGGCACTCATGCCCCAGCGGTGGTTGATGAGAAGGGTATCCAATCCAAACTCCACCTTCATATGGTTCACTTGGGCTTGGTAAGATATCTTTTTGTCGTCGTTGTAATAGTCACCCGAGATATAAAAGATATAGGGGTGGGTTTGGATATCCACAACGCAGTGGCAAATATAACCCAGTGTAAAGGCAAGGAAACGGTCACGGTAAAGACCCATTTCCGTATCATACACTTGGTCGAGAAAACTTAAGATGAGTTCCGCCACTTTATGGTGGTGGGCAAGGTCTCCAAAAAAGGCAGCCTTTTTGGTTCGTTTGGGTTGCAGTACATGGTAAAAATAAAAGATATCAGGAGCAACAGCGCCTAAGTTGGCATAGGAGGCAACATCAGGCCTTGAAAGTAAGTTAGCAATTTTCCTTTGGGTGGCATTGCCGTGTTCCAAGTGTTTTTTCACTTGGGAGAGTGCTTCAATATGTGTAATCTTTCCTGCCATTTTCTACTTTTTTGACTTTATGGATTGGAACCTATTGAAAGGTTTATCTTAAATCCTATGACATCAATCGAAAAACTAAAGTTTTTGAAAGAAGACCAAGTGCGAACTTTGGCAAAAGAATTCGGAACCCCTCTCTTTGTCTATTCTGAGAAAGAAATTGAACAAAAATGTGACGAGACTTTGGCATTTCCCAATGCATTTGGGTTACAAGTCCGTTATGCCATGAAAGCAAATCCCAATTCCAATATCTTACAAATCATGAAAAGAAAGGGCATCCTCATCGATGCTTCGTCGGAACACGAAGTGGTTCGGGCCTTACATTTTGGATTTTCTCCCGAATCCATTATGCTCACTTCACAAGAGTTTCCAAAGGCATTTGTAGAACTCATTGGAAAGGGTGTGAAGTTCAATGCCTGTTCTCTCAGGCAATTGGAACTCTTTGGACAATCATTCCCTGGAAAATCGGTATCCATTCGGTTTAACCCAGGCCTTGGCTCAGGCCATACGAAAAAAACCGACGTAGGTGGTGTGACATCTTCTTTTGGGATTTGGCATGAAAAACTGGATGAAGTGAAAGCAATTGTAAACAAATACAACCTCGTTGTGGAAAAAGTCCACACACACATTGGCTCGGGCAGTGACCCTGAAGTGTGGAAGGCTGTTGCAAAATACACTCTGGAGTATGCAGAAAGTTTCCCAACGGTCACGGTTGTGAGCCTTGGTGGTGGTTATAAAGTGGGTCGTATGGAAGATGAAAAATCGACCAACTTACAAACGATTGGTGCACCAGTCAAAATCCAATTTGAAGAATTTGCTGAAAAACACGGAAGAAAATTGATTTTAGAGATCGAACCTGGTACTTACCTCATCGCATTGTGTGGGGCTCTTCTCACCACAGTAGATGATAAAGTAGACACAGGTAAAAATGGATTCCAATTTTTGAAATTAGATACAGGGATGGATTCGAATACAAGACCTTCTCTTTACGGTGCACGCCATCCCCTTGTCACTGTGAAAAAAGATGGTGGATCACCTTCATCTAACAAAGAATATGTGGTTGTCGGACATTGTTGTGAGTCTGGGGATGTATTCACCCAAAAAGAAGGGGGAGAACCCATCACAAGGCTTATGGGAGAAGCAGAAATCGGAGACCATGTGGTGATGGAAGCTGTCGGAGCGTATTGTTCTAGTATGTCCACAAAGAACTACAATAGTTTTCCAGAAACAGCAGAGGTATTACTCCGTAAAGATGGAACCCCAAAACTCATCCGTAAAAAAGAACCTGTGTTAGAAATCTTCCGCAATGAAATTTTAGTGGTGGAATGAACAATCTATATGCAGTCCTACTTGCCGGTGGAACGGGGAGTAGGATGGGACTTGAGGTTCCCAAACAATTTTTAAAGTTACGTGGAGAGTCTCTCCTTCGGCATTCCGTCAAACGATTCCAAAGGTTTGGACTTTTAAAATCCATTGTTGTGGTGTCTCATCCCGATTGGATTTTGGATACTGAAAAAGAATTAGCCGATTTATTGGATCCCAACGATCGCATTGTGGAAGGAGGGGAGACACGCCACCTTTCCGCGTTGAAGGGAATTGGAGCCGTTTCGTATGATGAAAAAGATATTTTTTTCATCCATGATGTGGCAAGACCCAATTTCAAACAAAACGAACTCTACCAACTTGTCGAACAAACGAAAATCTTTGGAGCTGCAACCATTGTTTCTCCTGTGACAGAAAGTCTTGTGCGTGTGAAACAACACCAAAACTATACAAAAGAACCATTGCGTCGTGAAGAAGTGTATGCAGTGAAAACCCCACAGGCAGTAGCAGGATTTATGTTAGGTGAACTTTTATTAGAACCTCTTCCAGAAAGTCCAAAACTCCATCCTACAGACCTCTGCACGTGGATGGGGGAACGCCAAGTAGGGATAGTGGAAACTGATTTCCAAAATATCAAGGTGACAAGTCCAGGGGATATTGTCCTTGCCGAATCAGTTTACACTGCAGGCTAAATTTCTATTTTATCTACCGTGGAATAGTTTAAACCTTTGTTTCCAAATCCAAACACGGAATAGGTTTTTGTTTTCGATGGAATCAATTTGGATTCCAAATCCGATTGGTTTTCCATATTTGCCTTGTGGATTTGACCACCTAACCACACCTGCTACGGAAATTTCACCAGATCGAGTTTGGATTTTCACCCGACAATACTCACCAGAACTAAGTACTGTTTCTGATTCGATGTAAAGACCTTCCAAAGATACATTCAGAAGGGTACCAACATTTGTTTTGTTGTCCGACTTTAAAAACTGAACTGGATTGGATACAGGATACCTAGGAGCAAACACTCGGTGCAAAAAGGATTCGTAAATTTGTTTTTCTTCTTTTTGTGCGAGGAGGAATAATAACTGGACTCCCGCAATTTCTGTTCCATCGGGTTCCTTGTCAATGCGAACCACTTTTCCTTGCACGGATATGGCTACAGGTTCCCTGTTCTCTTTTTCTAATTTTAGGAGCAAATTGATAGGGTCACCAGGTTTTAAAAAATGGTGTTTGGTGAGTGGGAGTAAGACTCCATTCTTCGATATATTGATGGTGAGACCATCTCCTTCTCGTTCCCCATCGGCATTGGTCCAATGGAAGGGAATGGGGTGTGTTTCCCTGTATTTTGTACGCCAACCTCTGCGTGTAGGACTCAAGTAGGGAGCTGCAATCTCTCGTCTTAAAAAGTAAAATGCAATTCCAAGTAAAACCGTTGTGATCGCCATATTCCAAACGATGTCTGTGGTTTTGATCCGAATCCCTGCGAGGAAAAATTTTTTGCCGAGGGATACTGAAAACACCATCCAGATATTATAGGTGAGGATGAGAAATGTGAAACATAAAAAGAGATAATAACCAAACTTCCTTTTGGTGATTAGGCTATAGGCAATGATGGCACTGAGGAAGGAAAAAACATACTGCCATGGTTGGATCCGAGTGAGGATCATCCCAACATGGTTGAAATCCAAATCATAAAGAGAAGCAATGGCAAAGAAGACAACAAATGGTACGGCTAAAAAACCAAGTGTTACGAGTAAGACTGGAATAGGGTAGTTGAAGAACCGAAAAGTCACCCGAAAATCAAACTGCTTTTTTGGCCTTTAGTCAACTTATTTTTGAAAGTTCTAAAGTTAAACCTGGGAACTCGGTTCTTTTTCTGATTCCGGATCTGATTCTTGGTTGCCTGTACCTTGTGTGTTCTCCTCACTCTTTGTGACAGATTCTGTGTTGGATGAGTCACCTGATTTTTCGTGGATCTCATTGATTAGAATATGCAATAGTTTTTGTTTTTCCGAAATTTGATCTTCTACGGCTGTTAGGCGGTTTATGATGCTATGCAAAATTGCAGATAAAAAGCCAGGGCTTTCTTTCCCCATTCCTAAAAAAATATCTTTGGTGATGATCCCCACTTTTGTATCTTCTGAATTGGCAATGACGGTGGCTGCCCTCGGAGAAGGGAAAACTAATGCCATTTCTCCAAAAAATTCGCCTGGTTTGATATCCCTTACATATTGGTCTTCCCCCGTAGCTTTTCGTTTGAAGACTTGTAAGTTTCCTGAAAAAACAAAGTACATTTTCCCATTACACTCTTCTCCTTCGGAGAATACCTTGGTCCCTTGGGCAAAATGGTCGATGCGAACTTCCGTAATGTATTTTTTAAGGTGTTCTACATTCATTTGGTTTCTTCCTTCTGGATTTCTTCGATCATTTTGTCGAGTTCGGCTAACCTTGCTTCTGCTCTATGGAGTTTTTCCACCGTACTTTTGGTGAGTTGGAATAAAAAATGGGTATTGATACGAGCTAATTTTTCAAATTGGTCATGCCTTAAAATACCAACTCGAGCATTGGCAGACACAACACTGATGGTCATGGCACGTGGCCTTCTTGTGATGAGGGAAAGTTCACCAAAAAATTCTCCAGGTCCTAACCCTTTGATCACTTCTTGAGTACCGTCTGGCATCCGTTTGGTGACAGCAAACATTCCACTCATGATACAGTACATACTTCCATCATGAGAATCACCTTCTTTAAAAATCACATCTCCCCTAAGGTACACTTGTGTGGAGATGTTTTGCATGAATTCCAGTATGTTCATCGGACTTATCCTATTGGTATCTGACATTCATATAAAATTCCAAAACAATGGCAAGTGAATCATAAAATCTCACTAGACAGAATTCCCTAGTACAAAAACCTGCTTATACAACCACAATGCGGGCGTGGCGAAATTGGCAGACGCACCAGATTTAGGTTCTGGCGCCGTGAGGCGTGGGGGTTCAAGTCCCTCCGCCCGCAAAACAAAACTTTCTTACTCATCCCAAACATTCAAATGGAGCACCAAACCCGGAGGGGCTTGAACAGTTCCCTGAGCCGAAATGGTTGCGACCCATAGGGAGCAATCAATTCGGACGAGCATGCCTGGATGGCATGCGACGAAGGGAACCGTGCCTCGAAGCGTAGCAAACACACGAAGTGTTTGCAGCGGAGAGGTCAAGTCCCGAAGCAGAACCGTTTGTCAATAGAGCTTGGTTGATCACGAGAAATAAAACTAACTCTAGTTAATAATTATTTAATAAAAAATCAATCAAAGTGACCCCATAGGGAGTCATAGTTTCTGCAAGTTTGCCAGGAAGGCAAACGTCGAGCGACGCCGTGCCTCGAAGCGGGCAAACACAGGAAGTGTTTGCAGCGAAAGAGGTCAAGTCCCGAAGCAGAACTGATTTCACAAAAGAGTCCTATCGTAAGCCAATAAACTAATCCTAGTTAAATATAAAATCCTTGGAAATAATTCCAATAAAACAAAACGCCAAGGGAATAATCCTTTCGGACAAACATGCCAGGAAGGCAAACGTCGAGCGACGCCGTGCCTCGAAGCGTAGCAAACACACGAAGTGTTTGCAGCGAAAGAGACAAGTCCCGAAGCAGAACTGATTTCACAAAAGAGTCCTATCGTAAGCCAATAAACTAATCCTAGTTAAATATAAAATCCTTGGAAATAATTCCAATAAAACAAAACGCCAAGGGAATAATCCTTTCGGACAAACATGCCTGGAAAGCAAATGTCGATCGACGCCGTGCCTCGAGCGGGCAAACACAGGAAGTGTTTGCAGCGAAAGAGGCAAGTCCGACAGCAGGGTCAATTGACAATTTAGCTTGGATGATCTCGAGAAATCAAAGTAAGTCTAGTTTACCATTCTTTCTTAAAAAAATGCCAACACCTCTCTGAACCATTGGAACATTGATTTTTTCCAGTTAAAACCCAATCGCCATACACCAACCGTAACGAAGTCGTCAAACGGACAAAGTGACGAGTAACGAAAAAAGTAAAATTGACTGTTTTGGAAGGCCTAAGAGAAAGAAAGATTCTTATTTGTCTGAGAGTCTTCGCAATCATAAAATAACTCTCTGGGTTTCAAATTAGGAATGCATAAAAAAGGGTTTCGTTCAATTTCTTGTTCGGCCGTAGAAATAAAAAAGTTTGAACTTGTTCATCCAGTTTTTGTATTTGATCGACGATCTAGAAAACTGACAAAACATATGGCTAATGAAGTGGAAACCTCTACGGATAATGATTCTTTTCATTTGTTTATCCTTGTCATTGGATTCTGAAACAAATATTTTTAATGTAAAAAAGGATCTTTTCTCATTTTCCGATTATTTGGAATTGGTAAACAATGTAAAACAATCCTACTTATATCGTAATCAATTTAATGAATCCAACGGTTACGTTTATTCAGCTTTTTTTGCATGTCAATTTTTAGACAATAAATTGTTTCTTATGCCAGAAACATATTTTGATAGCCATCAAATAGAATTTTTGAAAATTAAGAAAGTCTACAAGCTTTTACCAAATGATCCTTTCGTGATCGTATTATTTGACAAAAATTTACAGAATACGACCGATCGGAATCAATATTTGGAAATAAAGAATTGGTATTCGAAGAAAAGAAGGGAAGTGATGGATGCTCTTTGGAATGGTAAATTCAATTTAGAAGATTATAAACGTGTTTTGTCATTCATTGAAGAGAATTTAGATTGGTATATCTTGCAGCAAAGTAAAGAAATTACAATGTCAGATTTGCATTTTACGGCAGCTATGGGTTTTATGTATTCATTAGACGGTAATTCTAAAATATATAAAAAGAGGAAGTTCGAAGTCCAAATTGAAGTAAATGAACATCAAATTGCAGGTGTCGGAATGATTTTAAGGTTAGGTCCAAATCAGGAAGTGATCGTAGAGAATCCTCTGGAAGCAAGTCCGGCAATGAAGGCTGGATTATTAAGTGGTGATATTATAGTAAAGATCAACGATATTGATGTTCGTGATATGGAATTCGAGGAAGTAATACGACATCAAAAAGGGAAACCTGGATCAATAGTTCAATTTGAGATCAAAAGGGGACGGAATCGTAAAAGCATACCGATACTTGTAAAACGAGAAATCCTTTCGTTTGATACAGTAAAAGGTGAATTCATTCGTTTTGATCCCGATCTTGCTTTGATTCGAGTATTTAGATGGGATGATCAAAATATCTCGGTTGCAAAAGAAATAAATTCTGAGTATGTACGGCTTAGCAAACTAGCGAAGGATCAAAATAAAAAACTAAAAGGTTTACTTTTAGATTTCCGTTATCTTCGTGGTGGTACAATGGATTCGATTGCGGAAACGATAAATTTATTTATGAAAAAGGGTTTATTGTTCAGTATTCAGAATGGAAAAGGAGAGGTTACCGAAAGATATGCGAAAGCGAATGAACCTATAGAATTGCCAGTTGCCATTTTAGTGGATCGTTATACATCTTCTGGCGGTGAGGTGATTGCAGGTAGTTTACAATTTCACAAACGAGCCATTGTAATTGGAGAAAGAACTTCTGGAAATGCTGCTTTGGTTTCAACATTTCACTTTTCAAATAATGAAAATTATGGAATGGAAATTCTGGATTCACTCTACTTTTTACCTTCTAAAAAGTCCTTTCAAGAAAAAGGAATCATTCCAGACATCCAATTCACCTCTGAATTTGACGGAGGTAATCTTTTTTTTAAGAAAGAAAATTATGATCTCAATCATTTTCCTTTCGTGGAGGAAGCAGAAAACAAGAATTCTCAATTTCCGATTGGCGAAATTCAAAGTTGGGTGAAAGAGAATGGTAAAGCGAATGTGGAAATTGAAAGAAGAAAAAATGATCCTATTCGTCCTGATGTTTTTTTGTTTCACGCAGTAGATGCATTCAATGGGTATTTACAAACTCATACCTCTGGGAAATCGAATGGAGAAATCAAATGAAAAGGAATTGAAGTTTATTTTTTTTCGTAACCAAGGGAACAAATCCCACCCCGCGCCAGCGATTGTAGCGGAAATCCTTTCCGAAAGGAAAGATTGGAGCGAAAAGCGCGTTCGTATATCAATTCTATCAACATCATCTAACGAATTCGAGGCGCCCCATTTCTTGATCAATAAAAATTGATACCTTAGTTCATAAAAATGTTTCGACATTCTTTTGTAAGGTGATTCCAATAGGAAATTATGCGATCTATCAGGCACTACAACAGTAACAACCAGTGGAGTGGAGTCGTTTATTCGTGTGGGATGATGTGAGTCAATTTCCAAGGTTTCTAAATGGTGTTGGAATGCGATGGTTTCCATTGGTTTTGGGACTTAGTATATTTACCTGTACCTCACCTTACTATTTGACATTGGTTTCCCCAGGGATCACATCCGAAACCAGGCTCACCAAACAAACAGATGTTAGAATGGAAGAAGCGTCCTTTTATGGATTATGGGCTTATTCCCATACAGCATTTTATATCGACAAATCAGAATTGCCGAAAGTATTGGAGGATCCTAACAACACTGTTTTCCAACCCCAGGAGATGTTTCATTCCAAAAACAATCATGACTCACATTTGCACATCTTATTTGAATATTGTTATGACAAAACGAAACAGATCAATATTGAGAGTGATTTGAGTCAGTATCAGTTTCAATTGAATGGAAGGGATTCCGTCGATACATTAGTATTCCTTTATCCCTATTCATATAGCAAAAAAGGCAAACTATTTCGGAAACGATTTCCTTTTTACGAAAGATTAACCTATCCAAATGAAAAGATTCTGATTACAACTGGCTTTGACCAACTTTTTTGTGTAAGGACTCTTTTAAGTTTTGATCAAACAATAGAAAATCAAGGTCTCAATCGATTTACTGTCACCACACCTCGAAATCAGCATTTATTTTATGTATACGAGATGAGAGAAAAATTTGTGAAATTTAAAGAAGAGGAGATCAATTGAATCAGTTCAAGTCTATTTGTTTGGACCTATTTTTATGTTTTAAGATAAGCATCTTTTTTTTGGAGGTGAGGGAGTGATCCGCGGTGAAAAAGAAATCCGATTTCCAGAAAATGCAAATTCGGATTACAGAGATCATGTGATCGTCCGTGAATTACCTTAAACGATGAAATACCAAACCTATCCACCTCATCAAGATTTGAGTTCTATGATTCAGTGTTATTGGACATTGGAAGTGGAATCATCAGAAAGCAAGGAAAAACAACAAATTGTGCCCGATGGTTGTATGGAGATGGCATTTTTGTTAGGAGATGGAATCAAACGATATGTGAGTGAAACTGAATTTGTAATGCAACCAGATGCAATGGTCATTGGGCAAATTACAAAACCATATACAATTGAACCGGAAGGTTATGTAAATACTATCGCTGTACGATTTTATCCATATGGATTTTCCATGATACACAATGTACCAATGTTCGAATTGTCTGATCGGGAAACCGATTTGAGAATTTTATTTGGTGAAGAGAAAGTGGCAAACATTTTGAAGGACCTAAAAAACTCCAAATCAACTGAAGATAGGATTCAATGTATCGAATCCTTTTTGTTTTCAGTTTTAAAGCAAAAGTCCAATTTGGAACGAGTGGTTCATTTGGTGATAGAGAGTTTGACAGAAACACGTGGTTCCACTTCAATTGTATCTTTTTTGGATCACGATCCTGCGAAAATCCGAGACTTGGAACGTAAGTTTTTAAAACGAGTTGGTGTTTCTCCCAAAACTTTGGGAAAAGTGATTCGCTTGCAAACGGCATTAAAATTGATGTTGGAGGATGAGCCTAACTCACTTACACAAATTGCATACGATTCTAATTATTATGACCAATCTCATTTCATCAAAGATTTCCGTAGTCTTACCGGACTGAATCCAAAACAATTTTGGCAGGACAAACGATTTCAGTTATCAACTTTATTTTATCAAAAAAAGTGATTTGTCGAATTTTTACAATGCAAGTAGGTCAAAATGATTTATGATTGTTACCAATGAAAGGAGTGATTTATGAAAAGGTTTCTTAGTCAAATTCGTTTAAAACGAATTTTTTATATCATTCCATTACTTGTTTTGTCTTTGGTCGTAGTCTGCAAAGATAAAGAAGAGGAGAAATTGACTAACCTAACATTGAATTCAGTAGGAGAGGGCAACCCCATGAACCCAACCATATCGATCGTTGAGATTCCGATGACGCAAGTCGAAAAATCGATTTTGTTTTATGAGAAAACCTTCCAAGTAAAAATAGAGCGAATGCGAATGGGGGAAACCGAACTTGGAGTGTTTCCATCCGATGGTAAATCAGTAAGCATCGTTTTGACAAAAGGTACGGGATACAAACCAAACCGAGAGGGCGTTTTAATTTACTTCAGTGCAGGTGAGGATTTACAACCAATCCTTAGTTTGGTGGAGAAAAATGGTGGGAAGGTTGTATTAGAAAAAACAGAAATTAGCCCTGATATGGGATATTTTGCTTTGTTTGTTGATCCAGAAGGAAATCGCATTGGGCTTCATTCATCGAAGTAAAATGGATTGATTGAAATCCTCTCCATTGAATGTCTCCAAAACTGAAATAGGAACCAAGTTGGTTCCTTTCCGTACGAGGATTACAGCTTTTGCCTGTAGAGGGGCGCGCCAACTGCCGTTGATAACGGGAACTTGAAAAGGTAAATCAGAATCAAATCCAAAGTTCACATAACTCATATCAGATGGATCTGTTCCAACTACAAAACCAGTTTCCATAATGGAATGGTTTGTTACATTGGATTTGGTAACCCATGAATCTTGTAAAAGGAGTAAATAAATGCCTGGTGAATATTGATTGAGTAAGTTACCTTCGGGACAAAGAAAGTTATTCAATTGCATCATACATTCGAGAGGAAGGTGAGTGAGGGGATTGGTCCAACAATGAGCAAATCATGACAATATCATGAGAGTCAATGAAAAATGAATTAAATAGTTTCCCAGTAGATGATTCTTCTTGATTTTTGCAACTAACAATGAGTTGGTGTTTTGATTTGGAGATGAGAAAGGCAATGAAATATTGCTTTTTTGAAATTAAAATTTAAAGAAAAAAAGCAAAAAATACCTTTCCTTTTCCTTTCACTCCAGGCAAAATAACTGCCATGAGTTTTTTTGAAAGTTTAAAGGCCGTCGCAGCTCAGGCAGTAGAGCTAGTCCAAAACAATCCACAAGTGGTTTCCGGGATCCAAAAGATCATCGAAGAAAATGGTGGGGTTTCAGGAATTGTTGCAAAATTTAAGGAAAAAGGTTTTGCCGAAGCCGCTTCTTCTTGGGTGGGCACTGGGGAAAATGTAAACATCGGTGCAGATGATGTATTAAAAGTATTAGGAAATGACTCGGTAAAGGAACTTGCCAGTAAAGTTGGTCTTGATACAAATGCTACGGCAGGTCTCGTCGGAAATTTATTGCCTATTGTCATTGATAAACTTTCACCAGATGGAAAAGAACCAGGTGGAGACATTACATCCCAACTTTCTTCCCTAGCTTCATTGTTTACAAAATAGAATTTCGAGATGAAAGCACCACCTATGTAAAATTAGGTGGTATTTTCTGGCAGTTTTCTGTTAATTTGTCTTGCCAAAAATTCTTAAAGTTCACATTCTTCCTTCCATGAAACAATTATTCCTAATCTCTTTTGTTTTTCTGTTTTTCTTGGGCTGTAAAAAAACTCCTGTCATCGAAGTTGGTCAATCTGTTTACATTTCAGCAACTGTGCTAAACGCGCGAAAATCTCCAAACCTTGATGGAGAAAAAGTGGGAAAGGTAAAACTAGGAGATGTGGTCAAAGTTTTAGAACGATCCGAAAAAGAAATGGAAATCGATGGAATTTCTAATTATTGGTTTCGCATACAATCTCCAACCGTAACAGGTTGGGTGTTTGGTGGTTATTTATCCATTAACAAAGTAGAATCAAGGGATGCAATGATTGCAGCTTTACAAGGTGATTTTGTGTATTGTACATTACCCGAACGATTGGACTGTAGCAATACGTTTAGCTTTGATGGAGAAAGTTTTGTTTTCCGTGCCTATGATCAGTATACAGGGATCACAGAAAAATTAGAAGGAAAATACGATGTGTTTTCCGATCATTTGGTACTCGACACAAAAGTTCGTTTGGTACGTCCTTCAGTTTTCATCCTCTACCCACAAACAGATGAAGAAAGAACTGCTTATTACAGTGCATATTTTGGATATTCAAATTCCGACGAACATCTGACTTCTCTAAGCACATTTCCTGTCGAAGGAAAAAGGGATTTATTTTTCTTTGTTTGTAATGACAAACTTTTGTTAATGGATAAAAAGCAGGAATTAGAAGAAGCGTGTAAGACAAGTTATGCGTATACTAAATCGAGTTATTCTTCGCCTTAAATGTTTCATTCCGTAACATCGTCTCTGTGCGGTGTTTATTCGGATTTCTCCAATCTAAGATTCGGTCCTTCGAATCATCTGGCAGGTTTTGTAAAAATTCCTGCCATGTTTTCTCTTCTAATACAGAATAAAAACCAGGTAAATATTGGATTTTTCTTTCTTTCGGCAAATACAAATTGTATTCAGTTGCGGAAACTCCATATGCAATTCGATAAATTGGTCTATCTTTATGTTTCTCTTCTGGTAAAAAGTGAAATGCATCACCAGCTTTGTTGAAACAAATAAAATAATCAAAACCTTGGTGGACAATGATCAGTGTATTTTTTGGAAATTGGAAAAGGGGAAGGATTATGGAATAGAGTTTGTAGTCTTGGTTATTGAATTCTTTCCCCCGCACCATTGTATAAATTTGATATGGAAATAACAACAAACAGAGGAAACTTAACTTCCATTGGGATTGTATTTTAGAGACAAAAGGAAGGTAAAGGAAACATCCTGGGATAAAAATTAATAGGAAAATGCGAAAGGGAAAACTAAAAGCAGTATAAGAAAAAATCGGAAGGGATAAAAAGATATAAAGAACCAACATCTGATCATAAAAAGTTTTTTGTTTTTGATTTAAATCGTTTCGATTGATTAAATAACAAATGGGTGAAAGGAAAAATAAGAATTGTTCTATTAGAAATTCTGGATACAGTTTGGAGTATTGGTAAAATGGAGATAGGAATTGAAATTCTAAATTTTCTCCGATCACAACTTTTAGATCATTCCAGTGTAAGGTATTGGGAAATAAGAAACTGAAACCAATGATCGTAACTAGAGTCCCAAAAGCTAAGAAAAAACTCAAATATTGATTCCAATGGATTTGTTTCAGAATCCACGGAATCAAAAAGCAGATGGCGATTCCCGCCGTGATTTTATGACTAAAAAAAACCAAAACAAAGAAGACAAAAATTCTGAGGTACTGTTTCCACTTCCTTTTTGTATCCAAAGGATCAAACGTAAACAATTCGGTAAGAAATAATATAAAAAAGAATAAACCTCCCAAATTTTTAATAAAATTAAAACTAAAGTGTGGGATATACGAAGAAGAAACGAAAAGGACACCAAAACAAATAGATAAAACAAATTGATTGGTCAAATGGTATGCCAACCTTGTTGCCACAAGAAACAAGGAACCCACTAAGATAGAAACAAAGATTTTATTTGTGAGTACAATATCGGATCCAAACTTAGAAAAGGCTACGAGTCCATACAAAATGGGTGAGGAATCTGGACTAAAAAACCTACCTTTCGTTATGTAAGAATTTACTTGCGCCGCATAATAATACCCATCTGCTCCAAATGCAAATCGAGAGCTCATTTGAACACTGAGTTGTATACCAACGATAAAAATAAAAAATAAAATGAGTGTGATGGATTTTTTAGAATTGGTATTCATCGGAAGAACAAAGTTTGAGCTCACCATGTACGTCCGATTCTAAGTATACGGATACTTTCGAATATCCATTTTTTATTTCCTTTTGGAAATGTAATTTGTGCCTTTGCAAAGGTTTTGGACTTAGGATTTGAAATGTGAGCATATCGTCTGTTAACTCAAATGAAAATTGTAAAGGGAAGGATAAATTGTTTCGGATTCGTAAGTCTTTCGAAGGAAAAACAACGGATGCATCTGTACCAAGTGGAGTGAAACGAGTTTCCTCCGTATACAAATCACGTGTGTGAGGAAACCTTTCTAAAATTTCTAATCCTAGTTCCAATGAAAGATAATATATGATACCCGAAAGTTGGCAAAGCCCACCGGCGATTTCACTTGCCACAACACCATTCCGGATCACTCTCCCTTCCGTATAACCTTTTTTTACTGTTGGATTTCCTATTTCCGTCCAAAAAGAAAAAATCTTTCCAGGGAGTAACACTTGTTCATTGATCTTTTCGATCGCAATCTTTAAATTTTGCATTTTGCCAGTTTTTAAGGGAGAAGGTAAAATAGGAAGGGAAAGTGAGGTTTTACATGTATCCTGGGTTTTGAAAAGAGTTTGTTTCACCAAACCGTATTGAAAGTATGCACCACTTGTGATCGCAGCGACCAAACGAATCATATACTTCAATTTTAATTTCAAATTTGAAATCAATGGGAATTTGAATCCTTCATTTCAAATGGAATTTCCGTAAAACTTCGATCCGGATTCATCGTATAAGCCCCTTTGAATGGATGTGGTGGATTGCCTCCCCATTCTTTTGGTGAGAGGAGTGAAAAATATTCACCACTATCCTTTGCATATAGATAGATGGTTTGCCCTGCCTTTTTTTCGAATTGGCATTTGGCTTTGTGGAGTTCTATATCTTTTTCAGCTTGTTGTAAAATGAGTTCTGCTTCTTCTTTTAAAGCACGAATTTGTTTTGCGATGACTTCTAATTTTCCATGCACATGGAGTTTTACAGACTCTTCCGCCAATTCAATTTCTTTGGCTCTGTCAACTAAACTGATTGCTGGCGCTAAACGGCTTGTACCGTACGTGAGGCTATGGTGGGGGATAACCGATTCTTCCATATTACTCATTAAACAAACTGAAATTCCTAAGTTAAACAAGAAAAAAGGCTCTCCTTTCAGAAAGGAAAGCCAAGTTGCCAAGGATAGACGATTTTTATGTTTAGGACAATGGTTGGTATTGGATGATCATTGCTTTGGCTTTGATTTCTTTAGGCATTACCGTTTTTGATAACAATTTTTGAAGAGAGTCTTTGTCTTTAGTTTTACCAAGTTGGACCACAAAGAATCCATTTTTTACCATAATGAAAGCCTTTGTTCCTAATTTGCCTGGGTTATCGGATTGCAACTGCGACAAAAATGTTTCGGCAGATTTGCGATTGGTAAAGGCGGCTAATTGGATCGTAAATTGTTTTCCTTCAGTTGTATGTACTGATTTTGAAATAGAAGGAGCAGTGGTTTTCTGTTTCCCTTGTCTTTGTGTTTTGGTTATGTTTTTTAACTTTTCTTCTTTTGGAACATAGGTTGTTCTATGTTCTTTCGATTTTGTTAAGTCCACAACTTGTTGTTTTCTTTCTTCTTCTTCATCTTTGGCAGTAGAAGTTTCATTATAGTAGGGATGGTTACCGATATCGGCCATTGGGATTTCTTGGGAAGAAATTGAATCCTTTGGTTTTGTCCCTTGGACCAGTGAAGAAGCAACTTGGGATCCACTTGGGTTGGATTGGCCAGGTACTTCTTCTGCCGTTTTGGTTGCAACATCAGCTGTTGGACTTGGGAGTCTGCCTTCTGTTTCGGGAGAAGCTAAGGTTGGATTGACACGATTTTGTGTTTCCTCTGACTTTCCTTTCCCAACCGAAACTCCCAAAAAGAAAATGGAAAAGAATAATGCAAAAAGAAAGAGTGATAAAACTCCAATCCTTTGTTTGTCTAAATTGATTACGTAAAATACTCTTTCTTTCATATTTGAATCCTTTTTTGAATTTCCTTATAAATGATAACGATTTGTTCTTTTAACCCTTCTCTATCAGTATCGTTCGTTACGACAAAATCGGAGAGGAACTTTTTTTTCTCTATATCCATTTGGGCTGCAGTCCTTCTTTCGAAATCAGCCAATTCCATTCCTCCTCTTGCCTTGACACGTTCCCAGTTTTGTTCTTTGGGAAGGTAAATTGTGACTGTGAAATCACAAATGGTATGGGCATCGGTTTCAAATAACAAAGGAACTTCCCAAGCAACGATGCTGTTTGGGTTTTGTGATTCGAAAAATGAGAGGAATGCCTGTCTCACGAGAGGGTGGAGGAGGTCGTTTAATGCCTTAAGTTTTGTTTCGTCACTAAAAGCAATTTCTGCGATCTTCGAACGGAGGATGGTTCCATCGTTTGCAAGGATCTTTGTCCCAAAAAGGTTTACTAAATCTCCTTTGACGGGACTATTTGGCTCTGTGAAGGTACGAGCAATTGCATCAGAGCTAATCGTCACAGCACCTAATTCTCCGAAGATGGAAAGTGCAGTGGATTTCCCTGATCCAATGGAACCAGTGATGCCAATCAGAGTTTTGTTAGGAGCGAGTGCCACGGGTTTATAACATAAAAAACCCATGAAAGTACAAGTATTTTTTTATCTCATTTTAGAAAAAAATGACTAAAGTTTTTTTATCTTTCCTTCACTTCACAGTTCCATTTAATATCCAGTCTTGTACCAGTTTGGCGGACAATTTCGGATCTTCGATCATGGGCGCATGGCCCATATTTTCTAAGAGAACTGTTTCTAATTTGGTTTTTAGTTTCTTTTGCAAAACTTCCATCACGGAATAATGGATCACTTTGTCTTCTTTGCCCCAAATGGTAAGACAAGGAGACTGGATTTTCGACAATTGGGATTCCAAAAAGTACCCTTCTTTTCTGATTTGATCTAAAATTTGTGCATTCCAATTCCTATTGGCGACAGATTTCTCAGCAAAGTATGTTTTTAAAAATCCAGGGAGGTAAGGTGGATTTACAAACGTGAAACGAAGTAAACGATCAAAATCTTCTTCGTCTTTGACTAGGAGTGGACTTTCTTTTCCCGAGAGTACGATGGTTTGCATTTCGCTAGGGACTGGGCTTTTGATCCCAGCATTGTCAAAAAGGATAAGAGACTTTACTTGTTTGGGAAATTTTGCTGCAAAGATCCCCGCAATTCCACCTCCCATGGAATTCCCCGCAAGATGGAATTCCTTTAGTCCCAAAGATTCTGTAAATTTTTGTAAACGGATGGATTGGGCTTCTTGGGTATAGTCGAATCCTTCTGGTTTACTGGATTCTCCAAAACCAGGTAAGTCTGGGGCAATCACTCGGATGTTTTTTGGTAGATGCCTTGAAAATCTAGTCCAATGATCTTTGTCACCACCAAATCCATGTACGACGAGAAGTGTTTCACCGTTTCCCATTTTTTCAGTATACTTCCACTCTAAATCTTCAACCACAATGGACTTCGTTTCTAAATCAGAACGGTACCTTTCGAGGTTAATGCCTGTTTTGTGAAGTTGGGAGGCACATCCTAAAATGGAGAAAATTGTGAATAAGAAGAATCGTTTGTGTAACAGATTTGATTTCATTGGGGTCCTTACAAAAAATTCAAAGGTTCGTTGACAGAGGGCTATGAAAAAATACTTTGGTCGTAACCGAGGCCCTGTAGCTCAGTCGGTAGAGCAGAGGACTGAAAATCCTCGTGTCGGCAGTTCGATTCTGTCCGGGGCCAAGGTTACCTATTTTCCTGCCTTTCGTTCCTCTCCCATCGTCCAAAGTCCTAAAAATTCGTTCTCTTCTACCTTTTTACAAAGTTCAGGTTTATAAAGTTTTTTGACCGGTGGTTTCGGGTAAATATGAATTTCGTCATTATCGGGAATGAAGGTGAGCATTCGTAAAATTGTATCCTGGCCTTCGATTTCATACATGGTATAGGACATACCTTTCGAAGGAATGATTTGGGAAGTTTCCAAAAACTTGCGAGTGGTTTCTGACATATCCTAACGGTGTTAAAGGATTCTTTTCATAGCAACTAAAAAGTTCTTTTTGAATTTCCATTTTTTTGGAATCGTTTTGCAAAGAGAATCAGTTTCTCTCTAATTTTGGGAGAAAGTCCAACGGAAACATTCATTCGAAAAAAATATTTCCAATGTTTCGATAAACCAAATAAAGAACCAGGTGCAATGGCCATTCCTAATTTTTTTGCTTCCATTAAAATTTTTTCACCATCTAACTTTGATTCTATCCAGAGTACGAATCCACCATCTGGTTTTGTGATATGAAGGTTTCCGTCGCTTTCTTCTGTAAGTAAGATGTTATAGTCATCACATAGTTTTTTATACTCAATGCGTAAACTTTTCAGATGTTTTTCGTAGGATTGACGTTTTAAATATTCAAGAACAGAAAGTTGTGTTGGATGGTTTTCTGAAATTTTAAAGGCTCTTGCAATTTTGGAAATTGAATGGATACCTGTTTTGGATACTACCCATCCCAAACGAAGCCCAGGTGATAGAGTTTTCGAAAACGAAGAACACAAAAAAGATTTTGGTCCATCCATACTTTGTGAGAAATAACTGACAAGTGGTTTTGGTCTAGTACCTGAATGATATAAATCTCCATAAATGTCATCTTCGATGAGATGGATTCCATATTGAAAACAGATATTTGATAATCCAATTTTGTTTTCCTCAGGAAATAAAACTCCATTAGGATTATTAAAATTAGCAGAAAATAAAAAAACTTTCGGTTTGTGACGTTTGATGAGTTTCTCAAATTCATTTATATGGATTCCTTCCTTTGTTCGATAAGGAATTTCCACTACTTTCAATTTCAAAGTTTCGAGAATTTGAAATAAACCTACATAAATAGGGGATGGCACAATTACTGTATCACTTGGCTCTGTGACAGCAAACAAGGAGTAGGTGATTGCTTCCGTACAACCTGTTGTCATTTGGATTTGTTTGGCACTCACTCGGTATCCATTCATAGATGAACGTTTAGCCAACCACTCTCTAAGTTGCGGATTTCCTTGTAAGTCGCCATAACTGAACGTATCTTTATAAAGGAGAGCTTTTTTGTATGCGGAAACTAATTCTGAAATCGGTAAATACCGATCTGCTGGAATGGCAGCTCCAAACGAAATGAGTTTTGGATCCATAACAGTATTCATGATTTGTTGGATACGGTCGTCAGCTTCAACGGTTTCAAAATATTCGTTTTGTGGTCCAAGAATCACTGAACCTATGTTTTTATGAACATAATAACCAGATTTATTTAATACATAAATATAACCTTCTTCTTCTAAAATTCGATACGCTTCTTTTGCAGTTGTCAAACTACATGATTTTAAAGTTTGGATTTCTCGGAGTGATGGTATTTTTTCATTTTCAGAGTAAAAACCCGATTGAATTTCCATTTTTAAATCTGATGCAAGTTTCTGATATTTTGTTTTTTCCATCTGTATACCTATAGATATATTCATCTGTATATGGACAGATTTGATAATATTTGGTAATTTATTGACATGGAAACAAATTTTGCAAATCTATTTTTTGCAGAAAGGACAAGTGGTATACGTTCTTCTGCCATCCGTGAAATATTAAAAATCACTGTCTCTGATTCAGAATTTTTATCTTTTGCTGGGGGGCTTCCAAATCCAAGTTTACTCCCTTCTGATTTATTGGAAAATGCGACTGAAAAAACCATTCGTTCGATGCGAGATGTTGCATTTCAATATGGGGAATCGGCAGGATACAAAGCCTTACGAGAAATGATACTGGAACATTTTATATGTGATGAAGGATTGGATGTTGGGTCAATCTGCATCACAAGTGGCTCCCAACAAGGTTTAGATATTCTTGGAAAACTTTTGATGGACCAAAAAACCAATGTTTTACTAGAAAACCCAGTGTATTTGGGTGCATTGCAGGCTTTTTCACCTTATCGACCAAATTTTATTTCACTCCCTATGGAAGTCGATGGCCCAAATCTAAATGCGCTTGGACAAATTTTATCTGAGAAAATGGTCCATTGTTTTTATGCCAATCCAAGTTATCAAAATCCATCCACATGCACTTGGTCAATCGCCAAACGAAAAGAAGTTGCTTTGCTGTTGGATGAACATGGGGTAATTCTTTTAGAAGACGAAGCCTATCGGCATTTAGATTTTATGGGAAACTTGTATCCCTCTATCGCCTCGTTTCGAAGAAACGGGGACCTAACCTTTGTTTTGGGAAGTTTTTCTAAAATGATCTCACCAGGATTTCGATTGGGATGGGTAACCGTTCCAAAACCGTATCAAAAAATCTTTACTGCTATAAAACAAGGCAATGATCTCAATTCGAATCAATTTTCGCAAATTGTATTGTATCACCTTCTTTTGAATCTGGACATACAAAAACACCTACGATTGATCCAATCCTACTACTTACATCAAAAAAATTATTTGATTCATTTGTTAAATGAATATTTACCTGAATTGATATTTCAAGATCCACTTGGTGGGTTATTTTTATGGGTGGAGTATCCAAATGTTTCCGAGAAAAAGATGATGGAAAAGATTTTGGAAAAAAAAGTTGTGATGGTTCCTGGAAATGAATTTCGTTTGGAACCTTCACCTAAGGCATTTTTTAGAATGAATTATAGTTTTTTAAAGGAAGCGGAGATGGAAGAAGGGGTGAGGCGTATCAATGCAGTGTATCGCGACATAATTACGTAACATGCGTTTAGTAAAAATTGTTTGACAATTACTAATCGTATGTTTACTTATTGGGTATGAAGCCTGCTGTCACCAAAGCTTTACATCCTAAGTTTTCTGTTCTCAGTTTGGAAGAAAAATTGGAAATCCTTAAGGAAGACCCAAGTTTTCGTATGTTAGTGGAACAAATGTACCAAAACTATAAGGAAAATAGGTCTACTGTGATTCTTTGATTTGCTTCTCTTCGCATAGAGTGTTTCTATGGAAGGAAAGCAGGTAATTATGAATTTAGATCTCACTCCTCAAGAAACAAAACAACTTTTGGATGCGTTAACCGTATTCGAATGGGTGAGCAATTCTCCCCATGAAGAATCTGATCCAAGCATAGACAATTTTCTCCAATCACTTTTAAAAAAACTTTCCAATGGAATGGAAAATAATCCAATTTCCGAAGAAAACGGAATGTACACTGTCGCAGAAGAATACTTCCAGGAAGTATTTGAATCTTATATCGAACCTTATAATGATGATGTGTTTTGGACAGAACTCACAACAGAACTTGCACAAAGAGATTTAGAACTCTCTATGTCTGAAAAAGAACTGGAAGCAATGTCTCCTGAAGCATACGAAACAAAAGTAGCAAAAGAAGCTGAAAAATATGATGCTGAATTTGAAAAAAACGGTGTCGATCGATTGTTCCTAAAAAAATAAAATACACTGTCTGAAGGGAGAAGGTTTAAAACGATAACACCTATTTGGGTTATGGTTCCTTTTCCCATTCAATTAAAATCACGGTTTGGTCATCTTCTTGTTCTTCTTTTCCTTGGAACAAAAACAATTGGATCACAAGCTCTGCAAGCACTCGTTCCGATTCTTTTGATTCAAAATCTGAAACAATTTTTTGCATTCGATCCATACCGAATTCTTCTCTTGTCTCATTTTTTTGTTCTAACATTCCATCCGTGAACAACAAAAACCGATCCCCAAAGGCAATTGGAAATTGTTTTTGTGTATAAGGTTGGTCTTTTCTCAGGCCAATGATATTTCCTGTTCGGTTTAAAATGATTTGAGATCCCTTGGACTGGAAAATTTGGTTTGGGTGACCAGCTGACGAATAGTATGCGGTCTTTGTCCTTGTATCAATATCCAATAAAAAACCAGAAAATACAATTTTTAATCCAGAAAATTTGTTTTGTATTTTTTGGTTTAAGTGGTTCATTAAGTCATCTGTTTTCGTAATGAATCGTTTGATGGCTTCGTATTCGGACTTAATGGCCATTGTATAAAGAGCAGCTTGGATACCATGGCCAGTCGCATCTGCAATAAAAAAACGAACAATTCCATTATCTAATTCAAAGATATCATAAAAGTCTCCACCCACTTCCTCTTGCGGTTGGAAGTAGAGATGGATTTTTAAAGGAGAAAACTTGATCCCATCTTCGGGGAGGATCTTTTGTTGGATCTTTTTGGCAAGGAGTAGGTCTTTTTTGATCCTGCCAAGTGTTGCATTTAATTGGTATGTCCTTTCCGATACAATTTGTTCTAAGTTTTCTGTAACTGCTAGTAAGGATTCATTGCTAATCTTTAAACTTTCTGCAAGTTCTTCCGCACGCACAAAAGCATTGGCAATCCTACTCGATAAGATCAGTGATTGTATAAAAATAAAACAGAGTAGGGCATAAGGTGTAAGGCCAATGCCCCTGCTATTCAAACTATGTTTTAAGATATCAAACGATACTGAAAAGGCAAGTATCAGTAGACCAACCAAAAACAATTTTGAATTAGGCCTACTGGCAATGACTGCTTTCAGATTGATATGGATGACATATCCAATGATGAGAAATGCTAAAATCTGAAATCCATACAACAAAATCGTAAATATAGAAATGGGAAGAAACAAAGTGAAAGCAAAGATCGTACTTGCAACCAAAGCTCGCCTAACATGTTTGATCTTTGATTCTTCTGGAAACAATGAATGTATGAAAAGTAAAAATGTTGGAACTGCAAAGTAATACGAAGCAAATTCAATCCGAAAGGCAGTTGGCCAGTGGAATCTGGGAAAAAGTTCCAGAATATACCTTTCCCCAGTAAACGCCAAACGGATTCCGAGTAACACACAAAAGATGGCAAAGTAAAAAATAGAAGTTTCTTTTCGTTTGTAAAAATACAATCCGAAGTGATACAATCCAATAAGGGAAAGGGCACCAAGTAAAAATAATTCTCTCCCATTGGCGAGCATCTTCTCGCGGTCCATAATGTATTTATTTCCAAGAATGGGTTGGCCCCAAAACCCACCAAAATTGTTTTCATAATTGGCAATATGGAAAACTAATTCGACAACCTCATTATCGGGGATAAGAGTGTAGTATTTTGATTTGATGCGAGGTGTATCATCAAAATGGTTGATGCCTGGTTTTCCTTGTCCACCGATGAGCACACCGTTGGCAAAAAAACGGTAAGAAGAAGCTACATCCGGAATGTAAATCCTTAACTCTTGTCCAACGGTTTGTTCATTGAGATGGATGAACCCACGTAAGGTGGCCTTTCCTGTCCTGGGTAATTCGATCCCACCATATTCTTCGCCTTGCCAAGAATTCGGGATTGCGAGGTAACCAGTCAGTTCCTTTTTCCCGTGGAAAGGTGGGTAATGGAATTCATCAAAGTACAACTCCCACTCACCTTGTAAATCAATGGCCGTTGTTTCTTTAAAATTGATTTCACGTAAATCCAATACCCCTTGCCGGAAACGAAAGCTATCCCCTAAATCAGGATTTAGGCAATTGGTAAAAACAAAGAAACTTGTGGCAGCTGCCACAATGAATGAGAATTTTCGCATGGGTAGAGTTTAGAGGATTCTATTTATGGGAAAGAACTAATTTCGCCCAGAATATCCTATGACATCCATAAAGGCTGAAACGGAAAACACAGCCTTACCAGGACCAGGTTCTCCATACCCGGGAGGGGTAGGCAATCCATAGGATTCAAAGGTTTCTTTCCATGCTCGTAATAATTCACAAAAATAAACAAGTGGTGGGCCCGCTTGTTGGCCAAGTGTGGTGTACGGTTCAGGGCACCATGCTGTAAAACGAGGCACAATCCCTTTGGACATAAAAAAATCTAATCCTTGTTTTGTGGAATTGATGGCTTCTTTTACCGTTTTAAATCCCCAAGGCTCGGAGAGTTCGACTCCACCTACAAAGTTTGGAATTACGTTTTCTGGACCAAACACTTCTGCTGAATCGACCACACGTCGGATCCAATTTTCATACCCAATCCAACTGGCTTTACCAGGGCAAATTTTTTCAAACAAGTCTTTGTCCCATACTTCATAATTGGGATGATAAATTTGAATCCCAGCATCTTTGAATTTTTGGCAGTCTTCTTTTTCAAAGGCTTGTGCTACTAGTTTCCCCATCCAACGTTTTGGAAATCTTGCTTCAATTGCTTCTGGGTATTGCAGATAAAAGTCCACTTCCGATTTTTTCTTTAGGTTGGTGAGAACAGAGCCACCAGTGATGGTATACACTTTTGCAATTTGGTCTTCTGCATCCACCCAAGATAAAACTTCGAGTATATCTTCTACATCCTTCACTCCCGTGTAAGGACGGCCTGCTCCTTTTTGTTGGCGGTAGTTGTGGTTGATATCGCAGTAGGCACATTCTTCATCTTTACCAAAGTACTGGCAGTTACGAAAAACGGTGAGGTACAATAAATAGCCCCATTCAATGACAGGCGCAATTTCTCCAGGAAGTTTTCCCGATTTGGTTTTGTGGCTGTACCAAGATGGAATGGGAGGGTATTCGGCTGTGCCAATTTCGGTTTCCTCTAAATAGAGAGTTGGTTTTCCTTCTTTCAGTTTCATTTTGTACGGTGAATTTGGATTGTTCCGAGTGGAGATCACAGTTTTTAAAAGGCCAAAATGTCCACCACTGATCTTAATTTCTTCGGGGGCCTTGGTATCAGCTCCATCCTTTAAGTCCGCAAGTGGGATATGGTCGAAGGAAAAGATAAAATAGTCTTTGGATTTATAAGGGTCTTTGACTCGGAAGGCCTCTGGGAAAAAATGAATGCCCTGCCTTAAAATGTCCTGTTTGACAATCGCTTCCATGGGAAGGTCTTTGTAATTTCTTTCCATTTCTTCCAATAAGGAAAGGGAGGAGGCAGGTCTTTGGTTCATTGTAGAGGTTTCAGCCATAATGGGAGTTTTTTTCTTCCTATATCTTAGACAAAGCGATTTTCCCGAAAAAACTGCGAAAAAGACCCGAAAATCGTAGGTTTCCTACGAAAAACCTGAATATTCGTTTACAAATCCCCCAACCAAATTATTTTTTTTCCGAACTAATGAAATTTTTTTCAATCTAGAAAAAAATAGAAAAAAACTGGGAATTTTAGATCTCCTGGTTTGTTGATTAGAGAGTAAGGAAATTAGTATTTCACTAAGGGACAGGAAGATATGAAAGCATCGAAACTAACCATCGTAGGTCTAACGATTCTTTTCACTGGTCTTACAGTTTGTAAGAAGCCAGAGGCAGAAGTAACGGAAGCACCTAAAAAACCAGCAGACTTATCTGCGGTTGTCGTATTTGCGGTAGGAGATTCCAAAATCCAACACGCAGACCAAACAGAAGAAAAAGCACAACTTGGTGCTCTTTTGAAAACAGGGGATAACGTAGTCACAGGCGACAATGGAAAAGTAGACATCCAATTTGCAGATGGCTCGAGCATTCGTATCTCTCCAAAGTCCGCGATTGACTTTGCGAAACTATCACAAGACAACGCTGGAACAACAGACACTCAAATTGCTCTTGTTTCCGGAAAAGTTTTTGCGAAAGTAAACAAAGCGAAGAAAGAAGACAACTTCACTGTTGTAACACCAACTGCGATTGCGGGTGTGCGTGGAACTTCTTTCATCGTCGAATCAGCTGATGGAAAACCTGCGAAAGTAAAAGTGGTGGAAGGTGCGGTTGCATTTGCTCCACGAGTTCCTGCTTTGGAAAAACTTTCGGAAGAAGAAATTTCTAAAAATGCTGACCTAAAAAAATTACAAGACTCCATTGCAAAAGCGGAAGTGATCTTAGAAAAAGACCAAGCTTCTACTCAATCTGCAAAATCTGCAGAACTTGCAAAGTCGGCAGACATCCAATCTTTGGATTTGTCAAAAGCATTCAAAACTGCTGAGAAAGAAAAACTCGTAGTAGAAAATGCGAAACTTACCAAAAACGAAGAACAAGAAATCAAAACCATCGTAACTGTTGATAAACAAACAGCACAAGAAATTGTGAAACTCAGTGAATCAGCGCAAACTGATAAACTTGATGACTTGAAAAAACAAGAGATTGATGCTAAGAGACAATCGATTGAAAAAGACGTTGCGAAGCGACAAGAAGAAGAAAAGAAAAAATTCGAAGAAACTTTAGCTAGCCAACCAAAAGAATTCAAATCGAAAAAAGACATCATCAACTACTACGAAAGAATTGAAAAAATCGTATTAACTGATGGGAAAACTGTGATCATTGGAGCAATCATCAACCAAGAAAACGGACAACTGATTGTTCACACTGAAAATGGTGTTAAAAAAATTGATATGGATAAAGTGGAAGAAGTCATTTACGACCTCCAACAAAAATCCAAATTCTAAAATAACCACACCCTTAAGTAGAAAAGAAGCCTGGAGGGATTTCCCTTCGGGCTTTTTTTATGTACTTTGATTTTTGTATTCGTTCCACAGTACCCTAATGGCATTGATAAGCGGGCTCACTTCGATGAGGAGTAAATTGTTTTGGTATCTGACAAGGAGCGTGTTTTGCCCAAACCTGTCCATCTCCCCCCATTCCACTTGTAGTTCCGGATGGTGTGTGAGTGCCTTTTGGATCAGAGCTTTTACTTCATAATCAGAGATGGTATCTTCGATTTCACCCAAGTCCTGTAGGATGGATAAAAAAAAGGTTTTGGTTAGTCCTTTCTGAAACTCCTCTAATTCCTCATCGGTCATATCTACTCTGTCGGTAGATTTTCCAATTTGGTTTCAAAATATTCGTCTGCATGGTACGAAGACCGAACGAGAGGTCCAGAGGCTACCGTTTTGAATCCAATTTGGTAAGCCCTTTCTTTCCAAAAATCGAATGCTTCAGGTGGGACAAAGGACTGAACTGGGTAATGGGTGGGACCAGGTTGTAAGTATTGCCCAATGGTTAACATCCGGACACCATTCGCGTATAAATCTTCTAAACAGGTTTTGATATCGAGTTCTGTTTCTCCAAGCCCTAAGATCAGTCCACTTTTTGTAACAAATCCATGTTTTGCGATATGAGCCAAAACTTCGAGGGATCGTCGGTAGTTTTTTTGAGGAGTAATCGTTGGAAATAGACGTTCTACTGTTTCAATATTATGATTGATGATATGAGGTCTTGCCGCATAGAGAATTTGTAAGGATTCTTCCTTTGCTTTAAAGTCCGGGATCAAAACTTCAATGGTACAGTTTGGTGAGTAGGTTTTGATTTTATGAATGGTCTCTGCAAAATGTTTGGCACCACCATCTTTTAGATCATCTCGATTGACGGCTGTCAGAACCACATGTTTCAGTCCTAAGGCCTCCACGGACCTTGCCACTTTTTCCGGTTCTAAGGGATCTAGGGATTTAGGTTTACCGAAGGCAACATCACAGTACTGGCAACGTCTGGTGCAAATATCACCGGCAAGCATATAGGTCGCTGTTTTTCGGTTCCAACAATGATTGAGGTTGGGGCAACTCGCAGATTCACAAACGGTGTGAAGTTCCCTCGTTTCCACCTCAGCTCGGACCACTGAAAGAGGGTCAGAATCCTTGGGAAAACTCACTCGTACCTTCATCCAGTCTGGTAATGGCTGGGTGGGGTTCATTTGTTTGGAGCGAGGTTTCTTTTTTAATGGATTCATACCTTCTTTAGACTTTTTGAAATGAGGCCTCTTTGTAAAATGGAAAAACATGAGGATCAATGCATTTCTTGCCAAATTAGGTTTAGGTTCCCGACGAAAAGTGGAAGAATTGGTCCTTTCAGGAAGGGTCAAAATCAACGGGAGTACCATCACAGATTTGTCGTTTCAAGTAGAAGATGATGATAGCATCCTGTTTGACGGTAAACCCGTGACAAAACTCGAAGGTGCTGCCAATCGGCCAAAGATCATCGCCTTCAATAAACCTCCAGGTTTCCTCACATCACACGAAGACAAACACCACGAAAATACAATCTTCACCTTATTGCCTGAATCCTTTCAGAAATACAATTATGCGGGTCGACTTGACTTGGATTCGAGGGGACTCATTCTGCTTTCCATTGATGGTAATTTCATCCAAAAGGTCACACATCCCAAACATAAAATTGATAAAGAATATATCATCAGTTTGAAACACCCCGTCAGTTGGAAAAAAATAGCCGAAGAATTCATGTTAGGTGTGAGAGAGGGGGGAGAAACCCTTCGTGCTTTGTCAGTAAAACCTGCCAATGTAATCCCTGAAAATACACAAGCCGGTTTCACAAGTTACTTAAGCATCGTCCTAAAAGAAGGGAAAAAACGCCAGATCAGAAGGATGTTTAAAACAAAAGATTTGGAAGTTCTTGATTTGTACCGAATTCGGATCGGAAAACTGGACTTACGTAATTTCCACTTGGAAGAAGGAAAATACAAAGTTGTCACTGAGGAACAAGTTCTTGGAAATTCCGTTCCTTAAATGAGTTGAAGAATCCACTCGATTCATAAAATGGTGAGGTTAGAGGATTTGTTTTTTTGAAATCAAAACCATTTTTATTTTATCCTTTGGTTCTCTTTTTATTTATCTTTTTGGTAGATAAAATATTTTTATTACCAGTTTTCCATGATGAATTTTTGCAAGCAGGGAATTCCGTATTTTATTTCCAAAGAAAGGTGTTACAAAACCGCCTTGTTTTGGACCCGAATGTAAAGGAAAAAAAATTAGCCCTTGTATTTGGAGATTCTCGTTCTTATCCTTTTGCAGAAATAGGGATCCCAGAACCACAAAGGAAAGATTGGACATTATATAATTTTAGTAGTCCACAAGGAATTCCGATGAATTCCTTCATACAGTTCCAAGAAATATTGGAAAAAGGGATTACTCCTGATTTTATTATTTTATCACTAAGCCCAGAGGCTTTTGATGATTCCAAAGGATTTATCTTATCGCCCTTCCTCCGAATGGGTTGCAACAAAGAATGTATCAATTTGGTTTGGAACGACATTCCACTCAAAGAGAAGTGGTATTATCTATTGGATCATGTTTTTGCGATTCGAAGTGTGGAATTCAATTTGTCTCTTTTTACGTCTCGTCTGAAACAAGGCAAATTAAAGGAATACAAATCGACACATAATAAAGAATTCCAACTCATCAATTACTCAAAAGGTGAATACCTTATGTATGGAGTTCAATCCAATCCAATCGAAAAAATTAAAAACGATACAGTTCGGATAGGCAATTTGTACATGCGTTCCTTTGAAGTTGGTTCGTCCCAATTTCCTTATCTAGAAAAAATCTTAAACATAACGAAAGAGAAAAAAATCAAAACCCTTGTCATCTGGCCAAAGGTTTTTCCTGAATATTATTCATATTATGAAAAGTTTCATGTAAAAGAAGTTTGGTGGGAACCCATTGAAAAACTCGCAGAATCATACGGTGCTTCCACTTTGAATTGGAATGTTCCAGGCACTTGTGATTTATTCAATGATGCGTCTCACCAATCTGCATTTTGTTTTGTGGATCAAATGAAAGAAATTTGGTTAAATTACGCTGAAAAATAGATTCAAAAACATTCCTTATAAAATAAAGGCTCCACTTCGAGCAAAACGGAACAAACTTTCCTTTCGATTTGCCATTTGGAGTTTTGTCAGTAGTACGATCGCCATTTGGTCTATTTTACTCATCACCAATCTATCAGGACATAGCCTACTCATCGGATCTTTTGGTGCCACTGCAGTCCTTCTTTTTGCGGTGCCAGACGCACCTTTGTCACAACCCCGAAATTTAATTGGTGGGCACCTTTTGTCTGCAACGATTGCCGTTATCCTTGTGCAAACCATTGGAACTAATTTTTTCACGTTAGGGCTTTCTGTAGGTCTATCGATTTTTGTGATGTATCTCACACATACCTTACACCCACCAGGTGGCGCAACAGCTCTTATTGGTGTGATTGGAGGAGTGGGAGTGGAGTTTATTTTTTTTCCTGTGATGGTGGGAGTGATTTTATTACTTTTGAACGCACTGGTTGTGAACAACCTAGTGCACCACCGGAAGTATCCGGTGGCTTGGTTTTAAATTACCAATTAAGTTTTTTGGAATCTTCTACAAATTTTGCAAGACCACTGTCAGTGAGTGGGTGTTTGAATAACATTTCAAAAACTGAATATGGTAATGTTACACAATCCGCACCACGTAATGCAACTTCTTTGAAGTGGATTGGGTGGCGAACAGAAGCCGCAAGGATTTGAGTTTCAATACCATAGTTATCATAAATTTCTCTGATTTCTGAAATAAGATCGAGACCATCATAACCAACATCATCCAATCTTCCCACAAATGGAGAAATGAAACTAGCACCAGCTTTTGCAGCGAGTAGGGCTTGGTTTGCAGTAAAACAAAGTGTAACGTTTGTTTGGATGCCTTTTTCGGCAAAGGCATTTACCGCTTTGATTCCTTCTGGAATGAGTGGAACTTTGACGACAACGTTTTCAGCGATTTTGGATAACTCCAATCCTTCTTTGATCATGGTAGGAGCGTCAGTTGCAAGGACTTCCGCACTCACAGGGCCTTTTACGAAACTACAGATTTCTTTGATGACCTCTGTGAACTTGCGACCTGATTTTGCGATGATGGACGGGTTAGTGGTGATACCGTCAAGTAAGCCTAACTCATGGACCTTTTTAATTTCGTCGATATTGGCTGTGTCTAAAAATAAATTCATTTTGCCTCGTCTGCTTGGTTTTAGAATCCAAGCCTCACGAGACAGGCTAACTACGGGATTAAATCCCGCAAGGTTTTTGTTTCTTGAACGCTGAAGAAATCCACGTAATCTTTTGCAATGATCTCGCGGATATTGGCTGAAAAATAATCAATGCGGCGGGTGTAAGGAAGTTTTTTATAACCTTCTCTCCAAACAACTGCAAATCCACCACGGGGAGGATTCTCCCTACGTTCCACAAGTTCCCAAATTGCAGCACCTGAGACCTTATCATCGCCGATGGATTCCTTTCTTGGTTTTCCATATTTAGATTCGAGTTTTTGTTTGATTTTGTCCGAGGGAACCAAATTGAAAGTCACTCCCACGGAAAAAAGAATTCCATTTTCACGAAACTCCGTTTGCCCATCAATTGTAGGGTCGGTTTCTGGTTGTCCTTCCCGTTTGGGACGAACTTCTTTGAGTAGTTCTGGGGTTTTATAAAAGCGGTATAAATAGAGGATTCCATTGCGACGGATGAGTAAACTCACGTCTTTTTTTTCATTTAAGATTTCAATTTTCTCTTTGGAATCGGGATTGGTTGCCATCGAAAGGAATTTTTCGCGAATGGATTCAAATGTCATCCCCCATGAAGCTTCGGCAAATCCATCCAAGGTGTTTGGCATTTCTGTTTGCGAAAATAGATACCCAGGAAAACAAAAAAGGAGGAAAAGCAGATATTTCTTCATACTGTTGTTATCGGCCAGTCTCAAAAAAAAGAGAACTTGTTTCTTACTTAAATTCGTCGGAGAAGGGGTCGTCTCCTAGCCCATATGGCTCGGATTCCTCGGCAAAAGGGTTGTCTTCCTCATTAATTGGGTCCATTGGGAACCTTTCCTCACCTTGCCCCTCAGTTTCATTTTCCCAATCTGTGTTGGATTCATAACTTGGGGTAGGCTCAAAACTCACTCCCAAAATTGATTCTTGGTTCCAAAGGAAAACAAGAACAGGTGCCTGTAAAAAGAAAAGAAGTAGGTAAAATAGAAAGTATAAATCTCGGTCCAATCCATAATGGACAGCGCCACTAGAAAGATTTCCTAGTGCCAGTCCCGATAACGCTGGTTTGGTGAGGCCCAAAATGGATGTTCCTTGGTATGCTTCTTTGATGATGGGATAAGAAAAAAACAAAGCCAAAAAGAAAATGGGGAGGTGGAAGATATGTTCAAAAATTCCAGGACCTTTTTCTCCTAAAACGGATCCTAAAAGAGACCAAACCCAAACGAAAATGGCAGTTCCCAAAAAAGTCAAACTGCCGTACAAAATGTTTCCGTTAGATTCTAAAAGATTCAGGAAGATGCGTAACACATCCCCCCGAATTTCAGTGAGTTCTTCTCGTCTGTAATTGGATTTTGCAGAAAAAAATAATATTTTCATGTAGTAGGTGAAAACCGCTACTACCAATCCAAAAAAAACTAAAAAGAATAGGAAAAGGAACAATTCCATTAGTGGCGAAAATGCCTCATCCCAGTGAAGACCATGATCAGTCCATGTTCATCCGCTGCCTGGATCACTTCCTCATCACGAATGGATCCTCCTGGTTGGATGATTGCCTTTGCACCCACTTTTGCGATGGCATCAATTCCATCTCGGAAAGGGAAAAACGCATCACTACCAACATAGGAACCTACAACGGAAAGCCCCACTTTTTGTGCTTTCATTGCCCCAAGTTCTACTGAATCCACTCGAGACATTTGTCCTGCACCGATTCCTAATGTAGAATTTTGATCCGTATACACGATGGCATTTGATTTGATGAATTTCACACAATTCCATGCAAACATCAAACCTTCCAAATCATCAGCAGTTGGTTGTTTTTTTGAAACTATTTTCAATTTGTCTTTTGTGATCAAATCATAGTCTCTGTTTTGGATGAGAAGTCCATGGTGGAGGGAACGCAAATCAAGTTCATCAAGTGCTTCATCAAATTTTGCGATCGGAATCAAACGGATGTTTGGTTTTTTAGAAAAAATTTCAATCGCTTCATTAGAAAAACTTTCTGCGATCACACCCTCCACAAAGTTTTTTGTGATCTCTTCTGCGGCATCTTTTTCCACACGGCCATGGATTCCAATGATTCCACCAAATGCCGAAATCGGGTCCGTTTTTCTTGCGAGTTCAAATGATTCTAAAACAGTATCACCAAACGCAATCCCACATGGGTTCAAATGTTTCACGATGGAAACTGCATTTTTAGGAAGTAAACTTGCCACATGGAATGCCGCATCAAAATCCAACATATTATTGAACGATAGTTCTTTCCCTTGTAAGGCTTCAAATTGTGACTTTAAAAACTGAGGTTCGTAAAAGGCAGCATCTTGGTGTGGGTTTTCACCATAACGAAGTTTTTGTTTTTTGTTAAAGGCAAATGTAATTTTGTCTGGGTATTTGATGTCCAAACGTTTGTTGAAGTAGGTAGAGATGGCAGAATCGTAAGCTGCAGTTTCTGAAAATACTTTCGCCGCATAACCAAAAGCAGTTTCTCTTGAAATTTTTCCTTGGTTGGCAGTAAATTCATTTTGAAAGGATTCGTAATCCTTTGGATCTGTTAAGACCACAACATTTTTATGGTTTTTCGCCGCAGAACGGAGCATTGACGGTCCACCGATATCAATATTTTCAATTGCATCTTCAAGGCTTACATCTGGTTTCATCACCGTTTTGACAAATGGATATAAGTTCACAATCACAAGGGTAATGGGTACAATTCCATTGGCTTCCATTTGTTTGACATGGTCAGGGTTTGTTGTATCACCGAGTAAACCTCCATGAATTTTTGGATGGAGGGTTTTCACTCTGCCATGTAAAATTTCTGGAAAACCAGTAAACTCATCTACTTTTTTCACTGCGATGCCTGCTTTTGAGAGGGCATCATATGTCCCACCAGTGGATAAAATCTCCACACCATGTTTGGCTAGGAAGGAACAGATTTCAGTGATTCCCGTTTTATCGGAAACGGAAACAAGTGCTCTTTTGATTTGAATCATTTTAGGATTTCTACCTTTCGTTCTTTGATTTTTAATTTATCTTCACAAAACAGTTGTATAGCGAGAGGAAGGATTTTGTGTTCTTCCTTAAGGATTGCCAAGGATAATTCTTTTTCAGTCCATTCAGGTCGAATGGCAATCGCTTTTTGTAAAATGATGGGCCCTGTGTCCACACCTTCCCATACAAAATGGACTGTGCAACCAGCAACCTTAACGCCATAATCCAAAGCTTGTTTTTGGGAATCAAGTCCTGGGAATGCAGGAAGCAGGCTAGGGTGGACATTGATGATTTGATTTGGAAACCTTTGTACAAAATCGGGTTTTAAAATTCTCATATAACCACAGGCCACGATGAGATCCGGGTCATATGCCTCAACTTGGTGCAGTAAATCCCGATGGTAATCCAGTTTGGTGGTGTACGAGCTGTAGGGGATCACTTTGGTGGAAATCCCGAATTTTTTGGCAAGGGGGAGTGCCTTTGCTTCCGGATTGTCTGATACTAGGGCAAGAATGTCCAATTTTAGCTTTTTTTTTCGGATAAACTCCACCGAGGCCGAAAAATTGGACCCTCGTCCAGAAGCCAAAAAAACAACACGTTTTGTTTTTCCCATGTGATATTCTAAGAATATTCGGATCGGTCATTAAGCAAGTATCCTTTTTGGTCGATGGGAATACTCAGGAGAAAAAAATGTCGCTTGCGAGAAAAACCGGTGCCTCTGCTTACAATGAATACAAAGCCAATGAGATATCTACCGTTAGCCAAATCAAATTGATTGTAATGTTATTTGATGGGGCCATTCGTTTCTTAGGTGTCGCAAAAGACAATATGACTCCAAGAAAATATGATGTGGTGAACAACAACATCATCAAAACCCAGGACATCATAACAGAACTGCTTTTATCTCTCAATATGGAAGAGGGAAAAGAAGTAGCAAACAACCTATTGTCATTATACATTTACTTAAAAAAAAGGCTTCTCGAAGCCAATATGAGAAAAGACAAGGCCATCATCGATGAGTGCATTAAAATTCTGGGGGAATTAAAGAACTCTTGGGAGGAACTAGAAAAAAAAGAACCTCAAAGTCCACCACAAAGCGCAGGCCAAAGAACTACTGGAATTTCCATCACAGGTTAATGTTTATCCCATTCGAAAGTTTAAAACCATGAAACAAATATCCTTCCCACAATTACTTCAGAAAAAAATCCAATTGCTTGATTCTTTGATTTTAAATTTAAAGAGGGAAGAGGAATTACTTTCTTACCGTGATGCCGATTCTGCTGTGAAAATTGAATTTAAAAATGAAAGTTTAGTACGGAAGTTAGAAGAGTTGGATGCACAGATATTGGACCACCAAGGAATGGATGTGCATACGGAAGGAGAAATTGCCCTTTCGGAAACTGTATTTTCGAAGTTAGATGAAGCAAGGAACCTCCAACAAAAAGTCCAAGAATTACTTGTATTTGAGATGAATGAGAGTAAAAAAGAGTATTGGGAATTTAGTATCAAACGAAGGTTAAAATCCCATTTGGTCTTCTCCTCTGGCCTTTCATGGACAAAAAATTACTATTAAATGACTCTCTTCAATTTTTAGGATTAACTTCTGGATTTACTGAAGCGGAACTTAGAGATTCCTATCATAGATTAGCAAAAAAATACCATCCCGATACTGGTGAATACACAAGTGATGTGATGTTTGTCGAATTGAACAAACATTATGAATTTTTAAAAGAATACCTTCTCATCCACCCAGAAGAGTCTGAATTTGATCCAAGTTTTGGACAGGTCCAACCAGATCACCAAGGCAAATCAGAAAACAAATCACAAACGGAAGGACAAACCACCAGTCAAACGGAGTCTGGGAAAACCAAACCATCCAAAGATCCCATCTTCCAAGAATACAAAATGGCAAAAGAGAAGGAAACGGAGGCCATCCTTCGTTATTATGAAAAACGAAACCTTCATCCCATCGAACTTTCCAGTTCTTTGAATAAGGAACTAGTCCAATTGCAAAGAGACTTAGAACCAGTTTTGCAAGTGTATTTGAATATTACGAAAGACCATCCAACGAGTTTGTGGGCAGCAGATGCCAAGTCTTCCTTAGAGCGATTGCGAGTTTGGTGGAAGGAAACATAAAAAAAGAGCTGGATTAACTCCAGCTCCTTTCTAAACAAAAATGAAAAGGATCCCATTCTCCCTTCGGCAGTTGATTGGACCGAAGGGTAGGACGGGATTTTGGTTCCCTTACAAATTTTGTTATGGGTTCGGTGTTACTGCATCTCCGCCTACAAGGCCTAATGAAATTTCAGGGATCCAACTGATAAGGATAAGCCCAATGAGGAAAAGTCCTACGATGGGAGCTACCGATTGGATTACCTTACCTAACGGTTGTTTGAAGATCCCTGATGCCACAAATAGGTTTACCCCAACCGGAGGTGTGAGGTAACCAATCTCTAAGTTGACAATCATGATGATTCCAAAATGCACTGGATTGATTCCATAATTGATCGCCATCGGAGCAAGTAGTGGTGCCAGAACTAAAATCGCACTCATGATATCCATAAACATCCCTACAATGAGTAATAGGATATTCACACCAATGAGGAAAGTGACAGGGCTGGAAATAAGCTCAGACATCTTTGCCACAAGGTTTTGAGGGATTTCGTTTTCGATCATAAACTTATTCAAACTCACCGCAAGGATTAGGATGAGAAATAAGATTCCAAGCATCTCAGCACTTTCCGCCATGATCTTTGGTATTTTAGGAAAACTTAATTCTTTGTGGATGAATACCTCAACGAGGATGGCATAAAAAACTGCAATCGCTGCTGATTCTGTTGCTGTGAAAAATCCCGAGTATATCCCACCCAAAATCACGACAGGCATCAGGAGGGCAAGAACCCCTTCCTTCCAAGCAATACGAATTTCTGCCCAGTCCCATTTTCCACGACCAACATTACCTGCGCGGAACACAGAATAAATCATCAGAAGTGACATGAGTAAAATCCCAGGCCCGATCCCTGCTATGAAAAGATCAGTCACAGATACTCCGACCATGATCGCATACACAATCATTGGGATACTAGGAGGGATGATGATCCCAAGGGTTCCTCCGGAAGCAAGTAAACCCATTGAAAATTGAGTTGGGTAACCTGCTTTTGTGAGAGAAGGGTACATAAGTCCACCAATCGCAATCAGTGTGACCGGTGAAGATCCAGAGATGGCTGCAAAGATCCCACAAGAGAAAACGCCAGCAATGGCTAGACCTGCAGGGATTGGAGCTGTCATCGCTTGAGCGATACGGATCAGCCTTCTTGCAATGCTACCATGGGTCATCAAATTCCCTGCGATGATGAAAAGTGGAATCGCAAGTAGGATTTCCTTATCACCTGCAAAAAACAAATCTCCCACAATGCTATTCAGTTCATGAAAGGACTCAAGTGGTGGATCTGGTAAAAAGTAATAACAATACACAGTGATGGCACCCATAAGCACAATCAAAGGTTGTCTAAGTAAAATTAACGCGAGTAAGAGTAGAAGAATTCCCCAAGAACCCATTAGCGATTCCCTCCTGAATTCGATTCGGAAAGTTCTTTTTCCGCAAGTTCCAAGGCTTCCGTCGCCTCATTGATGTCAGATGGGATGAGTGCTGGAAAAATTCCATAACACAAATGTCTGAATCCCATAGAAATAAAAATATAAGGGAAAATCAATTGGACTTTCCATAAGTGGATCTCTGTTACAGGATTCACTTCATCCAAACTAATACTTTCTAAAACATAAATGACTGATAAGTAAGCCAAAAATAAAAAGAAAATCGCAATCACCCATTGTTCGATGATTTTTACATAATGTAATACTGCTTTAGGTAAAACTTTATCAGCAATTTCTGGTCGTAGGTGAGAACCTTTGGCACTCGCAAGTGCAGAACCAAACAAACCACCCCATAACATAAAATAAAGGGACAATTTTTGTGCCCAAATGATCCCACCAAGGCCAAGCCACTCTAAAAAAGAAGAGGTTCCACCATGAATGGATTCTGCGATGTAGATACTCCAATCCCCAATGAAGCCAGCGACTCCAGTATTTGGATAGGCTTCCGAGATTTCTAATGTCCAACTTAAAACTTTATCGATGACCTCTCTTTTGGAAACGTCAGCAATCATGAGAAGAGTGAGCAGAAGGAAACAAATTCCTCCTGCCCATTTCTCGCCGAAACTCAAAGTATTTAGAATTCGTTCGACGAATTTCATTTATCTGTATCCTACCTTACTCTAACCGCCACAAGCTGCTTTTGCTTTTTGGATTTTATCGTAAATCTGTTTTGATTGACCACCAATTTTTCCAACAACTTGAGTTGCAACGGCATTTCCCGCTGCTTTGAACCCTGCAAGGTCAGATGCCGAAGGTTCATACACTTGTACATCTGCTTTTTTCAGAGTCGCAATCATGTTCTTTTCGATGGAACGAACCGCTTGTCTAGCACCTGGAGCAAGTTTATTCCCTTCGCCCATAAGTGTTTTCTTTTGTTCGTCGTTTAATGTGTCCCAATACTTTTTAGAGTAAAGGATGGCAGCAGGTTGGTAGATGTGGCGGGTCAAAGTAAAATACTTAATCGCTGTTTGCCACTCTGCCGCTAGAGTGAAGAGCGGAGTGTTATCAAATCCTTCTACCACGCCCGTTTGTAAAGAAGGTAATACTTCTGGAATGGCAATGGGAATTCCACTCACTCCTAATTGTTTCCAATAGGCAATGTGAACAGGGGACTCTTGGATTCTGATTTTAATTCCTTTCAAATCTTCAGGTTTTTTAACAGGAGCTGACTTCGTTCCAATGGATCGATAACCGTTTTCTGCCCAAGTTACAAAAATGAGACCTTTTGATTCAAAAAGTTTTCTAAAATCTTCTAATAAATGTTCGTCGAGAACACAGTCTGCCTGTGCATAAGAATTGAAGAGATATGGAATCTCAAGAACGTTCAATTCTTTTACAGTGTTTGCAAGTGCCCCGGCTGTAAGACCTGCACCTTGTAGTTTTCCTCGAATGACTTGTTGGAGGATTTCGTTTTCTCCACCCATTTGTCCACCAGGATAAATTTTGAATTTGATTTGTCCTTGGGACTCACTTTCGATTTTCTTTTTGATTTTTGCTAACTCGTTTGCCCAAGGTGAACCTTCGGGAGCTACGGTAGCTAGTTTAACAGTTGTTTGGGCAAAAAGACCCCCACTGATCGTGAGGGTGATACTTACACAAACTAAATATTTTAGCTGTTTTAAAAACATCTAGTTCTCCTAGTGATGGTTTATAGTTCGTCGAGAAGTTTTTTCGCTTTTCGTTGTTCTACGATTTGGTCTGCTTCAATTTCAGGTAAAGAAGCTGGTTTTCCTTTGAGAACAAATTCCAATTGTTTTTTGAATTTGTCTTCGTTTCCTTTTAAGCGGCTTTCTGCATAAAGGACTCGAACTGCAAAATAGTTAGGGTGTTTTGCAATGGCTTCTTCAAAGTATTTGTCGGCCAATTTTTTATCACCTGTTGGAGAGAGAGCATTACTTGCTGCATCATAACGTAATGTTGCTGCATAGAAATATTCTTTGCCCATTGCCTTTTCGATTTCTTTGACGCGATTGATCATCGCAGAGAATTTAGAACGGTTTGATAATAGAGTTGTGAATCCAACCAATCGAGACCATTTTCCAAGAGATGCATATCTCCAATACAATGCGTCGATATCTTCAGGTCCTAAAACATCGAGAGACTTCTCAATTTCTAAACCGTCTTTTACCACTTTGTCTCTAAATTTAGGATTCATTGCGAGAGCTGCTTCACACCAGTTTACAGCCGCATCATAAAATTGAATGGATTCTTCTTTTACTTTTGCATCTTCATCAGCATCACCAGTGAGTTTTAACCAGAGGTGTCCATCACCCATTAGATAATTTCCACGGCATAACATCACTTTTACGTCAGTGTACTGAGGGTTTTCGATTGCAAATTTTTCTAAACTAACAAGTGCTTGGCGAAGGTCTTGTTCGTTGTGTCTGTTTTTCCAAAGTTTTTCAATTTCAGCAGGAAGTTTCGCAGGCGTCGCCGATCGCGTTACGTCCGATGCAGAGATTTTCACTTGTCTTGATTTTCCACAAGCAACCACAGAAACGAGCACTAGTGTTGCGAGTGCGATTTTTGACCAATTTTTTGTTTGGTTCATTTTTTCATCATCCTCCAAAAATGTTTGGGATTTCTCCCTTTCTATTTGTAGCATCTAAAGGAAGTTTTGGGGCAAAATTTTAGAGAAATTCTAAAAAAAGCACAAAGAAATCCCATGATTCCGGAAAAAAATACACGCATTTGACTTAAATGCAAGAAAGTTTTATTTTATGGGACAATAAGCGTGTTAGAAGGTGGGGATACTCGGTAGGAACTCGTGCTATTGGCTAAATCCACCGCAAGCCCCAAAGTGCGAAAGGAAATATGGTTTCCAGGGGTCAATGTGGCAAAAATCCGACAGGAAACGCCTGCCGTGTTGGCATTTGAAGAAGGATCCACCTCGAAGGTGTATTCTATGGGTTGGACAATGGCGGTTTGGGCAAGGAGGCATTGGGCACCCTGGTTCAAATCGTTTGGATTCTGGGCCAGAGCTTCGCTTGGGGCCTCATAAAGCCTGTATCCTTGGAAAATCAACTCAGGATTTTGGGCCCTCACTTTGATGGTGAAGTTCGCATTTCCGTTATTTGTGATGGAAATGAGGGTGGGAGGGGCCTGCACCGAGGAAGTTGTGGAATAATTGGTACAGGTTCCAAAAAACAATACGATCCAAAAAAAAACAGAAAACCGGTAAAAAGGAAAGGTATGTCTGATCATGTTTGATTTTGTCCTTCGCGGCGTTTTTTCCTCCAAAAGAAGAATCCGAACAGTAAAAGTAGAAGGGCCACGAGCACTAAAATGATGGTTTGCCCACTGCGAACCCAGGTCATGAGTTCATCAAAGTTATGGGCAAAATAATACCCTAAATAGACCCAGATGGGAACGGAAATCAGGGCGGCAAATCCATCGGTAAGGAGGAATAAAAGAAAACTAATTTGTTTAGAAGTTCCTGCGGTAAAAAAGATGGGCATCCGCAGTCCCGGCATAAAACGGCCTACAAATACAACCCAACGTCCATACTTTTTAAATTGTTCTCGGACTTTATCGAAACGTTCTGGATGGAGGACGGTGCGAAGGACTGGTAGTGTCAATGCCCTTTCTCCGTAATAACTCCCAAGCCAAAATACAAAACTATCACCAATCAAAACTCCTGCCATACCAACAAAGAACATGACATGAACATTGGCATACCCAAGCCCAGAGATGACTCCACCTGCTGTGAGAGAAATGTCTTCTGGAACGGGAAGCCCAAACCCACAGAGGATCAGAATTCCGAAAACGGCAAAATAACCGTATTGCATAAAAAGGGAAACTAAGGTTTGTAGAAAGTCCATGAGGGATTTATACTGATTTTATGGTTTCGTCGAAAAAGGAAAGAGATTTATGAAGAAAGGGAGAAATGAACTCCTAGCGGATGAAGAAAAAATCCTTGCTTCCTATGCAGTGAGTAGCCGGAATTCAGGCGCTCGTGCGTATAACGAACCGGAACATCCTTACCGGTTACCATTCCAAAGAGACAAAGACCGTATCATTCACTCTCACGCGTTCAAACGATTGGAATACAAAACCCAGGTGTTTGTGTATTCGGAAGGGGACCATTTTCGAAATCGGCTTACCCATACCTTGGAAGTAGCTGGGATTTCCAAAACCATTTCAAAAGTGTTAGGCCTCAACGAAGACCTAAGTGAAACCATCGCACTTGCACATGATCTGGGACATTCCCCATTTGGTCATGCAGGCCAAGAAGCCCTTGCGGAACTCATGAAAGACAAGGGAGGGTTTGAGCACAATAAACAATCGCTGAGAGTGGTACAAAAATTGGAGCGTCGGTATCCTGATTTTCCTGGATTGAACTTATGTGAAGAAACGTTACTTGGGATCATGAAACATGGGGGAGGATACGAATCAACCCATCTACTCGAAATTAGACGAAGTTATGGGCCATCTCTTGAGGCACTTGTTGTGGATGTGTCGGATGAAATCACCTATAGTGCTCACGACATAGAAGATGGATTGGAGAGTGGACTTCTCATGTTAGATGATGTGAAACATCTCTCGATTTGGAAACGAATTGAAGATAGTTTGCCGAACTCAGAAAAAAAATCAGATTTAAATTCCCACTCAATTTCGAGGTCCATTGGAAGGGTGTTACTCAATTTAATGGTTTCGGATTTGGTTGATACCATCGATCTTAGCTTATCAAAACACAAAATTGTATCTAGAGAATCAATTGCAAATGCTTACCAAAATAAAATTAAGTTAGTTCATTTTTCAGAGGAATTTCAAAACGAGTTTTCTGAATTAAAACAATATTTATTCCAAAATTTATACAGGCATCCGGAAGTTTCGAGAATGAGTGAAAGAGGAAAGGAAACAATTTATTTACTCTTCAAACATTTTGAATCCCATCCCGAGTCTATTCCTGAATCGTATCGGAAGAGGGAAGAAGAAGATGGGCGTATGAGAATCATTTGTGATTACATTGCAGGAATGACGGATCGGTATGCGATCGAAAAATTAAAACGTGAGGGGATCTTGTGGTTTCCGTATTGAGTTTTTTCAGATTACTTTTGGAATGTAAATTTAAAATAAACAAAGAAATAGAGTATTGAAAGATCGAGGTTATGATGTACGAACTTTATTCCCATCCCAATTCAACATATAGCAAACGTGTTCATATTTATTTAAAGTTTCGAAATTTGGAATATGAAACGATCCATGTTGCGCTCGACAAATTGGAAAACCGAAAAAAACCATTTTTAGCGATCAATCCTTACGGAAAGGTTCCTGTCTTAAAAGATGGAGAATTTCTCTTGGCTGAATCATCGGCAATCATTCGTTATTTGGAAGAAAAACATCAATTTCCAAATCCATTGTTTCCAGAAGAACTCCAAAAAAAAGCAATTTTAAACCAAATGATCAATCAATGTGAATCTGAGTTTTGTTTTCCAGGCAGTGTCATTTACTTTGCTAAAAAATTTGTTCCAGAAGAAAATTGGGAAACCAAACGAATGAAGGATTCTTCCAAACGCATTGGAAGGCACTTTGATATTATCGAAACCATTTTAGCGAAAGAAAATTATTTGTTCGGAAACCAATTTGGTATATTGGAAATTTTATACGCACCCTTCATTGAAAACGTGGCAATGATGGAAACAAAAATTCCAAAACCCATGGAAGATTGGATCATAAGGGTGTTAGACGAACCAACAGTGAAACAAGTTTTAAAACCGTAATCTAAGTTTGGAAAACAATTCCTAAACTTGGTGTGCGAGAAACGATTTCTGTAATTGATTTGATGCCTCTCGCCAATTGGTTTGCCATTCCATTGATCCATTTGGTCCTACCACATTGGTGATCACTAAATACGCAGTGACCGGGATTTGGAATCGTTCTGCCACTTTTGTAAGCCCAAACAATTCCAAATTTTCCACCTGGAAATGTTCCCAAACATTTTGAAATCCTTCACTAAACGTTTGCAAGGTGATGGTCGCCGGGGCGTTACAATTGGTTTTTGGAAAGTAAGGATCGGATTTCAGAAAGTGGAAGGGTGGGTTTGTTGGGAGTTGTTTTCCAAGACCAAACAAATCGCTGATTTCTTTGCAATGCACTTCTTTTGGGGAAACGATGGTTCCGATTGGGAAAGGGGACCAAGGATACACCCCACAAGATCCTAAAAACACAATTTGTTTCACATCTGGATTTTGGAAAAGATAGTTGGATACTTGTATGGCTTGCTCTAAATTCCCAATTCCCATAGGTTCCAAATGTGGGAATTTTGATTCCTTTCGAAGCAGGTCAATTTCTCCTTCGAAAGCGGATGTAATCAGTGTTTGTTTGTGAAAAAACTTAAACAAGACCTTCTGTTTCCGGATACCCAAACATTAAATTTAAATTCTGAAGGGCCTGTCCTGCTGCTCCTTTTTGTAAATTGTCTAAAGCGGAGACTATGGCAAGTGTATTCCCTTTTACTCTGAATCCAATATCCAAAAAGTTTGTATTTTGGACTTTTTTTAATTCAACCTCTTCTGGTGTTTTGTACAAACGTAGGAAAGGTTCTTTTTCGGCTACTGATTGTAATTTTTCTTGGATCTCGGAACTTTCCACCGGTTTTGCAAATGGAATGTAAATGGCGGATAGAATTCCTCGGTAAACAGGGAGTAGGTGGGGAGTAAAATGAATTTCTTTTTGGTCACTTCCGACAAAGGCATACTCTTCCATTTCTGGTTCGTGTTGGTGGCTTAATATCTTGTATGCTCTAAAGTTTTCATAGACATGAGTGTATGCAAATTGGATCTCTTCCGTCCTTCCACCAGCTCCACTCACACCTGACTTTGCATCCACAATGACTGGGCCACTAATCTGGTTTCGTAGGTTTCCAAGGATGGCAATCGGCAAAATAGCAGAAGTTGCAAAACAACCTGGATTCGAAACAAAGTTTGCCTGTTTGATTTTTTCTCGGAAAAGTTCTGGTAACCCAAATACCACTTTGTCCATCCATTCAAATTTTGTGTGTTTGAATTTGTAAGCAGCTTCGAATTTGGATTGGTTTCGCAAACGAAACGTTCCTGATAAATCGATTACCTTTCTGTTTTGGTTTAGAAATTCCGGTGCCTTTTCCAAAGAAACTTCGTTTGGTGTGGCAAGTACGATATGAGTGTCCGCAGGAACCGGTGTGTCATGTTTTTGGAAGACAAGGTCTGGCAAATGGCTCTGGTCTGGGAAAACTTCACGGATGTGTTTTCCATCCACTTGATTCGAAGTGATGTGTACGAGTTGGAAATACGGGTGGTGGGCCAGTAAACGAGTCAGTTCTTTGCCGGTAAGTCCACCAGCACCAATGATCGCGAGTTTAGTTTGTTTCATAAGCGGAACCAAGGTCAAGGATTTGGAATGATCCTAGGTTGTCAAACGGGTCTGCAAACAAAATGCTTGCTTTTCCATGGCCTTCGAATCGAATGATCGGACTTCTTTATGGTCACCTCCTCGAGTTTATTACTCCAGTTCTCTAACCAAATGAAATCAAAAGGACTTTTGATTTTGATTTCAATTCGTATGGTGATTGGTTGGATTGGTGTCGTTGCTTCCGTATTGAATTTTGGCAAACCACCGTTTTACATCGCGTTTGGCTTTACATTGTATTTCTTTATTACTTCTTTTTTAGGGAAACATTTCCTACAAAACAAACAAACAAATCCAATTGGAAACCGATGGATTATGTTGTTTTTGGGAATTGATTTTATTGTTTTACTTTTTGGATTTTGTCTGTCGATTTTTGCCCATCCCGAAGGGATGAAGGCTTTACCCATCCAGAATTCTATCTTCTTTTCTTTATTTTTTTTATACCAACTTACCATTTCCTTTTTTTTACATAGAACATTTTCCATTGTCATGGGGATCATCGTGAGCTGTGGGTATTTAAGTGGGATTTTTTTTGCACACCAGTTAGGTGTAGAAATTGATTATGGATACCAATTGTCCCCTCAAGGACCAAATCGGGTGGTTTTTGTTTTAGAGATTTTAAAAGTAATTTTGTTGATCGCGAAAACCATTTGTATTGTAAAATTGGTTTCGTTTTTACTCGATATATTAGAAAACAATAATCAAAAATTGGCCAATGAATTGAACGAAAGGGAATCGAGTCTGATCCAGACTGATCGTTTGGTAACACTTGGTTCGCTTGCTTCCAATGTTGCCCATGAAATCAAAAATCCATTGGCCGGTATATTATCCATGGTAAATTTTTTATTGGAAGAAGAGAGACGTTACCTGACCAATCGAGAACCTCTCTGGAAAGAAAAAGAAGAACGGATTATTTGGAAACATCGAACGAAAAAACAAAAGAGAGAGGAGTTGGATGTGATCTTACAACTCTTCTCTTTCCTTCCTAGGAATGATGCATTTTACTTGGCGGATCGTTGCATTGATTTAGGAATCGATTATAAAAGTTTTGAAGGAATGGGTGCAGAGGAAGGTCGAGATTGGGAGTTTGTTTTTGCATGGTTAAAATACAAAACCATGGAAAATGCAAATTTGTTGATTTCCAATTCGATCCACCGAACAGAAAAAGTCATTTCTACTTTCCAACAATTTTCAAAACCATTTCAGAATACGGAAAAAGAAGTCGTTCGTATTGGAGATGGTTTGCGAGATATATTAATCCTGTACAGTCAGTATCTTGCAATGAATCGGAATTTGAGTACAGAAATTGATGATCGTTTAGAGGCATATGTGAATGAACCTGCAATCAAATTGGTTTGGTCACATTTGATTTATAATGCAATCCAAGCAACACCCCACAAATCAGGGGAAATCCATGTGAAAGTATTCCGCAATGACGAAAACCAAATTGAAGTGAATTTTATGGATAACGGAATTGGAATTCCCTCCCATTTACAGAGTTCGATTTTCCAACCGTTTTTTACGACCAAAGAAAAAGGGGAAGGGATTGGCCTTGGGCTTTTCATTTGTAAAAACATCATCAATGACCAAGCTGGAACAATTCATTTTCATTCGGAACCAGGGAAAACCATATTTTGTGTCTGTTTGCCTGAAACAAAACGGATGGATCATGGATTGGATGAATGAGGGGTAAATGATGAAAGTATGGTGTTTGGTATTCTGTTTGGTCTTCACCTTCCATTGCCAAAATGAGAAAAAAGATTATGAGTTTTTGGCTCTTCGTTTGACCACTCAGGCAAAAACAAACCTTTCACAGAATTTGATGGAGGCGATGAAAGAAGGAGGGATAAAAAAAGCGATTCCCTTTTGCAATGAAAATGCTCTATCATTCACCGAATCCATCGGGAATCAAGCAAACGTACAATTGAAACGGATCACAAACAGACCTAGAAATCCAAAGAATGCACTCACAAAGGAAGAAACCGAAATTTTTTCTAAGATTCAAAATGCAAAAGGAAAAGACGGAGTATTTCCAAACCATCTTGTTTCGTCGGATGAAACAGTGACGGTTTATGTGCCCATAACCATCCAAGGCCAATGCATTCAGTGCCATGGAAAAACAGAGGAAGTTCAAAATGAGACAAAAGAAATTCTATCAAAATTATACCCAGATGACAAAGCCTTTGGATACAATGTAGGTGAGCTAAGAGGGCTATTTTCCGTTACATTTAAAAAATAATTTATAGATGAACATGATCCATCCTATTTCCTTTATCAAAAACAAACCAGATTTATGTGCATTTGTCCTGGAACATGGTTTGTTTGGATTTTTAATTTGGGATACAAATGTAGGAATGGTATATCCAAGTGAAATTGCAACAAAGTCAATGGGAATTATTCCCCACCAATCCTTTCCTTCTGAATGTTTATTAAACCATTCCGGGTATAAATTAGATCCAAAGTACAAACCAAATGATTCTTTTTTCGGAAGGATTTGTTTTGATCCGAATGAAAGTGCTGGGTTTCCCTTTCATTTTCACTCAAAAGAAATACCGGTGGATGGAAAATCATACCGTATCCTTGCGTTAGATGCTGCTTTAAAAAAAAATGATGAGAACCAAATTCCCATCATACAATCAGAGATGGAACTTAAGTCTGTGTCAAGGTTACTCGACCAAATGGCAAATTTGGCGAAAATTGGTGGATGGGATTTGGATTTGCGTACGGGTAAAGCCAATTGGACAAATGTGACCAAACGCATTCATGAAGTTGATGATGATTTTAATCCCAGTGTCGAATCAGGACTTCAGTTTTACCATTCAGAAGAGAGTCGAACCAAAATCACAAATGCAGTGAATGCCTTACTTGAGATGGGCACCGAATATGATTTAGAATTGGAAATGGTTACCGCAAAAGGGAACCAAACATGGGTGAGAACCATCGGACGTGCCGAATATGAAAATGAAAAAATCATAAAAATATATGGAATCATCCAAGATATCAATGATCGAAAAAAATGGGAGATGGCTCTAGCCTCTCAAACTGCCATCTTATGGTCGTTTGTTGAACATGCACCAGCCGCTGTTGCCATGCTTGACCAAGAGATGCGTTACATTGCACTCAGCCAAAGATGGATTGAAGATTATAAAATACCTATGTCCAAGGAAGAAATCATTGGAAAATGCCATTATGAAATTTTCCCGAACATAGATGAGGATTGGAAAAAGATCCATTCACGGGGCTTAAGTGGAGAAATTTTAAAATGTGATGAAGACATTTGGCGACCACCTGGTTGGGAAAAAGACCAAGTGATCCAATGGGAGATTCGTCCCTGGAATTTATTATCGGGAGGGGTCGGTGGGATTTTAATGTTCACCCGGGACATCACGGAATCCTATGAAACTAAATTAGAATTAAAACATGCCAAGGAAGTTGCGGAAAAATCGTACAATGCAAAATCGGAATTTTTAGCCAATATGAGCCATGAAATTCGAACACCTTTGAATGGAATCATTGGGTATTCCGACTTACTGGCAGAAACTTTAGTTGATACAGCATTTAATGAATACGCTCAAATCGTCAAACAGTCCGCACATACATTATTGAATATCGTAAATGATATATTGGATTTTTCAAAAGCAGAGGCAGGCAAACTGCAGTTAGCGGAAGAACCAAATGATCTAAAAAAAGTAATATTAGAATCGATTCGAATTATGGACATTCAAGCAATTGCAAAGGGACTTGATATCCGTATGGAATTGGATGGAAATATTCCCAAAACACTGATGTTTGATGCCAATCGTTTGCGGCAAGTTATGTTAAACTTAATTGGGAATGCATTAAAATTTACAGAAATTGGTTTTATCGAATGTAAATTAGAAAGATTGGATTCAGGAAAAAATGATGAAGTATTCGTTCGGATCTCTGTAAAAGATACTGGAATCGGAATTGCTTTGGAAAATCAGAAAAAGATATTTGATTCATTTACACAAGAAGACTTTTCCACAACACGAAAGTTTGGTGGAACAGGGCTTGGGCTTGCCATTTGTAGGCAATTATTGAATTTAATGAAGTCTGAATTACAAGTGAGTAGTACGCTTGGAGAGGGAAGTGAATTTTATTTTATCATTCCGTTTCGAATCCCTGAGATTGATTCAAATTTAGAGTCGAAATTTTCTTCTCCTGCAAGGGAGGATTCCGTTTCGATGGAAAGGAATTCCAATCCCAAAGGAACCAAAGTGTTAGTTGTAGAAGACAATCTTGTGAATATGGGTCTTATGAAAAATTTTATCAAAAGGATCGTATCGGATGTCATTATTTTGGAAGCAGAAAATGGGGAAGAGGCCATTTCGGTTTTCCAAAAAGAGAATCCCAATATTATCCTGATGGACATTCAAATGCCAGTGAAAAATGGATATGATGCCACGGTTGCCATTCGTTCTTTACCTGAAGGAAACAAAGTGCCGATCATCGCTGTGACTGCTGGTATCATTGCTGGAGAAAAAGAAAAATGTTTTGCGGTGGGAATGAACGATTATTTGAGTAAACCGGTCCAAAAAGAAAACCTGAAACAAATCCTATTCAAATGGTTATTGGATCAGGACTCAAGAGTCAAACCGAAACAACCCTCCTAAACGCACCATTAATGATTCCGATACGGCACTCGAACGAGTGTTAGGATTTCCCGGATCTCTCAGATCACCTGTTTGCAAAATTGGATCATAATGATTGATGTGAGCAGATAACCCTGTATAACGGTCCACATCTTTGTAATATGTGCGAAACACATCTGTTTGCAGGAAAAATCGTACTCTTTCTTCTGGATCATAATTCATTCGAAAGCCATAATTTAAATTCTCGCGTATCGAACCCATTACCTTCGGATTTGAGGTCCATTGGAAGCTATCGGGACGACTGATGGTGAGTAAATTTGGGTCAGCACCTACTAACACCTCTGGGTTTGTGATTTTGGATGCACCGGCATGGAGACCGATTCCAAATTCTTTGGAAAAATCATAATTCAAACTTAAAAACCCTGTGACTTCCTTGGGAGATTCAAATTTCCGTTTGGTATTCACCTTTGCATCCGTAGCATAACTACCCGTTAAATACCCGAATTGGCTATTTGCGAATTCTTCGCCATAGGTTGTGGTTTGAAAAGGGGCGATTCCTGAAGAAGTAATTGATGTTAGGTTTGTTCCGTAGGATACTTCACTCCTTGATTCGAATTTTCCAAGTTTCCAAACAAATCCAATCGAAACCCCTCCCGAATTTAAAGTGGCCCTTTCTTGGTTTTCTTTTTGGTTGAGTGCAGATATTACCGTTTGGTTAGTGTTTGGTGACTGGTCTGGATATAAGGTTTGTCCATCTCTTGTCGAATCCGTTTTTGGATCACTCACTTTCAGTTTTGTTCCAATGGCAGAAGTAGTAAAAAGAAAATTGGAATTTGGGATCCAATCAATACGAAAGGCAACGGTGGGCATAGAGTTACGTTCGATATTTGTTTTTACATTGGGATCATTATGAAATCCTGTTGTTCCGATTGCAGAGCCTAATTTCAGTTCACCTAATTTATACCAGATGCCAATTTGTTCCCTTTGCCAGCCGATATTCCCTGAAGCGGACATAAAGGCACTGGCGTTGTACGATTGGGGGTATACTCCTGCAAAAAGATCCCAAGTTCTCCCTAAAAAAATCTGCAACTTTGCACTCGGGTTGTATTGGAAATACATTTGCCTGACCCTTGGTTTTGTTTCCGCTCCTACTGAACTTTTGGTTACATCCACAAAGTCAGCTTCAAAAATAGCTTTGGCTTTATTCCCATACCCAATCTCTGCTCCAAGTAACGAGCTTGTTGGGTATATCCCAGAGCGAGGTTCTGCATCTCTTGCTTGCACTTCACGTTTTGCAACTGTTGGTCCCACTAAATTATCAAACCCAAATGACAAAACCGATCGATTGGCATAAGCAAAATCAGTTTTGAGCATGCCGGTTACTTTGAATTGTAACTCGGATGTTTGGTTGGATTTTGAGTCAGCATTTGCATCTTTGGCAATCCCTTGCGGAGGGTAGAGTGTTGTGCCGTCTTTGGAAAGTGATTTCTCGTCTTTTTCCGATTGTGCATGAAGGGATTGGGATATGCTAATCAACAGAAGAAGGAAAAGCATCGGAAATAGTGGTTTCATGAAAAATTTCCTTGTCTGTTATCTAGTAAAAATGTTAGAACACTCTATACTTTGCGTGAACATTTTGCAAGAAAACATTTTCAAACAGCTTAGGAAAGGATTCGAAATTTATGAAATTTAAATGGGAACCCAACTCACTCCGAACCAAACTCATCGGACTCACGATCCTTTCTGTCACCCTTGCTTGTGGCCTCACTGGTTTATTCAGTTTTTATGTTGGGAGAAGTACGATCATTTCAAAATTAGAGAGTTTTGATATGGTGAAAATCCTAGAATCTAAATCAGCGACCATCGATTCTATCTTGGAACGAGCAAAGGAAACGGCTGTGCTCATTGCCACCGACCACAATACAGTCCGATGGGCAAAAGCGGGAGAACCGAAAGGAGCCGAGGGGGATACTGTTTTTAAAAATCTAACATCATACAAATCAAAGTTAGGTTATATTACTTATTTAGGGATCATCAATCCGTTAACCAAAAACTATTGGAATGAATCTGCGAAAAAAATTGACACTCTAAACGACAAAGATCCCGACGATAATTGGTTTTACGAGCTAATGGAATCAAAAAAAGAATTAGTGACCAATATGGATTATACAGCCGAATACAAATCCTACGCGATTTTTGTGAATGCAGTCACTATGGAAAATGGGATTCCAGTCCTTGTCAGTTCCATTGGAATTGATGTTTCCGTAGCTTCTAAACAGTTCACACAAATCGATCAGTTTGGAGGGGAAAGTTGGCTTGTGGATAACCAAGGATTCATCCAACTTGCTTTGGATAGTAGTTTGATCGATCAAAGTATCAGTAAAACTTTCCCTGAAGAGGTTGTATCAAAACTTAAAAATATTAAGGAAGAAGTGATTATTTTTTCAGGAAATGATTTCGAAGGAAAACGTTGCCTTTATGGAAGTTTTAAACTTCATTCTGTTCCATGGAGGGTGATTTACCGAGTTCCAGTTTCGAGTATGACAAAATCATTGGATTTTATCGCTTTGTTAACTTTATTAAGCATTCTATTTTCAGTTGTGATCGTTTCCATTGGGATGGGATATGTATTAACAAAGGTTACTCATGCGATAAGAGAGGCTTCTATGCTTATGAATCGGATCTCACATAATGAATTATCATTTGAAGTACCTAAAATTCAATTAGATCGTAAAGATGAGATTGGTGGTATGGCAAAAAGTTTAGAAAAGATGCGCCAAAACTTAATGGTCATCGTACAAAAAATCCAAAAACTTTCTGAATCCATCACTGGGAAAAGTTCCCATCTTTCATCTCTTGCATCAGATTCATCTGCGACCATCGAAGAAATTGCTTCCTCTGTACAAGAATTGTCTGCGAGTGCAGAGAATGTATCAGCATCCGCTGAGGAAATTTCCTCTCAATCCAATTCAATGATAGAAACTTTAAATTTATTGGGAAGTGAAATGGAACTTGTTTCCAAAGGTGCAGAAAAGATTGAAGGGAAAGCAAGTGAATTGGAATTGTTTGTTGGTAAATCACTGCTAGATGCGAAGTCACTATTTGAAGCGATCAATTCCAAAATACAAAACGCTGTAAAAGATGCAGAAGCGATCAAAGAAATTCGTGAATTGGCGAGTATGATTGCAGAAATTGGAGACCAAACCAACTTACTTTCTTTAAATGCTGCCATTGAAGCGGCGAGAGCCGGTGAACATGGAAGGGGATTTGCTGTGGTTGCAACAGAAGTTTCCAACTTGGCTGGTAAGTCCCAGGACACTGTAAAAAAAATTGTGGAACTCAACCACAAGTTAGAGAAAGCCATGTTGGAAATGGTTGATTCTGTAAAAGAACTCCTTGGAATGATCACAGGAAAAGTGATTCCGGATTACGAAGGTGTGGTTGCTTCCGGAAAGGAATACCGTATCCAATCCGAAGAAATCAATTCATTAGCGAAACGTACCTTTTCATTGGCAAAGGAAATTAGTTCAAGTATTAGTGAAGTCCACCATGCCATCATTTCCGTATCCGAGGCGATGAACCAAAATGCATTGGCACTGGGTGAGATCAGTTCCGGGACCAACCAAATGAGTGAAGTTTCGATGCAAACAGCTGATAGTTCCGCCGAACTCAACCAAACGGCGATTGATATGAAAGAGATCGCGTATCAATTTAAAATTGATGCCTAAATTGGTTACGGAACCTTTGTTGGTTCCATTTCAAACAGTATCCGAATTAGTTTGTGGACATTGATGTTGATAAAGAACTTCTGTTATGATTTCATAAATTTAGATTGAAGTTTTTTTCGCAAAATCTTAAATGATTCGCAAAGATATGGGTTGGAATATGCATTTCAGGTTTGTTCCATCCTTTTTATTCGTTCTTATTTTCTCATTTAAAAATCGAATGGGAAATAAATGTTTTATCGTTCCTTAATCAATTGGATATCAGTTTTTCAAAATTTGAGGGATTGATTATTTTTTATTGTTTCGAAAATAGTTTAATATCGTATTGAATTAGAAAGAGTAGGCAGAGAGGTATTTTTTTGGTGCATTCAATTTGTAAGTTGTTTTTATCATTTTTTTTCCTTATTTTGACATTTGGGACCTATGCGGATCCAATCAAATCAAAGGAAGGGGAAGTTTCTTTAAAGTCATCTACCTTGCAATACAAAGTTGATAAGGTACTTTTGAAACGGTTGTTATTGGATATAGGCTACAAAATTTTAAGTGATGAAGACAAACTTTTAATCCTCTCCTACCAAGATTTTAAAGTGGGTCTTATGTCTGGGAATGATACATCCATCCAATTTTATTCTTCATTCACAACAGATAAAAAAAATAAAATGGAACTCGCCAACCGATGGAACCAGAAGATGCGGTATTCGCGAAGTTATACGGATGCAGAAGGCAGGTTGATTTTAGAAAGTGATTTTGATTATTCAGGTGGGGTGACAGAAGAAGGGATCAAAGAATTTTTGCAAAAGTTTCAGATTTTGAATTCTCAGTTTAGTACGTTACTCATACTTGCTGAATGAGTCTGATGGCATTCCATCATACCATTTTCCTTTTTTCAATTCTCTGCTTCTCTAAATTTCAATTGGATGCAAAGGAAGGTTTTTCCTCGGAAGCATCCGATATGCTGGGATTGGTTTTGAGTCGTTGGAATCAAAGGATATTGATTTTGTAGAATTGTTGTTTCGGATGATGAAACAAAACGGAAGTATCCTTCCGTTTTGTTACTTTGAAAAAAGAGTAAATATGTTTCTTAATTCCGAAACAGATCATTCACCCCAAACGACAACACATTCTTGGTAAAAAATTGATCCCAAAATTGAAACAGACGATCGATCAACCACAGCAATTTTCTTTATGTTTCCACTTTTTGCTGCGTCTTCAATCGATTGGCCAACTCCGTAATAGAAATAATTCGCGATAAAAAATGAAAAACTGCAGGATCTACCTGATTTTTCAACTTTCGCAGAGGTGATTGCATTTCCATTGGAACCAGCATTTAGGTGTTGGCTCGTAACAGTAACTAAAGCACCAGGCATTGGTGTTGTTAAACAGTTTGTAAAAAACACCAAACTAAAAATTGAAAGTAAAATATATTTCATCATTATTCTCCAGAGACAATTGTACAATAGTTACGGAATAAACCGGTCAAAAGGGAAAAGGAAGAATGGTCAATCGTTGCGATTTTGCTGATTCCATTTTTGTTTGCAATGAGACCTGCTCCAGCATCACCCACACTCACTAAATAAAGAATGGTTAATTGGCATCCTTTTGCTTCTTTCACTGCTTTCACGTTATTTTCTGGATTGATGGTCCCAGCAAATTTTGTGGAATTGTAAAGAAATCCATGCGTTGGTCCAATTGCACAATTGGCAAACAGAAATACTGATAAAAGAGAAATAAATACGATTTTCATTTTCATAGGGAGCTCCAATTATGATCCTTTGACGATTGTACAAACTCTGTGGTATAAGAAACCAGCAAAAATGCCCAATTGTTCATACTCAACAAACGCAACTTTTGTGATGTTCGCTGATTTTTTTGCAGTTTCAATCGAAGAATCTCCAAATGAAAAGAGTGCCAAGATCGCGTGGTTACAACCTTTTCCTTGGTTTACGGCTTCTGCATTGCTCCCGATAGCGCCAGGATACGTAGCCTTATGGAATAATGCTCCACCTCTATAATATGCAGCAGGGGTTGCATAGTCAGTCGCTGGGTTCGTGTTTGTGCTAGGTGCGTACAAAGTGAGTAATGAACCACCTGTACAATTTTGAGTGAATAGTATGATCGTTAGTGAGATTGCAAAAAGAATGCTCTTTTTCACATGATCCTCCTCTTTAATTTTGGACAGTTCTCTTTCTTTTTACGATCTCTGTCAACACTGTTTGCATGAATTCAAATAAAACGAACTGTTGTTAGAATCGGTGTAGCGAATTTCACGTGTTACGAGGTGATGCATTGGTTGAGGTTTTGGATCCAACCTAACCAATTCCAATTGGGATTTGATTTATTGCAATGATCCGTATTTTTTAAAAAAAAATTTGGTATGAAAAAATAATGAATTTCGTTCGTATTGTGACGTTTGGTTTTCTCACTAACGGAAGCGATTGCAGACTTTTGTTTGGTGGACGTTTCAGTGGTTGCCTTCAGAGGATTCTGATTGGATTGCCAAAAAGAAAACGCATGGATGGAAATCATAGGCAATCACAAATCACATGAAAACTTCCGAATTCAGGATCAACATTCAACAAATGCTTGTATAGACGAATTCAAATCAATTATTTCGCTAAATAACTCTACGAGTGAGCCATTTGAATTGGGTATCCCATGGTAATACCAAATTTCCTAACCTTAACGCGACCATTTTCTTTACTGGTCTGCTTCTCAAATTTTGATTTAAGTTCTCGTGGATCGTTTGGCAATCTTCAGAGTTTCTGTTTCCGCCAATAAATACAGATTGGGATACAGGCATGGCGGAATTACTTCATCAATTTATAGAAGTTTGAAGTCTGATGGAACTCAAGTTGGAAGCTTGGCTAGTAACATTACCATCAAAGGCCATCTATCCTTCTATGAATTTCATCCTTTGACAACAACTGGTTATGCCAGAAAGCATTTAAAGATAATCCATGTGTTCTCAAGAGATAGGTGGAGTAAGGATGGAGTGAACTCCAATGCAGTGGAAGGTTCGAATGGTATCCTAAAGAAAGCAATGAGGCACGACTCGATGTTCAAACCACAGGATTCGACTCTCTATCTGAATGAATATGCATCTGCTAAAAATATAAAATACTTTGGTGTGGTGAAAAAAATAGTATTCGAAGAGGAACTGTGACAGGACATTGAAGGAGAAGTCATACTCGATTGATGCAGAAAGAAGAGAGGGGAGTTTAAAACATGTCACGTCCATTTAAAGTATTAGGGATCCAACAAGTTGCCATCGGAGGCGAGTCGAAGGAAAAATTATCTAAGTTTTGGGTTGAAGTGATGGGCCTTACCAAGGTTTCCGATTACAAAAGTGAAAAAGAAAATGTCGATGAAGACATCCTTTCTATGGGCAATGGGCCTTATAAAGTCGAAATTGATTTGATGCAACCCATCGATCCAAATAAAAGTCCAAAAGTTCATGATCCGAAACTCAATCACATTGGCCTCTGGATTGATAAATTGGAAGAATGTGTGGAATACCTGACGAAACAAGGGGTTCGTTTCACACCGGGTGGGATCCGCAAAGGTGCTGCCGGGTATAACGTCTGTTTCATCCATCCTAAAGGGAATGAGGAATTCCCCCTTTGTAGCGAAGGTGTCCTTGTCGAACTTGTCCAAGCGCCAGAAGACGTCATCAAAGCATTAAGCTAAATCAATTCAACTCAATAGGATAACAAACGATTGGTGTCATAACCAATCGTTTTTGCATATTCTATGTATTCTGTTTCCACTTGCTGTGGGATGGTTTTTTCTCTTGAAAACACCCATAAAAAATTGGGATCAGGTCCTCCAATGAGGGCAGTTCGGTATCCCGTTCGATCGATTCGTAAAATCAAATAGTCTCCAAAGAAAAACGGAAAGAAAAAACTTACCTTTAGTTTTCCCACTGGCGGATTGGGAATGAGAGCCACCCCATCCAAACGAGTTTCCCCTGAAGCACTCAGGCCTTCGTTTGTCACTCGGATGGTTCCGTCTCCTTGTAAGGAGTATGTGGCCGATACTTCCGTAAGACCAGATTGGAAGGAATTGTCGATTCGTTTGATTTCATTCCAGGTTCCTAAAAATGAATTCCAATCTACATTGGTTTCAGCATAAGAATCAAAAGGAGAAGTGGAAAGGTAGGAAACAGCACCTATTTTAAGTAAATCAACAATAGGGGATTCATCGGTTTCTTTCTTTGTTGCAATGGAAATACTCTTTGTGGAACATTTGTTAAACAAAATAAATCCAATTAACAAATAACTTGTAAACAGCTTTGATACGTTGGACAGATCAATCATCCCCATTTCTTTTTAGATCGGGGATGGAAATGTTTTGGTTTAAAATTTATATCGATATTTCTTTTTTTTGGTGTGCCCACCGCCAGTAGGCGTACGCAAATAAAGCAAGTACTGTCGTGATGAGAAATTGTGTTAAATGAACAACCGTCGCATACACGAGTCCTTCTCCCGGATCCCTTCCTAAAATGATAAAACCAGAAATGATGGCAGCATGGAAAACTCCAATCCCAGAAGGAGCAGAAGGGATCGCCACACCCATTCCTCCGAGGAACATAAAGAGTAAAGCTTCCGGAAATCGAATCGGCATTCCGATGAGCATCCCGGCCAAATAATACGAAACAGCGTAACCTAAAACCCATGTAGGTAAGGAATAAGCCAAAGGTTTCACCAATTTATCACCTTGTAAAAATTCCGAGAATTCGATTAAGTGGTGGTCGAGTTTGGTTTCATACAATGCTTTTTTGCCGACAATTGAAAACGTTTTCATAAGGAGTGTCCGCAGTACTGGTAAAAAATACTTAACTAGCACAAGACCAACTAACATTCCGACGATGACTAAACTAGAAATTAGGAGTAAACTTAGGTTTTTGGATTGCCCAAGGCCCATATAAAATAGGGCTGTAGCTCCAATCACAACAACAGCTCCTAAATCCATTACTTTCTCCAAAAAAATTCGGCTTAACAAATGAGTAAGAGGTAAATCCGAATCTCGTTTGTTCATGAGAAGGCGAACCAAATCGCCACCTCTCGCTGGGAGAACCATATTTAATCCCACACCAATGATGGCTGTCGAAAAGGATTGTGTGAACGTGATTTTTTTCTCTAGGAGATGGAACCAACGGAAGGAAAAGGGTACAAAGGCCCAAAGGTTTGACAAAATGAGTAAGGGAAAAATCCACCAATTGATTTTGCCTTCCAAACGTTGGAATTCAGTGAGATCAAAATTTTTCTGCAAAAAATAAATGGCAACGCCAGATACGATGATTCCAAATAATAACTTTTTCATGTGATTAACCTGGTGGCCATACCATATGCCTTCCACCTAACAGGTGAAAGTGTAGATGCCCAACTGTTTGCCCTCCATAATTTCCGCAATTGTTCACAACCCGATATCCTTTCTCCATAATTCCATTTTTTTCTGCAAGTTTTGGAATCACTTGAAAGATTTCACTCGTTACTTTTGGATCTAGGTTTCCAATTTCATTCATACTGGATATATGTTGTTTCGGTATAATGAGTAAGTGGATGGGTGCTTGAGGGGTGATGTCATGGAATACAAAAATAGAATCCGATTCGTATTCTTTTTTTGCAGGTATCTCCCCTCGAATGATTTTACAAAAGATACAATTTTCCATATCAAACCTTCTTATTTGCAAAGACTAGGGATGCGGCTCCCAATGTTCCAGAAAGATTCCGGCCTTTTCCAAGTTTTAATCGTTCGTTGAGAACCGAAAATATATTGGAACGAATTTCGTTTTCTAAAAGTTCTCCAAACAAATCATAGGAGTTTGTGATCCCTCCGACAAATACTACTGCTTCTGGATTCAAAAGATGGATGGCTCCGCGAACGGCATGTGCTAAAGCTAAGGTACCAAAATGGAGGATTTCTTTTGCAATTTTGTTTTCTGTTCTTACGAGTTGGAAAAAGGATTCTGCATCGGTGAGTTTTGTATTCGTAGTTTCAAAATAGCGATTGAGAAACCCTTTGGTAGAAAAATAACTTTCTACACAACCTTTCGCTCCACATCCGCAGAGTGCACCTCCGATAACAGATGTTGTGTGGCCAATCTCAATCCCGTTACCTAAAAAACCTGTATATAATTCACCTTGTTTGACAAACCCACCACCCACACCTGTTCCTAACGTGAGGATGAGTTGGGATTCGCAACCTTTGTAAGTTCCGAAATAGGCTTCACCAAGTGCTGCACAGTTGGCATCATTTTCATAATATACAGGTAAAGAAAATTCCTTTTCTAACGTTTGTTTGATTGGAACATTTTGTAATCCCTGCATGTTTGCACTTTTTAGTAACGTACCAGTTTCATTATTGAGAGGCCCAGGTGATCCAACTCCAATCCCAATACAATCTTTTGCCAGTGGGCGGATGGTTTCCGTTAATGTTTTTAAAAACAAATCATTGTCTAAGTGGTCAGGAGTTTTGGATAGGTTTGATTTTTGTTCGTTTCCTGTTCCATCAAAAAGAGAAACTCGGATACTCCCACCACCAATATCAACGCCGATCGCATGTTTCAAAACCTCACTCTCCCTTGATTACTTGTTCGAACCTTCCGTTTTTCATTTCATAAACGGTTTGGGCATCAAAGGCAAGTTTCATATCGTGAGTGACAAGGATGATGGAATGGTTTCGTTTATTGTATTCGTTTAGTAACAATTGTACTAAATAACTATTTTCTGGATCCAAATCCCCAGAAGGTTCATCGGCAAAAAGAATGGCAGGATCATTGATAAGAGACCTTGCGATCGCGGCTTTTTGGATTTGTCCACCTGATAAGGTCCTTGGCAAAGAATTTTGGATGTCTCCCAATTTCAAATGTTCGATGAGGTAATCACATTTTCGGAGATAATCATCATTTGAAAACTTTTTCGTAAAAAGGGCAGGGAGGAGGATATTTTCTTTGATCGTCAAGTTACCCACAAGTTCCGAAAACTGGAAAACGAGTCCAAGGTCTCTTGCACGGATCTCCGCTAACTCTTGTTTGGAAATTTGAGAGAGTTTGATTTGGTCGTACAAAATGTCCCCTTCTGTCGGTGATAACATCCCTGTTAACATCGAAAGCAGGGTGGTTTTCCCTGATCCAGAAGGCCCAATGATGGCCACATAATCCCCTTGGTTCACATCAAAGCTTACCGAACTCACGGCTTCTTCTTTTCCAAAACGTTTGGTGAGGTTATGGACCCGAAGTAACATTATTTCTGCCTCCGAATGGACTTGTAGGGGTCCATAAAGGTGCTAATCCCAACCGTTGGGAACGAAACAAGGATTCCTAAAAACACATAAAGCACCAAACAGGTGAAAACGGATTTTAATTCTCCGACGATACCAAAATCAGGTGGCGGGGGTAAAAAACTCAAATTGATCAAAATCGAAAAGAGAAAACTAGGTAAAAATAGGAAAAATAAGGACAAAGAATGGAGGAGTATACAGCCCATTCGGTTCCCACCCACTGCCATCATGACACCGATATCTCCGAGTGCGTGCAGGCAGTGGAAGAAAAATAAAGTCATGAGTGCAAAGCTTGTGGCGTAAAAAAGAATCTGAGGAGACTTGTCAAAGGAAACGATACTAGTAAGAGACACTCCCGCATACAAATGGAAGTGGATCCGTACCGCAAGTACGAGGAAAGTAAAAACAAGGGTTCCCACAAGGCCATAGGCCAAGGAATAGAGACGATCTCTTGTGAGAAGTCGAAGAGCAAACGAAATGTAGGTGAGTTGTATCACTTCCAGGACAGAATTGACGTAAGACTCTTTTTTACCAACCAAAATAGGAATTTAGGAAGGATTCGAATTTGGCATTTTTTATCTTTGTTGGAGCCGCTGTGATTATGCTTGGCTTTCTTTTGACCTTTGTCATTGGTCAAAGGCGGGATAGTTATGCAAAAGCCTTAAGTCTTGCGACTTTAGGGAATTTTCTAGATGCACGGGCCCTTGTACGGGAAAAATTGGAAGAAGACCACCAAAACCCGTATGGTCATTATGTGATGGCAAAAATTTATGCCATGGAAAATGACCCCTTAAACGAAGCCAAACACCTCGAAATCATCAAAAAAAACAATCGTTACAATAAGGAAATTGATCCTGTCACGGTTTCGAACCGCATTGCTGAGATTTATTATAACAAAGATTTTTTTGAAGAGGCATTTTTCCATTACCTCGACACCCTCCAAACAGACCGTTCCAATCCCATTGCTTGTATCCGATTGGGGTTTATGGCACTCGGACAAAAAGAATTCAAGATTGCGGACCATTTTTTTTCCCGGATCCCAGAAGAAAAAATAAATCTCACATCGTTTTACATTGCCAAAGGTGTCATCTCTGGGGTCACAGGTGGGGGTAAGGAAAGAGAGTATTTTGAAAAAGCTTATAAACTCGAAAAAACTCCTGTCTCTGGATTTTTGTATGCCCTTTCTCTTTCCAGGGAAAACAAACACAAAGAAGCAGTGAAAACTGCCATTGCCATCAGTGAACAAATCGATGACGAGTTTGTCAGGTTTACATTATTCCAGTTCCTTATGACAGAAGCTATCCTCATGCAAAATTTCCCAGAGGCCTTGAAGTATGGAAGGTTATGCCTTGAGATGGCAAAACTGAATGCATGGCAAAGTGAAATCACAGAGTGTAGCATCCATTTTGCGATGATCACAACTTATATGGGTAGGTATGAAGAAGGAGCGGAATATCTAATCGAAGCAGAAGCGGAACGATTGGATGATCCTGATGTGATTGCCCTCGCGAATTTAAAATACCGATTGGAACGGGGAACGGGAACCGTTGAATCGTTGACCCATGAATATGATCTAACTCGTGAATTGAATTTATTATCTGTGAATATATTCCCTAATTCTCGTTATTTTGAGTTAAGTGGGATGCGTTCATCGAAACCATTTAACATCAAGGGAATGGTAGATGAAAATGGGAAAAAACTAACATCCAAATTGGATATGCTAGGCTTAGATAAATTTGAAAAATTTATCAGTTTACCTGGAACCAATTTTAAAAACCAAGCTACACGAATGGTGATGAGCCTTGGATACCGAGTGACAAAAGAAATTTCAAATCCTGAAGCCGACGGAGTCAATTTACTTGCGTCTTCCAAGGAAGATGTGAACAAACGTGCTTTGTTTCGGGTGCGAAAGTGGAAGGATGCCAAAGTATCGGATGTATTTTTACGAGAGATGACAAACCAAATGGAAGACTTAGGTGCCACCAAAGGGTATGTCATCGGCAATTTTGATGTCACAGAAGCAGGGAAAAAAATCATCTCCGCTAGTAATGGTGCTCTTGAAATGTATTCAGGGGATTTGTTTGAGGATCTCCTCAATAAAACAATGTAATGTGCATTCAATTCCAAAACATAGTTTCCGTCTGTATTCATCATTTGTTTCGCAGTTTTTGTTTGAAACGGATTATTTTTTTCCTTATATTTAGCCTCTCTTTTGGATGTGCAAATTCCAAACACGTAGAAAGCCCTGTTTCCATTCCTTCTTCAAAAGAAGTTCATTCGAAAGACATAACAAACCAAAATTCTAAAACCCAGTGCCCATTTCCGGTGTTATTGGGTGCTACTTATGGCAAAGGAATTTCCAATTTTGACAAAACCATGATTTTGTTTGTGACCAAACAATTGTTACTGGATTTGTGTGAGGGGCACTTACAACATTTGTTATCCTTTGTTGAAAAAGAGACAGGTTTATTTGTCGATGCAAAAGGGTATTGGACCGTTCAGGAAGTAGAAGAGGATTTAAGAGACCCTGATGGATACTTTGCCTTGTATTATTTTAACCAAACGAAACTAAACCAAAAAAAAGGAAGTAGTGGGAATTTAACCATCCGCGATGTATTTGTTCAGGCTGAAACTGTGGTTTTGGATTTTTATATTGGATCGAGTGAAGAGGTTGAAATAAAATTCAGATTTCCAAAAGATCCGAAATTAGAACGTTATCTCATCAATCCAAATTTTATCAAAATCAAAAACACCTGGTATTTACACCGTATGTTTTAATCATTTGGTTCCGGTGATCACTTGTTTTACGATATCAGAAGCACTGAGGCCCGGATGGTTTTTCTTTGCATCTGATACTTGTTTGGTGGCAGTTTTTTCATCAAAACCCAATTGGATAAGAGCAAGTGTTGCCAAATCGTTTTCCCGATCAACGATGTTGGCTTCAGTATTACCTTCGTTTAAAAAGATTTCGAATTTTTTAAGGTTTTGTTTGATCTCAAAAAGAATTTTTTCTGAAGTTTTCCCTTTGACTTTGGGAATTTTTTCTAAGGTTTTTTTATCATCTGCTTTGGCAATTTGGTACAAATCATCTGCTTGGAAAAAGGATAAAATTTTTAGAGCTGTGAGTTCTCCGATTCCATGCAGAGATTTGATAAGTTCGAATAATTCTCTATCTTTTTTTTGTGCAAAACCAAACAATCGTTGTGCGCGGTCTGTAATGGAGTGGTAGGTATGGATAAAAATTTCTTGTCCAAGTTTATCTTTACACTCTAAATGGAGGGGAAAGGGAATCATCACTTCATAACCCACACCAGATACTTCAACTACAAGGCGATCAATTTCTAATTGGAGTAATTTCCCACGTAAACTAGCTATCATAAAAACTTCTTCTATCCTATTGTAAGGGGGGAAGATTTATGACTACTCTTCTTTTTTTTTAAAGAATCCTCTCCAAGTTTGATCAATTGTCAAAAGGTTACTTGTAATTTTTAAAAACTGGCGTTAAAAACAGATGTTGTGAAACGGATTCGAAAATCAAAAAATCCTGCCCTGGCCCAGTATCTCACCTTGGCGGATTTATTCAAAAATCTCCCACATTCGGTTCTACGGGAAATGATGGACCATACCGTAAGAGAATTTTTAAAAGGGGGAGAGGTCTTATTTTTAGAAAATTCCGTTGGGAATGATTTGTATATCTTGGCCGCAGGGAAACTTCGGTATGAAAAACGAAGTGCGGATGGAAGTTTACGAGACAGTGGTGAATTCAAACGACTTGATATCATTGGTGAACTGAGTTTGTTCACCGGTGAAAAGCGGTCTGCAACGGTAAAAGCTGTACGCGATTCGGAACTCATCCGAGTACCAAGAGAAGTGGCACTATCCATTTTAATCAAATACCCAGAAAGTCTTTTACAGATCACAAAAATCATAGCAGAAAGACTTGCGCATGCAAAAACAGATTCGAAACCATTTGTGCCACAAGCAAAAACATTTTCTCTATTGTCATCTCTTCCTGAAAAAACTATTTTAGATGTGGTCCATTACTTAGGTCTTGTTTTTTTACGTTATGGTTCTTTTTATGTTGTCGACGAATCCATGTTTAACGAACGATTAAAAGAGCTAGATAAATTAGAAGAAGCAGGCAGAGAGCCATGGATCATTCGATTTTTCACACAAATTGAAGCAGAATATGATTATATCTTTTATATTTTAAAAGATGGAAATAATATCAGCTCCTTTGCCGAAAGAGCTCTCCGCCAATCCGATAGTTTTGTTTACATCAAAGATGCAGGTGAAACACCAAGTTGTATCGAATTAGAAGCATTTATCGACAAACGTAAGTTTAATGACAGAAAACATGTTTTGGTTTTAATCCAACCAGACAGAAATTCGGTGATCACAGGTACCATCAGACATTTAGAAAAACGAAGGTACGAACGCCATTTCCATGTCCATATGGACCGAATGGATACCTGGGAACGTTTGGGAAGGGGTTTACTTGGAAAATCCATTGGACTTGCCCTCGGAGGAGGTGCAGCAAAAGGGTTTGCTCATTTGGGAGTATTAAAGGCCTTAGAAGAAAATTCAATTCCCATTGATATGGTTTCTGGGACGAGTGCCGGTGCAATTTTTTCTGCTCTCATTGCGATGGGAGAATCAAGTGAAGCAAGTAAAGCTAAAGCGAAAGAATTTTGGGTAACAAGAGACTTGTTGAATGAATACACAATACCCGTTTTATCACTCACAACCGGTCGTAAGTACACAGAAGCCATCCGAGAGTTTTTTGGTGAGATCCAAATTGAAGATTTATGGATTCCTTATTTTGCGATTGCAACCGACTTATCCCATTCAGAAATCTTAGTCCAAGAAAGAGGAAGTTTGTGGAAAGCCATTCGAGCAAGTACTTCAATCCCTGGAGTGGTTCCTCCTTTTATCAATGAAGGCATTGTGTATGTAGATGGTGGAGTACTCGACAATGTGCCTGGCATTGCTTTAAAAGAACGCGGAGTTGGAAAGGTGATCTCAGTTGATGTGTTTGGTGATATTTACCCAGACCAAGACCGTGAACTTTGTGATTATTTTGATCCGAATCGGCCTGGAGTCATGACCAATCCATTCTTTCAGATGACAAACCTTATCAATTTCCAAGATTTGATGAAACCAAAATTCCCTCCTATTGGCGATATCATCATTCGTTCCATTTTGGCATCTAGCAGGGAAAGGATCCGCCAAACAGAAAAAATCTCAGATTTATTTTTGCAAATTCCAACGAATAATTTTGGATTACTCGACTGGTTTGCTTATGAACGATTGATAGAACTAGGATACATTTCCTCGGTTGAGAAAATCAAAATGAACCGCGAGAAATTCATAAATCCTTCTTTACAATGAAGGATTCTCAGTCTACTCATTGGATCATGTTTTCAGAATTTTCTTTCCATCTGACAAACCGATTGTTTTTCCTTTTGGTTTTTCTTTTTCCATTTCTTTTGCACTCTCAAAACTTAGAAAGTTTACTCAAATCAGGATACAACAAACAAGAAACCTTACTCATTCGAAATGAAATCCGTAAAAAATTAGGAGACCGGGCCAATCAAAAACAAATCCAAGATACCATAGAATCCCTTCGTGTATGGGCAGTATTTGAATCCATGCCTCCTGATGAGTTTGCTTTAGAAGTGGAACGATTTGTTATTTTACAAGACCACGGATATGAATGGGAAGAAGTAGAAGATTTGATTCCCTATTTCATTACCGCAAAACCAACGAAGTCAGAAATCCCATTCCTCGGAAAATTTTATCGTGAGATGACGGTAAGCCAAGTCCCCGAAGAAGAGGTATTCAAATTTTTCCAATTGGCAAAAAAGAAACGTTGGACAGGTGATACCATTTTTGTCGCAGGAAGGATGTATGTATTTCTTCGAAAACTAGAGCCTAATTCTGATTTGGTGTTTGTTCGTTTGGAAAAAATATTACCAAATAAAGTAATGGGTTTAAATCCTGAAAAACAAAAAAAACTTTTAATGGAGATCAAAGCTGGTGCCAAAGGTTCGCAGGAGGATGCAAAATGGAATGTGGTGCTCGAAGATACTTTATCCATCTTAAATAGCAAAAACTCCATTTCTGATTTTAAAGTTTCAAACCGTCGAACAGAGATCATTTGGAATGAAGAAGGGAATTGGATCACAAAGGAAAGACCAAAACTGGATCCCAGTTTGATTTTTATGGAAGAACAAACAAGTTTGGACATCCCACCAGAAAAACATGAATCCAAACGAAAACTTGTGGATCCAGTGGGAAGGCAATGGATTGGAACACCATACCTTTATGGTGGATATTCCAAAAGAGGCATTGATTGTTCAGGTCTCACCAAGTCCATCCTTACAGATGCCAAAATTGGAATGAAGGATAAGGCCATCCCTCGTTCAGCAAGAGACCAAGCATCGATTGGAAACTTTGTTTCTCGAGAAAAACAGCAGATTGGCAATTTAGTCTTTTTTTCTGCTTCTCCCAATACAAAAAAAATCACTCATGTAGGTCTTGTCTTAGATAATGGAAATTTTATCCATGCATCCACAAGCCGAGGGGTTGTCATTCAATCACTCAATGAAAAATGGTGGAAAGAACGTTACGTAACCGGACGAGATATTTTTGTAAGCGGTAAATAAAATGGCAAAAAAGAAAGCTTTAGTATTGTCAGGTGGTGGGGCAAGAGGTGCCTACCAAGCAGGAGTATTACGGTATTTAGAAGAAATTGATTGGAAACCAGACATCATTTGTGGCACTTCTGTTGGTGCAATCAATGCATGTGCCATTGGTTCTGGTATGGATTCCAAACAATTAACTGATTTATGGTTACAGTTAAACCAAAAACATATCATGCGTTATTCGATATGGAATATGATCAAAGGTTTTTTTCGTAGGAAATATTACCCCCTAGTCGAAACATATCCCCTTAAAAAATTCATACACGAACATTTGGATTTTACTAAGTTAAACCAAACGAAAACAAAAGTGATCATCTCTGCTGTCAATATTCTCAGTTCAGAACTTCGGTTTTTTGAAAATCCTAAACTGCAAATCGAACATATCCTTGCTTCTTCCGCAATCCCCATGATATTTCCTTGGCAATTGATTGAGGGGGAACCGTATTGGGATGGAGGAGTGATGGCAAATACTCCTATTTTACCGGCACTCACTCATGAGGCATCTGATATTGTTGTGGTTCTACTTTCGCCCGTTGGTAGTTCAACGATTATGCAAACTCCAGTGACCAAAGACGAAGCATTGGAACGGTTATTTGAACTCTATTTGTTAGGATCATATCGTAGTGTGGAACAAGGATTGGAGTATAGGAAATCTGTCATGGATGGGTTAACATCCATTGAGAATTTTTTCTTGAGTTTGCGTACTCAATTTACAAAAGCAAAAATTTCAGTGATTGCGCCGAAACAAATGTTAGGTCTTGGCAGTATTTTGAATTTTAAGAAAGAACAAGCGGAAACTCTTTTGGCACAAGGGTATGCCGACGCAAAAGAGTTTTTTGAAACGAAGTCCAAATCTAAGAAGTGATTTAGTTTCTGGAACTCACCATTATATAAATCGAATGAGCACTGTATTCAAAAGATTGGGCTAGTGAATTAGGATCAATTCTGGAATTGCCATACCCGAGTTCGCGGATATAAGTGACGGAAACTGAAGATTTTGATGTTACCCAAGAAAATCCTAAACTCAAACCCCGATTCCGTGAGTATTCGTTTCTTGGGTTGGTTCCAGACCTTGCCACCTTATAAATGACACTTGTATCCCCAGAGGATTGGGAAACTTGGTTTCCAATTGTATTTTGTAAGTATAAATCCACAGCTGATTCTGTCCATGAGATTGGTTTTGTGTTGGGTTCGTTGGTATAAATTCCACCTAGCACAGCAAAGGTGTCAGCTAGGTAATATTCCATTCCTGCGGCAAAATTGGTAGTGGAATAACGGGTGAGTTCTCTTACTTCAGTGTCATTGATTGTATAGGTGACCCGCCTTCCGAAAGTGCTAATTTCATTTTGGTTCCTTCTTACTTTATAACCAGAAGTATGGATCACATCAAAGGATGCGAGAAATCTTGCTGTTGGAAAAAAGGCCACACCAAATCGCATTTCCGATGTTTGAGGGATGGATGTGATGAGTTTTGGTTTTTGAGTGAGGACACCTTGTTCGATGGAGGAGGCACTTTCCCCCGTACCTTCAATGAAATCAATGGCTGATGTTCCAGGCCTTCTTGTGGAATCAGCATACACTTCATTGTACAACCTATCCCCACCTGTAACAAAAATCCTACGGTAACTCATTCCCAGTGATACTTTTGGGTTGGGTTGGTATTGGATGCCAAGGACTGGCATAATGCCAGTTGTTTTTCTGTTATCGACATAGGACCGCATCACATAACTCAAATCCGAAAACTGTTGGAATTGGGTCCTAGAAGCTTCCTTGGTATCATTCATGTAATAAAGTGTAGCACCAAGTGAGAGTTTGTCGTTTACAAGATATGCTAAACTTGGTCCAACAAGGAGTTGGTTGTATCGTTCTTTTGTATAATTCCTAGTGGAATTGATTGAAGGAGAAACAAGTGGGTAATTTACTTGGTCTACTCGATTGTAAGAATAATTATATGTATTTACGATTGAAAATGCAAATTTCCATCTGTCAAAGTTTTTAAGAAGTCCAATAAAATTCGGATCAAATCCTTGGTGTGTTTGGTTGTACCTTTGTCCAGGTGTGTCAATATTGATATAACTTCGTTTTACATCTTTAAAGTTACTGGCAGATATGGAAATTCCATCATTATGGGTGAACCCAAGTCCTGCTGGATTGTAATACGCTCCTGATGGGTCATCAGCTATAGCGGTAAAAGCACCAGCAAGACCAGCTGCTCTTTCACCATAAAACCCATGTAAGTTGTGAAACGGTTCGGAAGCAAAAAGAGAAAACGGAAGACTGATCAAAACAGGTAAAAATGACAATTGAAGGAAAAACCAAATGATAGTTTTTGATTGTTTGAAACTTTTTGGGTTCTGGCAGGGTTTTTTTAACATAAGATTTTATATACTTTTCGTGAAGGTTTGTAGATGTTGATTGTTCATATTTGACATATAAGTTCTTGGGACGATATTGTTGATGAATGTATTCTTCTAAAATTATTTAAAGTTGATATATCGAATTTGTGATTGTAGTATCGTCATAAACTTCGTTTCCATTTGCATCAACGCTATAGCGCCATATGACTGCAGTTGGGATTTGATCCGCAGTTCCGTAAAAATCTATATAATAAACTGGACCACCACTGTTGACATTATTATAAAATTCACCCCAACCAATGTATTCATCAGGGAAGTCATTTGGGTTTACTCCAGCTGGCATAATGACAAAAGCATCGTATTCATCAAAGGCTCCTACACCGATGCCTCCGTTTGGAAGAGGAGTCATAGTAAAATCTACGTAAACATCCCATTCAAATGTATATTCCGTTTCAATGAAATCTCCGTAGATTTCGGGTTCTGCATAACCTAATTCTTCGTAAACATTATAATATGGTGAATTTTCATAATAATCTACTGCAAAGTATACGATATTCCCTTCTGAGTCATATGCTTCTGCCATGTAGTATTCATAGTCTTCCGCATTATCGATGTACTCCGTGAGTACATAACCACCGAAATCATTGGTTCTTCCTTTTACGGAAGTGGTAATTTTATTACCGGCGACATCATCATAAACATTGCTATAATTGAGAGTCACACAATTGTTCGCATTGGCATTTGTATCGTTCGCACATTCTTCAAAGGTAAATCTGGTAGTTGATTTATCTGTATTGCCCGAACCAGATGTAACTTGTTTGATATTGAGGATGGCTTTGTCTTTTTTTCCTTCTTGGGTGATATAGGTGATTGAGGCATCTACACTAAGCGAGATACCAAATACCTTCAAAGAACGACTGATGGAACTAAATACTTTTGATTTGTCGTTTTTGAACTTGATGCTCTTTTGGAATTTGTTATTAGCGGGGCAAGGTTGCGGTGTGCCAAGTGCATCCGCAAAAGAATACTCCACCTCAATATCATATTCATTATTACTTAAGTTTCGGTACACCATGGCTGGAGTTGGCACAGCTTGTCCAATGAAGGGTAACAAACCTTCGTTTTGCAAACTAACAAGTTCCCCTCTTGCTTCTTCAGCACTGAGTCCAAGCCTTTCAATCCCTTCTAAAAATTCGTCTTCCATCGCTTGTGTGATGCGCACAGTGGAAGTGCCTCCAGGGATACAAACTCCAGGACTTGCTTTTGCAATTGAATAGGATCCACTGATGAGTACTAAATCTTTTTTGGAGTCTCGTAAGATTTCCGCAACAATCCCCGTTCCTTCGGTTAAAAAGTTTTGTCCAGTAAAACCATAGTCCAAAGTGTCCTGTGCTATTCCTTTATTTGAAAAAGCAATTTTTGATGATTTGTTTTTTGTTTGTAAACTGGCACCAATTCCAGTGAAGCCGTTGTCGCTAGGCAAAGGGCTTCCGATTTTACAAAGACAGCTGCTGCTAGAGGACTCTCCGAAACACAAAAAATGCGAGTAAGGGGAGAAGGGGATTTGTATGACTTCGAATCATTGCGTTGGCTTGAGTCTGTTCCCTTAACGATCGAATCAAATGCAACCAAACAAAACCAAAATAAGGATCGGGAAACGAATTTAATTCCCAACCAAAATAGTAATCAAAATTTATCAGTGTTAGGTGAGACGAAAGCGGAAGTGAAACTGGGTCGTTCCCTTGCAGCCAGGTTATTAAAACGGTATTCATTGGTTCGTGATTTAGAACTCACACGTTATCTCAATTCTATTGCCACAAAACTTGGTTCTGTTTCTTCAAGGAAGGATTTGGAATTTCGTGTTGGTGTGATTGAATCGAATGAAATCTATGCGTTTTCTTGTCCCGGTGGTTATTTATTTTTAACAACTGGTAGTTTAAAAAAAATCCAAACGGAAGCTGAACTTGCAGGGATCATTGCCCATGAGATGGGTCACGTGATTTTGTTTCATAATGGAGAATTCACGGAATCTAATGTATTTATAGACATTCTGTCTGGACTATTAACTCCACCTGGGAGTGAAGTCGTAAATACTGCAATGGCTACAGCGATTGGAGAAATGGAAAAACAATTTTTTGAGACTGGCCGTGATGCCAAAGTTGAATTGGAAGCAGATGAAGCGGCAGTTGGACTTGTTTCACAAGTTGGGTATTCTCCTTTGGGATTGTCAATTTATTTGAATGTTATGTCAAAAGCAGAAGGTGCTGATCTCTTAAAAAAAACACACCCTGAAACCTCGACAAGGATCGCAAAACTAGTGTTTATTGAATCTACCGTATCCATTGATAGTGCCCCACTTGTCGTGGACAGGTGGAGTGAATTTAAGAATAGAATCCCAAAATGATGAAAAACAAAATTTACATCCCATTCGTACTTATGGTAGTGATCCCTGCGATTCTCACGACCTTCATTTCATTTTTTCGGTTATCAACAACACTAGATCGAAAACTATCTGAAGCTTTTTTTCATATCTTACCTTCCCATCATTTTTTTTCAAAAGACATTGTCATCATCGATATCGATGAACTGAGCATTGCAAAATATGCAGACCATCCGGAATTGGGGCAGTGGCCATGGAAACGACATATATATCCAACATTAATTAGTTATACGAAATTACTCACACCACCCAAAATCACAATCATCGATATCATGTTTACCGAAAGATCTGATTACGATGATGCAATTGTAACAGCAAACGAGAGTTTGGGGGGAATTTCACATGCAGCAAACTTCCGAGATGGTGGGATTGTGATTCCTAGACAAGGCATTGATGAAATCAGTAAAAAATTTCATGTCAATTTAGAAACAAAACTTACATTTCCCAAATATGAAAATGCATCGTTTCCTATCGGAAACATAGGAGAAACGGCACCTATGATCCATGTGGTAAATGTAAGGGCAGATAGTGATGGTATCTTAAGGAGATTTTCTCCTGTGGTTATGTGGAATGGTTTGTATTTTCCTACCCTTGCCTTACAAGCGTTTGCCTTAGGAGAACCTTACCAAATTCAGACGATGGATTCCAATCTCGTTTTAACAAAGGAAAATTCGAAACGTGTACTCCCTTTAGGAAAAGATGGGATGGTCCGGGCCTATTTTTATACGGAAGAGGAATTACGGAATATCCCACGTTACTCTGCTGCTGGAATGATTGAATCCTTGGAAAAATTAAATTCTGGGGAAATTGAAGATCCCAATGAATTACTTGTCCCACCTAGTTTATTTGAGAACAAAATTGTTTTGATTGGTACATCCGCTGCTGCGACCCATGATGATGTAGTGACTCCTCACGGATTGTTTCCGGGAGTCATAGCCCAAGCAGTTTTTGCTTCGAATTTAACAGAAGGCCATTTGTTAAAAGAATTACCAGAATCATATGGTATCACGTTTACTATTTTGGTTTTATTTATCGGAGTATTAATCCTTTTTATCAACCAATGGCATCTTTTAAAGAATTTATATCCGATCATCGCCATATCTATGTTTGTTGGATTATTTTATTTTTTATACAGAATGGATTATGTGATCTCCACCTATTCTTTTGTATTGGGATTTCCCATTTCCTATTTACTTGGATTTGCATACTTAACCTACACAGAAGGTAAGGAAAAACGAAAGTTCAATCATATCTTACGAAACTTAGTAGACCCCGGTGTTGTCAGTGTAGCTCTTGAAAATATGGATTCTCTCAAAAAAGGTGGAGAGTGGGAGATCACTGCATTTTTTTCAGATGTGGCCGGTTTTTCTTCGATCAGTGAAGAATTAAGCGCAACAGATCTTGCTAAACTACTAAATGAATACTTATCGGCGATGACACATGTTTTAAAATCCAACTCGGGAACTTTGGATAAATACATAGGTGATGCAATTATAGGTATTTTTGGTGCACCCATCCAATATAAGGATCATCCGAAAATGGCATGTAAATCTGCATTGGAGATGGTATCTGAACTCGAAACACTTCGATCAAAATGGAATCAAAATAATGAATATACCCCTCTCGCACGTGCTATGGTTTTTCGGATAGGAATTAACTGTGGTTTGGCGAAAGTAGGATTTATGGGAACTGATAGTTTGGCTTCTTATACCATGATGGGTGATAGTGTAAATTTAGCAGCAAGGTTAGAGGCCGCAGCAAAGGATTATGGAGTATCCATTTTAGCTTCTGAAAACATCGAATCTGTTTGCAAAGATGAATTCCATTTTCGATTTTTGGATTGGATCCGTGTAAAAGGAAAAGAAGCACCCGTCAAAATTTATAGTTTAGAATCATTACAAAAAGATGTAACAGATGTGATGAGGCAAGCAGAACGAGAGTATGAATTGGGATTTGAAATGTATTTGGCTCGTAATTGGGAAACGGCCATCCAACATTTTCAGAATGTTTCTAAAATATACCAAAAAGATGATGTGAGCAGTCAATTACTGATCAAACGTTGCCAAAGTCTTTTCCAAAACCCACCACCTGTCGATTGGAATGGTGTTTATACACGTACTTCTAAATAATACTATACACTAATATCTTTTTTTTTCACTGTCCAGATAAGGATTTTGTAGAATGGATGAAGCGAAAGTAAAAGCCATATGTTGGCGGTTGACAATAGGTTTAGAATTACTTACAGCGGTGCTTGCTGTTCCTACCGCTGTGTTATTTATCATTATCGGTGGTATGTATTCATTCGATAAGTCATTGTTAGTTGTTTTAGGTGCGACAATCGCGCTGTTCACTTCCTATATTGTTCCAACAGTTCGTTTTTTTCGTTTAAAAACACTGTTACGAAAAACAATTCCAGACTTTTTCCAACATTTAAATTTAAACGAAAAACAAAAAATCAAATTACAACTACTTGAGTTTCCAAAAATGAATTCTTTGTATTTTTTAGTACAATGGTCTTTTGGGATTCCATTGGCGGCCTTTGTTACCTTTCAATTTTTTTCACCCACTCTTGTAGAATACCTACCTTATGCGATTTTGCCGATACTGATTTATCCAGTATTGGGTGTGTCTCATTTTTTTCTCACTGAGCTTTTGGTTTCAGAAGTATTGGTAATGAAAGAACTAAAAGATTTGCCTTTGGAAGCGCATACAATTCCTAAAGTTGGAATTTATGCACGAATTTTTTTTACTATGTCTGCTGTGTTTAGTATGACTTTAACTGCATTGGGTTACCTATTGGTTGCGGAAGTCACCAAGTTCATTCAATTACAAAATGCGGAACTCACATTGCTCCTTATGGCAGCATTTATTACGGTGAACATTTTTGTCTTAACATCCCTTTTTGTTAAGGCAATGAAGTTTAACACCATCCAAATGGCCACTCGGTATAAAGAATTGGCAAGTGGTGATTTACGCGAGTCCGTTCCAATCATTTCGACAGATGAGTTGGGGCATGGATCCATTTCTTTAAATTCATTTATCTTAAACATTCGTAAAATCACTTCTGTTGTCATAGAAGGATCAGATAAGGTGAACGCAGATGCGAAAATAATCGCAACGCAAACACAAGGTTTAACACAAGCGATGATGGACCAGGCATCTTCTTCGGAAGAAATGTCTGCCGGTGTGGAAGAAATGTCTGCAAGCATTCGTTCTACTGCTTTTGGAGCCAAAAAACAAAATGATATCACAATTGAAGCAAAAGATTTAGTTCTCAAAATGGAGTCTTCCATTGTATCCATTCATGATTTAATGAGTTTAACTGAGAATGAAACCAAACAAATGGAAGAGGAAACAAAACTAGGGCAAAAAGCATTGTTGTCTACCCTTGCTGCCATGTCTGAAATTGAATCAAGTGTTGATCATACTTCGAATGTCATCCAAGTGATCGGTGAAATTTCAGATAAAATAGGACTATTATCACTCAATGCTGCAATTGAAGCTGCGAGGGCAGGGGATGCGGGACGCGGTTTTGCAGTGGTCGCAAGCGAAATTTCCAAACTTGGTGAACAAACACTTTCCAATACAAAACGAATTTTGGAAGCAGTGTCCAAAGCATCTACTTCTACGAAATCTGGAAGACTTGCGGTTTCCAATACTGAAAAAACATTTCAACAAATTGGAAATTCTGTTCACACCACAATCGACCTAATCAAACAATCCACTGAAATGACAAAAAAACAATTGGAGCTAATCGAAAATGTAAAGAAGAGTTTTGAAAAATTAACGATTTCAGCTATGGAAATTGAACAAAATACAAATGAACAAGCAAGTACTTCGGAAGAACTTGCAAAAAGTATCGCAAGTATAACAGAAGGAACTGAATATTTAAATCAGTTTGTCAGTGATATCGATAAACTTTGTGCTGCTTTGTCTGGAAAGGCATCTAACTTAAGACAAACGATAGATTTTTTTAAGATTTAAGTTTCTAAATTAAATTGTAGTAAGAGATTAAAAAAAAAGAGCGATATACGTTGTGGTTTTTTATTTGCAATATCACCAATTCTGGTGAGGTAATCAAAAATAAAATTGTTAAAAAATTATTTACATTCATAGAATATTTGTGCAAAACTTTTTTAAAAAGTGTAGTCCAAATGAAACCAAACCAAAGTTATCTATATCTCCTTCTATTTTTTTGTATCAATTGCATAACCTTTTATGAAAAAATTCCGAATCCATCCAAACAGATCATTGATTTAAAACCGAAAACCTCGTTATCCTCTGCCTCTCAGAAATCATTTTTTTATGAAAATTCTTTTTCGTTACAACCTGGCCAAAAGATTGGAAGTTTGTTGTACGATCCGAATTCGGATTTTTTCAAAATTGGAATTGAAGAAAAAAGAAAGTATAAAAGCAACAATTCGCCATTTTTATGTTTATTGAGTATTTTAACGATCACACTGATTCCATGCTATTATGACGCGGTAGAGACAGTTCGTTTATCCGTTACAAGTCCTTATTTTTTCGATAAACGGAAGCCCATTGAACAAGACATTCGTAAAAGAGAATATGCTTGGTTGCCTTTGATTTTGATTAGTCCTTTTTTTGGAGATAAGTCACCAGAAGATGGCAATCGACTCGCATTAGAAGAAGCTGAAGGTAAATTATCTAAAGAATATGATACGATGTTGTCTGAAATCGATGTAACAAAAAAGAAGTTAAAACCATTAATTGAAAATCCTCAAAAATACTCTGTCATTTTGAATGATTTTGCAACGATTGATTTTTATGCTCAAAAAAATAATTTTAGTTTTGGAACCGGAAAAGATGTCATCATTCAAATATTCAATAACTCATTTAAGACAATGACAAAAATAAAATACCATTTAACCTCTACAAATAGTTTAACAAAGAGTCCAAACGATGTTTATGAAATTGTAGAAAACGAAGAAATTGTTTTTCCAGCGAGTTTTAGCAAAAATATTTTATTTGCCAATCGAAACCCTCGACCAAATTCATTATTTCTTTTTATGGATAAAATTGAAATCGAGTGGGAAGATGGATCAAAAACAGTAATTGCAAAAAGCGAAGTAAACCAAATAAAAGTTGTGGCCTCTCCTCGTTTGATAGCAGATCTATTCAAACAAAAGTAAAAAATGTTTAGCAGTGAGTTATGATTTTGAAATTCGGTTAATTGATAAAACCTAATTTCCTGGCTCGTTCGATCAGTTGCACTCGGTTTCGAACTCTCAATTTTCGATATATCGTTTTTAGGTGAGTATTGAGTGTATTGTCGCTAATTCCTAATCTTTTGCCTGCTTCATGGATGGATAAACCAGAAGCGATTTCAAGTAAAACTTGTTTTTCACGATTTGTTAATTCAAACTCTGATTTTTCATACGGTGTGCGAAAGGAATTGATCATTCTCAAGGCAATGGTTGGCGTGATCATAGCGCCTCCATTCATAATGGTTGTGATAATATGATTTAAATCAGAGAGTTCCGATTTTAATAGATAACCAAGTGCGCCTGCTCGTAATGCTGCAAAAATAGTTTCTTCTGAATCAGCAATTGTCAGAGCGGCTGTTTTTAAATCGGGAATCTCTTCCGAAATGATTCGGATCAGTTCGATACCATCCATTTGAGGCAAACGGATATCAACAAACAATAAGTCAAGATTTGCTTTTTTGCCGTGTTTCAAGAAATCCTCAGCGGAGGACCAGGTTTCCAGCCGAATCGGAGTATTTAATTCTTTTGTTTTGACTTCAAATGAAATTTGAAATTCGAATTGATTCTCAACCAAACCAAGTTTTAACACATTATTTTTTTTCATTTTGGATCAAACTATGAATTGGGATTTGAAATTGGATGGAGTAAGTATTGTTTTCTATGAACTCGGAAAAATTTGCATTCATTGATTGAAGTCTTTTTTGAATCGATTTACTTCCTATCGAAATATCTCTGGATTGTGAAAATTTTGTTTCCACGTTCATGTTCACTTGTAAAACATGATTCTCCAAAATAAAACTCCAATTGGTAGTATTAGAACCATACTTCAAATCATTTGTTGCAATTTCGACAGTAATGGCATACAAATTTCTTTTAATTTCCTCTTCTTCAATTTTTTGGAAATTTTGACTTGTGGATTCAGTTGTATGAAATCTGAGTTTTCTATTTGCGTTGGCATACCTTCTCGTAAGATTAAGTTGCAAACCATACATATAATCCTCTGCCATAATTCGGAAATCGTCATTATCGTAGATTGTATCTCGAAAACTTTGAAAACATTTTTTAACATCAATTTTTAGTGTTTCGATCTCTTTTTCGCTCAATTGGTTATTTGGTTTTAAGTTATCAATTTTTAAACTTAAATCCGTTAACCTTGCGCCTAAATGGTCATGTAAGTCGGTGACGATTCTCTCTCTTTCATTTGATAAGGATAGTTCTAATCTAATGTTTTTCCTTTTTTGATTTAAGATTTCTGTTTCCGCTTCAGTTTTTTCCTTACGTAATTTTTCCGTATGAAGGGATAAAACATATGCTTGTGACAATAAAAATATGATAAAACCGGGTACTTCTATAAAATCGACTCCTTTTATAATATTTCTTTCAATTAAGATTTCAATCAGAACAACAACTGCAAGAAATAGAAAGAGAAGGAAAACTACTTTTGCGCCTTTGTCTCCTTTTTTGATTTCGCGAACGAGTAGTATGGATAACTCGACGACTGCCGCACCAATCAAAATATAAACGGGAATTGGAATATTAGCAAATATAATAGGAGGAGTAAAAATTACGAGTAAAGAAAGTGATATAAAGATAACATTTAAAAATTTTGAAAAAATCTTTTGTGGTTCTTTTGAATATGAGACACGGATAAAATGATAAAAGAATGGTAACAGCGCTAAAAAATTCAGAAATTCTATTTTTTGCCAATTCTCCCAGGAAATAATCGGTAATGTTTCCACTAAGTATTGTTCGTTGATAAGCAATGGTCTTAATGATAAATTCAGGCAGAAAAATCCGAAAAATAAAAAGGGTTTATCCTTTCTAAAAATTAAGAAGGCAATGATATGATAAAATCCAAGTATAAAAGCAGCGCCAGATAGGAATACGGATTCCGCAATGCCATTTTCTCTGTAACCTACTATGTCTTTGTATTCTCCGATGTGTAAGGAAGATGGTATTCCACCTCGCGGAAAATGGAAATTTGCAACTTCAATGGATAATTTGAATTCATTGGAATTTGTGTTTAGTTGTATGACATTTCGATTAAAGGATGGGATCACTTCTTCTTTTGTGTTGGCGACATGACCGCTCTTTGTTACCAATTGATCATTGATGTATACATTATAGGATGAATACATTTCCGGTATGTGTAAACCGATCAGTACATTAGGAATGTTTTTGATTCTTAATTGGTATACACCAAATCCTTCCCCTGGAAGTCCTGGATCAGTGGTCCAGAGAGAAGGCATTTCAACGAAAAGTTTTAAATCCTCTTTTATAGAGTTTAATCTTCGGTTTGGATAAAATTCCCACTCTCCATTTAAAGGAATCACACGATTATACAATTGGTTTTCTAAATCAAAAATTCCTTTTTGTGCCTGAACTGTCACTTGTGTACAATTCGAAAGGACTAAACTAAAGAATACAATGAAACGCAAAATCACAGTATTTGAATAGATAGAATCCTTTGAAACTTTGTCTAGAAATTGTTTCCTTTCAAAAAATAGAATCTCACCAATTTTGGTGAGAATTCTTTTCTCTTTTGTCACCAATACTGGCGATTGTGTTTCACAACGATTTCTGATATTGTTAAAGGATCAAGTTTGAGGATTTCAATGTTTATTTTATCAAAATATCGATTCATTCTAATGTTTAGTTTTTTCTTTTCCTTGGTTGTTAACTGTGCTTCTTTATCGACCTTAAGTGATAGCGAAGTAGAAGAACGATTAGAAAACTGTAAAAGTTTGGGTATGCCAGAAATCCCTTGTCGGGAAGTTGCCAATGAATTTGGAAGACGAAAACAAGCGGAATACAAACGTGAAAAAGAAGCAGAAGCACTTGAGGATCAAAAAATCCAAAATGAAAAAGATGCAAAATCAATCGAGATGGCAAAAACGATAAAAATGCCACCTGCTGGAATGGTTGATCCTAATTTATCCAAACAAATGTTAGAAGCATATTCTGCCGCTTTCTCTGAAGAAAAGTTGACGAGTATGAGGGCAGTGATTGTGTCCAAGTCTTTTAGTCCGATCCGTCATGAGATCAGTGGGATCATCATAGCGAGAGGATTTGCAGGAGTTGTTGCGATGAAGCGACCCAATGGAGAGTGTTTTGTTGCATCTACATATTATGAGCAAGTGTATGATGGACAAAAATACACAAATGTTTATTTCAAACGTTATTCCACTGCATGGCCACCAGAAAGTACGAAATACCAACAATTGATCGATTGTAATAATGTTTATAAATAAATTTTATTCGAGATATAATATTAAAATTTAAAGTTCATATTCGTTCGTTCTTTTTCTATGCATCTTTTTCCTTTAAAGCCTGTTTGAAAATAACAGGCATATTTTTACTTGAATGAGGATACCTTCCGAATATCTGGTTGTCAATTTGTGAAGTATATGACCTGATTTAGCTTATGGCACAATTTGGAAATTTATATTTACCCTATGGTGTTACCTTGGCGACACCCTTACAAAGATTTTTCGCTGCATGCATTGACATCGTATTCATTTATGGCAGTGGATTTTTCGTTTTATTTGTTATATTGGTGATCAATGTTTTCATTCCTACGGAAAACCAATTCAGCACAATTTATCTCACGGGAATATGTTTGTTTTTTATATTGATCCCGTTTGTGATCAATTTGTACTTTTTAGAAAAGGAAGGACAAACCATAGGGAAAAAAATGATGAAAATTAAAATCGTAGATGAATCTGGAGCAATGATGTCAACTGATCGTCTGATTATGCTAAGGCAAATTGTGCCAGCATTATTATTTCATATACCCATTTTAGGTTTAATCTTTTTTTTGTTTGATGCGATTTTGATTTTCTCAAATAGAAGGCAATGTTTCCATGATCGAATTGCTAAAACCATTGTTGTGAATGTTCATAAGTCCTAATTACGGCTTGATTCACTTTATCCTTAAAAAATAAAATGAATCAATTTCTGAAATTGTTGGGACTATTGCATTTTCATGTTTTTGCAAACGTTTTCCAGAAAATATCAGTATGGCTCTTTAAATAGGCTTCAATGTTGAGTGGTCTTACTTTGTGACCACCTAATTTTTTTTGGTGTAATAAAACCAAAAATAAGGGAGAGATTAAAAATAAAGCTGCGACTCTAGGTTCACATTCGATCAATTCATTTTGTCTCTGGTGTAGGATCAATCTTCGTTCAACAGCATCGAATAATGGTTCGAATAAATGGACCAAATATGATGGTCCAAGTTCTTTTTCGCCCATGCCATGTGCCAATCCGAATTGATGGATTGTTCCTACTGGACCCGCTTCAAAACCACTTGTAATGTATTGGAGTAATTTATGAATTGATTCTTTTCCATTTCCTTCTGGTACCAATATTTTTTCTAAATAAGATTCGCCTTTGCTTTTGATGTGGGTGAGTAGGGCTGTCATGACTCCATTTCGGTTTTGAAAATAGTGTTTCAAAGTTGGTGGAGAAACATTCAATAACTTCGCAACATTTCTAAAACTAGGAAATTCTCTGAATTTTTTTTGGACTAATTTTTGAAAGAGTGATTCCAGAATTTTATTTCTTTTCACTTCATAGTCTTCGTTTTTACTACCTTCTGGTCTTGGCATAAATTCTATCGTTTAATAAATCCAAAGATAATAGGAAATCACAAAATCATTTTCAATTATATTATGGAGTGGAACGGTATTTTTAGATTTCAATTTCAACTTCCGATTGTGTTTTTGAGAAAGGTTTTTTTTTGTAAAAAGATAAAGATCTTTTTACAAAATATTCTTATTTTTAAATAATTTTTTTAATTCATATGTTTGTATATTTAAGATTTTTGCAATCGTAACCAAATTAGGCAACGTTTCCATGTTGTTGATTTCTAATGCAGTAGACAATTTTTCTAACAAAATTTTCTTTTTTTGATCTAAAATTCCCTTTTTGGTAGGTTTTGGGTTTCGATTCATTTTTCCGTTTATATTGTATATCAAATGGTATACAATATAAAATAAAATATCCCAATTGGTATAGGATAATCAATTCTTTTTTTAAGATTTGTTTTTGTTAGTTGGACTTGGTTTTGGATTTTTGACTGGTGCCCCAGGAGGGAATCGCCCTCTCCGCTGCCAACACATCCTGTGTTGTCTGCGCTCCGAGGCACGGTTTTGTTCGTCGCCTCCCATCCAGGTCGGCTTATCCAAAACATTGCTCCCTATGGGTCGCAACGTTTTGGTTCACAAAACTGTTCGATTCCGATTTGTTTTTGTTAGTTGGACTTTGTTTTGGATTTTTAACTGGTGCCCCAGGAGGGAATCGCCCTCTCCGCTGCCAACACATCCTGTGTTGTCTGCGCTCCGAGGCACGGTTTTGTTCGTCGCCTCCCATCCAGGTCGGCTTATCCAAAACATTGCTCCCTATGGGTCGCAACGTTTTGGTTCACAAAACTGTTCGATTCCCGATTTGTTTTTGTTAGTTGGACTTTGTTTTGGATTTTTAACTGGTGCCCCAGGAGGGAATCGCCCTCTCCGCTGCCAACACATCCTGTGTTGTCTGCGCTCCGAGGCACGGTTTTGTTCGTCGCCTCCCATCCAGGTCGGCTTATCCAAAACATTGCTCCCTATGGGTCGCAACGTTTTGGTTCACAAAACTGTTCGATTCCCGATTTGTTTTTGTTAGTTGGACTTTGTTTTGGATTTTTAACTGGTGCCCCAGGAGGGAATCGAACCCCCACTGTCGGTTCCGAAGACCGATGTTCTATCCGTTGAACTACCAGGGCATGCTTGAGGGATGTAATGTCAGGATAGGGGGAGGCTATCCTTGGGCAAATGATTTTTTGAAAAAGAAAAACTCATTCGTACGATATAGGAGAAAAGTAAAATTGTCCAAATGACAAGAAGAAATCTTAAAAATAGAAATACATAATAGATCGGTTTTGGTTTTCCTGGAATCAGGAAAACAGTTAAATCATTCACTTGGAAAAGACTGGAACCTGCTATTTTTTTCCGAATGGCATCAAAGTTCTTTCTGAAATCACCTAATCGTTCCGATGGATCCAAATGAAAGTCGTTTGTGTACCGTAAGGATCCTTCATCACCAAAGGCATAAAATGTTGCCTCCCAACCAATGAAAGCAAGGTGGATCGGAAAAGAACCTGGTGGGTTTTTAATAAAAAAATAGATGGTACCACCTTCATAAACAAAGGATGGGATTTGCCCTTCCAATCGAAGTTTCTCTTTGCTAAAACCATCTTCGTAAAAATCAGACCAATCCCCCCATTGGAAAATGGTACCACGGTCTTCTTTCCAAAGGATCCCACCTAAATTTCCAATTTGTTCTAAATCAGATGCCCAAGTTTCACGTTTCTCTTTGGAAGAGGTAAGGTTATCCTTTGTGATTTGATTCTGTTTTAGAGAGTTTTTGATGCGGATGCGAAGTTGTCGAACTTCAGCTTGGTTTGTTTCCAAAATCCTTTTTTTGATTTCGATTTCCTCTTTTTGGAATGGATCGGAAAAAACTACTTCGGACAAAGTGAGGAGAATTTCTGTGAGTGGGTCTTGTTCCATTTTTGGTGCCACTGCCTCGGAAGGTGTAACCATAGAAAAGAGAGAGACAAGGAAAATAAAAATATAAATTCTCATCATATTCTGTATCGGCAATCTGGAGTCTATTTATGACTTGTCCCATCTGTGAAGCACATAAAAATCCCGAAGAAATCCTTTATGAAAATGAATTTTGGATTATAAGAAAAGCAAACCAAAACCTCGAAGGTTATCTTTATTTAGAAGCGAAACGTCATGTCGAATTTTGGCACCAATTAACACTCGAACAATTTGAATCGTATGGCAAAGCACTCCATAAAGGGACAGAGATTGTGGAAGGTTACCATCCAGAGAAGATGTACATGACTGCTATTGCCGAACGTGTTCCGCATTTGCATGTCCATCTCATTCCCAGATACGCGGGGCAAACCCCGGGAATCGAACACATTGCCAAGGCCACCGGGCCAGGATTTCCAAAACCAATGTAAAAAATGCTTGGAGGTTGTAAAAAAACTCCATAGCATTTTGGTTTGTGATTTTAGACCGACATCCCACAAACCAAATTCCCAATTCCTCGTTAGAGGAATTGGGTAGCTTGCAAGAACGTTTTTTTCTTTTACAAAGAGAAAGTGGACGCCAAAAGATCGCTCACATCTTTATACTCGAAGGGTTTGCTTCATCTGGAAAAGGTTCCATCTTACAGTCCTTAACCATCCGCCTCGACCCAAGAAAATTTAAAGTACATTCTCCTTATGTAGACCAATCAGAGGATCGAGGGTATCCATTTTTATGGAACTTTTGGAAAGTGTTACCTCGATATGGTGAATTTCTTTTTTACTTGAACACATATTATAGTCGTTTGGCGTATCTTAGATCGCAGAAGAAAATAAGTTTAGCAGAATACGATCACAGGTTGTTATCAATTCTCAATACGGAACGCATTTTATCGAAAGATAAAATCATCGTTCATAAATTCTTTTTCCATCTATCCAAAAAAGAACAAAAGAAACGATTGGAAGATGCCAAAAAAAAGAAAAAGGAGTGGGAACTTTCTGCGTATGACAAAGACCAAGGCGAACATTACAAACGGTATTTCGGAATTTTTGATTCGATCTTAAGTTCTTCACGGACAATTGATTCTCCATGGATTGTGATTTCTAGTGATCATAAAGATGATACCAAACTACTTGTTTTTGAAGCCATTTTAGAAAGTTTAGAACGAACGTTAAACTATGATTCAAAAGCAAATTTACAAATGATCCAACGAGGAATGGAACTTATCCCATGAAACATAACCTCATTCAATCCAAAGTTCTAAATTTAAAACAACTCGATCTTAATATTTCGATTCCAAGTGATGAATACCAAATCCAAATGAAAGGATTAAAAAATAAAATCAGAGATTTAACCTTTCTAACAAAAGCGAAAAACAAACCTGTGTTAATTGTATTTGAAGGTTGGGATGCAGCGGGCAAGGGGGGAGCGATTCGCCGACTCACTTCCGAAATCGATCCACGTTTATTTGAAGTCCATCATATTGCAGCTCCAAATGAGGAAGAAATCAAACACCATTATCTTTGGAGGTTTTGGAATCGAATACCTAAAATAGGTCATATAGGAATTTTTGATCGTTCTTATTATGGGCGAGTGCTTGTGGAACGAGTGGAAGGATTTGCCAATGAATCGGAGTGGTCACGTGCCTACGAAGAAATCTTTTTATTCGAAGAACAACTCCAAAGTTTTGGCACCATCATCATCAAGTTTTGGTTGCATATCAGTTCGGAAGAACAGCTGGCTCGATTTGAAATGCGTAAAAACGATCCGCTCCGACGTTGGAAACTAACGGACGAAGATTGGCGTAACCGTGACAAATGGCAATTATATGAAGATGCAGCCAATGAAATGTTCCAAAAAACGGATTCTCCCAAAGCCCCTTGGCATTTAGTTCCTGCCAATGACAAATACTTTGCACGAGTGATGGTGATGGAAGCAGTGGTGAAACGCTTAATTGACGAATTAGAATGAATGTTGCTACGGGAAACAATTAACCTATGTAAGGTTCATTTTTTTACGGTTCAGAAGATTCCAACTTTTTTGGGGATAGATAAAAAAAATCGGGTCATTACAGATTTTGCAAAATAGTTTCATTGACAACAGTTTCCTGGGAAACTATTATTGGATTGATGACATCTGAGGCGAACCTAGAACCAAGCCACCTAAAATCACATTTGGGATACCATCTGCGGGTGGTATCAAATGCAGTTTCTCACTCTTTTGCAAAAAAACTTACCAGTTTGGATGTTACAGTTGCGGAATGGGTGATTTTAAGAGAAATGTATGCCAATCCAAACAATACGTCTCCAAGTGGAGTGGCGGAGTTTACGGGCCTTAGTCGGGGCGCTGTTTCGAAACTCATCGATCGGTTGTTACAGAAAAAGCTTGTGAGTAGAGAGGAAGGTTCAGTTGACCGTCGATACCAAGAAATCAAACTCACGAAACCGGGAAGGATACTTGTTCCAAAACTTGCAAAGATCGCAGATGAGAATGATGAGTTCTTTTTTTCAATGCTGACACCAACGGAAAAAAAAGAAATCCGGAAGATTTTAATCAAACTCACAAACTTACACAAACTAAATACAAATCCAATTGAATGAGGCAAAGACAATGACTAGTTTAATCACAAAACTAACCGAAGCACAAAAGTATGCGATGTCCATCCGACCAAAGATTGGAGGATTTCCAGTCCTTGCAGAAGTGTTAAGGCAAGCAGGAGTTCTCATGAACCGTTGGACCTTACCTTCGTGCCAGTCCGTTTATTTGATGCAAGGTGGCTCGGTTGTCCAACAAGGAACCCCTCTTGTCACAGGAATACATGAAATTCCCGTTTTCCAAAAAGATCTTTTAATTAAGGCCCTTCGAAAAGACCAGGAAGGAGGGAGCACGTTCCCTGAATTTTTGCAAGCTGCATGGGATGCAGGAGTTGTTGGCTACGAAGCCCATTTGAATGAGAGAAAAGTTGTTTATTACGGCGTAAACGGAGAAAGTTATTTAGAGGAATACCCGGAAGTTTATTTATAGGGTTTTTGTTTGATTTGGAAGGTATAGGTTCTGTCACTTGATTGAAGAACCACTTGTGCATAAAAACCTAAATCAAGAGATCGAAATTTAGATCGAAAGATCGAAGCTTCTTCATCAAAAATTTCTTTTCGGCAATCTGGTACGAGAGTTTTCCATTTTTCCTTCGAAACAGAATGGTACAAAAAACCATTTGTTTGGGAAGGAAGGGTTCTTTCTTCCCAAGGGATCGGTTCCGAAAAACACAAAATTCCATTCCTGGTTTTGATCCGAAACTCTGATTTCCAATTTGGGTTTGGAACTTTGATTTCCGATTTTGTGTTATTTTCTATAAATAAAAAATACCCTTGGTAAGTTGGGTCTTCCTCTCTGGACAAACTCAAATACATTGGATATCCATCTACGACTTGTTTGTCGGACTTTGTGCTATTCTGAAAACTTCCTGGGTTTAGCGCTTTGAATCCAATATAAAAAATAAGGACAACAAGAACCAAATCAATGAGAAGGACAATTTGTCTCCATCTCGTTTTTTTGTGTTTGTCGTTAATTTGTTTTAGATAATCACGAAACTCTTCTGGTGAACGTGAGTGGTATCCTTTTCCCATTACAATGTCTCCACAAGTGATGTGAGGATTTCGTGTGCAGAAGGATACGGTTCTTCCAATTGTTTTGAATTGTCCAAAAAGGAAAGGGCAAGTAAAACAACTTCTGGAATGGAAAGATCCAAATCCAAACTAAAATACCTGGTTAGGATTCCCGAAAGTAAATCTCCCGTTCCCATGGTCGCAAGTTTCGGATTGGGTGACTCCCAAATATACGACGATCCATCTGGACAAACAAGTAGGCTCACAAAAGATTTTACTAATACATAAACATGATGACTTTTGGTAAATGGAATCAGGCTTTCATAGGCTTCTTGGATGGAATGATGGATTTTACCCGTAAGTCGATTTAACTCACCCACATGTGGAGTAAGGAGGATACGGTCACCTATAGGAAGTTTGGTGCCGGAATCTGGAATGGCTCCCGCATCCAAAATACAAGTTTTACCTGGTTCTAAATTCCATCCAGCAAGACCTTTTGGATAGTTTTGTAGGCCTGGGCCGATCAATATGGTTTTCGTTTTAGTCAAAAAAGGATCGGCTAAAGCGGATTCGAAATCAGCACTAAGAGCCATTTTAGATAAATCATCACCTAGCGCAAGTTGTGTGATTTTTTTTGATGGAGAATAAATTTTTGAAATTCCGCCACCCAACCTAGAAAAAGCTTTTTCAGATAAAAGGATTGCTCCTTCCATTCCTTCCGAACCTCCGAAAAATAAAGCAGAACCAACACTGTATTTATGTGCTTTGTTTTTTCGTTTCAAAACTTGGATGGCTTTTTCAGGTTCTTTTTCATAATAATATTTTTTGGAAAAATTTGATTCTGTTAGGTGGGTACGGATGGGAAACCCAATTGATTCAAAGTACCTAGGGATTACATTGTCCTTTTCATAGATAAAACCTACATTTTCCCATTTACGGGTACCCAGTTCCTCAATCGAATCGGCGTACACATAATGCTGGGAATCTTTTCCTTCGGGCCCAAGGTTATAAGGATCCCAACCACTTGGGGAATCCAGTGAGAGTCGGTAAAAAAAGACGCGAGAGTCGTTAATGGTTTCCACGATACGTTGCAATTCTTTTGAGAGAGGGGACTTAAATCCTGTTCCAAGAAGTGCATCTACAAGTAAAACGGAGTCTTCTTTAGTATGTTTCGTTTCGTTTTGGAAGTCAATGATACTGCCAATCTTTCCAAGAGTGGTGATTACAAGCGATTCATAGTATTTTCCCGCTTCGTTTTTGTTTGGTGATGTTTGAAAAACGCGAACCGAATACCCTTCTTGGTAAAGGAAATGGGCTAATGCATAACCATCTCCGCCATTTCCTCCCGAACCACAAACAATCCATATGGATTCTGCTGTATTCCATAGGTCTTCATTGGCATTAAACACCGATAAGGCGGCCATCCCCATTAGTGTTTGTTCGGAAAAACCGAGTTTTGTTATGGCCAATGAATCCATTTGTTTGGATTCATCACTTGTAAAAAGTGGAATTTGTTTCATTTAAATCCAGCGGTACACTTCTAAGGCACCAGAGCGAATGCGTACGGAATAAATGGTATCGAAGGCATCCGTATACGTTTCTCTCCACTGTCCGCGGGGACTGGAAAAAGGAATCCGTTTGTTGTTGATGTGGTTTCCTTCTTTGTCATGAACTTGCAGTCGAACTGAGTTTCCGCCATCTTCAGTTTCCCAAATGTAGAACTCACCATTGTTTCGAATGGAAAATAAAATTTCGGAAGGATCTTGTATTTCTTTTAAGAGTTCATAATTTTTTGAATCGAATTGGAAACGGTAAATCCTACGAAATTTAAATCGTTTGTCTTTTTTGGAATCATAACTAAAGGAACCAAGAACATAATCTCCTTCAGGATGTGGAATGAGTTTATCCAAAGTGATATCGTATTCTTTTGCATCATTTGTATTAAAAACATCCAATGCGGATTCTTTTAAATTTCCTTTGAGTTCTCCTTCCTCAAAATAAGAGAGTCGCATCTCTTCTGCTATGCGGTGGTAAACGAATAATTTATCACCTTCCCCTGGCATAATGGATTCAATGTATCGAAACGGTTCCGAGTTTTTTCCCGATGCCCCTAACATAAATTTCACGACACCTTTTTGTGTGATTTGCACTAAAAAGGAAGGTAACACAGTTGTCCCTTGGGTGGAAAACGCACCACTATAGGTTTTGTATAAGTTCTCCTGGCCGGGGGGGAGTTCCATTCCCTTGGAAGAAATTCGGTTTTGGACCACAAGGTCGCCGTCTTCATTCATGGCCACAATGCCGATCCCACCAAAACGAAAGGGGTAGTGGGGGATTCCTGCAACCGATTTAAAATCTGGATTCCCGATGGTGGCATCCAATCTGCCATTCCGATCAAAAAGTTTGATCACCGACTGTTTATTGTCAGCAAGAGCTGAAATATTAGAAGAAGTGGGGATGGTTAAGGGAACGTTGGTCAATACTTGGTTCACCACCACACCTTCAAAGGTTTCATTGGTAGCTCCCAGTGGGATTCGGAAGAGGATTTCTTCTTTTAGGTTCTCCACTCGGAAACGCAAACAGGAAATGGAAACAAAGAGTAGGAGGCCGATGGTAAGGGTTCTCATGGTGCAACATCCATTCCCTAATTTTTTATTTACAGGACAACTCGCTTTTCCTAGCCTGTCTAGAGACGTGCTAAATTTTAGCATGAGCTTTGGTCTCTTATACAGATTCCTATTGGAATCTTTGGATATGGTTTGGTATATACCGAGGAAAACATCAGAGAACTGATTTTACGAGTTCTCGCTCCACCTCTAGCGCTTTTTTCGCTCCAAGTACAGAATCGGAAAAACCACGCCCTCATTGAGATTGAACTGGATCATCTCACAGATAAAACTGGCTCTGCTAGTTTGGAAGACTGTGAGACTGTGTCTAGGAGACTCAAAGAGGAGCTGGACCAATGGGGAGAGGAATTTGATTTCACTCTCCAAGTCTCCTCCGCGGGAGCAGAACGTGTTTTACGTTTGCCGGAGGATTTAATTCGTTTCCAAGGACTTTTAGCAAAACTAGAAGTGCCGCTGGAATCAGGGAAATGGGACAAACGATTGTATCGTTTGGGACCGGTTTCGGGGGATTCCGTTGAGCTTACGCTTTACGATCGTAAAACTCGACACAAAAAGAACCAAAAATCGGTATCTATGCCCATCGCAGAAATACGAAAGGGAAATTTGTATTTAGAAATTTAAGACTATGGCGACAAAACAAGCAACGAAAGAAACTGGGCTATTCGAAGCCATCCAACAATTCTGTCAGGACAAATCTCTTGATAGAGAACTCGTACTCGGTGTCATCCGCGACTCCCTCCTTGCCGCATATCGCAAAAAAGTCGGTTTAGAAGCGGAAACGGATGACCGCTGCCAAGTTGAATTTGGCTCTGATAATAAAAATGAAATCATCATCTCTGTGTTACGCGATGTCGTAGCAGAAAAAACAACAAACCCTCTTGAAGTTTCTTTGGAAGATGCACAAAAGATTGATCCAAAGATCGAAGTGGGAAGCCAAATCCGAGTGTTTGAAAAACCACAAGACTTGTCTCGGGTCCTCTCGAGCCAAGCAAAACAAATGGTATTCCAACGCCTCCGCGATATGGAAAAAGAATTACTCTACCAAGAATACAAATCCAAAGAAGGAGAACTCACACATGGGTACTTCCAACGTTGGAAAAAGGACATCATGTCCATTGACCTTGGAAAAGTAGAAGGCATCATGTTAAAAAAAGACCAAAACCCTGGTGAAAAGTACCGCCAAGGTGACCGTCTAAAAGCCATCATCTCTCGTGTTGAGTTGAGACCTCGTGAACCAATGCCAGTCATCACACTTTCCCGTGCGTCTGGTGACTTTGTTAAAAAACTTTTCGAAATGGAAATTCCGGAAGTGTATGATGGCATAGTGGAAATCCGCGATGTGGCACGAATTCCGTCTTACAGAACGAAGGTGGTAGTGACCACAAGTAAGTCTGATGTGGATCCGGTGGGAGCTTGCGTGGGAATGAAAGGGGTTCGGATCCAAGCCATCGTAAGAGAACTGGGAAACGAAAGGATCGACATTGTCCTTCACTCAGATGAACCAAGTGTTTTTATCGCCAATGCCATCTCTCCTGCAAAACCAGTGGAAGTCCATGTGGACAGAAAACGGGGAGATGCCCTTGTCATTGTTCCTGATGAATCGTTATCCCTTGCGATTGGGATCAATGGTTCCAATGTAAAACTAGTTTCCCAACTATCGGGATTCAAAATTGATATCAAAACTGTTTCACAATACAACCAAGAACTCGCGTCTCCTGAGGCACGCGAAAAATTGGACCGACTCTTCAATGCCCAGCAAGAAGCAATGGAAGAATCGGAAGACGGTTACAACGAGTCTAGTGGAGAAGAGGAAGAAGAAGATTCTGGATACACACCTCTCTCTGAAATCCCAGGTCTCACACCGAGGATTGTTGGCCTTTTGGAGGCTGGTGGGATCAAAAATGTGGAAACCCTGCTTGAGTTCAGCCAGGAAGAACTTTCGAAAATTTCCGGAATCGGAAAAACCACGGCAGAACAAATTTTACGTCTGTTACGTGAGTCAATCGAATGGGTAGAAGAGGGTTAAGTTTTAAGGCATAATATGGAAGAGCAAAAATCGATTAAAGAAACCCTCCAGCAGGGAGCCAGCGGTGACAAAACCAAGAAAAAACTTGTCATCAAAAAGAAAGCTGCCCCTTCTGATGAGAAAAAAGAATCCAGTTCCGGGAACCAAGAGCCTAAAGCTGCGGCAGAAGTGAAACAACCTTCGACTCCTAGTGCGGACAAAAAAAAGGATTTAAACGAACTGATTCGGGAAGAAGCGAAACGACAAGGTCTAGGATCAGGTCCTCAAGCTCCTTCCCAAGCATCTCCGATTGTTTCGAGACCAGAACGGAAATCGGAACCTCTTCCTCAATCAGAAAGAGAAAAACCACCAATGGACCGAAAACCGGAATCCATCCTATCAGGCGACACATCTTCACCTAACTATCGTTCTGGTGGAGGGCAAGGTGGTGGAAACCAAGGTTATTTTAGAAAAGAAGACCGCAATCCAATCGTTAGCCGACCAACAACCCCGCGCCCACAAAGGCCAGAGGGGCAAAGTGGCGGTTACCAAGGCAACCGTGGCCCAGGACAAGGCGGCGGTTACCAAGGCAATCGTGGCCCAGGACAAGGCGGCGGTTACCAAGGCAATCGTGGCCCAGGGCAAGGCGGTCCAGGTGGATACCAAGGAAATCGAGGTCCAGGACAAGGTGGCCCAGGTGGTGGATACCAAGGGAATCGAGGTCCAGGACAAGGTGGTCCCGGTGGTTACCAGGGAAACCGTGGAGCAAGACCCATTGGACAAGGCGGCCCAGGTGGTGGTGGAAGACCTCCCGGTGATGCTCCTTTCGGTGCCCCTCCAGGAGGACTTCCGGGTGCAGGTGGTCCAGGTGGAGCCAAAAAGAAAGTTTTTGATAAAGAAAAAGGTGGAAGGGAAGAAAACGAAAACACAAAGTTTTTCAAACAATCCTTTCGCAAACAAAAAGCACAAGCTGCAGCACTTGCTGCAGTTCCAAAAGAAATCTCTATTTTAGAAAACATCCAAGTGGGTGAGATCGCGAAAAAACTAAACCTGAAACCAGGGGAAGTGATTAGTAAACTCATGAAGATGGGGATGATGGTGACAATCAATAATGTAATCGATGCGGAAACGGCATCGATCCTTGCTGACGATTACGGCTGTAAGGTGAAAATTGTTTCCCTTTATGACGAAACTGTCATTGAAGAAGAAAAAGACGCACCAGAAGATTACATCACTCGTCCACCAGTCGTTACCATTATGGGTCACGTTGACCATGGTAAAACCAAACTCCTCGATACGATTCGGTCTTCCCGAGTGGCAGAAGGGGAATCGGGTGGGATCACTCAGCACATTGGTGCCTACCAAGTAGAGACGGAACGCGGAAAAATTGCCTTCCTCGATACACCAGGTCACGAAGCCTTCACTTCGATGAGAGCACGTGGTGCATCCGTTACGGATATCGTTGTATTAGTTGTTGCCGCTGATGATGGGGTCATGCCTCAAACCATAGAAGCGATCAACCATGCCAAAGAAGCAGAAGTTCCGATCATTGTTGCGGTGAACAAAATTGACTTACCAGCAGCAAACCCAGAAAAGGTGAGACAAGAACTTTCTAATTATGGCTTACAACCAGAAGAATGGGGTGGAACTACCATCTTCTGTGATATATCAGCAAAAAGTAATATTGGAATTGATAAACTACTTGAGATGTTAATCATCCAAGCAGAACTCCTTGATCACAAAGCCAATCCAAAACGAAAAGCAAAAGGAACCATTGTGGAAGCAAAACTCGATCCAGGTCGTGGTGCTGTGGCAACGGTTCTCATCCAAAACGGAACTCTCCGTGTGGGTGATGCCTTTGTAGCGGGAGTCCATGCTGGTCGTGTTCGTGCCATGTATGATGACCTTGGTCGTTCCATCAAAGAAGCAGGTCCATCCTTTCCAGCACTTGTGACGGGTCTTGATGGTGTTCCAGATGCCGGAGCTCCATTTGATGTCGTGATCGATGACAAGGAAGCAAGAACCATCTCTCATAGCCGTCAAGATTATGAAAGACTTGGCCAATCGAAAAATGCTGCCACTCGTGTGACACTCGACAATATGAGTGAGATCATCAAACAAGGTGCATTGAAAGAACTCAAAGTCATCATCAAAGCTGACGTTCGTGGTTCTACAGAAGCGGTGAAAGAAGCACTCGAAAAACTTTCGACGGCAGATGTTCGTTTGAATGTGATCCATGCGGGAACCGGTGCAATTGTTGATTCCGATATCATCTTAGCTTCCGCATCGAATGCGATTGTGATTGGTTTCCATACTCGTGCGAACCCAAAAACAGTTTCACTTGCAGAGAAAGAAAAAGTCGAAATCAAATACTACAGCATCATCTATGATGTCGTGAACGAAGTGAAAGCTTCCATGGAAGGAATGCTCGAACCTGAAAAAGTGGAAAACATCATTGGAAAAGTGGAAATACGTGACGTATTCAAAATTTCCAAAGTGGGGAACATTGCAGGTTGTATGGTGAAATCCGGTAAGGTGACCAAACAAGCGTATGTTCGAGTGGTTTCTAGTGAAACAGGTGAGATCACTTGGGAAGGGAAAATCAAAAACCTCAAACGTATGAAAGACGATGTGGCTGATGTCCTCACTGGGTTTGAATGTGGTATCTTACTAGATGGTTTCAATGACTTCTCAGTGGGTGATGAGATCGAAGCATACGAGATTCGCGAGATTGCTCGTAAACTGTAAGGCGGCCTAAATGAATCCCATTCGAATGAAAAAACTCGAATCGGAGATCATTCGCCTTATCTCCTCTGCGATTTTGGAAGGAAAGGTAAAAGACCCCCGGGTCTTTTTGCCAAGTTTCCATCGCATTGAAATCAGCGAAGACTTAAAGTATGCAAAGGTTTACTTCACTGCCCTTTGTAATAATAACGAAAGGAAAAAACTCACACAAGGACTTGTGTCCTGTGCGGGATTTTTATCTTCCCTTGTTGGGAAAAATCTTCACCTTCATACCAACCCAAAGTTTAGTTTTGTCTGGGACAATCACTACATCAAAAGTTTAGAGGTGAACCGACTCATTGATGAATCGGCTCCTAAAACTTTATTTGAAGAACTCCATCCAGAGGAACAGGAAGAAGAGAACAAAGATACGGATTTTCATGAAGGGGATGTTCGCGATGACGAAGATGCCGATCACAAATCCTCAGATGCAGACGGCGAAGTTTCTGAAAAGGAAAACTAAACCGGAAAATCGAAGGATTGAACTTGGGAGTGGGGTTAAAAAGCACTCTTTTCAAGGATAACTCTACGTATCAAAAGGTTGATTTCGATGAAATTTGGAAAAAATCACAATAGCCATCTAAAGTTTGTTTGGTGACCGCAGATGGCAAAACCTTATCAATCAGGATTTTTATTTGTCTACAAACCACCTGGGATTACGAGTTCCGATTTGGTTTTGAAAACGAAACGGTTGCTCGGTCAAAAATCGGTGGGGCATACGGGAACTCTCGACCGGTTTGCCGAAGGACTACTCATCTTACCTTGCGGGGATTACACTGCTTTCTCCCAAGTATTCCTTGGAAAAGACAAAACCTATTTGGCAGAGGTGATTGTGGGACTTCGCACGGATTCAGGTGACCCCGAAGGGGTTGTGGAAATGGATCACCGCGACTCTTTCCTACCAATCTTCCCTTCTCGCTTTCCCATGGAAAGATTGGAAACAGAACTACAAACTCTAACCACACTCACAACCCAAAAAGCACCTAAAATCTCGGCTTTGAAAGTCGGTGGGAAACGGCAATCTGACCTTTTCCGAGAAGGGACGGTGGTGGAAGAAAAGGAACGTGCGATCACCATCCATTCGGTACAGGACATCCAATTCACAGAGGTTGGATTTTCGTTTCGCATCCATGTGAGTTCTGGGACATACATCCGAAAAATTGTCCTCGACCTCTCCGAGAAATGGGGGATCCCACTTTCGCTTGGAAGGCTTGTCCGAGAATCCATTGGAGAGTATGGTCTAACCGGTGCCAAACCCTTGGATCAGATTACCTTTTTGGATTTGAAGGGTTGGAAAGAAGTGTTCCCTCTACCCCTTCGCATCGTGGATGAAATGGAAAAAAAAGCAGTGATCCATGGAGGTTACATCTGGGACAAACTCCCAAAAGCAGACGAAAATGGGTTTTATATCATCGACAGAGATGAAACCACAATCCTTGCCTGGTGTTCTTACGATGGAAAACCGGACCATATTCCTTACCGGTACAGAAAAGTATTTTTTGACCCTTCTGCAAAAATTATGTTTTCTAAATGAGTCCTTCTTAAAATCTGGATACTGTTATGATCACAAAAGAACAAAAACAGCAGATCATTGCTACTTTCGGTAGCAAACCAAACGACTCAGGTTCTGCAGAAGTACAAATCGCTCTTCTCGACTCTCGTATCAAAGACCTTACGGAACACTTCAAAGCGAACAAGAAGGACTTCCACTCTCGCCGCGGATTAATCGCAATGGTGAACCAGAGAAAGAGTTTATTGGAATACCTAAAACGTTCCAACTTAGAAAGTTATAAAAAGCTGATTGAAAAACTCGGCCTTAGGAAGTAATTCCTATGGCTACAGAGTACACTGGTGTTTGGGGTAGAGATTCTATTACCCTAGAGACCGGCAAGTGGGCGAAACAAGCTCACGGGTCGGTTGTATACAAAACCGGAAATTTGGTCCTGCTTGCCACTGTTTGTGCCGCAGAGGAACCAAAAGAAGGACAAGATTTTTTCCCACTTACTTGCGAATACACAGAGAAGGCTTACTCCGTAGGTCGTTTCCCTGGTGGATACTTCAAACGAGAAGCAAAACCTGCTGAACACGAAGTACTACTTTCCCGCATTCTAGATCGTCCCATCCGTCCTATGTTCCCAGAAGGTTACTTCTCGGAAGTCCAACTTCTTGTCCAAGTTTTATCTGCAGACAAACAAGTATCTGTACAAGGCCATGCGATTAACGCAGCTTCGGCGGCACTTTCTGTTTCTTCGATTCCTTTTGCAGGCCCAATTGCTGGTGCTCGCATTGGTCGTATCGGTGGAGAGTTTGTTCTGAACCCTACTAACGAAGAGATCACAAAATCGGATCTGGACTTAGTGGTTGCGGGAACAAAAGATGCCATCGTTATGATTGAAGGGGAAGCAAGTGAAATCTCCAAAGAGGATATGATGGCTGCCCTTCGTTTTGCACAAGAGCAATTGAAAATTGCCGTTGCCATGCAAGAAGAGTTGGCGAAGAAAAATGGAACTGTTAAAAAGGAAGTTGTTTTAAAGGCTCCTGACAAAGAACTCCATGCTAAAATCCGTGAATTCGCATTCGATCGTTTGACTGCTGCCAACAAAAATGCAGACAAAGCAAAACGTAATGACGACATCAAAGCCATTAACAAAGAAACGGTTGAACATTTTAAAACCTTACTAGCTCCCGAAGACAGATCCAAAGAAATCAAACATTTCCTTCATGAATTGGAATACGAAGTCGTCCGCGAACTTGTATTAGGTGAAGGAATTCGTTTTGACGGTCGTAAAACTGACGAGATTCGTAAAATTTCTTGTGAAATCGATGTTCTTCCTGGACCACATGGATCTGCTGTTTTCACAAGAGGACAAACACAGTCTCTTGGGGTGATGACACTCGGAACCACTTCTGATAACCAAAGATACGAAACACTCGAAGGTTCCAAAGAAAAGAACTTTATGTTACACTACAACTTCCCTGCGTTTTCCGTAGGTGAGGTAAGGCGTAACTCAGGTCCTGGAAGGCGTGAAATTGGTCACGGGAACTTAGCAGAACGTGCCATCAAAAAAGTCCTTCCGACACAAACCGAGTTTCCATATGTGATTCGGCTTGTATCTGAAATTTTAGAATCCAATGGATCTTCTTCTATGGCATCTGTTTGTTCAGGAACCTTAGCGTTAATGGCAGGCGGAGTACCGATTTCTGGTCCTGTGTCTGGGATTGCGATGGGACTTTTCAGTGATGAAAAAGGCCGTTTTGCAGTGTTGTCTGACATTGCGGGGATCGAAGACCACTTTGGCGATATGGACTTTAAACTAGCAGGGACCAAAAAAGGGATCACTGCCTTCCAAATGGACCTTAAAGTCAACGGACTTGGTTTGGAAGTGTTACAAAAGGCCATTGAACAAGCGGAAGTTGGTCGTGACCATATCCTTGGTGAAATGAACAAAGCCATTTCTTCTGTGAAGGGAAACCTTAGCGAAAACGCTCCTCGCATCACACAAAAACAAATACCAAAAGATCGCATTGGTGAGCTCATTGGCCCAGGTGGGAAAATGATCCGTGCCATCATCGAACAATCAGGTTCCGAAATTTCTGTAGATGATTCAGGAAAGGTAACCATTGCCTCTCCAAGTGAAGAGTCGAAAGAAAAAGCAATCGCCATGATCGATGGAATCTTTGAAGAAATCGAAGTAGGAAAAATCTACGAAGGTGTCATCAAACGAATCGCTGACTTTGGTGCCTTTGTGGAAATTTTACCTGGAAAAGAAGGGCTTTGCCACATCTCCAAACTAGATGTGAAACGAGTTCAATCTGTCCGTGATATTGTTTCCGAAGGGGAAAAAATCAAAGTGAAAGTGATTTCTGTTGATAAAATGGGAAAAATTGATCTTTCGAGAAAGGATGTCCTTTTAGACAACTAAACAGTCCCCAAACAATTGTTTGGGGGGAGTGAACCAAATGGCACCCGTCATTGAATGCAAACGAACTGTATTGCCAAATGGTCTTACGGTTCTTTTCCAACCTATGAAACACGCATCCTCTATGGGGGTGGGTGTTTTTTTAAAGCAAGGCAGTTTAGCCGAAACCAATTCCGAACATGGTTACTTTCACTTTTTAGAGCATATGCTCTTTAAAGACACAGAAACTCGCACAAGTAAAGAAATCGCTGAGTCCATTGAGCGAGTGGGTGGGATCTTAAATGGTTCTACAGGCCGCGAATACACACAGTACTATGTAGTTGCCATCAAAAACCAAGCAGAGCTTGCGTTTGAAATTTTATCCGATATGTTATTCCGGCCGCTCTTTCGAAAAGAAGACATCCAAACAGAAAAAGGTGTCATCATGGAAGAAATGCGTTCGTATGAAGATGCCCCCGATGATTTTGTATATGATTATTACTTTCGTAATATCTTTAGGAATTCACCTTACGGCCGTGATATCATTGGCACCAAAAAATCGGTAACGGGAGTAACGGAAAATTCCATTCGAAAATTTTTTGAAAAACATTATTTCCCTAAGAATATGGTGATCTCTGTTTCAGGGAATTTCACCTGGGAGAAGGTACTCGATCTTACCAAAAAATACTTTTCGTTTGAAAATCCTAAGGGAAAAACTCCGACAGAACTCATCATCCCGGCACCTAAAAAAAGTTATTCGAAGCATTTGGAACGCCGTAAAATTGAACAGTTTCATATCATGTTAGGAGTGAATGGAAAACAAAGGGACTACCGAACGGTAACGGTTTCCGGTCTTATCTCTACCATTCTCGGTGGAGGGATGGCTTCCAGGCTTTTCCAAAACATCCGTGAAAAGGAAGGTCTCTGTTATAGCATTTATAGTTTCCCTTCCTACTACAAAACTACCGGGCTTTTTTCCATCTCTTCGGCGACATCGAAGGAGAAGGCTGCCCGTTGTGTAGAACTCATACTGAAGGAACTCGAACTCATCACAAAACATGGATTTTCCAAATCGGAACTTGCTGATGCCAAATCCAATCAAATGGGTTCCATTGCCATCGGGTATGAACTTCCTGAAAACAGAATGAATAATATTGGTCTACAGGAAATCTATTATGGGCAGTATTTTTCACTCGAAGACCGAATGAAGGCAATTAAGTCTGTGACCTTGGATGAAATCAATCATGCCGCCAAAGAGATGTTTGGTTTGGACAAGGTGCATTTGTCTTGTGTTGGGGATATGACAGAAAGCCAATTTGCCAAAATCCCAGTGCAATTTGGTGGATAACGAATTCAATTGAATCGGTTCAAGTGAAGGATGAATCAGATGCGTTTGTTTCTTCGCCTTTCAATGGAATCTGAATCAAACGTTTTGATTTAGGACATTCAAAATTTAATGTTTTGCAAAAGGACTTTATGGTAGAACCACACACCCATCTCCAAATCCAAATCCTTAAAGAGGGGGCAGTTGTCCCAGAATACAAAACGGAAGGTTCAGCCGGAATGGACCTCTCTGCTTGCCTTACCGAAAACCTAATCCTTCCAAAAGGAGAAGTGGTATTTGTCCCGACGGGACTTGCCATGGCGATCCCCGAAGGGTATGAGGGGCAAATCCGTCCTAGGAGTGGGTTTTCGACAAAACACCGCATCATGATGCCCAATAGCCCGGGGACAATTGACTCAGACTACCGGGGTGAGGTCCTCATCCCACTCCTCAATTTGAGTGGAGAGGACTTCGTTTTAGAACCAGGAACCCGTGTGGCACAAATTGTTTTCCAAAAGGTAGCAAAACTTTCGGTTCAGTTGGTTCCAAAACTCGGAGATACGGCTCGCGGGTCGGGTGGGTTTGGTAGCACGGGAAAATAAGACATAAACAAAAAAAAAGACACTTAGCTTTTTTAGAGGAAAACCGATAGAAGCTGTAGAGGTGCCTTTTTATGATGCGATCCCTTTGGACCGGTGCTACCGGGATGATTGCCCAACAATTTCATATTGATACCGTTGCCAATAACCTAGCCAACGTAAACACCACAGGTTTTAAAAAGAACCGGGTGGACTTTGAAGACTTAGTTTACCAACACCAAGTGCTCGCGGGAACTCCAGCCACCTCTGTTTCCGAAATTCCAACGGGTGTGAATGTGGGGCATGGTGTGAAAGTTGCCGCCACACAGAAATTATTCGAGATTGGATCATTCCAAGCCACAGGAAATAAACTAGACCTTGCGCTCACAGGGGAAATGGCATTCTTTAAAATCCAAATGCCTGATGGAACTTTCTCGTATTCACGTGACGGGTCCTTTAAAATTGATTCGAACCAACAAGTCGTTACATCTAACGGGTATTTGCTCGAACCACCGATCATCCTACCTGAAAATGCCATTCTAAATACTCTTATGGTTTCGGAAGAGGGGGAAGTCACAGTAAAAATCGGAAACGACATCCGTCCCACGACCATTGGCCAATTGGAACTCTACCGGTTTGTCAACCCAGCGGGTCTCCAAGCTGTGGGGAAAAACTTATTCCGTGAAACCGTTGCTTCAGGACAAGAAATCCCAGGGATGCCATCCCAAGAAGGTTATGGGAGTGTCCTCCAAGGATTTTTAGAAATGAGTAATGTTAAAATCGTAGAAGAGATGGTGAATATGATCGTTGCACAAAGGGCTTACGAATCAAATTCCAAAACCATCCAAACTTCGGATAACATGCTTTCGACGGCAATTGGGCTCAAACGTTAATGAAACTTTGGGTTTCTATTCTTTTTAGTTTGGTAATTGGTTTGCCAGTTTTTGCAAACCAAGATGACAATCGTTTGTATCTCAAACCTAAAACCATTGTGGGTGTGGGAGAGGTGAGGTTGTCTGAATTTACCAACTGGAAAGGGAATTGGAATCCAATTGTATTTCAAAATGTTAAGGCACCCATCGTCATCAAACCAGATGACCTGACACGTCACATCACAACACTTTACACAAAAGAAATGGGAACCAGTGAATCCTTTATCGTGATGGGGAAAGAGGGGATTTTACTTCCAAAAACATCAATTCTCTCTAAAAAAGATTTAGAAGTTTCACTTTGGAAAGATTTAAGTGCATCCAGTGGACATACATTGGGTGAAATGGGAGATACGTTCCGAATCAGTTCTGAAAAAGAGTCCTTGCCAATCATTTCTGGAACTTCGACTGTATGGCGTTATTCGGGACGGTCCCTACATGCAGGGAAACGCCTTTTCCCTTTGGATTTTTATTATGAAGGAAAACTCGTCCATTCTGAATCTGTACCCTTTCTCATTGAAGAAAAGAAAAAAGCATACTTCACAAAAAGGGAAATCCCTTCTAAAACTGTTTTAACCGATGATGATGTTGAACTTCGGTATTTTTTCTCTGCTGATTCACTGAGAGAGTACACAGAGGAAAACCCAGTTGGTAAAACAGCATTAAATGGTTTTTTACCTGATACTGCGATTGAAAAAAAACAAGTGCGAACTCTCCATACCATTGAACGTGGACAAGAAGTGGAACTAGTGTATACGATTGGGAATTTATTATTAAAAATCAAAACAAGGGCCTTGAACTCGGGGAACCGAGGGGAAGAAATTTCCCTTCTCAATTTGGCTTCGCAAAAAATAATCAAAGCCCGTGTGCAAAATGAAGGCATTTGCCTTCTGGAAGAAAGATAAGTGATGATGGTTCCGAGAATGAATGTGTTCAAAACTACACTGAAAACGTTTAAAATGGGATCTTTATCCCATCGTTTTTTTTACCTTCGCAATCATTTTGCATATAGAATTTTTCTGCCTTTCATACTATGTTTGGTAATCCCTCAATTGGCTCGTGGTTTTCAATCACACGTAACGATTGGTTCGACTTTACAAGCAGAATCTTTATGGAAAGACAAAGACCCATATTCCTATCCCAAAACGATCCAACCTGGCACTGTTGTTAAAGTTGTTTTGAAAAACGGACTCCGAGTCGAATATGAATCAGAATACAAAGCTACTTTTGACAATGATATCAAAACGGTTCCAGACAAAAAACTAGTCCCAGACCTACCGAATTACACAGCAAATGCAACCTATATGCGATCCAAAGTGGGAAAATCAAAATCCCAGGGTAAGGTTGTAGGGGTCATGGCAGTAATTGTGACAGGGATTGATCCTGGAACTGGGAATTTGGAATTAGAAGGAAGTCGTGTTTTTAATTTATCTGAAGAGCGTATTAACCTTCGTTTGTCGGGGACTATTTCTCCAGAAGACTTAGATAAAAATAGGTTCATTGCGAGTGACCTGATTGCCAATTTACGAGTAGAATACCAAGGTACATTAAATCCCAAAGAATTAAATGATCCCAATATCCAAATGAAACGAATCACAAATCCTGATGGAACCGTCACAGAAAAAGCAGAACTTTCGGATAAAGAAAAACAAGAAATCATTTTAAAAAATATCAAACGACTCTTAGGTGAAAGTGAGTGATTGTCATGGAAAATTTTGGAACATTGGAAATCACAAACGATCGGAAAGAGTTCCAAATGAAAGGTTGGAATCCAATTCAAATGCGCCCTGTTACGAAGCCAAAACGATTGAAAGAAATTTTTGAAAAAATCAATTCAATTTTAGAGAATGGGAATCTGGCTTCTCTCAAGATTACTATTTTTACACTTCCTTTGTTCGGAATGTTGTTTGTTACGAACTCTCTTCAAGCTGTCGAAACGCGACTCAAAGATTTGGTGAGAATTGATGCGGTTAGGGAAAACCAACTCACTGGTTTTGGACTTGTGGTGGGTCTAAATGGAACTGGGGATACCAAAAACCCTCTCACCGAAGAAGCCTTACAAAATTATTTAAGTGGTCTCGGTGTGAATACGAAAAAGAACCTCCGTGATGCTAAAAATACAGCATCTGTACTCATCACAGCCAATGTTCCGGTGAATTTAAAAGAAGGTGACAAAATTGATATCGTTGTCTCGTCACTTGGTGATGCAAGGTCTCTCGAAGGGGGGGTGTTACTGCAGTCTCCACTCAAAGCAGCCAATGGGGAAACCATCGCAGTCGCTTCCGGCGTACTTGTGTTTGGTGGCAAAGAGAAAAAACGAGCAGCAGATAAAAAATCTGGATCCAATACAGCGCTGGTTCCAATGGGTGCAATCTTAGAAAAATCAATTCCAAATGCGCCAGTTACAAAATCAGTGAAACTCACTTTACTCGAAAAAGATTATACCACCATGGGTGCGATCGTAGATGCAATTACTGCGGAAATGGCAGTTGTGCCAGAAGTTGTCTCTCCCACAGAAGTCCTTGTGCCATTGCCAACGATGCCATCTGCACAAGGACCCAATGGAGAGTTGGTAACTGGTGCTCCAAAACTTGACCTCAATTTTTTATCGAAATTGGAGAACCTCACTGTCAATTCTTCACCCGTGGCAAGAGTTGTGATCAATGAACGAACCGGGACAATCGTTATGGGAGCAAACATTGCCATCGATGAGGTCGCCATATCCCAACAAGGCCTTACGATCCAAATTGCCAACCGTGACAAAGCACGTTATTTTTTCCCGATCCAAGAGGACGGGAAAGGGGAATCGGTATTCGTTTTGAAAGAGACGACCCAAGTTTCAGATGTGGTAGGAGCCTTAAATAAGGTTGGGGCATCTACAAAAGACATTATCTCCATTTTGGAGGCCTTAAAAAAACAAGGGGCTCTAAAAGCAGATCTTGTGATTCAGTAATTCCAGGATTTGCCGATAGATTTAATAGACATAATATGGACATTCACAAAATCCAAGACTATTCGGGTAGGTTAAGCCGTTCCAATGACGAATCGATTTTAAATAGGATGAAGTCTCTTTCGGTTCCAAAAGAAAAAGAGATACACAAACAGGGAAATTCAGAATTCCAAAACCTACTCGAAACCCATGAAGGACTTATGGGGAAAGTGAGTTCTTCTTCCTTACGCGTTCCACAAAACATCCGTGAGGAGATCACTGCTGATCCTTATCGAAAAAAATTATATGATGCTTCGGTAGAATTTGAATCTGTTTTTGTGAAGATGATGTTAAAGGAAATGAAAAACACCATCCACAAAGAAAAACTCATCGATGGTGGTTATGCAGAGGAAATTTTTGAAGATATGTTATATGATGAATATGCTAAAAATATCTCGCAAAACGAATCCATGGGTCTTGCGGAAGAGATCTACAAACAAATGTCAGCGTCACTTCCACCCGTGAAAAAAAATCCTTACCTTTAAATCCAATCCGAAAAGGATGTTTTCCGAAGTTCATCCTTCCATTTTTCTTCTAACTTGGTTAGGCTATCATTGAGTTTTGGTGATAAACTTGCTCTTTCTTTCGGAGCTCCCAGTTTGAAACTAGAAGTTGATTCATAAACAGAAACCAAATCGATTTGTGCTTTCAGTTTTACTGGTGCAATTCGATTCTCTTCAGTGATTTGGATGAGTTTGGAATCAGTCAGTTTATCTAAAATTTGTGATAATTCTTTTTCGGGTAATAATAATGATTTTCTAAGATGAGTGAGTTTGATGAGTTCACCCTTGTTCTCCTGGTGAGTATAGGTAAGTGTCAAAACTTGTAAGATCTTATAGAACTCATATGATAAAGTAGAATCGATATCATCAAATGGATGTTTGGGTAATAAATATCTGTCTGGAAATTGTAAGGTTGCCGTAACTTCCGCTCCATAAAGGATGATGAGTGAAATGGAATAAATCGCTAATAAGGCAATGGGAATGGCAGCAAGTGCTTTATAAACCAACATCGTTTTTTCGGTAAAGGAAGTTAGGTAGATATTGATAAATCCCCAAAAGAAAAGTATCAAGATAAACCCGGTGACAGCTGCTCCAATGGAAGAAGCCTTTAGTGGCACTTTTGTATTGGGGATGATATTAAAGATCAGTAAAAAAAATAACCACAAAGATAATAAAGGTAACAAAAATTGGAAGATGGAATATAGGGAAAAAAAACGTTTCCCACCTTGGTATTTTTTCCAAATTGTTTCACCTTTACTATTTTCTTCTACACGGATGATTTTGTTAAATTCTCCAACGCCAACAATTCCTAACATCCCTTCGTTTGGACTTTCCGCTTCATTTTGATTTTCGATTTCAATCGGAGAATCCGTTGTGAGATTACCTAATGTGGTTGTATCCGTTTGGTTTTTTGTTTGGCTCCCATCCGTTTCTACGAGTGATTTTTTCTTGGAAAGCAGGAGCATGTCCAAAATCATTCCAGCTTTTCCTTTGTAAGCGATAGACCAATTTTCACCCTCGTCTTCTGAAAGTAAAATATCACCAAGAGATGTTAACACAAAGATATCATAGTCTTGTTTTTTGGGAGAAGCAAATACCCAAACACGTTCGTAGGAATACTTTCTGTGGCTTAGGTCTGCCCACGTATAACCGCCGTCAGTTGTTTTGTAAATGGCTCCACTATCGCCAACTAAAAATCCAATATTGCGATTTAAAAAGGAAATGTCATTGAGAGGTTTTCTGGAAATTTCTTGAGGGAAAAAACTAATCCCCCCATCACTTGTTTTCCATAACCTTCCTTCTCGGTCTAAAATGAAACCATCTTTGTCAGAGAAAAATCGAACCCGAATCGGAGTGATCCCATCATCATGGAATCGTTTGATTTCTTTGAATGGTTTTCCAAGGTCATAACGTAACGTACTAGTGTCCTTTGTTAGTATGAAAAGTGTATCATAGTCAATGGCACCAAAATCCGATACATTGATTCCCTTTAATGAGTGAACCTTCCAAGTGTTTCCAAGGTCATTTGAATATAAAAAAGTTCCTTCTTCGGAAATTGTAAATAAATCATTCCCTACGCTGCGAATCCGAAAGAAATTTTCCTTCCTAATATTAGGTTTTTTGCATGTACCGGTTTCGACTGTTTCCATATCGATGCATAACATATTTTCGAAATCGATACTGGATTCCGGGATGAAGGAAATGGATTGGTTTAACTCCTTCATCATCCCAATATTGCCTTTTTCGCCAGCGACCCAAAGTTCACCATGTTTTGTGGAAACAATCGACTTTAAGTGGGGAGGGCGTACAGAATCGGAAATGGTATCAGTGATATTTTTCCCAACCACAAATAAAAGTGGCCCAAAGGAGATCAGGAAAAAATAAAATACAAATTTATTAATAAAACTACGGTGTAGGTCAATCTGCCAAATGATATGGAATGCTTTCTCTAACGAACGTAAAACGGCAGTGGCCGAAAAGATAAAAACTACAAATCCTACGGCACCAATCTGTGTGGCTGTGGAAATGATATCAGATAATGTTTCTAAATAGGGAGTGATGTCAAATTGGATATTGTTACGAAGGAGATAAGAGTTGATTTCATCTACCATTTCCCCTTGCCTTGTGTGGATGCCAGATGCAACGGTAATCAAAGCAAGTGCAACGGTTAGAGTTGGAATGAGGGTAACGATCGTTGTATACGCAAGGCTTGATCCAATAATGAGGCAATCATCTTTCATGAAACGATGAACAGAAACGAGTAAAACCCTGATTCCCAGTATGATTTTTCGTTTCCATCCAGGCCCTTCTGGGATAGTTGTCAACCGAACAAGGATTGGGGTTTTTATCGCTTCGCTCATAATCGTTCCTATTTTTTAAATGCGTACAAAACGTAACTTGAGGTGAGAGGAAATCCCTTTCGTTTCCACTTGGAACGAAAATGGTAATAACTAATCCGAAACCATTGAAGGTAGTCCGTCCAATTTTGGAAAGACCCTCTCACTTTTTTCAGTTTTGCCACCAATGGGAAATCCACACCGAAGTAAGATACGAAACTCCCAAATCCAAACCCAGTCAATATTTTTTTTAACAATCCATCCGAGTAATAAAAAACATGGCCAGGCATATAATAATGGTAGGCACTGCCTTCTTCTTTTGCCTGCCAACCTTCAAAATTGGCTGTCTGCAGAAGGAGTAAGCCACCTGGCTTTAAAATGCGAGTTAACTCTTTAAAAAAACGATTTGGATTTTCAATGTGTTCGATGACCTCCACAAGAGTGATCACATCGAAACAAGCAGAAGGAAACTTAGCATCATACAGATTTCCATTGAAGGTTGGGATATTGTTTTGGTTGGCAAAATTTGCTGCATACTCCGAAACTTCTACTCCTTGGATCGTATAACCTTCTTCTTTTGCGACTTCAAGGAAACCACCAAAGGATGATCCTATATCTAAAAAATGGCCATACTTCACAAACCGTTTGATGTTTTGGATCCGCGCTTTCCAGACGTGGCGGAAAAAAGGTTTGGATGCCCTTTCGTCAATGTATGAATACTCTGCTTTGCCTTGGTAGTATTCTTTGGAATATAGTTCACTTTGGTTGGGTCTTGGGGAAAGGGCTTGGAGTTTGCATGTTTGGCAAACTGCTATTTGTAATCCTTTGTAATGGCCAGTGGATTCGTACAAAAACCTCCAATCACAAACCTTTTCTAAGGGACATTCGTCGCGTAAGGAATCAAAAGCTGTCATTATTTTTTAGCGAGGAAAAACCAATGGCAAATCCTTTCATTTAGTTTGCCCAGCGGAGTCCTTTCTGAATAGCCAATGGATACTTCGGAAAAAGGAGATAAGAATTCTTTTAGTTCCGATAAAGAATAAGTTTCCGCATAACCTCCGCTAAGATCCGTTAGGTTCATCTTTCCTGCCTTTAGTCCCAAGTGAGTATCACCTTCAGCACGGATGGAACCGACTAGGTATCCATCTTTTGCCATCGCATTCAGAAGTGATTGGAGTAAAGTTTTTGCATCTTCCCGTTTGTTGTAATGGAAAACTCCCCAACTCACAATCAAACCAAAGGTATTGGGTAAAAAAGGAAGTTCGTGACTGGGTGTGTGGAGGAAACGAATTTTCTCCGTTTCTTTTTGTAATGAGTCAATTGTAGTTTTTGCGTTGTCACAGGCAGTGACAGAAAATCCCGCATTTTGGAGTAAATAGGAATGCCTACCGGATCCACATCCAAAATCCAAAGCATTTTGGTTAGGTGGATCAATTTTGGAAAGTAAACGCACCAAATTTTCATCAGGAAAATTTAACTTTGACTTTGGCCTTTCGTAATGAGTATCCCAAACGTTTTTCATGATTCCAATCGGAGTAAAATAGTCTCTAACCAATCTTTGGCGGGAATTGTTTGTTTTGTGTTTATTCCCATAACAGACGTTCGCTTGTGGTTTCCTTCTCGTTTTTCTAAACTAACACCTGTTTCAATCAATTGTTTTTTAAAAAATACAGATTCTAATGGTTTGGGAGCGAAGGAAACCATTTCTCCCATTTTTTTTTGTTTGGAACCAGGCAGTGTAAAGACAATTGCGGAATGTGTGAATCCATTTTTGGATTGTTTCAAAAATTCTGGTCTAGTTTTCTCTCCAATGGTAACCGAAAGCAGATCTTTGAAATAGTCATAACCATAGTGGTTTGGCAGTAATTGGTCCGCTAAAAATTCCCCACCCACTTCAGGTGCCGCTTCCATCAAAATACATTCTTTATTTTTGGTGATTTTGAATTCGGCTACAAATGGTCCTGTTTTCAATTTGGTGGAAGTGACGATGCTTTGGCAGATCATTTTCAACTCACCCGCCATACTGATATGGATAGAAGGGGCAATGTGTGCCATTTCAATGAATTCGGGGATGCCCGTTGTGATTTTGTCTGTGACAGAGATCAAATAAAATCGTTTGGAGATTACAAATCCAAGAACAGTCACTTCATCACCTGGAGTAAAGCTCTCAAGTAAAAAGGATTCATTGGATTTGAGTTTGGTGAATTTTTTGAATTCCGTTTCGGATTCTAAAACAGTGATTCCCTTTTTGCCAGAGCCTTCTTTGGGTTTGGCGATGATGGGAAACGTTAAGTCTAACTTTTTATCTTTGGCTTTTACGGATGGGGCAGTGGTAACACCCGTTGGAACTGGGATCCCATATTTGGAAACAGTTTGTTTGCATTTCTCTTTGTCTAAAAAAAGATTTGTGCTTTCTCTTGGATTACCGCGTAATTTGAATTTTTCCGCTAAGTAAGAAACAGTAAATACAGCTTTTCCATATGACCTCGAACCCACCCCAAGTAACTTATAGGGTAAGGGAACCTTACTCATTGCATGTAAGATTTTACGGTATTCATGAGTAGATTCTAATATCTTAATGTCACATTCATTTAAGCCAGGTGCCATGGGATTTGTATCCACAGCAATGACTTTAAGACCTCTCAGTTTCGCAGCTCGAATGAGAGGGATTTGGTTCTCTCCCGCTCCAATGGAGAGATAACTTCCGTTCAATTGTTTCATTTATGACCCGCGGGAACCACCTCGGCGTTGGACTCCTGTATTGCCACCACCAGAAGTTTGGTTACGTCCAAACGTTGGTTTTGCCACAGCAGGACTTCCTTTTTTCTTTTGTGCTTCGTTTTGCGCTTTGGTCAGTTCTTCTTGGTTGACAACAACGATCTTTTTGCCTTCCAATTCCTTTCCGTTGAGACTTGCGATGGCTTTTTCCGCGTCGGCATCTGCCATTTCAGCAGTTCCATACCCAAGCGAAACCTTTGTGAGTTTGTCTCGTTTGATCTGCAGGTGTTCCACCTTTCCATACGCGGAAAGAAGTTTCTCGAGGGCATCGTCCGTAAGGGTCTGAGGGAGGTTTCCGATAGATAACTTCATGTCCTTCTTTTTTCTAAAAAATTCTCCAAAACTTCAACTCTTTTTTGACTATGTCGCATTTTCTCTTGTGGAATTGGCGGATTTGGTCGATTGGAATCTTAGGTAGGGATTTATGTTACGAGGATTGTATACAGGTGCAAACGGGATGATTTCCCAACAAGTGCGTATGGATGTGGTAGCCAATAATTTGGCCAATGTGGACAAAACTGCCTTCAAAAAAGATACCACTGTCTTCAAAACTTTCCCAGAAATGTTACTCCACCGTTACTCTGAAGATGGAATCGGGAAAACCCCGATGGGTTCCTTTGATACTTCCCCTGTCGTCGGTAAACTAGGGTTTGGTGCTGAAGTGAACGAAGTGTACACTCGTTTTGAACAAGGTGCTGTAAAGAAAACTGACAATATCTTTGATTTAATGGTCCAAGACCAACCTGGGATGGAAAAACCTGCTTTTTTTTCGGTCCTTACCAATCGCGGAGAACGCCTCACGAGGAGCGGAAACTTTGTTTTGGATAAAAATGGATTCGTTGTGACCCCACAAGGGTTTCCACTCCTTGGTGAAAAAGGTCCCATCCAAGTGAACCAAGGGAATTTCCTTGTAAAAGAAAATGGCGAAATTTATATCAATGCAAAATTGGGAACAGCTCCAAAAGATGGAACCAATTTTAGCGAAAATCGTTTCGAAGAACCAGTGTTACTTGATCGATTAAAAATTCGAACTGTTGAAAACCCAAGACATCTCGACAAAGAAGGGGATTCTTTTTATTCTGATACTCCTGAATCGGGTGAACCCACAGCCTTTCCAGAACTCCTTGCCCCCCAAGTTTTACAAGGCTATCTGGAAGCCTCGAATGTATCAGTTGTGACAGAGATGGTAGATATGATTGAAGTGAACCGGGCCTACGAAGCCAATTCCAAAACCATGCAAACACAAGATAGTTTACTCGGTCGTTTATTCGAAATTATGCGGTAGAGTAAATATCCTAGATACATTCCGCACAACTCCTTCCCTCTGAGCTGTTACTAATCTATCCATTCCAACAGCCTGAATGGATTTAATGAATGACAGCTCATTCAAATAGAGTTGTGAGTATGTGGGTTTTATATAACAGTAAGCACTAAAAGCACTTTTTAATAATCTCTGATTACCTTCAGCAACTTGATTGTGAATGGAAAATTTACTCCAACGATTCTTTGCGAACTTATACCTTTTGTCCTTACTATGAGCCTGATGATTTACAGTCCTATGCTTTTTATAAATACCCCATAACCAAGGATACCCTTCATCTGAAAATAGTGGAGACTCATAGGGAACAGTTTTGCGGAGTAAGGTTCCTAATGTATTAGCCTTTTGATCTGGAACTGAATCAAAAAATACACAACCATTCATAGTGGCTATAGTGCTTACTAAAATTCCTACCTGCCTACCACCAACTGAATCACTTTGATAGATACTAGCTGTGAGACCACCGTGGCGAAACCTTTTCCGATGTTGATTACTCCTCTGAGAGGCAGAATATAATACTGCGGTATCTGTATGTGGTATTTTTCTATAAAGTTTTTTGCCTAAGTGCTTTTTTACGTCCTTACCATCTTCTAATTTTGGAAGAGTAACATCTTTGAAAGTATCTTTGAGATCATTGTAATATAATTTCCTTAAAACCTCTACCTGATGGCTAGAAAACACCTGAATTCGTTGCTTCAAAAGCCTTGCGGACTTGTAGGATATACTTAACCTTTTGCTAATTTCTATTGAAGTGATTACCTTGGGAAATTGAAGGATGGATTCTTCTAAAATATACCCAAACATCCAAATTGGTAACTTGAAGTGGTGGAGTGGTGTATATGATAGCCTTGAGACTTGGTTGTGACAGTTTTTATTCCCACATCTTACAAGGTCTGGACGATTCTTAACACCTTTGGAAAGGATAACATTGCACTTGGGGCAGTACTTAGGGTAGAGATCATAGAGGATTTTATATGTGAGTTTCTGGAACTTCTCTGTATGGATTCCCGAAGTGCTTTTATACTTATATTCCTTAAAAGTATCTGCTTCTATAAAAATATCATCTGTAAGGTTCTCAAATAAATGATCCTTAGAGTGGTGATTGTTTTCCCCTTCTAAATGTATCTCTGAGCTAGAAGGTTGAGGAACGTAAGCACCTTCGCTTGTAGTCTTTGAGGTAGCAGGTGTAATCTTACCCTTTGAGGATATTTTGGGTGATACTTTCTTAGTCCTTAAAGTAGGTTTGTTATGGTGTATTTGCTTCGAGGATACCTTTGTAGAGGCTGTAGTTCTTTGGGAAAGGGTAGGAGAAGGGGATACGTTCGGAGAGTCTAATTTTGAGTCACAGGTGTTAGGTTTTATGGAAAAACCTGTTGATTTGTGCGAATTAGTATTGAGAGATTAGAGTAAGAAAAAGATTCAATCATTGAATGATAGCAGATACTGAAAATTTACAAACTTAAAAAATGATTGCTGAATGTAATCTACTTTTAATTCTTTTTGTCTGCAGCATTTTCTAGCATCTTGACAATCTCGATGTGACCTTTCTTTTTCGCGTGATCTAAAGCTGTATTGCCAAAATTATCGATAAGGTCAATTTTCGCATTTGCATCTAAAAGAAGTTTCACAATCTCTAAATTGCCTCGACTTGAAGCATACATGATTGCGGTGATGCCATTGGTCGTTTTAACATTTACGTCAGCTTTTGAATTGATTAGGAGCCTAACAATTTCAACTTGCTCTCTTTGTACTGAAAAAATTAATGCGGTTGAACCTTCGATATATTTTACATGAATGTCAGCTTTCGCTTCAATCAAGGTCCGGGCAATCTCTGTATCATTTGGATGGTTTGCAATTGACATCAAGGCAGTAAATCCAAAGCCATCCTTCTCATTAACATTCACATTTGATTTTACCAACGATTGAATTGTTTCTAGATCTCCATTGAGTGCTGCCTCAGTTAACATTGCTGTGTTTCTTCGTTCTAAAGTAGAATACTTTGGTATCGGAAGTTTCGAAGTTGGATCGTTAGTTCCCTTAATGCATATAACTGCAAGCGAATCAGTTTTTTTGCCTGATCCTGAACCACCGTTATCGAAATTGATATACAAATAGGAGTTGCGATTTTCGTCAATTGGAGAAGAGGACCAATAGTAATTAGATACTTCTAGCCAATTTTTGTGTTTGCCTGATTGATAAGCTTTTTCCAATTCAAAAATGCTTGGTAAATGCATGCCGATGAGTTTGCACTCATTTTTTGCATCATCAATGGTATGGTTTCCCAAATAAGCAAACCTAGAGTTATTTTTAAAAGTCAAAATCGGTTGGCTTAGAATTTCAAAATTCAATAGGATTAGTATTATTTGGATTGTGTATCTCATATATTGACAATATCGTATGAATCCTTTCATCTATTTTTATTTTTGAAAATCATTTCAAATCAGTCGATGTATCTTTTCGATACTGTTTCGAGATTGTATATTAAAAAAGATACGATTTCTGGAATCCGAAACATAAACATACGTATGAAACCGATCTAACTCCTTGTCCCTCCATCAATTCGATATACCGATCCCGTAATGAAACTAGAGGCATCCGATGCTAAAAAAGCAATCAGGTTTGCCACTTCTGTTGGTTTTCCTAATCTTCCCATTGGGATATTTTTTTCCATGGTTGTTTTTCCTCTATCACCAGCCACATCCAGTATCGCTGTTTCAGTCCATCCAGGACAGACCGCATTGATCCGCACGCCATACTTCGCAACTTCTAAAGCTCCGGTGGTACTAAGTTCAATCACACCGGCTTTCGCCACACAATATGGTCCAAGGGAAGGGGAGGCACCAAGGCCTGCAATGGAAGCTACATTGACAATGGAACCTCCCTTTCTGTCATCAAGCATGTGTTTTGTGGCATATTTTTGACACCAGAAGACACTTGTTAAATCCATAAGAATCAGTTTGTTCCAAACTTCTGTTGTTACCTTATGCATAAAAGTTGGTTTATTTGCTATGCCCGCATTGTTTACCATTATATCCAATCGTTTGTTTTGTTTTTGAAAGGTATTTGTGAGTTGGATGATTTCCTCTTCCTTCGTGACATCACATTTAACAAAAAGTGCATTGCCACCAAAGTTTTGGATTTCTTCCACAACTAAATTTCCTTCTTCTTCTTTGATGTCAGAAACAATGACGGTTGCACCTTGTTTTGCAAGTAACACACTGGTTTCCTTTCCAATGCCGAGTGCTCCACCGGTGACGATCGCATTTTTACCTTTTAAACTCAATTCCATATAGGCAAATTGTGAAAGTTCCAAATCTTAGACAATCGAATTAATTTCTCTGTTAGTTGAAAAGTGGACTGACCGGTCTCCTTTGGTAATGCAAGGAATTGAATGGATAGGGTAAAGGTTTCGAATCAAAAGAGAAAGGTCTATCGTAGTTTTTGAATATGGGTTCTATCGATTCCTCCAAACCAAAGGATAACTGAGGATCATTGGTTGGAAGGGATTGAAAAGAAAAATGGTCCAATTCCATAGCGAATCTCATTACTTTTTTTTCACAAACAACTCCAATTTCAAGTTCTCAATTGGGAAAAGTACGGGGATACCCTGAACTCATTTTTTAAAGTAAGGAATTACTTCCTTTTCATTTCCAATCCTTGTCCAAATATGGAGTGGGTTTTCTAACGTAGTTTGGAGAACAGAGTTTTTAATTCAATGATGGAATTCTTACAAAACTTTTTTATATTCAATCCATCCCAGGTATATTTTGTAACGGGAACGTATAATGGGTGGTTGGTTTTATTATCCATTTTTATATCGATTCTTGCATCTTGGATTTCTTTGTATTTATTGAATCGATTTTCTGAAGTTGGGAGTTCTCTTTCTAGATTTGCTATTTTGTTTACAGCAAGTTTATCACTTTGTGGAGCCGTATGGTCTATGCACTTCATTGGGATGATGTCCTTTGAGTTGTGTACGACTGTTACTTATAATAAACTCATTACAAGTTTGTCCATTTTACCAAGTTTTTTCGCTTCTTTTTTTGCTTTAAGAACGCTTAGTAAAAAACAAATTACAAAATTGGAATTAGTTTCGATTGGCGTGGTTGTTGGCGCAGGCATAGGTTTTATGCACTATATGGGAATGTCTGCAATGCAAATGAAACCCAAGTTATTGTATGATCCGATCTTGTTTTTTGTTTCCCTAGTAGTGGCAATTTCACTTGCGATTGTATCGATTCTAATCCAATTTCGATTGAAGAGTAACGTTTGGAAGATTCGTCCACTTTACCTAACATTATTTAGTGGCATTGTAATGGGTTCTGCCATATCAGGTATGCATTATACTGGTATGGCTGCGGCTCGGTTTGTTGTTCCGATTGGAACTGAGCTCGACAACTCCACCACTGACCAAATATTTTTAGCCTTCCTTGTTGGATTTGGCAGTTTGTTTGTGATTGGGTCTGCCGTAGTTACAATCGCCTTCATTAGTTATAAAGATTTATTCCAGAATTTATTAAAAAGTGAATCTAGATTAAGAGCCATCATTGAAACAGCTGCAGATGCGATTGTGATGATTGATACGAAAGGGATCATCCAGGAATTTAACGTAACAGCTGAAAAAATGTTTGGATGGAGTGCCAAAGAAATCATTGGCCAAAACGTAAAGATACTGATGCCAAGTCCTTTCCAAGAAGAACACGATGGTTATTTATCGAATTATTTAAATACTGGAGAGGCAAAAATCATTGGTATCGGAAGGGAAACGATCGCAAAAAGAAAAGATGGATCTACCTTTCCCATTCGACTTGCTATCGGCCATACCAAACTACCACAAGATGATATCTTTGTTGGACTTATCAGTGATATTTCAGAAAGAATTTTGATTGAACATGCACTAAAGGATAATGAAGAACAACTTAGATCTTTTATCCAAAACATTCCAGGTGTAGTTTACCGTTGTTTGCTTGATGAATATTGGTCTTCCATCTTTTTAAGTGATGCGATAGAACTATTGTCTGGATACCCTGCCAAAGATTTTTTAGAACCCAATCGAATACGAAACTTTTCCGACATCATATACCCAGAAGATAGAGAACATGTTGCCAATACCATTCAAAATGCGATTGATACGGCTGATACTTTTGTTTTGAATTATCGGATCCAACATCGAAATGGGGAAATTCGTTGGGTATTAGAATATGGTGGAATCGTGTATGACGAAAACAAAAAGGTAAAGTTTTTGGATGGCGTTATTTTAGACAATACAGATCGCCGTCGGATTGAAGAAGCTTTAATAGAATCGAAAGAGAAAGCAGAGATGGCATCGATCACCAAAACAACGTTTTTGGCCAATATGAGTCATGAAATTAGAACTCCGATGAATGCCATCATTGGTTTTACGGAAGTTTTACTCACAGATTCTCTTTCTGTCACACACCGCAAACACCTAGAAACCATTCGAAATTCTGCCAAATCTTTGTTACGACTACTGAATGATATATTGAATTCTGCCAAACTGGATCGAGGTGCAGTAGAACTGGAGATGGTTGACTTCTCACTGATTTCACTAGTTGACCAAGTATCTTCTACTCTCGGTATGGAAGCAAAACGAAAAGGCCTTAGTTTTATTACTGAATATTCTGAAAATTTGGGTGATGATTACAAAGGTGATAGTTTAAGGATTCGACAAATCTTAACCAATTTAATTGGAAACGCAATTAAATTTACAAAAGAAGGTACAATTCGATTGTCAATAAAGCCTAACGATGATTTGGTGGAGTTTCATATCCAAGATACAGGGATAGGAATTGCTCCTGATCGTTTGGATAAAATATTTGAACCCTTTACTCAGGCAGATGTTTCCATGAGTCGAAGATTTGGTGGAACAGGCCTTGGAACCACCATCTCCAAACAACTGGTTGAATTGATGGGTGGTAAGATTTGGGTCGAAAGTAAACTCGGTGAAGGTAGTGATTTTTATTTCACATTACCATTAGCAAAGGGGAAAGTCACAACAGAAATTACGGGAATATCCATTTTACCTTTGCCTAAGTTAAAAGTTCTGATAGCAGATGATGTCAAACAGAATGTGGAACTCGTTCAAATCTTAATGGAAACCAATGGACATCATGTTACAATTGCAAATAACGGTCGTGAAGCGGTTGATCGTTTCCAAGAACAGGCATTTGATTTGGTTTTGATGGATATACAAATGCCAGAAATGGATGGACTTGAGGCTACAAAACAGATTCGCATTGCAGAATCAAAAGAGAAAAGGAAACGAACTCCAATCCTTGCCTTATCTGCTAGTGTGTTTGAAGAAGACAAAGTACAGGCCAAAGAGGCAGGTATGGATGGATTTGTTTCCAAACCAATTGATGTAGATGAGTTGTTCCAAGAAATTGCAAAGTGGTTTTCTAGATCCAATCCAAATCGTAATGACGTTCTTCATGATTCTGGAGCTGATATAAAGAAAAGTTTAGATCATTCATTTTTATCAAGTGAAACCCATGAAAGTTCTCCCGTATTCAATTGGAAACGTGGGGTTCAAATTTATGGATCTGAATTGGTGTACATACATGCTGTGAAAGAATACATCGATGCCCAGCGATTGTGGTTTTCTGAATCAAATCCGGAAGGCATTACTTCGGAAACTGCGAAACAACTCCTTCACAAGTGGAAGGGTGCATCTTCTAATTTAGGGATCCAACCACTTTCCCAGATTTTACAGAATTGGGAAAACAGAGAAACAAACCTTCATTTCACACAAAGTGATTGGAAGGAAATGTTGCAGGCATTAGGCTCTCTTTCTATCCTAGCCAACGAAAGGTTGCGTGGTTTGGAAGGTCAAATGGGCAATGAAAAAGAAAGTAAAAACAAAATCGATGGCTCTAAAGTAGTTTTGGAAGAAAAGGAGAGTTTGGTTTCAGTGAATTCATCTATTACTTTATCAGATAAGAGAACCAATATAGAAGCCATGATCTTATCCTTTCAAAAGGGGAACCTAAACCAATTGGGATGGAAGGAATTGGAAACTTGGATGGGTCAAAGCGAATTTAAAGAAGAATCGTTTCAATTGCAAAAGGCAATAGAACAATTTGATTTTGATCGAGCCATTCAAATTTTAGAAAAACTGAATACACAGATAGGAGCCGATCAAACGTGATACCCAATGATAAAGCAAAAATTTTAATCATCGATGATGAGCCGACTAATTTACAAATCTTAAATGAAATTTTAAAAAACGATTATACATTGTTCTTTGCGAAGGATGCTGGTAAGGGTTGGGAACTTGCTTTAAACGAAAAACCCAATTTGATTTTATTAGATGTGATGATGCCAGAGATAACAGGTTATGATTTCTGCCAGAGATTAAAAACAAAAGATATCACAAAGTTTATTCCAGTTATCTTTGTGACTGCTTTGACAGATGTGGGTGATGAAGAAAAAGGATTTTCTCTTGGTGCTGTTGATTACATCACAAAGCCTGTGAGCCCTGCAATTGTGAAAGCAAGAGTCAAAACTCATTTGTCGTTAGTCAATAGCGAAGAGGTCAAAATCACAAGATTACAAATCATCCAACGTTTGGGTATGGCTTCGGAATACAAGGACAATGAAACTGGGATGCATGTCATTCGAATGAGTCATTATTCAAAAACCCTAGCCCTTGCGATCGGTTATAGTGAAGAAGGTGCAGATGAAATTTTAAATGCAGCACCTATGCATGATGTAGGTAAAATAGGAATCCCTGATTCGATCATTCAAAAACCTGGCAAACTCACGGATGAAGAATGGCAGATCATGAAACGCCATCCGGAAATAGGCGCAGAAATTATAGGGGACCACCATTCCAGTTTATTACGTTTGGCAAAGTCAATAGCTCTCACTCACCATGAAAAGTATGATGGGACTGGTTATCCGAATCACCTAAAAGGAGAAAACATTCCACTTGAAGGAAGGATCATAGCCATTGCAGATGTGTTTGATGCTTTAATGACTGTTAGGCCGTATAAAAAAGCATGGGAAGTAGACGATGCGCTAGCCTATTTAAAAAAAGAATCTGGCACCCATTTTGACCCAAAACTTGTAACAGAATTTTTAAATGTATTACCAAAAGTTTTAGAAATCAAAAAAGAATGGCCAGAAGAGATGGAAAGATCTTAATCTAATTCTCAATCGTAGAATATTTTTATTGAATTTTACAAACGAAATTGGTTCATCTGTCGCAACGAAACTAAAGAAAATTAGTAAGCTTTAAATCCAGAAGGCCTTTCTCCACGTTTGTAAAAAGCTGCAGCTTTTTTCTCATCTTTCAATAGCCTTCGTTTGGCGATCAATCGTACAAACCATGGGATGTTGCGAACGGTTCCTCCTGTTGCAATGGCAAGTAGATAGGCCTTTGCACATTTTTCAATTAACTCACAATTGTATATAGCTTTTTCCCGTGTCACGCTTGTGATAATGACTTCGTGCCCTAATAAAAAACCATTTGCACCGGAAAGTAGAATCTCACTTGCAATTAAATTTCCATTCGGTCCAACCGGTAACTGGTGAACAGGTGCTCCTAATTGGCGGCATTGTTCATCAAACACAAGTGGGAGTGGGTGGTCTAAGTAAGCAAGTTTTGAACTCCAAGGAGGATTAAATCTCACAATGGCCCCGACGTCAGGTCGAAACGAATAAAGTTCGGCATGAAACTGAATCAAAGAAGGCAGGGATTCAAATGTACTACCAACATTTGACCTTGCGTTGGGAGTTTGTACGGAATGAATCCCTATATATGGTTTTGTTTTTTTCCCTTCCGCTTTTGCCATCAGTAAAAATGATCCCATCCCTGGCAAAAGGAAGGAAAGACTAACGGCATCTCTTTGGAACATACCTTTGGATTCCAAACGATTCCATAAGTCTTGTAATTCGATTCCATCAGGTGTTTGTTGTGTGGATTTCGATTTTGTATTTTGTCGTTTCAGTATTTGACTCATAAGCTAAATTTTTTTCTACCACTCACATTTACTTAGAAAATACAGTTTCAATTTGATCCATGATTGGTTTTGGAAATTGTATGTTTCTCCTATTTTTCTGAATGGATTGTTTTAAAAATGCAGTCGCTTCTTCTTCAATCAAAATGACGGAACGAATGGCCGACTTTAAATCTTTGGCCCCACAAACAATCCCATGGTTTTTTAAGAGGTAACCATTCATTTCTTGGGTGATTTTTTTACGGAATGCTTTCACAAGAAACGAAGTTCCTGAAGGAGCATAGGAAACCATCATCAGTTTGGACCCAATTTTTTCTTTTGCTTCTTTGGATTCTAAAGGAACATCTTTTCCGAGAAGTGTGATGGCGCTGGCAAGGGGTTGGTGGGTGTGTAAACTCACATTGAGATCGGGGCGTTTTAAAAAGAAACTCGCATGGATCCCACTTTCTGTGGTAGGTTCTTTTTTTCCTTCTACCATTTCCAAAGTTTCCAATTTCAAAACACAAAGGTCTTCGGGTTTCATTGAATAATAATCACTTGCGGAGGGTGTCACAACCATCAACGTTTGATCCACACGTACGGCTAAATTTCCACCGATGCCTGCTAAAAACCCAAGATCAGCTAACTGGATACAAGCGGAGATCATCTCTTTTTGGATGGATTTGATGCTTTGGTGTTGGTTTTTCATACCTTGGTCCTAGGTTCCCAAATTATTAATTAATCGACAAGTGTCGATTAAAAAAATTCTGTTCGAGAGCGTGGGAATTTTAAAAAAAACGAAGTGTAATTCCACTCAACAATAGATAGGAAACTTGATTCGCCTTAATGTTGGATTCATTCCGCATGTACTACCACTCGAAGATGCGTTTGCTATCATTTTCACCATGACGGTTGTCGGAAGGATCGGAGTGTTTTGTGTTTCGGTTTTGAGAATGTGGTTTCCTTTCTCTTGGGACCACATGCCTTTGTTCGATTCTTTGGGAACCGATATCGCGATTGGATTTTACTATGGAATTTTCATTTTGTTAGGCAGTATCATCCGTTTCCTCAATGGATTTGCGAAGACGAAGGATCAATATGGAAAATGTACGCCAATGTGATGTTATTTGCTCTACTCCTTGCATTCTCAATTTGTTTCATGGACATTTCTGTCAGAAACCAAATGGATCACATCTTGATTCATCCATGCATTCGAAGAAATCTTTGAAACTCATCGTTTATCCATCAATTGTAAAGAAATTAGCAATCTACACGTTAAGAAAACAAAAATGAATTTACTTTTATGAATGCTCGCTTTGTCATCGTTTCCAGACGGAAGATGGATACAATCTTCATAAGGTTACATGTATGGAAGAAAACGAAACAATAGAAATGCCAGTCGTAGTGGAAGAACCTGCTCCAGAAGTGACAGTAGTTACGAAAAAAGCAGCGCCTAAAAAGAAGAAAGCGGCGAAAAAGAAAGCTGCTAAGAAGAAAGCTGCTAAGAAGAAAAGAGCTAAAAAAGCAGCTCCTAAAAAGAAAAAGGCTGCCAAAAAGAAAAAAGCAGCAAAGAAAAAAACAAAGAAAGTAGTTTCTAAAAAAAGATCTGCGAAAAAGAAAACGGCAAAGAAAAAAGCCGGCAAAAAAAGAGCAGCAAAGAAAAAAAGACGTTAAAATCGTTTGGGGTAATAGTTTCATTCGTTTTGGATGTTTTCCAACTGCAGATTGATTCTATTATCCCATGAAATCGTATCCGATCATATCATCGTAAGATTCCCCTCAACCATCATCTCCATCCTTTCCCAACTTTGCTGAAAGAACTTACACCAAGTCAGTGAAATCAAGAGACCTTACGAATTGATTTTTTTCAATTTTCACTTGTCATTCCTGCTTATTTCTTAGTCTATTGGGATGAATAAATTCACTCCCATTCTCCTATTTTGGGCAATCGCTTCTTGTGCGAGTTTGCCAATGCTAAAATTGCAAAATTGTTAATTGCGAAAGGTGCAAATCCAAATATTGCAGGTTATAGAGAGTATAGTTTCGGACCAGATTTTGATACAGCTCTTTGGAATGCGGTAAGGAATGCTGATTTAGAATTGGTGAAAGTTTTGGTAGAAGCGGGTGCCAATACCAATGTATACAACCAATCGGGAAAAAACGCAATTTGGCAAATGGCCGAAGCTAAAAAATCCCAAGGAAAACCAGAATTGATGGCCTATCTGCAATCAAAAGGGATGAAAAATCTTGAAATTACAGATGCAAAAGCGAAAGCAACTGACGGAAAAATTTTAACGAAATACAAACACATTGCGACCGGAGCGATCACAGAGATGCCTTCCGACATCGCGAAAGGTGTGTATGAGAATCCAAAGAATTACTCTGCGTTGACAATCAATGCTGCCGACGGAGCATATTATCACTATTTGGAATTTGTATGGTTAGAAACTGGCCAAAACCTTTATGAATGGTATTTACTCCGCAAAAAGAAAACGGGAACTTTGAAGTAAAACCTCGTTTGCATCTTCTGGTTTCTACTTTGGAAAGGTTCCGATTTTTTGGTACTTTCGATCCAAGTAGAAATCAGATTTTTTGGTATTTCTTCGCCTGTTTTTTGTTTTCAGGATCCAACTCAATTGCTTCTGGATGGAAAACGATATTCCAATACCGCACCACATAAGCAATCACTCCAAATGTAAGAACAAAAAGTAAAACATAAGCAGAGATCACGGGATGGAATAAAAACGGGTAGGGTGCTCCGAATTGTTGGAAGTAAGGCAAAGACATGTACCAAATCACTGAAACGGCAACAATCCCCACTCCAAATTTGCCCCACCAATTGGGCCTTCCTTGTAACCCACGTTTCAAATATAAAAATCCACCGAGCCATACTCCAAGGATTTCACGGATGAAATATACAATTAAGATCCACTTCGGGAAATCAAAATGAAGTGTGACAACAAAGAGCCCACCGAGTGTCACAAGTTTATCGCAAACGGGATCAAGATAACGACCAAGCGTTGTTTCTTGGTGTAAGAGCCTTGCAAATAGTCCATCCAAATAGTCGGTGATGACGGCAGCTAGAGCGTAACCAATTGATGCGAAGAAAGCGCTTACGTTCGAAGGATCTTTTGCGTAATCGTATGTGCTATAGAAGAAAAAAGGTAATAATAATACACGGAATACAGATAAAAAATTGGATAAGGTAAAAATCCGATCCTGGAAAAGGTCTTTGGCTTTTTTTTCTTCGATTTGCATAGAACCAATGCCAGGTTTTAAAATTTCTAACCAAAGGCAAGAAAACAAATGAAAACAATGTTGACGTTTGGAGTCGAATCTATAGCTTGGTTTTTATTCCGATGGAGTTGTAGCTCAGTTGGTTAGAGTGCCTGCCTGTCACGCAGGATGTCGCGGGTTCGAGCCCCGTCAACTCCGCCATCGGGAATTTCCCCCACACACTAAATGTTACATCATTCGATGTATTCTTCTTTTTCCTTTTTGAATAGGATTTGGTTTTCTTCTTCTAATACCCTTGCAACTTGCACGATTTTACTTCTTGCTTCGTTTATCTCCCGTAAGGTGACACGAGGCTTCATATCCAAAAGATCCAAAATATCTTCCGCACGGTTTTGGCTCATATTGTTTAAGAATTTTTTTCGAATTTCATCCCCGGCACCACGAATCGCAAGTGAGATGCAATTGTCATCTGCCAATCGATTGATGAGGATTCGCATCTCTTTGTTATCAAGAGAAAGGATGTCTTCAAAGGTGTATAATTTTTCTCGTACTTGGTCTGCGACATCGGGTGAAGATTCTTCCAATTCGGATAATATGGTTTCTTCGGCACCTTTTTCCATAAAGTTCAGAATGTTCGCAAGGACATGGGCACCACCCGCTTCTGAGTATTCTTGTTTGTCCCTCTCTTCGTATCGTTTTTTTAAGATACGGGCAATGTTTTGGATCACATCGGGGTGGGTTTTCGAGGTGGTTGCCAACCGAACGGCAATTTTTGCTTGTTCTGGCTTGGGAAAAAGTTTGAGAACATCTGCTGCCTTCTTCGGATCCAAGTGGGATAGGGTGACAGCAATGATTTGAGGGGACTCCGTTCCGAGCATGTTTTGCAACACACTTGGTTCCACTTGGTTCAAAAACTCAAAATCGTTTTTCGTTTCTTCTTTATGGATTTTTTTTAAGATCACATTTGCCTTCTCAGAACCAACCGTGTGTTCAAGAAGGGACTTGGCTGTGGACAATCCTCCTGATGTTGATTCCGAAAGTCCTTCGATGGTATGATGGAATTCTTTTAAAATGGTTTCCTTTTCTTCTTTTGATACCGAACGAATTTTCGACATTTCCAAAATGACAGCTTCTAGCATGGCATCGTCTAGGTGTCTGAGAACATCGGCAGCTCTTTCTTTGCCTAAGGAGAGGAGGAGGAGGGCAGCTTTTCGTACACCTGGTGTGGTGGAGGTTGGGTTCTCAGACTTCATGTGACATAATTCTCTTAGTTTCCTATGGATGTCAAAAAAAACTTCAGTAATGAGACAAAATTTTCTAAAGGTCTCATTAAGTTCGTACGATACCCTTTGTAAGTTACAAAGAGAAAGGAAAGAAACACCAGATGGACAAAGCTCACAAATTCAAAAACACACTCGAACGTTACATCCACTACCGAGGCATCGACATCGTTTTACACCTCAAAGATGGAAAGAGCATCGAACTTGATAAAAACCGCCAAATGATGGACGATGTGGTCATCGGAAACTTGGCAACGGGTGTGGTTCGAATTCCCATCGCCGACATCCAAAGTGCTGATTTTTTTGCAGCCTAATCGAAGAATCGATTAACCCACCGCAAGGAGCAGGTTTGGTTTTTCCAAAAAACTCCTTAAGGTCTTTAAAAACTCTGCTCCCACAGCTCCATCGATCACCCTGTGATCGCAGGAGAGTGTGAGAGAGAGGATACGACCCGGAATTACCACTCCATTTTCCACAACCGGTTTATCTTCCACAGTTCCCACCGCAAGGATGGCACTTTCTGGTTCGTTGATGATCGCTGTGAACCGACTGATCCCATACATTCCCAAATTTGAAATCGTAAAGGTCCCATTGGTAAACTCTTCTGGTTTTAGTTTCCGGTCCCTAGCTTTTTTTGCGAGTTCCTTCACTTCCGAGGAAATTTGAAGGATGGACTTTCGATTGGCATCTCGGATGACGGGCGTTAGAAGGCCTCCTTCAATGGAAACCGCAATCCCAACATCCACTCTCCCAAATTGTAAGATGGAGTCTCCTTGGAAACTCGCATTTACTTTGGGGTGGAGTTTTAGAGCGGCAGCAGTGGCTTTGACAATGATGTCATTCAGACTCACTTTTGTGGGTGATTCTGGATTTTGAGAAACCTGAAATTCGTTAATTTCTTTGCGGAAGGATTCCAATGCCTTTGCATTCACATCCACATTCAAATAAAAATGGGGGAGGTTTTGTTTGGATTCCGTAAGTCGTTTGGCAATGGTTTTACGCATTCCATTCAAATTGACAATTTCATCGGCAACTTGGACTTCTGATCCAAAACGCGCAAGGCCCGTGCCTTTGTTTAAGGAATCAAGGACATCTTTTTTCGTGATCCTACCATCGGGACCTGTTCCGATCACCTGATGCAAATCAATTCCATGTTCAATGGCAATGGACTTAGCGAGTGGGGAGGCAAGTACTCGGAGTGTGCCTCTTTGTGGTGATGTTGTTCCATTTGTCCTCTCTGGGACGGGAAGAGACGACACCGTTTGCCCTTGGTTTGGCGAGTTTGCGGGAGGAACCAAATTTTGTGGAGAAGGGGAAATTTTGTTTTCGGAAGAACTGGATTTTGTTTCACCATTTCCTGAAACCAAAGATTTTTTTGACTCTTCTGGATCGATGGAAGTGGATGGGGAGGGAGACGACGAAGCTGGTGATTGCCCAGATGTTCCAGACGGTTTTGGTTTCGGAAGGTTAGCCAGTAGAGCCGATATATCTTCCCCAGGTTTTCCAATCACAGCCAAAGCTTCACCTACTTTTAGTTTGGTGCCTTCCCCTTGGATGATTTTTAGGATCACTCCTGCATCATATGCTTCCATTTCCATTACTGCTTTGTCGGTTTCAACTTCTGCGAGGATGTCACCGGGACTGATCGCATCCCCTTCTTTTTTTAACCACTTTACAATGGTTCCTTCTTCCATGGTCGGGGAAAGTTGGGTCATTTCTTGTATTTTTGCCATCATGGTCTCCTTAACGTAACATCTCTCGAATGGTATCAGCCACTCGGTTGGCACTCGGCAAACTCATCCGTTCTAAGTTTGCAGCGTACGACATGGGAACATCCATCTGTGTGACTCGTTCCACGGGATGGTCAAGGTAGGAAAATACATTTTTTTGGATGAGGTGGGAGATCTGGGCCCCAAAACCTGCAACTGGCCACCCTTCTTCTACAACCACAGCGCGGTTTGTTTTTTTGACTGATTCATAGATAAGATTTTCATCTAACGGGCGTAAGCTGCGTAAGTCGACTATCTCCACAGAAATCCCTTCTTTTTCTAGAATGATGGCTGCTTCTTCCGCAAAACTCAAGGCTCTCGACCAAGTCACAAGCGTTATGTCTGTTCCTTTTCGTTTGATTTCTCCAAGGCCAAGAGGAATGGTATATTCCTGTTCAGGGACTTCCCCTTTAGAACCATAAAGTACTTCGGATTCAATGAAGATGGTAGGGTTATTGTCTCGGATGGAAGATTTTAATAGTCCATAGGCATCTTTGGGAGTGGCAGGGCAAACCACTTTGAGCCCTGGGCAATGGGCATACCAGGATTCAAATGCTTGGGAGTGTTGGGCCGCAAGCCTCCCACCCGCACCACCGGCACCGCGAAAGACAATGGGCATCGGGAACTGTCCGCCACTCATATAATTCATTTTTGCTGCGGAGTTGATGATTTGGTCGATGGCAACAAGGGAAAAATTCCATGTCATAAACTCGATGATGGGCCTAAGTCCCACCATTGCCGATCCAACACCAATTCCAGCAAAACCATTCTCGGAAATCGGAGTGTCAATCACCCTTCCTTCCCCAAATTTATCGAGCATTCCTTGGGAAACTTTATAAGCGCCTTGGTAATGTCCCACTTCTTCTCCCATGAGGTAGATGAGTGGGTCTTTTTCCATTTCTTCCACCATGGCACGGTTTAACGCTTCTCGGTATGTTAAAATGGCCATTTATTTATCCTCCGCATACACATACTTGTGGAGTTGGGAGAGGGGAGGTTCGGGAGAAGTTTCTGCAAATTGGTAAGCTTCATCAATTTGTGTTTGGATCTCCGTTTCCAGTTTGTCTAATTCATCGGGTTTGATTCCACCTAACTCCAGTTCGTGTCTTGCACGCATGAGTGGATCCTTTTTTTTGTAGGCTTCTAATTCTTCTTTGGTTCTATATTTGGCAGGGTCTGACATCGAATGCCCACGAAATCGGTAAGTGGATACTTCGATCAGGGTGGGCCCTTCCCCTCGGCGTGCTCTTTCCACTGCTACCTTTACATGGTCTCTCACTTTTCGTACTTCATCCCCTTCAATATGATCCCTTGCCATATCGTATGCATACGCTCTTACAGAAACGTCCTTTACAGCAAGGGCTCGGTATTCAGGTGTCCCCATCGCATAATGGTTGTTCTCACAAATAAAAACAACAGGTAGTTTCCAAATTGCTGCAAGGTTTAGTCCTTCATGGAAGGATCCTATATTGGCAGCCCCCTCTCCAAAAAAACAAATGGTAACCGAATCTTCTTTTTTGTATTTCGAAGCAAAAGCAATGCCTGCAGCGAGGGAGATATGACCACCTACGATCCCATGTCCGCCCATAAAGTGTGCATTTTTATCAAAAAAATGCATAGAGCCACCGTTTCCTTTCGAGATCCCTGTGGCTTTTCCAAAGAGTTCTGCCATCAGTGGGTTAGGGTGAAGGCCACGTGCAAGCGCATGCCCATGGTCACGGTATGTGGAAACAATATAGTCATGTGGGGTGAGGGCAGCAATGGAGCCAACACCAACGGCTTCTTGTCCAATGTATAAATGGAGGAATCCACCGATTTTTCCAACACTATAGGCTTTTGCTGCAGCTTCATCAAACTTTCGGATTAGTACCATTTGCCTGTAGAACTCTTTTAATTCGCTCACAGATTGTGAGTCTTTGGGGATTGAAGAAACCAAATAGAACCTCCGAAACGACTAAAAAACTACACTATTTAGACAAAGAAAGAAAGCAAAAATCTTGCTCTTAAAAGAAGATAAAAGACAGTTTCCCTAGGACCTTTATGAAAATTACGAGTGCTGGTATTGAATTTCTCGAATTCAATGAATTTAAAAATTTTGCTGTAGATTATGATCTGTTAGGTTCTGTTTCCTTAAGTGAACCTGTTGTGGATAAAAATGGAAACATTCTCATCAAAGAAAAAGTAGCCATTAAAGAAAATATCCTCAAAAAATTAGAAGGGTTAGAAGGAAACTACATCCCTTCCTTTAAACTTGCGATGTCGAAAGACTTGATGAAAATGTTACGACAAGTTTTGTCAAAAGCAATCCTCAGTCGCATTGATGATCGTTCCAATGAATTCATTTTCCATCTATACGAACAAAATGCAGAACGAATGGCAAGCCTCAAAGGGATCATTCAAAATTCATTTTATTCCAAATCATTGGCCTTGTCTTTTTTTCGAATTTTACTTTCACACAAAGAATTTTTTAACCACTTAGCAGACTTTGGACTTTTGAGTTTGGGATCTGTGATCCAAAAACAATATGGTTTTAAGATGGTGAATCGTTATAGTTTTTTAGCGGGGCTTTGTGCTGACATTGCTGTTTCAAAAGAGGGATTGTATAGACAAAGTTTTTTTGGTTCCTCTCTTACTACGGCCGTTAGCTTAAGCATTGAAATCGCAAGGAAACTCAATCTTCCCGAAGAAGTGATCAGTGCGATTGGTAGCCATGGGAGTTCCAATTTTGATATCCCTGGTGTCAATCCCGCCAATGTCAATGTAGAAGACTTACGAAAACACCAATTGAATCAAGATTTACTCTCCGGGAGTGGGATGGATGACGATGCGAGTGATGATGAAGAGGAGGCGGGTGAATATGCTGATCATACCGCCGAAGTCACGTTAGATGCATTAAAGATTGCTCGTTACATCATGGAAAACCTTAAAACTTCAACGGACAAAGAACATGTTTCCGAAAAACTCCTTGTGATGTTTACATACAATGCTGAGAAGGGACTTTTCCGAAAAGACTTGGCCGATCCCATGATCGATCGTTTCAAAGAGTTTGACCATGCCATCAAACGGATCCGAATCATTGCAGAAATTGAAAACAAATGTAAGTTCCAAACATCTGCTTGGGCTTATCCCAAACCAAAGTCCTCTCAAATTTTATGCAAAGATCGAAATTACGAATGCCCTTGGATTGTGAATGGATGGGACCTAAGGATCATTTCACCACAAGATCCTTTTGGGTACATTGGCACTGCACTGGAAGTGGGAACCTATCCGAAATGTGCTTTGGAAGAAGAACTACACGCAAAGATCAAATACAGCGATTCTTAAGGCAAAAAAAACCAACCGAAGCTCGGTTGGTTTTTTTTGTTTTCAAAACAAATAAAAGAATTAGAAACCAGCTGGTTTTTTAATGTCTTTTGTTGCGTCGTTGATCGCGCCTGTTGCCGCTTTCTTCGCTTCTGCTTCGGCTGTTTTAACAGCTGCATCTACTTTTTTCTCTACTTCTGTTGTTACTTTTTTCGCAGCATCTTCAACAGTTTCCATTTTTTCTTCTACAACTGGTTCTTCTTTTTTGCAGAAAGCAAGTCCGGAAGCCATAGTAACACCGAGAATTAAAACGAGTAGTTTTTTGTTCATCGAAAGTTTTCTCCTAAAAAATCTTTTAATTCTGCCAAAACTATACGATGTCAGTTTCCATTGAAAGAAATTTCTGAATGGAAACTGAAAAATCTGAACCGCTTACTTGGGAACAAACGTAAGGAATTCTTCTACTTCTTTTTTGCTTCCAATGATGAGCGTTGTTCGTTCATGAAGTTCTTTCGGCGTTAAGTCGAGGATGCGTTCCCCTTTGACAGTCACAGCCATTCCACCCGCTTGTTCTGCAATGTAAGCCATGGGAGCTGCTTCATAAAGCAATCTCAGTTTTCCATTCGGATACTTACTCGATTTTGTGTCGTTCGGATAGAGAAAGATCCCTCCTTTTAAGAGGTTTCTATGAAAGTCTGCTACAAGAGAGCCAATGTAACGGGCCGTTTTTGGTTTTTTGCCACCTTCAATGGATTTGATTTTTTGGAGATAGGCTTGCACTTCTGGTGACCAATACGAAGCATTCCCTTCGTTTGCAGAATAAATGTCCCCGGATTCTGGCATTTGCATATTGGGGTGGGAAAGTAAAAACTCACCCACACTTGGATCCAAGGTAAACCCAGACACTCCCTTTCCCGTTGATAGAACAAGCATTGTCGATGACCCGTAAATGATGTAACCGGCGCAGCGTTGCAAATGCCCTTGTTGGAGCAGGTCTTTTTCGGTGCCTGGTTCTTTTGAGTTTGGTTCTAACCTTTGGTGGATGGAGAAAATGGTCCCAATGGAGACATTGGTATCGATATTGGAGGAACCATCGAGTGGGTCAATTGCCATCGTATACTTTCCAATATTATAACCGCCAGGGATCGGGATAATGGCTTCGTGTTCTTCACTTGCGAGAACGCAGAGGTGACCACAGATTTTTAAGGATTGGTTGAAGGCATTGTCCGCGTATAGGTCCAATTTCATTTGGGTTTCCCCTTGGACATTTGTATCTTCTGTGGCGCCAAGGATATCATCGAGAAGGCCAGCCTTTCGCACTTCTCGGCCTACAATTTTTGCGGCATACACCAAATGGCTCAAAAGTGCCGTGAATTCTCCCGAAGCATGTGGGATTTTGAGTTGCTCTTCTAGAATGAATTGCGATAAAGAGATGAGTTTTTTTTGTTTCGGTGTTGCGTTCACAGTTTCCCCGAGGTTGTTTTTACTCCATTTTTGTGGTTGTGGGTAGGGAGCAAATCCTTTCTCCTTTTGAATGCAGGTGGAGCCTCCGATACTAAACGATAGAAACTCCATGACAGAACCAATGCATTTAAGTCCTTCTCCTTCCATCCAAATGACAGATTACCATTCTCGTCGGTTGCGACTCAGTTTTGCCAGTGTGGGAGCCCATTTGGGTTGGGTTTACTTAGGTCAGGAATTGGTGTTTGAATTTGGGCAAACAGAACAGGAAGAGAAAATCCGCGAGAAGGTTTCTGATTCCATTGGGATTTGGATCCGCAATGTTTCTTACTTGGATCCAAAATCCATCCTTACCTTTACGGAACAGGGAAAAGAATTAGAACTTTTTATGGTCCGCCTCCCGGAAGGAGAGGTGCCAGTGTTTGTATTGGTGGTTCTAGAAAAAGGAATGGAGTTAGAAACGAGAAATTGGGAGGACCTTTCTGGACAAGTATTGACCTTTTGTGCCACAGGGATCTCCCTCCGAGAGAAGAACATCCTCGATTTTGAAACCATCACCGATCCCATCCGCAAACGAATGGAAAAGGCATTTTCAGGGAATACAAAGTCAGGTGTGATCGCTTTTTTCCACCTGCAGGACCTAAGCCCTTTTTTCAAACCCATGGGTGTCATCAAAAGCCAAGAAATACTACGTGAAGTCACAGCGACCCTTCACAAAGAAACACGGGAAAACGAATTCAATTTCCAATTAAACCCTAGGTCCTATTTTTTATTTTGCCCAGGGGAGACCTTGGATGGGGCAAACCACCGGTTTGGTTCTCTTTATTTCCCCTCAAAACACTTGATATTGGATTACAAATTGAAGATTTTTCCCATTGACCCTGAGATCCTGCAAGATGATGCCAAATTCTCTTCCATTTTTCTTGAAAATTTCTAAAACCTTTTTTAGCCGGAATTGACAGGATAGGGCAGTTTCCGATACCGTCAAAACTAGACCATTTTTACAAAAGGACAGTTGTTTGTCTATGACCCCACAAGTAGGGATTTATTTAAAAGAAGGGGAATCTATTGAGGCAGCGCTTCGTAGATTCAAAAGAGATTGTGCAAATGCTGGTATCATGAGCGAAATCAAACGCCGTGAATACTTTGAAAAACCTAGCGTGATCAAGAAAAAAGCAGTGGAAGCTGCGAAACGCAAACGCGACAAAAAGAAAAGATTATTCGCTAAGAAAGATAAACTTTAATCTTTAAGCCGGTTTTCCTATGACCCTGCAAGAGACGATCAGTACAGATCTAAAAACGGCGTTAAAAGCCAAGGATGAAATAGTCCTCGGCACCCTACGTCTCATCAAAGCAGAAATTCAATATGAGTTAACCAAAACCGGTGCTTCAGAATTATCGGATACTGCTGTCATGCAGATCCTCAAAACCAATTACAAACGCAGAAAGGATACCGCTTTGGAATACGACAAAGCGAATCGTCCCGATCTGTCGAGTAAGGAAATGGAAGAAGCAGAAATCATCTCCCGTTACATTCCAAAAGAAGTCTCCGAAGAAGAAATAGGAAAGGCGACTGAAGAAGCCATCGTCGAACTCAATGCAGGTGGTCCTCAGGATATGGGAAAGGTGATGGGTAAAGTTATGGCAAAATTTAAAGGACAAAATATAGACGGCTCCAAGGTATCCTCCCTCGTTAAACAAGCACTTAGCGCCCGTTAAATATACCACACTGTGAATCCTTACCAAAGTTTTAAAGAAAGAGTTCGCAGAGAAGTCTCCATTGACTCCTATATCAATCGATTTGTTCCCTTACGCCGTATGGGTCGTAACTTAGTTGGTATCTGTCCTTTTCATAACGAAAAAACTCCATCATTTAATGTAAACTCTGAAGGTGGTTTTTACCACTGTTTTGGATGTAAAGCATCTGGTGATTTATTCCGTTTTGTAATGGATTACCAAAAAGTGGATTTTTTAAAATCCCTGGAAATCCTATCAGAATATTCTGGCATTCCTCTCGTTGAACGGACCAAAGAAGAAGAAGAGTCAGAACGAAAAAAAGAAGCACTTTACCAAATATCACAAAAAGCCCTCGAATACTTTCAAAAAAATCTCAATACAGCAGCCGGTGAACTGGCGTTAAAGTATTTGGAGTCCCGTGGTTTGTATACAGAGGACCTCAAAGTGTTTAAGATCGGTTTTGGACTTCCTGGGTTCGGGAACTTACGAGCGGAACTCTTTAGAACAGAAGCGGAAGTGAAGTTAGGTGAGCAGTTAGGTCTACTCAAACGACAGGACCAAAACAAGGACCCTTATGATTTTTTTCGGAATCGGATCATGTTCCCGGTCATCGATACAAGAGGGAGAGTGGTTGCCTTTTCTGGTCGTATTCTTGGAGAATCAGAAGAAGCGAAGTACATCAATAGCCCAAATTCACTCATTTATGACAAAAGTCGCACCTTTTATAATTTAAACTTAAGCCAAGATAGCATACGCAAAACAAGAGAAGCAGTGATCGTTGAAGGTGTGTTTGATGCCATTGGCCTATTTCGGAAAGGGATTGAATTTGTTGTCGCACCACTGGGAACAGGCTTCACCGAGGGTCATGTACGGATCTTAAAAAACATGGCGGACAAAGTGTATCTTATGATGGATTCCGATAAGGCAGGTACCAAGGGTGCGTTTCGTGCCGTAAACCTGCTCTCGAAAGAGGGTGTGGTGGTAAAGGTCTGCCATATCCCTGAAGGGAAAGATCCGTTTGATTATTCCCTCCATCACAACAAACAAGAAATCCGAGATCTACTGGAAGGGGCTTTGCCTGCCTCCCAATTTATGATCCGAGAGATCCTTGGGGGAACAGGCCCCACGTCACTTGCCGAAGAAAAACAAGCGGGTGTGAAAAAACTCTTTGAATTCTTAAAACCAATGGAGAAAGAAACGGACAAACAGGTCTATTTGGAAGAGGGTGCACGCCAACTCGGACTTTCGTTTTCTTCTCTTTTTCAGGACTTTCGTGGGAAACCTGGTGTAAGTTCGACCCCTTCCGTTGTCGATACTAAGAAAGACCGCACACCAGAGAAACCGGGGAAACTGTCTCCGGTTCTTATCTGTGAGCGGAAGATGATCGCGATGCTCATCCAAAACTTAGAACTTTTTAGTTTTGCCGATGACTTACTTTCACTTGAGTTTCGTGATGAGGTGTCTGCTTTTTTTTGGGACTATTTATATACGAAGTATTTGCAGAATGAGAACCTAACAGCTGCAGAAATCCTTTCGAGGGAAGAAATTCCTTCGGAATACCTGGGAATGATTGCTGAACATTTTTCGGCCGATGTATCAGTGACCCCAGCAACATTTAAAGCGATGTTTCTTTACCATGCGGATTTGTTGGATGACGCACGGATGGAAGAACTTGTCAAAGAAATGGCCAAACCTGACTTAACGATTGAAGAAAAAAACAATCTTTTGTCAGAACTTTCACTCCTTAAGAGTGAAAAAAATAAGAGATCCGTGTATCTCCGAACGATCCAAACGTTAGAAGTCTAAAGAGGATATAGGTAGAATGGAAAATCTAGCAAGCCTACCAGAAGTACAAAAGATCATCTCGATCGGAAAAGCAAATCGAGAAGTATCGTATGATGAGATCAATGAAATACTACCGGATAAAATTCTAAATTCCGAAAAGATTGATGATGTCTTCACCTTGTTACACGAGATGGGGATTGAGATTGTTGAAGAGTATTCTAAAAAATCTTTAGAAGAATCAAGTAGCCTCACAACCACAAAAGAAGAAACGACAAAAGAAACAAAAGAGAAACCTGCACGTAAAAAAAGAGAGTCCAGTGTTTCTTCAAGTTCTGAAGATCCAATTCGTCTTTACTTAAAAGAAATTGGGAAAGTATCCCTGATTTCTGGTGAGACAGAAGTATTCCTCGCCAAACGGATTGAAAAGGGTGAAAAGATCATTGAAGAAACAATTTTAAGCTCTTCGATCCTGAGACAAAACTTTGCAAAACTAATCCCAAAAATTAAGTCCAAAAAGATCAAGGTTTATGACTTGGTGAAAGTGGACAAAATGTACGCACTCAACCAAGAGCAAGCGGATAAACTCGAAAAAGTATTTTTCGAGAATATGGAACTCATCCAACAAGATGAGAAGGTCCTTAACGAATCCACAAACCGCATTCGTAAGTATTCGGAAAATTCTAAAAAGTTCAAAGAACTAAAAGAAAAAATCGATTTGTCCACAGGCAAAATTGATGAAGCCATTCGAAAAATTGGTGTTTCCCAAAAAGAAATCCAAAAGATCTCGCAAAAGATCAAATCAATGGTGTTCCGTGTTAAGGAAATTGAAAAACACTTCCTTAAGATCAAAGCCAAATATGGTCATGATGTTCGTGAAATCAAAGCCCTTAACCGTTTCATCGAAAAAAATGAAAACTTAGATGAAATCGAAAAGATGATGGGTTGTGACATTGATGAAGTCAGAGAAGTCATCAAAGACATTCGCAATAACGAAAGAAAACTCCGTCGGATGGAACAAGAAGCAGGTTCCCCTGTTGGTGAAATCAAAGACTGGGGTGAAAAAATCATCAAAGGGGAAAGGGAAATTGCTCAAGCAAAACGAGAACTTGTACGTGCAAACCTTCGTTTGGTGGTCTCCATTGCAAAACGTTACGCGAACCGTGGGATGCATTTCTTTGACCTGATCCAAGAAGGAAACATTGGACTCATCCGTGCCGTGGATAAGTTTGAATACAAAAAGGGTTATAAGTTTTCAACCTATGCGACTTGGTGGATCAGGCAAGCCATCACTCGTGCGATTTCTGACCAAGCCCGTACCATCCGTGTTCCGGTTCACATGATCGAACAGGTCAACAAAGTAATCCGAGAAACTCGTCTCTTCGTACAAGAATTTGGTCGTGATCCATCCAATGATGAAATTGCAGAACGACTCGGTTGGCCGGTACAAAAAGTAAAAGCCGTGAAAAATGTGGCACGGGAACCTATCTCACTCGAAATCCCAGTGGGTTCGGAAGAAGATTCGGAACTCGGGGATTTTATTGAGGACAAAGAAGTGATCTCACCTCTGAACTCGGCTGCGTCTTCCATCCTTTCCGAACAAATCAGGCAGGTTTTACAAACACTTCCAGCACGTGAACAAAAAGTGATCCGAATGCGATTTGGATTGGATGATGGGTATGCACAGACACTTGAGGAAGTTGGTTACCAATTCAAAGTGACTCGTGAAAGGATTCGTCAGATTGAAGCAAAAGCTCTCCGTAGACTCCGCCACCCAAGCCGCTCGAAAAAACTGAAAGACTACATCGATTAAAGAAAACTGTTTTTTACTTGATTGGTCTTTCGAAGAGATTCATGGTTTTTTTTATCCATGGATCTCTTTTTATTTCTTAAGATGTACTCATTCCGTTTGCAATTGCCTTCCCACTCACTCAGTCACAATGTAAGAGGAACCAAGTTTTTGGGATCCCGCAGATTTTTCCAATTCATCCCGATACTACTGATTAGTTTCATACTCAATTGCCAAAAATCGGAAACACAATTGGACTATGATAAAACCCAAAGTGTTGGGCAAGTAAGTCCAGAAGAACCTTGGAGGTTTAGTCCTGAATTCGCTTTGGATGAAAAGTATGGAACCGCATTTTGTGCCAGTGCCAAGGAAGTAGGCTCTGGGTTTACGATTTTTTTATCGAACAAATCCCAGTTTTCAGCATTGCAACTGTTAAACGGGTTCCATCGTAGCGCGAATGATTTAAAAAATAATGATTCTATCAAAAAACTAAGGGTATCTTCTTTTTGGATGGAAAAAAACGATTCCAAAAATAAGTTAAAAGAAGACCACACTATAGACATTGAACTCACCAAAGCAAAGTTTGGCAAACAAGGTCTCCAAGTCGTTGATTTGGATTCTACGTTTGTTGGAAATGTCATTCGATTTGAAATATTAGAAACCTATGGTTTAGGAAATACAGGGCGTGTTTGTTTGTCAGAAGTGAAAATGGGTGAGGTGAAAAAAGAAGGATTTTTTCCCTATCCTTGGGTTTCTTTTGATAAAATCAAACGAACCATCACACAGTTTGGAAAAGCAGAGAGGCATGCTTATGGTTTCAAACAATTGGTATTAGCCAATGCAAAAGGGACAATTTTGTTTTATGACCAAGGAACAGTGCTTCCTGTTTTTTTTAAACCTGACCAAACCTTTAGTTTTTCTGAGATGTATGGAGAAGGGGACCCCACTGGTTTTTTACCATCCATTGTAGGCACATACACAATTTTACAGTCCACGGAGGAAGGACTTGAATTGAACTTAAGTTATTTTGATAACGGTGGCATTGAACGAAACATTTCTTGGATTTTCAAACGAGCTGAGGTTGGGGATGAAGATTATGAAAACTTCAAAACCAAATTGGGAACAAAATTCTCGGAAGTATACCAACCAAAAACTCATTTCCTTTTTGTGTTAAAGGAAAAGGAAACAGGTCGCACGTTTTATCACTACGAATTACCAATTCCGAAGTAGTTTTAAGATGTGATGTTTGAAAAAACGAGCTGGGAATGGAATTCCTTTGCTATTTCCCACGAAAGGAATTTTAGGAATCCTTTGCTTCCAACACTTGCATCAAAAATTTTTTGATGATGTTAGACTCATTTTTAAAATAAATAAGATGATGCAAATGCCAAACGAGTGGTAGGAATAGGATCATAGGTGAAATTTTCGCTGTTGCATTCAGGATACCGAATGTATCAGCAATGATCAGTGTGATCACAATTATGTAAAATAATGAGGTTATGAAGGTAAACATTGGGTGGGGTTTTGTTATGATTGAGATAAAGGAAATCTTTGCTTCAGGAAAAATCGTCCCTTGTAAATAAGGGATTGCTATGCTCGATGAGCTCATATCCTCACCTCTATAAGAAACCTTTCGATACATTTGGAATTGATTTTGAATGATTCTATGAAAGTATTTTTCTTGTAATATCGATGAGATCCGAACCAAAATTTTTTTTTCTGAAAGATGTGTATAAAGAATATACCTTTCTCTCATAAACAAATAGTTTAATAAAATTTTGGATTTTGAAACCAAAGTTTCCTTTTTTATTGGAAAAATATTTTCTAAATCCATTGATTTTGTAGTTTGATCTATTTTTGAACTAAAGTGTTGCCGGTGCATGCCTCTTCAGGCAGCACCAGTTTTTATCTTTTTCTTTGAGTTAGGCGATCGTTTTCTTTAAATCCTTAATGTGTTTGAGAAGTTCGTTTAGAGAAGATTTTTTCTCTGTTTCCTTCCATCCAAGTTCTTTGGCAAGGATGTTGTTAGTTGGAATTGCCAATGACTCGGCTAAGTTCAAATCCAAAAAGATAAGCCTCCACCTCCTCGACAGAACATCGGATACAGATAGGGCAAATTCTTTTTTCACAAAGTGTTTGATCTCTTCTACAAAGTAACCGGTTCCTTTTTTGATTTCTTTTGGTTTTTTACCAAGGATGAGTGGAACTTCCCCACCATAGGCATCACTCAAACGAACAGCAGTTTCATAAGGTAAGTCATACATCGTTTGGATTTTTGCGACTAAATGTTTGCTGTACCCATCAGCACCTGGAAAGGCAAAACTTGCAGTAAAACATTTCATTTTGGATGGTAATTTTCCAACGGAAATCAATTTGTCTGTTAAGTCCTCAGCCATTTTTCGAAAGGTTGACCATTTTCCTCCAGACATCGTCACAAGCCCAGAATCAGAGACAAGGATGGCTTCCTCTCTAGAGATGGATTTGGTATCCTTTTTGTCACCAGTTGAAATAAGAGGACGTAGCCCACTAAACACCGATTCGATGTCTTCTTTTGTTAACTTGGTATCTAAATAATCATTTCCTGTTTTGAGTAAAAATTCCACTTCCGATTGTAAGGGAAGAGGTTCATTTTCAATCTTTTGGATCGGAGTGTCAGTGGTTCCGAGAAGGACTTTCCCTTCCCAAGGGATCACAAACACCACTCTACCATCTGCTGTTTTAGGGATGATCATGGCTGTGCGGCAAGGTAATTTTTCTTTGTCAAAGACAAGGTGGATGCCTTGGCTTGGAGCGAGGACATTTTCCGTTTTAGGATCATCCAATTTACGTAGGGAATCAATCCAAACTCCTGTTGTGTTCGCGACTACTTTTGCTTTGATGGAAACAACCTTTTTGGTTAAGCTATCCTTTGCTGTCACACCAATGATTTTACCATTGGCATCTTTTAAAAAGTTTGTCACTTCGATCCTAGAAACAACATCGGCCCCATTTTCTTTGGCAGCTCGAACCGTTGTTACATTGAGTCTTGCATCATTGAACTGCGCATCATAATACGAAATCCCACCTTTTAGGTTTTGTTTTTTGAGTGATGCAAAATAATCTAAAGCTGTAGCTTTTGAGATCCTTTCGTGGCCAGGCACAATCGATTTACCTGCAAGTAGGTCGTACATGGTAAGTCCAATGGAGTAAAATGGTTTTTCCCACCAAACATAGGTTGGTAAAACAAATTGCAGTGGTTTCACCAAGTGAGGTGCATTGGTGAGGAGGCGTTTTCTCTCGGAAAGTGCTTCGTAAATTAACTTAAAATGGAACTGCGCCAAATAACGTACACCGCCATGGATGAGTTTTGTCGAACGTGAACTTGTCCCTTGGGAAAAATCACCCTTTTCCAACAAGGCAACTTTGTATCCCCGAAGGCTGGCATCAAGGGCAGTACCGGAACCGGTGGCACCACCACCTAAAATCAAAATATCATACTGGGTGGATTCTAACTGTTTCAGCGTTTGTTTTCTTTCATCTAAATGGTTCATAAGGGTTTTTACGTACTTTGGTGGTTGCCTATAGAGATTCTAAGGTTAGTGTTGTCAAAAGTCACCTTTTCTACCATCGAAAATTTTTGAAATTGTTATGAAAACTGAAACAGAATTGAACCAAGAATTAGCAACAATCCGCCGAGGCACTGTTGAGATCATCAGTGAAGTGGAACTTCTAGAAAAGATCAAAGCCAAACCTTCCCTTACAATCAAAGCTGGATTTGATCCCACGGCACCCGATTTACATTTAGGTCATTTTGTCTTACTTAGAAAATTAAAACACTTCCAAGACCTAGGGCATGAAGTTTGTTTTATGCTCGGTGATTTCACCGCCATGATTGGTGACCCAACAGGCAAATCGGAGACACGAAAACGTTTATCCAAAGAAGAAGTTTTCGAAAATTCCAAAACGTACCAAACTCAAGTTTTCAAAATCTTAGATCCACAAAAAACGAAAATCCTTTATAACTCCCATTGGTGTTCCGAGATGAAATTCGAAGATGTGCTTGTGTTAACTTCCAAATACACAGTCTCGCGCATGTTAGAACGTGATGATTTTACAAAACGCCATAAAGCGGGAACTCCAATATCGATGATTGAATTTTTATACCCACTTGTGCAAGGGTATGATTCGGTTGCCATGAAGTCCGATGTCGAACTAGGTGGTACGGACCAAAAATTCAATATGTTAGTCGGTCGCGACTTACAAAGAGAATACGGCCAAAAACCACAAGCAGTCATCACCTTGCCACTTCTCGTTGGCCTTGATGGCGTAAAAAAAATGTCCAAATCTCTTGGAAACTATGTTGGCATCATCGAAAAACCCATCGATATGTATGGAAAAATTATGTCCATTTCTGATGACCTGATGTGGAACTATTTTGAACTGCTCACAGACCTTCCTATGTCGGATGTGGAAAAACGAAAGGAGGGGATTCGTTCCAAGACCCTCCATCCAAAAGAAGTAAAAACAGAGCTGGCCCTTCTCATTATGGACCAACTCCATCCCAAAGAGGAAAACCGGAAGGCGGTCGAGGAGTGGACTGCCATCCACAATACCAAAAACAGAGCACTGCCTGACGAAATCCCAACGGAAGTTTTGGACGAGGCAATGTTCTTGGAAAAACCACCCCTCCTTGTTTATGTATTGTCCCAACTCAAATTCATCCCCAGTGTTTCGGAAGGGCGTAGGCTCATCCAAGCAGGAGGTTTGTATTTGGATGAGGAAAAGATAACCGACCCAGCTCTTGTATTGGAAAAGGGAAAGGAATACCTCATCCGCCAAGGGAAAAAAGGAAAATTTTTAAAGATCAAAACCTAAAGGAGAGGTGGGACTTAGTATAGAACCCTAAGTCCCTTTCCGATAATCGATACTAAGGAAAGCCATACCTAAATGTCACTCGATCCGACAAACGAAGAGAAAGAAATTCAGGACATCGTCCATGAACTTTCAAAGGACATTGAAAAGGATCGGTTGTTTGCCAAAAAACTCCGGCGTTTTGCTTTTATCTCTGCATTGTCCTTTGTTGGACTGACAGTCCTTGTGCTTTGTGGGTATTTACTTTTTTTAAGTTTGAGTGTGACCAAACTCGAAACGGAAGTCAAAGAAAAAGAACGAAGTTTACGGGAACTCGAACAATCTCTCTTTTCCTTAATGTACCAAGAACAACTCCGAGAAGAAAATGCATTGGCTGCAGATTCAGAACCTGATACGGAACTTGCCAAACAGGTAGAAGAGAATATCGAATTCCTAAAAGAGGTAAGTGCCAACACAAAAGGGCGTAATATTTTACGTGGCAATGAATCTCACAAAGAAATCGCATTAACCTTTGATTTGGCGACTGGAGAAGAACTTCCTGTTTTGTACAATTACATCAAAGAACATAAAATCAAAGTCACATTGTTTTTATCCAATGAAAGGCCATCGGATATCAATGGTTCCTTTTTTGTCAGACAAAACTTAGACTACATCAAACGAATGGCAAAAACTGGGGCTGTGGAATTTGGGAACCATACTTGGTCTCATTTTAACTACCAACGTTCTGTGACAGAAACTTCCTTAAAAAAAAGGATGGTCCTCGACTACCTATCAAATTCAGTACTCGACCTTCCTCGTATGGCAGAGGAATTAAAACGAGTGGAAGATACGTTTCGAACACTCACCAAACAAGAATTAAAAAAATACTACCGACTTCCCTATGGTGCTCTCAGCCAATTGATTTTAGATGCCCATGCAAGTTTGGGGTATACGGACCATATCATGTGGTCCAATAATGCAAAAGGTTCTCTCGACCTTCCTGATTATATTAGCAAACAATTCCTCTACAAAAAAACATCGAAGGGAAAAAAGGAAGTGGTGAAAAACCCACATTACAAAACAGGTGAAGAAACTTTAACCTTTCTTGAAACTTGGGAAAAAGCCGATCCCAATGGAATGAATGGAGCCATCATCCTCATGCACTTAGGTGGTCCACGTAAATTTGATAAACTGATTTATATTTTGCCAACTTTCATCGAACGGATGAAGGAAAAAGGGTATCATTTCGTTACCCTTTCAGAAGTGCTCAACAACGAAAAAGACTAATTTCGCAAATTGAGAGTATCCGTTTATGCAAAAGGATACTCATTTACAATGCTTATTTGTTGTTAAACAAACTGTTTTTTTCTATGTTTTAAATGGTCGGAGATTCGATCACGAAACATATACAAATTCAGATAAAATACTGGAACCATTATGAGTGTGATGAAGGTGGCAAAGGCGAGTCCCCAACCAAAGGCAAGAGCCATGGGTACAAGGAAAGGGTCTTTTCCTCCAATTCCGTATGCGGTAGGTAACAAACCAAGAACGGTTGTGACTGTTGTAAGCATAACAGCTCGCAAGCGGATACTTCCTGCTTCCATTAATAACTCAAATGTAGATTTAGAGGGATCTTCAATTCTAAGTTGGTTCGCACAATCCACAAGTACAATGGAGTCGTTTACGACCACCCCCGCAAGTCCAATGATCCCTAGGAAAGCCAAAAAGGAGAAAGGCTGACCATGTAACAAAAAGGCAAAGATCACTCCAATCACCCCAAACGGAATGGCACTCATCACAATGAGAGGTTGCGCCAAGGACCGGAAGAGTGATGCCAGGATCATATAAATGATCAGAAGTCCCACAAGGAATGCTCGCCCAAGGGAGGCCATCGATTCTTCTGTGTCTTTATTTTCCCCAGAGAAACGGACAGAATACCCTGGGTATTTGGCAATGATCCCTTCCGTGAGTTGTTTGGCTTCTAAATTGACTTGCCTTGATGTCGATATTGTTTCATCAATATTAGAGGTTACCGTAAGGAGTCGTTTGCCATCTAAATGGTTGATCGATGCTCTACCAGGATTACGATCGTAACTTGTAAGTCGTGAAACAGGGATTAGGTTACCTGTTAAGTTATTCACATACACTTTATTTAAGTGGGATAGTGAAGACCGATACTCTTCGGGAAAACGAACTCGTACATCCACTTCCTCATCTGCACGTTTGATTTTTGTGGAAACGGTTCCTTGTAAGGCAGTGTTAATTGCAAGGGAAACAGATTGAACACTTACTCCTGCAAAAGAAGCAAGAGATTCATCTACAGACACTCTGATTTCATCTTTCCCTTCATTAAAATCATCTCCTATGTCAGTAACACCTTTGATTTTGGCAAGGGCTGCTTTGTATTCGGCACCTATTTTGAGTAAGGTGGCAAAGTCATCCCCTTTGATTTCAATCGCAACAGGTTTTCCAACCGGAGGTCCACCAGCTAATTTTTCAAATTCTAAATTAACCAATTTCCCTTTGAGGGGCAGAAACTCCGAAGGAATTGCATCAATTTTGATTTTTTCTTCTTGTTTTTGGTCTACGTTTTCTTTTGCTAATTTCTCTTCGAGTAAGGCAAGGGATTTTTCATTGAGTAAATATTTTGAATTTTCACGAACCACTTCGATGATTTTTTCTGTAGAACGCTCCCTGTTATCATCTGGTGTGAGATACACCATAACTTGGGCATAGTTTTTTCCTCGTTTCGTAAAAGGATCGTTTGGATCTTTTTGGATGATACCCACTCGGGAAATGTAATTTTCCACTTCGCCTGCGGGAAGTTTTGCGATCGTGTGTTCTATAGCGCGAATGAACCTGTCCGTTTCTTCTAGTTTTAAACCCGTTTCCGCTGTGACACGGATTTGGAAGGTTTCGATGGCACCTGGAAAGAGTTTGAACTTTCCAAATTTAGCTTGGATGGCAAGCGAAAATACAAAGAGCCCGAGGAGGAGTCCCACCATTTTCCAACGGTTCGTCAGTGCAAATCGAAGAAGGGGTAGGTAGGTTTTCTCCTTAAATTTCACGAACCAATGGGACTCTTCTTTCACTTCTCCTTTCATATCAGTGGCCTTACTCACATCATATAAGTGAGAAGGTAACATAAAGAAAGCTTCAAATAATGAACTCAGAAGTGATAAAATAACAACGAGTGGAATGGAGTGGATGAACTTTCCAAAAATCCCAGTCATAAATAACATAGGACCAAAAGCAGCAATGGTTGTTGTCACAGTGGCCGTCACCGGTGCGAGTACTTCACTTGTCCCACGCATAGCTGCTTCAAATGGTTCTTCTCCCATTTCCAGGTGGCGGTAAACGTTTTCACAAATGATGATGGCATCATCTACTAAAATTCCAACAACAATGATAAGGCCCATCATTGAAATGAGGTTTAACGTTAGGCCCATATAATTCATGGCTACAAAGGTCATGGCAATGGAAATCGGAATCCCAAGGGCCGTCATGAGTGCCATACGCCATCCAAGGAATACAAAGAGGGATGCCATGACAAGGATGAGACCAGAGACTGCATTGGATGTGAGGACTCCAAGCCTTCTTCGAATGTATTTTGATAAATCGTTTACAAACGCATGTTTGACGGTGCCCTTCGTAGATTTAATAAAACTTTCAACTACTTTTTTGGATTCATCTACCACGGAGATCGCATCTGCTTTTTCTCGTTTGATAACAGTAAGTGCAATGGCGATGTTTCCATTGGATTTGTCCAAATAATCTGAATCTTCAAAACCTTCGGTCACACGTGCTACATCTCGTATGCGTACAGAACGTCCTGCATCATTTGTGCGAATGAATACATTCTCAATTTCTTCTGCAGTATCAAATTCACCCACGGTTCGAACAATGATTTCCCTTGTTTTTTCATTGATGTTTCCTCCTGGAAAATTGATATTCCGAAGGCGTAATGCATTGATTACCTGTGTTGAAGAAAGGGACATACTCCTGAGTTTGTCTGGATCTAAGTCCACTTTCATCTCTCGTTCGCGCCAACCTCGTTTGGTGATCCTTGCAACTGTTGGTAAGTCTTTTAATTTTTCTTCTAAAATTTTTGCTTGGTCTCGTAGTTCTTTTGCATTTAACTCTGGTTTTCCGTCTTTGAGATTGGATGTGAGGTGGATCTCAATGACAGGTTGTCTTGCCGTTGTGATCTCTGTAACGATCGGGTCTTCTGCATCGGTGGGAAGGTCCTGGATGCGGTCAATGGCAGACTTTAAATCATCAACGACTTTCTGTGTATTTTTGGTATTTGGATCGATCGTGATGATGATACCTGATCGGTTTTCAAGGGAAGCGGAACGAAACTCTTTGATCCCATCCACCTCTTTGATGGCGTCTTCGAGTGGTTTTGTGACAAGTTTTTCCACATCGGCAGGTGCTGCTCCAGGATAAATGGTTGTCACACTGACAATATCAAAATTGATATTGGGGAATGCTTCCCTATTCATGGTAGCGGCAGTGAACCCACCAACGAGTAAAATGAGAACCGTCAAAAGATTTACGAATAAACTTTTGGAAAGAAAATACTGAACGATGGATGAACCCATACAATCTCCTGCAAGTGACTAAACTTGCAAATTAAAACGAGAAAAATTTAATCTAACAATTTGCCTGCGGTATCAATGTCATCATTGAAACCAAACAACTTCGTACTTTTCAAACGATCTACATACAAAACGCCAAACAAATGGTCACATTCATGTTGTAATACGATGGCTCTATAACCTTCAATGATTTCGTCATGTTCTGTAAAGTTTTCATCACGCCATTTCATACGAATTTTGTTTGGCCTTTCCACATACCCACGCATACCTGGAACAGACAAACAACCTTCCCAAAACCCATCGGCCGGAGGGCTTAAAGGAGTGATCTCTGGATTGATGATGATTTGGTTTGGAACTTCGGGGGTACCTGGGTAACGTTCGTTGTCATCCTCTTGTCCCACGACCACTAATTTTTTCAAAACACCAATTTGTGGGGCGGCAAGACCCACACCGTCGGCATGGCGCATGGTTTCGAACATATCTCGAATCAATTTTTTGAAATCTTTGGTTTGGATTTCGGATTCGGTGACATCTTCGCTCGTCTGACGAAGGAGAGGATTGCCAATTTTCAGAATTTTACGTACAGCCATAATCTAATATGGAATAGATTGAAAAAGGTCACTGAATGATCAAGTGAACTCCTAACCAAATGAAAAAGAATTTGACAGTATGGGCTGAAAACGCTGAAATCTCGGGAGGGATTTTGGAGACGAGGGGAATCGAACCCCCGACCTTTTGAATGCCATTCAAACGCTCTCCCAACTGAGCTACGTCCCCTTGTGCTAATCCAAGGTGAGAGAAGACGTTTGTCTGTCAACAGAATCCCAAAATGGCTAAGGAACCAAGAACTTTATGGGACAAGATACGGTAGAAGAACTCACTAAAAAATTGAAAATCCAATCGGATATCATCAAAGGGTATGAAAAAGTTCTTAGGCTCAATGAACAAGAATTAGCAAACGCAGACGAAATCATTCGCATGTATGAACAGATCATCGATTACTCACGTGTAGAACTTAGGGAAGCAAAAGAAACTGTCGAAGCGAGCACTATGGTTTCCAATTTGAGCCGTGACGAACTTATGTCAGCCTTTGATAAAATCAAATCCCTAGAAGATGCCAATCGTAAACTAAGAGAAGAATCTTTAAAGTTTAGCAAAGATTAAACCATTGAAACCAAATTCCCTTCCGCCAATTATCTTAAAAAACAAAGATGGCGGATTTTATCTTTCCTCCTCATCCGAACTTGACGATGTATACCATTTTATCCTAGGGCAGGCAAAACGATTTGTATCAGCAAAATCAGCTGCCATCTATGTTAGAAATGAAAGAGGGAATTTAAGCAGGATTGGGCTCATCCAAGATAAAATCAATGCGGGTAAAATCGCAAAACATGTTTTTAAATCCAAAAAAAGTATCCTCGTTAAAAAAGGAACTCATTTGGGTGCAAATGACGCTCCTGTTTCGGAATCCTATATTGCCTGTTATTTGGGGGATGAAATTGGAGACATGTCACTCGGTGTACTCGTTCTTGAAGGCATCAAACATTTTCAAAATTTTTCCGAACAAGATTTAGATTTAATCAATTATTTTAGTGCGAATTTAAATGCACTGTTTAAGGACACTGTGTTTTCTGAAGAGGAACCACAATTTTTTAATTCCTTAACCACTTCTGTTTTACTTCTGATTGATAATGCCAATATCCACAATAATAACAATAGGCTGCAATACTTCTTAGAAGAAATCATCCGTGTTGCAGTCCTCATCAATACCAGTGTGGATTTGGAACATGTTCTTGTGATGGTAATGGAGTCGGCAAAGTCTGTATTTCGTACAGAGGCAAGTTCACTGCTCCTTTTAGATGATAAAAAAGAATTTTTAGTCTTTCATACTGTGACTGGTGAAAAAAGGGAAGAGGTTTCCAAAATCAAGGTTCCTGTGGGACAAGGGATTGCGGGGACTGTGGCAGTCACAAAACAGCCGATGATCATCAATGATGCACAAAATGATGATAGGGTGTTTCGGGACGTAGACAAGGCTTCCAATTTCATCACTCGAAATATTTTGGCAAGTCCTCTGATCGTGGGAGACGAAGTGATTGGTGTGATTGAAGCCATCAATACCATCGATCGTAATAATTTTAGCCAAGATGATATAGATACCTTCCTATCTTTTTCGAGTGCATGTGCTGTTGCCATTCAAAAAACAAGGTTACTTGAAAACTTAAATATCACCAACCTCGAACTCAAACAAAAGTTAAGTACTCTTGAATCGATTTTTGATTTAGGGCAGGCGGTACTGGAATCCCATGACGAATTGGGTTTGATGTCAAAAACTCTAAGTATCCTCACCAAAGAGTTGTCATGCGAAGATGCGGGAATGGTGATCATCGAGGAAAAAAACAAAAACAGAATCCAAGTGTATGCAAGGCAACTTGGGATTGTGAGAGAATCATTTTTTCCGATGTTTGAAAGCCGTTTGTTTTTAAGCCTGATGGAATCGGGGAATCCTAGAATGGCTGTGGTCACACCGCAACTCGAAGAATCGTTTTTAGAATTGGAATTTTATACCCTAAAGAAAAATTTCCTGATTTTACCAATTGCTCCTCGGGGTGGTAATTTGCGAGCAGCACTTTATGTAAGTGGAAAACATTCAGCCCATTCGTTTAATGAAACTGACCTTAGAATGTTAAAAACTTTATCATCACCACTGGCAAAGGCATACGAAAACTTAAAACTCAACCAAGAAATCATCACGAAAAAATCGATTGAAAAAGAAATCGAAATCACAAGAAAAATCCAAAACAATATTTTACCGAATGCTCTCATGCAATCACCACTTTTTGATTTGGGAGTGATGTCAGTTGCCGCCAAAGAAGTGTCAGGTGATTTTTACGATTTTCATGCGTTTGGTGATGAACAGTTTTCCTTTCTTGTTGCAGATGTGTCGGGGAAAAGTTTGCCTGCAGCGATTTTTATGGCGATGTCGAGTTCGATCATTCGGACTTTGTCCAGAACGACCGACCTTCCTCCTTCCGAACTCCTATTTCGAGCAAACCAATTGATCTATGAAGATAGCCAGTCAGGTATGTTTGTGACATTGTTTCTTGTCAATTACCAAAGAAAAACGCGCACTTTAAAATTTGCTTCAGCAGGTCACAATGACCAAATTTGGATCCGAAGTGATGGAAGTTTTGAACTCTTAAAAGGCAAAGGAGCACCCCTTGGTGTTGTCCCTCATACCAATTACCAAGGTGGAGAAATCCAATTAGAACCTGGGGACATTTTGGTTTTTTATACCGATGGTGCCATTGAAGAAAAAAGTCCCGATGGGGAAGAGTATGGGCTCGACAGGTTTATTGATTTTATCATCCAAAGAAGGAATGAGCCATCACAAAAAATCGTAGAATCTGTATATGACGACATTCGGTCCTTTTCCCGTTCAGAAGAACAATATGATGATTTTACGGTAATGGTATTAAAGTTTGCAGAGGTGACAAGTTTTGAAATGGTAAAAACCTTTGATGCACATCCAAATGAAATTCCCAAACTCCGTGATTTTATTTCAGAACATTTAGAATCAAAAATCACAAAACCTTTTGCCTTTGATGACATCTTAATATCTTTGGATGAAGCAGCCACGAATATTGTGATGCACAGTTATAAAGATACTGAACTTCAAAACCCTAAGTTTGAATGTAAATTTGAACTGATGGGTGATAAGTTAAAAATTGTTCTCGTAGATGAAGGAAAACCCTTTGACAGAAAAAAAGTTCCAAAACCTTCCGTGGAAGCCAATTTGAAAGGCGAACGAAAGGGAGGATTTGGCGTTTATCTCATGGAAACCCTTATGGACAAAGTTTCATATGAGTACAATGGGAAACAAAACATAACCTATTTGGAGAAAACAATCGTATGAACGAAGATAAAATTGGAATTCGGTCTGAAGAATTGGGAAATAAGATGGTTGTGCATGTCCAAGGCAATTTGGACGTTCACAACACACATAAAATTGAAAAGGATTTGCTAAACCTTGTGAGTTCTTCCGGCAAATCCGTGATTTTTAATTTGAGTGAAGTGCCATTTATTTCTTCCGCGGGACTTCGCCTTCTTGTCACAACACTTAGGCATTGCCAAGAGCAGAAAATTAGCATTTCTATTTGTGGATTGCAACCTGCTGTCGAAAAAGTTTTCGATATCATCGGGATGCAGCAGTTATTCACAATTTATCCTGATTTAGATGCAGCTTTAAAGTAAAAATCACTTTTCTAAGTGATCCTAAACAAAACATTGGAAAAAAACTTATGGAAACCATGCAGTATTCCCTAAACAACCCGTTCAAAGAATCCAAGGCTCCGGAGACCCAAACCGGCATTTATGATGATGCTCTCAAACTCGGTAAAGAATTAATCGAAAAACCGTTTCTTGGTGGTGGTGAAGATCGGATCCGTGTCCAACATTCCAAAAACAGGATGACTGTTTGGGAAAGGATCAAAGTCCTCACGGACGAAGAACCAAATATCACCTACCAAAACTGGGGTCCCAATTTAGATGGTGCCTCCATTGTCACAGGAATTTTAAATATCAAAGGTCGCGATGTTGCCGTCTATGGGCATGATTTCACACTCCGTGCGGGTTCCATGGATGCAACAAACGGTAGCAAACTAGCCCGCCTCATCCAAATGGCAGGAACGCATGGAATCCCTCTCATCGGGATGAATGATTCTGCAGGAGCCTATGTACCAGCTGGTGTGGGTGGACTTGACGGATACTCGGAAGCGTTCACAGCACTCCGTAAAATCAGCGGGGTTGTTCCCTCTGTGATGCTCATGTTTGGGTTTAACGCAGGTGGAGGGGCATACCTCCCTCGCCAAGGGTCATTTATGATCCAATGTGACGGAACCTTTTTTGGACTCACGGGACCTGGTGTTGTGAAGTCAGTCCTTGGGGAAGATATCTCTGCCGAAGATTTAGGGGGACCAAAAGTCCACGGCCAATCGGGAGTTGTCGACCTTGTGACAAATGATGAGTTAGGATCTCTCAGGACTGCGATTCGATTGTTATCCTACCTTCCAGACAATAACCATAGTTTTGCGCCTTTTTACCCAACATCTGACCCAGTTGACAGATTCATTTACGAAGAAGATATCCTTTTCCGTAAAACGTTTAATTCCCCAACGGGAATGAACACTCCCTTCGACATCACTCTCTATTTACAACAAATCTGTGACCATGGTGAGTTTTTTGAACTCCAACCACAGAGAGCACGTAATATTGTAACAGCTTTTGGAAGGATTGGTGGCCATGTTGTTGGATTCCTTGCCAATAACTCAGCCGTATCTTCTGGTCAAATTGACATTGGAGCCTCTCGTAAGGGAACTCGTTTTGTAAGATTCTGTAACCTCTACAATATCCCAATGGTATTTGTAGAAGACACCACTGGATTTTTACCAGGCCGAGACCAGGAACATAATGGAATTGTCCTTGAAGGAAGAAAACTCCTCGATTCCATCATTGACCTTCGTACGCCAAGGCTCACACTCATCATCCGTAATGCGTTTGGTGGTGCTTATGCAACCTTTAACTCGTATTTTACGGGAGCATCCATGGTATTTGCTCTTCCAACAGCAAGGATTGCCGTGATGGGTCCTGCTGGAAAAGAGTATGTTTATAAAGATGAAATTACAGGCGTTCAAAAAGAATTTTTGGCAAATGTCAAAAAAGGTATGAGTGAAAAAGAAGCAGCCGCAACTCGTGATGCAAAACTCTTTGAAATTGGCCAACGGTATGAAAAAGAACTGATGAATCCAAAAGAAGCCTTATCTCTTGGTTCTGTTTCCTCCATCATTTTACCTGGTTACACTCGTAATGTCCTATCCAAAAACTTGAGTTTTCTCATGTCCAAATACAAACCGGCTGAAATGTCCGGACCTCAAAGGGAGTTTGAATAATTTCCATGTTAGATAAGAATTTAAAACGCATTCAGTTCCAAGAATCAGAATCCGCATGGATTCGTTCCTTCACTGTGGAATCGATCAAATGCCTCATTGTTTGCCGTGGTCCAGTTCGTAAGGAAACCATGGATGTCTTTGATGCCATTGGTGTAAAAGAATACGGAATATTACTTTCTGAAAAAGATTCCATTGTGTACCCAAAGGCACTGGCACCAGAACTTCGTAACTTCCGTTTCCCTGAAAACATCCACCGAGTTCCTGATTATATGGGTGCCGGGAAAGAAGAAAAAGAACAACGCATCCACCAAATCATTGGGATCGCAAAAGACAATGGCTACACTCATATCTTTGCAGGATACGGGTTTATGGCAGAAGATGCCGAATTCATTGAAGCCATCGAAAAAGCTGGGATCATCTTTATGGGACCAAGTTCACATGTCGCAAAAGGAGCAGGGGCAAAGGACGAAGCCAAAAAACTAGCTCGTAGTCTCAATGTATCTGTGACTCCTGGTGTGGACAACATCACGGCCCTTGCCTTACTTCGTAAAACGGGTAATTCCAAAGACGGACTTCTAAAGGTAGCAAAAGAAAATCAGTTAAACTTCCAATTTGATGAGAAAAAATCATTGGAAGACAATGCCGAGATCTTACTGCAACTTTCTTACGAAAAAACCATCGACATCACATCCATCCCTGACCTCCAAAAAGAATCAGAAATCCTTTGTGAAGACATTTGGAAGAAGTATCCTGGCAAACGCATTCGATTTAAATACATCGGTGGTGGTGGTGGAAAAGGCCAACGTGTGATCTCTTCCAAAGGAGAAATTGAATCTGCGGTAATGGAAATTTTGGCAGAGTCAAAAGTAACCGCTGTGGGTTCTAACAGAAACTTTCTCATCGAACTCAATATTGAAAACACTCGCCATAATGAAATCCAAATGATTGGAAACGGGGAGTGGTCTTTATCACTTGGTGGTCGTGATTGTTCGTTACAAATGCACGAACAAAAATTGTTAGAGATTTCGCAAACTGTAGAACTCTTACAAAAAGAAGCTGACCTCGTTCGTTCTTCCAATCCTAAAAAAGCGGCCATCCTCGACAAAGATGTTCAAACCTTAAAGGATATGGAACACCAAGCAGAAGTGTTTGGAAAGGCAATTCGCCTCAATTCAGTTTCCACCTTCGAATGTATCGTAGAAGGGAATAGTTTCTTCTTTATGGAAGTGAACACTCGGATCCAGGTAGAACACCGTGTGACCGAGATGGTTTACAAAATGAAGTTCACCAATCCTAACGATCCAAATGACTTCTTTTACATTGATTCCCTAGTGGAAGCAATGGCAGTACTTTCCATCCATGGGCCAAGAGTTCCAAAACCAGAACGAATTGTACGCAATGTATCTGGTGCGGAAGTAAGGATCAATGCAACAAACCGTGCCCTCCAACCACATGCAGGTGGGATCATCCAAAACTGGTCGAACCCTCTCCCAGAGGAAATCCGAGATGACCAAGGGATTTGTACAAGAAACCCAGATACGGGAGCTTTTGTTCATTATAACCTCGCGGGGGCCTATGATTCCAATGTGGCTCTCATCGTTTCCTATGGCAATAGCCGAACGGAAAACTTGGAAATTTTAGGGAACATCCTTCGCAAAACAGAGCTTAGGGGGCAAAACCTAGAAACCAACTTACTTGTCCACTATGGTCTCATCCAATGGATTTTGGGTAAGGACGCAATGTTCAAACCATCCACTGCCTTTATGATTTCCTATTTGGCTGGGATTGGAGCCTTACAATCCGTCATCAATGATTTGGATTTGGAATACCTCTGGTCAGAGAAAACCAAAGCAGCTGATGCCGACCTGAAAAAAATCCTGAGTAAAAAAATGACATTGGTGGTAAGACCAATGGAACGTTTGCTTGCGAACCCACATTTACTTGGTGGTTTTCTTGGATATTTTGATGGAAAACTTTGGACTCGCAGCGGAAACAATGTGGTTTTCAACGAAAACCCAATCCAATTTTTAGATTCCTTGTACTATTATTTAAATTTAGATACAACGGAACAAAAAGCAAGTTCTGAAAAGATTTGGGACCATGATGAGAAATTACTCATCGAAGCCAAAGAATTTTATGCAGAGTTTTCCAAACGAACTGGTTTGAAGGATTGGAAAGAAATTTCCGAAACGATCGCAAAAGGAAAAAATCCTTCCAAAGAAATCTCCGATGAACTTTGGGAAAAGGTGAAAGCGAGTCATAACGGATTCCAAGCAGGACTAGAAACCTTACTGTTACTTCCGAAAATTGGTATCAAGTCCAACTTTTTTGGTTTGGATGTCAATGCGGATTTGGATGGCGTTGTCCCTGATGAATTCAAAAACAAAGACACAAGGGATGCGTTTATCAAAACTCTGAACCCACCACCGAAGATGTCAGGTGATGAAATTGTGGCTCCAATGGGTGGTATGTTCTACTCGAAAGAAGCTCCAAACCTTCCACCACTTGTGAATGAAGGGGACCACTTCCAAGCAGGACAACCACTCTTTATCATTGAAGTCATGAAGATGTTTAACAAAATCCTTGCTCCCGTGAGTGGAACTGTGGTGAAAAATTTGATGGTAGATTCTGATGGAAAGATTGTAACAAAAGCACAACCTATATTCAAAATCAAACCTGATGAAATTTTAAAGGAAGAATCTCCAGAAGACATTCGTGCAAGAAAAGTGAAGGTGACAAAAGAATTGGGACTCGGTTAATCAACCGTAACCAATAATCTTCTTATAAATTTCACTGAGAGGGAGGATGTGGTCAACACATCCTCTTTTGATTGCTTCTCTCGGCATTCCAAACACAACAGAAGTTTCTTCGTTTTGGGCAATGGTTTCGGCTCCAGCCTCTTTCATTTCCTGTAAGCCAGCTGCTCCATCATCTCCCATTCCTGTCATGATGATGCCTCTTGCATTTTTCCCAGCTTGTTTGGCAACCGATCGAAATAAGACATCCACCGAAGGTTTGTGACGGTTGACAAGGGGTCCATCCGTTACTTCAACAAAATACTGCGCCCCCGATCGTTTGAGAGTCATATGTTTGTTCCCAGGTGCGATCAAAGCAAGTCCTCGCACCACTCGGTCGCCATTGTTTGCTTCTTTGACTCGAATCTCACAAATGGAATCCAATCGTTTGGCGAAAGCTTCTGTAAATTTTTCGGGCATATGTTGGACGATGACGATTCCTGGAGTGTTTTCTTTTGGAAGTTTGGTTAACACGTGTTCCAAGGCGATCGTGCCACCAGTTGAGGTTCCAATGGCAATGATTTTCTCAGTTGCTTGTAAAGAAGAGAGTTCTTGTTTTTTATCAACTTGGACTTTAGATTCAGTAATTTTAGAAGGATTCGATAGGTGTTTGATGCTTGCGGATGCAGCGGCGATGACAGCATCAGTGAGAGCAATTGTGCTTTCATTTAAAAAATCTTTTAAACCTATTTTTGGTTTTGTGATGATATCACAGGCACCTAGGTTCATGGCAAGAATGGCAGTTTCCGATCCTTCTGTTGTCAGCGTTGAACAGATCACAACAGGTGTTGGTCTCTCCGTCATAATTTTTTTTAAAAATGAAAGACCATCCATCCTTGGCATTTCAATATCAAGAACGATCACATCGGGCCAAAGATTATTCATTTTGTCCATTGCAAAGATGGGGTCTGAGGCACTTCCTAAGAATTGAAAATGAGAATCTTGTTTGAATATTTCGGTTAACACTTGTCTTACAACAGCAGAATCATCAATGACAAAAACTTTGATTTTATTCATGATTTATTTTTTCTCTACCCAAACTTCGCCGTCCCAAATGGAAAAATAAATTTTTCTAGATTGATTTCCACCTATGTCTTCGGAAATGATTTTGATTTTATGTTCCGATAAAACTTTTTTTGCAAATTCAGCATTTCGTGTGCCGATGAGACTTGTTGCATTATTTCTTAGAATTTCTCTTTCTTCATTTAAAAACATATTGGAACCACCAAATATTTTTGCGAGGTAATCTTCTGGTTTTGTATGTGCTTTTTTGATTTCGTTAATGAAGTATTGGAATGCTTCCTCTCCATATTTATATGTTTTTTCTAATTTTATATCAGAGGGATAGGGGAGTAAGTAATGGCACATCCCTCCGAAGTGGTATTTCGGATGCCATAAAACAATGGATACACAAGACCCAAGAAGTGTTCTCACTCGGTGGTGGTGGTCTCCAAAGAAGATTTCACCAGGTTTGAGATAGGAATCTATCACTTCATTGGGAGGTTCCATATCACTCACTTATCTGAGATGAAGTTTCTTGTAAGTTTTGGATTTCACTTAGATCCAAGATTTGATTGATTTTTAATATGATAACAAATTGGTTTTCTAACTTTCCAATGCCTTGGATAAAATCCAAACGAATTTTTGAACCAAAACTTGGTGCTTCTTCAATTTGAGTTTCAGGAATATCAACAACTTCATTAACGGAATCAACGAGTAAACCCACATCGATATTTTCCTTTTCCAATTTGATTTCCGTAATGATGATACATGTTTTTCGATTTGTTTCTGTTTTCTTTTTGTAAAACCTTGTATTTAAATCGATCACAGGCACAACATTGCCACGTAAATTGATGACACCAGGAATGTATTCAGGCATCATCGGAACATGGGTTACTGATTCATACTCAATGATTTCTTTGATGTATAAAATTCCGAGTCCAAATAATTCATTGGAGAGTAGGAAGGTTAAGTATTGGATCTCTTGCATCACTTATACCCTCAATACTTTTGGAACTTTCCATGATCATCGAATTCTTCACCTTTTTTTGTTGCGGTTTCCTTTTTAGGAGACGGGCTTTTGGGTGTTTGGTGTTTTAGGGACTTTATTTCTGGATTCTGCGTTACACTCGCCAATTTTCCAAGTTTGAAAAAACTGATCGATGAAAGTAAACGTTCCGCTTGTGCTTGTAATTCTTCAGCGATAGCCGCTAGTTCTTCCGAGGCACTTGCCGATTGTTGGGATACTTGGTCAAGTTGTCCCATGGCTTTGTTCACCTCATTCACTCCAGAAGATTGTTCTTGGCTTGCTGCTGTGATCTCTTGGACAAGGTCCGCGGTTTTATTGATCGCAGGGACAATTTCCTCAATGAGTTTTCCTGCTGATTCTGCAATCTGAACGGAACTTCCAGCAAGGGTTCCAATTTCGTTTGCCGATTTTTGTGACCTTTCTGCAAGTTTTCTCACTTCTGAGGCAACGACGGCAAAACCTTTTCCATGTTCACCAGCTCGAGCTGCTTCTATTGCTGCATTTAATGCGAGTAAGTTGGTTTGGTAGGCTATGTCTTCAATGATAGAAATTTTATCTGCGATTTCTTTCATCGCTTTGACAGTGTTTTTGACAGCCTCTCCACCTTGTTTTGCATCTTTTGCAGACTTTGTGGCGATGGTATCGGTTTGTTTTGCATTCTCAGCATTTTGGTCAATGGATGCACCCATTTCTTCCAAGGAAGCTGATGTTTCTTCAACGGAAGCTGCCTGTTCGCTTGCCCCTTGTGAAGGGTACTGGCAGTTGATGCAACTTCATCGGAAGCATTCACAAGCGCATCAGTGTTGGTTCTCACTTCATTGATGATTTCCACTAATTTTTTGGAAGTATTATTAAAGGAATTGACCTGCCCCCATTTTCAGTACCAATGGATAAGTTAGTTTTCTCTAAACATTTCAACCATAAGATCGCTTAAACTCTGAAGGAGTCAAGTAATTCAATGAAGAGTGAAGACGCTCGTCGTTGTATTCCTTTTGGAAAATTCGCAAAGCATCGGTTAACTCTCTTTGATTTTTAAAGTAGTGTAGATTCAAACACTCATCTCTAAGTTTACCATTGAAACTTTCTATAAATGCATTTTGTGTTGGTTTTCCTTTTTCAATAAAGTGAATTTCTATCCCCTTATCTTCTGCCCATTTCTGGAAGTCTTTGGATGTAAATTCTGTTCCATTATCCAAAACAAATGCTCTTGGAAGTCTTTCGAGGGTGTTTAAATATCTGATCAACTTTTCTGACGAAAAAGTAAACTCTGCCTGAAGTATGGTATTCTCTCTTGTTAAATGATCAATACCTGTTAAAATTCTTTGCTTTCTTCCATCAATCGTCCGTTCGAAAACAAAGTCCATTGACCAAACTTCGTTTGAATTCTTAGGCAATGGTAGTTGCTGTGATGATGCATTTCTTTTCTTTCGCTTCGGTTTTGTCCTTATTTTAAGCCCTTCTAAGCAATATAGTCGATATACTTTCTTATGATTGATTGTCCTACCCGACCTTCTTAACCTTCGGTAAATTCGTCGATAGCCTTCCCGTTTCCATCGAAAAGCAAGTCTTCGAATTTCGTTCATTGTCTCTTCATCAATAGCTTTCGGCTGATAATAATAACTTGATTTAGGAAGAAGAACAACATCTAGGCTTCTGTTTAGAGAAAGTCCCTCTTCAACTAGCAGATCAACTGCTCTCTCCTTCGTTGATCTGCTCAAAACTTTTTTCCCAAAACATTCTTAATTGCTTGGATTTCGAGAGCCATGTCAGCTACCAATCTTTTGAGATTTGAATTTTCCTGCTCGAGTGCCTTCATCTTCTTGATTTCGCTAAGCTCCATTCCTCCATACTTGTTACGCCAGCGATAAAATGTTTGTTCAGTGATTCCGTATTTTCGTGAAAGTTCCTTGATTGGAATACCTGTTTCTGCTTCCTTTAATATCCGAAAAATCTCGCTTTCTTCTATCTTCTTTCTTGCCATAATGCTCTCTCCTTAATATCGGAGAAAACTAACTTAAATATCGGTGCAGTTTTTGGGGAGCAGGTCAGAATCGCGAAGCCTTGCAAACCCTCCTTCATAATGATTGGTAATGAGCTGAGTTAAATCACCCTTTTCTAAAGCAGCAAGACCCACAACTAAATCGTCTACAATACGAGATGTTTCAATTGCCAATTTTTTTTGCTCCGTTATGTCTGAAGCAAACTTGATTACCTTGTATGGTTTCCCATTCAAATCAAGGATTGGGTTATAGGTGGCTTGTAACCAAACCTCTTTTCCACCTTTTCCAATACGTTTGTATTCTGCAGTTTGGAATTCTCCGCGACCTAACGAAATCCAAAATTGTTTGTATTCTTCTGAATTTACATAATTAGGTTCAACAAACATACGATGGTGTTTTCCTTGGATTTCGGATAAAGAGTAACCCATGGTCGTTAAAAAGATATCATTGGCTGAAATAATTGTTCCATCTAAGTGGAATTCAATGGTCGCCTGTGCTTTGTTGATCGCTTCGATTTGACCTACAAATTCTCTAATTTGTTTTTTGTTCTCAGTGATATCGGTTGCAAATTTGATAACCTTAATGGGAACACCATTGGCATCAAGGATTGGAGTGTAGGTTGCTTGTAACCAAACTTCTTTCCCATTCTTTCCAAGTCGTTTGTATTCGGCAGTTTGGAATTCTCCTCGATTTAAACTAACCCAAAATTGGCGATACGCTTCCGAATTTGCTTCTTTTGATTCTAGAAACATACGATGGTGTTGGCCTTTGATTTCTGCCAAACTATATCCCATCAGAGTTAAAAAGTTTTCGTTTGCTGTGAGAATCGTTCCGTCCATTTTGAACTCAATCATTGCTTGGGATCTGTCAACTGCTCTTGCATGGGCATTACTTTCTGTTACATCAGCCCATTCCACAACACTTCCCAATCGTTCGCCTTTATCCGTTAAAATTGGATTTGCAATTAAATTAAATTCTCGGTTTCCAATGATGATACTAGTTTTGTGTTCGGAAGTAAAGGTCCCGAGTAATTTTCTTTGGTGGCTAGGATCTTTATGGTATGAATCAATATTACTCCCCATTAAATTTTTTAATGAAAAGTTTCTGATTTGTTTTTGGATGTCTGATTCCGAATTAGAAAACATTTTATGAATCGATTTATTCATATAAACAACATCTAAATTTAAATCAGAAATCATTACATTTGTGGAAACACAATCAAGTGCTGTTCGGATTTGGATGGCTTCCTTTAACGGTTTACTAATTTGTTTGATGAGAAAAAGTAATAATACAAACGAAACGAGTAAAAATATTCCACTGCCAATATATATAGTGGTCGAATCGTTTGTTTTTTCACCAAATGTCGTTTGGATCTCTTGCAAACTAGCAATGAAAACTAATTTTTGCAAATCTTCCAAATGACTAGAATAGTTTTTCCATTTTGTTGAAATTTCAGGATTCAGTGAGACTTGTTGTTTTTTGTTTTTTATGGATTCAATTGAATTGATTTGGTTGGAAACGGAATTTAGATAACTATCCTTCTCTTTTGCAACAACATGAAATTTTGAGATTTCTTCTTCTTTTGTGAATATTTTAGAAACTTGCTCAAAGGCTTGGTTGAGTTTATCAATATCATACTTTGTTTTTGCGATTAAGGTTTCATCTATTCCATTCGAATGAGTGATGGTTGTGATCGATTCCTGGATGGACATACTCGATTTTAATAAATGGGAAAGTGAATCCAGTTTTTTTGTCCGTTCTTCAACATTCAATGGAAGGGTTTCTTTTGCGGATAATAACCCGGAACTGTAAACACTCACCCAGACTGTGAACAATAATCCGATTAAAAAATACCCAACTAATTTTGTGTTTGTATTCACTGACTTCATATCAACCTCTATGACTTAATAATTTCTGATTTTCTATACTGATGGTTCTCTCAAATAATGAGGGGACATCTATGATAAGGGCAACATTGCCATCTCCGAGGATACTAGACCCACTGACTCCTTTCACATGTCGAAAGACGGAGCCCATGGGTTTTATCACTGTTTGGTACTCGCCTAACAGTCTTTCGACCACGATTCCTGCTTTTTTTTCTCCATTTCGTACGATCACAATATTTTCTCTTGTTCCTTGTGAGACGCGATCACATGGATAATAGTCTCTTAACCGAAGGAATGGAATCAAATTCCCTCGGAGTGCAAAAAATTGGTTTTGGTCAGCTTTATGTTCCTCTGAGAAATGCAGGCATTCCAATACCATTTCCATTGGGATGATGAAATGGCTATTGCCAACGGCAACAAGGAACCCTTCAATGATGGCAAGGGTCAGAGGCAATCTCAAAATGAAACGACTCCCTTGTTTCGGAAGTGATTTGACAGTAATGGTCCCGCGGAGGGCTTCAATGTTTTTGTAAACCACATCGAGTCCAACACCTCTACCTGAGACATTGGTTACCTTTTGTGCAGTGGAGAATCCAGGTTGGAAAAGCAGTTTGTATACGTCTTCGTCAGAATCTGGAACAGGTCCCGTCACAAGTCCTTTTTCGATTCCCTTTTGCCAAACTTTTTCTTTCGAAATTCCATTTCCATCGTCAAAAACTTCGATCACAACACTTCCTGCCTCATGATACGCATTCAGTTTGATTGTGCCTTGTTTTGGTTTTCCATTTTGGATGCGAACTTCACTTGATTCCAATCCATGGTCACAAGCATTCCTCACCAAATGGGTGAGGGGATCACTTAATTTTTCCACAATATTACGATCAAGTTCTGTTTCATTCCCTTCGGTAATGAGTCGAATGTCTTTCTCTAATTCCTTTCCTAAGTCCCGCACAATCCTTGTATACTTTTGGAAGCTATCCCCAATTGGAACCATACGCAATTTTAATGAAATTTCTCTCACTTCATTGAGAAGCCTCATCACCAGTAAGGAAGACTCTTGTAAATTGGAATCTTCTGTATCACCGATGAGTTGGTTCATATTCGCACATGAGACCACTAATTCTCCAACACGATTGATGAGATTGTCAATTCGTTTGGAATCCACTTTGATCGTGACGGATTTTGTATTCTCTTTGTTTGGATCAAAACCGTTTTGTTCACTGCTAGCAGTTTCTGAAAACCTTTGTGAGGAAGTTGTAGAACTTGTCGATTGTGCCTGGAAACCCGTTTTTCTGGATTTGATTTCCTCTAAATACTCTAAAAATCCTTTTTCGTCCAATACTTGGATTTCCTTCCAAACATTTCCCAAATAAATCTCTTCTTCAGGAAGTTGGTTTGCCAAATCAACAAGGTCTGTCGTGAGGAAACCAGGTGGGTAGATATGCAAAAAACTATCCTGTTCAATAAAATTAAAGACCTTGTTTACGGATTCTAAATCCTTATCTGATTGGAATTGGATTTCAAATCCTAAATAACAATTTTCAGGATCAAACTCACTTCCATCCGGTAAAAATTGATCAATGGTTTTTAGTGAAATGATGGTTCCGATTTTTTTTAAGTAACCAATGAATGAAATAGGATCCAGTCCATGCGAGAATACATTGAGATTTGGCCGAAAGGAAATCAGATAATTGGGAAAACCTATCCCGTTTTCGTTCGTACTGACATCTTTTGTCCCTTCGGCACTTTGGTTCCCTTCACCGTTTTGGATTTGAAAATTTTCATTTGATCCGAGGTTTTCCTTTTTTCCACCAACTTTTGTTTGCAAATATGGTTTCATTGCATCGAGAATTGTTTGGCCAAAGGTTATTTTATCAGCTGGGATTTTGCCTTTTGTTTCTTCTGAAACTAAAAATAATAAATGGTCTTTTGCTTTTAACAAAAGTTCGGTGAGATTGGAATGGAATTCTATGGTATGGGAACGTAATTCGTCTAAAAGATTTTCCACAACGTGAGTAAAGGATACAGTGGATTCGAATCCAAACATACCAGCAGTCCCTTTAATCGTGTGCACTGCTCGAAAGATCGCATTTAAATCTTCATCGGATGGAAGTGACGATTCCGTACGAAGTAAAATCGTTTCCATGTCTCGTAAAAGTTCTTCCGATTCAACGAGGTAGGCATCTATCACTTCCGTTAAATCCATTACGAAACTTTCCTTGTACCATACCGAAACTCAACTTCATTTGAGTGTTCTTTTTTTACTTTGATACGGTCGCCGAAGTAGGAGACAAGTCCCAGTAAATCAAAACTTTTGAGAACCGCTAGGGAATGATTGGTTAATGCCAATTTTTGGTGTTTTGAAACTGTTTGTTTTTTTAAAAAAATGAGAAGTTGGATTCCGGCAGAGTCGATCCTTTCAATTCCATTCAAATCGAGTTTTAAGGTTTTACCATGTACGTTATCCCAATGTTTCGATTTCTCATACCACTCATTGATATAGGGAACAGTAAGATAACCTGACCAAATTATGGTTTCTTCCTCATTTGATTTTTGAATGGATTGGTTTGGTTCCATAGATTACGGTAATAACTTTGCGATCGTATCCAAGAGTTCTTCAGGTGAAAATGGTTTCGTGAGCCATGCTTTGGCACCAGCATCCATCCCTTGTTGTTTTTTCTCAGGTTGGGATTCCGTTGTTAACATGATGATGGGAGTGAATTTGAATTTGGCATTTTCTTTCACTTTTTTGATAAAACTAATTCCATCCATATTTGGCATGTTCATATCAGAAACAATCAAATCCACTGGACTGGTTTCCAATTGTTTTAACCCTTCTAAACCATCACCCGCTTCCATCAAATCAAAGTTTGCATTCTTTAGATGGACAGAGATAATCTTTCGAAATACTGCTGAATCATCGATAATTAAGATTTTTCTATTCATTTTGTATCCTTTTTACGTTTGAATTGGGAGAAAAATTTCTGCTATCACACAGTTTGCTTTTGTTTCCGTGGTGTGATCAATTGCGTTTCTGATAAAAAACATACCATTATGTTTTTGTAAGATAAAATCTACCATGGTCAAACCAAGACCCAAACTAAATTTTTCTTTATCGTGAAAACTTTCAACGGGAGGGTGGATGCGGAAAAAAGGTTCTACTAATTTTTTTTCAGAAGTGAGTAATTGTCTGGCATACTCATCCTCAATCACATTGTTTTTAGCAGACAAACAAAAGTAACCATCTACAAAGGTTACAAAAATATCAAAGTTAGAGTTTTGTTTGGAATACTTCAAACCATTCGTAAAAATTTCATGGATTACTGTTTTGATCGAATTCAATTCTATTTCTAATGATACCGTTTGTTTCACAACAGGTAAATTCACTTTTATCTGTTTCACATCCATTTCATTCTGAAAGCTTTTTGTGATTTCGGGTAAGAGGGATAATAATTGGTTACTGGATACTTTCTGTAACGTAAATTTAGATTGAATGAATTCGACAGCCAGATCCAGACCTTTTAACATTGTTTTGTTATGGTCTTGGTTTTCTGTGAGTAATTCCCAATACTCTTTTTGGATGAGATAATTCCCATTTTCTTCTTTTTTAATTTTGTCAATCGTATCAATTAGAGTTGTCATCGCGCCAAGGCCTGAACCTTGCATCATTGTCGTTTTTAAGTTCAAAATGGAATTGAGTTCTGCATTAATTTCTGTGTTTTTGCGATGTGCTTCTTTGTAATTCAACCATTCTAATTGACTTTTGAGTTCCTTTGCTTCTTCGTCGATGAGAAGGGCTTCCATTCTTTTTAAGTAGACGTATTCTAAAGCCTTTTCCAAACGATCGGTCACTAATTCTACGTGAAGGGGTTTGATTAAATAATCATACACTCCCAATTTCATGATTTCGATGATTTCTTCCGTTTGGTCAATGGCTGTTTGGACAATAAAAACTGCGTTTGGTTCCAACTGACTTTGTTCAGCAATAAAGGTTTTGCCATCGATGACTGGCATCATCAGGTCTACCAAATAAAGACTGTATTTTTTTTCTTTCGCCATTTTTAGGGCGATGTCTCCATTTTCGGCCACTTCCGATGAAACACCTATCCGTTTGCAGATTCCTTCTAATAGAACTTGGTTTTCCCGTTTATCTTCTATGATTAGGATGGGTTCTTTCGGCCTACGGCTTTCATTTGCTTTGGAAACATTTTTTTGATTGGGATCGATTGGTTCCACCATATAGAATATCGGAAATCATATTCCGTATTTCTAAATGGTTCAATACCTTTATTTACGATTTTCTGGTAATATGAGAGTAAAAGTGGAGCCTTCTCCGAATTTGGAGGAAAGTTCAATCGTTCCACCTAGTTTTTCTGCCAAACCTTGTGAGATGGACAATCCAAGCCCAGTTCCTTCTATTTTTCCGTCATCATTCAGTCTCGTAAAACTATGAAAAATGCGGGTTTGGTCTTCTTCTGGAATTCCTGGTCCAAAATCTTTGACCTTGAAGAGAAGATTAGAATCATTCCATTCGCAATGGAATTCAACGAAGGTATGGACTGCATATTTAATGGCATTCGAAAGTAAATTCAAAAGGATTTGTTGGATTTTACCACTGTCAGAAGTCATGGTTTTGGACTGTATCGGCGGATAAAATCGAATTTCCATACGTTTGGAGTCAGCTTGGGGTTGGATGAGTTCTAATGTTTGTCTGCAAACATCTTCTGGTTTGAACTCGGAAAGTTTGAGTTCAATTTGTCCTGATTCAATCCTCATCAGATGTAAGATTTCATTGATCATTTTGAGGAGTCTTGTTCCTCCAGAATAGATGTAATTTAAATACTCTTTTCCAGTAAGATCTTCCTCTGGAAGTTGGATGAGTTTCGAAAATCCTATGATCGAATTGAGAGGTGTACGCAGTTCATGGCTCACATGAGCTAAAAAATCTGTTTTCGCTTTATAGGCTCGTTCCAATTCTTCTTTGGTTCGACTCAAGTCCAAGGTTCGTTCCAAGATAAGGGATTCTAAACTAGATTTGTAACGATTGAGTTCCGTTAGGTCTTTATCTCGTTGCACAAACAATCCCATCCATCGGCTTATTGTTTGAAAGATGAGTAGGTTATCATGATGGATGACAAAATTGGGAGTGTGTTTTTGGAATCCCATGATTCCTAAAAATTGATTTTCAAAGTGAACAGGAATCCATAAGATCGTTTCCACTTTTGATTCTTCAAAGTACCATTTTTCTTTGGGTAATGCTTTTTCCTTTTGCAAATAAATGAGTTTTCCATTTTTTAATTTATGAAGCCAACGGCTGATACCTTCCTTGTTCCAATTTAAATTTTGGAATTTGGAGGATAATAGTGGAAACTCCGTTGTTTTTCTTTCGTTGACCCAAATTTCAAATGTTTCTGTCGCAGTCGTTCCAATGTGTTTTAAGAAAAAAATGGAATCCATTTCTGTAAAATAGAGAAGTTGGTAAAGGGCTTGGGGCAAACTCTCTCTAATGGATGGTTTTTGGATGAGGATTTGAATGGAAGAAGCAACACCCAATTCAAATCGTAGCCTCCAAGTAATCTCTTCTTCTTGTTTTTGTTTGATTGTAATGTCTCGTACAAAAAATTTTGAGTATTTTTTGTTTGGGTCACCTTTCGGATCATCGAAATTTCCAAAAGATGTTTCTAAAATTTTTCCATCAACTTTATAGATGATTTCTGTATCAAAGTTGTTTGTGAGAATTTTATTTTTTAGAAAAAAACGAATGTCAAACTCTTTCGAAAGTTTGGTAAAAATGGAGTTTTGTAATAAAATTTCGTATTGCTTTGTTTTCGAATCGATACATAAAATCGCTGTCCCTGAATCATTTCCTTCTAAGGAAGCTTGAAAGAGGGACAACGGATCTAATATCATACTAATATTGTTTTAAAAGTTCTTTCGGCAGTTTGAAACTCATTGTGTCTTCGCGGCTTTCAGGAAATAAAGACACGGTTGCATTTGGAAAATGTTTGAGGATTTCTTCCACAATTTCATCCACTAGGATTTGTGGGCTTGATGCACCTGCTGTGATTCCTAAGATTTTAATTTTTGAATCCATGATGTGTTTTGGATCTACATCTTCTTTTTTTGAGATTTGAAAACTGGCGGGTCTTGTTTTTTTAGCCAATTGGCAAAGTCTCACTGAATTGGAAGAATTTTCCGCACCGATCACAAGCATCGCATCCACAGATTCTAACATCTTTTGAACGGCATCTTGTCTTTCTGTTGTCGCATAACAAATATCATCTTTTTGTGGGTGTTCCACGTAAGGGAATACCTCTTCGATTTTTTTAACGATATTTTTCGTATCTTCCACAGAAAGTGTCGTTTGCATTAGGTAGGTGAGCGGTTTTTCATTTGTGATTTTATTTTGTAAAGCTTCTACATCCTCAGGTGATTCCACCAAATGCATATTCGCTTCTCCCATCGTGCCTATGGCTTCGTCATGGCCTTTGTGGCCAATATAGATGATTTGGTGGGTGTCTTTGATATTTCGTGCTTTTTTGTGGACTCGAGTGACTAGGGGGCAAGTGGCATCTCCAATCTTCATTTTGCGTTCCGTCGCTTCTTTTACCACTTCGGGAGAAACACCATGTGCCGAGAAAACCACTGTGGCACCATCTGGAACTTCATTGAGTTCGCTTATGAATCGGATTCCCTTTTTTTTCATTTCCTCAACAACTCTTTGGTTATGAACGATTTCTTTTCGAACATAAAGAGGAGTCTCTGGGTTTTCCTGGAATGCCGTCTCTACGTAGGAGATCGCATATTTCACTCCAGCACAAAATCCTCGGGGGTTTGCTAAATAAATTGTCTCTAACACGTGAAAACGCCTACCTTTTCCATACGTCCAGTTCCATAGAAATCCTAGGACATATTTTAGAAAAGGGGAAGTTCTCTTTTTATTCAAATTTTATTTCATTTTCCCTATTATCCTCCCTACCAGAATGACCGATCCTTATCTTGAAAGGGCCAAGGATGGCCTCTTCGAAAATTCATCAATTTCTTGGGTTCAAGGTGAAAACTTTGAGCGGTGAGAGAACGGATTCAAGGAGGAACCCGGATGATTATCAACCACAACGTAAGTGCGATCTTTGCACACAGAACTTTGAAGTCTAACGACGCGAACCTGAGCAAAGATATCGAAAAGTTGTCTTCTGGTATGCGTATTAACAAAGCCGGAGATGACGCATCTGGACTTGCAGTGTCTGAGAAAATGAGAACTCAGATTGCTGGTCTTCGACGTGCAGAACAGAATACTGAAGATGGTATGTCCCTCATTCAAACGGCGGAAGGATATCTTCAAGAAACACACGAAATCGTTCAACGTGTTCGTGTACTCGCGGTGCAAGCTGCGAACGGTATCTACTCGGAAGAAGATAGACAACAAATCCAAGTCGAGGTTTCACAGCTAGTGGATGAGATCGATCGTATTGCTTCCCAAGCAGAATTCAACAAAATGAAACTGCTTACAGGAGCTTTTGCTCGTCTCAACCCAACTGCTAGTATGTGGTTCCATATTGGAGCTAACATGCACCAAAGAGAGCGTGTGTACATTGAAACAATGAACACTGCGGCATTGGGATTAAGAAACCCTACGGTTCTTACTTTCATCTCTCTTTCGACTGCAGGTAAAGCAAACTCCGTGATCGGACTTTGTGATGATGCCCTAAGAGTGATCTCTAAACAAAGAGCTGACCTTGGTGCATATTACAACCGTATGGAGCATGCTGCAAAAGGACTTATGAATGCTTATGAAAACACACAAGCTTCTGAGTCTCGTATCCGTGATACTGACATGGCTGAACAAATGACCAGCTTCACGAGATACCAAATCTTAACTCAGGCTGCTACGTCAATGCTTGCGCAAGCAAACATGAAGTCTCAGTCAGTGATGAGATTGCTCCAGTAATAGGATAAGAGAAACCTTAGGTAGGGCAGGGTGGTTGGGGCCCTTCCTTTGGTTTCTCGATTTTCATTTTTTGATTTCCTTTTTCCAATTCTCACTTAATACTTACGACTCTCCCAATTTCCTCTTCCCATTTTTTACTTTCCACATTTCAGTTTCATTCGATTTGCTTATTTGAATCTTGAACGAATCCAAGATAAATGTTTTGAATGAAATCCCATCGGAATCAAATAATGGTTATAAGTTTCCCATATGAAATTAAAGATTGATTCCGCTTACGAAATTTTAAAACCCATCATCAATCAAACTCCCTTACAATTCCATACCCGTTTGTCTGATTTGTATCAGGCAAAAATTTACCTTAAAAGGGAAGATTTACAAGTAGTTCGCTCCTATAAAATCCGAGGTGCGTACAATATGATCCAAAGTTTATCCTTAGAAGAACGAAAGTATGGAATTGTTTGTGCAAGTGCTGGGAATCATGCGCAAGGTGTTGCGCATTCATGTCGATTACTCCAAATACAAGGTGTGATTTACATGCCAGAAGTCACACCAAAACAAAAAATCAATCAGGTACGAATGTTTGGTGGAGAGTATATTGAGATTAAACTAGTAGGAGATACTTTTGATGAGTGCCAAAAGGAAGCCATTTCATATGCAAAAGAGAAATCCATGTCTTTTATTCCCCCTTTTGACCATCCAAAAATTATAGAAGGCCAAGGAACCGTTGGAAAAGAAATTTGTGATGAATTGAATGGGATCGATTTCTTATTTTTACCAATTGGTGGAGGTGGTTTAGGAGCAGGAGTGGGAACTTACTTCCAAGTTCATTCTCCGCAAACGAAGATCATTGGTGCAGAGCCACTAGGAGCACCATCGATGAAGGAAGCAATGAGGTCTGGAAAACCTGTGATTTTGGATAAAATTGACAAATTTGTAGATGGAGCCGCTGTAAAAAAAGTAGGGGATATTACGTTTCCTATTTGCCAATCTGTATTGTATGAGCTAACACTCGTTCCCGAAGGTAAAGTTTGTACAACGATTCTAGATTTATATAACTTAGATGCCATCGTGAGTGAACCAGCTGGTGCTCTCAGTATCGCAGCTATGGATGAATATAAGGATTTAATTCGGGGTCAAACAGTTGTTTGTGTTTTGAGCGGTGGTAATAATGATATCGATCGCATGCAAGAAATCAAAGAAAGGTCGTTACTCTATGAAGGACTCAAACAATACTTTATTGTTCGATTTGCACAAAAACCAGGAGCATTAAAACAATTTGTGAACGAAATCTTGGGACCAAACGATGATATTGTTCGATTTGAATTCATACAGAAACATAATAAAGAATCCGGGCCGGCCCTTATCGGCATTGAACTCAAATCAAAGCATGATTTTCAATCTTTAACAGTTCGAATGAAAAAATTCCATTTGAACTTCACTTTAATCAACCAAGATGAAAATTTGTTCGAATATTTAATTTAAATTCACATGGAAACTTAGATTTCATTTTGATCATTGATTCTTTTTTAGATTCTCACATTAGATTTCTTTAGAATCTCCTAAAGGAAATTTCAAAACAAACGATATTGATAATGATCCCATTGATCGCCGTACAGCTAAGAAACCCGGAGTGATTGCCGGGTTTTTTGTGCAAACATGAACTTATTTCTAAAATTTAACTTGGTTTTCAAGTTTATCTTGATCAAATCGGTGTTATGTGATAGATCGGTAGCATTGGGAGGCGGGTGGATTACCCCACCCAGTTCGATTAGGGCGGGGAAAGTATACCCTACTTGTCATCCCACTCATCCAATAATTCCCTACACGTTTTCCCTAAAGTTCCAAAATACTTTCTCATTACCAGTTTAATAAATTATTGAAGGTGGAATGGGTTACTGGTTACAAAGAATTTATGCGACGAATATTGTTTTCTCTCCTCACATTATTTGCAATTTGTTTGCCTCTTTTACTATTTCAATGCAAACCAGATTGGAAACAGAACTCTGGAGATCCTTTTACAAAGGCGTATTGGGAAAATCGACTTTTAGAAAATGACATCGTTGCTTATCCAAGGTTTTTTCTAGTAGAAGGAAGGGTCACTGGCCTTTACCAAAGCCCATTGACAATTCGTTCATCAACGGATGGAACGACTGTTACACTGCAACAGAATGGCAGTTTTTCTATGTTCATTTACGGATCTCCGAAATAGTTTCAGATCGAGTTCCCAGGCCAACCTACAGAAGTCCATTGCCAAGTGACAACCCGTGGAGCTTGGGATGGATTCAAAATATATGATGTCTTGATTACATGCCCCTTTGCCAAAACAGTTGTCAGTAGCAAAACCATTTTATGGGACCGGTGCACATTTGGCTCCACATGGAATCCTTTTGGCAATCAGAATGGAGATGGTTTTGGAGACTGTTCCTTTGGTTCTGCAACTCCACTTCGATTTTGTACAACAGAGGATGGATATGATGCAGTGACAAATCCAAATGCGTGTAATAATGGCAGTAATGCATTGCCGGTGGCAAAAGGAGCAGTCTACCATTCTTGTCAGAGCCAAAACCAAACGAAAATCTACCAAAGAGAAAACTGGCGGATCCCATTATTTACAGAGATGTTCTCTGTCATTCGTTGTAGTGAAACGAATAGTGGTGTCATCACAGGCGAAGACGGTTGCACTGCCGTTGGAGATGAAACAAAATACGCTGGTGCCACTGCCGATCCAATTTTATTTCCCAATGCGGTCGCAGATCACTATTGGGGGCCACAGACTTTCCCTGCTGGTGGCGATATTCAAGTGACTACCGTCAATTTTGGTCCAGGGAATGAAGCTTATTTGAATAAAGACTTACCTGCATACGTACGTTGTGTATCAGATTTGTAACTCCCGTTTAAAAGTCAGTGTCATTTGTACATTCGTGGGATAGGGATGTATGTTTGTTAGTTGATCTATGCAATCAATTTATGCTCGGATCACAAACAAAGCAAGTGTGGCAAATAGATTGGGAAATAATTTAATTTGTCTCGTTCGATTGAAAAATGCTTTATGTAAAATTTTAATGCGTTCAAATTCACAGAAATCTTCAAAATCTTTTCCAGATAGATAATGTAAGTTGGGTGTGTCATACCAATGGAACGGCATAAGGTCAGTCACTGGCGTTTTGCCACTGAGAAGGATTGAGGTTCGGATTTGCCAATGAGAAAAATTGGGAAATACGATGATCACCTGTTTGCCAATTCGCAAACATTCTTTTATGATATCACCAGGGTTTAAGGTTTGTTGGATTGTTTGGTTTAAAATGACAAAATCAAAACTGTGATCCAAATGGTGTTTCAAACCATCGTCAATATCCCCATGGTGGACATATAAACTTTTTTTCACACATTGGATGATACATTTGTCATCTTTTTCAATTCCTTGGACTCGAACTCCCTTGTTTTTTAAAATTAACATGAGTTCACCGTATCCACAACCTAAATCTAAAACTCTTTCTCCTGGTTTGATAAGATTGGCTATGTAAGAAATATCAGGTCTGTTTTTTAAATCCAAACCAAGTGTTTCGTTTGTATGGATGTTCAAAAGAAACCTCCATCTTCTGTTGCACTTAAAAAATCTCTTAAAATCGAATCTTGTTCTTCACTAGGCAACAAAAAACTATCGTGACCTGCAGGGTTATTTAATTCAATAAAACTCACAGGCACCGCATTCACTTCTAACGATTTTACAATTTCTTCGGATTGGTAAGGGGGGTACAACCAGTCTGATGTGTAAGCAATTACAAGAAAACGACACCTAACCTTCGCTAAAACTTTGGTTAGTTCTTTACCAGTTCCCAAACTAAAATGATCTAGGGCCTTTGTTACATAGATATAGGAATTGGCATCAAATCGATCCACAAAGGATTCACCTTGGTAAATTAAATAACTTCCAACCGCAAAGTCTGTAGATTGGATATTTCCTTTCGGAGGTTTACGACCAAATTTCTCTCGCATCATTTCATCACTTAAATAAGTGATGTGACCCATCATACGAGCAAGTGCCAAACCTTTTGCAGGTCGTTTGTCTTGGGTATACAATCCTTGGTTCCAATTGGGATCAGATAAAATGGCTTGTCTTCCCACTTCGTTGAAAGCAATTTGTTGGGCAGAGTGTTCGGAAGAGGATGCCATTACGATACAATTTTTCAATCGATCTGGATAGGCAACTGACCATTGTAAGGCTTGCATTCCACCCATCGAACCACCTGCCACGGCAAATAGTTTATGGATTCCAAAATGACGAATGAGTTTCTCTTGTGCATTCACCATGTCTCCAATCGAGACAAAGGGGAAAGTGGATTGGAAAGGTTTTCCAGTTTTGCCATTGGTACTCAAAGGCCCACTTGAACCCTTACAACCGCCTATGACATTTGAGGAAATGATAAAGTATCGATTGGTATCAAACGCCTTTCCTGGACCAATGTAATAATCCCACCAACCAGGGCGTTTGTCACCTTCGTGAAAACCAGCTGCGTGTGCATCTCCTGAAAGAGCATGGCAAACCAAAATGGCATTGTCTTTTTTTTCATTGAGAGTGCCGTAAGTTTCATAGGCAATCTCAAGAGGAGTGATGGTCTCACCCCCCTCAAGTGTTAAGGAGTCAAAGGTAACAACTTTTGTCTGTACGACACCTACGGATCCGTGAAAAAATTCATTTGTGTCGGAGGTAGGCATAGTCTTTATCAGATATTTTTTAAAGCCTCTTCTAAGTCTACTAGAATGTCATCTAGGTTTTCCAATCCCACGCTGAGTCGGACAAATCCAGGAGTCACCCCTGCTGAAATTTGTTCCTCACCCGTTAACTGTTGGTGAGTGGTAGAAGCAGGATGGATCGCAAGGGATTTCGCATCACCTATGTTAGCAAGTAAACTAAAGAGTTCGAGTCCATCAATGAACTTCTTAGCTTTCTCTACTCCGCCTTTGATCTCAAAACCAACAATGGCTCCAAAAAGTCCTCTTTCATGGTATTTTTTTGCAGTTGCATAGTTTTTGTCAGAAGGGAGCCCTGGGTAGTTGACCCATTCAACCTTTGGGTGTTTTTGTAAAAATTCAGCAACTTTTAATGCATTATGGGAATGTCTTTCCATTCTTAGAGGGAGTGTTTCCACACCTTGTAAAATTTGCCATGCATTGAAAGGAGAAATCGCAGGGCCTAAGTCACGTAAACCTTGCACTCTTGCCTTTAAGATAAATGCAATATTCACTCCGCCAAATGGTTCAAACTTTCCAAACACGTCCCAGAATTTTAGTCCATGGTAGGATGGGTCTGGTTCTGTAAAATTTTTGAATTTTCCATTCCCCCAATTGAAACTTCCACCATCAATGATGATACCACCGATGGAAGTACCGTGACCACCCAAAAATTTGGTTAACGAATGTACTACGATATCAGCACCATGTTTCAATGGATTCACCAAATAAGGGGATGGCATAGTGTTATCAATCACGAGTGGGACTCCCACTTCTTTGGCAACCTTACTCACAGCTGCGATATCCAATGTGTCTAGTTTTGGATTTCCGAGAGTTTCCGCATAAAACGCACGGGTTTTATCATTGGAAGCTTTTTTAAAATTTTCTGGATTGGAAGGATCTACAAAATGAACTTTGATCCCCAATTTTGGAAATGTATAGTGGAGTAAATTGTAAGTTCCACCGTATAACGATGATGATGCGACGATTTCTTGTCCTGCTTCCACGATATTGAGAAGGGCTAACATTTCGGCACTTTGTCCAGAAGCAGTTGCAAGCGCTGCAACACCTCCTTCAAGGGCTGCCACACGTTTTTCTAGAACATCGGTGGTTGGATTCATGAGTCTTGTGTAAATATTTCCAAACTCTTGCAGCCCAAATAACCTTGCGGCATGGTCGGTATCTTTGAAAACATAAGATGTCGTTTGGTAAAGTGGCACAGCACGAGATGTGGTCGTAGGATCTGGCTCTTGGCCTCCGTGGAGTGCGATGGTTTCTGGTTTGTATTGACGTGGCATAGATTCCCCCAATGGTATCGCCTAGTATTCGATTGCTTTCTAGTTTGTCAATAAAATCTCCAATAAAATAGAATTAATTTCTGTTTTATTGGACGCCTTGCATCCAAGATTATTTCTTATTTTCAAGGGAAAACCTTACGATAATGAACGTATCGTGGGCTTATCTCGTCAGCAATTCTGCCTTCTATTTGTTTTTTTCTGCCTTGTGGCTCACCTCGATGCACAAGTATGGGTGCCCACAGGTACGGAATCGAGACGATCCTCGGCGCTACAGTTTGATGCCGGCGGATCCAGTTTCCAAAAGGATTATTATGGATACATTTCTCCCAATTTTACATACAACCATGGGAGCCAGTTTGGGTATTCCTTCTCGCTCCCCATCAATGTCCTTGCGGTAGACAAAGAACCCATCCAATTGGAGAGTAAGGCCGGAAAAATTCGAGAGATGGATTACAATAGTCGTAATGATTATGCTCGGGTCCTGAATTATATATCCTATGGGACCTATAACCAACAAGTTCCTGGAAAAGTAACTTACTCAGCTTATACAGGTAAGATGGTAGATGGCTACATCGGCCATGGAACAATCGTTAACAAATACCAAAGTTCTTCCAGGTTTGATGCGTACAATCCTGGCGTGATGGCAGACTTAAATACTGACTATGGTGGGGTACAATACTTTGCCAACTCAGTAGTCAATTTTGAAGTGAATGCCGCAAGGGTGTACATCAAACCTCTTGCCATCGGCCGTTCTCTGTATTCATTGTTTGATAAATCATCCGATTTGGTGTATTTGATGAACCTTCGGGGGAATGTATTAGATGAATCGGGTCGCTTAAGTGTGGAAGAAGAAGCAGGTTCTGAAGAAATCCAAAAGAAAAAAGCAGAAGAACTTCGCAAAAAAGAAATTCGTCCAGTTAGCAAAGATTCCAGAATGGAACTTGTTGACAATGACCCATGGTACAACCGTTTAACGATTGGTTATACACAAGCTTGGGATAGACAGGCTCCTGTACAAATGGCTTATAATACAAACGGATCTCCCGTAACGGAAAAAAAATTAGACAATCCAAAAACAACCGAAGTCACTCGAGCATCCATTGAGGGGATGGACATTGAATACCGTCTCCTAAACTTACCCTTTGTGGAATTTACCCCGTATGTGGATTTTAACAAAATCAAAGGATTGGACGGTGCCCAAGGTGCGCATTATGGAAGTATCTTTCGATTGGGAACAAAAGACCTCAATGTAATTTTAAAACCAGAATTTCGGCAGATGACGGCAAACTATGCACCTATGTACTTCGATAGTTTTTATGAAGTGGAACGCTTCCAAAAATTTCCAGTATCAGCCCCCATCCGCCCAAAATATGATTATTTAGAAAACCAATCCAACGCAAAAGTCACAGGTTATTACCATACCATTTACATCAACTTTTACCATTTGGGATTTGAATTTGCATTAGAAGATTATGGAATTAAGGGTAATAAACGGGTGTTTGCAGCTGCTTATATACCGCTCGGTTCTTCCTTTCTTATGTCCTTTTATTATACTAAAAAAGGTTTTGATTCACAGGGAAAAGCCTTTGATCTCGATAACAACACACAAGCTGCTGCTGAAATCTCAAAAGCATTTGGTCCTATTGTCCTAAGGCTACAAAACTACAGAAAGTATTACTTAGATGCAAGTGAAAAGTCCTTTCTAAGCATTGATGAAATTCGATTCCTTGTCTCTGGTGGGATCAGCTTTTAAACAAAAGGTAAAGGAGTGACGAAAACGCAAACTCAGTCCTTAAGTTGATGTTTCCTAAACTTGTTTGATTCAAATTATGTTCTTTAAAAAATAAATGGTCAGATTCTTTCCATCCTGATTCTGGCCCAAACACAAAGAGTGTTTCTTTCAATCCAAAATCTTTCTGATTGGAATTTGGAAATCCATTCTTTCCCTCACGGTCCATAATTTGGACAGGTCCCTTCCAAGAAGTTAAAAACTGTTTCCAGTTTTCTTTTTGTCCTAAGTGGACAGAAGGCATTTGGCTATTTCCTGTTTGGCTAAGACCCGTTAACACCAATTCCTTCCAATCCTTAGAATAGACAGGTGAGGTCCAATATTCTTTGTTTTTGGATTCCGTGGCAAAGAAATGCAGGGAAGTGATCCCATATGCGCCCGCTAGGTGGAGGATTTTTTTTGCTGTTTGTGGCCTTGGCAGCGAAAATAAACAGTGGATGGGAAGAGGCTCCAATACTCTGGGAAGGTTTTCCTCTGCTTTTAAAATTGTTTCCTGATTGGAAATGCCTTCCACTTGGTAACGAAAGTTTCCAATCCCCGGTACAACAACTAACACAGATTCAGAGGCTTTCTTTTTTAAAATCGATACAATGTGATGATGGCGTAAACCTGTAATGTGCACAGATTGTTCGGAAGAGATTTCCGAAGCTTCGATGACAATCCAGTTCAATCTTTAAATCTCAAAACCAGGTGATTTTGGTTCTTGAGGTGGTTGGTTTTCTCCTTCGCCCGGGGAAGCTGGCATTCTTTCATCTGGCGGCAGAAAATCAAAAGGAGTGTTGCCAAAATTTGGTTCTCCTTCGATCACGGGTGCAGAATTGGAAGGTGTGAGTTTAGGATCTTTTGCAAGCGACCACTTCCAAAGATAAAGAAAGAAAATTGAAAAAAGTAAGATCGGGATCCAAGGGATTTCTTTTTTACGATTCCCTTGTTTGGATTTTAGATAATCGATGGGAGCATAAAGAAGATCCAACATTAGATCTTTGTAATTTTGAAATGTTGGTTTGAATTGAAAGGAGGGAATTTCCGTTTCGTTTTTACCAAAACCGGTTTCGGTTTCCATTTCAGGATCAAAGGTAAAACGGTGAGAACAAACTGGACATTGTACCAAAATGGTTCCCTGGGTATCAGGGAACCGTAACATCGTGGAACAATTCGGACATTGTTTTACGTGATTCAATTAAGAACCTGTATGTATGTTCTTAGTATTTCAAAGAACCTTTCAATGCTTCTACGTTTTTCTTATAATGTTTGTTAGAATCACGGTCATTATAATCAAAGATTTTTGTGAATAATTTATCAAAATAATCTAAGTTTTTAAAGTAGAATTGTTTTTTGAAATTGTTTCGAATTGGGTTCGACTTTGTGTTTTCAACATTTGCTAAAATGTATTTTCCAACACCTTTTTCAGAAGGAGTTTCTGGTGTTCCCCATACCGGATAATCATCGTGTTGGTAGAAGAGTTCAATTTTATCGTTGTGTGCAGGATCTCCGTTTGGAGCCACATCAACTATCACAGAGATGATTTTATCTTCTAAAAGAAAATTATTTTGGTAGATGTAAGTTCTAACTTTCGTTAAGTTACGCGGTTGTTCTTTCCTTGGATCTGGATCTGCGTTGTTTGCGCCTTCATAAAAGAGTTCCATTTTCTTGAATTTAGCACCTAAGTTTCTGGAAGACTTACCATCTTCACTTCCAACGAAATCAAACACCTCAAGGTGCAAACAAGTGTTATCTTGTGCTTCTTGTTTGTCCGCAGCTTCGCAACGTTCTCCATCAGCACTTGGTTTTCCTTTGTAAAGAACCGTTTTATGCGGAAGTGTACGAACTTTCATTTTGAATAAAACTGTGTGAAGGCGAAGGCGTTTGTTCACTTCAGAAATATTGTCATCGAGTTCTTTTTCTGTATCTGCCATCGACTTACCTGATTGCGAAGGATCGATTCCAGCAGAAGTAGAACCTGTTTCTGAGCTACCAGTTTGAGCGAAAACCCCAATGCTAAGTAGAAAAATGGGGAGAATTAATTTTATTTTCATGTCCGAATCATCCTAAAAGGTTAATTTGAGGATACCAAGGAACGTCCCATGGGCGTAAACAAATATCCTGTATTCAGTATCGGTAAAATACTGAAGAAGATTGAAGCCGAATCTCTCTCTTTTTAGTGTTTCCATCCAAAATCTGGAAAGGAATCCAAATAAAATTGGATGGGGGGGGCTGTCAACTGCTCCAATTGGGACCAATTTTTCGTGATCCACCTTCTTTCTACATAGTCACAATAGTCCTTCAAATTCCGTCCAGAGGCATTGGAAAGTAAATCCGCAAGTGTTTCCCTTTCCTTTTGCTCCAATTGTTTCGCATATCCTTCCAAAATTTTGGCTCTTTCCTCCCGATTGGGCAGAGGAAATCGGATTTTTCTGTCAAAACGGGAGAGGAGGGCCGAATCCAGATCATCTTTCCGATTTGTGGCTCCTATGGTAATGGTCCCTGTTTTTTCCGCAAATCCATCTAGTTTTCGTAGTAAAACACTTAGGAGGTTTCTCGTTGCCTCAAAAAGTCCATCGTCTCTAGAGGTAGCAAGGGAATCGATTTCATCCAAAAATAACATACATTTAGGAAAGAGGGCGGCAGCATCAAAGACCATGGCTAGGTTTTGAGAAGATTCACCGTAGTACTTACTCAAAATGGATTCGATTGGGACGTAAACCATCGGAACCCCACAAAGATGCGAAACAATTTTGGCCATACTTGTTTTCCCCACTCCTGGTTCCCCTTCAAACAAAACTGCTCGTGGCAAGTTTCCTGTCGGTTTTTGACGGGTGAGTTTGGTAATTTCTAAAAATGGTTCCGGGCGGCGGAGAGGGAAAACCAAACTTTCCAAGATTTGTTCTTTAACCGCATCATAACCAAACACAGAATCAAAACCAAGTTCATTCCCTTTTGCTTTTTCCAGAATGGGGTCATACACCTCCACTCCCAGTGGTTCCAAAATACTCCTTGGGTCTTTTGTTGTCCCACCTTCTAAAGTTAAGAACTGGAATAGATGTAGGGTAGTTTGGACTTCTTTTGTGGAAAAGTCTCCTAATTTCGAACATTCTACTTTCAAATCTGATTTAAAGGAAAACCGAATCCGAAACCGAGAGGATAAATTTTTTTGTGGTTCAAATAGATTTTCACCTAAGGATTGTAAGTTGAGGTAACCTTCCTCAAAATTGTAAATGCGAAAGTTTTCGATATAATTTCGAACAATGCCAAGACTATCCAGGATTTTGTCTTTCCCCACAGAATTTTGCCGGAATCGAAAGATGGTTTCCTCTTTTTCTTGAACAAATTGGTAGTTTGCCTGTTTGAGTTCTGTGGCAAAGAGTTCCTTGGCCTTAAAAAAATCCAGTTGGGAAGGAGAATTGGACATAAAGAACAAAATAGGGAAGATTGTCTTTTTTTTCAAGGAAGGATTTTGATTTCCTCCGACGAATACATTGTAGAGGTTGTAGGAATATGGGTGAAGGTTCACTATCACAAGAAGATATAGACGCGCTACTCGGTGGATTTAGTGGCGGAAGCACTCCTGCAGGTGGTGGCTCTGGCGGAGGTGGTGGTGGACTCGATGACCTCGACGCACTCGTTGGAGGGGGCGGTGGTGATGACAATGGCCCATCCTTTGCTGACATTGCGGCAGCCCTCGGACCAAGTGCCACTCCAACACCTACAAGAGCACAGTCCAAATCGCAGTCTAGTTCTGGGAATAATACGGCAAACCTCAATTTATTACTGGATGTCACCTTACAACTGACCATCGAACTGGGAAGAACCACCATGTTCATCAAAGATGTTTTGCAACTCACAGAAGGGACAGTTGTGGAGCTCGACAAAAATATTGGTGAAGAGTTAGATATTTTAGCAAATGGCAAACTAGTTGGACGTGGAAAACTCATTGTTTTAGATGATTATTACGGAGTCCAAATCACCCAAATTGTGGATCCGATGGAAAGATTAGGTGGGCCTGCCTTCTTGTAAAAGAGGGTTTTCCATTATATAGTAAGGCAAAATTCTTTGGAACCAATCAGTAATGAATACACAATGGAACGAATTACGAATCCATCGGAATCGTTACAAGAAGACCTTTGGCACCGTTTGCATGAGTATAGCGTTTCTAAGTTAGCTGATCAAAATTTAGAATCCAAAGAATTTTTTGCCATACTTGTGAAAGAAGGTGAAACTCTTGTGGCCGCATCCCTTTGTTATTTGTTTTTCAAAGGTTTGAACCTCCAACTCCTATGGGTAGCAGAAGGAAAACGAGGCCAAGACCTCGGTACAAAATTACTCAAACAAATCGAATCGGAAGCACTGGGTTTAGGGGCAACACTTGTCTTTGGGTATTCTTTTGGATTCCAAGCTCCAAAGTTTTACACCAAACTAGGGTATGAGGAGGTTGGAAAAATCCCAAATTACCCGGAAGGCCAAAATTGTTATTTTCTTTGTAAAAAATTGACAAACAATTCTCCTTGACTGATTCCAAACTCATTTTCCAATTGTCATTATGTTCACTCTAGCCATTGTGTAGACCGCCAAAACGGTGATCTTGTTTTGGATACCCCGCCTAAATTCAATTAGGAGGCGGCTATCTTCGCACAGGCGGTCTATCTCCCATTCATCCACTGTTTTGGTTCCTTTTTTTGTTTTGCCGCAAAAACTAGGTATGTCACGTAACAATGACCAAACGAATTTTCAAAAAATCTCTAAAAAACAACGTTTTGATGATGAAGACGAGGAAAGCTTTGTACCTTCTCTGAAACAAAAGTCACACCGCTACCGATCCGATACGGTTGAGTTCCGTTGTGTGGAATGCAAACAAATGGTTTTCCCTCCAGGTTTTGGAACTGACCAAAGGAATCATTGCCCCAATTGCCTTACAAGCCTGCATTTGGACAATACTCCTGGAGACAGGGCAGCTATCTGTGGGAGTAAAATGGAAGCGATTTCCATTTGGGTACGAAAAGGGGAATGGGTGATCTTACACCGTTGTAAGGGTTGTGGGGTCATCCATGCCAATCGGATTGGACCTGATGATAATGAAGCTTTGCTTCTTTCTTTAGCAGCCCAAGCCATGGCAAAACCAAGTTTTCGATTGTTTACAGAAAATCCGGTGGAAGGTCCACCGGATTGATTGAGAGATGCGTGAGGTTACGCTTTTGGTTTTTTAGCTTCTGTTAGGTTGGCAATGAGTGTTGGTAGGTTCATCACATCCGCAGGAATGAGAATCTCCGTACTTTCTTTTGCCACATGTAAGAAGTTTTGGATGAAAGCCTTTGTGATTTGGAGTTTGATTGCAGAAGCCCCACCTTGGTCGGAGATTGCTCCTGCAATGGCTTCAATCCCTTTTGCGGTTGCAACGGCAAGTGCTTCGATCTCAGTTGCTTTTCCTTCAGCTGAGTTGATCCTCCTTTGTTTTTCTCCTTCCGATTTGTTTACAGCTTCTTCTTTGAAACCAAGGGAACGGTTGATCCTAGCATCTCTTTCCCCTTCGGATAAAAGGACTTGGGACCTTTTTGCAATTTGTGCCTTTTTTTCTTTTTCCATGGCATCTAACACGGATTTAGGTGGAACGATATTTAATATTTCATATCGATTCACTTTTATCCCCCAAGGTTCGGATGCTTGGTCAATGGCTGCAACGATAGTTGAATTGATTAAATCCTTTTCTCCAATGGTTTTGTCAAGTTCCATCGTTCCAATCACAGATCGCATTGTTGTTTGAGCCAATTGGATTGCTGCAAATTGAAAGTCTTCAATACCATAGGATGCACGAACTGGATCGATGATTTTTAAATAAATCACACCATCTACCTTCACTTGAACGTTATCATGGGTGATACAGATTTGAGGTTGTACATCGATTGATTGTTCTTTTAGCGTATGGTAATAGGCATCTCGATCAATGAACGGGATCAGGATATGAAATCCAGCTCGCAGTGACCTTGAATACTTTCCAAGCCTTTCGACAATGAGAACATCTTGTGCAGGAATGATTCGTATGCACCGAAAGATTTTATAAATCAAATAGATGGCAACTAAGGACCAAAAGCCTAAGTATACAAATTCCATATTATTCTCCTACCTGAGGGATTTTGGTTGTGATTTTTGAGAGCCCTTCAAAGACCCCACCGATATTGGCTAAGGTTTCGGGAACGACAGTTGTTTTGGATGTTTTCAAAATTTGGCCCAGTGCATCCAAATACTCTTGTGTGATTTGTAAACTCACAGCTTCTTTTCCCCCTTTTTTACTGATGGCTTCTGAAATGAGTTGTAGGCCTTTTGCCGTTGCATTGGAAATGAGTGTGATTTCTTGGGCACGACCGTCTGCTTCATTCACCAATCTGATTTTTTCCCCTTCGGAGATATTGATGGATTCTTGTCTTTCTCCAACGGAATGATTGACTCGTGATTCTTTTTCCCCTTGGGAAATGGTGATCTCAGCCCGGCGTTCCCGTTCCGATTTCATTTGGTTTTCCATCTCAATTAAAATTTGTTTTGGTGGAGTGATGTTACGAATTTCATAACGAGTGACTTTGATGCCCCAAGGGTCTGTGGCGCGGTCGATATTGGAAACCACTCGGCCATTGATCTCATCACGTTCTGATAAAAGGTTATCAAAGATTAGTTTTCCGATTTCTGAACGGAGCGTAGTTTGTGCAAGTTGGGTTGTGGCCAACATAAAGTTATCAATCCCATAAGATGCTTTTTCACCATCGATGACCTTCAAATACAAAACCCCATCCACTTCCACTGAAACGTTGTCTTTTGTGATACAAACCTGTGGATCGATATCGATGGTTTGTTCTTTTAGGTTTTGCCTATAACGGATTTGGTCTACGAACGGGATCATAAAATAGAACCCTGATTTCAAAACTCCATTCAAAACACCTAATCTTTCTTTGATATAAACACTTTGTTCTGGTACGATGATGATTGTCTTTTTGATGATATAAACGACGACCAAAAAAACAACGATGACGGTTGCGCCCATTGTTTCCTCCTTTGTGACTTGAAGACCGTACATGGACTTTCAAAAGAGAAAAGGGTTTTTTTATTTTGTCTGAAAAAAAATGAATGAATGGCTTACGAATCTACTTTTTCAACTGTGAATGTCAAATTTTCGCGGGATAAAATCCTAACATAGTCCCCTTTCGGAATTTTGGAATCTTTTGAAATAGCATCCCACAAAGTGCCTTGGAATTTTATTTTTCCACCATGACGACCAACTAAAATATCAATCTCCACAGGGACGATTTGATTGAGGTAATCTTCCTTGATGAAAGGATCCACACTTGATTCTGATTTAAAAAATTTTTTGATGAGAGAACCACCAAGTACAATAGAAACAAAACTTGCGACCACCCAAACGATCACTTCCGTATAAAATTCCATGGGAACGAGCCGCGAAAGGATACCGGTAAAGATAGCACCGATCCCTAAAAACATCACAAAGGTCCCAGGCAAAAGAAATTCTGAAAATAATAGGACAATTCCAATCAAAATCCAAAGATAAGGTGTGTTAGCGAAAATGGTATCCAATGGGAACCTCTAGGAAAGTAGACCGTTCCAACCGCCTAAAGGCAAGAAAAATAATACTTTGAATCAAGGGATAGGAAAAAGAACCTGTCTTGTATGAAACGAATTTTTTACCTTCTTTTCTCCGTTTTTCTATTCTTCCAATTATTCCCAGTACCACGCGAGAATCCACCTGTCACGGCAGAGATCGATGCTCCAAATGAAGTCAAAACGATTTTAAAACGAAGTTGTTATGATTGCCATTCCAATGAAACGGTTTGGCCTCTTTATTCCTATATCTTTCCCATTTCTTATTTGGTGACAAACCATGTGACCGAAGGAAGGGAAGAGTTAAACTTTTCCGATTTTGGAAGTTTGGCAGAAAGAAAACAAAGAAAAAAAATTTATGAAGTTTGGGAACAAGTGGATGAAGGAGAAATGCCTCCTAAAGATTACCAACTTTTGCATCCAAGTTCCCAATTGTCCGAGGTGGACAAAGAAGTTTTGAAAAACTGGGCAAATCAGTTCAGTGAGGAATCGGAATGAAAGAAAAAAAATTATGGGGTGGTCGTTTTGATGCGGCACCTTCTTCCCTTATGATTCGGATTGGGGAATCAATCAGTTTTGATAAAGAATTGTATGCGCATGATATTGAAGGATCAATTTCTCACTCCCGCATGTTAAAACGGATCGGGATTCTTTCAGAATCAGAACAACGTAAAATTGAAACAGGTCTCATTCAAATCAAAAAGGAAATCGATTCTGGTAAATTTGAATTCAAAATTGAAAACGAAGACATCCATATGTCGATTGAGTCTCGCCTAACAGAGCTTCTTGGAGATTTGGGGAAAAAACTCCACACCGGACGAAGCCGAAATGACCAAGTGTCTCAAGATGTAAGACTTTACATTAAGGCCGAGATCCATTCTATTTTAGTTTTACTATTTGATTTGCTAACGGTTTGGGTGAAAAAAGCAGATTCCCACACAAAAACCATCATCCCAGGTTACACACATTTACAAATTGCCCAACCCATTCGTGCATCTCATTATTTTTTGTCCCATTTTTGGGCCAATGTCCGTGACTTTGAAGATTTTTTTTCAGCATACGAAAGGGCTAATGAACTCGTGTTAGGTTCTGGTGCCCTTGCTGGAGTCAATTACCAAACAGATCGTGAGTTTTTAAGAAAGGATTTGGGTTTAAGTCGGCTATCTGAAAATTCAATAGATGCAGTAAGCCAAAGGGATCATATTTTTAAATTTTTATTTGTTTCCTCCCAATTTATGGTTCATATTTCCAGGTTTTGTGAAGAAATCATTTTGTACACTTCACAAGAATTTAGTTATTTTAAATTGCCAGACCACCTAACAACCGGTTCTTCCATTATGCCTCAGAAAAAAAATCCAGATGTGGCAGAACTCATTCGGGGCAAAGCAGGGCGTGTGATAGGAAATCTCACTCACCTGTTAGTGATGTTAAAAGGAACACCACTTTCCTATAACAGGGACTTCCAAGAAGATAAAATCCCTCTCTTTGATACAGTGAAACAAATCAAAATTTGTACGGAAGGGATCCGCGATATGGTAGAGGGGATTCAAATTTTTCCAGAAAATGCAACGAGGAGTTTGCGGAATGGTTTTTCCACAGCCACAGACCTTGCAGATTGGCTTGTGAGTGCCAAAGGAATTCCTTTCCGATCCGCGCATGAAATTGTGGGGGAACTTGTAAAACATTGTACACTAAAAAGTTATGATCTTTTTACGATCCCAAGTGGGGAACGTGGACAAATCCATGCCGTTCTAACTGACCCAGGTTATGAAGCTGCGATTTCACTCGAAACTTCTTGTGATAAAAAAGATGTGTATGGGGGAACTGCACTTTCTCGCCAAAAGGAACAAATCAAAAAAGCGAAAACCAAGTTAAACGAATTGACCAAAAAATTAAAATCTCTAGAATCCAAAGGTAAAAAATAAATATGAAACGAGTCACATACCAATCAATCAAACATCTTGCCATCAGTTTGATTCTTTTTAGCCAAACTGCTTTTTGTAGTGACCAAACCTTTAAAAAAATCACCTACGAGCCAACAACCTATGCACCATCCAAGGTATTGGTAAAACGGGCCGACCAAACGTCTGTTAAACTCCCTGAAAAACCAGCAATTTATGCAGTCATCCAAACCACCCAAGGGGATCTTGTCCTCGAACTCTATGACCAAGCAGCTCCAAAAACGGTTCAAAACTTTATTGATCTTGCCCAAGGCGAAAAGGACTTTCGATCAGAAAAAGGTTCCGAAAGACGGCCGTTTTACGATGGTTTAAAATTCCATCGGGTGATCGAAAATTTTATGGCCCAAGGTGGTTGCCCAAGAGGGGATGGAACTGGTGGACCTGGCTTTCAATTTGAAGATGAAATCAACGGCAAAGCACTTGGTTTGGATAAACGTAAAATCAAAGATGCACCCGAATACCAATCCCAATTGCAAAGGGCTGTTTTATCTGAATTTAATATCAAATCGCGACAAGAATTCGAAGAAAAAAGAACGGAAGTAGAGAAAGCCTACCAAGAAGCGATGGAACTTCCCGTTCTTGAAGTGCTTTACCGAGTTGGTTATCGATTCAATGAAGTTTTACCAAGTAAAAAAGCAACACGTGGAGCCCTGGCCATGGCAAATGCAGGACCCAATACAAATGGTTCCCAGTTTTTCATCAACCAAGTGGATACCCCTCATCTCGACGGACTTCACACAGTGTTTGGTTTTTTGATCACTGGTTATGATGTACTTGACCGAATCATTGAAAAGGGTAATTTACAGACAACGATCCGTAAGGTTCTCGTCATCGATAAACGATAATGAACTACTTAGAAGGCATAGAAGTCATACAAAAATATACATCAGGTTCTTCCGTAGAACCTGTGTTAAAGTTTATTATGACAGTTCCACATAATGAAGAAGCCTTTGCCAATGCCTTGGATGAAATTGGTGGGATCAATCGTTATCCCGATACCTTTGTGGGGCTCTTGAGTTTCATCAGTTTCATTTTGGGGCAAAAATCGAAAATGAACCATTTGTATGAGACCGCTCTCGATCGGTATGAAACACTCAACCAAATCACATCCAAAAAAAGACCCACCGAAGAAGAGGCAAAAATCAAGAGGACCCTCACCGATTTCATTTTAAAAATCGAAAAGGTTTTTGAAATCCAAGACCTTACAGATGAAAGTTTGGTAAAGGAACTCAACCGGTTTGTCTCGGAAGCAAACCTCTACGGGGTGACAGACAACGAAATCAAAAACTTAAAGTTGGCGTCCAAAACAGTAGCCCTTGTGGAACCCCATTTAGACAAACAAAGGGAAAACTATTACCAATACAAAAAACTAAGTTCCGTGATGACACGCCTCATCCGAATCGCTGATTACATCCTAGCCGAAGCAAAACTCGGAGCAGGTTGACCGCCAGGTTATCTAAGTTTCAAATTCCTCTAAATTTTCTTTCGGAAATTTGTCTCTTTGCCGAAATTGAATAGTGAATGCGCTCCCTCCAAACCTACATTCTACTGGGAATCTTAGTTTCTAAGACCCTTTTGGCGTTTCCCGATAGAGACGCTAGGGGGGAACGGGTTGATAATTTTGTCGCTCTCCAATCCAAAATCATCCTCAATTTGACCAAACGCAGTTATGAAGCTGGGGAAAGGATACCTCTCACTTTCACCGTAACCAATACTGGAAAAGAAGTGGTTCGAATTTTCCCATCCTTTGATTTTCGTTATTCCTTTCAAATCATTGTCAAAGACGAAAATGATCGGATCCTCACGCCTATCGAAGATCCTGATTTTCCAGATCCTATTTTAAAACGACGCACTACAATCGTCAATTTGGTAGGCGATGAAAATAAAGAAATTAGCTTACACCGAAATGAATCCTTTTCAAAAACGATTTACTTAGATGAGTATTATCAGTTTTTACCTGATCAAAAATTTTATATTACCGGCTACTTTTATCCTAATTATACAGAAGACAAATCTGCTTTTTTAAGATCTCAAAATACAGTTGGATTTTTATTTCAAAATTCGAAACAAGTCCGAAAGGATTCCGTTTCTCGCCAAATCTCGGAAAATGGAGGTCTCTCTCCAGAGGAGATTATCTTTTTATTCCTTGGGGCTGAAATGAAAAAAAGATGGGAATACCATTTTAAATGGATCGATTTTTCGGAATATATCTTAGCTTATGATCGTTATAGCAGTGCCTATGCGGAAGCGAATGTAGGTGAGAGAGAAACCATCATTGAAGATTTCAAAGAGTATTTGACGGAGTCGCCGTCTGGTGCTTTAAAATACTTTAAGGTGATGAGTGTGGACTATCCATCCAAACGGGATGCTAGGGTCCAGGTTTATGTAGAAAGAATGATGGGTCGGTTCAAAACAAGGTACGAATATATATACACCTTGCGACAAGAAGAAGGAAGCCGTGTTGGATTTTGGCAAATTAAAAACTTACTCGTAAAGGTAAAAAAATGACGGAAATCCTTTCCCAAGACGAAATTGATGCCCTGCTAAATGCCATCTCCTCGGGAGAAGTTTCGGAGGATGAATACTCGTCCGTTGGGGAACAAAAGAAAGTCAAAATTTACGACTTCAAACGGCCAGATAAATTTTCAAAAGACCAAATCCGCACACTCCAAATGATGCATGAAACATTTGCTCGTTTGGCAACCACTGGCCTTTCGGCACAGCTGCGAGCCCTTGTTGTGGTGCACGTGGCTTCCGTTGACCAGTTGACTTATGAAGAGTTCATCCGATCCATTCCGAATCCCACCACTCTTGCCGTGATCAATATGGACCCTCTCCGTGGGTCTGCGATTTTGGAAATTGACCCTTCTATTTCGTTTACCATCATTGATCGTTTGTTTGGTGGTAAAGGGGAATCTTCCAAGGTGAACCGGGAACTTTCTGATATCGAGTTGTCGGTTATGGAAGGGATTATTGTTAGGATCCTTGGAAACTTACGAGAGTCATGGTCCACTGTAATTGACTTACGTCCTAGGCTTGGAAACATCGAAACAAACCCTCAGTTTGCGCAAGTAGTGCCTCCAAATGACATGGTGGTATTAATTACCCTTGAAACAAAGGTAGGGGAAGTGGAGGGGATGACAAACCTTTGTATCCCTTACATCACCATTGAACCTATCATCAATAAACTTTCTGCCCAGTATTGGTATTCCTTGATTCGAAAAGGTGAAGTGGATGAAAACAGAGCCGTCATCCAAGAACGTCTCGACCAAGTGAAAATCCCTCTTATCTCGGAAGTGGGAAGTGTGGACATCTCGTTGAATGATCTTATGAATTTACATGTTGGGGATGTGATCAAATTGGAGAACACTCCAATTAAAACCGATCTAATGGTAAAAGTTGGGGATCGTAGTAAGTTTAAGGCCACACCAGGTCGTGTGGGTAACCGCCTTGCCATCCAAATTGGAGATAGCATTGAGGACATTCCGGATGAACTCCTTGGCTCCACTCGATCAGAACAAGAATATTAATTTTTTCGCTAAACAAGGTTTATGCGAATGGAAACTTCCAGTTTTCGTTTTAAGTTTTTTTTTACTGGTATTTGCGTTTCATTCGATTGAAGGTAAATCGAAAATCCCTGTGAAAAAAAAATCTCACAGCCAGAAGTCCAAAGTTCGGCAGATGATTGTTTTGTCAGTAGATGGGTTCCCTGCTCATTACATATCTGATCCGAAATACCATGTTTACTTTCCAAAATTAGCCAATCTCTTTCAAACGTATGGAGTGTCTGAGATCAAAACAGTGAATCCATCTGTCACGTATCCCGCACATACTTCGATGGTAACTGGATTGGATCCGGCAGAACATGGAATTTATAACAATACCTTATCTGACCCATTTGAAAAAAATGATGGGGGATGGATGTGGTATGCAGAAGATATCAGTGTGCCTACACTTTGGGATTTGGCAAAAAAAAATCACAAAACCACTGCTAACGTATTTTGGCCTGTCACTGTGGGGGCAGATATCGATTGGAACCTTCCCCAATACTGGCGAAAAAAAATCCCAGAAGACGATAAACTGCTCCGAGTGTTATCTTCGAAAGGATTACACAAAGAAGCGGAACTAGCGGTGGGAACTCCCTTAAACGATGTCACAAAGGACGAAGTGAAATTAAAAACTGCCACTTGGTTATTCCAAAAGAAAAAACCGGATCTTATGTTTGTTTACACAACCGATTTGGATTCCAACCACCACGGGTATGGACCTGGATCGGAAAAAGCCCTCAGTCGACTTTTAGAACTAGACCTTGCCATTTCTCAGTTTCTAACTTCCGTTGGGGCATTTTCCCCAAATGGTCCCGCTATCCTCATTGTTTCGGATCACGGATTTGCTTCCGCAGAGGTTGTTTGTTCCCCCAATGTGGTATTAAAAAACAAAGGATTCATCAATGAGGAGACAAGAACCTACCAATTGACATTTAAATCTGCAGGTGGTACAACGATTCTTTTACCAGCTGCCAATGTTCGCATTGGCAATGAAAGCATCCAATCCATTGTATCGGAAATTGAAACCCAATGTCCTGGAGCAGAGTGGCTACCAGCAAACAATGACAATGCGCTTTCGTCTCAAATCCATCCTACAACCCTAGGTCTCTTTCGGACAAAACAACCAATGTTTTTTAGTGGGACCAGAAAAGGAGAGGTGTTTTCCAAATCTCCAACGAAAATCCATGGCCATGGGTATTGGAATGAAAACCCTGAGATGAAAACAATTGGATTTGTGTATGACCCGACGGGAAACAAACATAAGTTTGAATCGGTAAAAGATGTATTTGGTATCGTAAAATCAATCTTAGGTCTGAAAGGGAAAAAAGAAACAGGGTCTCGTTTACCTACGAAACCCTGATTTGCCTTGGATAGGATTCGGCTTATCCGAGAGTCTCTTATTTTTTTAAAAGACTAAGAATTGCTTCGCCCACAGCCTTTGCTGACTGCGGATTTTGTCCTGTTACAATCCGTTCGTCTACTTCCACGTGAGAGTTCCAAGGTGCTGATTTGAAATACTTTCCACCAGCCGCAATCAATTTGTCTTCCAAAAGAAAAGGAACCACACCTTCTAGTTTGACAATCTTTTCTTCTTCATTCGAAAATCCATTCACTCGTTTTCCGGCAATGAGTTTGGCACCATTGGACAAAGTGACGTTGATGAGTGCCGAAGGTCCATGGCAAACGGCTCCTACAATCCCACCAGATTCATAAATGGTTCGGGTAAGGTTTTGGAGTTCTTCATTGTTGGGAAAGTCCCACATCGTACCATGTCCACCGGCAAAGTAAATCGCAGAGTATTCACTCGCTTGGATTTGTTTTGGAGTCTTGGTGTGGATTCGTTTTTCCTTGTACACAGGGTGGTTCCAAAATTCTTTGTTGGCACTGTCTTCCAAATCAAATCCATCAACAGGGGGTTCTCCACCTTTGGGACTGACCAAGTCCATTTCCACACCTGCATCATGTAAGACCTTCCATGGGTGGGCTACTTCACCCAAATGGTAACCGGTGGAACCAGCATTCCCTTTTTCTCCATGGCTTGTTAATACAATTAATACTTTTTTCATTCGATCCTCGTTTTGACTGCAGATTCATCATCTTGCGATAGGAAAATTGTTTTCCTATCGGTTTTTTAGACAAGGATTCCACGCCATTAGAATAATGATGGTGTTAATACAAAGACATTAAAATATTAATACCAAAATGAATCCGATTGAATTGTACCAAAGTTTTTATTGTATCTATCGGGAGAGGAATTTAACCAAGGCAGGTAAAATCCTTGGTTTGTCCCAACCGGCGCTCAGTTTGCACCTACAGTCTTTGGAGAGGCATAGAAAGGAGGTATTGTTTCGTCGAACTTCACGAGATTTGGTCCCAACCGAAGCCGCCAAACGATTGTATGTCCAATTGGCTGGACCGATGGAAGAATTACAAAAAATAGAAGGGCAATTAAAACCAAAAGAGTTGATCCGAAAGCTCAAAGTAGGTTCTGCAAGGGAGTTCTTTTTAGAAACTATTTTGCCTAATCTCTCCAAATCCGGAGAAGGATTTCAAGTTCAGTATGGTCATCCTCCTGATCTTTTGGATGCATTGGAAAAAAAGGAAATTGATATTGTGATCAGTAACCAAAAGTTAAATGTTCCTGGTATTCTATTGGAAGAATTATATAAGGAAAAATTTGTTTTTGTTACATCGAAATCCGTAAGTTTGCAGGGAGATTTTCCATTTCGCGGGCAAACAAAACCCAAAATCGAAGTGATCCAAACATGGATGGAAAACCAACATTGGTTTGTCTACAGTGAGGATTTTGCTATTGTTCGCAGGTTATGGAAAGTGAACTTTGATTCTCGACCAAAGTTAAAAGAATATTCTGTTTTACCGAACCTTCACGATATCAGAACCGCCTTGGAATTTGGCAGAGGTGTTTCTGTATTACCAACGTATTTGCTTGGAAAAAAATCAATATGGAATGCGAATGAAAAACACTGCCATGGTTTTGAGAACCAAATCTACCTTGTTAGCCGAATAGAAGATGTCGATTTTTTAGAAGAAAAATTGCAAACATTTAGCAAATGGATGAACCGTTAATCCTAGGATCAGTGTTTTTTCCAATGGATGCATTCCCCTGGGCATTCATCCATTTCCTTTTGCACCCTTTTTGTATCTTCCTCTGGAATCATAGCATCATTGATCGAGGTACCATCAAGATGGGTTTGGGACAAATCATCTTCATCCATCATAAAGTATTTTGGTAAATTATCAGCGCATTGGTTGCAAGAAGTACAATTGTCTTTATCTACATAAGCCTTTCTCATGTCTGTTTTCCTTCTGTGAGTTTATAATATAAGATGATGGTGACAAAAAATAAAGTGACTACATTGGCGAGGATGATCGGAAAATCTGATTTTAAGATCCCATAAACGAACCACAAGACCACACCCAGAAAGAACAGAAGGTACATATTCCGGCTGATGTCTCTAGTTTGTTTTGTCATTACCACACGTAGGACTTGGGGTAAAAAAGAAACAGTGGTTAAAAAAGCTGCCACATACCCAATTAAGTTTTCCATTTAGGCTTTGTACTCTCGTTTCACAACAGTTTTTACTCCACCACGCACATTGTAATCACCAATCACTTTGGCATAGATGGGATCCACCGCTTTTACAAAATCCTCTAGGATCTTATTGACTACGTTTTCGTGGAAAATCCCAACGTTGCGGTAAGCCATCATGTATTCCTTGAGGGACTTTAATTCGACACATTTGTCTCTCGGGATGTATTCAATGTAAATGGTTCCAAAGTCTGGTAGGCCCGTTTTTGGGCAAACCGCTGTGAATTCAGGGATGGTGAACTCGATATTGTATTCTTTGCCAGAATAGACATTCGCAAACCATTCAATGGGAGGTGTCGACCAGGACGGGATATGGTCTTGTTTGTCCTCGTAAGAAGATTCTGATTTTTTTTCCGACATTTGTTTACCCCGACATTAACAAAAATATTTTGGAACCATCCCATGAAAAGTGATAAAAAAATCGCAGTCATTGATTTCGGTGGCCAATACGCACACCTGATCGCTTCCCGGATTCGTCGGTTAGGAGCTTATACAGAAATCCTTTCGAACGAAGAACCACTGTCTCTTTATGAATCCTATGCAGGGATCATCTTATCTGGTGGGCCTAGTAGTGTGTATGAATCAGGAGCCCCTCTCTTACCAAATGGATTTTTTGAAATCGCTGTTCCCATCCTCGGGATTTGTTACGGGCACCAACTCATGATGAAAACATTAGGTGGAGAAGTGGTTTCCGCCAATACCAAAGAATATGGGCCTGCCATCCTTGAAATTCAAAATCCCAACTCACCCTTATCACAGACACTTTCTTTGAAAACAAAGGTTTGGATGAGCCATGGAGATGAAGTGGTTCGTTTGCCAAGTGACTTCCAAGTCATTGCAAAGTCGGATCATTGTCGTTATGCGTTCGTTTCCCATCCCTCAAAAAAACTATTTGGAATCCAATTCCACCCAGAAGTGACTCATTCCGAAGAGGGAGAAATTTTACTTAGAAACTTTGTTGAGTTATGCGGGGCATCCAGTTCTTGGAGTATCTCGCAATTCCTAGAAGAGCAGATCCAAACCTTACAAAAAAAAGTACCAGAAGGGAAAAATGTATTTTTACTTGTATCGGGAGGAGTGGACTCCTCTGTTGCTTACTTACTCCTCGCGAAAGCACTTGGAAAAGACCGAGTGAAAGGTTTACTCGTTGATACAGGGTTTATGCGTAAAAATGAAGTAAAAGACCTGATGGACAACTTACACCATGTGGGTTTTGACCTCACCATTTGGGATGAAAGTGAAGTTTTTTACAAACACTTACAAAATGAATTTGAACCAGAGAAAAAAAGAAGGATTGTCGGAGACTTGTTTTTGGAAGCGCAAGGTAAGGCTACTACGTCTCTAGGACTAGACGCCGAACATTGGTTACTTGGTCAAGGAACCATTTACCCAGATACAATTGAGTCTGGTGGAACCAAACATTCCCACAAAATCAAAACCCATCACAACCGAGTGCCTCAAATCGAGGCATTAATCCGCGAAGGAAAAATTGTCGAACCAATTGCTGATTTGTATAAGGATGAAGTACGAGATTTAGGAAGGAAGTTAGGACTTCCTGAACGATGGATTGAACGCCATCCTTTCCCAGGTCCTGGGCTTGTTGTACGAATGATTGCAAGTCCGAAAACGAATCCTCCAAAAATTGATTTTAGCATTTGGAAGGAAAAATTACCAAAAGCGGAAATCCAAATGTTACCCATCCTATCGGTGGGTGTGCAAGGAGACCAAAGGAGTTATGCCCATTGTGCTGTTTTGAATGATTTTACTTCCGATTGGAAGGAATTAGATGAATTGTCTGTAGAGATTACCAATACTCGTAAAGAAATCAACCGAGTGGTACTTGCACCTGGGATTCCACATTTTGAAAAGGAATTCTTTTATACAAAGTTAACCTTAGATAAAGCCCATGCGGATATCTTAAGGGAAGCAGACGCGATTGTGAATCAGATACTCTATGACGAATTGATCCATAACGAAATTTGGCAGATGCCAGTTGTCCTTGTTCCTGTGGGTTTACGTGAAAATTCTTATGGTGTGGTACTGAGACCTGTGGAATCAACGGAAGCAATGACGGCTAATTTCTACCAAATGAACCGTTCGATTTTAGCAAAGATCACAAAAGAACTTTTGGACCTCCCACAAATTTCTCTTGTGATGTATGACCTAACTCACAAACCCCCTGGCACCATCGAATGGGAATAGGGGATTTTCCTTTAAAAGGTCAAAACAAAAAACTGAAATTGCCTACTTCCGTTTAAGGGAGTAGGATCCACAAGAGTGCCATTCCACCCATTGTGATTTCGGGAAGGCGTTTTGCAAAAAATCCTTTGTTTTCCTCTTCTGCTTTTGTTTGTTCTTTGTCGGCTGTAGTACTCGCATCGGCAGTGTTTGATCCTTCCGTTTTTTCCTTCGAGGTAAATAAACCAGAAAAGAATCCAGGTTTTTCTGCTTCTTTTGGCGTTTCCCATTGGATTGGAAGTGGTGTTACTTCCACAGCATTTTTCTTAAACGCTTGTTTGGTGCCATCACTTGATTCAACCAAAACGTAATTGGCGGTAGGAGAGGAAGTTTTGACGTTTTCCAATACTTCCTTTGTGGCTTTGACTTTTACGGTGTCTGCAAGTAAGGAATGGAACGAAAATGATAAAATTGTTACAAAAACAAATCTTTGGAGCATCATAATTGCACTGCACTTTGGAAAAATAAAGCAAGCAATTTCATTTTTGGAAGAAATGTTACAAACCGATGAAAAGTGAATTCAGTTTCCATTTGACACCAAGCCTTCCTATTTTAGCCTATCCAAAGTCACGATTGGCGTCGTGGCCAAGTGGTAAGGCATGGCTCTGCAAAAGCTTGACCGCCGGTTCGAATCCGGCCGACGCCTAGTCTTACAACATACGCCTGGATGGTGGAACTGGTAGACACACAGGACTTAAAATCCTGTGGGAGTAATCCCGTGCGGGTTCGATTCCCGCTCCAGGTATGAATCGAACGATTGCGAGTCAAAAAAAACGTAGCGACCCATAGAGAGCGTGAAGCGTTTTTTCCGAAGGCAGGAAGCCTGAGGTGACGAGCAAGACGGGCTGAGATCGAAAGGCCAGGATGGCCGAAGATCGAAGCGATTCCCGCGGACGCTCTTTTTCAAACCAAACGCAAATCAACATCTCTTTTCTTTTGACCCCGCGGACGCTCTATTTCAAACCAAACGCAAACCATCAGTGCTTCACTTCTTGCCTCACATTGCTTTCCTCATCCATTCAATCGCAATTGCCTCGAATCTGTATTCTAGGTAAGTGAGGTGTTTCCGATTTCCAAGTGTACAAAAATCCAAAATCGATAAATTCAGGTGTTGGACTTTCCCATTCACGGGGGTCCACTTCAATCAGATGGTCTTTCTCTTTGAGCGGGAGGGTGAACCTTTGTACTACCGATTCTGCTTGCACACGGTATTCTTTGTCTTGGTCAAAACTTTCTCGTTTGCGAATCTCAATCGTAATCGATTGGGGCAATTGGGAACGATACTCTTCGTCCCAAAGGATTGCCAGTCGGATTGGATTTTGTCTTGGTTTTGCATTGCTCTTAAAATTCATTTCTTTATCCAAACAACCTGAAAGTTTAAAATACAATTCCTTTGTGGAAACCGATAGTGGGATAGGCGTTTTGGCATTGATAGACATTTGCGAATCAGGGCTTGGAAAATTGTCCTTCGTCCTTGTCCTATGAAGGCTTAAGTCTCTGTTTTCCGTGCGACTCCAAAGGTAGGTAGTTGTAAGACTCAAACTGATCCAAAAAATGAGTATCCCAAAGCTAATGGGTACAATTCGAAACTGATTGGTCCCAAAACCATCCTTCCTAAAGAAACCTATCAGATTTTGAGACAATAAAGATAAATCCAATTTTCCTTTCGGCATTATAGCCAAAAGACCCATAAAAGGAAGTAAAACTTCGTCGTCTAACAGATAACATTGGAAACTACCGGCTATGAGGATCACAAAAATTCCAAGGTAAAATGAGAAATGGCGTTTGACCCCATCTAGATTTCTTGTAATGGACCATAAAAATCCAATTGAGAAAAAGAATGCCACGACCCCACCCAAAAGCACTCCATGTAAAAAATCAAAATGTGCATGGGATTTGGGAGTGATCGACAAATCATAATACAATTCGGGAATGGAATCGACAATCGGTATGGCAAAATCGATAAAAGATGATTCGTAATTCCCGGAACCGATCCCAAGTCCAAAATGTTCTTTTAGGATGGAAAAATTCATTTTGTGGATCCAGATCCTTTGGTTCTCTAACGAACGTTTAGCGAAAACATCATCAATCGCTCTTTGGAATATCCAATTGGTGTGATAAAAGAGAATCAATATGGATAAAATGAAAAAAAATCCAACGAGGATCCAAGGGATGAATCTTTTAAAGGATGTTTTCCATTTGTGAATGAGAAGAATCATTCCTAATATAAATCCGATCCAAATGGACCTACTTTGGTTTAAAAATAATAATACCAAACCCAAACCAGAAAGGATCAAATTTCCAACTAAGAGAAGAAAATGTTTTCTGAAACCCACCTTCCTTTGTAATAGTCGAAACGTTGTTGCAAAGATAGAAGGTAAATAAACTGCCAAAAGACCGCCATAAGTGAGGTGGGTACTTTGGAAACCAATTGGTAGGTAAAAAGAAATCCCATGGTACTCGGTGAGAAGATGGGGGAGCCTTTTTCCTTCCACATAACGAAACCCATCCATCACAAAAGGAGCCAAACGGTAATGTGTTACTAAGGATACCACTCCAGAAAGGATGAGAAACATACCACCTAAGATCACATAAAACTTCAGTTTCTTTTTCTCTGGATTGTTTAGGTAGTTTTGGTGCAGTAATAAAAACCCCATCCAAATATCACCAAATTCTGATTTAACGATATTCTGCTTCCAGTGAAAGCTTTCATAATGGAAAAGAGGTGAGAGTAAAAAACTCAGATACAATCCCACCCAAAAAATGAGTGCCAAAGGAAAACTTGGAAATTTTCTTTTTTGGATCTGGTCTAGGAATAAAAAGAATAGGGAGAGGCCACCAGAGATTTGGCTAAGACTGATGGAAAAAGGTGAGACAACAAAAAAAACCGCAAGAAAAACAAAGGAAAACGTATGAAATGTTTCTTTCCCAATCATATTTGGTTCCAAGAATAGGTTTTAACTCCTATGGATGGCAAGAGAAAAAGAAAATTGTCGGTGGCCATCATCACCTTCAATGAAGAGAAAAATATTGGGGATTGTATCCGATCGGTAGAATCCATTGCAGATGAAATCATCGTCCTAGACTCTTTGAGTACAGACCGAACAAAAGAAATTGCTACATCCTTTTCCAAGGTTCGTTTTTTTGAAGCGCCATTCCCTGGCCATGTTGAACAAAAAAACAAAGCCATCTCGTTTTGCCAAAATGATTGGATCCTTTCTCTAGATGCCGATGAAAGAGCAAACGATGTATTGCAACAATCCATCTCTACCTTTTTGGAAGCAGAAGAAGTCAAATGTGATGGGTATAAAATTGCAAGACTCACGTTTCATTTAGGTCGTTGGATTCGTTTTAGCGGTTGGTATCCCCAACGGCGTTTCAGGTTGTTCAAAAAAGAAAATGCAAGTTGGATCGGTGAAAACCCACATGACTTCATTGAACTAAAATCGGGATCCATTGGAAAAGTGATGAGAGGTGATATTTTGCATTATAGCTTTAGTGACTTCAGCCACCAAATCACTACCATCAATCAATTTTCTAGTATTGTTGCGTACACTCGTTATGCGAAAGGCGAAAGGTTTTCTTTATTTAAAACGATAGTGAAACCATTTGGAAAATTTTTGGAGATCTATTTATTTAAATTTGGGTTTTTGGATGGAATCCCTGGACTTTGGATTGCCTTAGCTTCTTCATTTTCTACTTATCTAAAATATGCAAAACTTTATGAATTAGACAACTTAAAATTGGAAAGACCTTCCAATATCAGAAAAGACTATGGCAAAAAATAAATCCCAGTCGAAACCAGGTTTTATAAAAAAACTGATTTCTTTTTTCTCCAAGGGCCAAAACAACAAAGAGTTGGATCCATCGAAAAGGAAAAAAGAACCCAAATCCTTTGCCATGGAATGGGCGACCGCTTCAGAAAACTGGAAAAAAAAACTCCCCACCAAACAAATCTCATCTGGTGTTGTGATTGAAACAAAAAAGTTTCGTTTGACGAAAACAAACGAAAAACTCTTTCGCATCGAAGGAGAAGATTTTGCAATCATTCTTGTCACGGATAACCATTTGTATAAAAACAAAGATGGCAAATGGGCAGGAGTTTTGTTTGTGGATGAAGGATTGTTAAATCAAAATCTAAACAAAGAAATTCGAAATTTAGATGATTTTTTAGACTTACAAGCCATACCGAGATCCGATTTATTTTTAGAAACAGACTCTCCCAAGGAAGACTGGAGGATTGTCCTCGGTTGGGAACGATTTTGGCAAGAACAACTTTTATTACAAATCTCTCCCAATTCTATGGCACTTGTGATGCTTGCGATTGGCGAAGAGTGCAAAGAGTTTTTTATCAAAGTGGCAACGGAAAGACAAAAACGACTCGTCCGAGATGAATTATTTTATCTGAATTTAGGCAATCAAAATGATACCAATCCTCATTCCAAAACCAAAAATCTTTATGGTTTTGGGAACGCCATAAAAGAATTTGGAAATAAGATCAATTTAATACGAGAAAGAAGAGAAAAGGAAATAGAACATGGAGCATAGTCAATTAATTCAGTCCCATATCGAAGAATCCATTCGAGTGAAGGAACAACTTCTACTAACTCTTCTTCCAAACATTTCACAGGCAGGAAAGATCCTGGTTACATCACTGAAAGCAGATGGAATTTTATACTTTGCTGGGAATGGAGGATCAAGTTGTGATGCTTCACACATTGCGGCAGAACTTGTCATTCGTTATAAATCAGGAAATGAAAGGAAAGCCATTCCTGCGATCGCATTGAACAGTGACCAGGCGGTTCTCACTGCATGTTCCAATGATTATGGATATGAATATTTATTCCAAAGGCAACTCGAAGCCTTTGGCAAACCCAAAGATGTGTTTGTGGGTCTTACCACATCGGGGAATTCCAAAAATATCATTTTGGCAGTAGAAGAGGCCAAAAAAAATGGAATGAAGGTAGTATTACTGCTTGGTGGCGACGGTGGCAAATTAAAAGGGAAAGCCGATGTGGAGATCATTGTCCCATCGAATGTCACAGCAAGGATACAAGAATCCCATATCCTCATTGGACATATACTCTGCAGTATCATCGAAAAGGATTTATTTGGCCTTGACTGAGGTGCCCATCATCCAAATTCGAAACGCCACCTTACAAACATTAAATGGTCGTTTCATATGGAAAAACATCAACTTAGAAATTCAAAAAGGCAACATTCATGGGATTATCGGTGAATCAGGTTCGGGAAAGTCTACTTTTGCCATGGCCTGTTTTGGAATTTTACCGGAAGGTACCAAGTTAACTTACGATACATTTTCCATACTTGGTTTGGATGTGCTTTCGCACATTGATCAGGCAAAAGAAAAACTTTTTTTAGTCCCACAAAACCCGAACCTAGCGTTCCATCCATACCGAACCATTGAAAGCCAAATCCTAGATTTTATCAGATTGTCAGGTTTAGGAGACTTTTCTTTGGATCGAATTTTTTCTTACTTCGACCAACTCTATATCCCGAGGGGGCATTGGAAACAATATGCGAGGAATCTTTCAGGAGGAGAAAAACAAAGGATCCTTCTCATCCTAGCCTTCCTTCGCCACCCGGAAATATTGATTCTGGATGAACCAACAACGGGTTTGGATGCATTTTCCGAAAAAATTGTCTTGGAAACGGTAGTAAACCTATCAAAATCAGGAATGACCGTTGTTTTTATTACCCATGAACTTCGGATCGTCGCAAGTCTTGCATCCCAAGTTACGATAATGAAAGAAGGGGAAGTTGTTGAATCACTTCCAATTTCAAACCAACAATTGGAGCCAAATTCAGAATATGGAAAACAACTTAAGGAAGCCTCGATTTTATTTTCCTAATTGGATTTTCCTTTTTGTACCCTTTTTTTGGTTTCCTTTATTTGCCGAAAATCAGATCACTCTCCGCTCCATTGACTTACAATCCTATCCAGAAGTGAAAGTCCGAATTCATTTCGATGGCAGAAATGAAGCAAATGATTTTACGCTATCGGAACAACTGTCCGAGACAGCTAGGCTGACTGATCATTTGTATTGGAGTCGGCATCCCGAAAAAAATCCTGTGTATTTGTATTTGTCTATTCCCAGTTATACAAATGCAGAAGACAGGCGTTGGTTACTCACTCTTGCAAGCCAGCTCGTCAAAATTTCGGAACAAAGTGGTGGGCAAACAAAACTCCATATCCAATCAGACAATTCCTTCCATATCTTCGACCGAATCCGATCACAAGTTTTAGATGTTTCCTTTCCATATCCGAAGGAACCAGCTCCACAATTTCCGATCCGCAATTGGGAACGATTGGTGGAGTCGATTCCAGCGATCAGTTCAAATGAAGACCATATTGTATTTTTAGTCAGTTTTTCAAAGGAATGGCCAGATCGTTTTGAGATCCCTGAATTTGCCAAACGGATCCGAGAGAAAAATTTAAAACTCATAGTTCTTTCACCTAACTCACTTGAAGCGAATAAATTGGTAAGTTATGCGAAAGGAAATTATTACTCCATTTCAAAACAGGAAAGTATTGAATCTTTATTCCGGGACATAAAAGAAACCACAAATCCTGATTGGATTTTGACATATGTTTCTCCTTGGAAATTGTCACTCTGGAAAGAGAATGTAGTCATTGGAACAGTCAGTTCTGCGAACACTGGTATCAATTTTGAGTTCCAATACGAAATTACACCATTCCAAACCATTTACCGAACCGTTTCCGATCCCATGGTTTTTTTTCCTGTGAGTTTATTTCTCATCTTACTTTGTTTGGCGGCTTTGTATTACCTTCGTGGGTATGAAAGGACCCAAACGAATCGTACGGCAAACCTTCCCGTGGAACCAGTTTCCCTAGTAGAGACATTTGAACGAAAGGATGAACTTGCCGTTTACGACCGAATGTATGGTGAAACCTTAGAGAAAGCTGCAAAAGACAGAGAAATCGCCCTTCTAACGAAAGAAAAGGAAAGTTTACCAGGAACTTCCTATACCTATGCAGTCCTGCAAGTTTGTGAAGGGAACCAATTGTATGAACCAGTCCCACTCCAATGGAACGAAATGACCATCGGTAATTTTGAATCCAATCACATTGTCCTCCATGATCCAAGCGTTTCCGGTCTTCACGCAAAGATAAAAAATCGAAAAGGGAAGTATATATTGTTTGATTGTGTCTCGGAGGCAGGTGTATACTTAAACGGCCGAAAATTATTACGTCCGAAAGTGTTACACCATTTGGACGAAATCCAAATAGGGAAAACCATCCTAACATTTCGAGGGAGATACTAAGATGTTACAACGAAAGAATCAATTCAAGGTTGGAAGTTTCCTATTGGGATTTACGATTCTTGTTTCCTTTTGTTCGGGACAAACTTCCAATAATGATACGGCAACTTCATTATTTTTAGCAAAGGAAACGGGAGAAAATGGGTGTACGGTGGCAGGCCTCGGTTCCCAACTGAAGGCGGGTTACACGGGGATCACAACAAGTTCGCAATCTGTTTCATTTTTACTTGCTGGTGATACCTATTATGCTGTCCTACAAATCAAAGGCGCTCAAATTGGCACACGTGTCGTACTTTCACGTTATGCGAAAGTAGCTGTTTATACCTCCACAAGTTGCCCATTGGAATTAAATATTGCTCCTCTTGCCAAAGAAGGAACTGAATATACAAAAACTGATTCGCCCCAGACGATCATTAGTTTTACAAAATCCGGAAGTTATCTTTTGTATCTGTACCAAAAGGAAAGTGGAACAACAAATCCACTCTCTGTTCTTACCGATGGAACCGCGGTGCAAACTGTATCTGATTCGGACCTTACTGACTTGTTGAATGGTGGTTCAACAAAAACTTTCAAATTTGCGTGTGATGTCGGTGGTGGAGTCTGCCAAAACTACTACGGTTATCTGACAAGTTGCCTATCAGGAACCAAACAGACTTCCAAATGTACAGAAACAGGTGTCGTTGGTTCTTGTAAAGTCACCCAATCCAGTGTTGGTTTCATTATCAGTGTCTATACGGCCCCATTGACCGGTGGAGGTGGAGGAACTGCCGCCACACATTGTTCTGGTATCTCTGGCAGTTATGTAGACGGCTCGACTGTCCAAACTCCATAAGAATCAATCTATTTTTTCAAATTCCCTGGACACAGACCCCCATGTCCGAGTTATGACTGGAAGTGGGGGAGTCTAGTTATGAAAACCATGTTTGAGAAGATTTGGAATGACCATTTGGTTCACGAGGAAGATGGGACCTGTCTCATCTACATTGACCGCCACCTCGTCCACGAAGTGACTAGCCCACAGGCCTTTGAAAGTTTAAAACTAACCAATCGAAAGGTCAGACGTCCAGATGCTACTTTTGCGACCATGGACCATAACGTATCCACAAGGACTAGAGATTGGAAGTCTGTGGATCCTATTTCCGTTTTGCAAATGCAAACGTTAATGGACAATTGCAAAGAGAACGGAATTACATTATTTGATATCAACCACCCTGACAATGGAATCGTCCATGTTGTGGCACCAGAACTTGGTCTCACGCACCCTGGCATGACGATCGTTTGTGGTGACTCTCACACGGCAACCCATGGTGCCTTTGGAGCCCTTGCCTTTGGAATTGGAACATCTGAAGTGGAACATGTGCTCGCCACACAAACCCTTGTCCAAAAGAAACCGAAAACCTTAGAAATCCGAGTGGATGGAAAACTTTCACCTCTTGTTTCTGCAAAAGACATCGTTCTTGCCATCATTGGAAAAATTGGAACTGATGGAGCGACTGGTTACGTCATTGAATTCACAGGAGAAGCGATTCGTTCTCTCAGTATGGAAGGGCGGATGACGATTTGTAATATGGCGATTGAAGCTGGTGCCAGAGCAGGGCTTATCTCTCCGGATGAAACAACAATTAACTACATCAAAGGTCGTGATTATGCACCGAAAGGTGAGGCATTTGAAGTAGCGGCTGCTAAATGGAAATCCTATGCCACTGACCCAGGTGCCAAGTTTGATAAAACAGTCACACTGAACGCCAATGACATTGCACCAATGGTTTCTTGGGGTACATCTCCTGGACAAGTGATTCCAGTGACAGCGACAGTACCTAGTCCCAATGATTTTTCCGATCCAGTACAAAAAAAATCAGCAGAATCGGCACTTGCGTATATGGATTTGAAACCAGGCCAAAAACTTTCCGAAGTAAAAGTAAATAAAGTATTCATTGGATCGTGTACCAATTCAAGGATTGAAGACCTTCGTGTCGTAGCAGAAACCGTAAAAGGGAAAAAAGTCAGTAAAGACGTGGAAGCAATCATAGTGCCAGGTTCAGGCCGAGTGAAACGCCAAGCAGAGAGCGAAGGCCTCGATCAAATTTTTCTAGAAGCTGGTTTCCAATGGAGGAACCCAGGTTGTTCCATGTGCCTTGCCATGAACGATGACGTTTTATCCCCAGGGGATCGTTGTGCCTCCACTTCCAACAGAAATTTTGAAGGAAGGCAAGGGAAAGGGGGAAGGACTCATTTAGTGGGACCTGCCATGGCGGCAGCTGTAGCCGTTGAAGGACATTTTGTAGACATTCGGGAGTGGAAATAAGATGAAAGCATTTACCAAATTAAAAGGGATCGCAGCCCTTCTTGACAAAGCAAACGTAGATACCGACCAAATCATCCCGAAACAATTCCTTCGTAAAATCGAAAGGTCTGGTTTTGGAAAACATTTGTTCCATGATTGGAGGTTCTTAGATGATGCAGGACAAAAACCAAATCCTGATTTCGTTCTCAATGCTCCCAGATACCAAGGTGCCAATATCCTAGTCACTCGAGACAATTTTGGATGTGGTTCTTCCAGAGAACATGCACCATGGGCCTTGGAAGACTACGGCTTTCGGTCGATCTTATCCCCTTCTTTTGCGGATATCTTTTACAATAACTGTTTCAAAAATGGAATGTTACCAATCGTTTTACCAGAATCGCAAATTGAAGAAATTTTCCAGGTGATTGATAAAAAACCGGGAGCCAATTTAGAAATTGATTTGGAAAACCAAGTTGTGGTTACAGAGGAAGGAAAAAAATATCCATTTGAAGTGGATGCTTTCCGTAAACATTGCCTTTTGAATGGTTTAGATGACATCGGACTTACCCTCCAAAAAGCAGATTTTATTCAAAAATTTGAAGAAAAGAACCAAAAAGAAGTTCCCTGGTTGTACAGAAAGAGTGTATAATTAGCCCCATGAAGAAGTTATTTTTGGCTCTCAGTTTTTTGATGTTTGTAACAAGTGTATCTGCTGATGAATTATTGATCCAGGACACCAAACAAGGATTAGGCAAGGAAGCGATCCGTGGAACGACTGTTCTCGTACACTACACAGGGAAATTGACCAATGGAAAGGTTTTTGATTCTTCCTTAGACCGAGGGGAACCGTTTAGTTTTCAATTGGGTCAAGGCCGAGTGATCCAAGGTTGGGAAAGGGGAATTCTTGGTATGAAAGAAGGTGGGAAACGCAAACTCACCATCCCACCTCAGTACGGTTATGGTGCTAGGGAAATGGGTCCCATTCCTGCAAATTCAACACTCATCTTCGACGTAGAATTAATAAAAGTAAAATAAATGATCGATCCAATTTCCAAAGGCATTGATGACTTTGGCAACAGTTTGTTGCAGGCGCTAAATAATGTACAAGGCATCTTTGGAAAGGAACTTTCAGTTGCCAAACCAATCAAAGACAATGTTTTACAATTGATTGGCAACACACCTCTCATTCGATTGAATCGAATTGGCTCTGAGTATTCGGGAGTACAATTTTACTTAAAGGCTGAATTTTTAAATCCAACAGGTTCTGCCAAAGACCGAACCGCCATAGCAATGGTGTTAGACGCTGAAAAACGTGGGAAATTAAAAAAAGGTATGCCTATCATCCTTTTAGGAGCGGGTTCGTCTTCAGTTAGTTTTACTTGGATTGGAAAGGTGAAAGGATACCCTGTGTATTGTTTAGTACCTCTTACCACTCCACCGGAAAGGGTTCAACTTTTGAGAAGTTATGGGGCGGATGTTACCGTAACCAATGCATCTGATCCAATTAAATTAACAGAACTTGCGGATGAAAAAGCAAAGAAGTTAGGTGGTTACCTTCCTGATGAACTGGAAAACCCAGCCAATCCGAATTTCCATTTCAAAACGACTGGACCTGAAATTTGGCGGGACTTACAGGGAAAAGTGGGAGCCGTGATTTCAGCGCCTGGTTCTGGTGGTGCCATCACAGGGATTGGGCGTTACCTCAAGTCACAAGACAGAAGGGTAAAAGTCATCATTGCTGGCAAACAAAACTCACCCTTTATGGAATATGGAAAAACAGACAATCCAAAAGAAAGGGAAAGGATTAAACTTCCAGCAGTCTATGATCCCAAACTCATTGACCATTATTTTCATGTCACAAAAGATGAGGCTTTGCATTTGCAAGCAGATCTTTATGAGAAAGAAGGGATTTTTGCTGGCCTCACTACGGGAACTGTGATTACAGGTGCCTTACGATTTTCAGAAACATTATCTGAATCAGAAAAAAACGAAAGGAACCCATTTAATATCGTGATCCTTTCTCCTGATAGAGATTAGGTTTTTTCGCTAAACAGTTGTTTGATTTCCTCAAGGGAACTCCTAGTAACTGTTTCTCCCAGTTCAATGAATTCTTTACTCCTCCAAAACTCAAACCAATTTGAATTGGGTAAAATAGGGTTTAAATACACATCTGCTTCTTGAGCACTGTACTTTCCAATTCGGTATTGAAGGGAATACAAACTGTTCACGATGATATCGAATACATTCAAATTTAACATTTTATTTGTTTTCATTTCATCTTTGGAACTAGGCATGGAATTGATGGCAATGATCTTTTGGATTCCTTCTTGGGTGAGAGCGGAAACGGGAAGCGGATTCACAATCCCACCATCAACATAGGTTTTTCCATTTTCTTGTGGTTGCGGAACAAAAACTCCAGGGATGGAAATACTTGCCATCACGGCATCGAGTACTTTTCCTTCCGATAAAACAATTTCCTGTCTAGTGGATATATCACAACTGATGAGACGAAGTTTGATGGGAAGGTCTTCAAAGTACAAATCACCTAAATACTTTTCTAAAAGTGTCCTCACATGTTTTCCATGGAGTAAACCTTGGCCCGGAAAGGATAGATCCACCAATTTAAACATTTTAAAAAGGCTATCAATTTCGCCAAGTAAGGGAAGGATTCCTTTGTACCCAAGTCCACTGGCCCAAAAAGCACCAATGATGGCACCAATACTTGTGCCAGCGATCATATCAGGAATGATCCCTTCTTCTTCCATGACCTTCATGATCCCAACTTGGGCAAGACCGAGAGCTGCTCCTCCACCAAGGGCAACACCCATCTCCACTCCCGAAAGTTCCCTTGCTTTACGCCTGATAAAAATTTCCCATTTACCATGGTCTAAAATATCACGTATGTTTGTTTCGTGGTAGAGGATTTCGTTTTCTCTTGAGTCCTTTGTGATGGAGTCACAAAGATTGGAATCTGTGTGTTTTGAAACTAAATTTTCAATATGATCTGCCTCATCAATTAACAAGTGTTTTAACTCATTTTCTGTCTCAGGGAAAACTTCTAAAAAAATAAAGGAATGGCTGGCATAATGTTTGCCTAATGTTTCTTTGATCCTTTCTGCATCTTTGAATTTGTATGACTTCGAATGAGGGGAAGTTCCATTTCCGTTTTGAGAAAAATGTAGGATGACCGATTTTTTTCCGGATTCTAATTCTATTTTTTCAACCAATTCTGTTGCAAAACGATCCTTTATGATGGGGTCGGAATGCACCAAACAAACTACGGAATTTCGAAAGTACTCTTTGCCTCCCAAAAGTTCACTTCGTAATGACTTCGTGAGCATTTTGGAAAAAGTGATCGATAGGTAGGGGATTTTTTGGATTAATTTTTGGAATTCGTTTTGTGAAAGAACTAAGAACCTAGATTCACTTACTGTAACAGCTGTATGGTTGTGTTTTTCTCCTGTTAATAAGGCTTGGATGCCAAAATATTCCCCTTTTTTTAAATATTGGACTTCTTCTTCCCGTTTACCTTCTCCTTTTTTGGGAAGGAAGAGTTTGATGCCTCCGGATAAAATGAGAAACAAACTCCTATCGCCATCACCGGCAGAGAAAAGGATTTCATCTCTTTCTCGTTCTACGATGTGTACAGACTCAGCCACCCATGTTTTTTCTTTTTTAGAAAGACTACGGAAGAGGGGTAAACTTGAAACGAGATGGATTTTGCCTTCAAGATCTTTCATGGGGGTGCCTTTTCCACCAGAGTTTCAAAAAGGAAGGGAAGAGAAATTGAGATTTTTTAGGTTTTCTAAAAAATTTTATTGACTACTTATTTGTTAAGTAGTAACTGTTTGTATAGCAAACAGGAGTCTATATGATCACACATTTGAAAATTAAGGATTTTGCCCTTTTTGAATCTTTGGAACTTTCCCTTTCGGATGGTCTCACTGTCTTCACTGGAGAATCTGGTGCTGGAAAATCATTAATTTTCGATGCATTGGCTTCACTTTTTGGAGGTCGTTGTTCCACAGCCAACATCAGACAAGGGAAGGAACGCTATTCCCTCCAAGCCGTTTTGTCACTCACGGGACAGAACTTGGCCAAAGACTATTTGATGGAACAAGGTTTTCGTTATACCGGTGATGAAATACTCATCACAAAAGAATTGATGAAAGACGGCAAAGCTCGGGTGAAGATTGGGGAGAGCCTTGCTTCCACCACCCACCTTCGGGAACTCGGTAAAACCATGGCGGAGATCCATTGCCAAAATGAGCAGTTATTCCTATTAGAAAAATCAAACCAATTGGAATTCCTCGATCGATTTGGAAATTTAGAATCTCTGAAGTTTAAATTCAAATCTGCATTGCAACAGTACAGACATTGGAAACAGAAACTTTCTGATTTTGAAGAAACCAGAAAAACGATGATGAAACGAAAAGAAATTTTGGAATACGAAGTGGAAGAAATCGAGGCGATTTCACCAAAGGAAGGAGAAGAAGAAAGCTTAAGTTCCGAAGAAAGTTTACTCGCAAACGGAGAAAAACTCGCGGAAAACTACCGTTTGGTGTTAGAAGAACTATCTGAGAAGGAAAATTCTATATTGAAGGTTTTTCCGAGTCTCATCCATGCCATCCAAAAAGTAACCATTCTCATCCCTGAAAAAAGGGAAATGCTTGAGGAATGGGAAGATGTGTATGACCGCCTTAAGTCTTTGAAGTCTGTGATCCGAGAGGAAGAGGAAGAACTTTTTTTTAGTCCCGAAAGGCTAGATATGGTGCAAGCTAGGCTTCAAGATCTCAAAAAATTGAAAAAAAAATACAATGTGAGTATTGGAGAAATCAACCAGCTTTTAGAGGAAAAAAAATCGGAACTAGAACGTTGGAAAGAACAAGCGGGTGATGAAGATTTCCTTCGAATCAAAAAAGACCAATGCCTTTCCGAACTAAAGGAGTTGGGATTCCAACTTTCGAAACTGAGACGAAATGCAATTTCTCAATTCGAAGAAGAAGTGCAAAGGGAAATGTCAGATTTAGGTTTAGAGGGAGGGAAACTCCAAGTGGTCCTCCGTTGGGAAGAAAATCCCGAAGGGGAAGTGGAAGAAGGATCCAAATCCTACTTTCTTTCCGAGTCTGGACTTGACCAAATTGAATTCTATTTCAGTGCCAACCCAGGTGAAAAACCAAGGCCTCTCCGAAAAGTGGCATCAGGAGGGGAACTCTCGCGTGTGATGCTTGCCCTTCGCAGTGTGCTTGGAAAACAGGCACCTTCCCCTCAAATGCTTGTGCTAGATGAGGTAGATACGGGTCTTGGCGGTGAAGCCGCAGAAGCCATGGCAGCAAAATTGAAAAAACTCGCACGGAATTCGCAAATCCTCCTCATCACCCATACCCAACAGGTAGCAGCGGCAGGAGACCACCAAATCAAGATCGAAAAACGGCAAGAAGGTGGTCGAACGGTATCCGAAGCTTCTACTTTGGACTTTGAGGAGAGAAAACGCGAATTGGCAAGGATGATTGGGGGAAAACAAGTCACCACTGCCGTTCTGAAAGCAGCAACGGACCTCCTTATGAAAAAAGCGGGTTAGTCCTTTAAAAATAGTATTTGGCGAAAAAGGGAAGACTGAAAACTCTATTCGTAATCCTCCAATGGGGTCTCATTCATGTCTTTTCCTTTCGCTAAATCAGATTCAATCATTTCATCGGTTCCTCCACAAACCATACCCATTTTAATCATTTTTGTTTCCATCGTAGGTTTTACCATCATCGTGGAACGACTTGTTTACTTTTGGAGATTAAAGAGTATCTCACAAGACCATTTCCGAAAGGTAAGGGAGCTTGCCCGTGAAGGCAAATGGGATGACGCAAAAGATGTTTTGACCCAAGAGGTCCAATCTCCCGCAGCAACCTTACTTCGTTTGGCATTTGATCTGAAACGCCGAGGAGTCGCTTTTTGGGAAGAGGACATTAGGCAAGAGGGCTTCCGTCAAATTTATTTGATGGAGCGTTACCTAACAGGTCTCGGTACAATTGCCACCATCGCTCCGTTACTCGGCGTGCTTGGGACTGTGATCGGGATTGTTCGTTCCTTTGCGGAAGGGGCGGGAACCCAAGGTGCAGAAGTGGGGATTTCAGAAGCTCTCATCACGACAGCGATGGGACTTGCCATTGCGATTCCAGCATATATTTTTTATAACGTTTTCACACGAATGAAGGAAGAAAAAATTACGGAAATGGAAAACGTAACGGATCTTGTTTTACCTCATTTGAATAAACGATAATCGAAAAATGAAATTTCGTAAATCAACAAAGTCTTTTAATAACATCGAATTGGCACCTCTTATCGATGTGATATCTTTTATTGTTATTTATTTTTTAATGAACGCAACATTAGAAAAGAACACTGCTTTAAAAGTTGAGTTACCTCGTTCATCGAGTGTTGCTAAAGAAAAACAAAAAGATGAACTTGTAATCACTGTAGACAAACAAGGTAAAATTTATTTGGATCAAAATTCTGAACCGGTTGCCTTGGATGGACTTACTGAAAAAATAAATAGTTTTTTAGGTCCGGAAAAAGAAAGGGATCCTAAAAAGAATAAAGTTATCATTCGTGGGGATGGTGGTGCATCCTACCAAGTAGTTGTTAAGGTGATTGATGCTGTGAATGCAGCTGGTGTCAGTCGTTTTAATTTAGCTATGGTAAAAGGCACATCTAAGTAATTTTTGAATATTCGAAAACATATCAAACTCTATAGTTTATTTCTTATCTCTCTTTTGATTTTGGTATCAACAGAGTGGGTTTCACTATGGTCAAATCGATCCGTTTACTTAGATAAAGTCATCACGAAAATAGAATTTAAAGGCAATATCAATACATCCTCAGATGATATTTTAGAATTAATGGATATGAGGCCTGGTGTCTCATTGTCACAAGGGTTACTCAATGCCGATATGCGGGCATTGTTTGTTTCTGGTTTTTTCTATCATATCGATATCCAAGGGGAAACAGATGGTGACGGAGTCAAAATTTTAGTCATCGTCAAAGAGCGTCCTCGCGTTAAGGACATTGATTTTATAGGGGCAGATGAAGTTTTCCCATCTGACCTTCGGGATAAAATTCCATTAAAAGAAAACGAAGTCATCACACCAAAAAAAGTAACGCTTTCGAAGGAAGTCATTTTAAAGAAATACCGGGATGAAGGTTTCTTCCTTGCTTATGTAAGATTTGAAACGGAGCCAGTAAACCCTGAAACAAATACGGTAAAGGTAAAGTTTATCATTGATGAGGGGGAAGAGATTCCCGTCAGTAAAGTCAATATATTTGGTAACAACGAAATTGATACCTATGACATCCAAGGGATCATGGATTTAAAGGAAAGTGGGATCATTGAATCGGGTGTGTTTAAAGAATCCGCTTTTGAATCGGATAAACAAAAAATTGCTGCTTACTTAAAATCTCGTGGTTATGTCGATGCGGAAATTAGCAATGAAGGGACTAATTGGGAGATACGTTGGGAAAATCCCAAGAAAAAAGACAAACGTGTTGTTATCGTAAACTTTAAAATCATTGAAGGGGAACAATACTTTTACAATGGTTATACGACAAATCATGATTTAACCATTGCTCCCAATGGAATGCCACAATTTTTAAATAAAGAAAATAACCCTATCGGTACACCAAAAGAGGAGTGGGCACCTGTTTACCCTGTTAAATTTTTGGAAGACCAATACGAGTTTGCCCCTGCCGATGTAGGTGAAGTTTTTGATGAAACAAAATTTCAAAAAGATAGAGCTTCGATCAACGAAGCGTATTCAGCAAAAGGTTATTTATTCGCGCAGGTAATTCCGAGGCGAAAGGTTGTAGAACTGAGTGATGTTTCCCTATCGAGGTATGAAAACTGTGATAAAAGAGGAAACACAGATGCTATTGCAGATTGTAATGAAGAATTCAATCGACTGAATATTGCAAGGCTTCGTAAATTGTATGAAGCCGAGCCAAAATTACGTGGCAAAAAATTCATCCACGTAGATTTTACAATTCGTGAAAATAATTTAGCTTTTATTGAAAATATTATCATCAAAGGGAATAAAAAAACCCAAGACCGGGTGATCCGAAGGGAATTATTATTCAAACCGGGAGATTTATTTAACTCTTCTCTTGTGAACAGGTCCAGAGAAAGGATCTTCAACTTAGGTTATTTTAAAGAAGTTAACTTTAATATGAGACCTGGTTCTGATGAAACAAAGATGAACCTGATCATCGAACTTGTGGAACAACCTACTGGAACTGTGTCTATGGGTGGTGGTTATGGAACGATAACAGGTTTTTCCATCTTTACTCAGTTAGGTGAAAACAACTTAAACGGAACCGGCCAGCAGATCACTGGTAGGATAGAATTTGGTCCGATCCGTAGGTATTTACAATTGTCTTGGACAGAACCATGGTTTATGGATAAACCTTGGTCGTTGACACTTTCTGCTTTTTATTCTTCCAGAACCTTGTTTGTGGGAGCAACTTCGATCACGGAAAACAATAACCAAGGGATTAAAGAAGTCGCTTCCTATGAAAGGACAGGAGTTGGGGTAAGTGCTGGGATCGGGCACCGGTTTTTAATCAACTGGACCCACTTCCATCGTTACTCACCATCCTTTTTTGCTTCAACTAGACCAACTTCTCTTGTGTCTGACCAGGTTCTAGCAGAGGTAGATCGGGGATGGCAATTTCGTTCTCAATTGACAAACGGGATTGCTTACGATAGCCGGGATAATATTTTTAATTCCACCCAAGGTTTTAATTTAATCTTTTCAATTGATAATGTTGGTCAGTATTTAGGTGGAGAAAGCCATTTTGATCAGTTCAGTCCTATATTAGAATATTACCATACTTGGTTTGATTATACATTTTTTGGACTCATTCGAAAAAATGCGCTTAGGCGATGGAGAGTGGTGCAACAATTCCGTACTTCTTCCGTATTTACTTATGAAAGAAAACCGAAGTATGGAAGCCAAGACAAAGAACGAATCCCATACATCCAAGTGCAAGATCGATTGTTCCTTGGGGGCTATGAATCCCTTCGTGGTTGGTTTTTTGACGATAAGTATTACCCAGATGAATGGAAGGATGGGGCGTCGAGCCGTGTTTTGTTCACCTCAGAGTTACGATTTCCAATTGAACCATCGTTATTATGGTTTGTTGTATTTTTTGATGCAGGATCCATGTTTGAAGAGATCAATCGTGCTGTTGGAGAAAGAAGAGAATTTTTTAAAAATTACGATAACTTAGTCCGAGCACAAAGATTTTCCGAACCTGTTGAAACCTATTTGTTCGAAAACTATAATTCGTTTGGTCAAAAATTACCTGATTCTCCGCTTGTAGTAAACGATCCAGGGAATCTAATCCTTTCTAGTAAAAACCTATCGATGTCAAATTTCCGTTTTTCATGGGGTTTTGGACTTCGGATTCAAATTCCAGTTTTACCTTTACGATTGTATTTTGCGCAAAGGATCCGTTATACGGGAGTGGAAGATCGTCCCTTCGGATTGTATCCTGATAATAATAGTTTTCAGTTTGTATTTGGAATTGGAGACATGCGTTTCTAAGTGGAGTTAGCCAGTCTAAACGATGAACAAAGATTAGCTGTTGAAACCGTAGATGGTCCACTCCTCATTTTAGCTGGTGCTGGTTCAGGAAAAACCAGAGTCATAACCTATCGAATTGCCAATTTAATTCTCAATCACAAGATTTACCCAAATCAAATCTTAGCAGTAACCTTTACCAATAAAGCGGCAGAAGAGATGAGAAATCGATGTCGCAGTTTGTTACCGGAAGGAACTGCGGAACCTTTGGTAAGAACCTTCCACTCACTTTGTTTGTATCTTTTGAGAAGGGAAGGAAAGGTTTTGGGATTAGGCAGTAATTTTACTGTTTATGATAGTGATATGCAAGAATCACTCATCAAAGAAATTTTAAAATCCAAAGATATGGACACAAAAGAATTTCGTCCATCTAGTCTAGCCAATCAATTCTCACAGGCCAAAGATTCATTTTTAACAGCGGAAGAATTTGCCAAAAAAAAAGTAGATGATGCTTATTCAAAAACGATTGCATCCGTTTTTTTAGAATACGAAAAAAGAAAAGACCTTCGGAATGCTTTAGATTTTGGAGATTTGATCTTAAAAACTGTAATTTTGTTTCGGGATTTTCCAGTGATATTGGAAAAATACCAAAGGTTATGGAAATACATCATGGTAGACGAATACCAAGATACAAACAAAATCCAATACCATTTGGTACAATCCCTTTCTTCCTTTCATAAAAATTTATGTGTTGTAGGTGATGATGACCAGTCGATTTATTCTTGGCGTGGCGCTGATATTTCGAACATATTAAATTTTAAAAAAGATTATCCAGAAGCAGTTGTTGTCAAACTGGAAGAAAACTATCGCTCTACCAGAACCATCATTGAATCTGCTGCAGCCTTAATCTCACATAACAAACAACGGACAAATAAAACTTTACGGACAGAAAATCCGTTAGGTGATAAAATTAAATTCACTTCGTTTCAAAATGAAATGGAAGAAGCAGAGGGAATTGTTCAAAAAATTCAAGTTGGTGCTCGAAAAGGTCAAAAGTATTCCAATTTTGCAATTTTTTACAGAACCAATTCTCAATCACGTTATTTTGAAGAAGCCCTTCGTAAACGTGCTATTCCTTATAAGATTTTTGGTGGCTTTCGTTTTTTTGATCGGAAAGAAGTTAAGGATTTGATTGCTTATCTTTCCGTGATTGTCAATCCTGTAGACTCTACTTCACTTTTACGGATCATCAATTCTCCACCGAGAGGGATCGGAGATACAACTGTGAACCGAATTCTTAAGTATTCAGTGGAAGAAGGATTGTCTTTGTATGAATGTTTACACAAACAAGTTCCTGATATCAAAAAAGGAACCTTACAGAAATTAAATTCTCTTTATCGTATGTTTGATTCCGAAATGGAAGATTTAGGAAAAAAAACACCTTCCGAAATTGCCTATGATGTTTTGGAACATTCTGGATACCGTGAATACTTAGAAAATGAAGGAACAGAAGATTCCTTTTCCAGACTTTCCAACCTAAATGAATTTGTGAATGCATTAAAAGAATATGAGGAAACCAATCCGGAGGCTACATTAGAAGAATATTTGAGTTCGATTTCACTCATCACAAGTGAAGAGAATACGAAAGATCTTCCTGATTACGTCATACTAATGACAGTACACAATGCCAAAGGATTAGAATTCCATCATGTGTTTATGGCGGGTATGGAAGAGGGAACATTCCCACATTTTTTATCAATTGATTCACCTGAAGGGATTGAGGAAGAAAGAAGATTGGCTTATGTTGCCATCACAAGGGCAAGAAAACATTTAGATATCAGTTATTCCCGATTCACTCGTAAATTTGGAGAAGTGGATGCAAGGTTTCCCTCTCAGTTTTTAGAAGAAATCCCAAAAGAGTATATGGAAGGTGAGTTTACTGAAACTAAATATGGAGTGAGAAGGCCAGAAGTCACTCCCCGTGCGGAACGGTTTCAAAAATCGGAAGAAAAATTTGAATCCATCCAAGCAAAGGTTGGCAATGGCGAGTTCCAAGTTGGCACTAAAGTAAGACATAAAGTCTACGGGGAAGGCCGAATTTTGAGCATTTCAGGATCTGGCGACAATCGAAAGGTGGAAGTTCGATTTGGATCTCATTTAGATAAAAAATTCTTATTGGCATATACACCATTAGAGATAATATCATGAGAAAATTAGGGGTAAACGTATGAACTTGTTTTTTAAATGGATTACAATCATCAGTTTGGGTGCAACGACTCTCTATTCACAACAAAACTCTGGTTTGACGGAAGAGTTTAGCCGATTAGAAGACCATATACGTAACCCAAAAATTTCAGACGAACAAAAGAAAAAAAATTTTGAAGCCAATATGGTTAATTCTGTTCGAAGCACTCTTTCGAAACGTTTTTCAAATCCCAAAAAAGAATTAAAAGATTTAAAATTCCAAGATTTGCAAACAGAACGTCCGGAAGGAACCAATACGTTTTATGTAAAATACAAAAACTATTATTTTCAATACCAATTTCCAGTTGATCCTGAAACCTACGTTACCTTGCCATCAGAAGAAATTGTTTTGGAAAAACCAGAAGGTTTAGACTTAAGTTCTGGTGCTCACAAAGAAGAAAAAAAGAATTAAGTTTCAGTAACCAAACATTAGGAAGGAATGGAAGAACAAGAGTTTCAGGAAGTATGGCGGTGGGTATTAGCAGTCGGTGATTCCATCTTAAATATCTATCGATCAGATTTTGAAATCCGTGATAAAGGTGGAAACGATCCCGTCACAGAAGCAGATTTGTATGCGAGTGAGTTTTTATTCGAAAAAATTTCAAAACATTTTCCAAGCCATGGTTTTTTATCAGAAGAAAAAACAGACACTAACAGTCGTTTGGATAAAGAATGGGTATGGATTTTAGATCCTATTGATGGGACTAGAGAGTTTGTAAAAAAAAATGACCAATTTGCGCTAAGCCTTGGCCTTGTACGAAATGGGGATCCAATTTGGGGCATCATTTTTAACCCGGCAACGGGAGAATTTTTCTCAAAAAGCAAACATAGTTTTTTTGCAAAACTCCAAGCACCCTACGCAACGGAAGAAAATTTTAGAACCTTAGTTGTAGAGAGTGCTTCCATTTTGCATCCGTTACAAGATGGAAAGGAAAGAAAACAGAAACCAATTTTACTCGTGTCTGTTTCTGAAATGAAAGAAGGTTTGTTCAGTGATCCATTTTGGAGTGAAGATTTTGAATTACGTGCCATGGGAAGTATTGCCTACAAACTCGGTTTATTATCTGCAGGATTTATAGACATCATTGTTTCTTTGAAACCAAAAAATGAATGGGATATTTGTGGTGGGATTTCTTTGTTAGACGAAGAAAACTTTATTTATTTTCCGTTAAAAGATAAACCCTATCAATTCAATCAAAAAACAACCTTAAGTTTTGGACTAGTGGCAGGAAAAAAATCTGCCGTGAATTACCTCGAATCGAAAATTGATTTCCACCAACTTTCTCTTAAGGTAAAAGAACGATGGTGAAAACTTATAAAATTGGTTTGGATGCACGACCTCTTTCCACTCGAGTTTCGGGTGTTGGCCGCCTCATTGCGGAAACTTTAAAAGCATTTCCAAATAAAGAAAAATATGAATTTTTCCTTTTTTCTCATTTGCCCATCCATTCTGATCATAAAAAAGTTTTAGAGTTATCCAATGTTCGGTGGGTAGAAGGTGGTGGTTTTTTGAAATGGAAGGGGGGATTGTATTACAATCTTTACGTTCCATTTTACCTGTTGACACATCGATTGGATTTGTTTTGGGGTTCTCAACAAGTATTACCTCCTTTTTTACCAAAGGACTTAAAAGCAGTATTAACTTATTGTGATTTGGTTTTGTATTTGTATCCCGATACGATGCGTTGGATTGCCAAAGTACAACAACGATTGTTTCAAAGTTATTCTGTTAGACGATCAAGTTTTATATTATCCATTTCCAAACAGACAAGTGATGATATGTGTAAAAAGTTTGGTTATCCAGTAGAAAAAACTGGAGTGGCCTATCCTGGAGTGAATCCAGAAGAAATGACAAAACTTTTGGATACTAAACTTTCCAGTCGTATCAAGGATTTAGGGACTGGGTTTCTCTTATCAGTTTCAACCATTGAACCCCGAAAAAATTATCCATTTTTATTAGAAGTATTTCGAGAATATAGGAAGTTAAATCCACACCATTACAGGCCTTGGGTCATCGTCGGAAAAATTGGTTGGGAATCTCCTGAATTCATTGAAGAGCTCATCCAAGAAAGGACACTTTACAAAGATATTTTCATTTTAGATTCGGTATCCGATTCTGAACTGCAACATGTTTACAAACGTGCTGGTTTGTTTTTGTTTGCAAGTAAGTACGAAGGATTTGGAATTCCGATGGTAGAAGCACTATTTCATAAGCTTCCCTGTATTGTTTCTGACATTCCCACCTTTCATGAAATTGGAAAAGATGGAGTTTTGTATTTTGCAACGAATGCCAATGAAGATGCAAAAAAGTGGGCCATGGCCATCGATTCATTTTTTCTGGATCCAAAACCAGTAGAAGTGCCAGTAGACCAATTTCGTTGGGAAAATGCCGCCAAAATTACAGAAACCGCCTTTCGGACTGTCTTAGAGGAAAGCGAATAAACCCCTCTTTTTGGTTACGACACCCGAAAAGAGAATTTTTGTTTTGTCACCTCTCGGCACTACATGTAAGTGGAAACGGTCTCTCGTCATAGCTTGGATTTCAGATTCCCAGTCTTCTGTATCGGATAAAAGTTTGATCCGATCACAAAGGATTTCTCCCTCCACAGTCCATGTGAGTTGGTATTTTTTTTTGCCACGAGAGAAACTGGAATTGGATCGGTTTCCATGAAACTTCCAAGTAACAGAAGTTTCATCCCCGGATTCGTAAGGTTCCGAAAGAGTTGGGATCATAGAAATTCCCTTTCCCTTCCAGTTTCCCTTTACGTAAGCATTCCATTCGTCTAAATTGGAGAAGTAGTTGTATATTAATGAATCCAAAAATGAAAACTGTGTTAATCCGTTTGATAGTATCCAGAATTTATCTTCTCGTTTTCCTTTCTTTCTTTTTTTGTAAACCTGAGAGCGTTACGGTAGATTTTTATCCAAACCCACTCCCAAAACTCACAGGAGATTCGGAAGCACTTTCTATTTGGAAAGGGAAAGTGATCGTTCTCGATTTTTGGGCTACATGGTGTGAGCCTTGTGCAAAGGCAGTACCTACGATCAATGAATGGAAAAAATCGGTATCGGAGGATGATTTTATTTTCCGAGGGATCAATACTGATGCATCAGAACCAATCGAAAAAATCAAAGAACACATGATCAAGTTGAAAATGGAATACCCCACCTTACTTGATAAAGACTGGAAAATGACTGATTTTTACCATGTAGAGGGGATCCCATGTGTCCTTGTTTTTGATCGTTCTGGAAAAATTGTGTACCGTCAGTACGGGTTGGAGCATGAGGACCTAACAGGTCTTGTGATCCGTTCCCATGTCTGGGCAAAATCGGATCTGCCATAATTGTGCAATGCGAAACAAATTTTTGGACGTATCTTGATTTCGATGACAAGAATGAAAATGTCTTGACTCATGTTCGTTAAAAAAGTCCCTTAAAGATACCTTTTACCGTTTTCTTTTCAGAAAGGAGTCAGAATCATGCCAGCCAATTTGCCCGAACTCTTCCAGCAGAGTGCTGAAAAATTTGGGAACCGCCCCGCATTTGTCAGTAAAGACGAATCGAAGTCCTATAAACCCGTTACCTTTAAAGAAGTCTATGAACTTGGTATCAACTTAGCAGAAGCACTCATTGATTTAGGTGTGAATGCAAAAGAAAATGTAGCCCTGCTCGCTGACAACCGATTGGAATGGATTGTTACCGATTATGGAATCCTTATGGCAGGAGCAGCAGATGTTCCGCGTGGGACCGATATTACGGATTCAGAAATTGTTTATATTCTCAATCACTGTGAAGCAAAAGTTGTTTTCTTAGAAAATGATAAAATGCTAGAGAAATTCCAAAAAAACCGTTCTCAGTTAGAATTTGCAAAAACCCTCATTGTCATGGATAAAAAATCCACTGCAACAGGTGTCCTCAAACTCTACGACCTCATTGAAAAGGGAAAAGAACTGAGAGCAAAAGGTTCTAAAAAAGCGGAAGATCGTATGAAAGCGATTTTACCAGATGATCTTTTCACCATCATTTATACTTCAGGGACTACAGGGATGCCAAAAGGGGTAATGTTAAAACACAGTAACATGATCCACCAAACAGAAGCAATCCTTGGTAGTATGATCGATATCAAGGCCGACGAACGTATGTTATCGATCCTTCCAGTATGGCACGTATTTGAAAGAGTATTTGAATACTTAGCCATTGCAGCAGGTTGCGCAACGTATTATACGAATGTGCGTGACCTTCGCGATGATATGAAAAAAGCGAAGCCAACGTTTATGGCATCAGCTCCAAGACTTTGGGAAAGTATCTATAACGGGATTTATACGAGAATTAATGATCCAAAACAAACTCCTGCCATTCGCCGGGGGCTTTTCAATTTGGCATATTTTTTCTCTAAACATTTTAATGCTGCAACAAGGTTTCTCAAAGGGAACCAAGTGGATTATGTTGGAAGAAATCCAATTGTATCTTTATTCAAAGGGATCTATTACTTCACGGTTGCTGTCCTTTTTGCCGTTCCTTACTTTTTACTCGACTTAGTGGTCCTTTCCAAAATCCGCGAAGCAACTGGTGGGGAATTAAAAGCATCTGTTTCGGGTGGTGGTGCCCTCCAAAGGCATGTGGATGCCTTCTTCAATGACATTGGGATCAATGTTTTGGAAGGGTATGGGATGACGGAAACGTCTCCTGTGATCTCTGTTCGAACCTTTAAAAAGTTAGTGCAAGGTTCTGTGGGTGTGATCACTCCAGAAACCGAAGTCCAAATCCGTGACGATTTGGGAAAAGTTCTCACTCATGTGGATGCTAACCAAAAACTTGTTTCTGGTAAGTATGGCCAAAGGGGTGTGATCCACATCAGAGGACCACAAGTGATGAAAGGGTATTACAAAAACCCTGAAACCACTGCCAAAGTTTTGAAAGACGGTTGGATGGACACTGGTGACATTGGAATGTTCAATTTCAAAAAAACACTCACCATCACTGGACGTGCAAAAGACACTGTTGTGTTACTGGGTGGTGAAAACGTTGAGCCAATCCCAATCGAAGACAAACTCACTGAGTCTCCTTTTATCTCTCAGTGTATGGTAATCGGGCAAGACCAAAAGAATTTGGGTGCCATTGTGGTGCCTGATTTTGACCAATTATCAGCTTGGGCAAAGGAAAATGGAATTAATGAGACTGATAAACAAAAACTCATTGAAAATCCGAAAGTCCTCGATTTCTACAAAAAAGAAATCAAAGCCCTCAACAACACAAAAACTGGCTTCAAATCCTTTGAACAGGTGACTCCTTTCATCCTCATCACAAAACCGTTTGAGGTGGGTGATGAATTGACGAATCTCTTCAAAATGAAACGACACTTGATCACAGAAAAATACAAAGACAAAATCGCAGCTCTTTACGCAGCCGATTAGTTTTTCGTTTCCGATAGAATCCTTCCGCTCCAAATGACTGGGGCGGAATTTACTCTTCTCTTTTTCCAAGTCCGTCGATACTCTAAATGTGAATCGTTTAGACGGATCTTTTATTTCTGCCCAATCCGGTGTCTTTTATCCCTACCAACACCAAGACTTTTATGCCATGGATTCCTTGTTTTTATCGCCATTCAAAGAAGAGGAAATTTGGGATTTCCAATCGATTACCCAAGTGCAACTGGGATTCCTTGGATTTTTAACACTTCGTGGGTATTTGCGAGAACAATTAGAAATGCCAAAAATCAAAGTGCGAGGCTTTTCAAAACACTGGCGTTCTTACTTAGCAAAAGAGAATTTTTTAGGAAATGATATCCCTTGGGAAACATTGGATTTCATTCCCAATATTGTGGGTGAAAAACCTCAGTTTGATTCCAGTTTCGGGAAAAAAGGCCATTGGGAAATAGAATTTCATTACGAAAAAAAAGAAGGAGATACGACGTCTCTATTTTTTGTGGCAACAAACAAACAGTCGGAAGGTGATGTTGCCATTAGCGATTTGATGAAAGATTTTTTAATGTATTCGCAAACAAATCATTATTTGGAAAGAGCCTATATTAGAAAGGAAAACTCTAGTTACTTGTATCTCAATGCAAAGGAAGCGAATCCACGTGTATTTTATAGAGAAAACAATTCTGAATTTCCTGCTTTTTTATTTTTAGTTGCAGAATTAAAAAACAAGTCGATCATTCACCCAAATTAAGTCCCATTAACACTTGTTTCAGTAAGTTGGCTTTTGTCTCTAAATGAGTGGTTTCTAATATCCTTTGTTTGGTTTTGAAATCAAAGTAAATTAAAGATGCTATAAAATCCACTGGGTAAGGGTGGGATAAAATTTGATTCATTTTTAGAATTAAATCTTCTTCTGCGCCTTCTGCGAGTAATATCCGTTTGGTGAGAACAAGTAGTTCTTCAATTTTTTCTTTTAGCTCTGCGGTTACGTTTTTGTTTCGTTCGTGTTCCCTTCTTGAAACTTGGGCGATATAAAAAGGTTCAGTGGAGCTGAGGCTTACGATTTCTGCTGTTCCAATGCCTTCTAAAATGATATTGGACCTACCATCAGGTAATGACTCTTTTTGGATGATATGTCCAAACCCAACCACTTCAGGAATGGGAGGTAGTCCATTGCCAGTCCACCCCTTCGGATAAGGAGCCATCCCCATTTCCCCACCATTTTCCAAACAAAAATCCAATAACATTCGGTACCGTGGCTCAAAGATATGTAAGGGTAAAAACATACCTGGAAACAGAAATACATCAGGCAAAGGAAAGAGTGGTAAGGGGAAGGTTGACACAGAGAAAGGTTTTAGATTCCATGTTTAGTTGTAAACCAATTCAAGGAATCGGCTTTGTTGAAAATCAAAAAATCTTCTCTCCAACAATCATTTTCCAAATTAACGAATACCAAAGTGCTCGTGATCGGGGATTTGATTTTAGATGAGTATTTAATTGGTTCGGTGGAAAGGATCTCACCGGAGGCACCAGTACCTGTTGTCTGGGTAAGGGACGAAAAACAAACTTTAGGTGGATCTGGGAATGTTGTCCAAAATTTAACTTCGATTGGTGTGAAAGGCATCGTTTTTGGAAGGATCGGTGACGACAAGGCAGGGGAAAATTTAGAAAGGATCTTACTTTCTAATTCTGTGGACAAAGAGGATTTGGTTTTACTCAAATCCAAAACGATTCCCACCATACTGAAAACAAGGATCATTGCCTCCCACCAACAAGTATGCCGTGTGGATCGAGAAGAGATCGTACCACTCACAACTGCCGAAGAAAACGAAATTTTAGTCCAACTGAAAGCAAAAATTAAGGATGCATCTGCCGTCATTTTATCAGACTATGATAAAGGATACCTCACTCCCTCTCTCATCCAATCCATCATTGGTGTCTGTAATGCTGAAAAAAAAATTGTAACCGTCGACCCACAGGTAAGTCATTTTTTCTTATACAAAAACATCCATATCATGACACCAAATCACCATGAGGCGGGAAAAGCATTGGGCAGAAAATTGACAACAGATGCAGAAATCGAAAACGCATGCCGTGAAATCGCAAAAGAACTTACCCCTGATGCAATGATGATCACAAGAGGGGAAAAGGGTATGTCCATTTATGAGAGGACAACGGATCGTTTTTATCATATCCCAACGGTTGCAAAAGAGGTATTTGATGTTACAGGAGCTGGTGATACTGTGATTACCACCTACACTGCATTTGTTGCGAGTGGGATGAGCATAGGCGAAGCGGCACTTGTTTCGAATGTGAGTGCGGGGATTGTTGTTGGAAAATTAGGTGCAGCCACTGTCACAAAAACTGAAATTGAAGAAGCCCTTCAAAATCTTGGGTATCTGGATGAACAAACATGAGTTTTTTTAGCGACCTCCAACATAAAATCATTCCAAATGAAGCCATCGAATCCAAACGAAAGGCTTTGGAAGGTAAAAAAATTGTTTTTACCAATGGTTGTTTTGATATCCTCCACCCAGGTCATGTAAGTTATCTAGCCCAGGCACGAGATTTAGGTGATCTATTATGGATTGGAGTCAATTCAGATGCTAGTGTTAGGCGACTCAAAGGGGAATCTCGACCGATCAATTCTTGTGAGGACCGAATGTTTGTCCTTGCGGCATTGTCTTCCGTTGATTTGGTTTCTAGTTTTGCAGAAGACACTCCTTTAGAAATCCTTAAGAAAGTAAAACCTTCCATCCATTCCAAGGGGGGAGACTACCAAGTGGAAACCCTCCCAGAATACCAAATTTTAAAAGAGATGGGAGCGGATATTCAAATTTTACCGTTTGTATCTGGAAAATCGACGACCAAGATTTTAGAAAAAGCGAAATCTCCTTCCTAAACGTATTGATTTTGGACCCAAATCCCGACAGTCTGTAAAAAACATTCTTTTTTGAGGTCCAGTTTGTCCAAGACCAGATATATATTCATTACCGGTGGTGTTTCTTCTTCCTTGGGGAAAGGGGTCACCGTTGCCGCTCTCGGTTGTTTGCTTGAAGCGAGAGGTTACTCCGTCTCTTTACAAAAAATGGATCCTTATATCAACATTGACCCAGGTACAATGAGCCCGTACCAACATGGTGAAGTGTATGTTACAGAAGATGGTGCAGAAACCGATTTGGACTTAGGATACTACGAACGATTTACCAAATCAAAGTTCTCAAGAAAAAATTCAGTCTCAACTGGGCAAATTTATCATGCAGTCATTGAAAGGGAACGTAAAGGGGATTATTTAGGACGAACAGTTCAAGTCGTTCCACACATCACAAATGAAATTCGAAATCGTATATATAACCTAACGCGCGATCAAGAAACAGATTTTGTCATTGTGGAGATTGGGGGAACGGTTGGTGACATTGAATCCATCCCTTTTTTAGAAGCAATTCGGCAAATGCGTTACGAACATGGCAGTAACCAAGTTTTATTCCTTCATTTAACGCTTGTTCCAACAATCACGGCCGCAGGGGAAGCTAAAACAAAACCAACACAACACTCCGTAAAAGAGTTACTTGCACTTGGGATCCAACCTGATGTTCTGATTTGCCGAATCAATAAACCAATGTCAAAAGAGATGAAAAATAAAATTTCTCTTTTTTGTAACGTTAAAGAACAAAATGTAATCTCCGCTGTGGATATCACAACTTCAATATATGAAATTCCTTTGATGTATAGGGAAGATAAATTGGATGAAGTTGTTTTGAATGCTCTAGGAATGGATTTACGAAAACTTAATTTTTCCCAATGGGAAAATATGGTTAAAAAAATTCGTAATACAAAAAAGACCGTAAAAGTTGCGTTAATTGGTAAATACATTTCTTTACAAGATGCATATCGTTCGGTGTATGAATCCTTAGCCCATGGTGGAATTTCCAATGATGTGGAAGTGGATGTCGTCAAAATCAATCCAGAAGACATTGATTCCAAAAATATCAAAGAACACTTAAAAGGTGTTCATGGGGTTTTAGTGCCAGGTGGATTTGGGGAGCGAGGCATTGAAGGTAAAATTGCGGCCATCCAATATGCAAGGACAAAACAAATTCCATTTTTTGGAATTTGTTTGGGAATGCAATGTGCAGTCATTGAATTTGCACGCCACGTATTAGGATTTAAAGATGCAAACTCCACTGAATTCAAACCGAATGTAGAATATCCAGTGATTTCCATGATTGAAGAACAAAAGGAAATCGAACGAATGGGGGGAACGATGCGGCTTGGTGCTTATCCTTGTGTGGTTAAAAAAGGAACTTTAGCGCATTCAGAATACAAGGCAGATCGGATTTCCGAACGCCACCGCCACCGTTTCGAATTCACATTACGATACAAAGATGATTTTGAGAAAAAAGGAATGAATTTATCGGGATTTTCACCTGATGGCAGTTTGGTGGAAATAGTTGAGATTCCAAACCATCCTTGGTTTATGGGTGTACAATTCCATCCTGAATTTCAATCCAAACCAACAGACCCACACCCACTCTTTGCTGGTTTTATCAAAGCAGCTTCGAAACTAGCTAAAAAAACGGAGGATTAAGATGTACGATTTAATTGAAGAAAGAGATTTTTTCGGAAAAAAAATTGGAGGGCGTCATCCGTTTTTTCTCATTTCAGGACCATGTGTAATGGAGAACAAAGACTTACTCGATAGAGTTTGTGGTGAGATGAAGGGTATCTGTGATGAGTTAGGGATTGTTTATATTTTTAAGTCTTCCTTTGACAAAGCAAATCGATCTTCGATCAATTCGTATCGTGGTCCTGGTTTGGAAGAAGGTAGGAAACTCCTTGATTTTATCAAAAACAAATACAATGTTCCCGTGCTTACTGATATCCATGAAACCATCCAAGTAGATCCCTTAAAAGACACGGTAGATATTTTCCAAATCCCTGCCTTCCTTAGTCGCCAAACGGATCTGATTGCCAAAGCTGCGGAAACAGGAAAGTGGGTGAATGTAAAAAAGGGTCAATTTATGGCACCTGATGACACAAGGCATATCAAAACCAAAATCCAGGAATCAGGTTCGGAAAAATATATGGTAACGGAACGTGGTGCTAGTTTCGGTTATGGGAATCTAGTGTTTGACCTTCGTGGCATTCCAATGATGCACAAACATGGAATCCCGATTGTGTTTGATGGAACTCACTCTGCCCAACTCCCTGGAGCAGCAGGTAACATAACAGGGGGACTACGAGAGTTTATCCCTCATATGATGCGGGGAGCGGTTTCTGTTGGTGTGGAAGGACTTTTTATGGAAGTCCATCCGGATCCCGAAAAGGCATTGTCGGATGCAACCACACAATTCCCGTTAGCCAAAGCCAAAACTCTTTTGACACAACTTTTGGAATTAGACCGTTTGGTGAAAACAAAGTTCCTCGAGGACTAACCACTTCCCATGAAAACGAAGGTTTGGACATTGTGTTTGCTTTTGGTTTTGTCCACTTGTAAAGACAAGGAATACCTTCGTATTGAAGTGGAAAAAGAATCTGGTTCGATGGTTTCGATGAGAAATTTTAGCCGTTCTTCTTATAAAGAGTCTGGAGAATTGGAATGGAAATTGAAAGGTGATGAATCCTATATCTTTCCTAAAGAAAACAAAACCATTGTATATGGTTTTGCATTCAATCAATTTGAAAAAGGGAAAGTGACTTCCATGATGACGGGTGATCGCGGGGAAATCAACCACCAAACCAAAACAGTTTTACTTGAAGGGAAAGTTCGTTTGAAAACAAACGATGGAAAATTCATCGAATCAGAATCGTTAACCTACAATTTGGATGAAAAAACTTTATCCTCAGAAGCGGACGTTGTGGTTTATTCAGATGGGACAACCATACGTGGCAAAGGCCTTCGGGCAGATAAAAGTTTAAATAAATTTACCATCATCCAACCGAAAGCCATTACCGTTGGTGGCACAAACCCACTGAAGGAAAAACCATGAAATCTGTATTGGGAATCCTTTGTTCTTTCTTAGTCGTGGGCCAAATGATTGCATCTCCAATTCCCATTTTGTATGGCACCGAAGATTTTTTAAAAAAGGAAAACTCCCTTCCCTTTTTGGAAACTAAAAAGGAAAAAAAGGATAAAATTCCAATCATCTGGGGTGGGAGTAGTTTGACCCAAGAAGAACGTTTGATCAATGGATTTCCAGTAAAGGTATTTATCTTAGGTGGTGGTGCATACATTATGCATAAAACCATCAAACTCAGTGCCAGAGAAATTGAAATCATTGGGGAAGAAGCCTTACTTGGAAATTTGAAAGGCCAAGTCATCGTGGAAGACTTTCAGAACGGAGTCACACTCACAGCGACTCGTGGCATTTATGATAAAATGGCAGGCACTGTGAGTTTAGAAAACCAACCCGTTTTGACTCAGAAAAAAGATGGGAAGATAGTCAAAATCAAATGCCAATCCATTGTTCGGAATTTGGAAGAAGCCAAAACAACTCTCTCGGGAAAGGTAGTTGTAACTTCTGATGAATTCCAAGTTTTTGGGGAAGATGCTTTGTTTACAGAAAAGGAAGATCGAATTGATTTAAAGGGAGAACCTTTTTTGTTTTCTGAAAATCGATTTCTCATTGGACAAACCCTCTCCTATTTTGTGAAACAAGGTAGCATCCAATTGGACGGAGATGCTACCATTTACCAAGTGAGTTATGAAAACAAAAAAGATAAGGAAAAAGAAGTGGTATCCAAGGAGCGAGTGGTCACAATTTTTTCCGGGAAAACTTTAACCCATCTGAACCAAGGTAAGGAAACAGTGACATCCATGAAAGGTGATGCCTATATGTTTCGAAATAATGCAGAGTTCAAAGCGGACTTATTAGAAAGTAGAAAGAATAATAAAGAAATCAAAGCAACGGGGAATGTCAGTTATTTAGATAAAGAAAATGGATATCGGATGGAAGGAGGGGTCTTGTTTTATGATAAAGAAAAAGGATATTCCTATCTATCCGAAAGTCCTAAAATTGTTTTTTTAAACAAAAAAGATTTGGTAGAACGAGGGCAATTGACCTCAGTTTTTATCGAACGATTTGATGAACGAAATGAAACGGTAGCTCGGGGTGATGTACAAGTGGAAACACAATCGGCAAAAGCTACTGGTGAGTTTGCAACATATTTTGAAAAGAAAGATGAATTGGTGTTGGAAGGAAATCCAACTCTCGTAAGGGACAGTACAAAGGTCTCTGCAGGGAAAATCATATTGTTTCCAAAATCGGACAAAGCCTTATTAACAGATGGGCTAAAGGTAATCCCGAATGGTGAAAAAAAATAAACCAACATTAAAAAAGAAGGATATAGATGATCCGAATGTAAAAACATTTCGGATGGAAAATTTAGTTAAAATCTATAACAAACGTAAGGTTGTAGATGGTGTAAGTTTTTATATCAAAAAAGGGGAAATTGTTGGGTTACTCGGACCAAACGGAGCTGGTAAAACTACTAGTTTTTATATGAGTGTTGGTTTTGTTACCCCAGATGAAGGCCATGTTTATATTGATAATGAAGATTTAACAAAAGCACCGATGCACATTCGCGCAAGGATGGGAGTGGGTTATCTTGCGCAAGAAGCAAGTATATTCCGTAAACTAACAGTTGCTGAAAACTTAGAAGCAATTCTCGAAACAATGAATTTGCCTGGCGACGAAATCATTCGAAGGCGTGATGAACTATTAATGGAATTACAGATCATGCGTGTGGCAAACCAAAAAGGATATACACTTTCTGGTGGTGAAAGGAGAAGGTGTGAGATAGCAAGAGCCCTAGTGACAAACCCCGACTTTATTCTGTTAGATGAACCTTTCGCAGGTGTTGACCCGATTGCGGTAAAAGATATCCAAAACGTAATCCAATCTTTAAAGGAAAGAGGGCTTGGAATTTTGATTACTGATCATAACGTACGAGAAACTTTAAAAATTACAGATCGAGCTTATATCATGTATAGTGGACGGATTTTGATTTCAGGAACGGCCGATGATTTAATCAATGACCCGGAAACAAGACGAATTTATTTAGGTGAGGATTTTAAACTTTAAATGAAACTCGGGGCTTCAGTTTCTTTACGCCAAACGCAAAAACTGGTTATGACCCAGGACTTACGTCAGTCCATAGAACTATTGTCACTTTCTACATTAGAACTTTCAGATAAAATCCAAAACGAATTATTGGAAAACCCACTTCTCGATGAAGTGGGTGTGGATGAAAAATCCAAAATGCCAGAACTTTTTTCCATCGATGAAGTAAAACGATTGGAAAAACTCAATCATGAAAAAAGTACTGATGTCAATTGGCAAGACAGTTACTCATTGGAAGGCCCAAGGTCTTACGATTCCGAAGCAAGTGACAGAAACCAAAAGTACATCGAATCTTCAACTCGTGGGGAAACATTAGAAGAACACCTTTTAAATCAATTACGACTGATCAAACTCACTAAATTAGAATTTGAAATCGGTGAAGTTCTTATCAGTATGATTGATGATAAAGGATTTATCACAGACGACTTATCACAAGTTTCTAAAGAAATGGGTTACCCCGAACCTAAATTAAGAAGAGTTTTGCAAGTGATCAACGAACTCGATCCCATTGGGATTGGTGCAAAAGACATGCAAGAAACCTTACTCATCCAAGGTCGGATATTGTTTCCTGATAACGTCGTATTGCATCAGTTAATTGGTGAGTTCCTTTCAGATTTAGAAAAAGTAGATTATAAAAAAATTGCAAAAAATTTAAAAATCACAGAAGAAGAAATTTTAAATTTAGCAAGGTTGATTAAAAAATTAGAACCATACCCTGCCACAACCTACCAAGGTAGAAAAATAGACTATGTTGTTGCCGATGTGGTTGTGAAGGAAGTAGGAAACGAGTTTAATATTTTTATCAACGACGAGTGGTTACCAAAACTCACCATCCAAGAAGAATACAAAGAACTCCTCAACCACAAACTCCCTCCGAAAGAAAAGGAATACTTCCAAACCAAATACAGTTCTGCGCAGTGGCTCATCCGCTCCATCCAACAAAGAAGACAAACCTTACAACGAGTGGTCAGTTGTATCATTGATTTCCAAGTGGATTTTTTTCGGGGTGGGATAGGATTTATCAAACCACTTACTCTGAAGGAAGTGGCTGAAAAATTAAGTTTACATGAATCAACAATTTCAAGGATCACAACGAATAAATACATCCAAACGACTTGGGGAATATTTGAGTTAAAATGGTTTTTTTCCTCTGGTGTGAAATCGGCTGAAGGTGGAAAAGAAAGTTCTAAAAAGATCCATGAAATCATTCGCAATTTGGTCAAAGAAGAGGATGAAAACAATCCTTTGTCTGACCAAGACATTGTGGAACTGATGGAGAAAAAAGGTATTGAAATTGCCCGAAGGACAGTGGCAAAATACCGAAAGGTTTTACGAATCCTTCCATCGAACGAAAGAAAACGAATGAGTTCACTCAAGGGGTAGGCAATGCCAGTTCCAGGAATCACAGTGGAGACCATCCTCCGAGACCATGACGACTTACAACTGGTACTCGTCACTGGGGAAGTTGGCCTTTCCAACCGAATCAATAGTGCTGAGATCAATCGGCCGGGTCTTTCCTTGACAGGTTTTTTTGACTTTTTTGCCAATGATAGGATTCAAATATTAGGAAAAGGAGAATGGGCTTACCTCAATTCATTATCCGAACACAAATTACGAGAGATCACAGACAAGTTTTTTGAATTCCATCTCAATTGTATCATTTATACCCATGGCAACGAACCGCAAATTCCATTTGTGGAACGTGCGAAAGAAAAAGGAATTCCATTATTCAAAACCGAAATTGCGACCCACCGTTTCATCACCCTCATTTCACAAATTTTAGATCGTGCCTTAGCTCCCAGGACAATGCGCCATGGGGTGCTCATTGAAGTGTTTGGAATTGGAACCTTACTTACGGGAAGGTCTGGAGTTGGGAAAAGTGAAACGGCTTTAGAGCTGATTGAACGTGGTCACAGACTTGTGGCAGATGATATGGTGGAAATTCGGCGTTTGAGTGAAAGTTATTTAATTGGTTCCTGTTCTGATTTACTCCGCCACCATATGGAAATTAGGGGACTTGGGATTCTCAATATCAAAGATTTGTTTGGTGTGGGTTCGGTTCGGGACCATAAACTCATTGAACTCATCATCAACCTAAAAGAATGGGAAGAACAAACTTCAGGAGATTACGAACGGACGGGAATTGAACAAAGTATGGAAGAGATCTTAGGTGTTTCTGTTCCTTTTATCGAAATTCCGGTCAAACCTGGAAGGAACATTCCCATCATCGTGGAAACAGCAGCCATGAACCAAAGGTTACGTAAGATGGGAAAAAATAGCGCCAAAGAATTTTCAAATAAACTCAATACTTATATCCAGCAGAGCACCATTGAAACAAATCCAATTAAAGATTAGAGAAGATAGTACAGGACTTCATGCAAGGCCTGCTTCTTTATTTGTAAAAGTAGCAGCCAGTTTTCCTTGTGAAATTTTTGTTAAAAAAGATGATATTGAAGTGAATGGAAAATCCATTATGGGACTAATGATGTTAGCCTTAGGACCTGGAACGGTATTTTCTGTGATCGCCGATGGGAAAAATGAGGAGGAGGCTTTACAAGCGTTAGAAACTTTAGTGGTTCAAAACTTTGAAACGAATGCCAAGTAGACTTTTACGATTTTTCCCCAATTTATCTGATGAAAATCGGTACTACTTACGTGATATCTTTATTTTTTTCCTCACCTTAGCTGTCTCCATAGGATTTTCTGAACTTGTATTTTTTAGAGAAGAAGAAGACATTTCGTTTTATTCAAAGTTAGATACTTATGTTTTCATCCTCATTCCCTTTTTCATTTTATCTTTAATTTTAAGTTATATCTATCGCAATCGAAGGAACCGTCAGACTGGTAAAATCCGAAGTTCCATTCGTTACCGTTTAACACTCGCATTTCTATTTGTTGCCCTTGTTCCTTCCTTACCCATTTTTATTTTATCTTCTAATTTGACGGGAAGGTTGATTGAAGGTTATTACCAAGTAGACATTTCCAATGCTCTACGATCTGCAAATCATTTTGTAGATTCCATCGAAAAAGAAAATGAATCTTCTTTTTTAGAGATTGTCAATCGCTTTCGATCCTTACTTGAAAAGGAAAAACCTGATAGTTTATCTATTTTTCAACTAGGGATCAAAAATGGCCTTTTTGAAAAAAATGATTTTTATTTAGGATACGTTGAAAAAGACAAAGTTCAGTTTGAAACCAAAAATTTATATAAGTATTTTTCGAATTTAGAATTCACCGAAACAAAAGAAAAAGGAATATACTTTAGTCGCTATTATTCATCTGACAAGGCTTATTTGGTGGCGAAGTTTTCCGTGAATCAGGATCAGGTATTGATCATCGCCGAAAGGATACATCGTGGTTTGGAGTCAGACGTATTTAATATTATAAACGCTACATCCACATATGAAAAAGTAAGTTTATGGAAAGAAAAAATTCCATTTAGTGTTCGCATCACAATTGCTAGTTTTTCTTTTGCTATGTTTCTCATTGCGATTCTTTTTTCGTTTTTATTTGCTAGGCGAATTTCAAAACCAATTATCAATTTGGCAAATGCCACAAAAAAAGTATCACTGGGAGAATCGGATATCCGTTTAGAAAAAACGGAAGAAGGGGAAATGGGGATTCTCATTGATAGTTTCAATCAAATGGTAAGTGACCTCAAAGCCAAATCAGATGAGCTTATGCATACACAAAGGATAGCAGCATGGAAAGAAGTGGCCCAAAGAATGGCCCATGAAATTAAAAACCCTCTTACTCCCATACAATTATCCGCACAAAGGATCCAAAGGAAATTTCAAAATCCCAAAAAAGAAAATTTAGAATCTGTGATATTTGATGCAACGGAAACCATTATTGGGCAAGTGCGTGTTCTGGAACATTTAGTGAAGGAATTTAGCGAATTTGCAAGGATGCCTGTTCCTGTACTTATCAACCAACATTTGAATCCAATATTGGAAGAAGCTGTGGCACTTTTTCGGGATACAACGGATATTGATTTTGAATTGAAACTCGCTGAAAATCTACCAGAAGTATTCCTCGATAAACGCCTGTTTCTTGGTGTAATAAACAATTTAATAAAAAATGCAGTCGAAGCAATTTTGTCCCAAGACAATTCCAAAGAGGAGTTGGACATTTTAGCAGTGAAACGTAAAAAAATTCGTGTCATGTCCAAATTACAAAAAAAGGCTCTTCGCAAAAGTATCGTGATCGAAATTGATGATTCTGGCCCTGGATTAAAGGAGGAATGGAAGGAAAAAATATTTGAGCCTTATTTTTCCACCAAGGAAAAACATGGTTCTGGAATCGGACTTGCGATTGTGCAAAAAACAATTATTGACCATCATGGACATATCTCCGTTGAAAATTCGAAGTTAGGTGGATGTAAGTTTCGTATCGAACTTCCTTTGGAACTTTCCTAATGCAAAAATTAATTTATATTTTGGATGATGAAAAAGAAATCCGTAAAACCTTGCGCGTGATATTGGAGGATGAAGAATATTCAGTAGAAGATTTTTCAAATGGGAAAGCCCTTTTAAAGGCTTTGTCCAAGGAAAGGCCTTCCCTAGTTTTACTTGATGTTTGGGTGGGAAAGGAAGATGGATTACAAATCCTTTTGGAATGTAAAAAATTGTATCCGAGCCTTCCGATCGTTATGATTTCTGGACATGGAACCATTGAACTTGCTGTGAATGCGACAAAAAAAGGTGCCGTCGATTTTTTAGAAAAACCTTTATCCATTGAAAAAGTAATCCAAACCATTGAGTCTTCAATTGAAAAAACGAAAGATAACGAAATTCCAAATTTCCAATTGGAAGTGGATGAGATTTTAGGAGAGTCACCATCCATCACTCGTGTTAAATTTGCAGTGTTCCAAGCAGCCGAAACCAATGCTCGTGTTTTCATTTACGGAGAAAATGGAACGGGAAAAGAACTCACTGCTAGATCCATCCATCTCAATTCCAAACGAAAAGGGGAACCCTACATTGAATTCAATTGTGCTGCGTTGCCAGAAGAAAGTGTAGAACAAGAATTATTTGGAAGTGAAACGTTAGGTGACAACCCCGAGATCAAACCTGGAAAATGGGAACAAGCCCAAAATGGGACTTTATTTTTGGACGAAGTTTGTGATTTGAGTTTGGCACTGCAATCAAAAGTATTAAAAGCCATCCTGGATCAAAAAATAGAACGGGTAGGTGGCAAAGAATTAGTCCCGGTTGACGTCAGGATCATTGCGGCAACCAATTCGAATGTGGAGGAAGCGATCCGAGACGGAAAATTTAGAGAGGATTTATTTTATGCCTTAAATGTAATCCCTCTCGAATTACCACCGTTACGCGAAAGAAACCAAGATATTCCACTTCTTGTAGAATTTTATTTAAAAAAGTCCATAACAGAAAATCATTTACCCAATAAAACCATCGACAGAGAGGGTTTAGATGCCCTGTCTTCCCATTTTTGGCCAGGCAATGTAAGAGAACTTGCCAATATCATCGAACGATTGAGTATCCTAGTTCCAGGAGAAACCATCAGAGCAAAAGATGTTAAAGAGGCCCTCCATGGTTTTAAAAAGGCAAATGAAATGGTGGCCCGAGGTGACTTAAAACATGCAAAGGAAGAATTTGAAAGGCAATACATCATCAAAACCTTACAAATTTGTGAAGGGAATGTCACTCGTACTTCAAAAGCTCTTGGGATCGAACGAACTCATTTGTATAGAAAGTTACGTTCCCTCAATATTTCTGTAGACCAATTGATCGAGGGTTGATATGAACCAAAAAACGATTTTAGAAAATTTTACTGATATCTTAAAAGAAACAAAATTCCTGATTCAAAACCAAACTTTGCCTGTGTTTCGTTTGCAAGAGGAAACAGATCCCAATGATTTTGTTTTCCCTTGGAAATCAAAAGTTCCAGAATCTTTAGAAATTCAGAAAAAACAGCAAAAGGAAAGCCAACGTAAAAATAGAGACCTCATCAATTTTTCATGTACGTTATGCCAAGGGAAACTGAGTGGGGTGAGGCAGTTTTTACACAAAGGAAGAAAACCAATTTTGGTATTACATTATTCGGGTGCGACAACTGCCAAAGAAAAACCTTTTACGAAAACTCGTCCTAACCAAATTTTTAAGGATAAGTTAACGGAAGTGAGTTGGGATGGAATCATCCAAAAGGTATTTGGTTTTTCTTTTGAGGAGTTTTATTATGAAGAATATCCCGCTTGCACATTTTCTCATACAGACTCCAAAGAAACTGATTGGAAACAAAGGTTAGAAACTTGTAAAGTTCACGTAAAAGAAACTGTGGAAGAGTTTGGAATCAAAGCCATTGTCATCCTTGGTTCGTCCGCAAGGTTGTTATTTGGACCGGAGAAAGCCAAAGAACAATTGGGAAAGGTAGAGGACTTGGATTTAAATGGAATTAAGATTCCGATGCTTACCACGAGATCACCAGAGGCACTTGTATTTCTTGGGGAAAAAGCAAAAAAATCCGATTCGGAAACGAACCTCTTCCAATATGGAAAGGAAAAACAAGACTTAGAAGAAAGTTTTATTTCTCATTTATCAGTTCTAAAACCATATTTATAAAATGATCCAATATGCGGAAGTAGCTCTCAATTTATCTTGGGAGAGTCAAACCTTAACCTACGAAGTGCCTGTTGGCATGGAATCTTTAAAACCGGGGATACGAGTTGTTGTTCCCTTAAATGGGAAAGAATGGGATGGGGTAATCATTGGAATCCACCAAAATCAACCGAGTTATGAAACACAAAGAATATTAAAACAAATTGATATAGAGCCAGTCATTACAAACGAGCAAATGGAACTTGCCCAATGGATGTCTGAGCATTACCTTTCCTCTCTCGGGGAAGCCTTGTTTCTTATGGTACCGAAAGGAAAAAAAAGGAAAGTTCAAAATCAAAATGATGTAAACGTTCAAAGCCATTTATTACATCCGTTAAATGAAGCCCAGCAAAAAGCATTTGATGAAATTAAGGGAAATAAAAATTCGAATACCCATTTGTTGTATGGAATCACGGGCAGTGGGAAAACAGAAATATACCTCCATCTGATGCGAGACATTTTGTTATCACCTACTGGAAGTGTGATATTTCTTGTCCCCGAGATTTCACTCACTTACCCAACGATCACTCGAATCGAAGCCATTTTTCCAAACCAAGTTGCCGTTTTACATTCTCATTTACGAATCTCAGAAAAATTTCAAAACTATTTAGATTTAAAAGAAGGAAAAAAAAGAATCTGTATTGGTACAAGGTCTGCGATCTTTGCTCCACTTTTGGATGTGAAACTTGTGATCATGGATGAGGAACATGATGGTTCTTACAAAGAAAATGGTTCACCTAGGTACCACGCACGCCAAGTGGCTTTACAAAGGATTTTAAAAACTAATGGAAAACTACTTTTAGGTTCGGCAACTCCTAGTGTGGAATTGTATTACTTGGCGATGTCAGGGCAAATTGGGTTTTCCAAATTAGAAAAACGTGCCAATTCCAAAGCAAAATTACCAACCGTCGAGATGTCAGACAAACAAGATGACAAACAACTGGTATCGGGTGACTTACAATATAAAATTTCAGACCGATTGAAAAAAAAAGAACAAATTATTTTACTACTGAACCGTCGCGGTTACAATCCCTTTATTTTTTCTCCGCAAACAAAGGAGTTTGTGCATTGTCCAAAATGTACTGCCACCTTATGTTACCATTCTGACCAATCAGTAAGGTGTCATTTATGTGGTTATAAATCGAGTTTCCGTAATCTAAAACAAATGTTTGGTGATGATTTGGATCTTTTTGGAGCAGGTACTCAAAAACTAGAAGAGTATTTATTATCACATTTTCCCCAAGCAAGGATTGAACGCCTCGATCAGGACAGTTCCAAAAATAAAGATGTTACACGGTTAGTCTTAGAAAAACTAGGGGAAGGAGAACTTGATATCCTCACTGGTACGCAGATGATTGCAAAAGGACTCGATTATGCAAACGTAACTCTTGTTGGTATCCTTAACGCCAATCATGGGTTAGGTGTCCCTGACTTTCGGAGTAGCGAAAGAACCTATGCCCTTGTATCACAGGTGGCAGGTCGGGCGGGACGCGGAGAAAAACCAGGAGAAGTGATCATACAGTCCAATGACCCAGAACACCCCGTTTTAAAAATGGCAAAGGACCAAAACTACCCTGCATTTTTTGAATGGGAGTTACAATTTAGAAAGGATCTTTTTTATCCACCCTTTGCAAGATTAGCAAGACTTGTCTTTCGTTCCAAATATGAAGATGTTGCAAACAAACAATCAGTCATTTATGGAGAACTCATCAAAGAACGGAAAGATGATTCCGTCGTGATGCTTGGACCAAGCCAATGTCCTTTTTATAAAATCGATAATAATTTCAGGTATCACATTTTGCTTAAAGCCAAATCGATCACAACACTACGTAACCTCCTAAAAGAAACAAAACAAAAATTTAAGTTGGATTCCAAATGTTACATTGAATATGATTTGGATCCCTTAGAACTTGTATAATTGCATAAGGAAAAAAAATGAAACTCTCAATCGGATACTTTGGATCCCCAGAACACTCAAAAGATTTATTACAAATGATCCTAGATGCAGGCATCCAAGTGGATTTTGTTGTCACTAATATTGACAAACCTGTTGGCAGAAAACAAATCCTCACTCCAACTCCTGTGAAAGTTTTAGCAGAAGAAAAAAAAATCCCAGTGATCCAATCTGTAAAACTTCGCACAGATTTAGATGCACAAAACTTAATTTTATCTTTCCAATCACCCGTACATGTGGTGTATGCCTATGGTTCCATTGTTCCTGACAATGTGTTTCAGGATCCAAAATGGGGCAGTGTCAACCTACATGGGAGTTTGCTTCCAAAGTACCGTGGTGCATCCCCTGTCCAAAGTTTTTTACTGAGTGGGGAAAAAACCACCGGGTTTACCATCCAATTCCTTGCAAAGGAAGTGGATTCAGGGGATATCATTTCCCAAAAATCTTGGGAAGTGGGTTCCAGTGAAACCACGGGGTCTCTCCTCCAAGCAATCACAAAAGAAGGTGGGACAGAACTCATTCGTCTCTTAAAGACATTGGAGGAAACGGGGGACCTGTGGAAATCGACTCCCCAAAAACATAACGAAGCCACTCATTGCCAAAAGATCACGGCAAGCCATAGGCCCATCCTTTGGTCAAAATCGGCATTCGAAATCCACAACCAAATCAGAGCTCTTTACCCCGACCCACTTGCCACAACAGAATTTCGTGGGAAAAAACTGATTTTCATTTCTTCCTATTTACCAAATCCAACCGAAGGGATTGTCCCACCACCATCGGAAACAAAACCGGGTTCCTTTTTTCTGCACCAGAAAAAAAGGCTTTTCTGCCTCTGTGGAGACGGAAACCTGCTTGGTATAGATACCTTACAACCCGAAGGGAAAAAACCCATGAAGGGATTTGAATTTTTTAATGGGGCGCGGGTTTTGACCGGAGAATCATTTACGTGAAAGAAAAGTTTCTTAAAATTTTACCTTACAGTGGTTATGTTCTATTTGTTTCCTTAGGACTCTTAGTTTTTTTTGTGGCAGCCTTCCTCGTGGTAGTTGTCCGTACGAAAGAAGAACAAAAGGTTTTGATGCCGTATGTAATTGGGAAAAATTACATTGAAGTGCATAATGAGCTGCAACGATTGCAACTCAAAGTCCGATTGGAATCGGAACGAATCCCTGAAAAAACAGATGGGATCATCCTAAGCCAATCCATTGATGCAGGAAAAGAAGTAGAAGCTGGATCGAAACTTTACCTAACCGTCAACATTGGATTTGATCGGGTGACGATCCCTGATGTCAAAGGACAAGATCTAAAACGAGCGAAAGCAATTCTGGAAAAGGTACTATCGGGAGAAGTGTATGTACCGTTACAAATTGGTGGCATAACGTATGTACCTGCTGTGGGGGATGAGCCCGCGGACACCATCATCGACCAAATCCCAGCACCCGGCAAAGAAACACATTCTGGTGAAAAAATTTACCTTCTGGTGACAGAAGCGAGTACTGACAAAAAATCAAACCAAAGTTTGAAAGAGAACAGTGATGAAACAAAGTTGGTTGGCATCCCGGTTCCCTTTGCAGTGGACTATTTACAACGGAAAAAAATCCCTTACGCAATCAAAGAAACCACAAAACCAGAGTTTCGTGATTCCCATGGACTTGTATCATCTTATGAATTGAAGCCAACAGGAGCCGAAATTGGAGCGTATGCATTAAAACCTTCAGCTTCCCTTGTCCATGATTATGAATTTTTAGAGTATGAGATTGATGACGATGATGTTTATTCGGCTAAGGTAAGTTATACGAAGCCTGGTGAAGCTGTGGAAATTGAAAAAGAAATTTTAACAAGCCAAACCTTAAAGGAAGATGAAATCCTCCGATTAGTCATCCACAGATCTACTGATACCAAAGTCACATTGGTAGGAAAAGAAACGGGAGTTGCCAAAGTTTGGAAACTAAAAGGAACCTATTAAGATGAAGATATCAGCATCCATCCTTGCCGCCAAACTCACGGGACTTGCGACAGAACTCCCAACGTACAAAAAAGAAAGTATCGATCTCATCCACATCGATGTGATGGATGGAAACTTTGTGCCTCAGATTTCTTTTGGAGAAGCCTTTACAAAAGAAGTGAAGTCACATACAGACATCCCACTTGATGTCCACCTTATGGTGAGTAACCCAGAACTGCATGTTCCGAAATACTTTGATCTAAAACCCTATTGCATCACGTTTCATATTGAAACCACGAACTTCTCAGTACGACTTGCAGAAGAGATCAAAAAACAAGGGATCAAAGTGGGTGTGTCACTGAACCCACAAACCCCTCCTGAATCCATCTCTCAAATTTTGCCTTACCTTGACCTGGTCCTCCTGATGACCGTTGACCCTGGATTTTATGGGCAGTCCTTTGTGAAGTCGGGATTTGAGAAAATTGCTGCGGTTCGCAAACTCACAAAACCATACAATATCGAACTTGAAGTGGATGGTGGTGTGAACGAATCCAATATGGAAGAACTCGCAAAACTCGGTGTGGACATCACTGTTGTGGGCTCTGGACTCTATAAAACAGGGGATCCAAACGCTCAGGGCAAAAATTTAAAGGAACTTGCTGCAAGTGGCCGAACTCGCTCTTGACAGAACGTCCCTATTTAAAAAACTCGCTAGAAAAGGGGTATTTTTCCTTGGTTAAATTAAGATTACAAAGAACGGGAACAAAAGCAGACCCGCATTATCGCATTGTGGCAGCCGACATTCGTGCACCACGAGATGGTAAATTCATCGAAGCGATTGGTCACTTTCACCCAACTGCATCCGCTGTTAAAAAAGCTACTTTCAATGAAGAAAAAACTCTTTCTTGGTTAAAAAAAGGGGCACAACCAACAGATACCGTGCTTGCTCTTTTGAAAAAAGACGACGTTTGGTCGAAATTCAAAGGTTAATTTGGATATGGATTCCTTAGTTCGTTATATCGTGACATCTCTCGTTGACCAACCTGACCAGGTAGCCGTCAACCAAGTACCCGGAGAGGAAGAAACTGTGATCGAACTTCGGGTGGCTCCCAAAGACCTCGGTAAGGTGATCGGAAAAAACGGAAGGATTGCGAAGTCACTCCGTACGGTGTTACAAGCCGCGGGAACCAAACAAGGCAAAAACTATACTTTAGAAATTGTCGACTAAACCAAGTTTAGTGAAAGTGGGGGTCTTTGGATCCTCACATGGAATCAAAGGGTTCATCAAAGTTTTCACAGAAGGGGAAACACTGAATTCCCTGAAAGCACCTACCACCTGCACAGTCAATGACCCTCTAGGAAAAACATCCACCATCGAAATCGAGTCCATTCGTCCGAATGGGAACCATTTCCTCGTGAAAATCAAAGGGTTCGATACTCCGGAAACCGTTGTGAAGTATCGTGGTTTTTCCTTGCTTTGGAAAAAAGAAGACCTTCCGAAACCCAATGATGGTGAAATTTATACAGAAGACCTTATCGGTCTTGTGATTGTATCCAAAGAAACGAAATCATCTCTTGGTTACCAAGTCACACAAGTGATCGATAACCCAGCTCATCCCATTTTAGAATGTAAACCCATCCAAGGCGAAGGGGAAACTGTCCTTGTACCGTTCCTGAACCAATTCGTAGGCGATTGGGATTTGGCAAACCAAACCATTGAATGCATTGATTGGGAGCAGTGGTTTGCGCTTTAATTTCATCACCCTTTTCCCCGAAAAAATCATATCCTATTTTGATACCGGAATTCCTGGGAAGGCAGTGAAACAAGGGGTTGTCGAAATCAATCCCATCCACTTACGAGACTTTGCTGATAACAAACACCAAAAGGTAGACGATACCATTTATGGAGGAGGGCCTGGCATGCTTTTGCAAGTGGGTCCCATCTACCGCGCTCTCGAATCCTTGGGAGAAAAAAAGGGGAAGGTCATTTTACTCAGTCCCTCCGGTGAACTGTTCAACCAAACCTTGGCACGTGAAATTTTTGAATCCTCTGATACCTTTACCTTGATTTCCGGGTATTATGAAGGGGTTGATCATCGTGTCACGGAGCATTTAATTGACAGGGAAGTGGCCATTGGAAACTATGTTATTTCATCGGGGGATTTAGCTGCTCTCGTTGTGGCGGATTGCCTATCTCGGTTTGTACCGGGTTTTTTGGGGAAGGAAGAAAGCCTTCTAGAAGAATCACACAACGAAACGGAAGAATTAGAATACCCCCAGTATACAAAGCCCTATGATTTTATGGGTTGGACGGTTCCAGATGTGCTCCTCGGTGGACATCATGAAGAGATCCGGAAATGGCGGCAAAAAAACCGCAAAACAAGAAATCATTCTTAGAGGAAGCCATGAATCAGATTCTAGAAACAGCACTCGCAGGCGAAGCAAAGAACGAACTTAATTTCGAAATTGGTGATACTGTAAAAGTTCACTACAAAATCGTTGAATCTGGAAAAGAACGTGTTCAGGTTTACGAAGGTGTTGTGATCTCCATTGCGAACAAATCACAAAGCAAAACTTTCACTGTAAGACGTGTTTCTTACGATATCGGAGTGGAACGAATTTTCCCTCTTCACAGCCCTCGCATTGCCAAGATTGAACTCGTTCGTAAGGGTTCTGTTCGCCGTGCAAAACTTTTTTATCTCCGTGATAAAAAAGGAAAAGCTGGTCGTATCAAAGAAAGAAAAGGCGGACAAGCAATTGTTGCCAAAGACAAAAAGAGACAGGACGAAGCTTCTAAGGCCGCAAAAGCAGCGGCAGCCACTGAAGCACCTAGCGCATAATTTCTTTCGATCTAACGGCCATCAAACGGCCGTTTTTTCCTGAATTCCAAATCTCCGACTTTGTTTGTTTCTCTTTTGATGAAGCAGGGCGTGGCACACTTGCGGGTCCTGTATCTATTGGTTGTGTATCCTTTTCTAGGCAGACATTGGAAAGGATCCAATCAGGTGAAATCTTAAACGGTCTCCGCGACTCCAAAAAAATCCCCGAACCAAAACGACTCACCCTTCGCAAAGAAATTCTAGAATATGCATCCTTTTGGCATGTAAGCTTTGTGAGTGCAAACTATATTGACAAATTCAATATCAACCAAGCAATTTTTTATGGAATCAACCGTGCTCTGCCAAAGCACCTAACGGACTTTCGTCGATCAGAAAACCAATCCGTTATGGGATCCAACGCCTCGAAAATTCCACAGAAAAACACAACTGAAATCAGTGAAACTGGGAATGGAAACGATTGGGAAGGACCAAAAACAAATTCATTACCCAACAAGCCCTTTCTCTTTTTAGATGGGAATTACAAACTGAAAGTCCAAACACCCATTGCAGGGTATCTATCCATTCCCAAAGGAGATGATTTGGTTCCATCCATTTCGGCAGCTTCCATCCTTGCGAAAACCTACAGAGACGAATACATGGAGAAGATGGATGGAAAATACCCTGGGTATGGGTTTGCCAAACACAAAGGGTATGGAACGGAGGAGCATAGAGAAGCGCTCCGAAAACTTGGAATTTCTCCCATCCATCGGTTGAGTTTTTGTGATTTTCTCCGAAGGGAAGGGAGTGAACCCTCTCTTTTCTCCGCTTAATCCCTCGGATCCTATCTTAAGCCAACTCTTTCGTTTGGTCGGGAAACCAATAGCATCGTTGTCGGAAAGAACAATGCCCTCGGAGTTTTTACAAAAAACAAAACTCGAAAGCCAAACAAGTTCCTTTCGCTCCGAGAAGGTCACCGGAAGCAGAAACCAAACTCTTAAAGGAATGCAAGAGGGAGTCCATCCGAATGCCAATCCAAAGCCAAAAGAAATTTCCCGATGGGAAGCCTTCACTCAACATGCAACCCAAGGGCCAGAACCCCAATCCTCAGACAAAACAACAATAGGCACGATTTGGAACTATTTCCTTGGGGAAACAAAAGCTTCTGATTGTTTCACCTATCACACTCACAAAAGAAAAGAAAATCTAACCATGGTTGTAGAACCCAATCAAAAAGGCTTTGCACTCTATGTGTTTTGGAAAGCAGAGGGGTTTGGACCTTATGGAATCATTTTTTATTACGAACCAGAAAAACAAAATCCAATTCGGATTGAAATTCTGTCCGACGGAGTGGGTACAATTCCATCTTTTCCTTCTCGTCCCTCCCTCAAACAAATGTTACAGGATTTGATAAGGGACTTCCCCCAAATTGGTGAGATTCATTTTGAAGTCTGGAATGATACGAACTTTAACGGGGATTATAGATGAAACCGAAGATGGTGGCACTTGCGTATCATCCAAATGAAGATAAAGCTCCCAAACTTGTGGCAAAAGCTGAGGGGAACCTCGCCAAAAACTTAGTACGAATCGCAAGTGAGGCTGGCGTTTTCATTGTCAAAGATGAAGTGATGGTGAATACACTCGCACATCTCCCAAATGGGAAAGAAATTCCAAGAGAATTGTATGAAGTTGTCGCCGCCGTCTTTCGGATTCTGGTTTTGGAACGAGAAAAGAAAAACAATTGATGTTTCTAAGCTTCTTACTAAGATTTACGCAATTATGCGGAAAATCTCCATACGTGACTTAGAGGCTGGTTCTAAGTTTACCAAGTCTCTTTACTTGGATAAGGACACTGTTTTTGTTGGAGCCGACCAACCCATCACACAACAAGACTTAGACCGTTTGGTCCAATTTGGGATTACCTTTATCCTCACTGACGGGGAAAAAGTCACTGCCGATCAAGCTGACAAATCTTCCAATGCTGGTGGACCAGGTTATTTTGATACAAACCTTCCGTTTTACCAAGACGATGAAAATTCCACTCGGTATAAATACTTACTCGAAAAAACCAATTCTTCCAAAGTTGAATTTAATGCGGTTTTCAAAGATTGTTTTGACTTGGTGCAAAAAACGTATAAATCAGCATCTGAGGGTCGTTATACGGAGATCAGAGAATTTCGAGAAATTGCAGAACGAATCGCTGACCATACCAAAACCAACGCACAAATTCCGATTTTACTTTTATCCCATTCCCATTCCGGTTATTATCTATACACTCATATTTGTTATGCGACATTTTTTTCTGTGATGTTAGGAAACTTCCTTGAGTTCTCAAGACCCAAACTCATTGATCTGGCACTTGCATCACTATTTGCCGACATTGGGATGGTAACGGTTCCTGAAGAAGTGTCCGAAAAAAAAGGAAACCTAACGGAATTGGATCTGAAAACCATCAAACGCCATCCCGTAACTGGTTACCAAATCCTTACCCAACGGTTAAAATTAAAAAACTCTCTTGCCATTGTTGCATTGCAACACCATGAAGCAGTGGATGGATCCGGTTACCCACAACGCATCCTTGCCAACCAAATTGAAGAACTCACAAAAGTTTTTATGATTGCAGACCAATTTGCTGCCATGATCCATCCAAGACCATATCGTGCTGCCATCCTTCCTTATGAAGCGATGAAAATTATGATCAGTGAAAACGTGAACCGTTTTGATTTAAAAATGGTAAGATTGTTTTTAAATAAACTTTCTATGTTCCCTGTGGGGTCCGGAGTTGTCCTTTCTGACCTTAGAATGGGTATGGTCATTGAATCAAACAAAGACAAACCATTAAGGCCAGTCATCAGAGTTACCAAAGACGCCGATGGAAGAAGGTTAAAACACCTTGAGTTTGTGGATCTTATGAAGGACTTAAATTTATACATCCAACAAGCGATTCCTTTTTCTCAAATCTACTAAATCCTTTGGGTAAGGAATGTTTTTTTAAAACGAAAAAAATCAATTTAGGTGGTTCTTTCGTTTTTCTTTGTTAGGTTTTTATAAGAATTTTGATTGGTTTGATTCAGATCACGATACAAGGACAAACCAAATGAATCGAATCGCCATGGGTAAACTTGGAGAAACCCTTGCCAGTGAATATTTACAATCATTGGGACATACAATCCTGTTCCAAAATTACCGAAAAAGAGTGGGTGAAATTGACATAATCAGTTTAGAGAACGGAAGACTGCATTGTTCGGAAGTGAAAACTTGGAACGAGTCTTTTGGATTTTTCCCATTGGAAAGCCTTCATGCGACAAAACGTGCCCGAATGCGGAAGGTATATTTCTATTTATTACAGGAAATACCTGCATTTTTCCACCTAACACCTAGCTTTAATTTGATCCATATCACGGAAAAAAAGGAAGTTCGTTTTTATTCGTCAATCTTCTAAATACTTCATCAAGGGAATTTTGTACTGAACCGATTGGTTTTGTATCCCACAAGGGAAACGCTCTCAAGGATGAGAGTTTGATTGTTACAAGGAAGTAACCACATGAGTCAATTTAGTGTATTTGGGAATTTAGCAGAAACCGATGAATTTGGACCAGACCCTGTTCTTTTACGAAAAAGGGGAATGGCATCGACCATCCAAAAGAAATTTGATACCTATAAGAAAAAGATAGATGATCCAGCCTATATGGATTATGCGATCAATAAAATCGCAATGGAAATTTCACATTTTATTTCCAAGTAGTTTATCCTAGGCTATAAATCCACTGGTATCCCAAAGTATAATGCAAAGCCTCCTGAATATGCACTTCCTTGGTTCTGGGAGAGAGGTTCCAATCCGCAATTGTCCTTGCGAGAGAAACAATTTGTTTTTTCTTTCGTAAGGAAAGTTGTTTCGTTTCACTCGCCACATCCAATTGTTTCAATACCTTTTTCTGTTCTTCGTCCTCCGGTTTTCTATCGTTCCTAAACACTATCCTTTGATTCAGTATCGATTTCAGTTTTGATTCTTCTAAGTGGATGGTTCTTTCCATGGAAGAATCGAAAAGGGTTTGGAAGATTGTTATGCGATCTAAAAAAGCACCACTGATTTTTTGTAAGTACAATCGAATTCTTTGTAAGGAACAATGGCAGTGGTTTTGGCTTTGGTAGTTGCCACAAGGGCAAGGGTTTGTGGAAAGTAAGAGGGTAAAATTTGTTTTGATTTTTGTTACTTCGTTCATCCTAGTAATTTCTAAATAGGAATCTTCCATTGGCATCCGTAAACTTTCTAAGATTCTATCTTTGAATTCAAGAGCTTCATCCAAAAACAAAATCCCACCTTCTGCCTTTGCAATTTCACCTGGTTGGTAGGGTAGTCCTCCACCAATGAGACCCACTTCGGTTGTGGAATGGTGGGGGGAGCGGAAGGGCCTTTTCTGAGTTGGGATTTCAAATTCACCAGAGCTCGTCCAAATCCCAACGGGACTCTTATCACTCGGGGACTTTTCTGGAAGCAGAGGTTCGAGTAACCGGTGTAACATGGTTTTTCCAACTCCTGGGCTTCCGAGTAAAACGCTATGATGGTTCCCAAGAACTGCATACAAAAGTCCTTGGAAGGCTTTCATCTGATACGGGTCTAAATAAACATTTTCCCAAACCAAAGGAATGTCCTCATTTGGATTTATTTTTCTCCTTTCTGGTGTTAGGTGTGAAAACATTCTGATTTCTTCTAAGTGAGAAAGGAAAAAATACTCACCATCAGGTAAGGATTCATTTGCTAAAGATTTAGGTAAGCAATAGACAGAACCATTAGTGCTTTTGTATTGCCAGAGAAAAGGGAGCAGTTCCTTTCCTCCGACAAGGCTCCCATCCAGTCCCAAGTTTCCTAAATAGATGATCTCCTTGGAAACAAGAGGGATTTGTTCTGTCGCTAGCAAAATTCCAACAGCAATTGCTAGGTCTATGGAAATCCGTTTTTTGGGGATATGGGTTGGTTTTACGTTTGTGATGATGGTTTCCATGGGAAAAACAAAGGAAGAGGCCTCTAGGGCCAATCGGATGCGATCTCGCGCCTCTTTTGTCACCTGCGGAACGTTGCCAAGGATTTGGAAATGAGGGAATCCCCTTCGAATCCCAACTTCAATTTGGATCTCTTTCGACCCATTCCATTCAGACAACAAACTTCCAACTTCTGCTCGTTTGGGACTCACATCTCATTTTGGTCAGTGATTGTCGCTTTTGGTCCAAAAAATAAAAAAGACTTTTCATAATTGAGGCACCATGGTGACTTTTCCTGAGAGTTTGCTTTGGTTTGTAGTATCATTCGTGTAATCCCCCTCGTTCTTCTCCTTGTGTTCAGCCACTGTTCACAACGATTGATCAAAAAAGAAAGACTTCGGGAGATCAATGAATACTATGATGGGAAGACGTATTCACTCCGTGAAGAAATCAAATTTTCCCAAACAGATGTTTGGAAAAAAGGAACCCTCGTTAAGATCTACATCGAATCAACTCCTTCTCTTTTGAAATTGAAGGTATACCCGATCCAAGAGTCGCGTGAGTCATCGGTAGGGAAACTCGCTGATTACATCATCAATGATGATGTGAAAAAAAGAGAATATGACTTGGATGATGTGGAAGAGTGGGTGAACCAAAAGTTCTCACTTGTGGAACAGAACTCCAAAAAAACAAAGAAATAAAGGTTTGGGATGCTTTCATTGTTCTATTATTTTCATTTTCCAGCTTTCTTTCTTTCTTTCTTGTTCAAGATTCTTCGGTGCAGTACCCGATACAATAAAAGTGAAGGCAATTCCATTCCTAACACTCGTTTTTTTCTTGGTTCCTGGGACGGTTCTGACAGCCAATCCTTTCCAGAAACTCCAACAAGAGATCAATGAAACATTGCCTACTGGAGATTCCACTGTATTTCGAATTTTTGGAAACCAATCCCAAGAACAAGAGGTGCAAAAACTATTTTCCGTTGGAGTCAACCAAACGGGAGAAGAGGAAGAAGTGGAACTCGCTTCTCTTGGCCTTCCCAAATACATTGATGTATCTCCTGTTGTGAGTAATACAGTTGTCCATGAATCAGGGATCGTTGTGAAAAAATACACGGTCCAAAAAAAAGACAATTTATCTAAAATTGCTCGTTCCTTTTCCATTGATGTTCCCAAACTCAAAAAAGCCAATTCACTCACAAGTGACCAATTGAAAATAGGCCAAGTTTTGGATGTACCTGTCCAAGTAAAGAATGCATCCTCTTCCCGAGTGGTCCTCAAAAAAGTATTCATATTGCCTGTCCCGCAAAGCCGTGTGACGTCTCGTTTTGGTCGTCGTGTGGATCCATTCAACAAGTACAACCGTGTTTACCACTCAGGCCTCGACCTTGCTGCAAAAGTAGGAGCTCCCGTCCTATCGGCGGCAGATGGTGAAGTCGTTTTTACGGGCCGAAATGGTGGGTATGGCAATTCTGTCACCATCCAACACAAAAATGGGTATAAAACAGTTTACGCCCATTGTTCCCAGATTTTAGTTGAGGTTGGGGAAACGGTGAAGATGGGACGTGTGGTAGCCCTTGTCGGAAGGACAGGTACTGCTACAGGAGCTCATTTGCATTTTGAGGTATTTCGAAACGGGAAAATCATGAATCCTGAATCGGCTCTCGGCATGACTGAAAAACATGTGACTAAACTTCCCAAATCTGAAGTAGCCGGAATGTAATCGGAGTTTTTCTCCGATTTGTGGGGAGCATGAATTTAATCCTTCAAAGAATCCAATCGAGTCAGTTTTTGACATTGATTCCGGTGGTTTTATTATTTTCGTTTTCACTTGCTTATCTTTTAAAACTAGTCCTCTTACTTCTTTTTTCGACCGAAACTGGGATGAATGTGGGAAGCCAAGTCCGACCCAAACAAATGAGGCAAGAGGTGATTCTTGCTGTTAGCACTTATGAGGACATCGTCACTGGTAATCTCATCCGTGGCCAGGTTTATGATCCCAATGATGCCACTAAACGGGGTGCGGACGGTTCCCCACTCGATCCTGAAATCGCCCAAGACAATGGGGATGATGACCAAATGCTCGTCACAGGAACCTTGTCTGGCCATTGGTCCTTTGCCCGTGTGACCATCCGAGAGAAACAAAACAATGATTCTGAGGAATATGGCGTTGGTGAAATGGTTGGCGGTTACAAAGTCCAAACCATCGAACAACACTATGTGGTCCTAATAAAAGGGGGACTTAGCCTTCGGGTGAATATTGGTGAAACTCCAGCGCAAGCAAAAGAGAGGATCCGACCAAAAGATGCTGCCCCTGTATCCAATTTAGGGCCTTCTAGCCAAACGATTCAGAAAGTCCTTTCCAGAGAAGACGTCAATCGCAAACTCAAAGACCCAAATACCATCTACAAAAATGCAAGGTTTGGCCCTCATTTGGTAGACGGAAAGATCGAGGGTTACAAAATCTATCAAGTGGCAAAAGACCATGTCTTTTATTCCCTTGGAGCACGTGGTGGTGATATCATCAAACGTGTGAACGGAATGCCACTCAATGAAACAGAGAAAATGTTGGAAATTTGGGGTTCAATCAAACAAGCCCCGAAAATTACAGTGGATTTAGAAAGACAAGGCAAAATAATCACATATGAATTTATCATTCGGAATTAAAATGAGAAATCGTCTCCCCTTCGTACTACTTTGCATTTGCCTTTATATGATTGTTACTCCCCAATTCTCACAAGAAAAAGGGAAACCAAAAGCAAAAACCTCACAAGAACCAGCTAGTTTCACTGCCGACTGGCGAGACACAGAACTGAAAGACTTCCTTATGGGAATGAGTGCCATCATCAAAAAGAATATATTGATCGATGATGCGGTGAAAGGGAAAAAGATCACCATCATTTCTCAGAAACGCGTTCGGATTGAAGATGCCTATGGGTTTATGAAGTCTGTTTTAGAGACACAAGGGTTTGGTCTGATTGAAGAAAATGACCTAATCAAAGTGGTAAAAATCAAAGATGCACTTGCCAAATCACCAATCGTTCGGATCGGAAAAGATCCAGTTTCGGATTCTGAAGTTGCATTGAACAAAACCATCACACAAATTGTTCCCTTAGAATTTTCGAATGCGATTGAACTAGAGCCCATTCTCAAACGAGTCACTTCACCTGATACAGATATCATCATTCCAAAAAACCAAAACACATTGATATTTTCAGGTTCAACGTCTGATATCAACAAATTACTCAAGTTAGTTGATAATTTGGATGTGAGGGCTGATGGACCAGGTTCCATTTCTTCTGCTGGTGACATTCATATTTATACATTAGAATACAATGAGGCGGAAAAACTTGCAGCAATCCTTGTGAAATTGGATATGCCAGATGCTCCCGTTGCACCAGTCCAAGGCCAACCAGGGGAAGCGGGTCCAGATGGAAAACCATCACCTCCACCACAACCTACCCCGCAAGCTCCAAAGGTTCCTGGAAAACAAGATAAAATTAAAGCAGTTGCCCACAAAGAATCCAATTCACTCATTGTTACGGCAACACCACAAGAATGGGAAGAGATTAAAAAAATTATCAAAATACTTGATACTCCCAGAAAACAGGTGTTACTTGAGGTTCTTATCGTAGAGTTAAGTTCTACTGACTTAAATGACTTTGGTATCGATTGGCGTTACCAAGAACTTGCATACGGGCAGTTTAACACAGGTCTTGCGGCACAAGGTGGAGTCATCGACAAAAATGGTCGACCAACGAATGTAAACACTCTCTCTGGTTTTTCACTTGGATTTATCCGTCGTGGTGGTCAGCAGATCATTGGTATCTTAAATGCGAACTCCACAAATGAGAATTTTAATGTATTATCAGCTCCACAAATTTTGACTTTGGACAACCAAGAAGCTGAAATCAATGTGGGCCAAGACGTTCCTGTTCGGACCCAAAACCGTAATGCCGGTCTCGGTGGTGATAATGCGGTAACAGTTGCTAACTTTGAATACCGACCAACAGGGATTAAATTAAAGTTCACACCACATATCAATAAAAACAATCGAATCACTCTTGATTTGTACCAAGAAATCAAAAACGTTGCCGGAATTTCTTCTGAAGCAACTGGTGGAAACCCAACATTTAACAAACGTGATATCAAGACGACAATTGTTGTGGATAATATCCAAACCATTGTGATTGGAGGTTTGCTCTCCAATGACAAACAAAAGAAAGTACAAAAAATCCCAATTTTAGGTGAGATTCCACTCCTCGGGACATTGTTTCGAAGGACCACCAATCAAAATCGTAAAACCAATTTGATGGTGTTTCTCACACCACATATCTTAGATGATCGAGATAAGTCGGATCGTATGACCATCCAAAAGAAAAATGAACAAGAAAGGATGGTGGATGAACGAGAAAAGAAACTGAGATGAGAAAAAGTTTAGGTCAGATTCTTTTAGAAGATGGAATCCTTACGATTAAGGATTTAGAAGACATTTCCAAACAACAGGAAAAAACAAATCTTCCCATCACTCATATCATCCAAAAAAAAGGTCTCGCTTCTGAAACCGATATCCTCAAAGCACTTGCGAAACTTCATAAAATGGAGTTTTACGACAAACTAGAGTTTGTTGCAAGTGAAGATATTTTTAATAAAATTCCTTTAAAACTTGTCCAACGTTCCAAAATCGTTCCGTTCCTTGTAAAAGGAAAAAAAGTTTTTGTAGCCACTTCTGATCCAACAGACCTCCATCCAATGGATGACATGCGTTCCTTCTTAAAAGGATATGAAATCCAATTCGTTCTCGCAACGGAAAACGAAATCATGCGTATCGTCCATTCTCAGTTTGATAAAACAACTGCAGAAGCAAAGGAAATGATGGATGAGATGGACGGAAGTTTTGGCGATCTTTCCGATGCCTTTGAGTCCGACGCACTTGATTTATCAAACGAAGCACCTATCATCAAAATGGTGAATGTGATTTTATCACAAGCCGTTTCAGAACGAGCTTCTGATATCCACGTGGAACCTTTTGAAAAATCAGTTGTGGTTCGTTACCGTGTGGATGGTGTTTTGCAAAAGGTATTAAGTCCACCTAAGTCGTATTTGGCGGGAATTTCCACGCGTATCAAAATCATGTCGAATTTGAATATTGCGGAAAATCGACTCCCACAAGATGGTAGGATCAAACTCAGGTTAGCTGGTAAAGATGTGGATGTAAGGGTCTCCATCATCCCATGCCAATTCGGGGAACGGATTGTAATGAGGATTTTGAATAAAACCGACCAAAAATATTCCATAGAAACAATGGGATTTAACCCTCAGATCTTAAAAGATTTTAAAGACCTCATCTACAAACCATACGGAATCATTTTGGTTACAGGACCAACAGGTTCTGGAAAATCAACAACCCTTTACTCGGCACTTTCTGAAATCAATACAGAAGAAAGGAATATCATCACTTGTGAAGACCCAGTGGAATACCAAATGGAAGGGATCTCACAGATGCAGATGAATGAAAAAATTGGTCTTACCTTTGCGGCAGGCCTTCGTTCGATTCTACGTCAAGACCCTGATGTGGTAATGGTAGGAGAGATCCGGGATGAAGAAACGGCAAGGATTGCTATCCAGGCTTCCCTTACCGGACACTTAGTATTTTCAACCCTTCACACGAATGATGCATCTTCCGCTGTGACAAGGCTTGTGGACATGGGGATTGAACCATATCTCATCACAAGTTCCGTATTAGGTTTTATGGCGCAAAGGTTAGTACGTGTTATCTGTAAAGATTGTAAAACGTCCTATAAACCGACAGACAAAGATTTGGCAGGACTTGGAATCCAAAGGAAAGAATTAAAAAATGGTGTATTGTTTCGTGGGAAAGGTTGTAGTTCTTGCCTCAATTCTGGATACAAAGGAAGGACAGGGCTTTACGAACTCCTTACTATGAATGATGAGATCAAACGTGCCATATTACAAGGTGCCGATGCCAATCGGATCAAGGAACTCGCAGTTAAAAATGGACTTTCCACATTACAAGAATATGGGAAGTACAAAGTGATTGAGGGTGTGACAACACCAGAAGAAGTCCTTCGGGTATCGTAAAACTATGCCACTGTATACCTATGTTGCCTTTAATAAAAAAGGAAAAGAAGAAAAAAACATTATCGATGCTGTCAATTTACAAGCAGCACGTAACAAATTAAAGGCGAAAGGATTATACGTAAGATCGATCGAAGAAGATCGTGAAAAAGAAGAACGAGAATTGTTCCCTTTTTTATCGAAACTTCTCTATCGGATTCCTAGAAAAGAAGTAGGTCTTTTTTGTAAACAATTGGGGACACTCATTGGTGCGGGAATCCCTCTCGATAAATGTTTACTTTCCATCATTGACCAAGTAGAGAATATTTATTTTAAAAAAGTTTTGATTGAGATGCGAGCGGACATTACAGAGGGATCAAGTCTCTCAGAGTCCATGAAAAAACACAAAACTGTGTTTCCCGACCAATACCCAAGTTTGATTTCTGTTGGTGAGTCAACAGGAAATTATGAGAACACCTTGCATCGGTTAGCGGAGCTGGAAGAAAAATCATCTGAGTTAAAATCCAAAGTCCAAGTGGCCATGATTTATCCCATGATTATGGGATTACTTTCTCTTGGGGTATCCATCTTTTTATTAGTGGTTGTGATCCCTCAAATTGAACAATTGTTTGCCTCCTTTGATGCCAAACTCCCACTTCTCACACGCGCAGTGATTTTTTTATCCTATGTCCTAACTAATTATTGGTATTTTATCTTAGGAATGATATCCTTTGCTTACCTTGGTTTTTTGAAGTGGAAATCTTCGCCCGATGGGAAAAAAGTTTGGGATACTTTTTTACTTAGGCTTCCTGTGATTGGAACCTTACTTCGAAAAATTTTAGTTTCCAATTTCGCGAGGAACCTTTCCATTTTACTCCTCAACCGAGTTCCCTTAATTGTTTCCCTCAATATTGTTTCGGATGTGGTAGGCCATACGGTTTTTAAAGAAGAAATTGATGCAGCCATCATTAAAATTAAGGAAGGGGGAAAATTGTCCGATTCCTTACAAGGGAGCCAAGTCCTTCCGCAGATGGTACTTGGGATGCTCAGTGCAGGTGAGGCTTCCGATAAAGTTCCCGAAATGATGAATAAACTCTCAGAAATCTACGAATCTGAGGTAGATACAGCAATAAAATCTTTGACCCAATCCTTAGAACCTATGATGATCATAGTAATGGGTGGAATTATTTTTACCATTATGGCGGCGATTATGACGCCTATGTACAAACTAACTCAAGAAATCCAGGGGATGTAGAGTTTATGAAAATGAAAGGAAAAAACAGAAAGGTCCGTGAGGGACTCACTCTAATCGAGATCACAGTGGTGATGCTCATTTTGGGTTCGCTTATGGCCATTCTTTACTCAAGTATCGGTAACCGCGGTGAAGGTGAAAAAAAATTGAAACTGAAAAATGACAGTGCTGTTTTGAAAACTGCATTGGAACGATATTTGGAAGTTTATGACAAATACCCATCCGAGGAACAAGGTTTACAAGCGTTAATCGAAAAACCAGACGATGACAAAATAGGGGATGATTATGAGCCTATCATTCGGGAAAAAGCTGTTTTGAAAGACCCTTGGAAAACTCCGTATGTGTTAAAATTTGAAGGAGCTGTCCCTCAAATCGTAACTCTTGGTGAAGATAAGAAAGAAGGTGGAGATGGAAAAAACAAAGATTTTAACATCCTCTCTCCTGATGATTACCCAGCCGCTTTCCGCTAAAAAAGAATTTCCTCTTAGGAAACGACGAATCCGCGACGGTCTCACTCTGATTGAGATCGTCGTTGTCATTTCTATTTTAGGGCTCATTATGGTGATCGTTGGTGGGTCCCTTCGTAATCTCATTATACCTTCGACCGAAGATATCTCTGTTAAATTACAAGAGTCGTTTAAATTTGGATACAACAAAGCCCAACTCACAAACCAAGCAGTCCTATTCGAATATGATTTTGAAAAAAGGGAATACCAGTTTTTTTTACTGAAACGAGAAGAATCTGGATTGGAAGAAGAACCGATTTTAAAAAAGGTTACCCTTCCTTTTTATTCTAAAATTGTCAGCGTACGCGACTTAGGTGGCAAACCTCGAAATGAAGGAAAAATTCGAATTGTTTTCACTCCGCAAGGAACCACAACTGATTTATTTTTATACATAGGCTCTGATACAGAAATCAAAAGAACACTTCAAATCTATCGGTATGGGGGAAAAGTCAAAATCCATAAAACGGAATATTTCCCGGAACCTGAATCAAACCCGATTTCAAAAGTGTCGTACGGACTTGATGAACGAGATGAACAAATTGATCCCAATGCAAAAACACAACCTCGTTAAACCTTTTAAGTCAGCGTTTACTTTATTTGAAGTCACTATCGCAATGGCGATGGCAGCAATGGTGATGACCTACACCTATTCTATGATTGCCGAAGGAATTGCTTACCAAAAAAAAGCAGTTTTGCTTTCCAATGCAGTCCATTTGGCAAAAATTAAGATGGCACAAGTAGATTCTTCCACCACCATGCAAACCGATACTTCGAAAGGTTCCATAGATGCATTTCCAGGTTATACCTTTGAAACAGAAATCAAAGAAGAGGAAATGGATTTGTTGAAACTTGCAGGTGGTCCCAATGCAGAAGAACTACGAAAAAAGGCCCCAAAAGATATGTTAGGTGACAAAGATGTGGGACTCAGTGACCTGATGAAAAAAAGAGGCCAAAAAAAAAGTTTTGAAACGGGTGGAGTGTTAAAAGTATTCCGAGTGAAAGTGTCCATTTTTTATATGGATGGTAATAAAAAACAAACATATACCGTAGAGACCTTTAGGAGCACGAAATACTAATGAAGGTTTTTGGTCTTATTTCAGCGAAACAAAACCATTTAAAGTTACGCAAAGGTTTTACCTTGGTAGAGATTTCGATCGTCGTGATGATCATGGCCGTTATCTTTACAGGAATTTTTTCTGTTTTTTATACTGCCAATAAAATTTCCAAAAAAGGAGCTTCGAATAAGGGGGCAAACCGAAAGGATATTTTGTATGCGATGGAGAATATCCGTGGTACTTTATCCCGCGCTTATTTTATCGATAATCAAAAACGAATTTTATTTGTAGGAAAACAGGAAGGAGTGACCGGTACAAGGAATGACCGAATCGTTTTTGCAACTTCAAATCCTAATTCCGAAGAGGAAGGACAAGCATCGGTGCGGGAGGTATCGTTTTACCTCCGAAAGATGCCCAATCCAAAACTCGATGGACTCTCCTATTTGATTAGAAGAGAAGATGAAATGGTGGATACATTCCCAACCCAAGGGGGAGTCGAACATGTGTTACTTGAAAATGTAAAAAGTTTTCAGATGAAATATTCGGAACGGGGAGATAAATGGGTAGATGATTGGAATTCTAGAACCACCAAAAAAATTCCAAGACTCATTCGGTTTGAAATTATATCTTTAGTGGGGAGTGCCTTTGTTAAATATGAATCTCTTGCGCATCCAGTCATTCTTTTCAAATAAAAGATCCAAACAAGGATTTATGGTCTATTTGCTTGTGATGGCTATCGGTACTGCATCTCTTTTCACAGCGTCGAAATTTTTTGAGGATGCGGCGACAGAATACAGTGTGGCAAAAGCACAGGCAGATGGTTTTAGAGCTCATATGTTAGCGAAAGCAGGATTTATGGGTGCGATTGGTGCTTTAAAAAAAATCCCAGAAGAAGTATTGTACCAGTCCGGACTTGCCATGGACCCACCACCCATTCCCCTCGGTGGCGGTGTGATCTATTACACGATGAGTCCTGAAGATGGGAAAATCAATATCAACTCCCTTGTGAAAATTTATGATGACCAACCGAACCAAAGAACAATTGAAATGGTCACAAGATTGTTTTACCAGTTTGGTCTCAAACGAGAGATGATTTTTCCGATTTTGGATTGGATCGATGAAAACCATCAGGAAACTGGAGGAGGAGCGGAACAGTATTACTATGGCCGTTTGAGTCCACCCCGAAAGATCAAAAATGCACCTTTTTATTCCCTCTCGGAATTATTAAATGTAAAGGGATTTGATCGAGCGACCGTTTATGAGAGTTTAAAACCGAAGGATTACGACAAAAATAATTCGAAAGACTTTATGACAGAAGAGGAAAGAGCCCTTCGTTCCGATAAAGATTATGTGCTCTCCAATAATATCACAGCATACCTGCCAGCGGGTGATTCCTATGACGACCGGATCAACATCAATACAGCCCCATATTTTGTCCTCATTTCCTTATCCGATTTTATGACCAAACAAGCCGCCATGAAAATTTTGAAACTCAAGTTGCAGAAAGGAGGCTATATTAAAGAATTGAAAGATCTGGAGACAGAACCGGAGTTCCAAGTGAAAACCACGGGTGACCTGACTCTCTTTAAGGAGCTTGCGGGTGAAGGAACGGATGTTTCTGGCGGACGGATCAAAACCAAAGGCGAAGTTTACAAAATTACAGGGGTTGGAATTATAAAGGATAAAGTGGTTCGTAAGGTAACAGGATTATTTGATCTTACCAACAACCAGATGTTATACTATACTGAAGATTAATTATGTTATCATTTGACCAATACCTTGCAATCGACTACGGCGCTACTTTTCTAAAAGGTGTATTATTCAAAAAAGTTTTAGGCAAAGTTGTGATCCTTCGTACGGAAAGTTTACCTGTTGTGGAACTGGATGAAAATGAAGGAGATCCTTTTGAATATAATATCATTCGTTTTATCCAAAGTTTTTTTCCTGAAGAAAATCGATTTTTACTCAATTTAGGAATTCATAATTTATTTGTTAGGGACTTAACAGTTCCTCTCGTTTCAGAAAAAGCCATCCAAGAAGTATTGCCTTTTGAAGTTGAAAATTTAGTTCCTTATCCAATGGAGGAACTAGAAGTCATTGGCAAAACATGGAGGACGGGGAAAGAAAACTCGGAAGTGATTACATTTAATGTCCACCATTCCGAATTATTTCGTGCTCTAAAACCATTTGCCAAAGGTGATTTGACTTTAAGTTGCCTTTCTTTAGATTCCTATGTCCTTTCATCTCTTATCAATAAGAATTACCCATTATTAATAGCAGATAGTTCCATCTTGCAACTTGATTTAGGTGGTCGGTATAGCATTCTAAATGTATTACATGAAGGCAAATTAAGACACACACGCCAAATTTATATTGGTGGGGAAGAAGTCACACTTGAGATTTCAAATCTTTTGAAAATCGATATGGAGGAGGCAAGACTTGTCAAAGAATCACTTCCTGTTGGATTTTTATTTGATACCATAGACAAAGCGGATGAAACAAAATTTTTAAACCATTTTCATATCAATTCGAGCCAACTAAAATCCCTTCGCAAATTCATTTTGGCTAAACTAGACCAAATCATCCATGAAGTGGAAAATAGTATTTTCTCACTTCCTGAAAAGGAAAGGCCAACACTGATTTTATTATCTGGTGGTGCAAGTCTCTATCCAGGTTTAACTGCTTATTTTGAAGAGAAGTTGGGAACGAAAACAGGACGTTATGAATTTTTAGGAATCAATGATCCAAGTTTTGTAACTGCTGTGGCAACAGGGGTCCATTTTGAATCACGCCACAAAGTGAATTTTTTAGAAACAGGTTTTGCCAAAAAAATCCACACAAATAGATTCAAACTCTCTGCCTTCAAACCACATATCATTTTGGTCAGTATATCACTGATCCTATTGTTTGGCGTTTTTATCATTGGTATTGTTTTAGACAAACGTAAAATTGCCGCAGGCAAACAGATATTAATAGAGAAATATAAAAATGGGATTGGTGGTGAATTAGGAGAAGACGAAGATCCACTGGATGCCGCTACTAAGAAACTCAAAGCAGAACGGAAAAAAACGGAAATCTATCGTTTGTTTTTATCCCAAGAAAGTGTATTGGATGTCTTAAATGAAGCAACGGAACAGTTTCCATCACCAGAAGTTTTACCGTTTATTTTGGATCAGTTCAATTTTGAAGAAAAGGAAATTCAGATTTACGGAAGGGTAAACGAGTTTGGTGAAATTGGAACCATCCAATCTGCTTTAGAAAAATCAGAAAAATTTACGAACATTCAAATCCAAAACAAACGTCTGATCACGGGAGTGAATAAGTTCAAAGTTAGTTTTAAAATCAAAATGGATGTTGTGACACCTAAGGATGAACCCTAATGTTTGATCGATTGAACGATAGAGAACGAGTCCTTGTCATTGGACTTATCAGTTTTGTGTCTTTACTTGGCCTTTATACCATTTTGACTTTATTATCTGATCTTAGAAATAGGCTTTCTGATGAGATCTTTGAAACAAGGTCTCAGGCGGGTGAACTTGACCGAGTGATCCGTGAATATAATTATTTGCGTGGATTGCAGTCTGGGGGAAGTGAAGAAGATGTAAGTGTGATGTATTCCAAACTCGACCAAATCTTGGTTCGGTACAATCTAAAGGACAAAGTCCAAACGATGAAGGATACAAGCAATGTCATCCAAAAGGACTACAACAAAATCACAATTGATGTTTCGTTTCGGTCTGTATTATTACAAGATATCATAAAACTTGTTTACGATATTGAAAAAAACAAACAAATCCAAGCAAAAGTAGATTTGCTTAGCTTTCGAAAACCGTTTGCAGAAAAAGAAATTTACGATGTGAACCTGAAAGTATCGTCTTACAGTCGTTTGTCGAAAGGTAAATAAAATGGCAAAAGAAAACGAATTTGAAGAAAATTTTGATTTAGAAGAAGATGTAGCCGTTCAGGAATCACTTTTAGAGGAAGATGGTGATTTTTTTGATGAGGAGGCAGATGAAGAACATTCTAAAGTCAACCGAAAACAAATTTTTACTTTAATCGCCATTTCCTTGGTTTCATTTCTAATTTTTACAATTTTTATATTTCCTCTCAATGAAATTGTTCGTTCCATGTTGATCAAAACGGGAAAAGAAACCGGCATCTTTATGGATGCAAAGGAAATTCATTTTCCAATGATTGGACGTAAATCTTTTGATAGTTTTGTTGTGAGTTTACCGACCGGGACTGCACTCAAAGCGGAAGAGGTGAGTCTTGGAATTTCACTATTTGGACTTTTGCAATCTCGATTGGAAGGGGATGTGAATGTAGGTTATTTTAGTTTTGAAGGCAGTGACCTATCATTTGGAATCCAAACATTGGATTTGCCCATTCGCCTGTCACCGTTAGACGAAAAAATCACAAAATGGAATGGAGAAGGGGAAATTACTCTCTCTGGTGGAAAAATCAAAGAGTCGATGGACATTCCATTTTTAGGAAGTTTAAAAGGTACTGATATCAAAAGAGCCAATTTACTGTTTAAAATTCGATCTGGAAAACTACTCATCGAAAGGGGAAACCTAGATTCAAATATTGCAAAATTCCAATTCCAAGGTGTGGTTCGTTTGTCCGATACAATTTCATTTTCACAATTGGATCTCAAAGTTTGTTTTACATTTACAGATAAATTTGCTGCGGAAAGGCAAGATTTAGTCAGTATGGTAGCTCTTTTGCCTCAAGAAGCTGGGAAAACCTGTATACCAGTGCGGGGGACATTTTCTTCTCCCAAAGTGGATCTTCCCAACTTAAATCAGTTAGGTGGTAGTGCAACAAAAACGGAGGAAGGTTCGATTGAACCCGCACCGACTCCTTAAAAAATTCTCGTAAATTCAAACTCTTTTCAGAGGTTTTCATTGCGTTTTTTTTCGATTGGACTGGTTATCCTATCAAGGAAATTGAATCATTCCAAAACTTGATTTTTTCTATCGTTTTAACAAATGGATGGGTCATCAAATAAAAAAGACCGCAATCTGCGGTCTTTTTGACATCTGACACTTTCTAGATTTAAAGAATCGAGAGATACGTCTTCATTCCCTCTCGCATTTTAAATCCTACGAGAGGGACTTTGATTTTGTTACGAACAACCTGTTGTGGAACCACAAGAGATACACTTGAGGCAAGCTCCATTTCTCACCATTTGGAAGGATCCACATTCTGTACAGGAGTCTCCTGTATACCCTTTGGTCCTTGCTTCCGCGATGATTTTGAGTGTAGCTGCTGCTGACTGGGCTTGTGTTGGTTGTGGGGTTTGACCCGCAACAGCCGCTACTTCTTGTTTGTCTTCCAGAACCGATTTCATGGAAATCGCATTCACTGGTAGAGGAGTGCGAATCGTGTTACTTTCCGACTTTCCCACTGTCTCTCTCGCAGGTTCCGCTTTTCTTCCCACTTCGTCCGTTCTTAAGTCTTCTGGTGATACTTGTGCCAAGTCGTATCGACCAAGATAAGTGATCGCAAGTTCTCTGAAGATGTAGTCAATCACAGAAGTAGACATTTTAATGTGTGGGTTGCCAGACACCATTCCATTTGGTTCAAATTTGAAGAAGGTAAATGCTTCTACAAATTCTTCCAAAGGAACACCGTGTTGTAAACCAAGCGAAACTGCTATCGCAAATGCATTCATAAGAGAACGGAAAGCCGCACCTTCTTTGTGCATATCGATAAAGATTTCGCCTAGTTGGCCATCTTCGTATTCTCCTGTTCGGAGGTATACTTTGTGACCACCCACCATCGCTTTTTGCGTATATCCTGCACGTCGGTGAGGGAGTTTCCTTCTTTCCGAAATGTATTTATACACTAGTTTTTCTGCTACTTCTGTTACCGTTTTCGGAGCGGAAGAAGTTTGTAGTTCTTCTTCCTCTTCACCTACAGCACTTAACAACTGGAATACGGAGTTAAGTGGTTGTGAAAGTTTTGATCCGTCTCGGTAGAGAGCGTTTGCTTTGATCATCACTTTCCAGGACATGAGGTATGCATTTTTTACATCCTCAATGGTTGCCTCTTCTGGAAGGTTGATCGTTTTGGAAATTGCACCCGAAATAAATGGTTGAGCCGCTGCCATGATTCGAATGTGTGATTGATAAGATAAAAACCGTTTTCCATATTTACCACATTTGTTCGCACAATCAAAAACTGGAAGATCCTTCTCTTTGATAAAAGGAGCGTTTTCGATGGTCATTGTTCCGCAAACATAGTCATTTGCTTGTGCAATTTCATCTGCCGTAAATCCCAATGTCTCAAGTAAATTGAATCCCATTGAGTTGTATAAGGAAGGATCGATACCTAACGTTTTGGCAAGGAAATCTTCACCTAATGTGAATTTGTTGAAGGCAAATTGGATGTCGAAAACGAAAGGAAGTTGTTTTTCTAATTTTTCCAATACATCTTCTGTGAAACCTTTTTCTTTTAAACGTGCTGTATTGACACCAGGTGCTCCATTGAATGTTGCATGGCCCTTACAGTAATTCACGATGGCATCTAGTTCTGCTTGGCTGTAACCTAGTTTTTTTAGAGCCGCTGGAACTGATTGGTTGATGATTTTAAAGTAACCACCACCTGCCAATTTTTTATATTTCACTAGTGCAAAGTCAGGTTCAATTCCTGTGGTGTCACAATCCATAACCAAACCGATGGTTCCAGTTGGTGCGATCACAGTTACTTGTGCATTGCGGTAACCATACTGCTCACCAAGTTCCAATGCTCTGTCAGAATCTTCTTTTGCTGCTTCAAGTAAGTAAGAAGGTAAAAAAGAAGGATTGATTCCCACTGGAGTGATGGTTAATCCTTCGTATTCTTCTTTTGGTGCATTGTAAGCGGCACGTCTATGGTTACGCATCACACGTAACATGTGTTCTTTGTTCTTTTCGTAACCAGCGAATGGTCCAAGTTCTTTTGCCATCTCTGCAGAAGTTGCATAAGCAGTCATGTGCATGATGGAAGAAATGGCACCAGTAACAGCCATTGCTTCTTGTGAATCATAGGGGATTCCCATGATCATAAGAAGGGAACCAAGGTTTGCATACCCAAGACCTAAGGTTCTAAACTTGTAAGACAATTCCGCAATTTCTTTGGAAGGGAACTGTGCCATAAGAACCGAAATTTCAAGGATGATGGTCCAAATTTTGTTGAGGTATCGATAACCCTCTACATCAAAGGTTCCATCTTCTTTTAGAAATTTGACAAGGTTCGCAGAAGCCAAGTTACATGCCGTATTGTCAAGGAACATGTATTCAGAACATGGATTTGATGCGTTGATCGCACCGTCTTCTGGACAAGTATGCCATTCGTTGATGGTGCTATGGTATTGTGTTCCTGGGTCGGCTGAGTTCCAAGCTGCGTTTGCAATCCGTTCCCAAAGGTCACGAGCTCTTAAAGTTTTTGCTGCTTTTGGTTCACGACCTTCTTTACGAGCTTTTTCCTTTTCTGTACGATTGATGAGGTGGAAGGGGAGGTCTTTTTCCACTGCTTCCATAAACTCATTTGTGATTCGGACCGAGTTATTGGAATTTTGTCCAGAGACTGTATTGTATGCTTCTGATTGCCAATCAGTTGTGAGTTCTTCAAAAAGTAGGTCTTTGTATCCTTGTTTGGATAAGTCGATCACTCGTTTGATGTAGTTGTCTGGAACGAAAGCTTTCCTTGCTTTTTGGATCGCTTTTTTGAGATCCACGTTGGCTGCCGGATCGTATGCCTTTTCTTCACCAAGCGTTTGTTTGGCGGAAGAGCAAGCGGTCATAATATCGTTTAATAGTCTGTTATTGAGAATGGATCCAGTGACAAGAGATGCTACTTTTTTCTCTTCTTGGACTTTCCAATCGATAAATTCTTCGATGTCCGGATGGTCCATATCGAGACAAACCATCTTTGCAGCACGACGAGTGGTTCCGCCGGACTTAATTGCTCCTGCAGCTCGGTCCCCGATTTTAAGAAAGGACATAAGCCCTGAACTCTTTCCACCACCAGAGAGGGATTCATTGGCTGCCCGAAGGTTTGAAAAATTGGTTCCTGTTCCAGAACCGTATTTAAAGAGGCGAGCTTCTCTGACCCAAAGGTCCATGATCCCACCTTCATTGACCAAATCATCATCCACAGATTGAATGAAACATGCATGAGGTTGTGGGTGCTCGTAAGAAGAGGCGGATCTTACTAATTTTCCTGATTTAGGATCGACGTAATAATGACCTTGCGATTTTCCATCAATTCCATACGCCCAGTGGAGGCCCGTATTGAACCATTGCGGAGAGTTCGGAGCAGCCATTTGGCTTGCGAGCATAAAGATGACTTCTTCATAGAAAACGCGAGCACTATCTTCATCAGAAAAATACCCGTATTTATAACCCCAATAGGTCCAACATCCCGCTAAACGGTGGAATACTTGTTTGGAGTCAGATTCTCCGACATAACGATCTTCTGGATTGAGGGCGATGAGTTTTTCATCATCAGGAACAGAACGTTGTAACCATTCAGGGATTCCTTTTTCTGCTACTTTTTTTATGTACTTCGGAACACCTTTCCGACGGAAGTACTTCTGTGCAAGGATATCGGTAGCAACTTGCGACCAAAAATCAGGAACTTCGACGCCGTTTGCTTCAAACACAACGGAACCATCAGTATTGGTAATTTTTGAGTCCTTACGAACCCATGTCAAATTCGGGTATAAACCCTTGTTCCCTTTGGTAAAATGCCTCTCAATCTTCATGCAAGAACCCCATCTCAAACAACATATAAAATTTCTATTTTTTCCTCTACTAGGAACGGAGAGGATTATGTCACAATGAAGGAATCTTTAGTTGGAAACATCCATTTTTTCAGCCTAAGCGATCGGAAATTTTAGAATTTTTTCAAATTTTCTCGTCGCTATGACATAATTTTTTCGTTGACCTAGCAGGCTTTTTCCGTAGCATGGTCACAGATTCGAGATTCCCCTTTAGCTCAGTCGGTAGAGCAAATGACTGTTAATCATTGGGTCGCTGGTTCGAGCCCAGCAGGGGGAGCGGTCTTCTAAAGAAACGCACTTGGAATCCTTCACCATTTCGCAAAAACCTCCCAATTTCCCCTCAAAGTATACCATTTCCCTAAAATTTCTGTGCCAAACTCTAGGAATCATCACATTTTTCCTTGGTTTTTCTCCGTTTTTTTTCCAAAATAAGGCATCACCTGCCAACCACCAAACAGAAAATCCCTTTCCCAAAGAGTTTTTCCAATCGGAACAGGTGGTCCTAATACTTGGAAAACCTGGGCAAACCGTCGGAAAGTTGTACCTTTTTGAAATGGTTTTAGGCCAATGGGAATCCAAAATTGAAAGTATCCCCGTATGGTTTGGCCGCAGTGGTTTAATCCCATCCAATTTAAAACGAGAAGGGGATGGATTCACACCTTTGGGTTATTTTCCGATCAAAAGGATACTTGGAAAAGAAAAACGGTCTATTCGTACTTTAGAATACACTCAAATTTCAAAAAACCATTATTGGAATGACAACTCCAATTCCAAACATTATAACCAATTGGTTCAAAAGAAAGAAAAGGGTGCCCATCCATTATGGAATTCAGATATTTATGAACTTTTTTTAGTAATAGAACACAATACAAATCCAAGCATTCCAGGAATGGGGAGTATGATTTTCCTTCACCCTTGGAAAGAATCGAATCCTACCTCAGGTTGTGTTGGGATCGATAAAAATTCCTTGGTTCAAATTACAAACTTGTTGGATGGAAATAAAAATCCATTTCTCATTATATCCGAAGAAGATGATCTTTAAAAATGAACTTCCTATCTATCGGAAATTCCGAAACGATCGATCGATATAAACTTGACAATTGTTAGTTCAACTAGAATAACAAACAATATGCGTAACTTTATTTTTGGTTTTCTCTTTTTGTTCTTGGTTCTCAATTGCCAAGTCGATATCAAACAAATTCCTCCATCCAAACAAGATTCTGTTTCATCCATTGCCAAGTACCCTAATCAGGTTTACATTGGGAAGTTTGATATCATTACCTATGATCGCTTAGGTTTTGTCAATGGGTGGAAGCCCGTATTCATTGAATATCTTAAATCAGCTCGGATCTTTAGTAAGGTTTCTGTGCCCGACAATAATTCCAAAATAACACCTGATGATTACGCGTTAGACATTACGATTACACCTAAGTATTCGGATACTTATAACTACTGGTGGACATGGCCTGCTATCTACCCAATGGTTGCGTATTGGCCTGTGCAAATACGAGAAACATCCTACAAAGTCCAATGTGAGTATACTCTTTATAAAGGCGCAAAACTCATCGCAACCAATACAATTTTAGAAGAAGCTGATTTGACTGTCGAAATTTATGGATTCTTTAGAACGGGGAACGTTGAAAAAATGATTGAATCTACTAATTTACAAGTCATGGATAGAACCTTACGAGATATCGAAGGGAAGTTGTTATCCACACAAAATTAAAATACAAAAAAGCCGGTACCATTTGATTGGATACCGGCAAAGATGTTGTTTAGGATTTTAAAAAAGTTTACGTTGTGGTGAGATGAAAGTCCTGGTAGTCTGGAGTTTTCATTTCCTTTTCCCATCTGCTCCAAGTGTATGGCCACATCGCTGGGTCACCATCTGGGTCTAAATACCAACTTTGGCAACCACCGAGCCACACCGTACCAGCCATTCCCTTCTTTAAGTAAGCAGCAAATCGTTGTAAGGCTTCTTCTTTGGCATCTATCACATCGAATTTACCATTTCGCCAGTCATTTATAATTTTTAGTACATATTTCGTTTGCACTTCACTCATCGCAATGACAGAAAAATTTCCAATCGGTGTGTTTGGACCCAACATCAAAACAAAATTGGGAAAATGGGGGATGAATAGAGATCGATAAGCCTGTACTTTCTTTTTCCAAACAGTTTCAATCGAAATTCCATTTTCCCCTCTTAAATCCATAGGTCGCATAAAATGAAATGGATGGAAACCTGTTGCAAGAATTAATACATCTAATTCATGCAATTTGCCGTCCTTTGTGATGACTCCATTGTCTGTGATCCTCTCAATTCCTTCTGTCACCAAATCCGCGTTTGGTTTTTGAATGGCATCATAAAAGGTTGAATTTACAATGACTCGTTTGCAACCAACCCGATAATTCGGTGTTAGTTTTTGGCGTAAGATAGGATCTTTGACGGAAGTTCGCAAATTTCGTTTGCACAAAAAACTCATAAGTAAATGTGGAATTTTTTTTCCAATCACTGCCTTAGAAAACGTTTGTTCGACGGCAAACGTATACCATTTATGAAAACGTTTTAATACGTTCGGTTCCTTTCTCCATTTTCTTTTGTCTTCTTCTGTATAGATGGTATCGGGTACTTTCACAATCCATTGTGGTGTCCTTTGGAAAACGGAAACTTTTTTACCTATTTTGATCATTTCTGGAATCACTTGTGCCGCTGTGGATCCTGTTCCAATCACACCAATTCGTTTTCCTTCCAAAGATACGGAATGGTCCCATTCTGCTGTATGAAAACACTTTCCTTTGAAGGAATCGAGTCCGGGTATATTTGGTTTTGCAGGATGGTGTAAGATTCCTGTTGCAGAAATCAGAAAATCGGATACGTATGTTTGACCTTTTGAAGTTTTTGTGGTCCATTTTCCATTTTGATAATGTGCTTCTACCACAGCTTCATTGAAGTGGATTTTGGGAGTGACCTTATACTCATCACTCACTCGTTTAAAATAGGTATGGATTTCGTTTCCATGGGCAAACCTATGGCTCCATTCAGGATTCGGTGCAAAACTATAGGTATACATATGGGCAGGGATATCACAGGCAACACCTGGGTAGGTATTTTCTCTCCAAGTTCCGCCCAAATCATTTTTCTTCTCCAGTATTGTAATGTCTTTTACGCCAATTCTCTCCAATTCAATGGCGAGTAGGATTCCTGTCATACCCGCACCGATGATCACAACTTTTGGATCTCGTACCGTCTGTTTTGTCATTCCGTTCCTCATGCATCAAACACCGAAATTCATTGAGTTGAACAATGTTCCGTTTTTAATCTTTGGAAGAAAATGAAATCCAATGAAAGTACATTTGCAACTAAAAAAACATAAATGAGGTAAAAAAGGAAATTTGGTTTCAATTTTTGTAATCAGACTCATTCTAAAACCAATCTTCATCTAGGAACGATTTGAATACATGTTCAAAGGTTTCCTTCAAAAGAATGGCATTTCCTGCCACCGAAACATAGTAAATATATTTGGGATTTGGTATCTTGTTAATTAAATAAATTCTTAATTAAGCCTTGACTTAATTAAGTAGATGCTTAATTATATATTATATGAATAGTTTTTTAGCTTTGGGTGATGATACAAGGCGAGAAATTGTACTTCTAATTGCCAAAAATGGAGAAATGACTTCCACTTCCATTTCCAAACACTTTACAATCAGTGCTCCTGCAATCTCCCAACACTTACAGTTATTAAGGGAATTAAGATTACTAAATGTTAAAAAAGAAGCTCAAAAAAGGATCTATTCTGTCAATATGGATGGTTTCTCTGAAATGGAAGAATTGATTTTAAAAGTGAAGGAAGACTGGAGCAAACGATTGAACCGACTTGAACGATATGCATTAAAATTAAAGAAGGGAAAAAAAATATGAGTCCATCACAAATCATAACAGGTATTTCAGAAAACAAAGTAACATATCAAAAGTATTTTGATGTTTCACCAGATTTGTTATTTGAAGTTTGGTCTGATCCGAAACACCTAAAGGAATGGTGGGGTCCAGATGGTTTTACTCTTTCCGTGATTTCTTTTGATTTTAGAAAAGGAGGATTTTTTGAATTCATTATGCATGGACCGGATGGCCAAGATTATAAAAATAAAATCCAATTCCTAAATATTGTAATACCGCGATTGATAACCTATCAACATGTAGGTGATGGGGAAGGAGATGAAGATGTAAATTTTCAGTCGGATATTGTTTTTGAAAAATCTGGTAATGGTACAAACCTTACGATGATACAAATTTTCTCATCTAAACACGAATTAGAAAGAGTGAATGAAAAATATGGTGCGATTGAGGGTGGAAAACAACATATCGGGAATCTGCAAAAGTATTTAGAAAAAATGTAAACTTAGATTGTTTTAAATTTTTCGATATATCTCTTCGTTTCTTCTAAATTAGATGGATCACATTTAAATCCTTTGAATGTAACTGATGATCATAAAAAGAGTAAAGAAAGAATATTGCCAAACAGATTGCAAAGACAATCTCTTTTCAGTAATGGAAACTTGTTTCCCCAACAATTTGGACGAGAATCAAACTTTTTTATTTTTTTTAATTTCATATGCATTATCTCTGAAAACCTGAAACATGATAGATCTTATTATAATCCTTTATGATAAGTATAGCATACATCACCTGCACATGAGTGAATCGTTTCCTTATCTAATTTGGAGTAGATTTTAAGTTGATGCAACGACTAGTGTTTCGAGTAGATTCTTATGTGATGCAGCGAGTTACTTCCCATAATTAGTATTATGTCACATTAGGTGATTGCTTGGTTTGTATAGAAAGGCACATCGGTAACACATTAGATCACTCACATGGGTTACACTTTGATTCATTTATTCTATACTGTATATCCGATGGTATTTTGTAACGCAAATTAACTGGTTCCTATATATTCTCTTTGGTATTGCCTTCTATATTCTTTTAAAGAATAGAATCGATTCCAGGAAGTTATAATCCAGTCTTCATTTCATGGAATACATCGTCACCCGTCCATCAATTACATCGATCATCATGGTCAATACCTGAATCATCTACAATTGTGAGTGTTGTTATTGGTTTGTTAGTTAGTTTTGGATTACGAAGCATCACCTATCAGCATACAAATACTTAATCAGGCAATGGCCAACGAATTGATTCTTTTTCACATTTTTGTAGTTCAAGGTGAGTTAAAAGGCAAACTCCCAAAAGTACATCTAATCGTAGTTCTTTTTGTTCCTCAACTGATGAGCTATTGTAGATGCCAATTAAAATTGCACACCCATCATAATTTTCATAACCAGAGGTGATTTTGCATTGTTCTTTAAAATTGCAATTAATCGAAATACTTAGTAAAACTATGAATATAACCCACCTAAAATATTTATTTTTCATAAAGGCTCTTCCATTTTAAAACTGGAGTTCCTAACGGATTATATACTCGACAATAGGCAACAAACGACTACAAGAGGTTGCCATGAAGCGTAGAAAACAATACACAACAGAGTTTAAGAGGGAATCGGTTCAATATTTAATATCAAGTGGGAAATCCCAGAATATGGTATGCCAAGAACTAGGACTCCCTAATGGGATACTAGGCAGATGGAAAAAGGAACTAGATCAAAATCAAACCGAGAATGGATCTCTGCAAGATGTTCGAGACAAGAGGATCCAGGAGCTTGAACGTGAAGTTCAAAATTTAAAACAGCAGAGGGATATTTTAAAAAAGGCAATGGGCATCACTTTAAGTCCTTAGAAGATAAATATCTATTTATGAAAGAACATAGGGAATCCTGTGGGTTTTCTATCAAAGTGATGTCCGAAGTATTAGATATTAAACACAAGGGATTTTATCCTTGGTTGAAAAAGTCGAAGTTGATTCGAAATCAAAAAAGTATAGAGATTTTATCTGAAATTCAAAGATTCCACAAGGGAGATTTGCTTTCTTATGGAAGTCCGAGAGTTCAGAAAGAACTAAAAGCAAGGGGAATCAAAGTCAGTTTACCTACTGTGGCTAAAATTATGCGGGAAAATGGGATAAAAGCCATTACAACAAGGAAATTCAAGCCTCCTGTGACGACAGATTCCAATCATGAAGAAACAATTAGTCCAAACTTGCTTGAACAAAACTTTGACGTTTCTACACCAAACACAGTGTATGTGACTGATATTACCTACATTCCCTATTTGTTTGGATTTCTATATCTATGTAAATTCAAAGATATATGCACAAAGAAGATTGTTGGATGGGCTGTTGACACTCATATGAAAACATCTCTCGTTATGAAAGCATTTGAAAATGCTATTGAGAATCAAAAACCAAGTAAAGGACTTATCATCCATTCCGATAGAGGAAGTCAGTATGCGAGTAGAGAATTTCGTGAACAACTAACATCAAAAGGATTTATTCAAAGCATGAGTAGAAAAGGAAATTGTTGGGACAATGCTCCTGCTGAATCTTTTTTTGCTACATTAAAAAGAGAGTTTACAAATCATAAGAACTTCCATTCCTTAGAACAGGCTCGAAGTTCTCTATTTGAGTATATCGAGGTTTTTTATAACAGAAAGCGTTTGCATTCTAAAATTGGATACAAAGCTCCTGTTACATTTGAAAATGAATTTCATGCCTATTCGTGAGTATATTTTTACTTAGGAACTTCAAACTTCAATTTTATCTTAATTCTAATTTCCTTACTAACTTCCAATAGTCATGTTAGAATTCCCATGCTTTGCAAATCTTCCAGATAGCATTTGGAATCTATTGTTTCGAATCTTCATTCGATCTAGACAACCATTGTATATTGTTGCCAATGTTACTACAGAATCAAAACCTAACGTAAATAATGCAGATCCAACTACTGTGGCCTATAAGTCACTTATCCTAGTTCGAAACGTAAACAAAGGAAAAGTGTATCGATTTGATGCCAAGTGCACCGATCGATTCCATAATGTATTTTTTTCTCAAAATGGGTTCGCTTGCGCAACTAAGTATCAGATTCAATAAATTCATTGGAAATTAATATCCTTTTTGGAACATCATCCTGTTGGATTCCAGTTTCCCATCGACTTTAGAATCAATGATTTTATTCAGTCCCACTTCGATAGCAGATTGAATGCTTGCAGATATGGTTTTTTCTGATTCTTGGTCATTTGGACTAAATGGAATGGTTTTTGTTTCGATGGGTTCTGACTGACCTAAAATGCGAAACGTTTCACCTGATTCTTTCACTAACAAAAATTCAACGATCGAAGCAAACGAAGCATGATGGAAGTTGGTTGTACCCTCCTCAAAAACAAGAGTTCGATTGACCTGAACTTTTCGCAGTAAGATTGTCCCAGGTTCCATAGTATCATTTTCATTTCTCACTTTGAATGAACTCACATCAAATACCTGTGATGCGAATGTCTGAAAAGAATTGAGAGCAAATTTCCCGATCGAAATTTCTAAATTGGGTCCCACTTTTAGTACTTTTGTAGGAAGGTCAAATTCATATTGCAACGCAAAGGAGGACCTTTTTCCTTCCTTTTCTTTGGTATTACCTAAATCTCTTTCGGGTGAGCGACAGGAAACAAACAAGAATAAGGTCGATAGAAATAAAAAATATAAAGTTCTCAACGATTATGCCTAATCATCAATTTCATTGGATTGGGAATATATTGCCCAAGGAAGCAAGAAAAATGAGCAAATTGCATTAAATTTTTAAATTTTGCGGTTGGAAATGGAAGGCAAATCCCTTACGATTCAGTAGATATTTGTGAATTGTTTCCAGGATTTAGTACGGAAATGATGGTTTTGTTTGCAATATCTGAAGGAGAAATTGATGAAAATTGTGTATATCATTGTTCGAGTTTTGTTAGGTGCTCTTTTTCTTTTTTCTTCCATTGCCGTTCTGTTTAATTTGGTTCAAGAGCCAGAATTAACAGGTAATTTTAAAGTTTTCAACGAAGGATTGAAGGCTTCGGGTTATTTCATTACTTTGCTTAAATTAACAGAACTTGTCTGTGCTTTGGCGTTTTTGTTTGGACGTTTTGTGCCTTTAGCATCCGTCATCATCGCGCCGATTACCATAAATATTTTCTTTGTCCATTTGTTGTTGGCACAAGATGGATTGCCAATTGGTATTTTTGTAGTCCTTGCCAACGCATTTTTGGGATATTACAATCGATCTGCTTTCAAACCATTATTTGTTCCAGTTTACAAGAACGAAGTTTAGGTGAAAAATGCTGTTAGAGTGAGCCAACTTTGACAGTTTCAAAAAATTGCACTTCCCCTGAAGATGTATCATAAAAGGCAGGAACAATTTTAAAGGCACCAGCGTCCACCTGCTCTTTTAAGTAGATACTTGATTCTAGGATTTCTGTGATGGAATTCAATACATTCGCTTTCACTACATGATTGAAGATATGTTCGTTCCCTTCTTTTTTGATTTGAAGATTGGAATCGGAACCATCGATTGCTTTTTGGATTTTATTTGTGATACTCGCAATATTTCCGTCTTTAAGTGAATAGATAGCACTTGAAACAGCACCACAGTTGGAATGGCCTAAGACAACGATGAGTTTTGTTCCAATTTTGGCACAAGATAGTTCCAAACTTCCTAATATTTCTTGGTTCACTATATTGCCCGCTATGCGAATGGATATAAGATCACCAAGGCCAGCATCAAAAATGATTTCCGGACTCGTCCTAGAATCAATACAAGATAAGACAACCGCGATTGGATTTTGTCCAAATGCAGTGGCGTTTACTTGGTGTTTAAAATATTTTTCAGACCACTTTCCCTTTACAAATCGTTCGTTTCCTCGTTTAAGGAATTGTAAAATTTCGTTAGGCGATAACTTTTGTTGTGCTTCTTTGTCCAGGATGTTTACAAATTGAACTTGGTCAGTTAGTTCATAGTTTTCTTTCACACCAACCAAATTCAGTTGGATGTTCTTTTCTATTGATACGACTGATTTAAACTCTTCTAAGATTTCTAAAATATCATGATCGATGAAATTACAATTGGTAGTGACCTGCCCCCCAAAAATTGGACCACTTGATAAGTTAGTTTTCCTCCGATAAATAGGAGTAAAGCATGGCGAAGAAAAGAGTAGAAGAACCTAAGATATTCCAAATTCTAAAAGAAGCAGAATCTGGAGTTACGATCAAAGAATTATCAAGAAAATATGGTTTTACAGAGCAAACTTTGTATAGATGGCGTAATCAATATGGAGGTCTTGAATTAAGTGACATACCAAAAAAT
>NZ_AOGX02000007.1 GCF_000332475.2 Leptospira yanagawae serovar Saopaulo str. Sao Paulo = ATCC 700523
GGTATTCCGTGATGCCCAAATGATGAGGATTTATATGATTCGAGGAAAAATCCTCGAGTGTCTTGGAAACAATCGGGAGTTATCAAGATTGGACCTACGATGGGAAATGTTTCCACTTTCATGGATGCTAGCTTTTTCCCTCCCTAAGCTAACGCAAGGAAAATCAAAAAAATCATTCTCCTATATATTTATACTACCCGACTTACCAACTATACCATGAATAATGCCTAAGCTCATCATCTTAAAATGATTCCATGGTCTATCAGTGAATATAGAATAAAAAACAAATTTTAAAAGCAAACGATAGCCATCAACAAGTTTCCAGTTCCAAGGAACCCAAGACAATTTATACAATAGAATTGCATTTCGAAAGTGATAGTAGTGGCGTAATGGAGAATGGATGGGAATCATTTTTTTTCCCCATTTTTTGGGATTATCTCCCAACGAGTGATTCATGAATGCATTGCATACTCCAAAATTTTGCATTCCTTTCGATTTTGCCCGAAGTCCCCACTCGATATCAACATAGTCGATAAATAACTCTTCTTTCATCGTTCCAATTCTATCAAGAGCCGTAGAAGATACCATACTTCCAGACGCAATTACATAATCAACTTCGACTATATCTTCTTTTGTTTCGCAAGGGCACCGAACCATTTTTAATCCTTCAAATCTTAGAAATGGAGGTGGATTGTCTTGTCTAGAATCGGTATACCTCGCTCCTAAAATTCCAATTTTTGTAGCAGGTATCCTTTGCAAAAGCTTAGTGTGAGCTTCAATTAAAGACTCAATTAAATTAGAACTAGGATCGCTGTCTTGATCAAAAAAAACTAAAAAGTCTGAATGGTAGGATCTGGATACTTCAATTCCTTTATTTTGAGCAGTGGCAATCCCATAATTTTTATCTAATAAAATTAAATGACAATTGAACTGGTTAACAATTTCTTTAAGTTTCTTTCTATCAGTGGAATCTGAAAAATTATCTACAACTATAATTTGGCGATTATTTGAAACAATCTTTTGAATCAGATTTTCTAAATCTAAAAAGTTTGGATTGTAGGTCACAATGATACAAGAAATTTTCATTAACTTTAAATTACCTAGAGTCTACCGAAATCAGAAGATAACATCTTCAGTGATACGCCTTAGATACTGACCATATCCATTTTTTATTAATGGTTCTGCCAATTTGAGTAAGTCCGCCTTTGTAATGTAACCTTTGCGGAAGGCAATTTCTTCGGGGCATGCAATT
>NZ_AOGX02000006.1 GCF_000332475.2 Leptospira yanagawae serovar Saopaulo str. Sao Paulo = ATCC 700523
TAGTTCATCTGAAAAATCTAAAAAAATCTCTTTTGATATTAAAGAAGTCAAAATTAATTCTGGAACAGAAAACATATATTCAAATATACCAATTATTACCCTAGGAAACACTCTAGGAAAAGTTTTGGAACCAGTTGTTGTACGGGAAGGTCCCGGTTTAGAATTCAAAAAAACTAGATTATATTGTAAATATTTACGATGGACCATATTTAAACAGTTTACCTAAAGACGAATCAGTTATCGTTCATGCAAGAACTAGACAAAAATACCAAGTTAAAAACTGGAATAATTACTGGTTATTAATAAGTTCAGGTGACACCAAGAAAGTCTGGGCTTTTGGCGAATTTCTTTCCTATTAATATATCTACTGCGAATAACTTCCGCTAACCACATCGCTTCGGGACAAGCCCTCGCTCGGCCTGCGGCACATAGGCTTTCTGTCACTCGTTTGCATTCGCAAACTACGTGCCAGTCCCTAACGTCCCGTTCCGGGACTCAGGGTCAGCCTACGTTGGTTAGCTATTTCGTTATGCGAAAGTGTCATAAAATTTATTAGGAGAAAAATATGAGTTCAGTTTTTTTAAGTCACAATTCAATCGACAGGCCCTTTGTCAGAATGCTTGCTGAAAGACTATCAAATGACGGTATACTGGTTTGGTTAGATGAAGCAGAGATAAATATTGGAGATTCATTAATCGAAAGAATATCAAGCGGTATTGAGGAAATGGATTTCGTAGCAGCAATTATTTCCCAAAATTCAATAACATCACCTTGGGTTCAAAAGGAAATAAGCTTAGCGATGAATAAAGAAATAAAGGGAAAGAAAGTTGCTGTTTTACCAATTCTTATTGATAACAGCAAACTTCCAGCTTCAATAGCCGATAAACTTTATGCAGACTTTACTGATCCTACAAAATTTGACGATTCGTATCAGAATCTCATTAGAGCCATAAAAAACCATCGCTTAAAAAATAAACCCGTCGAACCTAAAGAAGCAAAAACAGACAAACCCATCCAGAAAACAATTCTTGAAGCATTCAATGATATAACTATCGTTGGTGCAGATAAACAAAGAACTCAAATTTCAAGACCCGGGACAAAACTATACAATGTCTATCTTGAATTATCAGAACAGCCTTCACGAAAATGGATTGAACTATTTAATTCAGAACGAGATTTTCCTAGACATTCAATGTGGAGAAATGCAAGAATAAACGATAAGTATATTATTATTGAATGTCCACTTAATGAATTAGAACAATATCATCTTAGAGACTTAAAAGAGGATGTAATGAAATCTAATTCAAAATATAGAGGAATTTTATTTCAAGAAATGCAATCTGCAGCAAGGCTAGCACAAGAAATAAAAAAGCAGAAAGAAGAGAAGGATAGTTATTTAGATAATTTATCTTTATAAAATTGACACCTTCGCATAACAGCGACTAACCGCTTCACTTCGGGACTTACGCCCTCGTTCGGTCTCCGACACATAGGCTTCTGGCACTCCTCTTGCTTACGCAAGCGTCGTTCCAGCCCTAACGTCCCCTCCGGGGACTCAGGGTCAGCCTACGTCGGTTAGTCTAGTTCGTTATACGACAGTTCGGAAATATTTTTATGAAAAAAATAACAACAGTAATCCTTTTATTAATTTCTTCCCAGTTGCTTGCTGAGGAGATCAACCAAGGCCAAGTCAAGAACAATAGATCTTTGTCCATATATCTGAGAAGATATTCTACTTTTATAGATTCATTTGAACAAAGAATGCTTTTCCAAAATTTCAACTATTACGATCAGAATGATAAAAAAACCATTCCAGGATATGAATTTGGTATTAGAAAAAAATTTGAAAACTCTAACTTCTCATTACAATCGGAATTTCAAGAGTATAAAAAAGGAAATATTGGAATGAGAGCTACTGCTTGTATTGGACGTTACTGCGATCTTGCTCCGGTTTCAGCTGGTGCATATTTTAGAAATCAATTCAGAAATACAATTTTATACGATACTACTCCAGATAAGTTTCGACTCTCTTTCGGTTTCAGATATATAAAATCTGAACTCTCTGATGGTAGCGGATATCGATACAATTATACTGTAGGTCAAAAATTCTTTGGACCTGAAATCGGATTTGAATATCAAACAGATAAATATTGGAATTTCAATCTTTTGATTCACTATAACTATTTCTATTTATTCGGTAAAATCGATAATAGATACAATGGAACCTATACAAACTTCTCACCAGTTTCTTACAATTCAGATCCGAATGCTACTTACGTAGGTGGGGAATTTGGCATGAAATTAAACTATGACTTTGATGAACTTTACTATTTATCTATTGGAATATTAACCCTCGAAGCTAGAACAAAAGTAAATCCGTATGCTATGACTGTTAATTATCTTGCTGATCCTCAATATAAATATGCTTTGGACACAGGTGCAAATATAAATTATTTAATTTATAATGCAGCTAACAGCAAAGAAGTTTTAAGATCAGTTTATCTTGAAGCTGGGTTAAAACTTTAAAACCGAAACGTCGCATAACAGCGACTTACCGCTACGCTTCGGCACAAGCCCTCGCTCGGCCTGCGGCAAATTCCCCTTCTGGCATTTCGCCTTGCGTTCGCAAGCTACATGCCAGTCCCTAACGTCCCGTTCCGGGACTCAGGGGCGGGGAACTTCGGTAAGTCTATTCGTTATACGCAATGTTCTAAAAACTATTTAAAAAATGAGAATTGTAAGTTGGAATTGTGCTGGTGGTTTTCGAAAAAAGTTTGAGCAAATTCAAAAATTAAGTCCAGATATAACCATTATCCAAGAATGTGAAAATCCGAATCTATATATAAAAGAATTTCGATCTTTTGAATATAAAAATTTCATCTGGGAAGGCGAAACGAAAAACAAGGGTATTGGCATTTTCACTAAATCAGATTTTAAATTGCAAAGATTAAATTGGAAAAATCATTTTGAAATCTCAATTAATGAAATCAACTCTGAACTACTAAAATGGAATTCAGATGGTCTAAAACAATTTTTGCCTTTCTCCATAAATGATAGAATTCATATTCTTGCTGTTTGGACAAAAGGTGGTGAAAACCTAGCTTTCGGATACATAGGTCAATTTTGGAAATATATTTTAGCCAACAAAAGTGATATTTTGAATCACAAACCAATTATTATAGGTGATTTTAATAGCAATGTAATTTGGGATAAAATTGATAGATGGTGGAACCATTCTGAAATTATTAATATCTTGGAATCATGGAATTACAAAAGCCTTTATCATGTAAAATTTAAAGATGAACACGCCTCTAGTAAAATCCTACCTTTTTCTTACAAAGAAAAAGAGAAAAGCCTTATCACATCGATTATGCATTTATTCAAATTGATAAAATGGACAACTCAAGTTTAGAATTAGGTAAATATGAAGATTGGATCGAATTCAGTGATCATTTACCTCTTGTAGTTAACTTTGAAGAATAATTACAATAAATAGAACACTGCGTATAACAGCGACTTACCGCTACGCTTCGGCACAAGGCCTCGCTCGGCCTGCGGCAAATTCCCC
>NZ_AOGX02000005.1 GCF_000332475.2 Leptospira yanagawae serovar Saopaulo str. Sao Paulo = ATCC 700523
TTCTCTAAACATTTCAACCATAAGATCGCTTAAACTCTGAAGGAGTCAAGTAATTCAATGAAGAGTGAAGACGCTCGTCGTTGTATTCCTTTTGGAAAATTCACTAGAGGCGTCGGTTAACTCTCTTTGATTTTTAAAGTAGTGTAGATTCAAACACTCATCTCTAAGTTTACCATTGAAACTTTCTATAAATGCATTTTGTGTTGGTTTTCCTTTTTCAATAAAGTGAATTTCTATCCCCTTATCTTCTGCCCATTTCTGGAAGTCTTTGGATGTAAATTCTGTTCCATTATCCAAAACAAATGCTCTTGGAAGTCTTTCGAGGGTGTTTAAATATCTGATCAACTTTTCTGACGAAAAAGTAAACTCTGCCTGAAGTATGGTATTCTCTCTTGTTAAATACATCAATACCGTTAAAATTCTTTGCTTTCTTCCATCAATCGTCCGTTCGAAAACAAAGTCCATTGACCAAACTTCGTTTGAATTCTTAGGCAATGGTAGTTGCTGTGATGATGCATTTCTTTTCTTTCGCTTCGGTTTTGTCCTTATTTTAAGCCCTTCTAAGCAATATAGTCGATATACTTTCTTATGATTGATTGTCCTACCCGACCTTCTTAACCTTCGGTAAATTCGTCGATAGCCTTCCCGTTTCCATCGAAAAGCAAGTCTTCGAATTTCGTTCATTGTCTCTTCATCAATAGCTTTCGGCTGATAATAATAACTTGATTTAGGAAGAAGAACAACATCTAGGCTTCTGTTTAGAGAAAGTCCCTCTTCAACTAGCAGATCAACTGCTCTCTCCTTCGTTGATCTGCTCAAAACTTTTTTCCCAAAACATTCTTAATTGCTTGGATTTCGAGAGCCATGTCAGCTACCAATCTTTTGAGATTTGAATTTTCCTGCTCGAGTGCCTTCATCTTCTTGATTTCGCTAAGCTCCATTCCTCCATACTTGTTACGCCAGCGATAAAATGTTTGTTCAGTGATTCCGTATTTTCGTGAAAGTTCCTTGATTGGAATACCTGTTTCTGCTTCCTTTAATATCCGAAAAATCTCGCTTTCTTCTATCTTCTTTCTTGCCATAATGCTCTCTCCTTAATATCGGAGAAAACTAACTTAAATATCGGTGCAGTTTTTGGGGAGCAGGTCAGAGATCTTTAATTTTTTTTTGGGATGTTGATAGCCTGTTGCATTTAGGTAATAAATTTTCTTGTAAATCTAGTTATGTTTTGGAAAGTTAGATCGTCTCCTTGTATTATGTTGGCTTAAAAGAATGTTAAGAAAAATATTCACATCTATATTGTTATTCGGAATATCTATCTCTGTATTCTGTAATTTCCTTGAGACATTTGATATTCAGTGCTTAAATGATGAGTTTATTTCCAAAGTAATCGATCAGGAACATCAAAATTCGGAAGCCCCCTGTGATGGAAAAAGCCATAGCTTCGAAGATTGTTTTTGTCAGAAAGATTATTCTATCTTCGAATCGACTAAGTATTTCAAACCTGTTTTTATCGTTTTTTCCGTATCCTTTATTTCTGAAATTTCAATCTCATTAATTGACCATCTAGAATACCAAAATCCTGAGTTGGTATTTTCAGATCTTTATTTTTCCCAACAACTAACTCAAACAAAGCTTCAAATCTGATATAAAGCCCACTTCTTTCTTCGCTTTATATTATATTGGAGTAAAATATGTTATTATTAAGGAATGCGTTTGCGTTCAGCTTCGTCTTGACGGTACCACTATATTCTCAGTCTTTTTCTCTTGATCAGATACTGAGTATTGCCGAATCCAAAGCGGATTTAATCCTCTCTGGACAGGCGAAAGTAGAAGAAGCTGAAAATTTAAAACAAAAAGCGGGAAAATATAAGAACCCGAACATTTCTTTGGATTACGGTAGAAGACGGGCAAGTAATGAATCTGGTCCCGAATACGCATTGGGTTTAAGCCAAGACTTCTACTATCCAGGAAAGAGAGACTTGCGAATCAAAATTGCCGAAGCAAATGAAAAGTCCCTTTTAGCAGAGCTAGAACAAAGAAAGTTAGAATATAGATTCAGTGTGATTAAGTTGGTATACTCCTACTTAATCGCTTCAGAAAAGGCTTCTCACATTCAGGATAGGATCAAGCGAGTCTCTCAAATTGAATCCTTTATCGAGAAGAAAGTTTTCGTTTCTCCTGAAACAAAAGTTGAGTTGTATCTTGTACAAAATCGTTTGTTAACCCTTCAAAAGCACCTGATTGTTCTTGAGAAAAATAGATCGGTAGAATGGGAGAAGCTGAATTTTTTCTTAGGATTTGAAAAGGAAATTTCAATTCGATCTCCTTGGCTTCAGAAAGGTAAACCTCTATCTAAAAGTGATCTTTTGTCAGCAATGATCAGTAAGAATCCTGTATTAAAACAATCTCAGAGCAGAATCCAACAAGCAAAGGAAGAAGTAGAACTTGCAAGATTAGATAAGTATTCAGATTTTAAACTGCAAGGTTCGGTTGGGGAAGATAAGTCTGGGGTTGCCAATAGATTCTTTGACTTAGGTGTCTCGTTTGCTATACCGTCGTTGGACACTAACGAGGATGTTGTTAAGAGTATGCAAGCTAGAACCTTATCTGAGAACTATCTTCTCAATCATCAAATAAGAATCTTAACGACCAGGCTAAACTCCAGCTTAATAGAATACGATTCCATTAACAAATCCTTAGATAAATTTTCCATTTCTCTAGTATCTTCCATAGAACAAAAACTAAGTTATGCGGATAATGAATTTATCAAAGGTCGTATCAGCCTAATTAATTATTTGGAACTTGAAACACAACTTCATGAGACTCATGAAGCTATATACGACTATCAAATGCAGTTTGTAGACAACATTACCGAGATTTTGTTTCTAACTAATAATCCTGATTTTGAAGGAGCCATCAATGTTAAGTAAAATATTAGAGTATTCGCTCAAGAATAGAAGTTTTGTAGTCATTTTTTCGTGCCTTTTGATTTCTCTCGGATTGTATTCTTTGTCGAGGGTTTCACTTGATGCATTGCCAGATATTTCCAATGTAATCGTCGAAGTGAATACGAAATCAGGTTCCTTAGACCCAGAACTGGTAGAAAAGACAATAACTTTCTTTATCGAAACGGAGTTATCGGGAATTCCTGGTGTGGTAGATATAAGATCTTTGTCCAAGTTCGGATTATCTAATGTGGTTTTGACATTTGAAGATGGGACTGACGTCTATCGTGCGAGACAAATCGTAATGGAACGACTTCAGAATGTAAAAGATAGAATCCCACCTTGGGCTATGCCTGAATTAACACCTATTACTACAGGGCTTGGCGAGATATTGATGTATTCTGTTACTGCAAAATCTGGCTCTAAGTTAGATATGTTAGATGAATCAGAAAAACTGACGTATCTCCGAACGATACAAGATTTAAGTATAAGAAATCAAATCAGATCTAATGTGAAGAACATTGCTGAAGTGGATACAATAGGAGGGTATGCACAAGAAATACATATTGACTTAATCCCAAATAAGTTAAAAGCACAAAGTATTAGTATTAATGAGATCGTTAATGCTCTTGATTCCGTTGGAGATAATTTTGGCGGTGGTTATATAGAGAAAAACGATGAAATGATCATCGCCAGATCTTTCGGAAGTGGATTGAAATTAGAAGAATTGAAAAAAATTCCAATCCGTCAGAATGGTTTAGGTAATTTAGTTCGAGTAGGTGATGTCGCCGTCGTAAGAGTTCATGGAATGCAGAGGTTAGGATCAGCAACGCATAACGGAAAAGAAATCGTTCTTGGGACAGTGATGATGTTGATGGGATCGAATAGCAGGGAAACTGTAAGTGAATTGAAAGACTTTTTGGATAAGATCCAATTACCCGAAGATGTAGAGATCAACATATTAAGCGAAAGAAGTTTTCTTGTGAATGCTACGATTGCAACGATATTTAAAAATTTAACGGAAGGTGCACTACTTGTTGTATTGATTCTTTTTCTGGCTCTGGGAAATTTCAGGGCATCCATTTTTGTAGCAATCATCATTCCTCTTTCTATGTTGTTTACCGCAATAGGGATGTATTATTTTAACATATCTGCAAATTTAATGAGCCTAGGTGCAATTGATTTTGGGTTACTCGTTGATGCCGCGATCGTTATGGTCGAGAATGTGCTTGCGAAGAGAGAAGAGTTAGGTGATAGTCCCGTTTCTGATCCAATAAAATTTGTGTTGGAAGCTTCTAGGGAAATTTTGGCACCTGTGACATCTGGTATCATTATTGTAGCAACTGTGTACGTCCCGATTCTAACTTTGGATGGAGTGGAAGGGAAGATGTTTCGTCCTATGGCAGAGGCAGTATTGTTAGCACTTGGCGGTAGTTATTTAATCACATTACTCGTTATTCCAACGTTATGTTTGTTCATAGTGAAAGGATATATCCAAAAATCTAAAAAGAACGGCAGGTTCGTTAAAATTAAGAATTTATATGTTCCTATCCTACTTTTCGGATTTAAACAGAGGCGATTTGCTTTATTAATTGCAGTTTCTTTGTTCTGTGTTTCTTGCTTAATGTTCTTTAGATTAGGTGGAGATTTTATTCCTCAATTGAAAGAGGGAGATATGATGATTACTGTTGTTCGGGATAGTAATATCAGTTTATCCAAATCCACCGAAATGCAGAAGAAAATGGAGACTTTTTTGCGTGGATTTAAAGAAGTTGAGTATGTATTTTCAAGAACTGGAACTACCGAAGTTGCTAATGATCCAATGGGAATTTATATGTCGGATACTTTTGTTATCCTTAAAAAGGACTCTATCGATTCTTTGATTCGAGAAAAGAACTGGAATGAATTTATAGAAAGGTTAAGGGTTCGCTTAAATGATGAATTTCCTGAGGATGAAATATCCATTGGACAACCTGTAGAAGCAAGATTCAACGAGTTATTGGAAGGTAGTCGTGCTGATATTACATTTCGTATTTTAGGAAACGATTTAGAGACATTAATTTTACTTCAAAACGCTGCTGAAGAGAATTTGAAATCAATCGATGGAGTTGGTGATGTTGAACTTGATCCTATTTTAGCACTAAGGCATGGCAAAGTTTTGGATTTTAAGCCTGATTATGATCGTATCCTTCGATACGGTATCACCATTCAAGATTTCAACAATACATATAATGCATACCTAAGTGGTAGAAGTGTTGGCAACTACTATGAAAACGATAAAAAATTTCCTATTGTTGTGAAGCTTGCGGAAGAATACCGTGAGTCTCTTTCCGATTTAAGCCAATTGCCGATAGGAACTCTGGATTTGGGTGCTATTTCTATGCGTGAGGTTTCTAATTATACTTTGGAAAAAAAAGTAATGACTATTTCTCGGAGTAACGGTAGGCGTTATGCTGCGATTTCTATTAATTTGGAAAATCGTGATATGGAGAGTTTTGTTAAAGAAGCAAAGGAGAAAATTAATTCAAACCTTAGTATTCCAAATAATTATCAGGTTTTTTGGGGAGGGCAATTTAAAAACTTAGAGAAAGCAAAGTCAAAACTTGCGATCGTTGTTCCCGTTACTTTGTTCGCTATATTTTTTCTTTTACTCAAAAGTTTAAATAGTTATAAACAAGCGATTTTGGTTTATTTAAGTATACCCTTTGCAACGACAGGAGGTATCTTCGCTCTTTATTTAAGAGGAATGAACTTTAGCATTTCAGCAGCCATTGGATTTATCGCCTTATCTGGCATTGCCATACTCAATGGAGTTGTAAAAATACATAATATAAATCAGTTACGTAAGAGAGGAATGTCTCTTAAGGAAGCTGTCCAAGAAGCTGCTGTATCGAGACTAAGACCTGTATTAATGACAGCCTTGGTTGCATCTTTAGGATTTATTCCTATGGCAATCGGTGAAGGATTAGGTGCGGAAGTGCAAATGCCGTTGGCAACTGTAGTCATAGGTGGGCTTGTTTCCTCCACCTTGTTAACGTTATTCCTACTTCCCGTGTTTTACGAATGGCTTGAGGAAGATTAAACAGAATGCGAATTATTTTGCGATTATAGGTGAGGAAATTGATCATGAAAGATAAATATATTCAGAAAGCTCCGGTTAAGTCTCTTTGTTGCGCAGAAGACGAAAACGAATACTCTAAAGTAGATACAAAAAGATTGAAAAACGAAACGGATAATCATGAACATGGTGAGGATAATGAGCATGATCATAGTCATCCGATAAAAATATTTTTGCCGAGTATCATCTCTCTAGTGTTATTACTCGGTGCTATTTTTTTCGATAATGTATTAAAGCCAGAATGGTTTAAAGGTTGGGTTAGGATTCTTTGGTATCTACTTTCTTATACTCCTGTTGGCTTGCCTGTATTGAAAGAAGCTGGCATTAATATTGGAAAAGGAGAAATTTTTTCTGAGTTCTTCTTAATGAGTATTGCTACGATCGGAGCATTTGCCATAGGCGAATATCCAGAAGGTGTTGCAGTCATGTTATTTTATGCCATTGGGGAGATTTTTCAAAACATAGCAGTAAAAAGGGCGAAGTCTAGCATCAAGTCTTTACTTGATCAAAGACCTGATGAAGTTACGGTGTTAAGAAATAATCTACAACAAACAGTAAAAGCAGAAAGTGTTACTATTGATGAGATTATACAACTTAAACCTGGAGAAAAGCTTGGACTTGATGGTATATTATTGTCAGAAATAACATCGTTCAACACAGCAGCTTTAACTGGTGAAAGTAAACCCGATACTAAAACAAAAGGTGATACCGTATTGGCGGGTATGATTAACCTTAATACAGTTGCCCAAGTAAAAGTAACCGCGTCATATACTGATAGTAAACTTAGTAAGATCTTGGAGTTGGTACAAAACGCTACTTCTAGGAAAGCACCTACAGAATTACTTATTAGGAAATTCGCAAAGATTTATACACCTATTGTTGTTCTGTTAGCTATAGCAACATGTTTGCTCCCTTATTTTTTTATATCAGATTATCAATTTAACGATTGGTTGTATCGGTCTTTGGTGTTTCTAGTTATTTCTTGCCCTTGTGCATTAGTGATAAGCATTCCTTTGGGTTACTTCGGTGGCATTGGTGCAGCTAGTCGAAACGGTATCTTGTTCAAAGGTAGTAATTTTTTAGATGCTCTTGCTAGCATTCAAAACTTAGTAATGGATAAAACTGGGACGATGACAGAGGGAGTTTTTAAAGTTCAGGAAGTTGTTTTTAATCCAGGATTTAACCAAATTGAAATTCTAAAAATGGTAAAAGCTCTGGAAAGTCATAGTAGTCATCCAGTAGCAACTGCTATCGTCGACTTTGTTGACTCAGTAAGTGATGAGATTTTCTTACAGAGTGTAGAGGAAATCCCTGGATATGGGTTAAAAGCTGAGGTAGATGGAAAGCAGTTATTAGTCGGGAATTTTAAGCTGATGGATAAATTTGCCATCGTTTACGACATTGATCCGAAGAATATTGTTTATACGGTCATTGCGGTCGCTTACGATAAAGAGTTTATCGGTTATATTACCATTGCTGATCGCATAAAAGAAGATGCTCAAATCACAATTGATAAGTTAAATTTGCTTGGTGTAAAATCAACAATGCTAAGTGGCGATAAAAGTACGATAGTAAAATTTGTTGCAGAAAAACTAGGCATACAGAGTGCTTTTGGGGATTTGCTTCCCGAAGATAAAGTCAACAAGATAAAGGAAATCAAATCGAAAGGAGAAACCGTGGCTTTTGTCGGAGACGGGGTTAATGATGCACCTGTTGTAGCGTTAAGTGACGTGGGTATTGCGATGGGTGGTTTAGGAAGTGATGCCACAATTGAAACTGCTGATGTAGTAATACAAGACGACAAACCAAGTAAAATACCTCTGGCAATCAATATCGGGAAGCAGACAAGACTGATTGTTTGGCAAAATATCATTCTGGCTTTTGTGGTAAAAGGTATTGTACTGATCTTAGGTGCAGGTGGACTGGCAACAATGTGGGAAGCTGTTTTCGCAGATGTCGGGGTTGCATTTCTAGCTATTTTGAATTCGATTAGAATGCAAATGAAAAAGTTTTAAACAAATAACTCTTTAACGTATATATCTCTCTCTTTCTTAATCAGGAGAGAGATTTCAAATTAACAATGATTGAAAAATTGTAGATTACCTTCTCAGATCAGATCATAGAACCATTTCCACTTTTATAAATTCTTTTGCATCTTCTTCACCAAAAATATCCAAAAACATAAGTTCATTTTTATAAGGAAATCGGAGGTGGAAGCTTAAAAATGGACAAAATCTTTTTTCCATAAGAATGGTATTTATTAAATCCTTTGAATGAATATCCACATTTATAAAGGAAAAGGAGTAGCTATTCTTCAATTCTATTACATCCTCGAAGTTATCTTTGATTGTTTTCTATTCATTCTCCTTCTTTGAATTCAAGTCTTCCGAAGTATAAGGATATAGGAAACTGGCAGGGAAAGGTCTGTTTTTATTTTGACAGTTTTTTGAAATAAATTGGTTTTCGCTTCAGGCTTACAGGAACAGTCAACTGAACAAGATTTACCTAATTTCCGTTTGAATACCCAAGCACCTAGCAAAAGCAAAGAAATCAGAATTCTAAGTATTCCAATTTATTCTGATAACAAAAATAGCCAGGTTAATGAGGATATTCCTAGTAATGCAAAAAATACTGGAGCAAGGCAACAAAACCCACGTAAACCTATTCTTAAAATTCCGAATTATTTAATTAAAGCTAAAAGTCTATTTTCTAAGGTCATTATTCCAATTTTCCATTTATTGAATTTTTACCTCATTCTAAACGATTGATTATACTCCACTGTCAATAGAGAACTTATAAAAAAAGGATAAAAATATTCTTCCGATGTATTAGAACAGTTACTTTTAGTAAAGGTGGTACGAAGACTATCCTTTTCTCGTGAAGAAATTAAAAAGTTATCGGCTGATTCTCTGGAAAAGAAATTACAATGCGAAAGCTTAAAAAATAATGTTGTTGTAAAATTAAATATAATTGATTCTGAAATGAAAAGACTAAAACAAATAAAAAAAACTAGTATCCGTTAAATCTACTTATAATGAATGTTGCAAATTTGATAAAAAAATCCCTTCTTGTCTTTCGTGTTAACTGGAAAAGCAAATGATGATCTTAAAAACAGCATCTATCTTCATTCTAGCTGGACTATGTGAAATTGGAGGAGGTTATCTCGTTTGGCTCTGGCTTAAAGAAAACAAATCGCCTTGGCTTGGCTTCGCAGGTTTTATTTTATTAGGAATGTATGGAATTGTAGCCACCTTTCAACCTGCTAATTTTGCACGAACTTATGCTACTTACGGTGGAGTCTTTATCGCAATGTCCTTATTATGGGCTATGAAATTTGATAGTTATATTCCTGACAGATTCGATCTCATCGGGGCATTTGTTGCCCTGGTTGGTGTAGGGATTATCTATTATGCTCCTAGGTAAAATTTGATTTAACTTCATATTGAAGTGATTGAGATACATTTCTAATCTATGTTTTGATTTTAATTCTTTAATATAATTAGTCGCTCAAATAATTTTACACAGAATAAATTCCTAATTTATATTAGCAATATCAAGATAGGTACTTTTGGTAATATGGAAGTAACTAGATTTGGTCAAAGTTCTCGATTTTTAAATTCTTTGTTATACTAATATGCATTAGCTTATGTAACGTCAGAATTCTTTCACAAAGAGTAAAAAGTTATTCTGCCAGCCGATAAGTTTATTGGAAAAAGAACAACTAACAGGAAAACCAGTATGCATACAGAAGACAAAGTAAATGAGAAAATAATTTCCGTCAATGAAGAAAAGATAAGGACAGAGCTTACTGGACTTGTAAGGGAAACAGTCGAACAAACATTGAATAAACTCTTAGACATGAAGCAGAAAATCGTGAAGGTCATAGGTTAGGAAGCCATACAAGAAATTTCGAAACAAAGTCAGGCAAAGTTAAATTAAAAATTCCAAAGCTGAAAAGAATTCAATTTGAAACCAAAATCATAGAAAGATACAAACGTCGGGAAAGTTCTATTGCAGAAGCTTTGATCGAATTGTATCTGGCTGGAGTATCGGTAAGACGCATCGAAAATGTTTTAGAATAGTTTTGGGGCACAAGAGTTTCCCCATGAACAATTAGTAACCTAAACAAAAAAGTATACTCCCAGATTGAAGAATGGAGAAATCGCAAGCTAGAAGATAAGTATCCATACGTCTATCTCGATGGGATATATCTGAAGAAAATCTGGGGTGGTGAAGTCCGAAAGATTTCCATATAAATTGCTATAGGCGTCAATTTTGAAAGCTTTAGAGAGGTTTTGGGATCAATGGAAGGAGCCAATGAAGATAAGGAAGCCTGGTATGGATTTCTAAGGCATTTAAAAGAAAGAGGACTGACAGGCGTAAAGTTAATCAATTCTGACAAATGCCTAGGACTAGTTGAATCAATCCCTGACTTTTTTCCTGAAACTGATTGGCAAAGATGTATGGTACAAATTTTAGAAATGTTTTTGCTAAAGTTCAAACTAGTTTCATGCGGGAAACTGTTGCAATGTTAAAGGCTATTCATTATCAAGAAGATAGCCAAGTAGCCATCGGCAAATCTAAATTAGTCATTGAAAAATTGAGATCAATGAAATACAACTCGGTGGCTGATATTATTGAAAAAAGAATATTGGAGACTCGTTACGATATGAATTATCCTAGAACACATTGGACAAGGATACGTACAAACTATCCTCTAGAACGAATTATGAAGGAATTCGACGTCGAACAAGAGTCATTGGATAATCCCCAGATGGAGAGCTGCTCTAATGCTCGTCAAGGCAAGATTACACCATATTGCTATTTCTTAATGGGGTAACAAAAAATATCTTGACGTAAGTAGACTAGAATAATTAAATTTCGAGAGCTTAATTTTAATTTTGCGAAAGATTCTGCACACTACCGCAGACTTTTTTCATTTTTTGAAGCCCAAAGGTACTTCTCTTTGAACACTTTAATCATCATAGAACGTTCCAATAACGTGAGCTTCATGGTCATTACCTGAACATGAGTATTCGTTTTCTTATCTAGATTTCGATTACCTGTAATTATGGAGAAATATGCAACTTCCCAGAATAGTTATTATGTCGCATAACCTGCGTTATATGATTTGAGTGTACTCGTACATCCTTTACAGTTTTGTCCTGGTACATACTTTACAAAAAGCATGATAAAATACTAGTTCAAACGCTACTGAAAATAGTGTTTTATTCTTATTTTGCAACAATTTTCTTTTATTAGAGATAATTATTTCTGGATTCCAATTGAAATTTTGATTATATCATAGATTGAAATAATAGACTTAAGGAAAGCCCAATGATAGTAGCGTATGAAGAGCGGATAGCTTTTTTTAAATACATATCGAGTATGACTCATTTCAAAATGGTTCAAGACTTGTGTGAATATTTTCAAAAAAATCAGTATGATTGTTCAAATAAAATTTATGATCATTTGGTAATCAGCTTGTATACTATTTATGCGAAACCATTTAAGCAAAGAATGGAAATTAGACTAGAAGAGAAATATATACCTGAAGCATATCGCGAATTTCATTACAAAATCATTAAATTGAGAGATAAATTTAGTGCACATACTGATTTAGATTTTGATATTTCTGCCAAAACAAATGAATTTATTCCAATGAATGAAGTCATTGCGAATACAAAGGACGGGCAAACTATCTTTGGTATAAGCATCTTCAAACTAAATTCTGAAGCATTGAATATATTAAACGACCTTAGTTCAAAGCTACGAAACATATGCGAAGAAGAAGCTCTTTTGATATGGAAAAGATATTTTACCAAAACAAGATTACCTGATGGACTACTGATGATTAATGTTGGAAAAGAAGATGGTTCGTTACTTGTGGAACATTCATCCTCAAAATTTGATTTAGGTGGGTCATTTTACACAGACATTACAAGAAACATAAATTTATAATCTTTATCAAAATTAACTGATGGAAATCCAATTACTACCCCAGCACCTCATTCAAATATCGAATCGTGCTCGGAACATCCAACAATATCTGACCTAGAATTTCCTTGGAAAATTTCTCAGGCAAGTAGTCCTGAAATTTTGAGATCCGATAATTCGGAAACTTTTTTGAAAGTTTCTCTCGCAGATCGTCTGTTTCCCAATAATTTGGATTTCTGAATTTTTGTAAGTATTCTAAAAGATTATCGATAGTTATGTTTTGTCTTTTTATTTTGATTTCTTCATTGGAAGTAATGACTTCGCAATTGAATTCATTCATAAGAGCAAATTTTAAGGTGAAGTTTACATATCCACCTGCATATGTGTAGAGAATGATATCTTGCCCATCATGATATATAATTGGCTCTTCCCCACTTATCAATAGGCGAGTGGTCTCTCTCAATGAACTCAATTGTTCTTTTGCCGAAGGATCTAGATAAGGGAAATCTTCATCACTTAAAATGATTTCCCTCATTTTTCTAGCTACCTCGTACTGCAATAAACGTGGGAGAAACCCACTCCACTTGGTTTTGAACCCCGCTAGAGCTGATTCTACATAGACTCTCAACCCACTCCAATCGATAAACTTGAGTAACCAGGGTTTACCACCTAGCATAAAGCTACTTTCATCAGGTTCCAATTTTTCTACAAATTCTCGCTGGATAGTTCCAATGTGACGTTCTGCCATTGTGTATACGTTAAACTCGACTGGAGATTGAAAGACGGAAAGAATCTTCATGAAATTTCTTCTTCCAAACTCTTCCTCAGCTTTCATTCCGATTGAGAACAATCCATCAGCATGAAATATGAAATCTTTTTCGATTAGATACGAGATAAACTCTTCATATTCAGTGGAGGTAATTCCAGAGAAGGGATATGACAATTTAACTAACTCACGTAAGGTTGATGGCTTTATACCCCCATATTCCAAAAGTATAGCCATGATTTGTTGTATTAACAAGTGCCACATTCTGTTGGAAAATCGAACATCTTCTACCCAATGCACTTTCGTATTTTCAATTAATGAGATCGCCTGTAATAGACTCTCTTCTTTTTGGATGAGAAAAGTCATATTCGCAATTGAGCCTGATCTACGACCAGTCCGTCCAATTCTCTGTAAAAATGAAGCAACGCTATTAGGTGTTTCCGCCTGCAAAACCCGATCTAGATCACCAACATCAATTCCTAATTCCATAGTTGAAGTGGCAACTATACAAGAATTTAAACCTTTAGCAAATTTTAATTCTGCTCTTTCTCTTTCTTCTAAAGATAATGATGAATGATGTACATAAGAATCGACACCTGCTTCGGATAGTTTTGTTCCGAAAATTTCAGCCATCGATCTTGAATCGCAGAAAATTAAACTTTTTCCTGATTTAGTTAGTTTGGTAGCCTCGGAAATTAAATGAGGCAATTCTTCGTTAAAGTATATGTATAAACGTTTATTGCTAGGTTGTTTTGGGGGATCTATTAGTGACTTTTCTCTTTTGGAACTCCCTTGCATCCAATCCAAGATTTCTTTAGGATTACCCACTGTTGCTGACAAACCGATGCGGATAAAATCATTCTGATTTTTGTATTTAATTCTTTCTAATATGGAAATTAATTGAGATCCCCGATCGACTGAAGCAAGAGCATGAATTTCATCTATGATCACAAAATCCAAATGTTTGAACACAATATCACTTGGGAATTTCGTGGAAACAAGCATTGCTTCTAAAGATTCAGGAGTGGTCATGAGAATCTCAGCATTCTCTTTGAGAAAGGATTTTCTTCCTGCTTGGTTCACATCGCCATGCCATTTGAATGAAGAAATCCCAACCATTTTAGTATACTGATCAATTCTTTCTTCCTGATTATTGAGAAGTGCCTTCAGTGGCGAAATATAAATAGCTCTTACGCCTGATTTTGGATATTGGAGAATTTCTGATATAACAGGAAAAAAGGAAGACTCTGTTTTTCCTCCTGCGGTTGGAGCGAGTACAACACAATTACTTCCACTGAGAATGGCATCACCAGCCATTTCTTGAACTGGTCTCAATGATGCCCAGCCAAGAACATTCACTATCTGTTGCTGTAATCTTGGATGGAATCGGGAAAAGGTGCTCACTTTAGAACGAAACCTCTGCGTAAGGAGACTCTTCTACATCATCTGCAATTCTCGAAGCCTTTGCTAATTCTTCTTTCGCATCATCAGGCAATTTTAGCTCTTTCTTTGGATCAAAATCTTCATTTTCAACTACTAAGTCGAAAATATTGATCAAACTTCGGATATAAATACGAGGGACTACACCTAATTGACCTTTAAAACCGTCCGTAAATAGGTTCACAAATTTTTCCAAAAAATCCTTATCGACGACTTGGTTCAGTCTATCCTTATTCTCTGAAGGATTATAGAGATCTCGCAATCGAATCGATACGTTTAACAAACGTTCATGGTTCATTGGCTTCAATTCTAACTGTGCCTGCTTTAAACTAACAAATTCACCTACCCGCTGAAAACCAATTCGGTCATGTAATGGCTGTAATCCTTTCACTCCTTTTGGAGAGTCAAAGAATTCTTCTGTCCCAGTGAACACCCATAATGAACCTCGAAATCCTTCAACGGCGTCTGTGATTTGACGTAAGCCAGTCATCGATTTCTCTCGAACATCTCTGCGTTCTCGAAGAATTGTTTCCATCTCATCCAGAACAATCATAAGACCTTTATAACCTGCACTATTCAAAATACTTAAGATTCCTTTTAAGTATGTCAGAGCAGTCTTAGAATCAATCTCGCCTTTGATACCTGCTGATTTCTTCGCCTGTGCACTGACATTTGGACTCCCCGATAACCAGGACAGTAACTGACCAGATTTTGCAACATCCCCTTCTTGTTTGGCAATAAAGTAGGCTCGAATGACAGAAAGAAAATCTTGAGAGACGTCATCTTTCAGTAAGCTAACTAGTTCTGTTTCAAATCGATTGATCACCGCATCATCAAACTTTGGATCATCGTAACTTAGATTCTCTATGTTGATCAAGGAATCTTCAATCAAGCCAAACCATCGATCTAAGGCATCTGCAATGACTCCTACGGATTTTGCAGAATTTGAATGTAAATTTTGACAAATTTTGTGATACACTACCTGAAAATTATGGAACTGTGTATCATTGGGCGAAATGACGACGAAGGACGTTACGAAGCCTTTTTCTCTTGCCAAAGAGAGAGTATATTTCGCAACGAATGTTTTACCACATCCATAATTTCCACGAAGGAATTTAATATTCCCTTTCTTCTCTCCATTTGATACCGATTCTAAATTACGCAACAATTCATTGATTACTGGTTCGATACCAACTGCAAAAGCTCCGTGACCTTCGTCAGGTACGGTGCCTTTCCTAAGTTGTTCAAATATCATTGTCGTTGTATCGGTTTTCATATTATTTCTTGCCTATCTTAAAAATTTTCCCTTCTGTCCCATGATCAATAGAGACAGTGAAGTCTAGTTCGTTTGATCTATTTTGAAGGAAATTAGATAAAATTCTAACAGCTCTTGCAGACTTCCTTGGATCGCCATAAATTCTCTTGATTCCCTCTTCTGTAATAAGTTTGCTAGGTTGCTTTATAAGAGCATTCAGAATGATTAAAACATCCTCATCTGCATCGTGCGAAAGATTTATATCAATACTTGAATACTTTTCCTCCATTGATACTTCAACTAACTGGTCAACGCTGAAAAGCGGAACCTTTACAAATGAAATCCATTGTTTTAGTTTAGAATTTAAAGATGGACTCCAAATTCTTACAGAAGCTTTTTCCTGATAAATTTTATTAGAAGTAACAATCTCAAATTCGACATTTACTTTTGAATTTGGCTTCACGATGATACTATTACTATCAAATTTAATCGCATCAGAAGTCAAAATTTTCAACCGAGCATTATCCACCGAGTCCAATTCAACTATCAATTCCTGCTCCATTTTGAATAAGATATTCTCATTTTTTGTATTTAAGTATAATTCAATTCGATGTTTGCCATTGCCCAAGAAAAGTTCTGCAGTTATTTCATACGAAATATCATTTGGTATCTCACCTTTCTTCTTTTCACTCTTCAATGTGATAACAGGGATAATTCTCTCTTGCATCGAATTCCCACCGTGGAAGAAACCTTTATTTGACGGAGCGTTTTTAAATATTTTTGGCTCTCTTAAGAAAACAAGATCTAGCGACGATCCTTTGTATCGTAAGCTCGACATTTCAATTCTCGAATAAGTTGGGGAAATTATTCTATCCTCCTGTAAAACATATCGCCTAGCTCCCCTGAAGTTGGAAGGAATCGATACTGTTGAGCGTGCTTGCTCTGATGCTGTGTCGTATTGAATAAAACCATGATCAGATACAATAGAAAAATTCTCGAATCCAATCTCTCTTAGTCGATCAATAGCAATTTTTATCTTAGAAATAGTTTCTTCAAAAAAATCAAAGCCTTGTTCCAAAAACCCGTTCTCTCCTGCCGAGTCTATGACAAGGGAATGAACTACATACAAATCCGAAGACTTAGCTTTCGCTTCGTTTTGCTTAAAATTTCGATGGAAGACTTCCAAATCGACCCATTCGACTTGTCTTTTACTAATCTCTTTTAAGATCAATCTACGATCTTCTATCGATCTTACACTCCGATTCCCTGTCCTGAATCCTTTGATTGACCTCTCATCCTTATCAATGATTGGCTCCAACTCACCATTCACTTCCGTAGGAACAATGACATTCATACCAACAGAAGTTATTGTAGGTAATTCAGCAAAGATCGGCTCGATTGTTGGTTTCAGAGTGAATTCTTCAAGTTTTGTTTTTAACAATTCACCGATTTCATACCTCATCGCATCTACAAAAAAAACAGCCGTTTTACCTGCATCTACTAATGGCTTTAAATGGTTTTGAAAATAGAACCTTTGTAGATGTTGGGACTGAGATGGCAGAAACCCATTTTTCTCACATATACTCTGATAATGATTATTTGTACTATTGATCCATTCCGAGTAATCATCCCAGATTTGTTTTCGAATGAGCGAAATTTTCAAATACTTTTGATTCGAGGAATGCATCAATATCTCTGTCAATTTACTGAAATACCGATATTCACGATCGATTTTATACAACTCAGAAGAATACTCATCTAATACATTCTGAAGTGTTCTTGCGTTTTGAAATTTTTTCGATGTCTGTTGGATAGATATCGCAATATTCAAAGCTACGTCAATCCAATCCCAAAATTGGGAGACGTTCGGGTCATTCTTCTTCCAAAATGAATTATATCTTCCTTTAGCTAATGCGATCGCCTCTTTATAGTATGTATTTTCAATCAATCGTATGACTTCAACTTGATGTATTGAATCTTCAAAATTGAAAGTATCGATTGATCCTAGATTTTTTGACTTTACGTTTTCTTTTTCAATACCAAAGAAACCTTGCTCTTCTATCTCTAAAGCTAGTGATTTGTAAGCTTCAGGAGATTCATCTCTTAGCGAATTTAATAGATCCTTGATGGTATCCAAGTAAACCAAACCCTGCTCCTGCAATTGTATTAATAGAGAGGAGCTTGGCTTATAATTTTGAAGATCATTTACATATTCTCTTCCGAGTAAAAATACACCTAGTGGAAGTCGATAGATGCTGTGATCTTCTTTCTCTTTTGCGGAATTCAATGTTCGTTGGTCGATTATATCTTCTGTTAATTGCGGAATATAACCGAATGCTTTTTCAAATCCCCTTTGTAATTGAAGTAGAGTTCCTTTAGGGTGCTTTTCAGTATTATCAAGGATTGTATTTTTCCCTGAAAGCAGTGCCTTAGTAAATTCTATCACGGACTGTGGAGAATCAAACATAGAAAGATCAACATCTTCCCCTGATAGAATAGATTCTAATTTTTCAAAGTTAGCAGGTAGACTCTCAATGCATTTCCTAAGTTGATCGGGAGATAGATAACCACTGCTGACTTTTTCTAATACAATTCTAGCATCAAAAGGAATTTGCTCTGATGATTTAACCACCTCAAGAAATGGAGTTTTTTCTATTTCTTCTTGCGGGATATTAGGAATATAAACAAGGCAATCTGGCTTTTTTACATCTTGCATCAATTTATGTAAGGCGAGTATTGACTCTAAGAATGAGCCATTAAAACGAACGAGATGATACTTTTTCTTATTTTGCCTGATCTCCTCTTCCAATTGATCAATATAACTAGAAAAGGTACCCGAAGGATCAACCCACGAAACCAAACACTCTCGATTGATTTTTAAATCGATATAAGATGTAATCGCATTGTATAGAAGACTCATTTCTTTTTCTTCTTCGCTCCAGGTTTCTTCGTAGCGGTATCGCTTAAACTTTCCATTCCAGGGAGTGCTGACTCTTCTTTGACTTTTGGTTCTTTCGAATTCCTTTCTTCCCATTTTTTTGAAGCTTCAGAATGGAATTCTTTGAATAAATCTCTTCCCTTATGCTCTCCATAATCGGAATGAGCGACTGCCAAAGAGGGATCTACTTTACATTTTGCTAATACACGTTTAGGAAAATAACGCATTGCAAGGTGCGACCAATCATAATCTTTTTTGCCGCTTGGTTTTAATATAGCATCCCAAATCTCTTTGGGTTTCTTCCATTGAGGCTCTAAGAGTGGATGAAGTGCGGAGCTATTGACCATCACTCCATCATCTAAATCCATATAATAACTTACTTTTGCTTCTAATTGGTTGGAATCTATTCCCGTTGTATTGATAACTTCCAAGGTATTTACAAAGTCTTCCAATTCTAAAATATACTTCTGTAAATTGAGAATGTCCTTATCGATTTGTTTTGATTCGGAGGAAGAAGCCTTTATCTTTGCATCTTGTAAACTAGCTAATCTTGCCTTCATCGACTTTAAATCTGGATTTAGAAAATCGGATAATATAAAAGAAAAGGTTCCTGGATTCCAGGTGTGGATATTAAAATAAAAAACAAAATTTTTCTTTGAGGATGAGAGTGGAAAGTAAATGGGTCGGTTTTCATACTTCGACAAATGAAGTGCAAAGAAAGACTCCCTAAAGAACCAAGACCAATTCTTTTTAGGATCAGTTGCCACTTCACCACAATCCTGAAGGAAGGTTATCTCCATCTCATTCCAGACTTCATCTGCCTTTTCTTTTCTCAGTTTGTAAACTAACACCTCTTTGAGCTTTTCTATAATGGCTTCGTCGACAATTTTAACTGGCGAAGAAATCGTTGTCCTTAGATCTCCAAGATTTGTGAAGTAAGCACCTTCCTGTAATGGCTTTGGTGCTGACTTATCTTTCTCTAGATTACGTTCTTTTCGTTTGTCATCGGCTAGATCCACCAAACATCCCATTTGTGAATCGAATCGTCCCAAGAGAACTCCAAAAGCAAATCCAAGGTGGCGTAACGACTGTTCAATTCGATCTGATTTGCGTATGAGTTTTAAGTGTCTTCGAATCTTAACGATAGTTTCGGGATGGAGCAAAAATTCTCGTGATAACCCTTCTAAATTTAATACTTTGTCCCTTTCCTTTGTATTCTTTTTGGAATAGGTAACATACCCACCTTCAAATTTATAGGTTCCATTTAGATAAACATCCGCAAAGTACGAACCAAAAGAAGGTGACTTCACTTCTGGAATGTCCTCTAATCGCTCAATATTACAAGTCTCGGTTCGGGTGATTTTATGAATCTCTGCATCGGAGAGCTGTGGTAAAAGTCCAGCGGAAAGCCCTACCTCTTCCTGAATCGCTTCTACTGTCTCACTGTCAAAGGTCGAAAAAACCTCTCGATCAATGTCCGCTCGAATGAGGATCTCCTTGAGTTCAAAGTCCTCGGAAGGCACTACCAAGGAAATTGGGAGATCGTTTTCCATTCTATTCCCCTTTTTCATGGGTAAAATTCTCCATTTTTTACCCATGAATGCTTCGATGTAGGTAAATATTTCAATTTTTTACACATGTTTAGAGTGGAATCTTGCTCTTTTAAATATTGTATAAAAAGGATCGTCAACATTCACCTAACCTGGTAATCCTATTCAATATTTGTTTCATTGGGCAAGCACTCGTTTCAAATTTTCTAAACTTTCTTTCTTTTTCGATTCTTCCATTTTTTGAATGTTTTCCAATTTCCACAAAACAGCTGGCAGTTTATCAATTCCCTCCAGCCCCAATAAATCCCATTTAGGGTTTCCTTCTTGTAAGGTGATCAGGAACTCTTTCTGATTTTGATTTAATTTACTGCTTAATTCATCAATCAATAGATCTCTGGTGGATTCGAAATCCTTGTAGGAAAAATCCAATGAGGTCATCCCAATGAATTCTTGATTGAATAGAGATTCCATGTTCTTTTTGGTGGGCTTTAAGACTTCATGGAATGGTCTATTGTGACTGGAAAGATATATGACAAAGGTTTGCATGATTTCTGGTGTGATGCCTTCATTTTCAAGAAGGAGCTTCACATCAAATAGATCTCTTGGGTGTTGCCGATCGAGTGATGCAACAATTTTCCCTCCATACAAGTCTGCTAAAGAAACAGTTGGAACCGCAAATGATACTCCGAATTCTTCCTCCGCATTTTGTACTAAATCTCTCTCTTCACCTTCGTATACGGTTCCTCGAATGACAGGGTTGACTTCTATTTTAACTTGAATCCCATCTTGGGAAACAAACAACTTTCCGATTTGATTGGGATCATTTACTTCGGAATAAAATACCTTCACATTTGGAATTGAATGTTGTATGTTTTGCTGAATGCGAGTTAGAGCCTCTTTTGACTTTTGGAATGCCTGCAACCTGGGTTCTTTTCCAACGTATGCTAAATCGATGTCAATGCTTAAGCGAGGCATATTGCGAACAAAAAGATTGATTGCAGTTCCTCCCTTCAAATGAAAACATTTCTCTTTTGAGACAAGAGGAAGCACCTTTAACAACAATTTCACATAAGCCGTATACTTATTCATTACGAGCCTTTATTGTGATTTTATATTTTGAATCGTATTCGCCACCATCTATCAGATGTCGATTTCCACTTCCTAAATCTACTTTGTCGATTTCAAGTTTTGAAAACCAAGGGTGATTGACTTTGCTTGCGATTGCACAAAACAGTCTTTTTGCTTTTACGGAATGGCAACGTTCCAATAGACTTTGCATTAACTTTGGTCTAAGGGAGGTTAGATTTTCCATGATTTCATGTGCTTCGTCAAAGGAATGTTTATCGGGAACCCAATCCAAATATTCGAGTATTGCTCTCTCAACCGTTGAGTATAGAATATCAAGCTTTCCGAAAGAGACTGTTTTCAAACTTTGATCCAGATTGTTTTGATTACGATTGAAACCACCGAACAATGAACTTTGTGAAAATCCGATTTGAGCATTCCAATTTGTTTTCTGAAACCACGTTGGAAGTTTGGTATCTGGATCTGCGATGAGATAGACCTTTTGTTTCCCTAGATTTAAATATTGGGCATAACCTGCCTCTTCTATGGCAGTTTTCCCACCAACGTGGATTGGGAGGTTTAATTGTTTCTGGAGACCCCAAACCCCCCCTTGCCACTGTAAGTCATCACCACTTCTGGTATAAGCTCCAGATCCTATGGCTTGTATCCAACCACTCCTCCTATAGATCTGCAAATTAGAATAGCTGTAGCCCTGTTCTCTGAGCCATCTGGCTGAATAGACTCCGCCTGGAACCCAGCCAGTAACTAAATTTCTTATTTTAGTTCCATTTTTCATAGTATTGATATTAATTTTAGCACCTTTTCAAACAAATCCATTCTTTTTCTTGATTTAGAGCATATTTTAATAGTTTAAGTATGAATTTTAGACCTAGAATAAACTTAATTCTAATAATTATGTCTTTTTGAGTGGAGAAAAGGCGATTCCATATGCCTCCGTTGATGAATGAGTCATTCGCAGAAGGAAAAATAGGGAGAGAGGTAGGCATCAAAGATTGTTACCTTTCATAACGAAAGATAATACTCCTTAATCTTTGTAGCCATTCGCTTTCTTCGAAGTTGCAAAAAATCCTTATAGTCATCAATTTTCATCTGCATGATCTCCGCTGGAACGGCATTCATTTCTAAATTTTCCAACAATTCTTGTTCAGTGGAAATTCCACTTACATTCTGATTGTTATCTAACATTTGATTTTTGATAAGTGAAAAGTAATCTGCGGGAGGTTTGTTCCCTACCTTGATGTTGATCTCTGACTGCATATACACATAGTTAGCGATTTGATTGTAGTGACTTCTGTCCAAGCCATTCTTTTTCAAATAGTCTTTGGGAAATAAATGATGAATGTCACCTTTAAGTGAAATCAGATCAGAAACAAGAACATCCTTTGATAAAAAACCCTTATCGTTTGCTTTTACTTGTGAAGCTAAAAATACATGAAAGCAAGGACTACTCGCAACGGAAGTATCCAAACTCTGTGGTAGAGATGCATTCCAAAAAGCATCGGATAGTTCTCCTTCTTCTTTTTCTTTTAAATATTCATCAAATGGCTTCTGAGATATTTGCTTAATATCAAAGTCAAAAATACTCTCTGGCGAGCTTGAATACCTTCCCGTGAGAATACTATAAACTAGCCAACGCCTTACATAACTTTCAATTTTTACTGAATTAACTCCCATATCTTTTAGTTTGAGATAAACGATGTATGCAAAATTAATCGCATTCTGGGAACGAATCAGTTTGGAATTGATGAAACCTGCTGATCTTATGATCATCAAAAATCTTTTAAAATTGGTTTCATTGATAAAATTAGTAACTCCTGCCTTCAATGTAGAAAATGATTTTTCAGCAATTGCTTCTTCATAAGTTCTTGTTTCAAAATTCCTTCCTGAAAGCAAACTCACGAGATCTGACAATCGACCTCTGTTAAATTGAGTAGTAAATGCGACACGAATCAAATCATTGTAATCGGGGTCATACAGGTCATCATTCTCTGTTTTCAGCCAAAGCATTTTTTGGAATAAATCCGTTTTTGCAAATTCTTTATCATGATCAACGATGTGATTCATGAATTCGGGAGAGATACAAAGATGACAAAAGTAATCAATTGCCTTTCGTAATTCATTCCCTTTGTATTCCTCATTTGAAGCGATCTTACTCATCGCAAAGTCTGCTTGGCTAAGGACTACACCTTTCGAATTGATTCGTATGAAAATTTCTGTAACAGTTTCGATATCTAAATCTGCTGACAGTTCAATGATCCCAATTTGTTTTTTGGGAATGTTGAATAGATTAGAAAATGCATTCTGGACTTGTTTTTTATCTACATTCGGATTTAGCTCGAAGTAATTGTTTACGATCTCAAATAGATCCCCATTGATTGCCTGCGAGATATCGGGTAGCCAAGTCTTATCTTTTAAAATGGCAGGGTTTTGAACCTCGAACTTTTCATTTGTTGGGTTGAAAGCAATTTTGATTTTTACTCTTTCATACGATTTATCTATTACATAATTTCCGAGGATTGCGGATGTTAGGGCTGTGACACGCTGTTGCCCATCAATGAGTATTTTTTTACCCTCACTCAAAGTACCATCTTTCAATCGGATATTGGGGTTTCTCCAAGCAATTACGTAACCAATTGGGTACCCTTGGTACAAACTATCCATTAGATCACGAACCTTGGAACCATCCCAAACAAAAGGTCTTTGGATCTCTGGTATCGCTATTTCTCCTGAATTTACCCATGCTAAAAGAGTTTCAATAAGTTGTTGGTTAACAGAATACTTTTGCATCTATCCCCTACCCTTCATACTCATACTCAATATTGGTTTCATCAATGGAGAATTCTTCTTGAGATAAGACCCTAGCTTTTTCAACAAAATCTTTCGAATGTATTACATTTGGGATTGGTAAATTTTTTATATCTCCAGAAGTATTATTAATTGTTGGATTTATTGAATTAGCAATGAATACCTGAATTTTTGATTGTAAGCTTGGAATAATTTCGCTACCCTTATGGTTAAAAATTGAAGGTGCAGAATTAAGAAAAATTGATTTGAATTTTCGTAATCTAAATACTAGATTACTAGCACCGATTAAGTTAAATGAAATCCCCTGGTTAAAATAATTTTCCTCCGAATAAATTCTTTTCCCATAATTTCCGTATCTTGAGACAATAAAAGATTTAATCTCCAACCCCTTATTTCTCCACCTTATAACCGAAGATAAACTTTCAAGAAAGATGGAGTATTTAGAACCATCAATTATTGGTACAAATTTTTTCTCATTCTCAATATCATTTTTACTTTCTTGCAAATAAAGCGATATATCCGAATTTTTACATTCCCAATGTTTCAACAAAAACCTTTCATTGTTTGTTGTTGACATACCATTCATAACTTCTCCTAATTCACCCACCTTCTCCGCCTGCAAATACCACTTCCTAAAATTTTCCGTCCACCAGTAGATCATGGGGCTTCCTTCGATATCAGCAAACTTGCGTTGGTCGAAGTGGTAGAGGCGTTTCTGGGGTTGGTTGAGAAGAAATGGTTCTTTTACATAAGGGTCTTTTCTGAAATTCCCACTTCCAATTCTAAAAAACAGACTATCTTTATTGGATTTCTCGTTTCTAAGTATGAAACAAGCAAATCCCAATGCTCCTGGCTGTGAAATTTCTTTAAATGTCCAAACTCCTAATTGAACCAAACTATCTAAGGTAAAGTTTTCTAAGAGATATTTCCTTAAATTGAAAAACTTTTCAATGAATAAGAAATTATGAGCAGTAAGTAATGCGAAGTGTCCACTATCCTTCAATCGATCCTTAAAAGCATAGATAAACGATTCATAAAGTTCACTTGCACCATTTACAAAAATACCAGAGGCACTTTCTTCCACTTTGGAGTTTGAAAGATAAGGAGGGTTCGCAACAACTACATCATACTTTGAGTCAAGAATGCGGATCAATCGAAGCCCGCGACTCAACTGAGTTCCAAGGGTAAACACACCTAAGTCATTTCCAAGGTCATGGTCTTTTAAGAATTCTTCTAACTTGGAAAAAATATTGCCTTCAGCATCTTGGAAATACAACTCAAGTCCTGCCACTTGATTTCGAATTTCTGTTCGTATCTGCAAAAGAGATCCCAAGACATCTGATGTTCCAAGAAGTTCAATCAGGGAGTCCGCAACATTTCTTGGAACATTTAAAGATTCACAAAAGAGATCCTTAAAATGGTTTAACTCCTCTTCGCTTGTATGACTTCCGATACTTGGTCTCGTTGCAACCAAGTTCAAATGGTTCAATTGAAGCTCTCCAAACCTTCGTGCCGTCGTATACAAACTGGCAACAGCGATTTGGATGGCACGAGGATCAAGATCCACACCGTGCAAATTGTTCTCTAAGATTGATTTCGCAATCTCTGCATCAGAAGCTTCCACATAACTTGGATGGATCGACTTTAGAATTCGATCCTCTTCTTTGTAGAGATAAAAAAGAAAATAAAAGGCATACAGTAAAAAGTGACCTGAACCGCAGGCTGGATCTAAAAGTTTGATCTCTCGTATCGATCCAATTACATTTTGGATTTCTTCTTCCGATAGTTCCCTTTCGAGAAAATACTTCCAGTATTCCTCTTCTTCTGTTTCAATTAAGAGAGCTGTATCCTCGGAGATAACTTTTTTAGCGATCTTTTGGTTATGGGCTTTCCTTCGTTCTTTCAATTCTCCAAGAACTTGGATCGCATTCGTATTCCACTGGTTCTTCTTGCAAATAGCAAACCAAAGGTTTCCCACACTGTTTTGAATCAGCCACTCTACCATATAACGCTCGGTAAATAGCTGAGTCGCTGAAGCGATTTCTTTCCCTAAAATTTTACCTTTGTCTTTGACTCTTTCATTGATGGCTTCCCTATCAGGATCATTCCAATATTGGTAGATCCATCCTGCCGTAGTATCATCTAAAAAAATAGAAGAAAGTTCAGGATCATTCCATTGCAAAAACAATTCGTAGATCAATTCCCTGGGAATCCCAAAAGCCCGATCCGCCGAATCATCTAAAAATAACCCAGGAAGTTCCCTTGCATAATAGTCCGATACTTGCCTAGTTAAGAATAAAAAACCTTCATCCGCATCTTGGCAAAGATTAGGACAAAATAATTTAAATTCCTTCCAACCATTGGATTCTTTCATTCCGTGAAAAACGGGATACTTTTGAATCCCAAGGATTTCGAGCCTCATTAGGAAAAAGGTTCGATTGAGATAGGTGTAACTTCTTTCAAAGATGTATTCTTTGACACTCATCCCTGTGGTTGCTAATTTCTTTTCAATTTGCTCCCACTCGTGATAACCTATCGGATGATTTTCAAAAAGTTCTTTCTTTCGTTTCTCTTCCGAGATTTGCAAATAATAACGAGTGTTTGCGTAATCTGTAAATTTTTCGATGAGAAGGCTTTTTAATCTTCCTACTTTTGATTTTAGTTTAGAACGATCCGAGCTACTTAACATTACACCAACCGAATGGAATATCCTTTTCGAATTTCAGCCAAACAATTATCTCTTAGCTCTGAAAGCATCTCATCCAAATCAGCTTCACTTACAATATCTCGATTGTCTAAGCCATGTTTTACTTTTCGAATCTCAATACGTTTCTCTTTTTTGTATAGAAGTTCATCGAACAAATCATTTGCTTTGGATTTGTCAGTTGCTATCTGATTTCCATAGTTCTTAATTTGAAGTAAAGTTGGGTACAAACTTTCCACATCTTGTTGCTGGAGGGAAGCCTCCAACACAGTCTTGATTTGCACTTGCTCTTCTTCAGTAAGTTGCTCAAATCCTTTTCTCGATTTGATTTGGTAGTAAGCAGTTTCCACCTCGCCTCTATTTTTAAAGACGATGGATTCTCGAATTTCTTTGTAAGCATTTCGAATTGCTTCGTGAGATGAGTTAAGATCAGCCAATTCTTTCCAAGGTCGATCAGAACCAAGTTTACTTTCAATTTTTTTAATATCTTCCTCAATCCCCAACTCTTCGCCCAATTCTTTCAATTGGCGGATTTGGTGTTGGTTCAAATCGATCAGCTTTCGGATGCGATCTTCACCATCGGGCGTAAAATAGAACTTAGCTTCTTTGTATAACTGAATATCTTCTTTTAATTCAGGAAGATGGTTATATAATGTACGGACTGACTCCTCCACCGATTTATCTTTTCTACATTGATCTAAAGCTTTATGCAAGCGATTCAATTCATCAATTGATCTTAATCCTAGCTTTTTTATTTTCCCATGAAGCTCCAATACACTCTCCGACAAAGAAGGGAAGTGATTAAATATGGCATCGAATATGCTAACAGATTCAATCTGTAATCCCTGAATTCCTAAATCAGATTCTAGAAAATCTACACATTGTTTCTTCTCTCTAATAGTAGTGAATGTTATATTTTGACTTAATATTTTTAGGCGTTTGAAAATTGATATACTAAGGATGGAATCCTTTATCCCTTCATCTCGATAACTCGATGCTTCCCGATGGTCAGGCATTTTTATTTTGATTTGTTCTGCTCTGAGTAATCCTGCAATGACTGCCTGGATTACATTTTGAGGGTAACCGAAAGGTTGTGATCCATAAAAATCTAGCAGATTATCGCCATCTACAGCAATCTTATCTTTAATATAATCCAACATCCGTTGAGGAATCCCTTTATCGATCAGTGGCTCATATCTACCTGATTTTTTTGTCAAAATTGCAAGCCCATCTTTTTCATCTAACAAAGTGGGTGACGGAGAAATAATTTCTGGCTTAAATAACTGTTCAATATCCTTTGTTGTGATATTAAACTGAGCATCTCTGAATCGAAAGAAAATTTCGGGAAGAAATGCTTCTAGTTGTGATTTGAGTTTCTGCAAATATTGGTCGGCTGTATTGGAATTCTGGATCTTATATTCCCTACCATTAAAAAAAATGCGACCACTTGCCCAAGACAGAAGGATTTCTTGTTTTAATTTATCTTTGTCCCTCTCTAATTTTCTTTTTTCATCATCATAAACTCTTTGTTTTGATGAAGAAAGATTCCCGCTGTTATTTCGAATCATCTTTTCTGATTGGATGATTTGCCTTGCGAATGTATCAACTCGACTTGTTTCTCCTGGGATAAAAAAGATAACCTTTTCTTTTACCCCATTTACCGATGTTTTATATTCTTTGGCACTTTCCGAAATAAAGTAATCTTTAGTTGCTGTAGACATAGTATCTTCACGGAAGTTAAGATCGATGCGTATTTTTGGTAGTTGCTTTGGTTTGTCGACTCTTCCTTGATGAGAAAATTCCACCTCAATCGGAACATCAAAAATCTTAGGTCTTGATACAGATTCAAAAACATCTTTAGAAAATTCTAAGATCAGTTGCGATGCTTCTTCCTCATCAACAGCAAGTCTAGCCTTGTCCTTTCCCCATTCCTGGGCGACATGATCTTTAATTCGATATCCCTTCTTATCTTCAAGATAGATAAAGTTTTCCTTTTCAAGCCTCTCAATTGCCTGAGTGACAACTTCTTTCGCTGGCGTCTTGTTTACATTCGAAAACAACATTCTTTGTATCAGCTCATTTGTAACAGGCTTCAATTCAGAATTCAATTCCATGATGGCAATTATCTTTGCAATATCCACTGCAATCGGAATTTCTTCCTTCAATTTATTGGAAATGGTATCAATCGTTCCTGCCATTTCAGAACCTAACGCAGATCCTATTATGTCATAGACATCTTTCATGGTAATGTAATCACCAAGACTTCTATCTTTAAAATTGGTTCGGTGATGATTAAAGAGATCGAAAATAGTTTGCAGAACACTTCGAACGGATGCAGAATCCGCTTGCGCTTTTGTAGAATAAGCTTTAATTGCCTGACTTAAATCGAGGATAAGAGGTATATAGGAAGGAAGTAAAGGATAGAAATCAATAAGCTCATTTTGAGTGACGTTTTCTGATTCATACCCATTATTTTTAATCTTACTCACCACTTCTTGTGAGAAAAACTCCCTTAGTTGGGGGATTTTTGAGTCGGACTTTTTTAAGATCCTTCTTCTAACGATTTCATTTACATTCGTTTTATGTAAGTGAACCCTGAACCTAGGGGGAAACCGATCTTGCATTTTAGAGATTTCGATTCCTGGAACATTGTCCTCTAGTTTCTCTTGACCAGTCACAAAAAGCCAGATAGGAGAATTCTGCAACGAACCAATTTCTGAAACAAAAGTTTGAAGGTTAAGCATACGATCAGTGTTCTTTCCGATATATTGGCTCATTTCATCGATAACAATTAGCAAACGTTTGTCTGGATGGTTCAATTGCATCATGTCTTTGATTTCTTGAACAGCATTACGGATCGCTTCGCCTTCTTTTAACGTCTTATTTACATATCTTGAATAAAACCAATCTGTAGGATTCGGAAATTCATTCGGATAAAGGATATGATAAACACGAGAAAATTGATCTGGTGCTTTATCTTTATTTTTGTCCTCACTCCATTCACAATTATATTTCTGGCGATAAACTTTTAAAAACTCTTCATACCTGCCTTCTTTTTGCAAAGACAACTCATATCTTGCGATTGGTTCCTTATTACTGTAACCTAACTCAATCTGAATTTGCCTATAAATCGTTGCCGATGGTAACTCAGATGACTTTGCAACAGAACTAATATCAAAAACTACAGCGATTGCATCTCCAAACTTTTTCTTGCATTCTTTCCAAATTTCTTGGAATTCCTTTGCATTTGGATTATCATCTCGATCCACCAATGCTTCTGAAAGCAACTTCCCAGATGGTAACTTAATATCTCCAAACGACAATCCTAATAACTTAGCAAAAGAAGACTTCCCTGATCCAAAAAATCCCGAAATCCAAGACGCAGGCAATCCTTCATTAGCATCAAGAGATTTTGAAATTGATGAGAGAAGATTCACATACTGCTCATGAATTCCTGTCTCTGCACCCTCCTTGTTTGTCGTAATCACATATTCACTAACTTCCCTCTCCAATATTTCAGGAGATCTCTGTTGGAAGTAAATTACTGGATCTATAGTTTTTGTGATATCTCTAGCAAGAATCTCTTTGATAATCATTTAGTACATCCTTGGACGATAATTTGAATCAGGACTTAAAACTCCCATATAACTTAACGACGTTTCTGAAGTCCTAACACCAGGATATAAAAATATGACAGGTAATCCTCTTGTGTTAGTTAAGAAAGTTAATAAGGAAGAAGTTCGATAGAAGGGATACAGAAATCCTGCCCTCGTAATAAATACGACTCCCTTTTTACCTCGAAGACTCTTATGAAAATCTTCTATCTTTTTTGATATGGATTTCGAAATACCCTCCTCACTCTCAAGTAGATTGGAGAATACATCACTTATGAATACAAAGGAGCTACTATAATCCTTTGCATATTCAAACAAAGCTTTTTCTGTTTTTATAATATCATCAATAGACGTATCACCATCTCTCTGACCTATTAAAGCCAAGCACTCGTGTGCCAAATTAATCTCTAGAATTTCGATTCCATCTTTTTTGATCTCTTGAATCATTTCCAAAAATCTTGAACGTATAAAAAACTCTTCTGATGGTGGATAAACAAAGATTGAGAAAGGATAATTCTGGCTTTGAGTTACCTGAATCCCCTCTGGATGAGTGATATCCTTTTTTAAATCATTCAAACGTTTTAAAAGTTCAGTATTCATGGATAAACCAAACCTGACATTTGTTTCAATTGTATGGATGGTTGCTCGCCATACCACATAAGCGAGATATAATTTTCAGATTTTAGTTTTTCAAAACCATCGAACAGATCTTGCTTTGATTTAAAAAAACCTCGATACAATGAGGTTTGATGCAATTGATCGATGTCAAAACTAATGGACTTTAGCAAAAACAAAAAATAGTAAAAACCAAGACTAGAGTACAAAAGATTTTCTTTAACAAATATCTTTTGCCCATGCACTAACTTTAAAGATTTTGTCGCAGTGATTAATTTTGCAGAATATGTATTTCGAGTAAATGCTCTTGTCTCTTCAGACATTACTGTTGATAATTCACGGGACAATTGATCTCTCGTGAAAGTAGATTTTTCGGGCAGGGGATACAAAAACTGGTTCATATACCATCGGAATAATGGATCTGAAAGTGATAGGTGGGCTAAAATCACCCAAACCCAATCGACTCGATTGAATGATCCAAGATTCAATTGCAGAAATCGAAATGCAATGTCATAGTTCAGGAAGCGATGTTTAAAAACTAAAAGCAGGTTTTTTACCCTTTTGTCAGTTTTGTTCGAATACCACCGCTCACGAATCACCGTATCAACATCGATTGGATCTTTTTCTAGCAAATACCTTTCTACATAGGTTTTGGATTCTTCTGGGAATGAGCTTACTTTTAGTAAGTGGAAATTGATTTTATTTGCAATTTTCGGCAATGCCAGAAGAGAGTCGTTTACCTTTTCGATTTGGCTATTCATAATAAGGAAAACTCCATTCACCCTTTTTCAATGAAATAGCAGAAAGTAAGTTCCGAAAATGGCTGACCGAAATGTCTTTTGAACTAATTTTTTCTTTCAGCTTAACACCAAAAGCAGTTCCCTCTGTATTCGGATTCGATTCGTTTATCGATATATTCTTAAATTCTTCTAATAACTCCTCTTTCTTAGCCGAAGAATTAATAATTTTCTTTATGTTGCTTGAAATCTCAGACGGGAAACGTTTCAAATGGAAAATACGATCACTTAATTCGGATTCTAAGTAAGGAGGTGCAATAAAAATGGAAAGAGTTATAGTTTGGTTCTTTGCATCTTTCAGTTTCTTCCACTCAAAATCTTTTGCGGAAGAAACAATTGCTTCCATAGCGGAGATCTCTCCAATAAGTTGATCATCGGAAGGCAATAATTTACGAAAAAACGTACCTCCCCCATCCAAATCGGTCGCATCCAAATTTTTATCCCACCAAGCAAAACGTGGAGATTCTCCGAGACGAGCTACTAGAAATCGAATCGACAATATTGAATCTAAATCCTCTAAAGAAAAAGTCAGATTTGCTTCGATTTTAGCGTTTCCCATAAGTTTTACAATATTTTTCATTCAATATCTTAAAATTCAACCCAGTTTTATAGAAAATTGGCGACTAACAAAAAAAGAAACCCTTATAAAATTCTAATTCCCGTTATCACTTTGTGAAAGAAGCCAATGAAGTAATTTTTACAATATCATTGCGATAGGACAAATCTGAGATAGTTTTATTAAATATTTATAAAATGATGCTAAATTTCGAATTTCGAAGCAATTTTGAACTCATCATGAAAAGGTAGCCCTAATTTTGGAAGAAGTTCAGGAAGGGCAATTGCAAAACTAACGTAGTAATAAGAAAGTAGTTCATAACCAGAAAAACTCCTCCCAGGTATTTTTTGAACAGTATACCCACTCTTATCTGGGCTGATTCCATTTGTTCCAATTGTGGCAATTTCAATGGCTATATTTTTCACTTCTTCAGATGGCAAATTAGCAAAATACTTTCTAGCACCTATCATGTGTAATATTACAGCATGATTCGTCCCGATTATTTCCTGGGATTGTAGAAACCGAGCCATTTCGATATCTTCATTCGAGACTCTATTTTCGGCAGGTAATGGCTCCACATGATCTTCTTCATCGACCAAATTAAATAAATAATCGATTTGAAGTCGTTTCGCCCATCTTTGAATTAAATCGTATTCTATGCCTTCGGGCTTTTCTTTGCCTAAATTCAAAAATTGTTCGTAAAAATCTTTTGCAATTTTTAGTTCTTCTGCATTTGACTTGAAATCGTTCACGTAATCAATGCAGAATAGTTCTCCAAATTGCATGGCGAAAACTAGATTTAAAATTCTGTTTTTAGAAATTACAAACTGAGGAGCATACTCTTGAACCTTTTTACTTGTCGAGGCTTCAATATACTCTTTCATCATATAAAAGAGTGAGATCAACTGAAAAGGTCTTAACCGTTCAAAACGATCAAACAAATATTTCTCAATGAATAAGTCTATGGGGGCGTTGAAAATCTGTGATACTAAACCATCATGAAGCTTTTTGAAGTATTGGTTGATATTTATGGAATTATTCTTCTTTTCTAACTCAGTCAAAAAACCATGGAAGGGAATCTATTGCCTGGTCTTGTTTACCTAGTTCAGAGAAGATTTGTCCCAAAAGACGATGAAATTCAGAATTTGTTGGATACTGATTAACTATCGGAATTAATAATCGTTCTGCTTCTTCAAATTTACCTTTTTCACATAAAGATACTATTTTCCTGTAATCTTTATCCAAAGTTTCGATGGATTGAATATCAACCTTAATAGTCACAATATCGTTGGAAACGACAATTAAAGGCTCGTAAACCCCTACTCTATAAAAATCTGCCAGAACTTGAATAATAGATTTTTCATTACCTCTTTCAATATTTGGGAATATTGAATAAAAGAAATCATCTAATCTATGTATCAATTCCATACTTTAATTCTTAAACCTGATTTTAACCAAGTATATGTTAGCAATGACCTAGGACAATTTGAAAAGTCATAGGCTATATTGGTTTTTCAAATTCCTAGAACTCCAATTTTCCCAAAAAATCCGTGCTGAACCACCTAACTGACCAGGATCTTGGCATTTTTGGATCATTGCCCAGGTTGTCGGAGAAACTCTTTCCTCACTCCATTTGGCAAAATGGTTCCACAGCTCTTCTAATTTGATTCCTTCACTTTTTCTTTGAGTTTTATGTACTTTATTTTGTACCTCAATTGTACTTATAGGAGGTGCATCAAAATGAGAGTCAGCATTGGATTTTCCGATGGGTGCCATTTGGATTTTTTCTTTAATCTCCGTAACGGGAGTTGGATTTTTCTCCAATGCAGTTTCTGTATTCATTTTCGGATAAATCGGTTTCAGGAATCTTCGTCGACCATCAAATCCAGTTTGAATGAGTAATCCCCTTCTCTTTAGTTCTGAGATTAATCTTGAGACCGTGTCTGTTTTTAATCCGAGAATCTCTGACAGATATTTGTTTGATGCGAAACAGCCTTCTTTCTCATGCAAAGAAACTATTTCTGCAAGAAGCCTTGTTTGGCTGTGAGATAGTTTTAAATTTTCGATCCATACAGGTGTCCATACACCAGTTCTAATTTGTGCTTTCATTTTAGGTTCCGTTGTAAATCGAGAGAACACGCCTCTGGCTAGAGCAAACGATTTCATTTTTTTGCCATACTCAACTCCCCTATTCCGACGAAGTTATGCCTTCGGCTAAGTCAGGTTGTCAAATTTTTGAAAGTTCTTTCGAACGTTCAATTAGCTGGAACTTTTTGGATTCCAGGCTGTTAATCTAACGGCATTGTGGTAGTGCCGTGGCAAGACGTGTTAATCCAGCCAAATCCATTTATCGAATAGAAATGGAAACTCGTCAATAGTTTTTAGAGACATAATTAAGTTATTTGGGACTTTTGGAAAATGTCTCTGGTTTGGCTACCACACCGCCCCAGAGTGATTTTGATTAACAACCCAGTAATGGATTAATTAGTACAATGCTATCGGGGTACGAAAATTGGTACCACTTTTTTATTTTCTGAGGGAAATTTTTTTTGGGCATTTAAGTTGGGTAAATGTTCATTTTTGGTCAGCAAATCTTTGCTGGGACATTGAATTCAGATCATATTTCCGAATCGGCGTTTTCTTTATATCTCTGAGTTTGATGCAGTGTTATAATTTGGGCATTAAATCAGTTTCTTTAATTCATTATTGATCTGTTTGATTCGAATATTTGCAGATTTGATTTGCTTTTCAAGTTTAGATTTCTCTAACTTCAACCTCTTAGCTAGTTCCTTTGAAGTTAATTTAGGAGTCCTTTGCTTTTTTGCTGAATCTTTGAAATCTTTAACTTTAGATTTCTCTTTGCTCTCAAAGGAGTTAACTATCTTGATCTTCTCTTCTAAGCCAAGAGAGGATATTTGACTCATTTGATGAGTAGTCAATTTTCTAATAGTTTCAGGATTAGTTTGACCCGCTCCCTCTAATTGGGTTACGGACTTTCCATGAATGATTCTTTTTTTTACCCAATCCAAACTCTTGTGGATTTTTTTTGCGATATCTTCATTTCGTAAATTGGACTTCTCTTTTATGGTTAGCAAAGCCTTGGCAATTTCATAGTCTGTTAAATCTTCCCTTTGAATGTTCTCTAGTAATTGGATCGTATCATCATCAGTGTCACTAATGACTGTAACTGCCTTGATTGAAACATGTGGTGCGTATTTTTTTACAGCTAAGCACCTTCGATAACCATATACAAGATCATATTTTCCATTGCGATTCCTTTCTGGAGAAATTCCCACTGGCTCTAGTTGACCATTTTCTAAAATAGACTTAGCCAATTCTTCCAATGAAGATTCATCGTAATCATCACGAATATTTTTCGATAAATTCAATTCGATGTCTTGAATTGGAAGACTTAGGTATTGTTGAATACCCTCAAAGTGCGATGTCGCACTTTTGAATTCAGAATCAGAGAATATTTTTTTGAGTTGCTTTGCCATTTCTGTTGCCCTTAATTCAAATTCACTTTGTTGTTAGTAATTTCGGCAACGAATGAGTATAGTGAGGATCGTAACCTTGCCTTTGATGGGTCTTTCCCTGATAGAGTCTCGCCTCTATCGATGACTTTTTTCATAAATGCAGAGAATGGAATTCTAGATTCTAAGAGATCTGATTTGAATTTTTCTAGAAACATCTCAATATACTCCACTTCATCTTTTGAAGCTTTCTCGGCATTGCTCACTTGATTTAGGAGAATTTTGATTGGAACATTTTTACGCAGGATCTTTGCTTCCTCGTAAGAAAACTTAACTTCATCTAAATCAAAAATTGAAATTCTAGACGGCATAATCAATAAATCGCATGCCACAATTCCTGCTCGGACAATTGCATTCCATGTGGGTTGGTTATCAATCAGCACATAGTCAAAATTTTTTGAAATAGTCTGTAATTCTTCGGCTAGCCGATTCTGATCTACGGATTCCTGGATTCTGAGTAATCGTAAATCCCCAGGGCAAATGGAAAACCCTTCTGTTTCAATTATTGAACTCTGGAGACTTGATTGTCTCATATACACATCGAAGAGCGTAGAAGTTTTCTTTGCATGAGCATTCAGGGTTTTAGTAATGGAACGTTGAGGGTCTTGATCAATGAAGAGAACTTTTTTCCCAGCGTCTCGGAGTGTAATTCCACTCGCATAACAATTCGAACTTTTTCCCGATCCGCCCTTAACATTCCAGAAATCGAAAACTTCCATATTATGTCTCATATTATCTGGGTTATAAAAAATGAAAAGCAAAGTTTTTAGAAAAGTGCGAAGTCGCACTTTTTGGAGGGGAATAGGATAGATCAGAAGGAGGAGGGCTAAGTCTCAGATCAAATTTAGAATTGAACGAACGCACTTTCGCTCGATCGGGAGTTTGTTCGCAATTTAGGCAGTTCTCGTAAACACCTAATAAAGTTCGATCGTGCTTAATAAGAAGAATTTCAACTAAACAAGAAAATTTGCAGACGCTTTCCTTTGTTTTAGCTATTTGTTTCCTAAACTACCTGGATTCAGCGAGTTGAATCATTGATTACGTCCTGAATAAAGTAAGTCCCTGGAGGGGATTCTTTATAGAAATTCCTTTCAGCGAAAAAGATTATCACCCAATTCTAGTTATTCCATTTGCATATCCCAAAGTTCCAAAATCAAGCCATTGTTTAGCAACAGTAAATTCTGGGGTCAACCAGTGATATGAAGGTTCTTTTTTGCCCGAAGATAGAATAATAATAAGTAATTCTGGATAAGTGATTGAAGCATATAACATCCAGAGGTCACCCTGTATCATATATTGGATCGCGTCTTCCTCGGATGTATTCTCTTGAAATTCAGACATTCGAAAAATGGCTGGTGCTAATCTGTGGAACCCTTTTTTAGGAAATCTCGGTTCGGATTTTTCAATTTCAAAAAGTTCAAAATCCAATTCTTGGCAGAGTTTTAATTCTTCTAGTTTTACATCGATTGCTTCTAAATATTTAAACGGAATTCGTCCTGTGCAACTCTCGAATCCATGGATTCTTTTGTGAATTTTTGCAAGGAATGAAGAACTATCCGTGTTATAACCAAGGGTTTGACCAAGTTCTGTTAATTTGGCTTTATTTATTAGGGTTTCTCTACCTTTGAACCTAAGATATTCTTTTGTATGGTAAAATCGAGTGTAGTTGTCCGTCTGATTGCATTTTGATAGAAATGTATTAAAAATATTCATATCTTAATCCATTAGCCCTGTTCTTCTCATCTTATCGGAAACTCATTTGAAATATTTTTAAATCCAAGAAAAACCTTTTGAGAATCAGAATTATCAAGGCAGAAATAAAATTCTTCTTCTACGGCAATTGTCAAATATGGAACTAAAGTCCGATGAATTCGAATGATAAGATTGGATTTCTCTTCGTTGGTCTTATTAATCCGACTGAAACAGAAAGTATTCTCAAGATTCATTATGTCGGTGTTCAGGGTATGTGAATCAAAGTTTTGAAACCATTTTGCTAGCTCTATGCATTCCCAGGTTAAAAAGAGTGGATCTTTTATTTTAAAATGCTGTTCATTCTTTTGAATTTCAATTTCAAAATTCAGCCAATTGTCATCGTAATAGGATTCATTTTCGTAGGGGAACTGGTACCCAGTTGCTTTCATTCGAATCGATTGATTGAGTCGTTTGCAATAAAATTCGATCATGTAATTACCATATCATCGAGGTAGGACAAAAAAATTAGATATTCTTGAAATTTAACGAAAAGGCAGGATAGACTATTCCCAATTTGAGTAGGTAAACAATGAATTTCAATGTTTACAAGTATAAACCAATAGGATGAAATAAATTACTGATTGAACTCCAGAAGAAAATTGACCCGCTCCTCGTGATAAAGTTAAAAAAATCTTGATTCTCCAGTGATGAATCAATTAAGGCATATTAATTTGATAGGTATTAAATACATATATATTATAGAATATTATGCTATAGGTTATGCTTGTAATGTATCAGGCTTGAGTTGTCCGATTCAGCCAAAAATTAATTCAAATTTGTCCCCATTCAAACATGGCGTTTTCGATACGTTGTTCGAGAATATCGATTTTTTCTGGAATATAAAATCTTAGCTCACCAAATTTTAATTTAACCTGGTTTAATTTGCGACTCCAGCCAAATTCGATTAGATCTTTCGCTAGGGGAGTGAGGATTTTTTCCGTGCAATTTTTTGGAACGATACCATCATAACCGCTATAAAGTCCTCGAATTAAAAATTCATTTTGTTTTTTTATCAAATTTCTCTCAGGCGTATTCTCATTAAATGAATTGAGAATTCGTGTAAAAAAGCGTCCTGCAAATTCTTCATTATCATTCATCCCGCTTTGAATTTGAAAAGTCTCCACCCAAGTAAGAAAAATTGAAAGATCATCAGCGTCAAAATCCATTGGCATTATATGCTTACCGATACTTCTAAAAATATGTAATTTCTCCAACACTTTGCATATTTTCCCGAAGCAATCAAGAGAGGAGCATATTCAATCTTCTTTAGAAAAGCTCCCGCAATGTCGAGGATAAATTTTTGTTTTGTCAACCCAAACTTTTTAATCATTTGTGATTATCTATTGGTTTTCTTGCAAAATGCTCAACTACTTTCTATCAGGGGCGGAATATCAATTCTATTTTCCCCGATTGTTATATTTGTTGACTCACATAATATAAAGGATTGGGGGTTAGGTGATATCTCCTCTCTGTTTTCTTCTTCTATTCTTATTACTTTAGTAATTCTTTCTTTAAGATTAAGTATTAAATCAATTCTATCTTTATTAAAAGTAAATTGCCTACAAGATCCTCCTAGTTTACCATATAAGTATCCTCTTTTCGTAGCAAATATCTGATTAAAGATTGGCGACTTAAGGATTAAGTTAAACATTTTATAATGATTACATTTTAACTTGTACTTTTGTTTTACTAAGTCTTGAAAGTTTCTAGGAAATTGAGTACCTAAACCAAGCTGCTCTTTTGTAACTTTTCTAAATTTCGCATCCTTCTTAATTTCCCGTTTATTGTTTTCTTCATATCTTATCTTTGAGACTATTTCAAATACTACGTTGTGTAAATAAGAGTAGGGGTATTTTTTGCAAAACTCGTTCTTTAGTTCATTTATAATAAGATTACAAACCTTTTTGTCTTTCGAAGATAAGACCACTTCATTGTAATATTTCTTTGGTTCATTTTCTTTGGTCTTGTGTTCGTAAGGATTGGCTTCTAAATATTTTTTTGCACCATTTAGGATTCCATCTAATGCTTTTACTCCATAGTAAGTCGGAATCCAGGAAATTTCATCACTTTGTTTATCTTCAATGTTTTCATTGTATTTTATAGTTGCATAGTCATCGAACCAGAATAATACATCGCCACTCGATTGATTATTCAGGTAGACTAAATTGTAAAAAACCTGATGGTCGTCTGCTTTATCCGAATTGAGAAATAAACAAGCCAATCGAAAGAGACCTTTGTTTTTAGAACCTCCTTCTATCGGTACCTTTATATTAGCGGAATTAAGTTTGATAGATTTTGTTCTATTCCAAATTTTTGGAGGCTCTGTTTCTTCCTCTGAGAATGCATTTACCAATAGAGATTTAATCTCTTCATCGGATACATCAAGATCCTCATTTTTCGGGTAAGCTCTTTTTGTTGCATCATACAGTAGAATATTTGTTTTTAGGTTTTGAGCAACGTTCTGAAAGATTTTTACGAGGCTATTTATTCGTTTGTAGTTATTATCATACACTTTATAATCATAGGATAATGGTAGCCTGTTTAAATGATTTGGAGTCCTTAATTCGATTCCCGTAATGTTTTTATAGGTTATAGTTTTTTTTCTTCCAGGTTTATTCCCATGATAAGGTTCGTCGAATTCAGATATAAGGTTCTTAATAATTTCAAAAAGTTCTTTTTTCTCATTTTTACGGATAACGTCTGTTTTGTAGTAAAGATAGATTCCTCTCTGAAGCTTTGAAACTTGACATAAGATAGGGTGTACTCCAAGTTTCTCATAAAGGAATTGAATTAAATCTCGATAATAATCTTCTCCGTAAACTAGTTTGTTGTTTTTGTAGATATCATGTTTATTGAGTTCGTGAGTGTCAATGTCGATGCAAAGGATATGAGAATTGTAATTTTCCCTTAATGAAATATTGTTTTTAGTTTTCGCATTGTATTTTTGTATCTTTTGCTCATTCCAATTTTTATTCTCTATAATCTCTGGATTATAAGTAGGTTGTTGATTACAAGCTTGATAATGTCCTAGAATCAACCTGAAAAGTAATTGATTGTCGTTAACCGTAAATGTGGAGTATTTTTGTTCTGGAAGATTGATTCTTTTGTTGATATACCCGCCCTTTATATCTGTGCAAAAACCTAATACTTTGGTAAAAAGTGGGAAAATTATTTTTTGATTAAATTCTCTTGATAATATGAATTTATTGGACTTGTCTTTAGAATCCACGAGTAAATTGACTGAAGCGATGAATTTTTCTTCATTCTCTTCGTTCAATTTGATACATTTAGATTCGAATGCAGTGTATGCTTGTTTACAAGTGTTCATAATTACAATATTAATTAGTTTCTCTTTAAAAAATAAAAAGTATCTTCGTTCCTAGAGTAAAGCATGTAAATGCTCCTATTTTCATAACAGTTGCCCATAAGTAACAATGACATGATCATATTTTAGACTGAAATGTCAAAACGAATCACCAATCAGATGTTATTGCATAATTTTACTTGACAAATTTATGATTTTTTAGTTCAAAAAGCTCCCGATAATCCTTTAATTTCGCTTTCTTTTAGATTTCTAGAGGTTTCGAGAAAGAATTCATACATCGGAGGTGGCTTTCGATTTCGGAGCGGTGGAATTTGATTTTATGGTGTTTTCAGGCACCACAATACTTCATGCCCTATGAAAAAAATCTTCCTATCCCTAATAATACATGAAATAGAACATTTTCAAATAAATTGGTTTTATAAGAACAAAATCAACTATTCATATATCGAAGCGAAACTATGCACTGAAAAAGAAGAAATCCTTTAAACAGTAAGCGAATTATTCAAAAAAGCGGAAAGGAAAGAGTTTTACTATATTTAAAATTATGGTTCAAATTCCTTTATGTCGCAATTGTATCTGAGATTATTAAAGACGAAATTAAAGATATACCTTTGAATTCATTGAATGATTTCGAAAACAATTCATGAACTAGAGAATTAATTCTAAGGATGAAAGAAAGATTCTAGTAAGTCATTAGGATCAATCCAATCAGCTTTTTACCTTAGATTTAAAGAATTGGAATCCTAAGTTTTAATGTCAAATATCATCATTCTCTTATTTCTATATTCCGCAAAAAACACTGCTTAAAAAAATAAATTTTGTAGAAGATTTTAAGTTTAAACTGTTCTAAATTTGAAACTAATGAAGAAAATAACAGTGGAATAACAAATTAAAGATTATTTTTTACTGTTTAAGTTTGGCTGATCAGTTTGAGATTTTTCTTTAGAAGTGAATAGGCTATAAATTAAGTCTAAATTTATACTTGCGCAGGAAGCGAATATACCAATAAGGAAAGAAGCAATAATTTGAATAATATTTCCTTTAATCCATTGATATATTCTAAACACGCCAAATGATTTTGCTTTATTTCTGTCATGGTTTTTAATAATTGCCCAAGCATATTCAATTGCTTGATAATAATCATCGATACACATTTCAGGTGTTTTTCCAACACCATTCAATTCATTTTTACGAGCTTCTTGTCCCTTACTGAGGAATTTGCTATAATTGTCTAATAATTCGCTTTCAGATAAATTATAGCTATATTTCGAAATATTAAATCTTTTGAATTCTTGTTCTAAATGCTTTTTCATTTCAATCCAAAGCATTTTAGAGGCATCTATAGTACAGCGAACAAGGTGATTGTAGGCTTTATCCAAATTCTCAATTCCTTTTTTAGAGGTTGGTTCAGATAAATACACAACTAAATGCGAATTTATGTTTTCATTTTCTATTAAAATTTGAGATGGTTTGACTGCTACAAAAGACGTCAGATCAGAATATATGCGAATGTATTTTTCTTGATAAAATGTAACGAAGCGGGTAACTTTAGCATTCTTCTTCAACGACACAAGATAGGCTATTTCTAGAGGTATTTATCGATGTCTGTTGTTAGGTTACTGATTGGAAATACATTACCTCTCATAGGAGTTAAATTACTTCCAACCTCTCTAATTTTTGTATCTCTAATACCTTTAGTTTTGGTAACAGCATCCCAAGACTCCTCCACGGATTTGGGAACAGTTTTCTTGGTAATTTCTGTAAAAATTTTTCCGTATTCTAACATTTTTTAATCCAGTATACCTGGGTTATTCTGAATTCTAAACGGTTGACAAATTTGTCAATCATTAATTTGCCTACTTATTTGTTAAGTAGAAATTCAAACGCTTGCTCCAAAACTGCTTTTTCAACAATTTCCCCAACCAAGTTTTCGTTTTTCCAATTTCTGTATCTATCCGAGAATTCCACAACTTTATACTTAACGGCAATATGACAATAATTCCCATTAACATTAGTTACAAAAATAAAATTTTCTAATGTCCTATGATGGATAAAGGTATAAAAATTAATTTTCTAATACGTAAATTAGATACCAAACTGGTATTTTGAAGAGTCGATGCCACATGCAAAAAATAGAAAACTTCGTCCTAAATCTATTTAGTTCAATTCTAAACTTTGTTCGAAGTGTAAAAGTTGGGGGGAGGGGACTAAAGTACATCACCCTTTGGGAAACGGAACCGTAGCTTATGGTCTATGCTTTTGACAGGAAGACTTCAGATACTTCTGACCTGAATGCAAAAACTGCAGTAACTCGTCTAACTATGGTTTAAAACTTTTGCGAATCCATTTTCTATTGCTTAAATTCCTCGTTAAATTGAAAGTCTAAGAAAAAAGGGTTGCAATTTTCTGCTTAATGATATAGTAGCCGTTAGTTCTTTGATCTTCTAAGTTTGAAGATAAAGGATCGGAGGTATCCTATTAAAAAAATCATTACTTCTTACGGATTCATTAAATCCTTAAAATGGAACGGAGAATGGTTTAGTGACCAGCAAAGAGTTTATTCGCGAGTGGTTCTACCTACAAAGTTGATCGAAACAAGTTCCATCAATGATCTAGACCTAGGTAAAATTAAAATAAAGAACTGTAGCTTTTTAAAGATACACAAAGAAGCTCTCCTCTGTTTCAATTCTACTTCGTTTGTTATGAAGTTAGATTCTAAATTTCTTTTTCTCTATAAGCCAGAATTGGAAGATGTCGGTTTTCTTTGGGCTTATAGAGATTCTAATTTTGCTTTCATCAAATATTTCACAATGGCAGAGTTAGGTAAAATATCAAAGATCTGATTGAATTTACAATTGGCAATTTAATACAAAGAGGAGGTATGAGCACTGCAAAAGTTTAGATTTAAAACAAAATACATTGATGTCTTAGTTCGTTATGTGAAATCAAATCAACCCAGAGTTCCAGGACAATCAGAAGAACTCTATGATGGACTAATAATATTCAAAATAAATTTCCCATACTTAGGTGATAGCCTATTGAGGGATTTTAAACAAAAGTTGCAAATAGATTTTGAAGAAGGGAATCACCTTTATTTCGCTTCGTCTCCCCATGTTATACTCCCTTCTCGGAAGGGAGGTAAATTTCAGTCCAAATTTGTACATCCTACGTATGTAGATGAGATAACTGCAAACATGCGAAGGTATTCATGCCTGCTAGCTGATCTAGACTTACTAGTGAGGATGGGATTTTTGGAAAATGAAGCAAATGAGGATAAGAGCTATCGAAGGGGTGGATAAGAATTCACAAGTTTACGGGAGGGAAAGATCACCCTTGTAGAGTTTCAAATTACCACTTTTTCAATTGAGATTATTTTCTCCAAATTTTTCTTCTTTAATTCAATGAGTAACTTGTCTTTTTTAATAAATTCACTGAAATAGATCTCTCGATTTCTGTTTCTATAATAGAATAAATAAGAATCATTTTGAAAATAAGACTTCTGAATTCTCAGCAAATCTTTTTGAAGATAATAAAGATAAAATTCTGATTCGTTTTTAAACTTCGGAGATTTACATTCTTCACAGAAAAGATCTCCATTCGAGTCTTTACTTACTGAGTGAGATAAATCAAATAGCCAATCTTTTTTATTTTTATCAAAAATATACCAAACTTCTGCAGTATCAAAAGTTACGCTTAATTGAATTCTTTCGTTTACTTTATCAAAGCGATATTTCGTATTTCCCCTTTGTTTATTTAGTTTAACCAAAGGATAGTTAAGATTTTCGTTTAGGTATTCTAAATTTGTATCAATAAATTTCTCAGCCCCTAGTATCTGCATCATATTAATATCCATTCAAGAGCCATAAGTTTATTTAGCAAATCGGTGAGGAACTTGGAAGATTAATCGCTTGCCTTTGCAAAATATTTCTTCCAAACTTAATCATTTTCTAAATGAAGTAAGTTTCGTAGATCTGAATTTTGGATTACCTTTTCTAACCAAAGAACTTATTTCGTAAGCCCGCTCGAAATCATCTCCAATCTCAATTTGTCTGCCAGCTCGTAACCGATGAGCAACTTCCTTTGCAAATAAGATGTAGTCAATGAATCTTTGTCCTTACAAAGTTCAGTGGCACGAGCAACTAAATCATCGGTTATAGTAAATTGTCCAGGTCGAAGTTTGATTGCATGTCCTTCGTTTACTTCCAAAAAAATTTCATCATAGATTGCAGATTCAGATTCTCTACATAATCTTTGCCCCAACGACAAGGAAGCAGGAAAGACAAAGTCTTCGGGTTTAAGATATAAAATGGTTTTCATTTAAATGACTCCTGATAATTAAAAATTCATTCACAGTATATTTCATTATTTTGAGGATTATACTCACTAGGTATGACAAATTAGAATAAACTTTATGTTTATAATTCCTTTAGGTTTGAGAATCCTATTTTACGTGGCTTTAGAATGGCTATGACGATACTTAAAAAGGAAAACAAACCAGAAACTATGCAGAACAAAATAAGGCTTACAGAGTAGATTAAATACGTAGATTTAATTTCAGTGAATGATTCTCCTCGAAATATAAATCCGATCATGATACTGCCGATGAGAATTAAAATAGAAAGTAGTAAACAAAACCGAAATTGCTTGATAACACTGTTCAAAGTACTATCTAGTTCAGCCATAAAATGAAGATCTTCTGATAACTTCTTTTGATTGAATTTAGCTTCTTTTTCAGTAAAGTTACCCATATTGATTGCCGAATCAATAAACATTCGATCCGCTGGCTCTCTAAATACACTATGCTCTGTAGCAAAACTTGTAATCTGATAAACATAAGTTGAAAGCGTATATCCAATTACTGTCAAAAATACGAGGGAAATTATACCGTAGATTGGATGGAGAGTTGAGTTCTCCAGAGTTAGTAAAAGATTGAAAATAAAATTAAAGAAGCTTGAGTCGATAAAAAAGCCTTTAGAAATAACCGATCTCGTTATTGAAAAGGTAATGAGTAGACGGAAAATAGAAATCATAAAAATTAATTTAGGAAATGATTTAAAATAAATCCGTTCCCTTACAAAGCAAATCCTACTTAAAATGAATAGTTCCAAGGAAATGTAAAAATAAATGAATAGATCAATTAAAACTCCTTTCGTAGGTTCTATAAGTAAGTATAAAAAACAAATCAATATGGTTACTTTAGAGAATTCCTGGAAGAAGGTTATCTTTCTCCCAATTAACTTCTCTCTGTAATAATTTAAAACCCAATGATATATTGATGTGACAAGTGCAAGGAATAAAATCCCCAGATAAAATTCCGTCGAATCTATGATTTCAAAAGAAATCAGTAATGAGAAAATCGCTATAAAAATAAATCCGAAAGAACGAAAATGCAATCTATATTGAATTAGATAGTTCAGAATGTCTATAATCTTAAATTCTGTTTCGTTCTGAGGTTGGTTTTGTTTTTCAATTGATATTTCTCTCGGATTCTTGCTTTCGAGATATGAATTTATAAAGCTTCTAGTATATTCGCTTGTTATATAATCAGAGGAGAAGAAAAAAACTAGATAAACAAAAGGAATTGTGAGAAGGAGAGCTTCAATTGTATCTGGAGTTAGGTTCATATTTTCATTCTAACAATTGGGTAGGACAAAATAAGTCCAAGTGGCATTTTTTTTCCTTTTTCGATTAATTCTCATAATTTCTAAAAATTACGCGAATTTCATTGTGATTTTCAGGGCAAAGCTTCTTTTTCAACTGTCCGTTCCGCAAAGAAGCCATGTTCACTCAGATGCAAAAATATGAATTGAATTGCGTCGTTTTGACTTTCCTTAAGGGAATTTGAGAATTGGGAATGGCATAAGTTCATTAGCAGAATGAATCTAGTAGCATTACTTGTGGGTTAACATTATTAAAGATTTAACCTTAGAAATTCGATTAAAACATACTTCGATAATTAAAATCATACAAGGATCTATCTGAAAACGGGGTTTCTTTGATTCTTCGCGTCGGTTTCACAATTGTAACCTTAGGTGCTTTAAAGCTAGCGATACCTGATAAAGAATATTTGTTTTTATAAAATTCGAGATTTTTTTCGTGCATGGTTTTGATTTCATTTTCGCTTATATGGTTTAGCTGATTGAGTGAGAAATTCAAACATGAAACATCGAGGTCTATACCATCGAATTTTGCATTATTTGTTTCTAGGTTTGAGTAATATCTAGTTCCGTATCCCAGAAAATTCTTGATACTTTTATTATAAGTTTTATAATGCATTTTACCTTCAAATCCATAAAGTAATTTCTTCACTTGTCTATTGAATTCCTCCTCAAGTTTAGGTATTAAAAACGGTGGTAAACAGAATATGTAGTGATAATGATCGAAACAAGATTCTTCTATACCGATTCCGTAAGTTCCAATTTTCATAAAATCTAAGTAATTATGTTTATCGAGCTTACCAAAAAAGTGGTTATGGATACGATTAAAGGTCTTCTTTAAGATTTGTGTAAGTATCTTTCTGTCAGGATATTCAGTTATGTAGCAATAACCTAATGTTTTATCTACATTGAATGTAATCAGGTATGGTTGGTAAATATCACTGTATTCCTCAATTATTGAATCTATATCCTTGATGAATTGAGTAGTATTTTCTCTTTTGCTATAATCATTACGTTGTTTTTCAAAGTATTGGTTATTGCATGAGTGTTTTTTAGATAATGAAAATTCTTTATTCATATGTTTGGTTCTCAGATATTTAGTTGAATGCATAACTTCTCCCAAGCCACCTATGAGGTTTCAGAAAAAATTATTTCTAGAGCTAAAAAATTGAAAACCGAAGCAAATCGCGTTTTGTATTCTAGCTCATCTTCACGTTCTATTAGTTAAGAAGTTGAATTTTCGGACTTTTTTGATTTGTCAAAAACTTAGTATATGTACTAGGTTTTCATAGATTTTCTGATTTTTTTTTCTAATATTTAAAATTTTTTCGCCAATCGAAGACAACTCTGGGGTATTTCAGCTCTTTTTTTACCTAGATAACTATGCTCATGATTAATCTTGCGTATTATATCATTTAATGAATTACAATGGAACAATAGAAATTCAGAAAATTATTATTTCGAATTGTCTTTTCAAAACGTTTTTATTTGGAACTGGCAACGCCTATTTAGTTAATTATTAATGGACTTCGGGTTATTTGGATTCCGAAAAATGTAGGAATTCGGAAGCAAAATGGCGTGAAGACTGTCTCCCCGTCTCAAATATTGTTCAAATATGCCTATTGCTACAAATAAAAAGGAGTTAATAGAGCAAATTCGATTCAGAATTGAAGAACTGGGTCTCTCAGTGAGAAAAGTCTCTAATGAAACAGGGAAATCAAAAACTCTTGTCCAAAATCTTCTCAAAAAGAACCCACCTAATGTAAGCCTTGAAATACTTTTAGAAATTGCGATTAGATACAACATCTCTTTTAAGCTAGAATTTATTGCAAAAAATAAGAGTTGACTCTATGTTATGTGTACATATAATTGTACGTATAACGGAGGTGATACGCAATGAATTCATCAAATGTTATTAAGATTTCAGACTATAAGAGAACTGGATCAAAGAAACCTCCTAGAAGACCCAGAGAAGAAGGGGTAATGCTCTCAAAAGGGTTAAGCTACGCTACCATGAAGGATTTAGCGAATGAATTTAAGAATCCTAAAACAGAAATTGATTATAGGAATCGTGCCATTTTCGGAATAATGTCAACTACGGGTCTGCGGGCTAGGGAAGTGGTGGGGCTAAAATTTTCTTCTGTATTCAACTCACCTGAAGAATTTAAATTAGCTAAATATCGTAAGAAAGGCGGGGGATGGGGAATAGTCGTCTTGAATCCTGAAGCCATGAACTTCGTTGCAGAATACCATAGCTACATTGGGATAAGATCAGATTATTTTTTTCTATCTCTCCCAGAGAAAAACAGAAAGTCTAGGCATCCTATCACAACGAGAACACTCCAAAACATAGTTAAGTCATGGAATAAGGTAACAGTGTCAGGAAGGACAATACATCCACATAGCATTCGTCATGCAGTGGCTCAAAGAGTGATGGATATGTATGGTTCCATTGCAACTCAGAAACTCTTGGCTCATGCAAGTCCGATAACAACGGCAAATTATTACACAAAGCCTTACTTTAATGCGACCGATCTTCTTGTATGGAATTAGAAGATCCATTTTTCACCAAATCATATCATACCTCAAATTATTTAAATTGATCAGACAGTTGCATTATCTTATTTTCCTGTTATAAATTCTTCAATTCCTCAAATAATTAGTAGTATATTGAAAATCAATATTTCAGATAACCCAATATTATGAATGATTGGCTAAAGCAATTTTGCCTTTTTCTGTAATCGAAAGCTCTTGAACAGTCTTGTGGGTCACAGTGCATTTACGGTAACGTACAACTTCCACCCAACCAAATTTGAGCAATTTTCCGCCAACAATTCCAGCAACACTAGATGCTTGAATATTGAGATTGAATGCTAATTCTCTTCTTGTAGTTGGATGTTCTGCTATTTTAGTTAGAATCAGACCTTCTAATTCGGTAAAATCATCTTCCCATAAGACTGGATTCGACCTTCCAATTCCTTTGCTTTTTGGAGACTTATTTACCTTTTTATAAATGTTAATTAAGTACATATCATCCAAATCCAAATCATTTTCTTGATTGAATTTGGTTAAAGCAATATTGATTGATCTGTTGAGTCTATTAATTAGATTCTCTGGGATTTTCCCTTTTTTATTTTCTCTCCCATTCATTTTTGAATACCTGGTGCAATTAAATTTTACTTATAACATTCAATATTCGCCATTTCGATTTGTATGATTGGCTTAAATATTTGCTGTATATCTCGTAATATATAATTAGTAGTAATCAAATATTTGATTTTCAGTTTGAGTTATAATTTCTGAATTTTTTGCTCTTTTAAAATTTAAAACTCTTTAAACATCGGATATGGAATTTTTTCCAGAAGATATTAAATAAAATCGAAAAAGAAATTCATATTTTTACTTTGGTGTCGGAGAAGAAAATACTTTCGTTCTGCGGGTTGACTTCGATACCTGATTATTCATTTAGCAATTTTAAAAATATATTTTTTAATTTAAGAGAAGTGGTCTCGTATATTGAATACTTTAAAAATGATTATTGTGATTTATGCCGTATTAAAATAAAAAAATCACCTGATAGATCCAAAATTTAGATTTCAATAAAGGTAAGTTGATGCGGTTTAAGAATGTCTATATTTCAGATTAAATTGTATTTATTTTTCCTCTGCTGAAATGCAATTTTTCCACCCTCCAGTGACCTGCCCCCATTTTCAGTACCAATGGATAAGTTAGTTTTCTCTAAACATTTCAACCATAAGATCGCTTAAACTCTGAAGGAGTCAAGTAATTCAATGAAGAGTGAAGACGCTCGTCGTTGTATTCCTTTTGGAAAATTCGCAAAGCATCGGTTAACTCTCTTTGATTTTTAAAGTAGTGTAGATTCAAACACTCATCTCTAAGTTTACCATTGAAACTTTCTATAAATGCATTTTGTGTTGGTTTTCCTTTTTCAATAAAGTGAATTTCTATCCCCTTATCTTCTGCCCATTTCTGGAAGTCTTTGGATGTAAATTCTGTTCCATTATCCAAAACAAATGCTCTTGGAAGTCTTTCGAGGGTGTTTAAATATCTGATCAACTTTTCTGACGAAAAAGTAAACTCTGCCTGAAGTATGGTATTCTCTCTTGTTAAATGATCAATACCTGTTAAAATTCTTTGCTTTCTTCCATCAATCGTCCGTTCGAAAACAAAGTCCATTGACCAAACTTCGTTTGAATTCTTAGGCAATGGTAGTTGCTGTGATGATGCATTTCTTTTCTTTCGCTTCGGTTTTGTCCTTATTTTAAGCCCTTCTAAGCAATATAGTCGATA
>NZ_AOGX02000004.1 GCF_000332475.2 Leptospira yanagawae serovar Saopaulo str. Sao Paulo = ATCC 700523
AAGTATAAGATCTAATTAACATTTTAATTTTTAAATAATCATTTTTACGGTAATTTTTATTTTATTTCGCATAACGAACTAGACTAACCGACGTAGGCTGACCCTGAGTCCCGGAACGGGACGTTAGGGATTGGCGCGACGCTTGCGTAAGCAAGAGGAGTGACAAAAGCCTATGTGTCGCAGACCGAGCGAGGGCGTAAGTCCCGAAGCGAAGCGGTTAGTCGCTGTTATGCGGAGTCACCTTTTTGATCTCATTAAATTTGTGATTATATTTCCGTATTGTCTTGCGGATGATTTTCTGCTATCAATTGCGAGGTACGTTTGAATTATACCAATGATTACTGCTAGGGCTAAACCAAGTGCAGATAGCCAGAAACTCTTTTTCCCATCGTTTAAATACTCATTGACCAATTGATTGCTTATATCTAATTCATCTGCAATTTTAACCATATCTGTTTGTATTACGGAATAATCTTTTGTTTTTATTCTGACATTTTCGAATAAGTCTCTTTGCTTTATTGGTAGTTTGTCAAATGGATCTTTTTGTTTAAATTCGAGGAGTAAAGTATTTAGCTTTTTGTTTAGTTTTGGATCAAAATCTTTTTTCGAGAAATTTTCCATAATCATTTCTTGAATAACGATTTCTAGTGTTGGAGGTTTGTTTTCTAAGTATAGATTATCTTTTGATTTAAAAAAATTTGATTTATAGACTAAAGTTGATTCAAGTATACCCTTCAGGGTAATGGTAGTGGCTCCATTCTGTATTGGTAAAAGTAATTTAGAATGAATTTCTTGCTTTGAGATTCCTTTGTCTATTATATTTGAAGCAAGTGCACTTGAAATAATAAGGGCTAATATAATATTGAGAATAGCACCGATCCATGAGAATCTATTGATTACTAGTCTTTTTTCATGTATTCTTCTCTGCTCCAATAAAAGTGCTTTATATTGTGCTCTTTGTTTTTCATATTCTAGTTGTGTTTTTGCAATACTAGATGTTAAGGTTTTCTTACTTGCTGGCATTTAGTTTCCTTTGTGTAAAAATTTGGTGATTTCGCATAACGAATAGGCTAACCGACGTAGGCTGCCCCTGAGTCCCGGAAACGGGACGTTAGGGACTGGCGCGTAGTTTGCGCATGCAAACGAGTGCCAGAAAGCCTATGTGCCGTAGGCCGAGCGAGGGCTTGTCCCGAAGCGAAGTGGTTAGCCGCTGTTATACGCAGTATCCAATTATGAAGATGAAAGTATTTAGAAAACATTAAAGTCGAAATTCCTTTTTCTTTTCATTCTTCATCTATTTTTTTAAAAATCAAATTGATCCTTCATTTAACAGATCGGTTCTGAAAAAAAAAGGAATTATTTCCTTCAACAGGTAAAAAAGAGAATAATAGTCAGAAGATTATTTTTCTGTCGGAAAAAATGGCCAAGAACTCTTCCTCTGTTTCTTTCTTAAGAACTTCTTATTCTTCTCTTCCAATA
>NZ_AOGX02000003.1 GCF_000332475.2 Leptospira yanagawae serovar Saopaulo str. Sao Paulo = ATCC 700523
TTTCTTAAACGAATCCAATCTTCATGAAACTGACCTGCTCCCCAAAAACTGCACCGATATTTAAGTTAGTTTTCTCCGATATTAAGGAGAGAGCATTATGGCAAGAAAGAAGATAGAAGAAAGCGAGATTTTTCGGATATTAAAGGAAGCAGAAACAGGTATTCCAATCAAGGAACTTTCACGAAAATACGGAATCACTGAACAAACATTTTATCGCTGGCGTAACAAGTATGGAGGAATGGAGCTTAGCGAAATCAAGAAGATGAAGGCACTCGAGCAGGAAAATTCAAATCTCAAAAGATTGGTAGCTGACATGGCTCTCGAAATCCAAGCAATTAAGAATGTTTTGGGAAAAAAGTTTTGAGCAGATCAACGAAGGAGAGAGCAGTTGATCTGCTAGTTGAAGAGGGACTTTCTCTAAACAGAAGCCTAGATGTTGTTCTTCTTCCTAAATCAAGACTAGAGGCGTTATTATCAGCCGAAAGCTATTGATGAAGAGACAATGAACGAAATTCGAAGACTTGCTTTTCGATGGAAACGGGAAGGCTATCGACGAATTTACCGAAGGTTAAGAAGGTCGGGTAGGACAATCAATCATAAGAAAGTATATCGACTATATTGCTTAGAAGGGCTTAAAATAAGGACAAAACCGAAGCGAAAGAAAAGAAATGCATCATCACACTAGAGGCGTACCATTGCCTAAGAATTCAAACGAAGTTTGGTCAATGGACTTTGTTTTCGAACGGACGATTGATGGAAGAAAGCAAAGAATTTTAACAGGTATTGATCATTTAACAAGAGAGAATACCATACTTCAGGCAGTAGTTTTACTTTTCGTCAGAAAAGTTGATCAGATATTTAAACACCCTCGAAAGACTTCCAAGAGCTATTTGTTTTGGATAATGGAACAGAATTTACATCCAAAGCTTCCAGAAATGGGCAGAAGATAAGGGGATAGAAATTCACTTTATTGAAAAAAGGAAAACCAACACAAAATGCATTTATAGAAAGTTTCAATGGTAAACTTAGAGATGAGTGTTTGAATCTACACTACTTTAAAAATCAAAGAGAGTTAACCGATGCTTTGCGAATTTTCCAAAAGGAATACAACGACGAGCGTCTTCACTCTTCATTGAATTACTTGACTCCTTCAGAGTTTAAGCGATCTTATGGTTGAAATGTTTAGAGAAAACTAACTTATCCATTGGTACTGAAAATGGGGGCAGGTCAGCACCAAAAGACCAAAATAGAGAGATTTTCGGAAATATTAATTATACAAATTTTACTTCGCATAACAGCACCTTAACGCTTCGCTTCGGCACAAGGCCTCGCTCGGTCTGCGACACATAGGCTTTCTGTCACTCGTTTGCATCCGCAAACTACGTGCCAGTCCCTAACGTCCCGTTACCGGGACTCAGGGTCAGCCTACGTCGTTAAGGCTAGTTCGTTATACGACATTTCCGAGAAATCCGTAAAAGAACGGGCGTCCATGCCCGTAAGAACGAAAAAAAGTAGGGAAAGAGATTACTTAATTCTTGACATACATTACCTACACGTTATATTACTACTAGAGGCGTATGAAATAAAAAGAACCGAAGAGATGGTTCTCTGGCTAAAAGATCTAGATAATGATGCAAAAAAGGATATTTTAGTTTCTATCGAAATTCTTAAAGAGTTTGGGCCTAGACTTGGAAGACCACATGTTGATACCATTACCGGTTCTAAAATTAAAAATTTAAAGGAACTTAGAGTTAATAGCAAAAATAGACCATTTAGGATATTTTTTGTTTTTGATCCTAAGAGAAATGCTATTTTACTCATTGGCGGAAATAAAGCGACTTCTAAGAAATTTTATCCAAACATGATTAAAAAATCTGAAGAATTATACTCTGAATATTTGGGAGATTTGTAATATGAATTAAAGAAAAAAAAAGAATTAAAAAGTTTTGATACTGATCTTACTAAATTTGTCTCACAAGATATTATTGATCAAGCAAAAGCTGAGGCTCAAAAACAAATTTTCAAATTGAAGCTTGCTGAACTAAGACAAAAACAAGGAATCAAGCAAACCGATGTGGATGGTTTTTCTCAAGTCAGTGTTTCTAGAATTGAATCTAGATCTGATATTAAAATCTCTACACTAGTCGATTATGTTCACGCCTGCGGATTTGATGTTGAGATTAAGGCTGTCCCCAAAAAAAAGAAAAACAAAGAAGAATTTGTTTTATTAAGAGCATAAGAAAACGCCATCCGTGGCTTAATAAAATCATTATACTCGAAAACGTCGTATAACAGCGACTTACCGCTTCGCTTCGGGACGAGCCCTCGCTCGGCCTGCGGCAAATTCCCTTTCTGGCATTCGCCTTGCTTACGCAAGCTATATGCCAGTCCCTAACGTCCCGTTCCGGGACTCAGGGTCAGGGAACTTCGGTAAGTCTAGTTCGTTATGCGAAAAGAAAATAAAATTTAGGAAACAAAATGTTGAGAATAACTATTTTAATTTTTTCATTTATATTTGCATGTCAGGAAGACAGCAAAATCAATAATTCTACTCCATCAGATTCAAATGCTGAATCTGCTACAAAACAAGAATTGGAGATAGAAAAGCAATGTGTAGGTGTAAAAAGTGGGTTAAGATTGAGATCTCAGCCGAATCTTGACGGAGAAAAAATAGACTTAATTCCGTATCAATCTATTGTATCAATACTTAAAATTGGTGATCCCATCTCAATTGATAATATTTATTCCAAATGGGCAAAAGTAGAATTTCAAGGCAAAGTTGGTTGGGTATTCATGGGCTACCTAAATTGGGATTGTACAGAGTATAATTTTCCTGATGCATCTAAAATAACTGAAGAGAATGTTTATGGTAAATTTTTGGACAACCAACATGGGGGTAACTTCAATATTTATTTTCAAGAAAACAATATATACAGAACGAGTATATTTGGAGGCTGCGATGATGGCGGATGTAATATAGAAAATGACTTTGGAGAATGGAGGGTTTTCAATAATTTGATTTATTTACGATCAAAGTCCAACCTAAAATTAAATTCAGATTTATTTATATTTTATATTTCCAAAGACAAATCTCTTAATCCAGTTGATAGAGAACATGCAATATTTGAGAATTATGGAACAGATATCATTTCTGGATGGAAGAGAGATAAGAAGTAAATATATTTTCTCTTCGCATAACAGCGACTTACCGCTACGCTTCGGCACAAGGCCTCGCTCGGCCTGCGGCAAATTCCCCTCCTGGCATTCGCCTTGCTTACGCAAGCTACATGCCAGTCCCTAACGTCCCGTTACCGGGACTCAGGGTCGGGGAACTTCGGTAAGTCTAGTTCGTTATGCGACATTTTCAAAGTCAAATTTTAAATTAATTATTTAAGGAATTAACAACATCCTTCAATTTGTTTCGGAGGACATTTCACTGTTCCAAAAGAACAAAATACACAGCAATCGCCATTCTTAGGCTTCATGTAATACAAACAACTATCACATGTATAAAAATGTTGGCATGCATTTATAGGCATCTCTTCTTTCTTTCTAAACCCGCACTCTGGACAAGTTATAGTTGATAATGTAATTATTTCCATTTTCGTTCACCTTTTATATTTATTACTTTATATCCAACTTTATTCTGTATAATATCCTTAAATTCTTGAATACCGACTTTTCTTTTATCATATACTATTTGTGTAACTCCCTTCTTATAATCCGAAGTTACTTTTAAAACTCCAGTTAATTCCACTAAAGCAGTATTCACACTATATTCGCAACCAACGCATGTCATACCTGATATCACAAATTCGGCAACTACCAAGTGTTCACTTTCTAATTTTCCTTTTACTTCATTTACTGATTTCAAAATTGAACTATAATTTGGAAATAGAAATAAAAACAAACTGAGAATCGTGACAAAAGCTAAGTATATTTTACTGTAAAAAAAACGATTGAAGATACTTCTTTCGCAATCACAATCCAAATCAGATTTTTTGGATTTAGTAATAAGATTATACCATAGTAAACTAAATATTACCATAGATAGTATTATCAAAAATGATCGATAAGGTTCTAACCATGAGAAAGTCGAAGCAATTCCAGAGAATCCTCCAATTACTCCAACAATAGGAGAAACACAGCATAATGAAGAAGATATCGCTAATAAAAAACCAGCACTCACTTGAATCCTAAAATCGTTAAATATCTTGTACATGGCAATTCTCCCGAATATATTTTCCTTGCTATATATATGTGACAACATTATAGTTTACTAGAAGGCTTACATTTTTTTATTATTCTCAAAAAAAGGTAATTTTATGCATATCGGAGAGTTTTCAAGAATTTGCAAAATATCAAAGGAATCCATTCGATACTATGAAAAAGAAGGACTTTTGAAAGGGTCTAGAAAGGAGAATAATTATCGAGTTTACTCTAAAAAAGATATACGCGTAGTCGAATTGATCAATTCTCTTAAAAATTCTGGATTTACACTTTTTGAAATTAGAAGTTTTTTAAATTTATATGACTCGGATTCCAAATGCAAAGAAGTTCAAATTAAACTAGAAAACAAATTACTTATCATAAAAGACAGAATTTCTGAACTTATTTCTATTCAGGAAAAGCTTAATAAATCTATCCTAGAATGTGAAGACAATCCCAATAAAAAATTCTGCAATATTGTCTCAAGTTCCCATTTATAGCAAATTGAATTAAATTTACATTATTTAATTTTAAAATAATATGTTAGAATCTTGAAAACGTCGCATAACATCGGCTAAACACTGCGCTTCGGGTCTACGCCCTTGCTTGGCCTGCGGCACATTCCTCTCCGTCACGATTCTTGCTACGCAAGAATACGTGCCGACGCTAACGCCTACTCCGTAGGCTCAGCTCCGAGGAACGTCGTTTAGCCTCGTTCGTTATGCGAAATGTCAAAAAAAAGTGCATTAAAAAAGAATTTACTCTAAATATTTAAGAAATATAATAGAAGCAATGGAAGAAGAATCAAATTCAGCCGATAGTAATGAACACCTAATTCCTGATAAACAGAACGATTCAATTGATGAAAATTCTTCCGATACTTTACCAGGTTCTGCTTTAAACTTTCCAAAACAAATTAATACCATAAATAATATGAGTAGCTTCTCTGCAGCTCAATCTGTGGCTGAAGCCCTCAAACGAACAAATACTCTTAATTCAATGAGTAGCTTCTCTGCAGCCCAATCTGTGGCTGAAGCCCTCAAACGAACAAATACTCTTAATTCAATGAGTAGGGAACACCAAATGCAGGAAAATGTTATCCAAGAAAATTATAGTAGTTCCTTGAAACTAAAAAAGGATATTATTGAATTAGAAAAACAAATTTTAGAATTCGAGAACAAATACAGTGAAAAATCAGAAGAACATAAGGAAGCAACCGAAGAGCTTGAAAAATTAAAGGTCTTAATTGAGACGTATGACTCTAAAAGCAAATTGAACCATATTGCAAGTAAAATTCATCCCGAGGCAGCGAATCTATTATATAGCAATCATGACTTATTAAAAGAATTCGATAAGGATACTTCAAGAAATGTAACCGTTTTATCAATCGATATAAGACGATCAACAGAATTAATGCTAAAAGCTAAGGATCCGCATTCATATGCTTTATTTATTTCAGAAATAGCAGTTGGATTAAAAGAAATAATATTAGCAAATTTTGGAATCTTTGATAAATTTACCGGCGATGGAATATTAGCCTTTTTTTCCGAATTCTATTCAGGGAAAGACTTTCTAGCACATTCTCTCAAGGCAGCAAACGAATGTCATGAGTTTTTCAATAAGTATTATAATTTAAATAGAAATAAATTCAAAATAGTAATGAAAGATATTGGCTTAGGAATAGGAATAGATTATGGCGAAGCAAACATAATAAAAATCAATAATGAATTAACGGTCATCGGAAACCCAGTAGTATATGCTTGTCGCTTCTCAGGATGTCAACCAAACCAAACTCTAAGTAACCAAGGAATGGTAGATGCTTTGCGTGAAAAATATGATTCTTATTTAAATATCGAAGAAAGCTTAATAGACATTAAACATGAGGGCAAAGCCTTCGGTTATACCGCTTACTTAAATTTTAATAAATTACAATTAATTAATCCATTTTGGCTTAGAGATTCAAATTAAAAACCTTTTGACACTTCGCATAACAGCAACTAACCGCTTCGCTTCGGGACGAGCCCTCGCTTGGGCTGCGCCACATAGGCTTCTGGCACTCCCCTTGCCTACGCAAGTGTCGTTCCAGTCCCTAACGTCCCGTTCGGGACTCAGGGCCAGCCTACGTCGGTTAGTCTAGTTCGTTATACGCTATGGTTTACATTTAATTTAATTACAGAATTTGAGAAATATAAATATTTTGAATCAGAAAGGTAGTTAATAAATTAATATTCCATTATAGGATAGAATGTAAATATTCAAAAAAGTCTTATCTATTAATTTATGTTCAATAAAATACTTTACAAATTTACAGAACCTTCTTTATAAATAATTAAAAATATGGAACATTTTCATAATTACATTTCATTCGCACTTATTTTCTTATTTATTACTATTCAAAATATATATTCACAGAATAAAAATGAAGTAATTGATTTTTCAAAATATGAGATCAAAGAGATTATCTATCTTGATTGCCCAAAAAAGAAAGAATGCTTTAGAAACTGCTCAAGTTCAGGTTCGGCAATGCCTAATAGAAAATATGATCAATTCATAACCAACGATCAAGTTCTACGAAATGAATGTACGAGAAAATGTAGTGAAATAAGTTGCACTGATATTAATAAGTAAATTAAAATAATTAAATCATTAACTGAATATAAAAAAAGTTAGCTTAATAACATTTTAAACAATAAATAATAAATAAACCACAGCGTATAACAGCGACTTACCGCTGCGCTTCGGCACAAGGCCTCGCTCGGGCTACGCCAAATTCCCCTTCTGGCATTCGCCTTGCCTTCGCAAGCTACATGCCAGTCCCTAACGTCCCGTTCCGGGACTCAGGGTCGGGGAACTTCGGTAAGTCTAGTTCGTTATGCGTAATTTTTATAAAACTGAATATAAATGGATAATAAATGAAAGAGTTACTCAAAATATTAATAATTTCGATTTCAACTACATTTTGCTCATTTAATAGCAAAAATACTTATTACACTATTATTGATCCCACAACCCAAGCCTTTGGTGAAATTGAACCCAAAATAGATGACTTCAAAGAATTACCATATTTGGCTAAAGTTGAAGTACTAACCAAAGAACCAATTAGAAAAGGCGTTTTTAATTTTCACAAAATTTCATATTTGGGAAAAATATACTACATAGATTCAATCTATCTTTCTAAAAAAACTGAACCTCCATTCAAAGAATATTGGCTAACGCAACAGCCAATAAGAGAATTTACAATAAATGAAAATGATATATTCAATAATACAAGGAAGAAATATAACTTCTTTGGACAACCGATGACTATCGATTGGTGGTATCCTGAGAAACCATGGATTTCTTCTGTTCATTCAATAGATTGTTCTGGCAAAAAAATCAAATTGATTTTAGTGGTTATCATAAGTAGCAGAATTGAAGGAAAAGTAGTAAAACTTATTTTTTCGTCCAAAAATGATATAATTGACTATGATCATCTTCTCGAATACTCAGCATCAACCTTGGATAACAATCAAATAAATTTAGAAGAAATAAAATATCCAAGAAAGCACAACAAATGCTTTGAAGAATAATTGTAAAAATAAAAACTACGCATAACAGCGACTTACCGCTACGCTTCGGCACAAGGCCTCGCTCGGCCTACGGCAAATTGTCCTCCTGTCACTCGCCTTGCTTACGCAAGCTACGTGCCAGTCCCTAACGTCCCGTTTCCGGGACTCAGGGTCGGACAACTTCGGTAAGTCTAGTTCGTTATACGACATAGCCTAAAAATCGTTTCGGAATTAAAGATGAGATCATAAGAAAAATCAAAATGTGTTAAATTATTTCAAAACTAAATTTACATTGAATTTATCCAATCCAATTCATCCAAAATAATTAATTTTTTGATTGAAATTGATTATACAATGTTACTACATTGTTAATACAGGCTTAAAAATGTTAAAAAAACTTGTGCAACACGGAAATAGCTCCGCTTTAGTTATTGAAAAACCTATTCTTGAGCTACTTAAAATTGATCAAAATTCTACACTCGAAGTTACGACTGATGGTAAATCTTTGATTATTAAACCGATCGAGAAGAACTTATCTAAATCTTTAGAAAAGATTAATAAAGCTCACGGAAAAACACTCAAAAAACTAGCCCAATAAATGCTGGATGATACTATTTTCCTTTCAATTGAGGACGTAATTCAAATACATAAAAACCAAATCGATATGTATGGCGGTGCAGCGGATATACGTGATTATGGACTCTTAGAGTCGGCTATTCATCAACCAATGACGACTTTTGATGGTGAAAGTTTACATCCTTCTTTATTTGATAAAGCTGCAGCATACTTATACTATCTTTGCAAAAATCATCCTTTTTTGGATGGAAACAAAAGAGTTGCATTAGCCTCTACACTAGTATTTCTCGATATTAATGGCTACGACCTCCTTGATCCAAATGAAATTCTCTATGATTTCGTTATTGGAGTTACAGAAGGAAAATTCAAACTTGGAGAAATTAAAAAAACTTTAGAATCTCTAGCAAAACTTAATATTTAAAAATAGGCTACGTCGTATAACAGCGACTTACCGCTTCGCTTCGGGACTTCGCCCTCGCTCGGGCTACGCCAAATTCCCCTTCTGGCATTCGCCTTGCGTTCGCAAGCTACATGCCAGTCCCTAACGTCCCGCTTCCGGGACTCAGGGGCGGGGAACTTCGGTAAGTCTATTCGTTATACGCAATATCCAAAAAGTGATTCGGAGTCACTTAGTAAGTATTTACGCTAATATCTTTGATTTAACGCATTTTTATTCATGAGATTCGTTCTATCGCAATTCTGCTGATTAACTAGAAAGTTTTAATGAAAATTTTCACCTTAAGAATTAAGAGAAAAGATGAACTAAAGAAAGAAATGAAGAGTTCTTGGTTTCATCTTAAATAAGAAATTATCTTTGTACGGCGACTCCATTTTACATAAATAAGAATAGAAATCTTATTTATCATTCTAAAAATATTTAGAAAAACAAAAAATTTAGGAAAGAAAAAATTAGAAAAAATACGAAATATTGACTAAATTGTTTTCTAATGACTTTTTCCTCTCACAT
>NZ_AOGX02000002.1 GCF_000332475.2 Leptospira yanagawae serovar Saopaulo str. Sao Paulo = ATCC 700523
ATGGCTTTCGTTCCGAAAGCACTCCTCGGTTTTCAACCTTCGTCGTCTAGAAACAGTCTCCCAGACTGTTTCTGTGTTGTATATTGTAAAAGGAATGTCCCGATCCTTGGTATGCTTCGCTACTAAAGGATTCGGGAAACAACCAATTGCCAGTTCGCTGGTGAATGAAAGAAAGCCTCACTTAATAAGTGGGGCTTTTTTGTTTGTGGGGGGTGGGGACTTTGGCTTGACTCAGTTTATAAATAACTTACAGTAAATTTAGTAGAGGTTACAAATATGGGGCTAGTTTATGCTAAATTGACGCTTTCCAATCCAATACTACCAAATCAATTGAAAATCGAATGCAATGCTTTGGTTGATTCAGGTGCTTTGCATTTATGCATACCAGAACATTTAGCAATCCAATTGAATGTGAAGACTTTGGAAAATAGGGAAGTCACACTAGCGGATGGTAAAAAACATTTGGTTCCGTATGCGGGTCCTATACGAATTGAATTTGAAAATAGGAATGCGTTTGTTGGTGCGATGATTATTGGCGACGAGGTCTTGCTAGGTGCCATACCAATGGAGGATATGGATGTGATCATTCATCCCGCCACACGCACTTTACAAGTGAATCCTGAAAGTCCAAATATTGCAATGGCTAAGATTAAGTGATCACCAACCACTTAGGAACTTCATAAGAGTTTTACCAATACGAAGTCCCCATATCCAGAAACGATTCCTAATATTCGAGACAGATTCCCCATTATAGGAAGCCAGTGAGCTTAAAGGCGACTAAATTTTGCTATTTGTGTATTCTGTCCTGTGTGTCAATATCATTTCTTTTATGGATTACAATAGTCGCAATACGTTGGGTCTTCGGTTGTTTTTTTATTTGGATACATTTCTTCGTTTGTGAATTTGCACTGTTGGCAGACATAAATATAGCTAAGTGTTGAGTTTGTCGGTGAACCACACAAGCTGCATTCAAGTCCCTTTTTAGCGTCTGTTATTCCAAAACCTGGTGTTTGACATTGAGGGCAAGTTGATCTAATTTTTTTCACCAGTTTTTGTGTTGCTTGCTCAATCACACTCATTCGTGTAGGGTTATACATAGCTCTCATATCCGTTTCTGCATAAACTGAATTGTATTTTGAGAAAAAATATTTGAACGATTTCTGCAAAATTTCACTTTCGGTTATCCCTTTATGTATATCCGTATTTTCATCTTTTGATTTTCTAAGAATTAAACCGTGTGCTGGAAAACCAACTTGTTCGGCAAACTCAAAAAGTTCTTTTTGAGTTTGGATTTGTCGACCATTAAAATTGGTTGAGGTGCTTAATTCTCTAACTATAACTTCTAAGTTGTTTTTAGTGTCAATAAAAATTAAAAATTCATCGTCAGCACTTACAAAAAACATCGATGGGTGAGGACCAAATGAACCCTCACTTGCAATTCCTAAATCACAGTTGTTTACTTTCATTGCTCGTAGACATTTTTCTCTTGCCGTTGAAATTGGGTCAAGTTCCCTCTCCACCTCACCTGTAAATGTTCCCAACGCATCCGTATCAAAAGTTTCATCTGTAAAGCAATTTACACCTAATTCTTTTTCGAGAATAGGTGCAATCACACTTTCTTTTTGGTGCTTGGTTGCAATTATTACTTTTCTTCCGTGAAACATTGTGTTTAGCTTTTCAATTTATTTTGTCTAATAAATTTATTTTTCTTGAATATTTTAAGACGGTTTGTTTATCAATTTGCTCTTCTATGTCTACCCGAAATAGTAGCGGTAGTTGAGTGTATTGAAGAATGAAATTTTCAGTTTGTGGCGTATGCTCTCCGTTAAATACAATGCCGATTATTGGAATATTTCTTCTGCGTAATTCTTGAACTGTAAGTAGCGTATGATTTATACTGCCTAAATAATTTCGTGAAACTAAAATTACACTCGAAGCAAAATGTGTTATCAAGTCGGCAATTAGTATTTTATTATTTAGCGGAACCATTAAGCCACCTGCACCCTCAATTACTATATGATTTCTGGTAATTGGTAATTTGAAATCTTCCAATTGTATTTGTATTCCGTCAATTTCTGCTGAGGCATGAGGCGATAAGGGTTGTATTAGTTTAAAACGTTCTGTATGAAAAACGGTTTTAGAATTAGAAACCAACCGTATTACTTTCATGGTATCAGTATTATCTAGTTCGCCCGATTGAACGGGTTTCCAATAATCTGCTTCCAAATGCTCGGTAATAATCGCTGATATTATTGTCTTGCCAATATCTGTTCCGTTACCAGTAATAAAAATTGTTTTCATATTTTAAGTTAAAATTTGTAATGCTTGTCCTCTTTTAGTTTCATCAAATTTTCCATTTTCATAAGCCAAATTACCATTTATAAATGTATGCGTAATTTTTGTTTGAAAAGTTGTTCCTTCCAATGGCGACCAACCACATTTGGATACAATATTTTCTTTACTAACTGTCCATATAGAATTTAGGTCAACAATGGTTAGGTCTGCGAAATAGCCTTCACGAATAAAGCCCCTATTTTCTATTTTGTAAAGAGTCGCTGGATTATGACACATCTTTTCAACGATTTTCTCTAACGAAATATGGCCTTGTTTGTAGAACTCAAGCATAATGTTTAACGAATGCTGAACGATGGGAGCACCCGACATTGCTTGAAAATAAGGTTTCTGTTTTTCGTCTAAGGTATGTGGTGCGTGGTCTGTCGTTACTAAGTCTATTCTATCGTCCAACAACGCTTTTAAAAGCCCTTTTTTATCTTTTTCTGTTTTGATTGCAGGGTTCCATTTTATTAAAGTTCCCAAACGCTTATAGTCTATGTCTGAAAACCATAAGTGATGAACCGAAACTTCTGTTGTTATATTTTTATCTTTTAGAGCAATATCATTTCTAAACAAATGTGTTTCTGCTTCTGTTGTCAAGTGCAGAATGTGAAGTCGTGCCTTGTGTTTATTGGCTATGTCAATAGCTCTTTTGGTTGCTTCATAACAAGCTTTTTCGCTTCTAATAATTGGATGAAATTCAATAGGCACATTTTCTCCATATTTTTCACGATATATGTTTTCGTTCTCTTCAACTATTTGTTCTTTTTCAGAATGAATGGCAATAATGGATTTGCAGTTCGCAAAAAGTTTTTCCATTGTTTCTGAATTATCAGCAAGTAGATTACCTTTTTTTGTAAAGTAAAGTCCGTCATCTGAAACACCTAAAAGTTTTGATGTGTCGAGCTTAATTATTTCATCAAGGTTGTCGCCATTCACACCTAAAAGGAAGCCAAAATTGGCCAAAGATTTTTCAGATGCTATGCGATATTTTTCATTTAAGATGTCAATTGTCAATACATTCGGAAATGTATTTGGCATATCAATAAAAGAAGTCACGCCACCAGCAATAGCGGCTTTACTTTCAGTATAAAGGTCGCCTTTATGTGTTAGTCCAGGCTCACGAAAATGAACTTGTCCGTCTATAATACCTGGAAATAAATACTTGCCTGTCCCGTCAACTACTTTTACATTTTTGTGGTCGATTAGTTGTCCGATTAAACGAATTAAACCATTGTCTATAAGTAGGTCAGCAACGGTTATTTGTCCCTCATTTACTATGCTTATATTTTTGATTAGAGTTTTTTTTGTCATTGTAAATTGTCTGTCTGTTTCGGGTCTTGCCATTGCCGATAACGAGTCGCTACACGCAATTGCGTGTATATTCTAATTGTAAGTTTCTGATTTTATATTTAAAATTCAATATAGTAGCAAAAAAATCATAATTCACTTCAGCACTCCGATAGTATTTTAAAAATGATTTTTCCATGCTAAAATTGGTAAAGCTTTATTAACCAATTATAAGATTAATTCTTTAAATATCCAACTGTTCGATAGGGCTTTTTATTTGATTAAATCCTTTTGTGGTTATGTGCGTGTATATTTCAGTGGTTTTACTACTTTCATGCCCCAAAAGATTTTGAATATACCTAAGGTCAGTGCCAGCTTCAAGCAAGTGGGTCGCAAAACTATGCCTCAATGTATGCAATGTAATATCCTTTGTAATGCCTGCCTTTTTTGTTGCTTCCTTCAAAATAGACTGAGCACTTCTTGTAGAATATTGCCCCCCAAACTGTCCTTCAAACAATATATCTTTTGGTTTATACACTTTAAAATATTGTCGCAATATTTCAAGTGTTTTGGGGGCCAAAATGGTGTAACGGTCCTTTTTCCCTTTTGATTGTTCAACCCTTATTTGCATTCTTCCAGAATCAATATCCGAAATTTTTATTCGAATCAACTCTCCGATCCGCAGTCCAGCAGAATATAGCAACATGATCATAGCCTTATGTTTCAAGTTATCGATAGAGCGTATGATTTACCACTTAGGAACTTCATAAGAGTTTTTCCAATACGAAGTCCCCATATCCAGAAACGATTCCTAATATTCGAGACAGATTCCCCATTATAGGAAGCCAGTGGGCTTAAAG
>NZ_AOGX02000001.1 GCF_000332475.2 Leptospira yanagawae serovar Saopaulo str. Sao Paulo = ATCC 700523
TCAGAGAAAATTTGTTGTTTTCCAAACTATTTGAATTTTTGCAATTTAGCAAAAGGAAAAGAATTAATATTTTTGTTATTTTTCTATTCATAATTATTTTATATCTATTGCGAATAACGAACTAGACTAGCCGACGTAGGCTGGCCCTGAGTCCCGAACGGGACGTTAGGGATTGGCGCGACGCTTGCGTAAGCAAGAGGAGTGACAAAAGCCTATGTGTCGGAGACCGAACGAGGGCGCAAGTCCCGAAGTGAAGCGGTTAGTCGCTGTTATGCGCCGTCATTTTTTATCAAAAATATCATTAATCAGTTCATCTCTTCGGCTTTTGATAGTTTTGATAGCTTCTTCTGTTAACTCAAATTCGCTTAATGTTCTATGTGTGCCAATATTATTACGTATCCATTTTTCCGCTTCGTGTAATTGTTCGGAAGAATCTAATATTTTTGATTTTTCTAGCTGACTTATTAGATATTGATCTGCATTTGCTTTTCTTAAATCGTCCCACATCGCTATTTGTGCAGAAAGTAAGAAATCGGTTAGTTTTCCTAAATAAACGGCATTAATGAATATTTCTCGCCTAATTTTATTTACCTTCTCATGAAGACTATCTAAAACATCTTTATCAACCTTACCATTATTGTTCTTTTTTGAAGCTGTTAAATCAAATAAAATTTCAAAGAATAGACTATAAACTTCTTTGTATAGCTTTAATCGAATTTCATCACTATTTTTAATTGTAAATTCAATTAAATTAGTCCTTAGCTGTTCATCTCGAAATAATATTGATAGTTCTTTACGATACTTTTCTAGAATCTCGTCGGATTTTCGATTTAATTTATTTTTCAATAATACTAATTTTCTAGAATAATCAAATTTAACTCTATTGATCAATTTGACTATTAAATAGTATGTAAGCAGCAATATAAATAGATTAAAGATACCGTAACTTAATCCATAGATCTGCATTTTTGAATTAATTTGATCTAAAATAACTTGAATATTTGCAATTTTTTCCATTTATATTAACCTGTTAAATGATGGCGCATAACGAACTAGACTAACCGACGTAGGCTGGCCCTGAGTCCCGGTAACGGGACGTTAGGGACTGGAACGACACTTGCGAATGCAAGGGGAGTGCCAGAAGCCTATGTGGCGCAGCCCAAGCGAGGGCTTGTCCCGAAGCGAAGCGGTTAGTTGCTGTTAGCCGAAGTTCACTTTTGACTCATTTTTAGTTTTCGAATTTAAGATTAAAAATGATAAATTAATTGCAATTGGAACTACATAATTCGATCGAATTTCTAATAAAATCCGTAGATTCTTTATTTTTTTTAGAAAAATCAACGATTTCCAAAGGATTTTTGAATTGGTATTGTCCAGCTTTTGTAGTAGGTGGAAGTCTTCGTTCGCTAGTAACAACAAAGATTTTTGAGTTATCAGAAATAACTCTCATTTCAGTGATAGTTCCATAGTCTTTATCAATTTGTTGAGAACACATAAATCTAGCGGTATAACTTTCGTAATCGTTTAAATCAATCTGTTGGGGCGGATTTGTTAAAATGTCAGTACATTTTGATTTTGCAAGATTTAGAACAGAATTTAGAAAAGAGTAAGCGGAGCTGACCTGCCCCCATTTTCAGTACCAATGGATAAGTTAGTTTTCTCTAAACATTTCAACCATAAGATCGCTTAAACTCTGAAGGAGTCAAGTAATTCAATGAAGAGTGAAGACGCTCGTCGTTGTATTCCTTTTGGAAAATTCGCAAAGCATCGGTTAACTCTCTTTGATTTTTAAAGTAGTGTAGATTCAAACACTCATCTCTAAGTTTACCATTGAAACTTTCTATAAATGCATTTTGTGTTGGTTTTCCTTTTTCAATAAAGTGAATTTCTATCCCCTTATCTTCTGCCCATTTCTGGAAGTCTTTGGATGTAAATTCTGTTCCATTATCCAAAACAAATGCTCTTGGAAGTCTTTCGAGGGTGTTTAAATATCTGATCAACTTTTCTGACGAAAAAGTAAACTCTGCCTGAAGTATGGTATTCTCTCTTGTTAAATGATCAATACCTGTTAAAATTCTTTGCTTTCTTCCATCAATCGTCCGTTCGAAAACAAAGTCCATTGACCAAACTTCGTTTGAATTCTTAGGCAATGGTAGTTGCTGTGATGATGCATTTCTTTTCTTTCGCTTCGGTTTTGTCCTTATTTTAAGCCCTTCTAAGCAATATAGTCGATATACTTTCTTATGATTGATTGTCCTACCCGACCTTCTTAACCTTCGGTAAATTCGTCGATAGCCTTCCCGTTTCCATCGAAAAGCAAGTCTTCGAATTTCGTTCATTGTCTCTTCATCAATAGCTTTCGGCTGATAATAATAACTTGATTTAGGAAGAAGAACAACATCTAGGCTTCTGTTTAGAGAAAGTCCCTCTTCAACTAGCAGATCAACTGCTCTCTCCTTCGTTGATCTGCTCAAAACTTTTTTCCCAAAACATTCTTAATTGCTTGGATTTCGAGAGCCATGTCAGCTACCAATCTTTTGAGATTTGAATTTTCCTGCTCGAGTGCCTTCATCTTCTTGATTTCGCTAAGCTCCATTCCTCCATACTTGTTACGCCAGCGATAAAATGTTTGTTCAGTGATTCCGTATTTTCGTGAAAGTTCCTTGATTGGAATACCTGTTTCTGCTTCCTTTAATATCCGAAAAATCTCGCTTTCTTCTATCTTCTTTCTTGCCATAATGCTCTCTCCTTAATATCGGAGAAAACTAACTTAAATATCGGTGCAGTTTTTGGGGAGCAGGTCAGAGCTTGTATTTCTGAATGATTGCTTAACGATGATCCATTCAACGTTTTGGATATCTTTATCGCTAGGAATCCATTCTTTTAAAGATTCGTTTTGTTCGTTTTTATCCGTAATGAGTTTCCACTCTATAGAAATAGGAAGTTTTAGATTGATATCAATGATTGGATTTTGCTGTTTTTGGATACTTGCGCAACCAATAAAGAAAAGAATAACTGGCAGTAATAGTTTCATAAAAAATCTCCTTTGATTTTCCGTATATTGATAATTTGGCATATTGTTTTAAATTCTTTTTTATTGTTTCAATTTGTGAATTTCGGCTAACGAACTAGCCTTAACGACGTTCCTCGGAGCTGAGCCTCTGTAAGAGGCGGTAGCGTCGGCACATCTCCTTGCTTTGCAAGGAGTGTGACGGAGAGGAATGTGCCGAAGGCCAAGCGAGGGCGTAAGACCCGAAGCGAAGCGTTAAGGCGCGGTTATGCGTCGTGTTTTTTACTAATTATATATTAATATATTTAGTTTCACTACATATTGAAATTGAATGTGCTGGTGGTTCTTTAATATCATTTGAGAGACCCAATCGAAAATTTTATTATTCTAATTGGGTTTTGCTAAGAATTGATTTTCTAAAAATTTTTAGATAAAATTTTTGACTTTATTTCTTGGAATTCGGAGTCATTAATTGCCCCCGCGTCCAACAAAGCTTTTGCTTTTTGTATCTCTTCTGTAACGGTGCCAGTATTACTGGATTTTGTTTCGGATTGGGTTTGTTGATTAGGAGACGAGTGGACAGTTACACCACCAGCAGCAGCTCTGAGTTCTTCTAGACCACGGACTCTTCTTTTTTCTTCCCATGCTTGTTCTTCAGATTGAGCCTTTTTATAAATCTCAGATGCCGATTTTGATTCAACACCTGGAATTGATATGATTTGATTTAAAGCAGTAAAACTAAGATTGCTGCCGCATAAATCTGGAAGTGCATTCTCTGAGATCTGTGCGTCATGTAAATCCTTCCATTGAAAATCATTCATAGAAAATCCGCCCAGTAAGCCACGGGCAATTAGAATTATGCGAGAATTAGTGATTCCTATGACTTTTCTACGAGAATAAAACGCGAAAGGGCGAGTTTGAATTCCTTTGGCAATTAATGTTTCATCTTTCATCAATGTTTCTAAAAGTTTCTTCTCTGCTTTGTCTATTCTCGTTGTAGATTTATGAAAAACCAAGAAGTAATACAAAGGTATAAGTGGAATACCAAATATAGATACTGCACTGATTATGGCAATACCTGCTAAAATGATAATGTTTAATATTCCTGCCATAAATCTATCTTCTTCCTGTTATGAATGCTGATGGGTGCCCAGGTAAACCTGTAGTCGTGATAGAGAAGACATCGTATCCTTCTTTTGAAAGTTTACTAGAGGCCTCTTCTATTTTAGGACCTAGTTTTTGAAAACTACTTTTAAAAAAACCTGCTTTAGTCTCGACAACAATTGTTTTGTATTCCATTTTAGACATTTCCTTTTCGGGTGATTTGTCAGAATTATTATATATGAAAATTAAAGTCAAATAAAAAATAACAGACGTTCCTTGGTACAACATTTAATCATTTCTTATCAATTTTAAACATGACGCATAACGAATTAGCTAACCAACGTAGGCTGACCCTGAGTCCCGGGACGGGACGTTAGGGACTGGAACGACACTTGCGCAAGCAAGGGGAGTGCCAGAAGCCTATGTGTCGCAGACCGAGCGAGGGCGAAGTCCCGAAGCGAAGCGGTTAGATGCTGTTATACGACGTGCTTGGGTTTAACTGGCTTTAAGTTCTTTATATTTTTTTATTGCTCTTAACTCATTTTTCAATTCATACTGTTTTATTTCTAAATCATAATGAGCTTGAATAGAGAGCCAGAACTCAGGAGAATTTCCGAAGAATTTAGAGAATCGTAAAGCCGTATCTGCAGTGATTGCTCTTTTTCCATGAATAATTTCACTAATTCTTTTTTGATCGATAAGGGTACTTTGTGCCAGTTTATAAGCAGATAATTCCATAGGTTTAAGAAAGTCTTCTAAGAGAATTTCCCCAGGATGAATGTTCATAAGTTCTTTATTCATACAGAATCTCCTTAATGATAATCTACAATTTCAACGTTTTCGACAGAGCCATTATTCCAGTTAAAACAGATTCTATATTTCATATTAATACTTATTGAATGTTGCCCAGATCGGTCGTCAGTAAGCTGGTGCAGTCTATTTCCGGGTGGTGTCTTTAAATCGTCTAGATTTTTAGCACTATCGATATGGATCATTTTCCTTCTAGCGGTTCTTTGAATATCCTTTGGAAATTTTTTAGATAAAGCACCATTCCAAATTGCTTCAGTTTCTTTATCTCTGAAGGATTTTATCACAAGTCAATGCTGGTGTATTAGGATACTAGTGTCAAGCGCTATTAGTGGTAATTGAGAGATATTTTGATTAAAGGAAATGACCTCAAATGAAGACTTTTCTGCATTTCTTACCTTGTCTGTATCAAACAGATTTGAAATTTAAAAGTTTATATTTCCAAGCATGTCGTATAACGAACTAGGGGAGACGACGTTCCCTGACCCTGAGTCCCAACGGGACGTTAGGGACTGGCACGGAGTTTGCGGATGCAAACGAGTGACAGAAAGGGAATGTGTCGCAGACCAAGCGAGGGCGTAAGTCCCGAAGCGCAGCGTTTCCCCGAAGTTATACGACGTTTGAAACTAAGCCGAAAGTTTTCTGTTTTTAATTGATATTTCCATATCTAATGCATGGCATACTTTCAAAAATGTAGATAAGTTGCAATTAACGCCATTTTCAATTTTTGATAGTTGCTGTTGAGTAACATGTGCTTTTTTCGCTAAATCAGATTGTGATAATCCCTTTTTTTCTCTCAAAGATTGTAACTCAATAGAGATATTAACAAGTTCTTTCTCTTCCTCAAATTTTTCCTTAAATGATCTACTTTTTAATTTAGTATCTAAATGATTCTTTAACGATCTCATAAATTTAACTCCTTTAAGTTTTTTTCAGTATATTTTTGTAAGAAAGTTTCTCTTCTTTTAATAGCTTTGCTAATTTCAGCTTTAGGAACTTTTTCTGTATTTTTAACAAATTGATTTGTAAGTATAATATAGTCTTTATAACAAAAGAAATATAAAATTCTAATCTGCGATCCAGAAAGTTTAATTCTTAATTCATGAATTCCATCAATTAAAAGATCTGCGTATGGTCTAGGGAGATTTGGGCCTAACTCAGCAAGTTTATCTAACCAAGCGAATATTTTTGCCTGGTTTCTTTCATCCTTAGAATTTATGAAAATCTCAATTTCGGAAGGTATATCCTTTTTTTCCGAAAAATAGAGAATTTTCCATTTCTTTTGCACACTTGACATTACATCGAAAATGATGTAATGTCAAGCCTTATTTAAAGTTTTGTATTTATTTTTCAGATGTCGTATAACGAACTAGACTAACCGACGTAGGCTGTGCCCTGAGTCCCGGATGGGACGTTAGGGACTGGAACGACGCTTGCGTAAGCAAGAGGAGTGCCAGAAGCCTATGTGTCGCAGACCGAGCGAGGGCGTAAGTCCCGAAGCGAAGCGGTTAGTCGCTGTTATACGAAGTTTTGAAAAGCTTAAGCGGAAAGTAGTTCTTTATAATTTCTAATTAATCTTAATTCTTTTTCAATTTTGTCTTCTTCTTCTCTGACTTCGAATTCATCCTGTATTCCCATCCAAAACTGAACCGAATTTCCAAAGAATTTAGAGAATCTGAGCGCAGTATCTGCTGAAATTCCCCTTTTACCGTGAATGATTTCGCTAATTCGTGTCGGATTAAGTTTTGTTTCCTTTGCTAATCTATATGCAGTAATATTCATAGGAATTAGAAATTCTTCACTTAAAATTTCACCAGGATGAACATTTGGAATTTTTTTCATAAATAAATCTCCTAATGATAGTCTACGATTTCAACATTGAAAGCATTTTCTGATTTCCAATTGAAACAAATTCTCCACTGATCATTGATTCGAATGGAATGTTGGCCAGCTCTATCACCTGAAAGTTTTTCAAGTTTATTTGCTGGAGGTATTTTTAAATCGTCCAAAGAAGTAGATTTAGCGATCATAACCAATTTTCTGTATGCAACAGACTGAATTTGAGTCGGAATTTTTTTGGAAAATTCTCTTTTCCAGATTTTTTCAGTCTCTTTATCGCGGAAAGAAACAATCATAAAAGATACTACTGTTTTCCGATAATATTGTCAAACGGTATTATTTTATAATGTAATTTTTTTTTCAAAATTTCGTATAACGAACTAGACTTACCGAAGTTCCCTGGAGCTGAGCCTCTGGAGGAGGCGTTAGCGTCGGCACGATTTCTTGCTTCAGCAAGAAACGTGACGGAAGGGAATTTGCCGCAGGCCGAGCGAGGCCTTGTGCCGAAGCGAAGCGGTAAGTCGCTGTTAGCCGAAGTGGCTATTTAATTAGTTAATGTTATGTTGATAGGATACTGAGCTAAGATTTCTGTATGGCCAGATTCAGTTATTTGAAATATATATTTTCCAGTTTTTGAGACGGGTATTTGAGTATTTAGGCGAAATCTAAATCTAGCATGGTTTATATCAAAATGAATAGGGTAGTTTTCGTTAAAGATTGGAACTTCTTCATTTTCAATTACTAATTTAAAGTTAATGCTGAGTGAAATCTTTTTTTCTTGGCTAATCGGGCGATTGAAACATGCAATGCAAGTTACAGGTATATTAATTGCTGAAGTGCTCGCGCTCGATTTAATATTTATTTCTTCAATAACTTCAAACAAACTTAAAAGATTCGAATTTTGATCGATTGAAGAACTTTTTGAAATGATGAAATATTGTATATTCATGTTATCCTATTTGTGTAATTCTTTAGTTGTGGTTTTTGCTGATTCGAAAAAGTATTGTTCTGTTTTATCGTTTAATTGTAAATTTATATCTTTGGTGTTTATATTTGTCATGCTAAAACTATTAAAATTATAAGAGATTGTTTTTTGTTCTATCGTTAATTGCGGAATAATAGAGTCTGATAATTTTTCAATGGCAATGGAGATCAATTTGGATATATTTGTATGATAATCTAGTGTTAGTAATATCATTTTAAGTGATTTTAGCATTTCAAGCGATCTCGTTTCTGCAAATACTGCTAGATACATCGCAGCGGTTCCTTCTGAATAAAATTGTATGCTTGTACCTTTTTTAAGTAGATCTATAAATTTAGAAAGTAGAAAGGGTTGAAGACTCGGGTTAATTTCTAACTGTTCAGTTATTTTTTGTCTTGAATCATTTTTTAGTGCTCTTTTGAATTCCTGGGGAATGCTGTTGCCATACAGGACATAATGGGCATTTTTTTCTAATTCAAGCTCGGTTATGATAGAATTAAAATCCATAATTGTTTCCTAAACTAATATTTTAATCGACTGAATCTGTAGAAATCAACTCTATATTCGGATTCCGAGTATGGCGATTTATGAAGATTATGGATAAATTCACCATTTCTACCCCATTTAGATACAATTAGACAGTTTTTTTTATTTGAGAGAAGTTCTTCAGCTTTTCCGTTTTCTTCCGATGAAAGAACAATTCCTGTATGGGTAACTGAGTTATCATTAATATCAATGTAAGCTACTATATCTCCTGGTAAAACTATGGATTCATCATTTAGTTTTAAAAAAGAGTCGTTAGTTAGAGCAATTTCTGCATCGTCTATCCAGCCTCTTTTACATGCAAAAGTTAATCCGTGACAATTAAAACAAATGGTAGGGTAATGTCTACGAATAGCATTTGTATCGTATTGTTTAGCATAATCCTCATCCATCTGGACCACTTCGTCCCAATCTCTGGTACCGAAAATTAGAAGATTATCCTGGAATTCATAAAGAGGTATAGCTAATTTAGAACATAACAACAATGAAGTTGATTGAGTTATTCTTAGATTTTGAAAAGCCCATGAGATATTCATTTTCAATAGTTCTCTTTAGTATAATTTTTATTTTTTATTCAGAAAGTCAAAAAAGAATTAGCCATTTCGGCTAACGAACTAGGCTAACCGACGTAGGCTGGCCCTGAGTCCCGGAACGGGACGTTAGGGACTGGCCACGACACTTGCGCAGGCAAGGGGAGTGCCAGAAGCCTATGTGTCGCAGACCGAGCGAGGGCTTGTCCCGAAGCGAAGCGGTTAGCTGCTGTTATACGCCGTAGTAATTTTCATTTGATGTTTATTATTTGTACATCTATTTGGACTGAATGAGCAGAAATAGAAACATGCTTATTTAATTGATTGAAAGACTTAGATCCTCCTACGATTTTTAAAGTTAATTCATTTAATTTATTTTCTTCGATTATTTGACTAATTCGGTCTTTCGTTCTATTTTCAAGCGGATATATGCCAATGTCTGATTCAGCTTGGAATCGGAATTCTATTTTTTTAGGAAATACTTCAAATTCTTTTCTTTTTGAGAAGTAACATGAGATTGTAATAATTCTTTCTGCGATTCTTTTAGCAGGGCATTCTTTTGAAAATGTTATTGTTTTACCTATTGGAAAAAGGGAGATTGCTAAATTTTCTGCTTTTTCTTTTATTCGTTTTGATTTAATACTTTGAGCACTTTGGTAAGCTTCTTCAGAGAGATCCATCAGATCAAAAATTTTATCCAAATCTGTAAAATATATTCTATTTTTTTCAAAGCTTTCCTTACTTTGATTTTCTATTATTTTGAAATTATTGTTTTTATTTTTAATTATAAAAGCCGATTCCCTAATTTTATCAAGTTTTTCATCAAATTCTATGTATTTGCTGAATGAATTTAGCGATGTCAGATTCTGATTAAATATGTTTATTTCATCCGTTAGGCATTTTTGTTTTACATTAAGATCAGTTGTATAATTTTGATCCTCAAAAAAAACAACTCCATAACCATTTTTACATTCGGAAACTAACTCTAAATTTGCTATTTCATTTTCTAAGATTTTTAATTCATTTAAAATTGAATTGAAATATTCTTTAAATTCTTTCTGTTGTTTAACGAAAGTTATTTTGTTTCCAAGTCGCTGATTTTCAAATTCCAAATCTATACTTTTAATCTGGATTTTTTTAAATTCATTTATTGAGCCGAATGGTGAGTTTAAAGATTCATCCAAATTAAAATTGATATCAAGAATGCTTTTATTGTCACAGTAGATTACTAATTTTTTATCAGATAGTAACCTCCATTGTCCTTTATAACAAATGGTTTTTGGACTTGAAGAGTGAAAAATTCCATTTTCATGGAAATCAATTTCTGAATCAGTGGCTAGTATTTTTTCCAATGATTGATAATGTTCTTCGACAATATAGTATTTTCCGATTAAAGATTGTACCTCTGTTTTGCGAGTGTCAAGGGCTGGTATCGAATTACAGTTCATTTTTATCAAGATTAGAGAGATTCCGATAATTTTTTTAATCATATTTTTTCCTTTTTATATAATATTGTATTTTTCATTACTATGGCGTATAACGAACTAGCCTTAACGACGTAGGCTGGCCCTGAGTCCCGGACGGGACGTTAGGGACTGGAACGACACTTGCGTAAGCAAGGGGAGTGCCAGAAGCCTATGTGTCGCAGACCGAGCGAGGCCTTGTGCCGAAGCGAAGCGTTAAGGCGCTGTTATGCGTAGTTTGCAATTTAAAATATTCCTCATTCTATATTAATAGCTCATAGCAATAAAAAACATCTTTTGTATTCTGGAAAAGAACTTCCCCTTTCTTTACACAATTAAATCGGCTGTATAAGTTTAAGGCATTCTTATTCTTACTAAAAACATCAAATCTGATGGAATCGAAATTATTTTTAATTGAATGTTCTATAATAAATTTGATCATTTTTTTACCCAATCCTAAATTTTGATAATTGGGATGGACAATTAATCTACTA